>NZ_LT635840.1 GCF_900128485.1 Duodenibacillus massiliensis
GGCACGGGTGATTATTTCCCCAAAAAGGTCATCAGCTCCTGATAGGTCTTCCGGCTGGTTCTGAGAGCCGCGGCGATGTTGGCTGCCTGCACCTCTTCCTTTTCTTTCTGCAGGGCAAGCAACTTTTCAGCCCATGCGTTGTATCGAGCTTCCGCCGCCAGGAGTTTCTCCTGCGCCAACGCAATTTTCGCTTCAATCGACGTCACAGATTTCATTCTCGGCATCATCGTCCTCTTCGGGTTCATTGTTGTCTTTTTGATTGGCGGCCGCTGCGACCAGTGACGCTGCTATCGATGCTGCACCCCTGCGGACATCATCTTCATTCATGCCAAAGCAACTGAGGATGATTTTCTGCGTTCTTGTTACGGCGTGGTCCAGCCCATAAAGTCCGCTTTGCCGTCTCACGAGTTCAATTTTTTCCAGCTCTTTCAGGGCCGCAGGCACTGTCAGAAAATTCTTTCTTTTCTCGGTTCTGAGCATTTCCTCTTTGAGCAGGATGTAGAACCGGTTGCGGATGATCAGGACAATAAACTCAATGAAAAATTTGGCTGAAACCGCTTCATTGCTTTGGACCCGCATGCTTCTCGAGCCCAAGAAGGTTTTGTCAGCTCCAAACAGTTTTTCCGATGCATCCGGTGAATGTCAAGTGAGCTTTCGCCGATTTTGTTCTTAAAAAGTAGGTTGTTGTCTGAGCTCAGTGAGGGCTTGGCCCTCTCTGCCTTCGGCGGATTCACCCAGAGTTTTTTGGCCCGTAGAAAAACCTTTGATGCAGCTGTGTTGCACCGTTCGCGCGAGAGGTCGGCAGGCCGGTAGAATGAGCCTCCTCAGGCAGGAGGAGGCCGAGCCTGAGGCCCGCGGAAAACCGCCGAACGCGCTGTCGCAGCAACAGCGGGGCGTTTGTTCAAGCTGCCTTGGCATGCTTTTCCTCCAACTGCCCATTTTCGGGGTTAAGCCACACCTCTTTGATCGGCGTACAGTTCAGCACTCTCCCGGTGATCCAGCGCTCCGGATGGCGTCTGCGAGCCTCCAGCAT
>NZ_LT635841.1 GCF_900128485.1 Duodenibacillus massiliensis
GCAAGGCGGTCGCAGTCGACATTCAGCAGAAAAAGCTCACTGTCAATGTGAACGGCGTAAAGGTCGGCGAATACAACGGTGATGTCGATCAGGTGATTGACATCACAGTGAGCGAAGGGGCTCAGCCCGGTGATTACAAAATGATTGCCGGCAGCACGATCCCTGACGGTTGGCTTTTATGTAACGGTGCAGCGGTCTCCAGAACGACCTATGCCAAGTTGTTTGCGGCCATTGGTACCCGGTATGGATCAGGCAACGGCTCTACCACGTTTAATTTGCCTAATTTCAATGGTAGGCATGTGTTGGGCACAACCAACACGGGAAACCTCGGTAGCTACGTAAGTGCTGGGTTACCGGACATCACGGGTTCTTTTTCACCAAACTTCAATGGTGATTCTGGTGGCTTTCATTTTTCTAGTGGTGCTATATATTCCGGTTGCTTTAATCGTGGAAAAAAGGTTGATTTTTCATGCGGATGGGGCCGCTACGGTGATGACTATGCTTTAAATTTTGCCGCCCATTATTCAAATAATGTGTACGGAAATTCATCATCTGTCTCCGTTCCTGCGGCCTATTCCTTGATTATCATCAGAACATAAGCCGCGGCGACAGACACAGATGACGATCTTCCATACGTACTGTCATACGCGCCGGCACGCATCCGGACGTTAACAATCGGATCCGGCCCGGGCGCTACGGACTTTTTGTCACTGTTTCCCGAGTCTTCTGTCCAGAGGGCACCGTAGGTCCTCCAGGCGCTTTTCCAAATAATGCCGGATGTTGCATAACCACTTATGTCCGGACATCACTGGCAGTATTAGCCTTGTGAGCGGAGGTACAGAAAAAACTTCCGGAGCGTTGTATACGTCAACGTCATATTCCGCCAGCCACATCAATTCGCCTGTTTTAGGAAAAACGCCTGGCATTCACTTGTCCGCAAGCCTGGTCAGTGGATACTTCGGTCGGTCTAACGGGGTTAGTGTTGATGCTCTCTATGCTTTGATGATCATCAAGACATAGGTGGCATCAACTGATACTCCTGATGCTCCGTAATAGCCGCTATAACGAGAGGCACGAAAAGATCTACGTATAAATTCTCTCGTCTCAGAGAAGCCGGGAATCTCCATACTCAATGAACCAGTTTTTGCTGAATACACGGCCCCTGTGGACTGCCACCCGCTGTTATCGGCTTCGAAAGCGGAGCCCCAAGTTCCACTGATGTCCGGACATTACGTATAACAGGAAGCCTTATATCTGGACTTAATCAGACAGGAGCGTTAGCCGGGGCTTTTGCTGATAGTTCCGGTGAAGGTTCGTCAAATTATGCAGGCGGGGGTATACCACTCGTTATGGAGGTCATTCAGAGCCTCACGATCAGTAGCGACTTATGGCCGCATCTACTCCGGAGTAACCGTGGATGCCGTTTACGTTTTAATTATTATTAAGACATAAAGCGCATCAACCAAAACGTCTGAGTTATATCCATAAATGGAACTGGCCCACGATGCTTTAAATCGGCCGGTCTTTCCTTTTGATTGAGGGTCATCGGAATAACCTCCTTCAAATGGAGTGCCTGTCCAAAAAGCTCCTGCGTAATATTTGTCATACTCGGCGTCATTATTCGGAAATTCTCCGGTTATGTCCGGGGACAGATAACTGGTACATTGCTCTGCGATACGAATACAGAAAATAATGGCGTTATCTTTTGGGCTGGTGGCGTGTGCTCCTATTCTGTGGCAGCGGAGAATAATCCGTATTCACAATATGCCTCTAAAGGTAGCAGCCACTACCGAGCCAAAATTGATATTGAGGCATCTCAAGGTAACTATATTTTCGGGCGTGCCAGTACGGTATCTGTGCCAGCTTACTATGTCTTAATTATTATCAAGGCATAACAAGCGGAAACAGAAACACCTGAGGAGTTTCCATATGTCGAGCTGGACCATCTGGCAGCGAACTGAAAACTATCCATTCGCCAAAGAGAATCCCCAGCAACACCCCCATTGGCAGAGACATTGGGACAATAGAAAGCCCCGGTTGGATGAGGCTTAGCATCGAAAGTTAACCCAACGGATAAATAATTAGCAGTGCCCGTTATGTCCGGACATAACTGGCACTGTACAAATCGGCGGCTATCCCTTAATGACAACTGACCACAAAGGGGCGTTCTATGCAGTATCCCAAGGGAACGCTGATACTCATTGCCAAGATTCCTCCATAAGAGCAACTGTTTTAGGTTTTTCGGCTTCCAAGTCGAATGGCATCTACGGAAACTCATCAACGGTGCAAGTACCCGCTTCTTACACTTTGATAATCATCAGGGCGTAGGCTGACGGGACGTTGACATTGTTAGATCTTCCATATATTGAGTTTTCGGAAGAAGCCATAAACTTAACAATTTTTCGGTGTTGATATTTGTCTACACCGTAATTTGATTGCTCTTTGGCTATGAGAGAAAAAGCGCCGCTTGTATATTGTAATTCAGCGTGCCCAACGTCAAATTCACCAATGATGTCCGGCCGGACATCAGCGGGTATACGGAGGTCAGAGGCATAGAGTACGTGCCTACACGCAAAAGTACAGGAGTTTTCTCAGTGGAAAAGGCTACCAAAGACGCCTATTCATCGCACTTAGATAGCGTGGCTGAGACTGTTCCCGGACGACTGGTTTTTACGGCATCCGATTCGAGCAGTGTCTACGGCCGCACTTCCGGGGTATCTGTTCCGGCGGCTTACACGCTAATGATTATCAAGGCATAGCATGCCGGGACGGACACACCGCTTGACTGGCCGTAAGTCGAGTCTGAATACCCAGCTCGGAAGCCGAGCCCATACTGAGCATTTTCTGAATCATCGACAGACCATGCTCCCTTGCCGCCGCTAGATAATTTATAGAAAGCGCCGTTAAATGAGCCATCTACGGTGTCGTCTGTTGTGTTTTTTGGGATGATCGATCCTGTTATGTCCGGTGCCCAAACTGTCTATAAATCATCAGAAGATAGGGGGCTGAATACTGGTGGCTGCCCCCTGTGGTTTGGGCTAAGACTTTTCTTTGGCCTCCTCATTGGCGCTGATAATGTGTGGAAGAAGACCGGCTCTCAGGGCACAGCCGTATACATAAGAGCACCACGCGTCCATGACGGGGCGTCTTGCCTCCAAATAATCAGACCTTTGGTAAGCGCGTGAAACTTGACTCCCGGACACGTGAGAGAGGCATGATTCCGCAACTTCAAACGGGATGGCGTGGTCTGCCAGCCAGCTCCTGGCGATTGACCGCAGTCCGTGAGCAACGAGTTTTCCTGAAAGGGTTGTCTGATGAAGGTACTTGGCAAGCTTCTGGCTTGACATGTGCTCGTTTGACCGCATGCCTGAAAAGACAAAGGCATTTTTCGGGTGAGGTGAGAGTTTGTGTTCCTCCGCCAGTAGACGGAGCATGAAATTTGTTAGTGGAACCCTGTGAGGCCGGCGCTTTTTCATCTGGTCTCCGGGAATGGTCAGCGTTTCGTCTTTAATCCAGTCTTTCCTGAGCTTTGCAGTTTCGCCTGGCCGCAGCATTGAGCATAGCGACCAAAGAAACAAGATTTGTAGCCTGGTCGGGGCGGCGGCTATGACAGCCATGAT
>NZ_LT635842.1 GCF_900128485.1 Duodenibacillus massiliensis
TGCTGGAGGCTCGCAGACGCCATCCGGAGCGCTGGATCACCGGGAGAGTGCTGAACTGTACGCCGATCAAAGAGGTGTGGCTTAACCCCGAAAATGGGCAGTTGGAGGAAAAGCATGCCAAGGCAGCTTGAACAAACGCCCCGCAGCTGCTGCAACAAGGCGTTTGGCGGTTTTCCGCGGGCCTCAGGCTCTGACTCCTCCTGCCTGAGGAGGCTCATTCTACCGGCCTGCCGACCTCTCCGCGCGAACGGTGCTGCGCAGCTGCATCAAAGGTTTTCTACGGGCCAAAAAACTCTGGGTGAATCCGCCGAAGGCGGAGAGGGCAAAGCCCTCACTGAGCTCAGACTACAACCTACTTTTTAAGAACAAAATCGGCGAAAGCTCACTTGACATTCACCGCCACCTGCCTCAAGCCTTAATAATGACGAAACCAGTGTCATTAATCGGCAGACACTGAAAGACTGTCCGCCATTTGATGAGCAAGTCTAGAAGCTATTTCGGCGTCCTCTGCTTCGACCATGATTCGAAGCAGAGGTTCCGTACCGGACGGTCGAATCAAGACACGCCCGCAGCCTTCAACCTCACTGCGGCACAGCTCAACAGTCCGAGAGAATTCGCGGTCATTCTGCCAGTCATAGCCCGCAGAGAGTCGCTTGTTAACCAGCACCTGAGGCATTAATTTGAGATCGGCAGTCAATTCAGCGAGGGTCTGGCCATTTCGTCGCATCGCAGCGAGAACCTGTAGAGCACTGACAATGCCATCTCCTGTCGTCTGACGATCAAGGGCAATAATGTGGCCGGAAGACTCGCCTCCATAAAGCCAGCCTTTACGCTTGAGTTCTTCAAGAACGTAACGATCTCCCACCTTTGCACGAACAAATCCAACACCCAACTCACCAAAGCGTCTTTCAAGCTCATAATTAGTCATCAGGGTTCCGACACATCCTTCCACCGGGCCAGCCAACATGCGGTCTCGAACGATAACGTAGAGAAGTTCATCGCCATTGTAGACATGGCCATGTGCATCTGCCATGACGAGGCGATCAGCATCGCCGTCAAGGCTCACGGCAACATCGCAACCGTTCTCAGCACAAAGGCGTGAGAGGTTCTCGGTATGGGTTGCACCTACGCCAGCGTTGATATTGTGTCCGTTAGGAGTATTCCCTACTGCAACCACTTTTGCACCGAGCTCGTGAAAGACATCGGGAGCAATGTGATACGCTGCACCATTGGCACAATCGACCAATATGCGAAGGCCCTTAAGGTCAGTACTGAAGTCGATCGTCGACTTACAGAACTCAATGTAGCGACCTGCAGCATCATTTAAACGAAGAGCCTTCCCTAACTCGGAAGAGGGTACACAAGCATATCCGGCATCAAGTTCATCTTCAATTTCAAGTTCTACAGAATCAGGAAACTTCGTCCCCTCAGCAGAGAAGAACTTAATGCCGTTATCATCGTAAGGATTATGGCTAGCCGAGATGACAACGCCGGCATCCAAACGAAGTGCTTGGGTCAGATATGCGACAGCCGGTGTCGGGATGGGACCACAAAGGACAACGTCAACCCCAGCGCTCGAAAAGCCTGCCTGAAGGGCAGCTTCGAGCATGTAGCCTGAAACGCGGGTATCTTTACCGATCAATACAGTCGCGTGTCCCGATGAACCTTGCCGTCGAAGAACGCGACCAGCAGCTTGACCAAGGCGCAAAACAAAGTCAGGGGTGATGGGAGCCTTGCCAACTCGACCACGCACACCATCTGTGCCGAAATAATTTCGATTATTCATTTTAAGGTAAGAAATTAATGGTGGTCTTGAATTTCGAGACCTTTGCCTCCTCAAAAGCATTTCTAAGATCTATAGATGTATGAACATCACAGCGTTTTGTGTCAAGTACTTTGACAAGACATCTATTTTTATCTGACTTAAGGAAGTTATTTGCAAGAATAAAATCCTCACGTATAGATCTAGTAGTCCCTCTAAGAGTGAGTCCCTTTTCCAAGATCTTTCGAGTATTAATCGCCGGCGAGACCTCGCTTACACCAGTTAACAACAAGGTAGCGTTAGGGATAGAATGATCAATCATATCATTGATAGCTATCTGAGCCCCATTTCCTCCGACGCATTCAACAAGAACATCATATTTTCTATTTGATCGAGAGAAAATAGTTTCTACTTCGTTAGCAAAAGCAAATTTCTCCAATCTATCTTCATGTTTCCCTATAACAGACACATGTTTTTCTGGATATAGGGATTTGATAAGCAATGACATCAAATAACCTAGACTACCATCTCCCCAAACGCCAACACACTTCGCGGTGGAAACCTCATCCTTTATCTGTCGCAAAGCTTGAAAACATACACTCAATAATTCGCTAAATACAAAAGGTTCACTGTCAAATTGATTAGATAAAAGAACAATTTCTTCTGGTTGTAACGAAATAAGTTCCTGACAAAAACCGTCAGCATTACTCGATCGAAAAAAAGCTTTGTCTTGATAATTTGTACCTTGTTTTGCTCCACAACCACACGGTAATAGGATAGCTGAATCACCAACCTTTATTCCAGAATCCACTGGCGCCTTCACAATTGTGCCAATTGCTTCATGGATCAAAATCATCGGCAGTTTCTTTGCTAGAACACTTGCTGGCCTCAAGCCAAGATAGTATCTAAGATCGGCAGCGCATATCGATAAAAGTCTTGGTCTAACTAAAACCTCATCATCATGATGATTTAACTCTCTGAAATCATCGGCAAATACATTCGGTCTTAACAACGGAAAGGATTTAACAATCATACCAGGACACTTACTTAGCTTGGATTAATATAGAATTCGCGATATTTAAGTCGAACAATGTTGTAATTTTCATATTAGAAACATCACCAGTAACAAGACCAACAGTTACATCATGATCAGAAAGTATTCGCGCTGCGTCAGTAACTTTAGCCAAATAATCTGGAGACAACTTCTCATAGATTTCGATAAATTTATTAATAAAGAATGTTTGTGGTGTCTGCCCAAGATACATCTCCTCTCGCACCGGAACCTCCGATATTGTATCCTTATCCATGGATCTCACAATGGTATCTGGAGATGCCACAACGGTATCTGCAGCGCCATACAAACGGCAAATTTTGATATTCTCTTTAATCATTCGAGTTGTAACAAACGGTCGTGCAACATCATGAGACACAACAATGTCAGCATCAGCAATTGCAAAGTTTTGACACAACCACATTAAACCCTTGTAGAGGGATTCCTGTCGACTGTTACCGCCCACACAAATAGAAAGATTAGAGAAGTTATGTTTGCTTATGATTTCCTGCGATTGTGCATACCAATTCTCTGGCACAACCACAACAGTGTGCGCAATTTCTTCGTTAACAACAAACTTTTGAACAGCATGTTCTAACAAAGTTTTGCTCCCGACTTTTAGAAATTGCTTTGGGACCGGCAATCCTAGACGCGTACCCATTCCCCCAGCTAATAATACAGCATAAACCATTATCGTTCTCCTATAATATTTTTAATATGTCTTAATAATCTAGCTCCAGAATTGCCATCACAGCAATCCATAAACCTTTCTTTGATATCCTTTGTATTACTTTCGCAATTATTAATTATCTTAAACGAAAGATCTTTTAGGTTAGTGGATGAATATCCGGGAAATTCAACTAGCGGATCAAAGTATGTACCTCTTTCAACAGAATAAGCTTTACCATCAGGTATGTACCAGAATATTCTACCATCAAATAGCGAATAATCAAAAAACACTGATGAATAATCAGTAATAAGAACAATAGCTTCGCTCAAGCAATCTAATAATGGTCGGTCTGACCAATCGTAACAATTTTCCAGTTGAAGATTGTCGCGAACAGACGGATGCAACCGAACTGCCATTAGATAGCCAAAAGGTTTTAAATATGTATTGAGAATCTCGACAGCAAGCTCCACCCCTGCAACATATCTACTATTATCGCGATTAGTTCTAAATGTTGGCGCATAAAGAATAATCTTCGAAGATGCACTCTTATGAGTTTTGGCTGTGTAGTACTCATCTGTTCTTATCAAGCCCAAAGGCAAAACTCGATTCCTGGGTAACATGAAAGCCCTAGAGTAGACATCAACTAGTTTCATCGAACTAGTTATAACCCATTTTGTATTCCCGTGTATTCTTTTTATCCTTTTTAAATCGCTAACGGAACCGTCAGATGCATCATAACCAAATTTCTTATAAGCACCGCCTGCATGCCAGATTTGTATCACCTCGGTTGTATTTATCAACACCAAATTAGATGTTAATTCCGTAGCTTGATCGATACACAAAACTTTCGCTCTGCTCAATCTACGTACATTAGCTAATGTCAGGGTTGATTCAATGACCTTATGTTTGGTACCGTTTTCCTGCAAGACCTTACAAAGCGATGGAAGATTTTTGAATTTTTCAGAACTAGGCGAATAAACAATAATCAGTTCATCTTGTGTGTTGACTCTGCAATCTAGACTATAGATACACTGAAAAAACATCCGCTTGACAGTTTTAAAAATCCTGGCCAAAAGCGAAAGCATGGACCATCCTCTTATTCAACAGTCACACTTTTTGCAAGGTTTCTTGGTTTATCGACATCAGTCCTACAGAAGAGCGCTGTGTGATAAGCCAGTAACTGTAACGGCACCACATGGAGAATAGGCGAGAGACGTCCGTAATTCTCCGGCATACGAATAACGTGCATGCCATCGCTAGACTCAATGATGGAATCACCATCGGCACATACGTAGAGCTCGCCGCCACGGGCACGAACTTCCTGCATATTGCTCTTGAGCTTTTCCAACAGCCGGTCATTGGGAGCAACCGTAACAACTGGCATCTCCCGATCGACCAGAGCAAGCGGCCCATGCTTGAGTTCTCCAGCCGGATAAGCCTCAGCATGAATGTAGCTGATCTCCTTGAGCTTTAGAGCTCCTTCGAGCGCAATTGGATAATGAACGCCTCGACCAAGGAAGAGGGCATGTTGCTTGATTGCGAAACTTTCTGCCCAGGCAATAAGCAAAGGCTCAAGCGCAAGTACAGCACTCATAGCAGCCGGCAAATGGCGAAGACGCTTGAGTTCTTCCTCTTCAGTCGTTCCATCAAGACGTCCATTCAGCTTGGCTAGCGTGAATGCGAGTAAGTACAGAGCAGTCAACTGCGTCGTAAAAGCCTTTGTAGAAGCCACACCAATCTCAACACCCGCCCTCGTGATATATGCCAAACGGCTTTCGTTCACCATGGCCGATGTTGCTACATTGCAAATCGTGAGCGTCTGCGTCATGCCGAGATCATCGCGAGCATGACGCAGAGCCGCAAGCGTATCTGCTGTCTCACCGGACTGAGAAATCGTCACCACAAGCGTCTGAGTATCTGGTACGGAAACGCGATAACGATATTCGCTTGCAATTTCCACATCGCACGGAATTCCAGCAACTTCCTCAATCCAATACTTGGCCGTAAGCGCTGCATAGTAGGATGTGCCACAAGCCAGGAATAATAATCGCTTCGTATTTCTGAAGATGCCTTCAGCATCCGTACCAAAAAGCGTAGGAGAGAAAGCCGCCACACCTTCAAGCGTGTCGCTCACTGCACGAGGCTGTTCGAAGATCTCCTTCTGCATGAAATGACGATACGGTCCAAGTTCAACGGCACCGGCATAGGCATGCACAACCTGAACCTCTCGCTTTGCCGGAATGTAATCCCCGCCCTCAGTCCGCTCATAGACCTTCCAGGAATTCGGTCGAACATCAACAACATCGCCTTCATGAAGGTGGACAATGCGTTCAGTCATGCCGCCTACAGCCATAGCATCGGATGCGACAAAGTTTTCACCATCTCCAAGACCGATGACCATGGGCGACCCTTGGCGAGCTGCAATAACACGATTAGGCTCATCGGTGGCAATGACCGCAATTGCATAGCTACCTCGAATATGCTTGGTAGCAGACATGACAGCTTGAAGCAGATCCCCATCATCGTTGTCGTTAATCAGATGAGCAATAACTTCCGTATCAGTCTGGCTCGTAAATTCATAGCCCTTCGCCAGAAGATCACGGCGAATATCTTCAAAATTTTCGATAATGCCGTTATGCACCAACGCAATATGACCACGCGAGACATGCGGATGAGCATTGCACACCTCAGGTGCCCCATGGGTAGCCCATCTTGTATGTGCAATCCCAGTCGTGCCAGTTACACCGTCTTGACAGGCGAGCTCAGATAGCTCACGAACACGAGACACTGTTCGACTTCTCTTCAGAACGCCATTTTCGAGAGTAGCAATCCCGCATGAGTCATAACCTCGGTACTCAAGACGGCACAACCCCTCAAGGAGAAAAGGCACAACTTCGCGAAAACTTGTCGCAGCAACAATACCACACATATTTATCTTGCTACCTTAATAGAATAAATATCATTGATAATTAGAGCCAACATAATGCATTACATTTTTATGAAAGCCTGACTTACACCGTAATTTATTCCAAATTAACATTGCCATAAACTTTTCTGTAAAACTCATCAATGGGCGAAGTAAAGTCAAGAAACAAACCCTCATACTTCTTATTATACTCGATCACATACTGAGAGGCATTATCACGTACCGACAACAAGTTTTTCAGAAGATCTTCAGCATTCTCGGACAAGGGACCAAAACCATCATCCATAGGAGTCAAAATCTCGCAATAGAAATTCAGCCCATTATCAAACTGCTTACGATCGGGGCAGAAATAGATAATAGGTATACCAGCATATACCGCATCGTAAACAATCGAAGAATAATCAGTTACAATCAAATCATAATCAGAAATATTGCATTTTGCCTTGACAGTAAAGCCGCAACTCTTAAACAAATCGGAAACAGTATTCAAAATTGGGTGCGGCTGCACATCAATAACAATGTCAATGTCCGAAGTGCCAGCAAGCTCACCAAGTTTTTTAATTTCCTTATATAGATCACTCGCTTTAAATTTATTAACATTAGTCACCCACCTATTATTTTGTTGCTTATCAGCGAGATAGCTCCGCCACGAAGGCAAATACAATACTTTTCGTATTCGCGTAGTTACAGCAAGATTGCGTCTCGGTTGCGTATATCGACTGGCACCGGTTTCTATTAACTGGTCATCTCTAAACCCCAACTCTCTATAATACCGTTCTTCTATTGTTGTAGAAATAACAACCTTGTCTATATTCAGGAATTCTGATGCATAGTGCAACCCTTTTGCATGCAAGACCCCGTGTTGCAAATATATTATCTCTGGTGCACACCATTCAGAATAATAGTTCTTATATCTATCAGCACCGATAGGTTGATAAAAAGAGGAATCCACAAAGGAAGTAACAATTCGAGTGGCCGAAAGATAATAAATCTGATGTTTCAGAGTCTTATTTTTAAGCAACTTCGATTCGGGTATTCGATACTGTTTGCGCAAAATTTCTTTGTCTGACTCTTTAAAATACACATAATACCTATCAATACCATCATGACTATCTACATCATGAATAAATTGGTATAGCGCATTATCAAATACACCTTCGCGATCGTTGTAAATACTAATATTAGAAAACTTTCGGAGGCATGCCGATATTGAAATCAGCGACATTCCTAATATATTGTCTTTATTGATAGACCGGACAAAGCTCAATAGAGATAATTTCTCGAACCGAAACTCTCCATCACTCCTATCAAAAAATAAAAGACAGTCGCCAATTCTGATATTTAAATCTTTATATCCACCATAGTCTTTAAAGGCAAACTTATTTATTCTGTAGGCTCGATTTTTGATAGTAACGAAAAAACTAAGTCTTGAATATTCGAGATCAACCAATAATTCGAAGCCAAGGAAATCATTAGTCCTAGTTTTAGACCTGTGATGAGAGTAATAAGTCTTCCGTTTGACGCACTCAATAGTTCGATTTCCTTGAAGAGCATAAATCTTAACCTCATCTCGATTTATGTAATCGGTTATATAGGTTTTATAAAATCCTACAAACCTCACTCTATCTCCTTCGCGCCTTATTCTAGAAATGTAGATTTCATTTTGTTTGACATGCTCTCGATAACCAGCAACTTCGAACATTATCTTTTGCCCTAAGAAATACACCTTCGGCGTAACTCCAGAAAGTCGCAAAAAGAAATGTTTATGAAATTTGTCAAGATTAGGGTGATTTAGAATAATTTCAGGATTAATATGCTGCAATATACCCCTTATTTTTTGAACCTGAACGTTCTGTAACTTTTTAGACTCTGAAAACAGAACGTTACTGCGCAACTTCCAACCTAAATCATTTACAATGACAGCTTGAACATATTCACAAATGGTCCCTACTCGCCTAATCGACTCATCAATGATTTTTTCGTATACTGATATGGATTGATCAAAGCTATAATAAGGATTTAATTTTGTATTTGTGGCTGACGTTTCGTTTGTATTATCATAGAGATACACAGCTTCCTGGCAAAAACCAAACCGTCCTTCGATCAGAGCATTTCGCGTTGCGAATTCTTCATCCTCATGCATATAAAGATTAACATCGAAAAGCTCATTTTCTGTCCCTCTATTCCTTATGCAAAAATTGACTGTCGTTAAAGCACCATAACAGAATTTATTAGCATCGTAAACGCCACTCTTTTTAAGATATTCATTACGCCAATGCCTCCTACCATTGCTGGTATATTCTATGTTATAAACCGCAATATGAACAGGATTTTCAGTTAAAAACGTCTCAAGATCCGCCAAACTATTTGGAGAAAGCTTGTCATCAGAATCCAAGAATAATATATATTCTCCCGTTGCCTCTTTCAATCCTGCATTTCGAGCAGAGGAAACCCCTCCATTATTCTTGTTAATAATATTAATATCAAGTGCAGTCTCTTTGTTCTTTACTTCGTTAACGATATCCATCGTTCGATCAATAGATCCATCATTAACAACAATTAACTCTACCTTCTTCAGGTCATACGAATAATTTCGTATATCGTCTATACAGGCACGAATGGTTTTTTCTGCATTATAAGCAGGGATTATTATCGAAAATTTCTTCATTTTCATTACCTGACATCAATCACTAGTCACACTCTGAGCTGTCACAATATTCGGGTGTGTGTAGATTTTTGTGTCTAGCGCGGGTTTACGGTTGAGCTTGTTGGCTCGCTAACAGGGGTATTTAACCCCAGGTACTTCGGGGCTGTCAAGCCCCAATTTTTCTATCAGTGGTAATGCGATGATTCAGGGTACGACGGCGGCATGGGAGGGCTGCATAGCCGCCCCCATGGGGGCGGCTATGCAGCGGCGCGCCGCTACCGGAAAAATCGCAGTTTCGTCTCCTTAAGTTGTAACCCTGCAACTGCTATGCTGAAACACTGTTTCAGTACTACGCGGCAATTAAGCCTGCTCAGCAGCAAATCGCTCACCGTACATGGCTGCAAACACCGGCACGGCTTCACTCCAAGCACGAACAGGCAGCTTCCATTTTTCCATAATGCGCTGAAGTGCCAAGTAAATCAGCTTCTTGGCGGATTCTTCATGCGGAAACATGGTTCGAGTTTTGATTACCTTCCGAACGCCACGGTTGAGAGCCTCAATACTGTTGGTCGTATACA
>NZ_LT635843.1 GCF_900128485.1 Duodenibacillus massiliensis
CGATACAACGCATGGGCTGAAAAGTTGCTTGCCCTGCAGAAAGAAAAGGAAGAGGTGCAGGCAGCCAACATCGCCGCGGCTCTCAGAACCAGCCGGAAGACCTATCAGGAGCTGATGACCTTTTTGGGGAAATAATCACCCGTGCCGGTGTTTGAGTGCAAATTGTTTTGGAAGTTCAGGAATACTCGGAATGAGGTGAGAAGTTGTCATCTCCAACCGCCGTATAGATTGCACCGCGCTGCGCCTTGATACTTTTTCCTGGTGTTGTTCCAAAAAGAGTCTTGTAATCGCGATTGAACTGTTGCGGACTCTGATAACCGACTGCGTAAGCAGCTGAGTTCACATCACCGTCACCACGTAATAAAAATTGCTGTGCTTCATACAAGCGCAGTCGCTTTTGGTACTGTAGCGGTGAAAACGAAGTAAACGCCTTGAAATGACGGTGAAATGTTGTGGGTGCCATATCGGCAACGGACGACAGCTGCTCAATAGTGATGGGTTCGCGAAAATTGTCTCTGAGCCAACGGATCGCCTTGCGGAGGCGTTGACCAACAGCTCCTGGTGCATAAAGTGCGCGAAGACATTCCCCCGAAGTTCCTGTAAGCGCCAGATAGTGTATGTCACGAATCAGCATCGGAGCTCGAATACGTAGTTGATCCGGATGATCTAGGAGACGCAAAAGCCGTTCAAAATCCTCAAGCAGTTCCAACGTTGGCGTTCCGAGATTAAACACTTCGTGAGAGTCGATCGTAAGTGTTTTCTCATCTGATAAAAATTCTGAAAGCGTGGCGGGGTTGAGTCTGTAGGAAAGCGAGATAAAGGGCGAAGACGGTTTGACATCAAGCAGTTCATATGACGTTGGCATATCCACGGATGTGACAATCATTGCGCCAGAACCGTAAGTATAGGTTTTGTTGCCAATAATGAGTCGTTTAGAACCTTGAAGAATGAGTCCGACTGAAAGGACATAAAAGCAGTTGTCAACACATTGTGGTCGTTCGATGTATGAAAGATGCAAGCCGGGTATCAACGACTCAACATTGAGATTGGATCGCGTGATGTCTCGAACGCGGGATTTAAGTCTTTCTCGGAGGATTTCCGCGCTAGCATCGTGGCTGATACGCTGGTCAGTTATTTCGGAAGGCATATCGAGAGGTTTAACCCAGAAAAACAGACAACATGTGACAAGCACCCTTAGATACGCTAAGGATAAATCAAAAGATGACGCGTATCCGATGCTTGCTCATTCCAGATCCAAAGCCGAGCGAATCGAACATTCTTCAGGCTTGTTCGGAATCATCCTCAAGCGGTAGCTGACCGGGCTTTTTGTCCAAAATGCGAACGATCTCATACTGCCCGTTTCCCATGCCGATTTCCTTCATCGCCGGGGTAGAAATAAGCAAAAATCTGGTCTGTTTTGCAGTAGTTAACAATCGCTGTATCAGCAAAAATCTTTATCAGGAAAATGAGTGGTCAGAAACGTGCTCTGACCTTTTTTGTTGAGGACAATGAAGATGACCAATATTCCTAACGTTACGCTGTCCAATGGCGTACGGATGCCTGCATCTGTTTTCGGAGTCTATCAAATGCGAGATGCCGCCGAGTGTCAGAAGGCGGTCGAATCCGCCATTGCCGTCGGCTACCGTGCGATTGATACCGCAGCTTCATATGGCAACGAACGCGCAGTGGGGAATGCAATCAAAGCGAGCGGCATTGATCGTAGTGAACTATTTATTACTACGAAATTGTGGGTGGAGGACGCAAGTGAAGAAGGGGCGCGTCGAGCCATTGATCGTTCTCTTGAGCTTCTGGGACTTGACTATCTTGATCTTTATTTGATTCATCAACCGGTAGGCGACGTCTATGGCGCTTGGCGCACGATGGAGCGCTTATATCAAAGCAAAATTCTACGAGCCATCGGCGTCAGTAACTTTGCCCCGGATCGTTTCGTTGATTTTGTTCATCACAATGCGGTATGTCCACACGTCAATCAGATCGAGATCAATCCTTTTTATCAGCAAAAGGAAGCCCTTCCGATCTTAAACAAATACGGAGCAATGGCGGAAGCATGGGCGCCCTTCGCCGAAGGCAGGAACAATCTTTTTGACAATCCGACGCTTAAAAATATTGCGATGCGTCACGAACGCACTGTAGGACAGATCGTGTTGCGTTACGTCTATCAGTTGGGTGCCATTGTGATCGCCAAGACGGTTCGTCCCGAACGCATGGCTGAAAATCTCAACATTTTTGACTTTGAGCTTGCGGAAGAGGACATGAAGCAGATTGCTGCACTGGATACCAATAGCAGTCAGTTCTTTTCGCATCGTGATCCGAGCATTATTGAGTGGATGTGCTCGAGACATATCGAGCATTAAGAAGAATTCGAACTCACATAGCGAGCGAATATATCTTCGCAATTAATACTGCGGTTAAAGATACCAGGGGAAAATCACGATGAAACAACGTACTCTCGGGCAAAGCGGCATCACTGTTTCAGAGATTGGTTTGGGCTGCATGAGCATGAATTTCGGCTACGGGCGTCCTTCTCCGGAAAAAGACATGATCGAGCTCATTCACAGGGCTGTGGACTTGGGAGTGACACTGTTTGATACGGCCGAAAGCTACGGCCCCTACATCAATGAAGAGCTCGTCGGTAAAGCTCTGCAAGGCATACGTGACAAAGTAAACATCGCTACCAAGTGCGGCATTGCCTTTGCTGCCGACGGAAATCTGATTTTGGACGCGAGTCCTCAAACTCTTCGCAAATCTCTCGAAGGATCCTTAAAGCGTCTTCACACAGATCATATCGATCTTTACTATCTGCATCGCGTTGACCCCAAGGTGCCCGTTGAAGATGTCGCGCAGACGATGAGCGAATTCATTGCTGAAGGCAAAATCCGCGGGTGGGGTTTGTCCGAGGTCGGTCCTAAAACAATAGAGCGCGCACAATCCGTTTGTCCGCTCTCCGCCGTTGAAAATGAATTTTCGATGATCTTTAGAGAGTCGGAACGAAACGGCGTGTTTGACGTTCTGGAACGGCACAACATTGGTTTTGTGCCCTACAGTCCCCTGGGGCGTGGTTTTTTGACCGGCACAATCAATCCAAACGAAAAGCTGGTGGAAACCGATTTTCGGCGCAACTTGCCTCTGTTTTATCCCGAAAACATCAAGGCACACCAAGGCATCATTGATTTTATGCGTCGAATGGCTGAATTAAAGAACGCAACGCCTTCGCAGATCGCCTTGGCTTGGGTGCTTGCTCGCCATCCCTGGATCGTTCCAATTCCAGGGACAACCAAGCTTCATCGCCTGCAAGAAAACATAGGAGCGACCAAGGTGACTTTTACAGCCCAAGAAATGGCAGATCTCAGCAGCATGCTTGATGCGTTGCCAATTCAGTGCGACCGCTACAACAGCCGGTTTACCGATGCCACGGTCGACTAAACAGATTGAACCGAAGTTTGAGTCTCTTTTGAGGTCTGTATGACCGAGCAACCTTATTCCAAACGGCACCTTATGCTGGGTTTAGCTGCGGTGCCGTTCTCTTTTTTTATGCCTATTGCGCACTCACAAGACAACGAATTCGTATTTACACCACAGTCGACGATCGGCGACGTTCTTGATGAACCGCTTTTCGCACCTTTCGCATCCTATTTGCTTCCGCTTGAACTGCTTTCACCGCCCCGTCGACTCAGTTCGGAGAATCGCGCGATGAAGCTATCCAATCTGTCTCGTTTGTTGCCTTATCACACACATATTGACGTTCAAGAGGCATGCTCAATTCTCAATCGCCTCAAGCAACGCGCAAAATCGCGGCAGAAGATCTGGATACCTCTTAGCTCTTCGGATGCCGGTCTTTTTTTACCCTAGTAGCAAAAATGCTCCGTTCGTACTTATCGCCGCCGGCGGCGGTTTTTCGTATGTCGGTTCAATTCACGAGGGCTTCCCGTATGCCGAAGCAATGAACCGACATGGGTTCAATGCCTTCGTTCTGCAGTATCGCATTTCAGGATGGGGACAGTCGGCAATGAGCGATATGGCCGAAGGCCTTCATTACATTCTCACGCACGCCGATGATTTGGGGGTGAGTCCATTGGTTTATGCGCTGATGGGGAGCTCGGCCGGAGCACGCATGGCCGCGTTCATGGGACAGGCTGGATTGGCCGCGTGGGGATACCCTCAGTTTCCCAAGACAACGGCCGTCTTGATGGCATACACAGGTTACGACAAAGTGTCCCGTGATGATCCTCCGACTTTTATGGTGCAGGGAACGGCCGATGGAATTGCTTCAGTCAGAGTTGTTGACCGACGCATGCGCTCCCTGAAGGAAATGGGCATCGAAACGAAGTACATGCGTTTCCCAGATCTGCCGCATGGTTTTGGCTTGGGTTCACAAACCTCTGCGCAGGGGTGGGTGGATCATGCTGCGGATTTTTTCAGACGTCAGATCGAGAAGTAAAAACGGAACCTCTCCGCATAAATCGTGTGTGCTCTTAGATTCGATTTCCAGTGAAATACATAGTGATTTTTGAGGAAGTTGCCTCTCATTTCAAAGCAATGATCGAATGGTAGAAATTGGCAAAAGGTTTGCACTGCTGACCAAAAACGCACAAAGATTAGATTCTTCGGGCATATGTGTGGGTAGTTCGTCCCCCGATTTTGGTCAACGAGAGCCTGTTAACAAATACGGAGAGAGCCCCCGGTAATCGCGTAGCGAAATACCGAGCACGGCCGCAGGCCGCGCGCAGGTATGCAGCGTAGCGAGTACCGGGGGCTCTCTCCGTAACGGCCGCCGAATAGGCAGGGCGAGCAGCACGACTGCCGGCCT
>NZ_LT635844.1 GCF_900128485.1 Duodenibacillus massiliensis
CTGAAGGCTGAGCAATCAGCGCTTGCGAGGCTCAAACAAGTCTCAGGGAACGCCGGATCGATAGTGCAGTACAAACCAGCGAATCGGCAAGACGAAGCAGTCCTTCGCCGGAACCGACGGATCGAGCTGATGAAGCCCGTACCCGTAGAGCGGTTGCGTTTTAATTGTTCCTGTGGTGCAGGGGACGCCCGGGCAGACAAGGCCTCAAAAACCTTGGCTGTTACGGGAAAGCCTGCACTGTGTCAGCAAACTCCGCGCTTTCAAGCGCGGGTTGTTTAGATTGTTGTTGTCAGCAACGGGAGCGCCAAACGCCGTCGTCAGGCGGCTGACAAAATTTTTGATCGGATTAGCCATACGTACCTCCTATAGGGGTCAGCGCTTTAATAAGCTTTCTTAATCGCACAAGCTAATTCAATAGTTTTTGTCTTGTTTTAAGAAAATATTAAACTATTTCAATGCATTAGCATTCTCTGTCGACCGCGTAAAAACCGCGCGGGCACGGGCTGCCAGCCCCGTCAGAATCAGCACCGGAACCCCCAGACAAGCCGTTGCAATGAAAAATCCGGAATAACCGAGTGCCTCAACAGCCACCCCGGAAAAGCCGGCCAGAAACTTCGGCAGTATCAGCATGACGGAACTGAAAAGCGCGTACTGCGTTGCCGAATAGGCTGTGTTGGTAAGTCCCGACAGATAGGCAACAAAGGCTGCCGAAGCCATACCGCCCGCAAGGTTGTCCGCGCTCACCGTGACGATGAGAAAGGCGGTGTTGTGTCCGAGCTGAGCCAGTACGGAAAAAAGCAGGTTGGTGGCTGCCGACAAAAGCGCTCCGAGGAAAAGTACCTTCATCACACCGCAGCGCATGGTGAGAACTCCGCCGACAAAGGCGCCGGCCAGCGTCATCAGAACGCCGAAAACCTTGCTGACGGCCGCCACTTCTTCTTTGGTAAAGCCCATGTCGCTGTAAAACGGATTGGCCATTACCCCCATTACGATGTCACTGATGCGGTAAGTGGCAATCAGAAGCAATACAACCAGGGCCCACCAGCCGAAACGGCTGAAAAAATCCGCAAAGGGCATCCATACCGCCTCTCTGAGCCAGGCTTTCACGCCGCTTCTCCGGGCCGGTGCTCCGGAACTTTCCTGCACCTGCGGCTCAGGGCTCACGAGCACCGTTACGATTCCCGTCAGCAGACTTGCCGCCATCACAAGGTAAGCAATCCGCCAGCCTTCTCCGCTGCCCGCATCAAAAGCTGCTGCAATCGCCAGAGCTCCGGCGCCCGACCACAGCATCGCAAAGCGGTACCCCGTCTGATACATCGCCGCAAATGCGGCCTGCTCCTTCTCGTTACCGGACTCAATACGGAAAGCATCGAGCGAAATATCCTGTGTGGCGCCGAAAAAAGCCGTCACAAGCGCACAGGCAATGACGGTATCAAGGTTCCTTGCCGGATCACAGAACGCCATGGCCGCAAGTCCGGCGGCAAGCCCGATCTGCGACAGCAGCAGCCAGGCGCGTCTTCTGCCGAGGCGCCTGGTCAGCAACGGGATTCTCAGTCTGTCCACAAGCGGAGCCCAGACCCATTTAAGCCCCCAGCAGAGCCCCACCCAGCTCATAAAACCGATCGTCTTTAAGTCAATGCCGCTTTCGCGCAGCCAAAATGACAGCGTTCCCAGCACCAAAAGCAGAGGTAGCCCCGAGGAAAATCCCAGAAAGAGCATCCTCAGACTGGCCGGTTCCCGGTAGACGGACAAAGACCCGAAACGACTCACATTGCCTCCTGCGTCTTACTGTTTTTTCTGCACCAACGCGAGCTCATCCGCGTTAAGCCAGTCCCACGCACCGGGAATCAGTGTTGCCGGGAGGTCGAAAGCGCCGAACATTGTGCGCTGCAGCGCTTCCACACGGTTGCCGGCTGCCGCAATCATCCGTTTGACCTGGTGGTATTTGCCTGAGGTGATCACAAGCCTCACCGTGCGGCTGTCCGTGATCTCACAGCTCGCCGCCCGGGTAAGGTCTTTTTCTCCGTCAAGAAGCACCCCTTCGGTGAGTTTTTTACACATAGCCGGCGACACATCTTCTGCACAGCGGGCAACATAGGTTTTCGGAACGTGCTTTTTGGGGTGCGTAAGCCGGTGCAGCAGCGCTCCGTCATCGGTCAGAAGCAACAGTCCCGTGGTATCTGCGTCAAGCCGCCCCACAGGCTGCACCCCACGTCTTCTTAACGGAGGCGGCAGCAATGTCATGACGGACGGGTGATGCGTGGGTTTCTGAGAACACTCGTAGCCCGCAGGTTTATTGAGAACAATGACGGCTTTCTCATGATACGGCCACGCCGTACCCTCCACAGAAAACACTTTTCCCTGCGGATTAACCTCACTGTCGGGGTCCGTGGAGAGCACTCCGTCAAACGTTACCCGTCCGAGAGAAATCAATCCACTGCACTCATGGCGCGTACCGAACCCCTGGGTGAACAGAATATCCTCAAGCCGCACCGTCACACTCCTTCGGGCCAGTCATAGTCCACAGTGAGAGGCGCATGGTCGGAAAACTTTTCATCGCGGCAAATCGATGTGGCGCGCGCCGTTGCCGCCAAAGCCGGCGTAGCAATTTCATAATCGATGCGCCAGCCCACGTTTTTGGCACGGGCCTGACCGCGCTGACTCCACCAGGTGTACTGATCCGGCCGGGGATCAAGTCTGCGGAACACGTCACACCAGCCGAGCTCATCAAAGCAGTGCGTGAGCCACGCTCTTTCTTCGGGCAAAAACCCCGTGTGTTTGAGATTTCCTCGCCAGTTTTTAATATCGATTTCCTTGTGCGCGATGTTGACGTCACCGCAAAAGGCAATCTCGCGTCCAGTCTTTCTGAGTTCAGTCACATGCGCTTCAAAGGCGCTCAGAAAGCGGTACTTTGCCTCCTGACGGTCATCTCCGCTCGTTCCGGACGGAAAATACACGGAGATCACGGAAAGCCCCTTAAAGTCCAGGCGTACATAACGCCCTTCGGCATCAAATTCGGGGGAACCGAAACCGATCACGACATTTTCCGGTTCAATCCTTGACCAGACACCCACACCCGAATACCCTTTTTTCTGCGCGCAGTGCAGCCAGCTGCGGTACCCTTGCTGATCTCTTACCGCGGCCTGCAGATCCTGCTCCTGCGCCTTTAATTCCTGCACACACAGAATGTCGGCGTTCTGGCCGTGAAACCATTTCCAGAAGCCTTTATCTGCGGCCGAACGGATGCCGTTGGCATTAAAGGTCATGATGCGGAGCACTTTTTATTCCTTTCCAAGATCTTTCAGACTGCCTCATTGTACTGTTTAAGCCTCTGCGCCAACACGCCAAACCGTTAAAATTCAGTGTTCTGTCGTTTCAACTTTTGTGTCGTCATTACCTATGTCCGACAATCACTTTCAGTTCATCGAATTTGCGCTTAAAGCCAACGTTCTGCGTTTCGGCGAATTCAAAACAAAAGCAGGGCGTTTAAGCCCCTACTTCTTTAATGCCGGACTGTTTAATACCGGCTCCTTACTTGATCAGCTCGGTCACTACTACGCCACCGCGCTTTTAAACGCCAAAAAAGCCGGCCGCATTGACTTTGACATGCTTTACGGACCGGCCTACAAAGGTATTCCCCTTGTCGCCACCGTGGCCATCAATCTCGCCCGGCTGGGGCTTGATGTCCCTTATGCCTTTAACCGTAAGGAAGCCAAGGATCACGGCGAAGGCGGCACCATCATCGGCGCTCCCCTGAAAGGCCGCGTCGTCATCATCGACGACGTGATCAGTGCGGGAACTTCCGCGCGTGAATCCGTGACGCTGATTAAAGCCAACCAGGCAACGCCCGCCGGCATTCTGATTGCCCTTGACCGCATGGAAAAAGGCGGCAACGCTGAAGTGATGACCGAAACCTCCGCCGTTCAAGATGTTGAGAAAACGCTCGGCATCCCGGTCGTTTCCATCGCAAACCTCAACGATCTGCTGAGCTTTATGGACGGGTCCTCAGAAGCCGCAAAGACTGCCGCCGCCTATAAAGAGGCCGTAGCGGCCTACCGCAGCCGTTACGGCGCCTGCTGATAAAGCCCCGCTCAGAAGAAAATAAACCGCGGAAACGCTCTGTCGCTGCCGCGGTTTTTTATATTCGGTCCCAACGGTTGAATCCGGCCGACGGCGCCGCAAGAAAATACGCCGTAAGCAGCCAGCCGACAACCGGTACAAAAATGAGCAGCAACCGTATTCCGCTCATACCGGCGTCATGCAGCCGTCGTCTTGCCGCTCTGAAAAGGCAGACCGAGAGCACGGCAAACAAAATAAGCCACGTACAGAGCCACACCCGCAGAAAAAGACTCTCGGGCTCAAGCTGTAGTCGATAGGCAATTTCCAGAGGCACAAAAAACGTGAGCAGCAGAACCACTGCATCGGCGGCCGCTGTTTCCCAGAAAATACGGCGTGACAAACGTCCGAAACGGCAACGGTCAAAAAGCCGGCCGGCCGAAAAGCCGTGCAGCAGGTAACGGAAACCGGCAAACAAAAAGGACAGCGGATTTTTTGTCATCGCAGCTGTCCTTTCCGTTATCCCTCAGATTCGGTCTCAGGCGCCGAGTCTGGCGCGCAGAATCTCGTTGACCTGCTTGGGATTGGCCTTACCCTTGGTGGCCTTCATTGCCTGACCGACCAAAGCGTTAAAGGCCTTTTGCTTACCGGAGCGGAATTCCTCCACCATCTTGGCATTGGCGGCAAGCACTTCGTCGATAATGCCTTCAATCGCGGAAGCGTCTGAAATCTGCTTGAGGCCTTCTTTTTCGATCAAAGCGTCAACGCTCTCCGCTGCGCCGCCCCAGATGAGCTGGAAGAGCTTCTTGGCACCCTTGGCGTTGACGGTCCCGTCGGTGAGCCGCTTGAGAATTTCTCCGAGCACTTCAGCCTTCACAGGAGCCTGGGCGTAGGTCATATTCTCAACGGCATTGACGTTGGCAGCCACTTCACCCATCACCCAGTTGGCGGCAATCTTCTTGTCGGCAACGGCGCTGCTTACCTTCACAAAATAGTCCGCCACATCGCGAGAAGCCGTCAGAACCGCCGCATCGTACTCGGTGAGACCGAAATCACGGACAAAGCGCTCGCGCATTTGTCCCGGCAGTTCGGGCATGCTCTTGGCGACTTCATCCTTCCAGCTCTGCGTGATTTTGACCGGCAGAAGATCAGGATCCGGGAAATAACGGTAATCCATCGAATCTTCCTTGGTTCTCATCTGACGCGTTTCATTGCGGTCCGGGTCATAAAGACGCGTGGCCTGCACGACTTTTCCGCCCGCTTCGATCAGTTCAATCTGACGGTTGACTTCGTAGTCAATGGCGTCCTGCAGGAACTTAAACGAGTTGATGTTTTTAATTTCGCAGCGCGTGCCGAACTTTGTTTCGCCCATGGGGCGCACCGACACGTTGGCGTCACACCGGAAGTTTCCTTCCTGCATATTGCCGTGCGAAATACCGAGCCACACGACCAGCGCGTGCAGTGCCTTGGCGTAGCCCACGGCTTCAGCCGAACTTCTCAGCTCCGGCTCCGTCACGATTTCAAGCAGCGGCGTACCGGCGCGGTTTAAGTCCATACCAGACTTATGCGCGACAATGCCGTGAATACTCTTGCCGGCATCTTCTTCCAGGTGCGCACGCGTGAGGTTGATGGTCTTGACGTAGGGTTCCCCGTTTTTCGGCTCTACCGTAAAGGTGAGCTTGCCGCCCTTGACGACCGGCAGATCAAACTGACTGATCTGATAGCCCTTGGGCAGATCCGGGTAGAAGTAGTTTTTACGGTCAAAAACCGATTTTTCAGCAACTTCCGCACCGATTGCCAGACCAAAGCGGATCGCCTTGTCAACGGCGCCGATATTGAGAACCGGCAGGGCCCCGGGCAACGCCAGATCAATGTAGCAGGCCTGCGTGTTGGGTTCGGCACCGAAAGCACAGGAGGCACCGGAGAAAATTTTTGAGGCGGTTGAAAGCTGAACGTGCGTTTCAAGTCCGATCACAACTTCCCATTGCATTTTCTGTCTTCTTCCTCAAATTCTCAGAAACCGTTCGGATGGCGCTTGTGCCAGTCGGTGGCGTTCTGCCAGGCCTGGGCAATACCGAGCATCTTGGCTTCGTTAAAGCGGGCGCAGGTCAGCTGCACGCCGATCGGACGGCCGTTGGAGTGAATGCCGCAGGGCATGCTCATGCAGGGCAGTCCCGCCAGAGACGCCGGCACCGTGTAAAGGTCTCCGAGGTAAGCGGCAACGGGATCACTCTTGGCGCCGAAGTCGTAGGCTGTGGAAACGGTCACCGGACTCAAAATGGCATCCACCTTTTCAAAAGCCTGATCGAACTCACGGGCAATCAGACGGCGTACCTTCTGGGCCTTGATGTAATAGGCATCGTAATAACCGTGCGAGAGCACGTAGGTACCGATCAGAATACGGCGCTTGGGTTCGGCTCCGAGCCCTTCATTACGGCTCTTTTTGATCATGTCCTGAATATCTTCATATTCAGCGGCACGGTAACCGTAGCGCACGCCGTCAAAACGCGAGAGGTTGGAACTTGCCTCAGCGCAGGCCACAACGTAGTAAACCGACACACCGAGATCGGCGTTGGGCAGATCAATATCCACAATCTCTGCCCCCTGCGCGCGGTACTCGGCAATCACCTTCTCAATTGCGGAGGCCACTTCCGGATCCAGCGACTTCGCAAACCAGGCTCTGGGCACACCGATGCGGGTTCCCTTAACACCCTTTTCAAGGTCACGGGTGAAGTCTTCGGCCGGCATGTTTTCGCTTGTGGAATCCCACGGTTCAAACCCGACCATGTCACCGAGAACCCAGGCAATGTCTTCAACGCTGTGCGCCATCAGACCGGCCGTATCAAGGCTTGAGGCAAAGGCAATCATGCCGAGACGGCTCGCACGTCCGTAGGTAGGCTTTACGCCGGTAATGCCGGTAAAGGCCGCAGGTTCACGGATGGAGCCGCCCGTGTCGGTTGCCGTGGCAATCGGAGCAAGGCCCGCAGCCACGCAGCTTGCTGAACCGCCGGAACTGCCGCCCGGCACAGCCTTTGGATCCCAGGGGTTGAAAACCTTACCGTAGGCAGAATTTTCGTTGGCAGAGCCCATTGCGAATTCATCGCAGTTGAGTTTGCCGAGGGTCACCATACCGCTTTCAGCGAGCTTACGGACAACGGCGGCATCAAAGGGGCTCATGTAGCCCTTGAGCATTTTGCTTGCCGCGGTCGACGCCCAGTCACGCGTCACAAAAATATCCTTGTGCGCAATCGGAATACCGGTCAGACGTCCGGCCTTTCCTTCGGCAATGCGCTTATCGGCGGCCTGCGCCTGCGCGAGCGTCACTTCCGGACGCACGTCCAGAAAACAGTTCAGGTCTTTATGCGCTTCAATCCTTTCCAGATAGGCCTTGGCAAGTTCAACGGCACTCACCTCTTTGGCCTGAAGCGCACGGGAAAGCTCAACAACGGAGCTGAATTTCACATCATTCATGAATTTTTCTCCGCCCGTTATTCCACAACACGGGGCACCAGGAAGAGCCCTTCATATTCTTCGGGGGCATTTTTCATGTTTTCCGCCCGATCGTTGCCGAAGACCACGCGGTCTTCTCTGAAACGCTGCACGCCGTCATGCGGGTGCATCATCGGCTCCACCCCTTCCGTATCGACCGCCTGAATGCGTTCGATCATCTTAAAAATATCGTTGAGTTCCCCCTGCATCTGCACGGCCTGCTCCTGCGAAATATCAATGTGAGCAAGCTCAGCAATGCGGCGGACGTCATCCAATCCAAGGGACATGTTCGTACCTGCGTTACAAGTAATGTCGAAAAAATCGATGCGCTCAGAGGCTGGAGGCTTCCGGATCTGTAAGATAGGAAGCTCAGCAGCTTTCAAAAGAGTAACAGTCTAGCATTACGCCCTGACATGGCACGTGTTTTCAGACGTCTTCTTCGTGTTTTTCCATTCTGCTGACCGGACTTCGTTTTTATGTCTATGGCTACATCGATCAAAGCACAAAATACCTCCGGCCCCGCACGGCATATTTTCTGGCTGACACTGTTGCTGAGCTTTTGCCTGACCGGGTGCGCCGGCAGCGCCAACACCGGCAAATACTATGACCGCGACGGCCCTCCAGGACTTACGGGTACGCTTAAAGCACATAAAGCCGATGAAATCGTCATTAAATCGGAAAAGCCCAACAAATGGGCCAACCGCCCCTACACCGTCATGGGGCAGCGCTTTTACCCGATGACGGGAGATAAACCCCTGGTACAGACGGGCACTGCAAGCTGGTACGGCAAACAGTTTCACGGCAAAAAGACCGCAATCGGCGAGATCTATGACATGTACAGCCTCTCGGCAGCTCACCCCACCATGGAGCTGCCGAGCTACGCACGCGTCACAAATCTCAATAACGGACGCAGCGTCATTGTCCGTGTCAATGACCGCGGCCCCTTTATCGGAGGACGCGCCATTGACATGAGTTACGCGGCTGCCGTCAAACTCGGCTACCAGAAAAACGGCACAACCCGCGTGCGTATTGAACGCATTACGCGCCGGCAAATTGCGCTCGGCAACATTCCGTCGGCCACACACACGTCAACCCAGTTTGCCGAAGCTTCCGGCAGCAAGCTCTCCACAGTGATTTATACCGTGCAGGCGGTTGCAGCTTCAGGCTCAGAAAGTAAAACAAAGAGCGATCTTGCCGCTGTCGCCGTCAAGGAAACCATCCGTCTGATCGGGCAGAAAAAATCCGGCAGCTCAACAAATTCAGTAGCTGCTTCCGGTGAGCACATTGACAAACTGGCCGCTGTCGTAGGTACTGCCTTAGCCGTTAAGGCAACAGTCTCTGAGGCTGACAAGGATCCCCTGGCACGCATTGCCTCCGTGGAGACATTTCCCTCGGCCGTGGATGAAACACAGTCCGAGAACAGTGAACCACTGACTGAAGGCATCACAGAAACCGCGGCTCCCCCTCAGGAACCCGTCATCCCGTCCGTTTCCGAAGGTGTTGTACAGGGCGTGGTGGCAAGTTCCACTGACGTCAATGCCCCCGCGGCGCCGCAGGCAGGCCAAAAAGAACTGCAGTCGCTTGACTCCGTTAAACAGGCCTGGGGCGCACAGATCGGCGCATTCACTCAGAAAGCGAGTGCTCAGGAATTTGCCGCGCACGCCGAAATGATGCTTTCCACGGAAAATATCAGAGACGGTGTGCGCATTGCGCAGTCCGCGGGCAACTGGTGTGTTCTCGTCGGCTCTGCCGCGGATGCACCGCAGGCCCGGGCCATTGTGGAAAACGTTTCAAAGATTCTCGGTATTCAGGCTTTTGCCGCTTATAAGTAAATCATCATGTTTAAAAAAGTAGATCAGACCGTCGCACAGCTTTGGAAAGAAAGCACATTGCCCGCATTGGAAGATTTCGTGAGACTTCCGGCCAAATCACCGGCATTTGATGCCGACTGGGAAGCGCACGGCGTGCTGCTTGATGCCTGCCGCAAAGCGGCCCGCTGGGGACAGATGCTTTTCCCGCAGGCAACGTTTGATGTTTTGACGGCCCCCGGCATCACACCCTGCCTTTTCTTTGACATTCCCGCTTTTGGTACTGATGCGTCCGAAGCTTCCGTGCTCTGCTACGGGCACCTCGATAAACAGCCGGAAAATTCCGGATGGACCGGAAACAGGGCTCCGTTTAAGCCGGTGGTGGAAGACGGCAAACTTTACGGCCGGGGCTGCGCTGATGACGGCTACTGTGTCTACAGTGCTCTTACCGCCGTTAAGGCACTTGAAGTCAACGCCGTTTCTCACCCGAGAATCTGCGGCCTGATTGAAACCGGTGAAGAATCCGGCTCTCCGGATCTCAGTTACTGGCTCAGGATGACGGCGCCGCGCATGAAAAACACGGCACTGATTCTGGTGCTTGACAGCACCGCCGGCGACTATGAAAGACTCTGGATCACATCAAGCTTCCGGGGTACTGTCGGCGTCACTTTGCGTGTGAAAGTTCTCAATCACGGCGTGCACTCGGGCTCAGCCTCAGGAATCGTTCCGGAAAGCTTCATGATCATCCGCGAACTGCTGGACCGCCTGGAAAACAGCCGTACCGGAGAAATTCTTCTTCCGGAATTTCACTGCCGGATTCCGGAAAACCGAAAGGAGCAGATCAGGGCTGTGGCCGATCTGATCGGCGGTGATCTCTGCAGTCACTTCCCCTGGGCCGGACAGACCGCCATGCGTTATGACTCGGCTGCTGAAAACATTCTTGAGCAGACCTGGAAGCCGCAACTTGCCGTGATCGGTGCTGAAGGGCTTCCCGAGCTGCAGCATGCAGGTAACGTCCTGCGCTCTGAAACAGCGCTGCGGCTCTCCATCCGCATTCCGCCCTACACGGAACCGCAGGCTGCCCTTGACGCAATGCGGGCCAAACTGACCTCAGACGTTCCTTTCAATGCCCAGGCCTCACTTGAAGACGCAAGCATTGCCAAAGGATGGGATGCTCCGCAGGAAGCGCCCTGGCTTACCCGTGCGGTGGAAAGCATCGGACGGGAAGTCTTCGGGAAAACCTCGGCCTACATCCCCGAGGGCGGCTCAATTCCGATTCTCAATCTCTTTGCCCAGACCTTTCCGCAGGCACAGTTTGTGGTCACCGGTGTACTCGGACCGCACTCCAATGCCCATGGTCCCGACGAAATGCTTGACCTTAACTATGCGGAAAAACTCACCTGCGCCGTCGCACGCTTTGCCGTTGCGGCAGGCAGCCGTTAAAAGGAGCCCGCCATGCGGCGCGATCTTGTCGTTCAGGTAATCGTCGACTACGGCGACTTTTGGGAAAACTTCGCCACGGCCTACGAAGCGGAAAGTTTCATCAACGCCAACATCGATGAACTGGATCTGCCGCTTTCGGTGTGGCTTGAGGATATGCGCGGCAATAAAAAATGGGACTACGACGTTGTGGACGACGGCTCAGGCACATTTCACCTCGTTGACCGCCCCATAGAAAAGGGACTGCGGCGGTTAATCCGCAATCCCTCAAACTGAAGCTCACCAGGAAAAGCACCGGTACCTTTTAAGACTGCCGGTGCTTTTTACAGGAACTCCCCCAAAAAGAGCTTATAGGCCGGATTTTGAGTTTCATCCCAAAAACGGTAACCAAGCGTCTTTAAAAACGCCTCAAATGCCTCGTTATCAGACTGCGGCACCTGTACCCCGACAAGCACGCGGCCGAAGTCAGCACCGTTGTTGCGGTAGTGGAAAAGCGAAATATTCCACTGCGGCGCCATCGACGTCAGAAACTTCATGAGCGCCCCGGGGCGTTCCGGAAACTCAAACCGGTAGAGCCTTTCATTGGTCGCAAGCTTGCTGTGTCCGCCGATCATGTGCCGCAGATGCAGCTTGGCAAGTTCATCGTGCGTGAGATTGACAGTGGGCAGATGAGACTTTTCAAACGCCTCCACCAGTTTGTCGGCATCTCGGGAATTAGCTGTCTGAATCCCCACAAAAATGTAGGCCTTTTTCGGATCGCTGATACGGTAATTGAATTCCGTGACGCTGCGGTTGCCGATCGATTCGCAAAAACGCCGGAAAGAACCGCGTTCTTCCGGAATCGTCACGGAAAAAAGCGCTTCACGCTCTTCACCGTATTCAGCACGCTCGGACACAAAGCGCAGACGGTCAAAGTTCATATTGGCGCCCGAGGTAACCGCCACCAGCGTTTTGTTGCTGATGTTGTTGCGGCGGACCCAGGCTTTAAGTCCGGCAAGCGACAGCGCCCCCGAAGGCTCCACAATGCCGCGCGTGTCTTCAAAGACATCCTTGATGGCGGCACAGATTTCATCGCTGTCAACGAGGATGATGTCATCGAGATTTTGCCGGCAGAGCCTGTAGGTTTCGTCCCCCACCTGCTTGACGGCCGTACCGTCGGAGAAAAGACCGACGTCAGAGAGCATGACGGGGTGACCGGCCGCAAAGGCCTGCTTCATCGCGTCACTGTCTTTGGTTTCCACACCGAAAACCTTGATGTCGGGGTAAAGCGCCTTGATGTAGGTTGCCACACCGGCAGCGAGTCCGCCCCCGCCGATCTGCACGAAAATCGCATCGGGACGCGAGCCGTCTGCGGGCTGATACTGCCGCAGAATTTCCATACCGATGGTGCCCTGGCCGGCAATGACAAACGGATCATCAAAGGGATGAACAAAGGTAAGCCCTTCTTCCTGCTGCATCTTGACGGCGTGCGCGGCGGCGTCAGAAAAGCTGTCGCCGACCAAAACGACTTCGCCGCCCAAATTCCGGACCGCCTCAACCTTCAGGTTCGGCGCAGTCACGGGCATCACAATCACGGCACGGCACCCCAGGCGCCTTGCCGCCAGTGCCACGCCCTGTGCATGGTTACCGGCTGAAGCACAGATCACGCCGCGGGCGCGCTCTTCAGCCGTCAGATGAATCATTTTGTTAAAGGCACCGCGCAGCTTGAAGGAAAACACGGGCTGCGTGTCTTCGCGTTTTAAAAGCACCTTGTTGCCGATTCGTTTGGAAAGGCGCTTGGCTTCTTCAAGCGGCGTTTCTTCGGCAACGTCATAGACGCGGGCCGTGAGAATACGGCGCAGATAATCCTGGGTTGACATGTCGGTTGCTGCCATCTGATTTTGTCTCCCGTTCAAAATAGGCACAGCATCAAAAAAGGACTCCAACTTTAGGCCACCCTCCTGCTGTTTTCAATCCGATACATTCTTTCTTCGGTGTCTCAAAGCTCGCCGACACCGGTCAGACGCAACTTGTACAATGGTTCTTGTTGCCGGCAAAAATTAAAGAGCTCTTTTCCGGCAAGCTTTGCCCCCCCAACTGAGACCCTAAAAACATGCAGGAAACCGGATTGACTTCTGTTACGGCTGCCGCCAATGAACGCATTCGCGAAATTCCGTACAACTACACATCGTTTTCCGACAGAGAAATCGTCATCCGGCTACTCGGAGAGAAAGCCTGGGAAATTCTGACCGAACTCAGAAACTTCCGCAGAACCGGCCGGTCTTCCCGAATGCTCTATGAGGTACTGGGCGACATTTGGGTTGTCAACCGCAATCCCTACCTGCAGGATGATCTGCTTGAAAACAGACGCCGCCGTGTGCTCCTGGTCGACGCCATGAAACACCGTCTCAATGAGATGGAAAAACGCCGGGATCCGACTGTGCCTGAGCGCGATGCCAAGGTGGCAGAACTTCTTACGCTCGCACATAAAGCCGTGGAAAAGTTTGATGCAGACTTCATTAAGACCGAACGTCTGCGCGGTAAAGCCCGGCGGCTTTTTAAGCAATTTACCTCGGAAGACAATATCCGGTTTGACGGTTTTGCCAGAGCCAGTCACGTCACCGATGCCACCGACTGGCGTGTGGAACTGCCTTTTGTCGTTCTGACACCGGACTCGGAAAAAGAAATTCCGGCACTGGTCAGGGCCTGTATTGAACTCGGTCTTGTCATCATCCCCCGCGGCAGCGGCACGGGCTACACGGGCGGCGCCGTACCGATGAGTGAGCTGAGCGCCGTGATCAACACGGAAAAAATGGACGCAATCAGCGCAGTAACGCTCGAGCAACTCCCCGGCGTTGCCGACGATGTTCCGGTGATCCGTACCGGAGCAGGCGCCGTCACGCGCCGCGTCACGGAAGCCGCAGCCCTTTATGACTACGTTTTTTCCGTCGATCCGGCCAGTGCCGACGCCTGTTCGGTTGGTGGCAACATCGCGGAAAATTCGGGCGGCAAAAAAGCCGTCCTGTGGGGTACCGCGGTCGATAATCTCGCGCAGTACCGTATGGTGACACCCGAAGGCAACTGGCTTGAGGTCACCCGCATCAACCATAACCTCGGCAAGATCCACAAACAGGAAGAAGTTGTCTGGGAAGTGACGCTTAAGGACGGTCAGGAAAAGGATCCGGAAAAAGCGCGCGTACTTCACACCGAAACGCTCAGAATGCCCGGTGCGTCGTTTCGCAAAAAAGGGCTCGGCAAAGACGTCTCCAACAAGTATCTAGGCGGGTTGCCCGGCGTACAGAAGGAAGGCACCGACGGGTTGATCACGTCAGCCACCTGGATTCTGCACAAAATGCCTCCCTGCGGCCGTACCGTATGCCTTGAATTTTTCGGTGCAGCAGGACTTGCCGGTCCCGCCATCGTCGAAATCACAAAACTGCTGGATTCGCATCCGCAGGGCTGCATGCTTGCCGGGCTTGAACACCTTGACGACCGCTATCTGCATGCCGTCAATTACCCGGTCAAAAGCCAGCGCGGCGAATACCCGAAGATGGTTTTGGTGGGTGACATAGTCGGCTATGACGAAAAAGCGCTGGATGAAGTCACCGAAAAAGTCATCCGGATCTGCACCGACCGTAACGGTGAAGGCTTTATCGCCAAAACGGAAACCGAGCGCTTTAAGTTCTGGCATGAAAGAAGCCGTACCGCAGCGATCAGTGCGCATACCAATGCCTTCAAACTTAATGAAGACGTTGTGATTCCGCTTGATAAGATCGGCGAATACACACTGGTGTGCGAGCGCTTCAACATCGAGTGCTCCATTCAGAATAAGCTCGATATGCTCGAAGCTGTCCGCAGCTATCTGCAGGGCTACATTTCCCTCGGCAACCCCTCCATGATCACGGGCATCACCAAGCAGGAGCTGCTGGCAAAAACCGTGCCCGAAGCCCTGCGAAAGCTCGACGAAACCAAGGAGCGCTGGTCATTTGTTCTTACGCATCTAGACGATGCCTTTAAAGACGTCCTCAGCCGTCTTCTGACGCTCGGCATTGCCGCTGACAGCGAGGCCTTTAAACCCTACGCAGGGAAAAAACTCTTTGATGCGGTTTATGACAGAGTGCTGCGGATTTCCTGGAAGCGGGAGATCCGCAGTGAACTCGACCGTATTTTCGGCGGTGATGCGTTTGAAAAAGTCAGAGCCCAGATCGATGAAATCCACAACAAGGTCCTCAGAGGCCGCGTATTCATCGCGCTGCACATGCATGCCGGCGACGGCAATGTCCACACCAACATTCCGCTCAATTCCGACAACTATCAGATGATGAAGCTCGGCGAAAAAGCCGTGCATCTGGTGATGAAAACCGTAAAGGGGCTCGGAGGCTCCGTTTCCGGTGAGCACGGTATCGGTCTCACGAAAATCGAATTTCTGGATCCGGCCGATCTTGCGCCTTTTTACGACTATCTTGACCGCGTTGATCCCGAGCGGCACTTCAATCCCGGCAAACTCTTAAAAGGGCTCGAAAACGCCTACACGCCGAGTTTTAATCTTCTCACCTCTGAATCGCTCATCATGCAGCAGTCGGAATTAAAGGAGATTAACGACGCCGTCAAAAACTGTCTGCGTTGCGGTAAGTGCAAGTCCCGCTGCTCCACGCACGTGCCGCGGGCAAGTCTGCTTTACTCTCCGCGCAACAAAATTATTGCCGTGGGACTGCTCACGGAAGCGTATCTGTACGAAAGTCAGACGCGCCGCGGCCTCAATCCCGAGCATTTGAGCTCCTTTACCGACATTTCCGATCACTGCACGCTGTGCATGAAGTGTCTGCAGCCCTGCCCGGTCAAAATTAATTTCGGTGAAGTCACCGTTTTGCTGAGAAACTTTCTCTCCCGGATGAACTTCACCTCAAAAAATCCGATTAAAAAGGCGGGGCTTGATTTTCTGTCGCTCACCAATCCCCGGGGGGTGGAAATTGCCCGCAAGGCTATGATCGATATCGGCTTCAGGGCTGAGCGCAAGGCCTCAGATGCCCTGAAGCATCTAGCGCAACCGCATATGAAGCGGCCGCCCAACACCACCGGCAAACCCAAAATCAGGGAACAGATCATCACGCTCGTTAACCGCAGGCTGCCCGAGCCCCGCATGCATAAAACACTGCGTTCGCTCTTAAAGCTCACGGATCCGACCACGGTTCCCATCATCCGTAAAAAAGAATGCCGCGACGCCGAGGCCGTCTTTTACTTCCCGGGCTGCGGCAACGAACGGCTTTTCCCTGAGGTGGGAGCCGCCGTTCTCACCATGCTTTATGCCTCCGGTATCCAGACGGTGATTCCGCCCAAATTCCTTTGCTGCGGTTATCCGCAGAAAGGTAACGGTCAGGCTGAATTTGCGCGTCAGATCGTCACCAACAACCGTATTCTCTTTCACCGCATCGCCAATACGCTCAATTACCTTGACATCAAAACGGTGATTACGTCATGCGGCACCTGCCTCAAGCAGCTGAGGGACTACCACTTTGAGGAAATTTTCCCCGGCTGCCGCATTTTGGACATTCACGACTATCTCGCGGAAAAAGGTGTCTCGCTTGTCGGTGAAGAAAATACCCGGTATCTCTTTCACAATCCCTGTCATACCCCCTTTGCAGGGAGTACGCCGCTTCTGACCGTAAACCAACTCATCACGGCCGGCGACGGCACGAAGGTTGAACTCACAGACCGCTGCTGCGGGGAATCCGGCACATTTGCCGTAAGCCGCCCTGACATTGCCAACCAGGTACGCTTCAGAAAGGAAGAGGACATCCTTCTCAGAAAAACGAGGCTTGAAAGTGACGGCTTCTCCGGAGAGGTGAAAATTCTCACCGCCTGCCCGGCCTGTCTGCAGGGGTTAAGCCGCTATAACGACGCCACACAGACTGAAGCGGAGTTTCTGGTGGTTGAAATGGCGCGGCTGCAGTACGGCAAAAACTGGCTTCCGGATTTTCTGCATGACGTCAGTAAAGACGGCATCGAACATGTACTCGTTTAGGAAACTCAAACCATGAGTGAAAATTGTCCTTTATGCGCTTTGCCCGCCGGACAGATTCTCTGGCAGGACGAACTTGTCTGCGTCATCAATCCCGGTGAAAACCGTATTCCCGGCTTTACGCGCGTCGTCCTGAAAAAGCACATTGCGGAGATGAGTGCGCTGAGCGAAAAAGAGCGGATTCACGTCATGAACGCCGTCAACGCGGTTGAGACTCTGATGCTGCGCATGATGCGGCCTGACAAGGTGAATCTTGCCTCTTTGGGCAACATGGTGCCACACCTGCACTGGCACGTTATTCCGCGCTGGAAAAATGATCCCTGGTTTCCTGATTCTGTTTGGTCGGCCGCACGCCGCAGCGACAATGCCGCCGACACCAAAGCCAGGCAACTTCTGGCAGAGCAGTTTTTCAAGGCACTGCCCCGGGCCCTCAACGCCGCCTTTCAGTAGCAGCTTTTGAGCTCTGCTGCGGGATAAAGCTTTGTCAGATTTCTGATGCGGTCCTCCTCCTCAGAAGTGACCGCATTAAAAACAAGATCAACCTGTCCGCTCGGCTCTCCGAGGCGGTTGGTAACCTTAATTCCCTTCATGTCGGGCGCACGCCCGCTCACCAGATATTTTTCAGCGGCCTCTCTTGAAGAAAAGGAAGCTATCTCCACACCGTAGGAAAGTTCTCCTTCAAGAATCGGTTTTACCGTACGGATACCCTGCTGACGGAATTGCTTCACAAAGGCTCTCACGGCCGTCGTGTTGTCATAGGGCCCCAGGTACGCAATAAAGCGTTCCGGCAGAAAACGGTCTGCCACAACCGCCTTCTGTAAAAGCCCACTTCGTGTCAGACGCTCCTGCACGCCGGGCAGATCCTTATGGGCAAAAGGACCGAAAAGCACGCAGCGAAGCGTCTCGCTTGCGGTCTCAGACCGTGCCGTCGGTCCCGCGGTAGCTTGCAGGGGTGCGTCATCCCGCAGCAAAGCAACCGAGGCCCGCCCCTCAAGACGCAACGCACCGTACTGAGACGCATCCTGCATCAGATAAAACGCCGCTGCCCCAGCCAGCACAACCGTTAATACCGCAAGAAGCCCCTTCATGCGGTCAGTCCCTGTTGTGAGGCCTGCTGTGCCAGACCGCGCAGCACCAGGTTATGTTTTAAGACAGCCTGAGGAAAGCGGGCCCGGATGTACGGCGCCAGAAGCGGTGCAGCGCCGCCGGCGAAAACGATTTTGACGTCGGATCCTTTGTCCTGCATTGCTGCCCTGGCGTGCTCAATAACCCCGAGGTGTGCTTCCAGAATGCCGGTGGAAATTGCGGAGTCCGTATTCTTCGGAAACGGCTCGACTGCACCGATTCCGTTCGGACGGCAGCGCGTGCCCTTTACGAGTGACTCATACATCATGGCCGGCCCCGGCAGAATCCGGCCGCCGCAAAACACCAGCCGACCGTTTTCAGAGACGACGGAATCCACAGTTGTGGCTGTTCCCATATGCACCACCAGCAGAGGCTGTCCCGGATAGAGGCTTGCCGCGCCGATGGCGGCAAACCAGCGGTCGCTGCCGAGCTGCCTGCAGTTTTCATAACCGTTGGTGAGCTCAAAATTTCCGCGAAAGACCGGTTCGGAATGAAGCCACTCCCAGGGAATGCCGTGAGCGTTAAAAAACTTCGTAAGTGAGAGCGCAAGCATTTCGCTTGAAACCATGCAGCCGACCACACGGGTTGGTTTGAGCGCTGACCAGGTACGCAGCAGTTCATCCGGAGGCGTTCCGTGTCCTCCGTGCACATACGTCTGAGGCTCTTCCGGCTTATCAAGCGTCGTCCACTTCAGAGCCGTATTTCCCAGATCCAGCAGTAAAACCGTCACAATATGCGTTTCCCGTCCAAACAAAGGCGCCGACCACGGCCCGAAACAAGACCGATTCGTCTGCACGAACTGCATTGTATGCGGCTTACCGCTGAAAATAAACGCACACGGATAACGCGTCATTGTCAGCGGTAAAATCCACTGCTTTCAAAGGATTTTCCGCTCTAAAAGCGGTCCGCAATCCTTGTTTTTTGTGAACTTTCATCATCAACTGTCGTGATCTCACGTTTTCTCGGAACTCTCGCTTTCGTGCCGGTTGTTTTTTGTCTTCTGACGACCGGTAATTCCGCCCTGGCGTTGTCACTCACGCTTTTTGACTCCGTCAGCGGCATGGTGCTCATTGAGAAAGAACAGCATAAAAAACTCAATCCCGGCGATTTTGTGCAGCTGATGACGCTATACACAGCATTGCGGCTGACTGACGGAAAAGACCGTTTATCCCTGACGGTGACTGTGCCGGAAAGCAATATTGCGGCACGGCAGAATGCCCGCAGGCTTTATCTCAGAGCAGGACAAACCGTTTCCTTTAACGGTCTTATTAAGGCGGTTGCCGTCACCAATGCCGAGGAGGCCTGTCATGTCCTTGCCGGTACGAACGGACTCAATACAAGGGAATTTGTGGAAAAAATGAATTTTTATGCCGCAGAAGCCGGCATGAAAAACTCCCTGTTTACCTCCCCGGTGACTGCCCCCGGACAAGTATCAAGTGCATACGATCTGGCGCTGCTCACACAGGAAATCAGAACCCGTTACCCGGACATATTTGCCCTGTTTTCAGAAAAAACATTTTCCTTTGCCGGCAACAATCAGCGCAACAGGAATCTGCTGCTGTGGCGCGGCGACGATATTGACGGCGTGATGAGCAACAAAACATCAACCGCTTTTATCGCCTCTTCGGTTCATAAAAAAATCACAGCTGATACGGAACGCAGACTGATTGCCGTTTACCTCCCTGACAGAAATGCCCGGACCGATGTCTCGATCAATCAGGTGCTGACGCTGTTTCGCAAGGGAAGAGCCGACTTCGAAACAATCCGGCTTTTTACGGCAGGCACTCCGGTTTCAGCGCTTGAAGTACTGGGCGGCAACCGCAACCGGCTCGAAGTTGCCGCTGACAAGGATATCTGGGTTTCCATCGACCGGGCCAAGCTCGCCGCACGCGGCACAGGCGGTATTACCGGCCGCGTGGAATACAAAAAGCCCGTGCTTGCTCCTGTGCGTAAAGGCGATGAAATTGCCCGGCTTCATGTGGAATTTGAAGGAAAAGAACTGTCGTCTTTTCCGCTGAGAGCCATGTACGATATCGGCGAAGGCAGTACCCTGAGCCGCTTTATTGATTCGGTGCGGCTCAAACTCAATGCCGAACCGACGGAGAAAAAATGACTGAACAGAAAACCGACCGCGTCACAATAACGGAAACCTCCGGTGAAGACTCACTTTTAAAATTTCCGACGGAGTTTCCCATTAAGGTGATGGGACTTACCACGCCGGATTTTGCCGAAGTCATCGGCAGTGCCGTCCGGGAAATCGCACCGGACTTTGATCCGGCAGGCATCAAAACCGAATATTCCAAAACCCGTAAATACACATCCCTGACGGTTGTTGTAAATGCTCAGAGCAAAGATCAGCTCGACACCATTTACCGTATGCTCACCTCGCACCCGATGGTCAAGGTTGTTCTCTGATACCAAATGACTCCGGATAAAACCGTAAAGCCCGGCAGTCTTGCTGCCTGGGTAGCCTGCGCCCGCCCGAAAACCTGGCTGATTGCCGTCTCCCCGGTATTGGTAGGGTTACTGTTTGCCTTGGCTGAGACAAAGACACTTGATATCACCACAGCCGCTGCCACGCTCTTAATTGCCGTGCTGATGCAGGTCATCAGCAATATGGAAAACGATGCCGGCTACACGAAACGAAAGGCCGAGCGATCGACACGCAAGGGACTGCCCCGTGCCACCGCAAACGGCTGGCTCACGGTTAAGGCCGTGGAAAATGCCATCCGCCTGCTTGCCCTCGTTGCTGTTCTGGACACAGCCTTCCTCGTTTATAAAGGCGGCTGGGTTTTTATTCTGATCTGTCTGGCTTCCGTCATTGCCGCCTACTGTTACATGGGCGGCCCCAGACCGATTGCCTACACCCCCTTCGGAGAAGCGGTTGTCTTCATCTTTTTCGGGATTACCGCTGTCTGCGGCACCTTTTATCTGCAAACACTGTCGCTTAACACGGAAGTCGTGATTGCCTCTGCGGCTCTGGGCCTGCAGGCAGCGGCCGTTTTAGCCGTAAACAATTTCAGAGATCTTGAGCATGATGCTTCGGTCGGAAGAAAAACGCTCGCGGTGCTTTTAGGTCATCAAGGAATGCTGACCGCCTACCGCGTACTCATTCTCGCACCCTACGCTCTGATTGCGCTTTTAATCGCTATTGAGCCCTCCTACTGGCCCTGCCTGCTTGGCGCCGTCACCGTTTTTTCCGCACTGAAACTTGCCCGGGATCTCGGCCTAAAAAAGGGACTCGAACTTAATGATGTGATGTTCGGCACCATTAAACTGGAACTTCGCTTTGCCGTGTGCCTGATGACAGGAGCCCTGGTGACGTTTCTGCTCACAAACGGTTTTTAAAAAAGGCCGCACTGTAAAAGGCGGCCCGTCCCAAACAATACGGCCGGGGCTTTACACCTGCCGCAGTCAGTACAGAGTTATTCCTGACTCATCCGTTTCTGATGCTCTTCCTGTTCTCTGCGGATCTGCTCAAGCCTCAGGGCACTGAGTAACTCAACATGCGACACAACCCGCACGACGCCGCCCGTTGCTGCCGCCGTTCGGCAGGCTGCCTCATTTTCCTCACTGCTTAAAAGCCCCGTGAGATAAACAATACCGCGGTCCACCGTTACCTTCATCTGATTAATGGAGACGCGTTGGTTACCGATCAGGTTGGCCCTGACCTTGGCGGCCAGTGTTGAATCACTCATACGCTGTCCGAGACCGGAGGGCGTCATCACCGCAAGTTCATTAATGACGCGCTTTACGTCAAGGCTCACTCGGGCCGTGTTTTCCGCGGTCTTTCGGCCTTCTTCCGTCGGTACCTCACCGGTGAGAAGCACCCAACCGTTATAGGCCGTCACAGTGATGTGATTTTGCTCAGCCGCTCCGAGCGCACGGGAGATCTCCCAGCCGACACGCTTTTCGAGCACTTCATCATTTAAGACGGCCCCGGTGGAACGCCGGTCAGCCATTGTTGACACAGTGGTGCTCCCGACAGCCACGGCGCCGCCGAAAATCAGCGGGGCACACCCCGACATCAGTAAAGAAGTACCTGCGGTCGCGCACATCAGCACCGCGCAGACAGCTTTTCTGTTCATTGCCATATCTTTCTATCCATAACTGTTATCTTTCAACGTCAGGCATAACCATCGTATCAGGGACAGCCACCGACTGCTCGATATCTTTCTGCATCTGCAGAAACGGTTTAAGCCATACCCAGTGGTCCAGAAGCTCTGTTCTGCGCATCCATAAGGCTCCGGAAGAATGCATAAACAGATCTCTCGCGATCCAGTCCCTGATGATCTGATCAATCGTTGCGGAGGAACAGGAAATCACGGAAGCCATGAGCTTTCTTGAAGGCAGTGCCGGAAGCCGGATCCATGTGTTCGAAGACTCAAGCTTTGGAATCACGCTTTTAACAGCGCTCACCAGAGCCGCCGTCAGAAATACGCCGAGCCGCCGCTCGGGCTTGGCCACATGACACACCATAAGCCCCAGCCGTTCACTGACGGCTCTTCGCATATGGTACGACGTAAGCTCGTGATTCCATCCGGCATCAACTTCCGCCAGGCGCAGCAAAATCGAAGGATTGACCGTCAGAATCTCTGACTGCGTCAGTGCCCAGTACTTTCTCGGCAGATTATCCAGCCGGCTGAAGGCATTCGTAGTTACGGCAAAACTGCCGGGGCCGGAAAGCGTCAGCATAAACGGAGAATGGCTTCCGGGATTCAGCAGCGCCTGAGCCAAAAATCCCCTTTCCACAAAAACAACGTGGTTAAACCACGTGCGCCCTGCGGCATCCCCGGGCCACAGAGTGAGGCGTCTGCCCAGGTTATGCATGACACGCATCATCTCCGGCGATAAAACCGGCGCGAACCAAGGCATTAGTTCAGAGTTCTGCATGTACTGCTTCTATTCATACTCTAACGACAGACGGACAATACTGTCTAAAACCAAAGACTGCAAGAGCCGGAGCTGCCTTCAGTGGCACCCCTGTGTGAACAAGTCTGTGGAAAAGGCTGAGGATAAAAGAGAATGCCGAAGGGAAAAGGGAAAACTCAAAAATCAGGACAAAGTTTTACACACAGCTCTCCACAGGGTTTCCACAAAGCATTTCAAAGCTTATCCAACAGGTTATCCACAAGCTAACGCATTGAATTTAAAGTTGTTTATTGAATTATTAACAGTTTTTTCCACACCTATTGTTTACTACTGTTAATTTAAAGATTTAAAAACAAATAAAACCCAAGAACAACAAAAATCTCAAGGCCGATACTCACGGAAAATATAGAAAACAAATAAAAATCAATAAGATAAGAAAAACACCCGATCGCACATAAAAAATGGAGCAACCAGTCTTCCGGCTGAACGATGTGCAGTCAAAAACAAGACGGAACTTCTATAAAGCGATGCAATCAGAAGTTCCGTCTTGTCAGGATCAGAAGTTGAGTTTTTTATTAATAAACGGGATATAGCGTTATTTTGCTGTCAAATAACACGATCTTCTACTAACTATTTAAAACAAATATGTGTTTTAAATCAAGATTTCTTGCCGAAATTTGTAATTCCGAACGGTACAAGGACGCTGGGGACTGTTGTTGCCGTTTTCTCGAGGTGTGTGAGCTGATCGTCAAAGAAGATATGGGGTTTGAGCGCAGCGAGAATGTTGCTCTTCGGGAGCCCGTCCAAAAGAAAGAGCTCTGCAGCACTCATCCCCAGAGTCTTTAACGTGGTGATGAGCCGCTGTTCGCTCGGCGCTCCGCGGGAAGTCACAATGGAGACACGGATGGCGGGCTTGTAATAAGGATCATTCTTCCCCCGCTGCGCATCCATTTTCTGAAACGCTGCAATCTTGGTGAAAAGCCGGTTTAAAGGCCCCGGCGTATGGGGCGTATTGGCCTTGGTGACTTCAAGGTGCTGAAATCCGGCGAGTCCCTCTTTCTGATATTCCCGTTCGGCCTCATCATCAATGATGACACCGTCAAAGTCGAAGGCGATCCGAAGCTCGTTGTCGTCTCCGTTGTCTTCTTCGGCCTTCTTTCCGCTCGGAATAACCCACCCGCCGGGCAAACCCTGCTGGATCGCATACATGACGTTTTCCCTGTTGGCGCTCAGAAAAAGCGATACGTCAAAGGATTTGATGTAGGGAAACGTAGATTGCCCGGAAGTGAAGGCACCGGCTTTGACGGGAAGATTGTAGTGGCGGCAGGAGCTGAAAAAGCGCTCACCGGTTTCCGGCGAATTGCGGCTTAAAACAACCACACGGAAGGGTTCGGCCTCGCCGAACAGTTCGTTAAGCTTTAACAGGCGTTTGATGAAGGGAAAGGCGACGCCCGGGGCAAGTGGATCGTCCTTATGACTTTCCTGATAATCCCTGTAGGCGGCGATTCCCTTTTCTTCAAACAGCCGGTGCTCGCTTTCCAGATCAAACAGTGCGCGGGATGACACCGCGACAACGAGTTGGTTTTCTGTTGTTTTCAAGGTGTCCTCCCGGAACTTAAAGGTCAGTGTGACTAGACGTCGATGTTGCTTGCAAAGAGCGCATTTTCTTCAATGAAGTCACGGCGCGGTTCCACTTCATCGCCCATCAGCATTGAGAAAATGTCATCGGCTTTACCTGCGTCTTCAAGGCGCACACGCAGCAGGCGGCGTGTCTGAGGATTCATGGTCGTTTCAAAAAGCTCATTGGCATCCATTTCCCCCAACCCCTTGTAGCGCTGTTTTCTCACACCGGCTTCGGCCTGATCAAGCAGCCAGCGCACAGCGTCTCCGAAGTTTTTCACCTGCTGTGTTTTCTCGCCGCGCACGATACGGGCGCCTTCGCCGATGACGCCCTTCAGAGCCTCTGAGCACTCCGTAAGGACGGCGTAGTCGCGGGAACGGAGAAATTCCGGTTCCAGGTAACTGTGGTGCGTGTTGCCGTAGATGTGATGACTGATGCGGATGTGCCAGCGTTCTTTATCGGTATCCCAAAGGGCTTCGGCTTTGATCTCAGGATCCCGCATATCGCTTTGAAGAGCGGCGGCGCTTGCGGCGGCCTTCTCTTCGTCACTCAGATCGATGCTTACGCCCGAAGAAATCGACAAGAGCGCAGCCCGGTCGATAACCTGGCTCAGGCGTTCGATCACGGACTTAGAGGCTTCAAATTCCTTGATGAGATTTTCCAGTTCGGTACCGCGCAGCCCGATGCCGCTTTCAAAATCGGCTTCGCTCTTATAAAGGATGGCATCCTTTAAGGCGATATTGAGCAGATAACGCGCCATTTCCGCGTCATCTTTGAGGTAAATCTTGCGTTCTTTGTTCGTCTTTTTGTCGCGGCCGCCGATCAGAACACCGTAAAGCGGAGGTTGGGCGATGTAGACGTGGCCTCCCTCGATGAGTTGCGGCATCTGACGATAGAAGAACGTGAGAAGCAGCGTACGGATGTGCGCACCGTCCACGTCGGCATCGGTCATCAGAATAATGCGGTGATAACGCAGTTTTTCGAGATTGAACTCATCCTTGAGCTGCGTGCCGAGCGCAAGAACCAGTGTGCGGATCTGCTCGGAATCGAGCAGTTTGTCCACAGAAGCTTTTTCCACATTCAGAATCTTGCCGCGCAGCGGAAGAATTGCCTGGAATTCACGCTTTCTGCCGGTTTTGGCCGAGCCGCCTGCCGAGTCACCCTCCACAATGAAGACTTCGCTTGCGGCGGGGTCTTTGCTGGAGCAATCGGCCAGTTTGCCGGGAAGGCCGCCGCCGAAAATCTGTTTACGTGTGACTTCACGGGCTTTACGGGCCGCCTCACGGGCGCGTGCAGCCCCCACGATTTTGTTGCAGATTTCCTTGGCCTGATCCGGATTTTCTTCCAGGAATGTTTCAAGGCCTTCACTGACGGCTGCGTAGACCGCGGGCTGCACTTCACTCGTGACAAGTTTGTCTTTTGTCTGTGAGCTGAAAGAAGGCTGCGGGACTTTGACTGACAAAACACAGGTGAGACCTTCGCGCATGTCTTCACCGGAAATTTCAAACTTATCGCCTTTTTTCAGAAAATCATTGTTGGCGATGTAGTTCTTAAAGACCTGGGTCATTGCCAGGCGCAGACCGGTGACGTGCGTGCCACCGTCACGCTGAGGAATGTTGTTGGTGTAGGCGGCAAGCGACTCGTTGTAGGAGTCATTCCACTGCAGAGCCACTTCAACGTAAACCGGAATTTCCTTGGTGTTGTCCTTGGCGGTTTTCTGTTCAATGGTCTTTTGGATATAAATCGGATCTTTATGAATAGCCCGGCGCGTCGTGTTTTTATAAAGTACAAAGGAGCGGACGCCGCCTTCGCTTTCAAGGCGGACATGCTTTCCCGAGCGCTCGTCGCTTAATTCAATATCCACACCGGAATTGAGGTAGGAGAGCTCTCTTAAACGCAGCAGCAGCGTGTCGTAGTCAAAATCAGTGACAGGTTCGAAAATGGACTTTTCCGGCAGAAAATGAACTTCAGTGCCGCGTTTTGTGGTCTCGCCAAGATCCTTCATGGGGCTGACTTCCACCATTTCACCGGTCAGAGGCGACTTGACGGTTTCAATGCGTCTGTCGACAACGACGCCTTTTTCAAAGCGCAGAAAGTGCGTTCTGCCGTCACGGTGAACTTTGAGTTCAAGCCAGGAGGAAAGCGCGTTGACGCAGGAAACACCGACGCCGTGTAGACCGCCTGAAATTTTGTAGCCGTTGTCGTCGAATTTGCCGCCGGCATGCAGTTCGGTCAGTGCAATTTCAGCAGCCGAACGCTTGGGTTCGTGTTTGTCGTCAAATTTGATGGCGGTGGGAATGCCGCGGCCGTCATCAACAACGCTCACGGAGTTGTCCATGTGAATTGTGACGAAGATATTTTTGGCATAGCCGGCCATGGCTTCGTCGATGGAATTGTCCACCACCTCATAGACGAGATGGTGCAGACCGGAGCCGTCGGAGACGTCGCCGATATACATGCCGGGGCGTTTCCGTACGGCTTCCAGACCTTCAAGGATTTTGATGTTGGTCTCGTTATAAGTGGAAGACGTATTGCCGGCTGTGTTTTTTTCAGGAGATTCCATATCAGTCACAAAATATTCACTAGGCGGATAAAAAGCTTTTTTCCGGCGGCGGTTATGTCACTTGCACCGGTTTGTTCTTCAGAAAAAATGTTACTCAGATACGCACTACGCCAATGCAGCTGACTCACACAGTCTGCATTGGCGCAGTTCTTGCCGGACTCTCTGACGGAGTTAACCGTCACTGCCGTCAGATGCGCATCGGCATCAGTACGTAACGGAACTGTTCGCTCTCGGGCATTGTCAGAAGCGTCGCCCCCTGAGAAGAGGAGAACGCAAAGCAGACGTCGCTGTTTTTCAGATTACCGAGCACGTCAAGCAGGTACGTCACGTTAAAGCCCAGATCGAGATCGGGGCCTTCATAATTGATCTTGATGTCTTCCGAGGCCTCTTCCATCTCGTTGTTTGCGCTCTGGATATGGAGCTTGCCCGGTGTGATGACCCAGCGCAGGCCCTTGAATTTTTCGTTGGCCAAAATGGCGGCGCGGCGCAGGGCTCCGATCAGTTCCTCGCGGTTGACAAGAAAGCGCTTGTCATTGTTGGTGGGAATAACGCGGCTGTAATCGGGGTACTTGCCGTCAATGAGTTTTGTCAGAAACTCAATTTCACCGAACGTGAAGCGGGCCTGCTGCGGCCCCATGTCGATCGTCACGGGATCATCATTGTCAGGCAGCAGTTTCATGAGCTGCTGAATGGTCTTGCGTGGCAGAATCGCTTCGACTTTTTCCGTGACTTCCATGTCCATTTCAGAGTCGCAGCACGCCAGGCGATGGCCGTCGGTGGCAACCGCACGCACCATTTTCCCGTCCAGCACAAGAAGCATGCCGTTCAGGTAGAAGCGCACGTCCTGCTGAGCCATGGCAAAGTGCACCATCTGAATCAGATGCTTTAAAACCGATGCGGGCAGTGTGATGTGCACGTCCATTTCGGAGACGGGCAGCTGAGGATAACCGTCAGCCGGCAGTGGCACGAGGCTAAACTTGGAAGCATTGGCTTTCAAAAGGATATGACGGCCGTCATTTTCAAGGCTGACTTCCGTGCCGTTACCGGAAATGGCGTTTAACAGTGCCGTGAGTTTGGCTGCCGGCAGCGTGGTGCTGAAATCGCCTTCTCCGCAGCCGACGGCGGCCTTGGTTTTGGTCTGAATTTCAAGATCGGTTGTTGTGAAGTAAACCGTCTCGTTTTGCTTTTCGATCAGGATGTTGGACAAGATGGCGACGGTCTGACGCCCTTCCACAATCCCGCCGACAGTCTGCAGCGGTTTCAGAAGTGCTTCGCGGGTGCACTGAATAAACGGCATTTAAGAATTCCTTCTGTTCAACAACAAGTCGTGATGACTTGAATTTTCAATATTATCAGTGGATTTTAATCGAAAAAACGTCCGAAAACCCTTGTTTTCCGTACTTTTCACGGGAAGAACCGGGTTAGTTCTTCAGGCGTTGTTCCAAAATGTTGAGTTCGTGTTTCAGAGCTTCGTCCGTATTGCGGCTTGTCATGACCTTTTTACAGGCATACATCACGGTAGTGTGATCTTTTTTACCGAAAAACGAAGCAATTTCCGGAAGACTCTTTTGAGTGAGTTCCTTAGCCAAGTACATGGCAATCTGTCGGGCATACACCACAGGGCCCTTGCGGGATTTCGAATACATGTCCGAAACCTTCAGGTTGTAGTACTCGGAGACGACCTGCTGAATATTTTCCACCGTCACGGGAACCGCACTCACATTAAAGACGTCACGCAGGGCGACTTTGGCGGTTTCAACGGATACCGGAAGATTGTGGAAATTCGTGTAGGCCAGAATCTGCTGAACGGCACCTTCGAGTTCGCGTACGTTGCTTTTAAGCCGTTTGGCAATGATGACGGCAACTTCTTCCGGCATTTCAAGCCCGGATCTGTCGGCTTTCTGCAGCAGAATCTGAATACGCATGTCCAGTTCCGGCGGCTCAACCGAGACAACCAGCCCCTGCGTCAGACGTGAAAGCAGCCGTTCCTGGAAAGCCTTCAGATTGCGGGGATAGGTATCGCTTGTGAGCACAATCTGTTTGCCGTGCGGCACCATACGCTCAAAAGCAAGGAAGAAGTTTGTCTGAGTACCTTCGCGGCTTGCAAAGCTCTGAATATCATCGATAAGCAGAAGATCGAGATTTTGGTAGCGGTTCTCGAAGGTCTGCATTTTCTCCGGATGATTGTTGTTGAGCCCGCGGACGGCATCGGTAAATTCATTGATGTACTGTTGGGCCGAAATACAGCGGACGCGGGCACCGGGATGCGTTTTGATGTACTGATGGCCGATAGCCTGCATCAGGTGTGTTTTACCCAGACCGACGCCGCCGTAGATAAAAAGCGGGTTGTAAATGGCATTGGTGCTGTTGGCCACCTGCTGAGCTGCGGCATAAGCAAGCTGGTTGGCCTTACCCTCAACAATGTTTTCAAACGTGAGGTTGGGCAATAACCCCGTATCCTGCAATGCCGTCTGAACTGCCGCCGGTGCAGACTCGGCGGTAAACGGTGCCGTAGCGGGCTTTACTTCGGATTCGCTCACTTCCCAGGTAATGTCGATTTCCCGACCGGCCGTCTGGTTGATGACCGTCTGAATCTGAGCGCCGTACGAAGTCTGCAGTGTGCGCGCCTTTGCGCCGGAATCAGCTATGAGCGTGAGCGAGCCGCTCTCAAGCCCCGTTTCATCTGCCTGAAGATCGGCAAACCAGTTTTGAAAGACTTCCTGCGCGTATCTTTGACGAAGTTCTTCTAGGCAACGATTCCAAAATTCAGACATAAAACAACCACACTTCTGTTTTTTCGGGGGCAGGACAAAATCTTTGCATAGCAGCCCGGAACGGCAGTCCGTACTGACGCAAAAAGCAGACAACACCCGGATCTTTGAAAAAAGGTTTGAAATTTTAGACGCTTGCAGGGGATTCACCAAATGCACGCAGATCTATGATAAATAAACGTATTTCTAAGTTATCCACAATGAATAGTGTTAGCGGTTTTTGATGACTACAAGATGCGGCGTTCGGAATTTTTTCCGGTGCCGGTTTCTAAAAAATTACGAGGGTTTTCAGGGTTTTGAGTTGACAGGAACACCTAAAATAGGGTGTAATATCGGGTTCCCGCAGAAGCGCGTGGGCGAAATGCGTTTCGTCCGGGCTCTGCGGTTGCTGTTCACAGACCGGATTTTTAGTGTCTGTTGCTCCATTTTTTCTTTGGTTTTGCCGTCCTTTATCGCTGACGGGGAACCGTTGTTTTGTGACCTTTATATTCAAATAAGGTAAGGATTAATCATGGCTACCAAACGTACTTATCAGCCTTCCAAGATCAAGCGTGTCCGTACGCACGGCTTCCTGGTTCGCTCCCGCACCAAGGGCGGTCGTCACGTTCTCGCTCGTCGCCGCGCCAAGGGGCGTCATAAGCTCGCCCTCTGATCGGCTCTCGGCTGATGCCGGGCTGAATCGTGAGTTCTGATCATATGCGATTGGGTTTTCCCCGTACCGTCCGGATCATCCGGTCCGAGGATTTCGGGGAGTTGTTACACTCGGACAGCCCTGCGACCATTCGACTCGGACGTGAACTGGCATCTGTTTCAGTGATTCTGAACAGTTGTGTCGGTCGCGTCCGATTTGGTTTTACGGTGGGTAAGCACAATGCGCCGAGGTCTGTGGACCGGGCGTTGGTTAAACGTGTCATGCGGGACTGCTGCCGCAATAAGCTGCCGCAGTTTCGAGCTTTGGCTGCTCAACACGGTGTCGGACTGGAAATCGGTCTGCGCCTGAGAAGACCTCTGGGGCGTGTCGGCTCGGAGGCCATGACCGTGGATAATGCCAAGCGTCTGGTGCGCGAGAGCTCTGAACTCTGCCTTCAGGCCGTCGTCAGACGACTGCCGAAATCAGTTTCTCTGTACCGGAAGTGACGCGATGGCTGCAAAAGTGTGTATTGCCCTCATCCGTTTCTACCAGTTGGTATTCTCCGGCTGGGTCGGCTGGCAGTGCCGGTTCATACCGACCTGCTCCAATTACGCCATTGAAGCATTTCAGCGTTTCGGAGCAATCCGGGGACTGTGGCTGACGGCAGCGCGTCTGTGCCGTTGTCATCCTTTGGGCGGCAAGGGGTATGATCCTGTGCCTGAGACGTTCAGCTGGCGGTGCTGGAAGCATAGGGACAACTGAGCTTTCTGCTTTGTTTATTCAAGACTTTATAAGATAGACCGGATATGGGTAGCGATTTTCAACGTACGATCCTGTGGGTTATTTTGGCCGCTTCAGTGTTTATGCTGTGGGATAACTGGCAGGTTTATAACGGCAAACCGTCCTTTTTCGGAACGCCGACGGCACAGACCGAGACGGCTGATGGTAAGCAAGGCACTCAAACCCCTGCGGTTCCTGTTGCCGGAGCCGGTTCTGAGGCTGTTGCTAAGGGGATGGTGCAGACCACCAAGGCAGTGCAACTTCAGAATGATCTTTTAAAGCTCAATATTGATGAACAGGGCGCTGTCGTCACGCGTGCCGAACTTCTGAAGGAATACAAAGAAGCAGACTGGACTGAAGTCGGTCTTGCCGGCATGATTCTCGGCAAGACGGCTCCCAAGCGCGAAAACATCGTGCTTTTTGATGTGACCCCGAAGCACGTTTATGTGGCGCAGAGCGGTCTGATCGGCGGTGACTTTCCCAACCATAAATCGGCTTATAAATATATCGGAACGGAAACGTCCAACGCGATGGATAAGGAGCTTGGCCGGGAAGTCAAGGTGACGACGGCCAACTTTGAAAGCTCCCAGGGCGGAGTGACTGTTAAAAAGAGCTTCATCCTCTATGACGGACACTACGGCATTACGGTCCGCGATACGATCGTTAATAACGGAACCGCGTCGGTGCAGCCGAGCATTTACTATCAGCTGACGCGTGACAGCGCCAAGCCCGAGGGTGAAAGCTCCTTCTACTACACCTACACCGGGCCTGCCGTTTATACCGAAGACGATAAGTTCAAGAAGATTGACTTTGATGATGCGGCAGAGCAAAAGCCCATCAAGTCTGATAACGGCTGGGTAGCTATGATCCAGCACTACTTTGTGTCTGCCTGGGCTGATGTCCGCGGACAGAATGTGAAGACGCCGCGTGAGCTCTACACCTCCAAGCTCGACAATGATCTGTATGCCGTCGGTTCGATCATCCGCATGAATAAGATTGATCCCGGTCAGAGCGTTGTCAAGGAAGAAGTGCTTTATGTCGGACCTCAGGATCAGGCACGCCTTGCTTATATTGCCGACGGTCTGGATCTGGTGGTTGACTACGGCTGGCTCACGTTCCTTTCCAAGCCGATTTATTCAGTGCTGAATTTCCTCTACGGTCTGGTCGGTAACTGGGGCTGGGCGATTGTGCTTCTGACCTGTCTGGTGAAGGCTATCCTCTACCCGATTTCCGCTGCCGGCTATAAGTCAATGGCCCGCATGAAGGAAGTGACGCCCCGCATGAAGGCCTTGCAGGAGCAGTACGGTAACGACAAGCAGCGCTACCAGCAGGCAATGATGGAACTCTATAAGAAAGAGAAGATCAACCCTGTGGGCGGCTGTCTGCCGATTGTGCTTCAGATTCCGGTGTTCCTGGCGCTTTACTGGGTGCTGCTTGCCAGCGTGGAACTGCGCGGCTCTGAATGGATTTTCTGGGTGACTGATCTTGCGATGCCGGATCCCTGGTTTATTCTGCCTGCCGTGATGATGCTCACGATGTTCCTGCAGATTAAGCTCAATCCGACGCCGACCGATCCGATGCAGGCCAAGATGATGGTCATCATGCCGCTGGTTTTCGGTGTGATGTTCTTCTTCTTCGCTTCCGGCCTGGTGCTCTACTGGCTCACGAACAATATTCTGTCCATTTGGCAGCAGTGGTACGTGAACCGTCAGATTGTGCAGGAAAGAGCCAACCGCATTGCTGCGGCTAAAGCGAAGTAAAACAAGCTCACAATCAGATTGAATCTAAGTGCGGGAGGATGTTTCTTCCGCACTTTTTTTCGCTCTGAGTTTCCACATCAGCAAGGGAATCGGCCATAGCCAGGTGCTGATAAACCATAAAAGAATGTGACCGGCTGAAAATTTGGATTCAGCGCGGCAGGTCATTAAAAACACGGCGACAGCTCCGGTTACCACCCACAGCAGGAGGCCGCCGTAGATTGCAACACGCATGTTGTAGGTGTCGCCGAAACTGGCGCCGAGGTAAGCAGTGATCGGGACTGATGTTGCCACTGCAATGCAGGCACCGAAAAGGCCGGACAACGATATGGAAGATTTTTTTCTTAACGGCATAATGAAGGCAACTATTGTTCAAGTTCCGGGAATGTTACCTCAGACGACGAAATCGTCTGACGTGAAGCCGATAGACACAAAAAGACTCTGATATGTCCAACACTGATTACGATCCGATTGTTGCAAGGGCTACAGCCGCAGGACGCGGAGGCATCGGCATTATTCGCGTTTCAGGAAGTACTCAGGCTCTCTCCGTCATTTGTGAAGCGCTTTTTCCCGGAAAAGTTCTTAAACCGAGAACGGCCTTTCTGCTGCCTGTGCGAAGCGCAGCAGGAGATCTGATTGACCAAGTTGTTGTGCTGAAGTTTCAGGGCCCTCACTCCTACACAGGAGAAGACGTTTTGGAAATCCAGGCCCACGGCGGACCGGCGGTCTTGCAGATGATTCAGAGCCGGGTTCTGGAGGTCGGTGCAGCGGTCGAACTGCGACTTGCCGAGCCCGGAGAGTTTTCCAAAAGAGCGTTTTTAAACGGACGGATGGATTTGACGCAGGCCGAAGCCGTGGCCGACCTGATTGATGCCGGAAGTGCGTCTGCCGCGCGGGCCGCAGCCCGTTCCCTTCAGGGCGTTTTTTCGCAGAAGGTTTATGAGATAGCCGAACATCTCACCAATCTTCGTGCCTATGTTGAAGCTACACTCGATTTTCCGGAAGAAGACATTGACTTTATTAACGACGGCAGAGTTGCCAGACAGGTTGATGATATTCTGAAGGAACTGACAGATCTTGAAGAACGTGCACTTTATGGAAAGGTATTGCGCGACGGCTTGACGGTTGTGATGGCCGGGGCTCCGAATGTCGGGAAAAGTTCGCTGATGAATGCTTTGGCACAAAATGAAGTTGCCATTGTGACTGATATTGCTGGAACGACCCGCGATCGTATAGAGCACGATATTGATCTGGATGGGCTTTTGATTCATCTGATAGATACGGCCGGCGTCAGAGAGACGGATGATCCGGTGGAAAAAATTGGTGTTGAAAGAACTCTGCAGGCGGTAGAGACGGCGGATGTTGTTTTGACTTTGGTTGACGGTACAGACAAAACGGCGGTCAGTGATACGGCTCAAACCTGGATCCGAAACAGACTGCGCGAAGGTGTTACAGAAGTGTTGGTCATGAATAAGATTGACCTTGGGGTTGATCAGGGCAAGATTCCGGACGGAGCCGTCTGTATTTCAGCCAAGACCGGAGAGGGTATTGATGCATTACTGGAGAAATTAAAGAAGATTTCCGGAAATGGCATTGATTTTGAAGGAAATTTCTCAGCGAGAACCCGTCACTTGACAGCGATTGCAAAAGCGAAGTCGCATTTGATTCAAGTGCAGGAATCTTTGCAGTCTATGACGCTGGAACTCGTTGCTGAAGAACTTCGCCTGGCGCTTAATGAGTTAGGTACGATAACCGGGCAGATTTTGCCGGATGATCTCCTTGGAATCATTTTCTCTAAATTCTGCATTGGAAAATAAGGCGAATGTTTCACGTGAAACATTCGTGCAGCTGAATCTGTTCCTTTATCAAAAAAATCTGAGTAGCAGAAGACTGAGAATTTGCCGTCAACAGATATCGGAATCAGTCATAAGTTCCTTAACGGTCCACGTGAAACATTTTTGTTGTACACGCCTTGCGAATGGATAACGTTAATCCACTATTAGATGCTGAAGTGATCCGATGACTTCTATGTGGACGGTTTTGATGTCCGGTGGTTGTGTTTTCGGATCTAATGGTTATTGAGCAAGGTGTAAGTGGGATTGAAATGTTTCACGTGAAACATTCATGCAGCTGAATCTGTCGCTTTATCAAAAAACTGAGTGGCAGAAGACTGAGTATCTGCCGTCAACAGAGGCCGGGATCTGGCACGAGTTTCTTTATGTTCCACGTGAAACATTTTTTATCTTGTTTCACGTGGTCTGGAAATGGATAACGTTCATTACTGTAAAGACGTTGAATCGACCTGATGAACTTCTGTGTGGCTTGTTTTTGTTGTTCGCAAGTCGGGTTCTTAGATTTGGTAAGAGTATTGTGTAGGGCGTAAAGGGAGTTGAAATACTGATGTTGTCAGTGTTTCTGAGCTGTCTTACGGGTGTTTTACAAGGAATTGAGATAGGGTGTTTGTTTCACGTGAAGCATTTTGACCGGGGAACTAAAAGAGAAATAGTGGAGGTGATAACATTCCGCCTGAGTTTTGGTAATAATTGTTTCACATTCGGAATCATGAATTGTTCCACGTGAAACATTAAAACTCCCCCGGAATCTTCTCTTGTGGATGCGGATTTGTAGCTGAATCCGATTGTACTGATTGATGAAAACCGATGTTCCACGTGAAACATCGTTCGTAAAATGAATTATCCGGATACTTTTGATGTCGTTGTAATCGGCTGCGGGCATGCTGGTGCTGAGGCGGCTTTGGCTTCTGCTCGGATCGGAGCTAAGACCTTACTTATTACACATAACGTTGAGACGATTGGTCAGCTCTCTTGTAATCCCTCAATCGGTGGAATCGGAAAGGGACATTTGGTTAAAGAACTGGATGCAATGGGCGGAGCCATGGGGGCTGTGACGGACTGTGCCGGTATCCAGTTTCGGATATTAAATAGTTCGAAGGGGCCGGCTGTACGCGCAACACGTGCTCAGATTGACCGGAATCTCTATAGAACAGAGATGCGGCGCAGAGTTGAAAATCAGATGAATTTGTGGATTTTTCAACAGGAAGCTGAAGATATTCTTCTTGAGAACGGCGCGGTTTGTGGCGTTGAAGTCAGAGCCGGCCTTCGTTTTAAGTGCCGGAAAGTTGTATTAAGCGCAGGAACATTTCTTAACGGTTTGGTCCATATCGGACTGGAACATTATTCTGCGGGCAGAGCAGGAGATCCTGCTTCGCTTCGTTTGGCGCAAAAGTTGATTGATGCTGGGCTGATCCAGGGACGTCTTAAAACGGGGACGCCGGCCCGTATCGACGGACGTACGATTGATTTTTCAAAGTGTATTGAACAACCCGGGGATCTGAATCCGGTTCCGCATTTTTCTTTGATGGAACCGTATATTGATCATCCGCGGCAGGTGCCTTGCTGGATTACACACACGAATAAGGAAATGCACGAGATTATCCTGAGTAATCTGGACAGATCTCCGATGTATTCCGGTGTAATCAAAGGAATCGGACCCCGTTATTGTCCTTCGATTGAAGATAAGGTTCAGCGTTTTGCCGGTAAAGACAGTCACCAAATTTTTTTGGAGCCCGAGGGCTTAACGACAAATGAGTTCTATCCGAACGGTATTTCCACCTCTTTGCCGTTTGATGTGCAGCTCAAAATGATTCATTGCGTCCCCGGGTTGGAAAATGCCTACATGGTGCGCCCCGGGTACGCTATTGAGTATGACTTTTATGATCCCAGGGATCTTCACCGGACCTTGGAAACAAAAAAGATTAAGGGACTCTTTTTTGCCGGTCAGATCAACGGAACAACGGGGTATGAAGAAGCTGCTGCACAAGGTTTGCTTGCCGGTGCCAATGCTGCACTGAGTGCCTTGAATCGTGAGCAGTGGACGCCGAGCCGGACAACCTCATACCTTGGTGTGATGGTGGATGATCTGACCACGAAGGGGGTGACCGAGCCCTACCGAATGTTTACAAGCCGCGCCGAATACCGCTTGAGCCTGCGTGAGGATAACGCTGATGCGAGACTGTCGGAAACAGCACATAAGCTCGGCCTTCTTTCTGAAGAAAAATGGGCCCGCTATGCTCGTAAACATGAGGCGGTACAGCGAGAAATCGAGCGATTGAAGTCGACCTGGGTGAATCCGATGATTGTGAGTCAGGCCGATTGTGAACGTGTTCTCGGTAAGAAAATTGAGCGGGAGTATTCACTCGCTCAGCTTTTGTCCCGTCCCAATACCGTTTATGAAGAGCTGATGACGCTTAAAAAAGCGGACGGATCGTTGGTCTCTGATAAAAAACTCGGAGATGCGGCACAAGTCGAGCAAGTCGACATTGCCATGAAGTACAGCGGTTATATAGAAAGGCAGAAGTCGGAAATAGCCAAGACAACTGCTAATGAAGAACTGCGTATTCCTTCGGATATTGATTACGACACGGTGGGCGGATTATCTTTTGAAGTCAGACAAAAGCTCAAAGCAATGAGACCGGAAACACTCGGACAGGCGGGACGAATTTCCGGTGTAACTCCAGCAGCTGTCTCGCTGCTCTTAATCCATCTGAAACGTCGTCAGTTCGGCCTGGAGAAGTTATGACAACATGGACGGTCACTGAAACTTCTGTGCGTGATGCCGTTGCTCGGACGGATCTGGATGTCAGCGCTCAACAGATCGGGCAACTGACCCGGTATGTGAATCTCTTGCTGCAGTGGAATTCCACATACAACCTGACAAGCATCACGTCGGTTGATTCTGTACTGAAACTGCATCTGCTCGATTCTTTATCGCTTGTCTCTGCTCTGAACACAAAAGTTATTGATGGGAAACGCCTTTTGGATGTCGGCAGTGGCGGCGGACTGCCCGTGGTTCCTTTGGCTGTCATGAGACCGGATATTGACTGCAGTGCCGTGGATGCCGTTAAAAAGAAGACTGTCTTTTTAAAGCAGGTAAGCGCGGTTTGCGGGCTTAAAAATCTGCATGTCTGTCATGACAGGGTTGAAAAGCTGCAGCTTCCGGCTTTTGACGTGATTACAAGCCGCGCTTTTGCCTCATTGATTGACATGGTCACCTGGACCGAACATCTGCTCTCTGAGAACGGTCAATGGCTCGCCATGAAAGGAAAGTTGCCTGTTGATGAGATCGCAGCGCTTCCGGCTGATCGGTTTGATGTCTCTGTTTCTGATCTGATTGTTCCGGGATTGGAGGCGCAAAGGCATTTGGTTTGTATTAAAAAGAAATAATTTCTTTTTAAATCAATTAATTAATATTTTTCTTGGGGATGCAGCATGTTTGAAACAGAAATTTCCAATGCATACTCAACAGCCCTGTTCGTTTTTGTCTCATTTTTCCCGGTATTGAACGCCATCGGCGGTGCCATGTTTTTTCTGACACTCACCAACGGTGTGGATTCAGCCTCAAGAGCGCAGCTGGCAAACCGCATTGCGATCTACTCGATTATTGTGTTGTTTGTCAGCATGTATGCCGGCAACATCATTCTGAACTTTTTCGGCATTTCGATCGCAACGCTGCGCGTGGCGGGCGGTATTGTGCTTTTTGGTGCCGGCTGGCAGGCTTTGAATGCGCCGTCACAGGATGACAGTGATGCGCCGCCCAAACCGAAAAGTGCGAGAGCTCTGTCTTCGATGGCGTTCTATCCGTTCACATTGCCTTTGACGACCGGTCCGGGGGCTATTTCGGTGGCCGTGGCTGTCGGTGCCACACCGGTAAGAGACGTCGGTGACGTGATCGGCTGTATCGTCGGTGTTTTACTGAGCGGTTTTGTGATCTGGGTCTGTTACCGGTTCTGCGACCGCATCAACCGTTCAGTGGGAGCAGCCGGAGCAGATGCGCTGGCAAGAATTTTTGCATTCATTCTGATTTGTCTTGGGGTTACGATCTTCTGGACAGGTTTTTCAGAACTTTGGGCAACGTTGCCGCGATGATCAGGTTTTATTAAAAGGGAGTCACTCATGTCGCACGTTTTTTGTGTCGCCAACCAGAAAGGCGGGGTCGGTAAAACGACAACGACCGTCAATCTCGCTGCAGCGCTTGCCAAAAAAGGAAAAAAAGTACTGCTCATCGATCTGGATGCTCAGGGGAATGCCACGATGGGATCCGGCATTGAAAAAAGTGAGCGCTCACAAACTATTTACGAACTGCTGATCGGAACAGCCAAGTTTGAGGATGTGCTTGTCCGCAGTGAGCAGGGAAAGTACGATGTACTGCCTTCCAACAGGGATTTTGCGGCTGCTGAACTTGATTTGGCCGAGTGTGATGATCCCGACATGCGGCTCAAAAAGATTCTGGAAAGCGTGGCCGACAGGTATGACTATGTGCTCATTGACTGTCCGCCTTCGCTTTCCATTGTGACGGTGAACGCGCTGTGCGCTGCTGCCGGTGTCATTATCCCCATGCAGTGTGAGTATTTTGCGCTTGAAGGGTTAAGTGACCTTGTTAATGCCGTCAAGCGGGTCCGGTTCAACAAAAACCCGCAACTGAGGATGATCGGACTGCTTCGGGTGATGTTTGATCCCCGGATCACTTTACAGAAGCAGGTGAGTGAACAATTGAAGGAAAACTTCGGAGAACGTGTGTTTGACACAGTGATTCCCCGTAATGTTCGTCTGGCTGAGGCGCCTTCCTACGGTCTGCCCGGTGTTTTATACGATCCTTCCAGCCGCGGGGCAAAAGCCTATCTTTCATTTGCACGCGAAATTCTGAAAAGAACCAACACTACAGCCAAGGAGTCGAAGTAATGGCTAAACCGAGAGGATTGGGACGAGGGTTGAAATCACTGTTGGGTGACGACCTTACTTTGGCGGTGATGCCGGATAAGAGTAACGGGATCACGGAAATTGAGCTCAGTAAGCTGCAGGCTGGCAAATACCAGCCGCGTACGGCGATGGAGCAGGAGAAGCTGCAGGAACTTGCAGATTCAATCCGTGAGCAGGGGGTGATCAGTCCGATCATCATCCGCCCGATTGCCGCCGACAAGTACGAAATCATTGCCGGTGAGCGGCGTTTCCGTGCATCCCAGCTTGCCGGAAAGGAGTCCATTCCGGCAATTATCCGCGACTTTGATGACAAGACGGCACTGGCGGTTGCACTGATTGAGAACATGCAGCGCGAGGACCTCAATGTGATGGAAGAAGCGCTCGGCGTGAAACGTCTCATTGAAGAATTCGGATTTACGCATGAAGATGCCGCAAAAGCAATCGGCAGAAGCCGTCCGGCAACCAGTAACCTGCTGCGGCTTCTGAATTTGGCTGCACCGGTACAGAAGATGCTGTCTGAGGGCAAAATCGAGATGGGGCACGCCAGAGCGCTGCTGAGTCTGCAGCCCGCGGAGCAGATTCTTGCCGCCAATGAAATCGTCAATCAGGGGTCAAGTGTCCGTCAGGCTGAAAAACTGGTGGCCGGCTGGGGTGCTAAGGCTGAATCGAAGAAAACGGTCAAAAGTAAGCCCGAGAAAACCCGTGATGACGTCATCCTGGAAGAAAAACTCAGTGACGCGCTCGGCGCGGCAGTGAGCATCAATGTGGGACGCCAGGGAAAGGGGCAGATTCTGATCAGTTTCTCTGATCTCGATGATCTGCAGTCGATTATTGATAAGCTGATGCCGGCGGAAAACGGGGAGCAGTCAGAGGAGTAGAGGGTTAACACTTACTCCTTAAAACCTAGTACCATCCCTCTTTTTGATACTTGTTAAAAAGTGTTTAGGGACGTAAAATACGGCCGATTTCAGTAAACCATGGACTTTTTGTCACCTGACCGTATGAACCGGACTGAGCTGATCCGCATTATTGTTTGTCAGTTTGCTCTGGTTTCGGCAGTTGCTTTGTTCGCAGCCTTTTTTGGCTTGAATGCAGGGCTCTCCGCTGCTGTCGGCGGTCTCTGCGTTGCTGTTCCCAACACTTTGGTAGTGGTCAATCTTTTGGTGTGCAACGCCTTGAAAAAGCCGTTGCCGCCGATGGTGATATTGGTTGCGGAGTTTCTGAAAATCCTTGTTACGTGCGCACTTTTTGTGCTCGCAGCAAAACTGTGTGCGGGGTTGAACTGGCCGGCAATGCTTTCCGGAATAATTGCCGCCGCAGGCAGTATGTTTCTGCTGCCTCTTTTTAAACGTTGAGACCAAAGGATCGGTTAACTTATGGCTACCGCAGGCGCTCAGAGCCCTACCGAATATATGGTTCATCACTTGACGCACAATTCCTCCGGGAAGATGTCGTCAATTGTTGATTTCTCCGTTATCAACTACGACACAGTCGTATTCTCCGTGCTGTTGCTTTTGGTGTCTCTGTGGTTGCTGTACATGGCCGCCAAGAAAGCCACCAACGGCGTTCCCGGCAAGTGGCAGTGTGCGGTGGAAATGGTTGTGGACATGGTGGAAGAGCAGAGTAAGTCCATCGTCCACGGCGACCGTTCCTTCATTGCACCGTGCGCTCTGACCGTGTTTGTCTGGGTGATCCTGATGAACGCGATCGACCTTATCCCGGTTGATCTGCTTCCCGCAATTGCTTCTTTGTTTGGTGTGCATTACCTGCGCCCGCTTCCGACGGCGGATCTGAACGGAACACTCGGCATTTCCGTGAGCGTTCTGGTTCTGTGCATCTATTACAGCCTTAAAATCAAGGGTGCCGGCGGCTTTGTCCACGAGCTCTTTACCGCTCCCTTCGGCAACAATATTCTCCTGTGGCCGTTTAATCTGGCCCTGAACCTCATCGAGTACCTTGCGAAGACCGTGTCTCTGGGCATGCGACTCTTCGGCAACATGTACGCCGGTGAATTGCTGTTTTTCCTGATCGCGCTTTTAGGCGGCTACGCACTGTCTTTCGGTGTTGTGGGCGGCTCTCTGAGCGTGCTCGGACAAGTCGTGGCCGGCCTGTGCTGGTGGCTGTTCCACATTTTGATCGTTCTGCTGCAGGCGTTCATCATGATGATGCTGACACTGGTTTATCTGGGTCAGGCACATGACGTCCACTGACAGTTTTTTCTTCTTCTTTTACTTTTATTCCTAATTGGAAATCTAAGGAGTTTGCAATGACCAACGTTGCTATGGTTGCCCTGGCCACTGGCTTCATCATCGGCTTAGGTGCTCTGGGTGCCTGTATCGGTATCGGCATCATGGGTTCTCGTTACCTCGAATCTGCTGCCCGTCAGCCGGAACTGATGAATGCCCTGCAAACCAAGATGTTCCTGCTCGCCGGTCTGATCGATGCCGCCTTCCTGATCGGTGTCGGTATCGCGATGATGTTCGCCTTTGCTAACCCGTTCGCCGGCTAATTGAAGTCGTCGGTTCACGTCTTTCTTATTAATGACGCCGTCAGTGCCGCAGCCTTTCCCTGTGAAGGGCCGGTGCTGACGTAACGGGGTTCCATAATGAACATCAATGCAACACTGTTCGTACAGATGGTGGTGTTCTTCATCGGCTGCTGGATTACGATGAAGTACATCTGGCCGCCTTTGATCAAAGCGATCGAAGAACGCCAACAGAAAATCGCAGACGGTCTTGCAGCTGCCGACAAGAGCAACATCGCTCTTGCTGAAGCTCAGGCTAAAGGCAAGGAAATTGAGGCCGAAGCCCGTGCACGTGCCACGACGATTGTCTCCGACGGCGAAAAGCGCGGTGCCAAGATCGTTGAAGCGGCCAAAGAGCAGGCTCGTACCGAAGCTGATGCCATCATCAGCGCAGCCAAGGCTGAAGCGCAGCAGGAAATTCAGCGTGCGCGGGAAGAACTTCGCGGCCAGGTGGCAGCGCTTGCTGTTGCCGGTGCTGAGAAGATTCTGCAGCGTGAAGTTGATGCGGCTGCTCACGCGAAAATGCTTGATCAACTTAAGGCGAAGCTTTAATCATGGCAGAACTTTCAACGATTGCGCGCCCGTATGCAGAAGGTCTTTGGCAGGCTTTGACCGAGCATAAGACATCTGCTGCGAAAATCGCCAAGATCGGTCAGGTGTTGGAAAGCTTGGCTGACATGGCGAAGGATCCGCAGGTTTCTGAACTTGTCAGAGATCCCAAGCTCACCGATGATCAGATTTTTGAAGCTGTTACCGGTGCTCTCGGCAAGGGGCTTTCTCCCGAATTGTCTGGACTGATCCGTGTCGTGATTGAAAACGGTCGTTTGGAAGCTCTCCCTGAAATTGCCGCGCAGTACCGCGCTCTCAAAAACGAATCCGAAGGTGTCGCTGACGCCTACATTGAGACCGCTTTCCCTCTGGATCAGAAGGAACTGGAAAAGGTGCTCGGAGATCTGGCCGACAGATTCCCGGGTGTCAAGCTCAACCCCATCGTCAAGGTCAATCCCGCATTGATCGGCGGGGTGAGTGTGTGCGTGGGGGACCAGATCCTCGACGTGTCCGTTCGAGCCAGACTGATGCAGATGCAGGCGGCGCTCACCGCATAAATTTCGGAGCTCAATGATGCAACTCAATCCCAGTGAAATCAGCGAACTGCTCAAGCAGCGAATTGAAGGCCTTGGCGTCTCCGCTGATCTCCGTACTCAGGGAACCGTAATTTCGGTTACCGATGGCATTTGCCGTGTTCACGGTCTTCACGACGTGATGCAGGGTGAAATGCTTGAATTCCCCAATAACACCTACGGCCTCGCGCTGAACCTTGAACGTGATTCCGTCGGCGCAGTTGTTCTCGGTGATTACGAAAAGATTTCTGAAGGCGATACGGTCAAGACGACCGGCCGCATTCTTTCCGTGCCCGTCGGCCCGGCTCTGATCGGCCGTGTGGTCAACGCTTTGGGCCAGCCCATCGACGGCAAGGGTCCGATCGACACCAAGGAATTCGACGCTGTTGAAAAGATCGCTCCGGGCGTGATCGAACGTCAGTCCGTGAGCCAGCCGGTTCAGACCGGTCTGAAGTCCATCGACGCGATGATTCCGATCGGCCGCGGCCAGCGCGAACTGATCATTGGTGACCGCCAGACCGGTAAGACGGCCATTGCGCTTGATACGATCATCAACCAGAAGGGCAAGAACCTGATCTGCGTTTATGTCGCTATCGGCCAGAAGGCTTCCACCATCGCCAACGTTGTCCGCCAGCTCGAAGAGCACGGCGCCATGGAATACACGATCATCGTGGCTGCTTCTGCCTCTGAAACGGCAGCTCTGCAGTACATTGCACCGTACGCCGGTGCCACGATGGGCGAATACTTCCGTGACCGCGGTCAGGACAGCCTGATTGTTTACGACGATCTGACCAAGCAGGCCTGGGCCTACCGTCAGATTTCCCTGCTGCTTCGTCGTCCGCCGGGACGTGAAGCCTACCCCGGCGACGTCTTCTATCTGCACTCTCGTCTGCTCGAACGTGCAGCCCGCGTGAATCCGACTTATGTCGAACGTTTCACCAAGGGAGAAGTCAAGGGTAAGACCGGTTCCATGACGGCTCTTCCGATCATTGAAACCCAGGCAGGCGACGTCACGGCCTTCGTTCCGACGAACGTGATTTCCATTACCGACGGTCAGATCTTCCTTGAAACGGACCTCTTTAACGCCGGTATCCGTCCCGCTATTAACCCCGGTATCTCGGTGAGCCGCGTGGGCGGCGCTGCCCAGACCAAGGTGATTAAGAAGCTCGGCGGCGGTGTGCGTCTGGCTCTGGCCCAGTACCGTGAACTTGCGGCATTCGCACAGTTCGCGAGCGACCTGGACGAAGCCACCCGTAAGCAGCTGGAACGCGGCCGTGTTGTGACTGAACTCATGAAGCAGCCCCAGTACCAGCCTCTTCAGGTTTGGGAAGAAGCTGTGACGCTGTTTGCCGTCGAAATGGGCTTCTACGACACTGTTGCCGTCAAGGATGCTCTGCGCTGCGAACGCGCTATGCGTGAGTTCCTTCAGACCAAGCATTCCGATCTGATTGCCCGTATCGAAGAGCAGAAGGTCCTTTCCAAGGAAGACGGAGAGGCTCTGAAGGCTGCGATCGAAGACTTTCAGAAGAACGGCGCTTACTAATTGCGCATCAGTTTGAGAGGACCACATGCCTAGTACAAAGGAAATTCGCGGAAAGATCAAGAGCGTGCAAAACACGCGCAAGATCACCAAGGCGATGGAAATGGTTGCGGCCTCGAAGATGCGCAAGGCACAGGATCGGATGCGTCAGGCTCGTCCGTACGCTGACAAGATTCGCAATATCATTGCGCACTTGGCGGCTTCTTCGAGCAGCTACACGCATCCCTTCCTCGTCAAGCACAAGGAACAGACCGGTACGTCGGCAATCATCATTGTTGCTACGGATAAGGGTCTGGCGGGCGCGCTCAACACCAACGTTCAGCGCCTCGTGCTTCATAAGTCTCAGGAACTTCACGAGAAGGGTGAAAACCTCGTGGTGACTGCTATCGGCAGCAAGGCTGTCGCTTTCAGCGGTCACCTCGGTCTCGAAGTGATGAGTCAGGTCGTACAGCTCGGTGATCGTCCGAATCTGGAAAAACTGCTCGGTGCCATCCGCGTCCAGCTGGATGCGTATGCTCAGGGTAAGGTCGATGCCGTTTATCTTGCTTACACGCAGTTTGTCAATGCGATGAAGCAGGTTCCGGTGGTCGAGCAGCTTCTGCCGCTCACAACGGATAAGCTCAGTACGATTGGTGAAGAACCGCGTCAATACTCGTGGGATTACATCTACGAACCGGATGCGCAAACTGTGCTCGACGAGTTGCTCAAGCGCTACGTCGAAGCTTTAATTTATCAGGCGGTTGCTGAAAATATGGCTTCTGAGCAGTCTGCCCGTATGGTCGCCATGAAGGCGGCTTCGGACAACGCGAAGAAACTCATTGATGATCTGCAGCTCGTCTACAACAAGACCCGTCAGGCCGGCATTACAAAAGAAATCACCGAAATTGTCGGTGGTGCCGCTGCGGTGTCCTAAAAGATTTGAATACCGAGGATTACCCCATGAGTATCGGACAAATCGTTCAGGTTATCGGCGCTGTGGTGGATATCGAATTCCCCCGCGACGACATGCCGAAGGTTTACGACGCACTTGTCCTGGAAGAGGACAAGTCCAATACCCTGGCCGAGGCAGGCCTGACTTTCGAAGTGCAGCAGCAGCTGGGCGACGGCGTGGTTCGTACCATTGCCATGGGCTCTTCTGACGGTCTGCAGCGCGGCATGAAAGTGAAGTCCACCGGCGCAGGTATTTCTGTTCCTGTCGGTCACAAGACTCTCGGCCGTATTATGGACGTGCTGGGCCGCCCGATCGATGACTGCGGCCCCATCGGCGAAGATGAACGCCGTACGATTCACCGTGCAGCTCCGAAGTTCGACGAACTGAGCCCGGCTGTTGACCTGCTGGAAACCGGCATTAAGGTTATTGACCTTATCTGCCCGTTTGCCAAGGGCGGCAAGGTCGGTCTGTTCGGCGGCGCCGGTGTCGGCAAGACCGTCAACATGATGGAACTCATCAACAACATCGCTAAGGCTTACGGCGGTTATTCCGTGTTTGCCGGTGTCGGTGAACGTACCCGTGAAGGCAACGACTTCTACCATGAAATGGAAGAGTCCAAGGTGCTCGACAAGGTCGCCATGGTGTTCGGTCAGATGAACGAACCCCCGGGCAACCGTCTGCGCGTTGCTCTGACGGGCTTGACGATGGCTGAAGCCTTCCGTGACGAAGGCCGCGATATCCTGCTCTTCATTGACAACATCTACCGTTATACCCTTGCCGGTACGGAAGTGTCCGCTCTGCTCGGCCGTATGCCGTCAGCTGTGGGTTATCAGCCGACGCTGGCAGAAGAAATGGGTAAGCTGCAGGAACGTATTGCTTCCACGAAGACCGGTTCCATTACGTCGATTCAGGCCGTGTACGTGCCTGCTGACGACTTGACTGACCCGTCTCCGGCCACCACGTTCAGCCACTTGGACGCCACCATCGTTCTGAGCCGTGATATTGCTGCTCTGGGTATTTACCCCGCTGTGGATCCGCTCGATTCCACCAGCCGTCAGGTTGACCCCAACATCATCGGTGAAGAACACTACAACACGGCCCGCCGTGTTCAGGAAACGCTTCAGAAGTACAAGGAACTGCGCGACATCATCGCCATTCTCGGTATGGATGAACTGTCTCCGGAAGACAAGCTCGCCGTGACCCGCGCCCGTAAGATTCAGCGCTTCCTCTCCCAGCCTTTCCACGTGGCCGAAGTGTTCACGGGTACGCCGGGTAAGTATGTGCCGCTGAAGGAAACGATCCGTGGCTTCAAGATGATTGTTGACGGCGAATGCGATGCATTGCCCGAACAGGCCTTCTACATGGTCGGCACGATCGACGAAGCCTTTGAAAAGGCCAAGACGATCAAGTAATAAGTCGGTTGCGGGGGTGCAGCGGTGAGCTGCCCCCGGCAGCCACACTTGATTGCCGATTACACGGAGCAACATATGTCCACGATTTTTGTTGATGTCGTCAGTGCGGAAGAGGCCATCTTCTCCGGTAAGGCGAGCTTTGTGGCTCTGCCCGGTCAGGAAGGTGAGCTCGGTATTCTGCCCGGACACGTTCCTCTGATTACCCGTATTCGTCCCGGTGCCGTCCGCATCAAGACGGAAGAAGGTCAGGAAGAAGACGTGTTTGTTGCCGGCGGCATTCTTGAAGTGCAGCCCGATCGCGTGACGGTGCTTGCTGACACGGCTGTCCGCAGCAAGGATCTTGATGAGGCTAAGGCCAAGAAGGCTCTCGAAGAAGCCAAGCAGGCCAGAGAGCAGGCGAAGAGCAATGTTGAAATCGCCAAGCTCGAAGCCACGATGTCCGCCTTGGCGGCACAGCTTGCCTACATCAGAAAACTCCGTCACTGAGAAACGAGTTTGCGGTAACGACTTTCCGAAAGACGTCCCGGCAGAAGCTGAGGACGTCTTTTTTTGCCCGGTGACAAGTTTTGCAGTAGCATGGAAAGATAGGGCGGCAGAAGGGGCCGGACTCCGTTGCCGTTATGGTCAGAAAAGCCCGGAGCACTCAATGAGGCGGACGCGGCTTTAGTACTTTAAGAGATTAAAAAAGGGGTATTGAGCATGCTCAAGGATGTTGTTCAGGTCTGTACCGACGGCAGCGATCTTTCGCACAAAGGCATTGAATCGGCCGTGGAAATTGCCAAGGCACTGCATCTGCCGGTGGTCGGAATGACCGCGGTTTTATCCAAGCCCAACACAGTGCACGGTCTTGAACATGAGGACAAAGCCGTGCAGGAGAGACTTGCTGCGGTGAAAAACCTCGCTGAAGCCGCTGAAATTCCGTATGAACTCGTGGCGGAGCACTGTGAGTCGGTGGCTGACGGTATTCTCAATGTGGCGGACCGTCATGACGCCCGCTTTATTGTGATGGCAAGCCGTGGCCTGGGAACGTTGGGCAGCCTGATCCTGGGCTCAGAAACCCAGAAGGTTCTCGCGCAGGCCGACCGTCCCGTGCTTGTGATCCGTTAAGCGTTTTTTGGACTGAAGGCGGCTGCCGCGTCAGCGGAACTTAGCCCCCGGATGCGGACGCGCTTTGTGCGTGAGGTCTCGCCGCTGATGACAGCAACGGCAGACTTCGGTACACCGGCTGTTTCAGCAATGAAGCGGATCAGCATGGCGTTGGCTTTGCCGTCCACCGGAGGTGCGGACAGAGCAATTTTGAGTCTGTCGTTGTAGATGCCCGCGACGGCATTGCGTTTGGCGCCCGGTTGGGCGTGAACCGCTAAAATGCAGCCGTCCTCACCGGTACTGAGCCAAACGGGGCCCGCGGGGGAGGCTGTATTCCCCGTTTTCCCGGTCTGTGTAATTTCCCTCTGCTTTTTAGAACTCATGAAACCGAGCAACGATACTTTTCTGCGTACTTTAAAACGTGAACACACTGAATATACCCCATTGTGGCTGATGCGTCAGGCGGGAAGGTACCTGCCCGAATACAACGCAACGCGTGCCAGGCTCGGCAGTTTCATGGCACTGGCGCAGTCGCCTGAAGGGGCTTGTGAGGTAACGCTGCAGCCGGTGGAAAGATTCGGGCTCGATGCGGCGATTCTTTTTTCGGACATTCTGACCGTACCGGATGCCATGGGGCTCGGCCTGCATTTTGTGGCCGGCGAAGGCCCTGTGTTTGACCATCCGGTTCAGACCGAAGAAGCGGTGGCCAAACTTTTTGTGCCGGATCCCTGTGAGAAACTGAAGTATGTGACCGATGCTGTGAGCCTGATCCGCAAAACCCTGAACAATAAGATTCCTCTGATCGGTTTTTCGGGCTCGCCCTTTACGCTTGCCTGCTACATGGTTGAGGGCGGATCCTCCAAGGATTTCTCCACCATTAAGAAGATGCTCTACACGCGTCCGGACCTTCTCAAGCGCATTCTGGAAGTCAATGCTGCATCAGTGGCGGCATACCTTAACGCGCAGATCGAGGCGGGCGCTCAGGCTGTTCAGATTTTTGATACCTGGGGCGGCGCGCTGGCCGACGGTGTTTACCAGGAATTTTCTCTGAAGTACATGGCCGACGTGATCCGCGCGCTGAAGCGTGAAAATGAGGGCGAGAAAGTGCCGGTCATTGTTTTCACCAAGGGATGCGGCAACTGGCTTGAAGATCTTGCGGCCTGCGGTGCGGACTGTGTGGGTGTGGACTGGTGCGTCAATCTCACGACGGCCCGCAGCCGTGTGAAGGATCAGGTGGCTTTGCAGGGCAATATGGATCCGATGGTGCTTTTTGCCGGTGAAGAGGCAATCCGCCGGGAAGCCCGCCGCGTTATTGACGCTTACGGGCCGGTCGGAAAAGGCGGTCATGTCTTTAATCTCGGCCACGGCATCAGTCAGTTTACGGATCCCGAAGCCGTCCGTATTCTTGTGGATGAAGTGCACAGTTATTCACGCGGCCGTCATTAATTCAACAGCTGATTCCACAGAGTTATCCACAGGAAGAAAGTCAAAGACCGCTGCCGTAAAAGATTCGGCAGCGGCCTTTATTTTTCTATTGAATTCGTTTCAATAGATTGAAAATAAAGAAAATTAATTTTCTTAGCGCTTCGGAAAACACGCCTCTTTGTTTTACACGGTTACCGGTGCTTCGGCGCCGGTGGAAAACTCTCCACAAAGTTATCCACAGGATGGGCTTAAGCGGGTAGAAGTGCCCTCAGAACCGTTCTATCAAACCTGTGTAAAAGTCGGTTTGCTCACATCTGAACCTATTATTCGCTCTTCGTCCCGACACAGCCGAACTGCTGTCCCGTGTGAATGGCGGGGACTGTGTCTGAGCATCCCGGGCCTTGCGGTCCGGCCGAAGTCCTGCCGTGAACGGTAGAGCCCGAGGGCTCCTCCAAGCGGCGACGGAACCTGGCTTCAAGCTCGGCCTTCACATACTGCCTGCCGAGCTTTCGGGCGAGCTTTTCATCGCCGTCCCGTGATACCAGGTTCGCAGCAGCAACCCTGTCCGAGTGCCCCGACCAGCCGCAATATGTGCACTTAAACGAGTCCCCGTGGCGGTTGCGTTTGTCAACGCAGCCGCAGTGAGGGCACGTGGTCGAGGTATACGCCGGATTGACGCTTACTAAAGTCACTCCGTAACGTCTGCAGTAAAACTCCAGTCGTTCCCGGATATAGCCGCGCAACCAAGTGCTAAACAACCCGCGCTTGAAAGCGCGGGGTTTCCTGACAAGGTGCAGGCTTTCCCGTAACAGGCAAGGTTTTTGAGGCCTTGTCTGCCCGGGCGTCCCCTGCACCACAGGAACATTTAAAACGCAACCGCTCTACGGGTACGGGCTTCATCAGCTCGATCCGTCGGTTCCGGCGAAGGACTGCTTCGTCTTGCCAATTCGCTGGTTTGTACTGCACTATCGATCCGGCGTTCCCTGAGACTTGTTTGAGCCTCGCAAGCGCTGATTGCTCAGCCTTCAGATCGTAGCTGTCAGTGGCGGGATCCGCGAAACGTACAACCGCGCAGAGAACACAGTCATCAGTGTGATGACGTTACGCACAAGTTCCGTTTCAAAGGCTTCTTCCCTTGCGGCATCCAAAATTACAACCTGTGCCGCCTGCCGACGGCAGATGGCAAAGATGAGTTCAGTTCCGAAACGCGGTTTTCGTGTGTGAGAACAAGCGTTTCAACCTCATCGGAAAGCAGTGCACTCATTAGACGCTTTAATCCCGGCTTGCGGCAGTTAAGCCCGTAACCAAGGCCCGTGATGACCTCATCGCATCCGTATCTCTGAGGCGCTGCGCCTGTGTTTCAAGATCCGCTTTCTGATCATGGCCGCTTACGCTGGCATAACCTATTTTTTCGGCGGGCTTTGCCGTTTGCGTCATTGAGCAGGTGCTTGTAATCTGAGTGAGCAAAGTGGCGATGGTTGCCTGCCGTGCGCAAAGTTCTTTCAGACGCCCCTCACGGCACCAGCGGCGTACTGTGCTCACGCTGACGCCTAAAACCTGACTTTTAAAGCAAACTAACTTTTTGAGAGCCCGTAAAGCCGCACGGGCTCTTATTTTTGTGCCTTTTTCTAAATTGTTTCCTTGTTGTATTCTGTTGTCTTTCCTGATATAATTTCCTTAGAAAATCAAGGTCTCTTTGGGGAAAGACTATGTTCGTAAA
>NZ_LT635845.1 GCF_900128485.1 Duodenibacillus massiliensis
CGACTTGCATGTGTAAGGCATGCCGCCAGCGTTCAATCTGAGCCAGGATCAAACTCTTCACTTGAATCCTGCTTTTTGGTCGTACTCAAATCACTCGCAGAAACTGACTGAGATAAATCTCAATCATTTCTTTGGCTTAAAGTCTGAGTACTTCCGATTTTTTTTGCGTTTCCATGAAGAAACTGCATTTTTCAGAAGCACCCACACTTATCGGTTCGTCTGTTTCAGATTTTTAAAGAGCGTTTGTTGCCGTTTCGTCGGCGACAAGGTTGCGTATATTACACAACCGTTTTTCGTTTTGCAAGTCCGTCGGAAAATTTTTTGTTTTCTTTCGGCTTTGCGCCTTCGTCTTAACGGCGAAGGGTGCGCATTATGCAGACTCTTTTAGTCTCTGTCAACTCCCTGCGATAATTTCGCCTGTCAAATCTTTTCTCAGCCCGAAGGTGTTCACTCATGCTGCGCTACGACATCAGTCCTCTGGATCCTGAAGCTCATCTTTTCATTATCGGCATCACTGTCTCAGATCCCACGCCCAACGAACAGTTTCTGAGGCTTCCCGCCTGGATTTCCGGCTCTTACCTTGTGCGTGACTTTGCTGGAAACGTACAGAACGAGAGAGCCGACATTGCCGGGCGTCCCGTTCCGATGGACAAAGTCGACAAGAGCACGTGGCGCATTCCCACCAAGGGCATCAAGGATGGTGAGGTACTGCACGTTTTCTACGAAGTCTGGGCATTTGACAATTCCGTACGGACCGCCTACCTCGATGAATGCCGCGGATTTTTCAATCCCGGCTGCGTGTTTATGGAAGTGCTCGGCATCAAACCGGAAAAGAAAATTTCCGTCATGATCCGTCAGCCCGAGGATCAGACGCGTGCCGAACAATCTGACTGGAGTGTGGCCACCGCGTTAAAGCGGGCAAAAGGGACGGAGCGCTTCGGCTGGGGACTTTATGAAGCCAGCGACTACGATGAGCTCATTGACAGCCCCGTTGAACTCGGCACCTTTACCGCCGTCACCTTTAAGGCGCACGGCACAAGGCACGATGTTGTTTTTTCCGATACACCGGTCAACTTCGACATTGAAAAACCCATGGAAGACATGCGGGCCATCTGCGAGCATGAAATCGCCTTTTGGGACCCTGAGAGCAAAAAAGCGCCGATGCGCGAGTATGTCTTTTTAGTCAATGTCACCAGCGCCTCCTACGGCGGGCTGGAGCACCGTGCAAGTACGGCATTGCAGATTCCGGCGCGCTGTCTGCCGTCCGTACACGACAAGTCCCGCACCGAAGACTATGTACAGTTTCTCGGACTTGTGGCACACGAATACTTCCATACCTGGAACGTCAAACGCATCAAACCCGCCGAATTCACCGATATCGACTTCAGCACCGAAATACCGACAGAACTGCTCTGGTTCTTTGAAGGGTTCACAAGCTACTACGATGATCTCATCGTGCGGCGCTGCGGTCTCACGGATAACGACGGTTACGCCAAGCTTCTCACTTCAGTAGTCCGCTCCGTTCTTGAAACCAATGCGCAGACAGTGCAGACGCTCGCTCAGGCAAGTTTTGACACCTGGATCAAGTTCTACAAGCCTTCCGCCAATACCGCAAACGCCAATGTTTCCTACTACCGTCAGGGGGCATTGGCTGCCTGGGTCATTGATGCCGCAATCCGCGCAGAAAGTAAGGGAGCAGCCTCTCTTGACGATGTGATGCGGGCTCTCTGGCAGCAGTTCTGTGAAGCCGGCAAAGACTACGCAGGGCTTACGGAAGAAACATTTCTTGAGACAGTGGCTGAAACAACCGGATGTGACCTCACGGATCTCATCGGAAAGCTTATCCACACCACGGAGCGCCCCGACTATCAGAAGCTGCTGAAACCCCTCGGAGTTACCTTTGAAGAAACAAAAACCGATACGGTGAGAAGTCTGCTCGGTCTTTCAGGCATCGGTTCGGAAGCCGGTTTTACCGTGAAAAACGTCTACGACAAGGAAGCCGCTCAGTGGGCCGGCATTTCCGCCGGTGATGTCCTTATTGCCCTGGACGGCGTGAGGATCAAAAACAACAATCTCGAAAAGCTGCTTACACGCTACGGTGAAGGCGATGAGATGGTGGTGCACGCCTTCCGGGATGATGCGCTGATGGTCTGGGCACTGCTGCTCGGGCACTCTCAGCCGTGCCGCTCGACGGTGTCACTGAAAAAACCGACTGCCCTCGGTAAAAAGTGGCTTGAAGCCTGACGGAACGATCCGCATCTGAAGCGGGAAAAAATCTCCCGCTTCAGACGCGGTGACTGCGGTCAGATCAGGCTGCTTCCTGCTGAGGCTGAGAAAGATACCTGTCAACGGCGTCAGCACAGCGCAGACCTTCGCGCAGGGCTCTCACCACAAGCGACTGTCCGCTGCGGGTATCGCCGCAGGCAAAGACTCTCGCGTCCGACGTGACAAAGGGGTTCATCCCGTTTTCCGGCTGCGCCAAAGCGTTGCCGCGGGCGTCCTTTGCCAGAGCAAAGGCATCAAGCAGCCCCTGAGAGGGCTGCGTAAAGCCCATCGCCAGAAAGACACGCTGCGCGGGAATTTCAAAGGCACTGTCAGGAACCTCCTTCGGCGTAAAGCGCCCTGTGGCCGGATCCTTTGCCCATTCAATCTTCACGCAGCGCACTGCACGGACATTGCCTTTGTCATCAAGAAGGATTTCCTTGGTGGAGGTCTGCCACATCCGCTCACAGCCCTCTTCGTGCGAGGTAGAGGTTCTCAGAATGCGGGGCCACTCGGGCCAGGTCGCTTCCTTATCCTCTTTTTCGGGCGGCATCGGCATCAGGTCGAGCTGATAGATCTTGCCCGCCCCCTGGCGGCGCGCCGTTCCGACGCAGTCGCTGCCGGTATCACCGCCGCCGATCACAACAACGTCGCAGCCGGCACAGTCAACCGCCGTTTTCTTTACTTCACCGGCAACCTGACGGTTCTGTTCCTGCAGCAGATCCAGCGCAAAGTAAACACCCTTGCCGTCTCTGCCGGGAACATTAAGGTCACGCGGCGTTTCTGATCCGCAGGCAAGCACCACGGCATCAAACTGCGCAAGCAGTGTTTTTGCCTGCACAAATTTGCGCGCCGCACTGTGAATCCCTTTTTCGAATTCGCGCACTCCGACGGCCGTATTCATCTCAAAGCGCACCCCCTCTTCCTGCATCTGAGAAAGGCGCTTATCGATGAGATCCTTCGTGAGCTTAAAGTCGGGAATACCGTAACGCAGCAGACCGCCCGCCTTGGGTGCCTTATCAAAGAGCACGACATCGTGTCCGGCACGGACCAGGCGCTGGGCGCAGGCCATGCCGGCGGGGCCGCTGCCCACCACCGCAACCGATTTTCCGGTCTTTGCCAGCGGCGGCAGAGGCTTCACCCAGCCCGCTTTCCATGCTCTGTCGATAATTGCGCGTTCAATCGTCTTGATGCCGACAGCTGCATCCTCCATCAGATACTGCGTGCAGCCGGGCTCACAAAGGGCCGGACACACGCGGCTGGTGAATTCCGGAAAGGGATTCGTGGTCGTCAGGCACTCCCAGGCGGAGTGCCACTTACCCTCACGGACGAGGAGATTGAAATCAACTGGACGGTTGTGCAGCGGACACATCGCCGAACAATAAGGCGTACCGCAGTGCAGGCAGCGCCGGCTCTGCTGATTCACGCTTTTTTCATCAAGCGCAATCGTGAAATCACGGAAATGCTGAATGCGCTTTTCAACGGGCTCATGTCCGAACTCAATACGCACGAGCTTATTCTGTTTTGTTTCTTTAACCGGGATCATCCGTTTGTCTCCTTATTTGGCACGTGCCTGCAGAACTTCGCGGTACTGCAGCGGAATCACTTTCACAAAGCGGGCTCTGGAACTGGCCCAGTTTCTGAGCAGCTCTTCAGCCTGAGCCGATCCCGTGTATTTGAGGTGATTGCCGATAAGGCGGCGCAGAATTTCTTCGTCGCTTTGTCCCATATGCCAGGTTTCGGACGAACTCATGCGTGCCTGCTCCTCAGAGCTCACAACACGTTCAAGCGCAACCATGGACGTGTTGCAGTGCGCTTCAAAGTCCCCGTTTTCATCGAACACGTAGGCGACGCCGCCCGACATACCGGAAGCAAAATTGCGGCCGGTTTTACCGAGCACGACAACAGTGCCACCTGTCATGTATTCGCAGCCGTGGTCGCCGGTCCCTTCGACGACGGCTTCCGCGCCCGAAAGGCGCACGGCAAAGCGTTCACCGGCAACGCCGTTAAAGTAGGCCTCGCCGGAAGTCGCGCCGTAAAGCGTCGTATTGCCTGCAATCATGTTCTGACGACGGTCGCCGTGGAAGTCCGCCGGCGCACGCACGATGATGCAGGCGCCGGAAAGGCCCTTACCGACATAGTCATTGGCTTCACCCACGAGGTCAAGCGTCATACCGCGGCAGGCAAAGGCTCCGAAAGACTGGCCGGCCGTGCCGTGAAATTCCAGATGCACCGTATCGTCAGGCAGTCCCTCGGCGCCGTAACGGCGCACGATCTCGGCTGAAATCTGCGTGCCTGCCGTACGGTTGACGTTGCAGATATCCGTGGTGAGCGTCACGGCTTCACCTGCCTCAATGGACTTCAGAAGCTTCGGCAAAAGCCGTGCGTCAAGCGAAATCTCCAGCTTGTGATCCTGGCCGCTTGTATGACGGATATGCTCCGCAACCGTATCCGGACGGTAAAGCAGACGGTTGAGGTCAATGCCTTCAAGTTTGGGATTGCCTTCGGGCAGCGCCTGCTCCAGCAGATCACTGCGGCCGATCAGATCCTCGAACCGGGCAATGCCGAGGCTTGCCATGATCTCGCGGACTTCTTCAGCAACAAAGAAGAAATAATTCACAACGCTCGAGGGCTTACCCTTAAAGCGCTTTCTGAGTTCAGGATCCTGTGTAGCGATACCGACCGGGCAGGTGTTGAGATGGCACTGACGCATCATCAGACAGCCCTCCACCACCAGCGGTGCCGTTGCAAAGCCGAATTCATCGGCCCCGAGAAGCGCTCCGATCACCACGTCGCGCCCGGTCTTTATCTGACCGTCGACCTGCACCACCACGCGGTCGCGCAGATGATTGAGCACGAGCGTCTGCTGCGTCTCAGACAGACCGAGTTCCCAGGGGCTGCCCGCGTGCTTAACAGAAGAAATGGGGCTTGCCCCCGTGCCGCCGTCGTGGCCGGCGATCACGATGTGATCGGCCTTGGCTTTGGCCACACCCGCAGCCACCGTACCCACGCCGTTTTCGCTTACGAGCTTGACGGAAATATCTGCCCGGCTGTTGGCGTTTTTCAGATCGTGGATAAGCTGCGCTAGATCTTCGATCGAGTAAATATCATGATGCGGAGGGGGCGAAATCAGTCCCACGCCGGGAACGGAGTAACGCATCTCGGCGATGTACTCCGTCACCTTGTGCCCGGGCAGCTGACCGCCTTCACCGGGCTTAGCCCCCTGCGCCATCTTGATCTGAATCTGGTCGGCACTGATCAGGTACTGCTCCGTCACGCCGAAACGGCCGGAGGCGACCTGCTTGATGCGGCTTCTGAGACTGTCGCCCTTTTCAAGCGGCACCTCCGCCACAATGCGGTCCTTACCGAGAATATCCGCAAGCGTCTGGCCTGCCTTTACCGGGCTCTTGCCGAGACGCAGTTCCTCGGTGTAACGGCGCGGATCTTCACCGCCTTCGCCGGTATTGGACTTACCGCCAATGCGGTTCATTGCCACAGCCAGTGTTGCGTGAGCTTCCGCGGAAATCGACCCAAGCGACATGGCGCCCGTGGCAAAGCGGCGGACAATGTCCTTTGCCGGTTCCACCGACTCGAGCGGAATCGGCGTACGGCCTTCGGTCTTAAAGCGCAGCAGGCCGCGCAGCGTCATCTGACGGCGGCTCTGGTCGTTGATGATGCGGGCGTATTCCTGATAGGTCTTGTAATTCTTTTCACGCGACGCTTTCTGCAGTTTGACGATCGCCTGAGGCGTCCACATGTGCTCTTCGCCTTCAGCGCGCCACGCGTACTGTCCGCCCACGTCAAGTTCACCCTTGGCGTCCGGATTAATGCCGTAAGCGGCGGCGTGCTTGTCAACGGCTTCCTGCATGACGTCAAAAAGCCCGAGACCCTCAATACGCGAGGGAGTTCCGCGGAAATACCGTTCCACGAAACTGCTCTTTAAGCCGACGGCTTCAAAAATACGGGCACCGCGGTAGCTCATCAGGGTGGAAATACCCATCTTTGCCATGACTTTGGTGAGACCCTTGCCGACCGCCTTAATGTAGTGCGCAACGGCTTCATCGGCTGACGTGCCGCGAAGCGCCGCACCGGCTCTGAGCGTTGCCAGCGCCAGAAACGGATGAACGGCTTCCGCTCCGTACCCCATCAGTAGCGCCACGTCATGCGTTTCCATTACGGCGCCCGAATCAACCACAAGACCCACGTCAGTGCGCATGCCTTCACTGATCAGGTGCTGATGCAGCGCGCTCACCGCAAGCAGCACCGGAATTGCCACACGGTCGCGGCTTACGGCACGGTCAGAGACGATGAGGATGTTAAAGCCCATCTTGACGGCGTCGACAGCCTGCGCGCAGATGCCGGCAAGGCTTGCCTCAACACCGGCCTTACCCCAGGAAGCCGGATAAGTGATGTCAAGCGTCTTGCTGCGGAACTTACCGTCGGTGTAGTCGGCGATATCGTGGAGCTTGGCCATATCGCGTTCCGTGAGAATGGGCTGCGGAACCTCGATACGGCGCGGCGGATTGACGTTGTTGACGTCAAGCAGATTGGGCTTGGGTCCGATAAAGCTGATGAGACTCGTGACAAGCTCCTCCCGGATCGGGTCAATCGGAGGATTGGTGACCTGAGCAAAAAGCTGCTTGAAGTAGTCAAAAAAGGACTCGCTCTTTTTGGAAAGAACAGGAAGCGCCGCATCGTTACCCATACTGCCGATCGGTTCCTGCCCCTTTTCAGCCATGGGCATCAGGATGAGATCGATGTCTTCCTGCGTGACGGCAAAAGCCTTCTGCAACTCAAAAAGCCGTTCAGCCGGCAACACTGCTTCTTCAGGCGTGCCCGCCTTGTTTTCCAGATCCCCGAGGCGCAGATTAAGGCGCTCAACCCATTCGCGGTAGGGCTTGGCAAGCACTGACTGATTTTTGATTTCAGCGTCTTCAATGATGCGCCCCTGCACCGTATCGATCAAAAGCATCTTGCCGGGCTCAAGACGCCACTTACGGCGGATCCGGCTCTCGGGGACCTTCACGGTCCCGGCTTCACTTGCCAGAATCAGCGTATCTTCATCCGTGAGCATATAGCGCGCCGGACGCAACCCGTTTCGGTCAAGCGCCGCACCGATCTGCACACCGTCGGTAAAGACAATCGCCGCAGGTCCGTCCCAGGCTTCCATCATCGGCGCGTAGTAGGCATAAAACGCCTGGCGGTCCGGATCCATCGTTCTTGCTTTTTCCCAGGGCTCAGGCACAAGCATCATCATGGCCTGCGATAGCGAATAGCCCGACATCACGAGAAGTTCCAGGGCGTTGTCAAGACAGGCCGTGTCAGACTGCCCCTCGTAGATAAGCGGCGTGAGCTTTCGGACGTCCTTGCCGAGAACCGGCGACTCCCACGTGTTTTCGCGGGCCCGAATCCAGTTGTAGTTGCCCTTGACGGTATTGATTTCGCCGTTATGGGCGATGTAGCGGTACGGATGAGCAAGTTCCCAGGAGGGGAAGGTATTGGTTGAGAAGCGCTGGTGCACGACGGCAATTGCGGACTTCACCTTGGGGTTTTGCAAATCCGTGTAGTACTGCCCCACCTGATCGGCAAGCAGCAACCCCTTGTAAACCACGGTGCGGGTGCTCATCGAGGGCACGAAATATTCCCGCCCGTGAGTGAGGTTGAGTGCCTTGATGCGGTGAGAAGCCGCCTTACGGATCACGTAGAGCTTTCGTTCAAGAGCATCCTGCACCATAACGTCCGGTCCGCGCCCGATAAAGATCTGACGGATGACGGGCGCGCTTTTGCGGACGGTCTCGCTCATGCGCATCGTGTCATCGACAGGCACATCGCGCCAGCCGAGAACAACCTGCCCCTCGCTGCGCACTGTTCTTTCAAGCTCCTGCTCGCAGGCAGCTCTTGAAGCCCTCTCGCGCGGCAGAAAAATCATGCCGACGCCGTAATCCCCGGGCGCAGGCAGCTCCACCGACTGCCTGGCCATTTCCTCACGGTAAAAGGCATCCGGAATCTGAATCAGAATACCGGCGCCGTCACCGCACAGGGGATCGGCACCCACGGCGCCGCGGTGATCAAGATTGCGCAAAATCCCCAGAGCCTGCTCAATGACGTCGTGTGACACGCGTCCCTTGATGTTGGCCACAAATCCGACACCGCACGCATCATGCTCCTCACTGCGGCGGTACAACCCCTTTTCCTCAGCAATCCTGACGGCCTGCTGCTGCGTCGCTGACATTTGACTGTGCCCCCTGTCTTGTTTGAATTGTCTGTCCGTGAGCCGCCGCAAAACGGGCCGGGCTCCGTCCTTTTTGAATAACCATATTGCAACAGGTGATGCTGCGATAAATGCCGGGCAGCAGTATTTCGACACACAATCCCCTATATACGGGATGGCAATCTGCCTAATTTTTTCCTTTTTTCTTAAGGTATTGAAATTAGAAAGCGTTGTTTTTTGACAAAACAGCGACAAAAAAAACCTTCTCCGGCCGCGACCTCAAAGGTTCTCCGGAGAAGGTTTTTCGGCGGCTTCCGCAAGCCCGGGCAACTAAACCCAGCCGCAGCGCTTCATCGTCTTAAAAACAAGTTCAGGCTGCACTGTCTGGATCTGCGTGTCCCCGATGCGGTTCATCACAACAAAACGGATCACGCCGGCAAGCGACTTCTTGTCCCCCTGCATGGCCTTATAAGCCGCCTCCTGACTGATTCCGGGAATTTCAACGGGCAAACCGCTTGTGGCAACAAGCTTTCTCACCCGCTCTACGTCAGCCGGGCCGATGTTGCCGAGTTCCTCGCTCAGAACAGCCGCCATGACGATACCGGTTCCGACAGCCTCACCGTGCAGCCAATGGCCGTAACCGGAGAGCTTTTCAACGGCGTGACCGAACGTGTGTCCGAGATTAAGTTTGGCTCTCACGCCGGATTCCCGCTCATCTTCATGTACGATCTCCGCCTTCATGCGGCAGCAGCGCGCGACCACCTCCGAAACAACATCCGTGTCAAGCGCCCTGAGCGCCGGCATCACTTTTTCCAGTGTTTCGACAAACGTCTCGTCTCCCAGAAAACCGTACTTGATGATTTCGGCAATGCCGGCACTGATCTGCCGCTCGGGTAGTGTTTTCAAAACATCCGTATCAATCAGCACGGATCCCGGCTGATGAAATGCACCGATCAGATTTTTCCCCGCAGGAACGTTGACTCCGGTCTTGCCGCCCACACTGCTGTCAACCTGTGCCAAAAGTGTTGTCGGGACCTGAATAAAACGGATACCGCGCATCCAGATTGCCGCGGCAAACCCGGCCATATCCCCCACAACACCGCCGCCCAAAGCCACGATGACGCTGTGACGGTCAAGTCCGGCCTCTGCCGCCGCCGTCAGAATCTGATTCAGGTGCCCGAGATCCTTAAATTCCTCACCGTCGGGAAGCTCACAAACTGAAAACGGAATTTCTGTCTGAGCAACCGATGCTGCCGCCTTTTGCGCGTAAAGAGGCCCGACGGTTGTGTTCGTGACGATCAGAGCCCTGGTTGCTTTGAGGCGCTGCAGTTCTGCTCCGAGCATCGATAAGGTGCCCGAACCGATATGAATCGGATAGGAGCGCTCAGCCAAATCCACAACATAAGTAATCACGATTGTTTCTCCCGTTTGTCTTTGCCGAGTCTTTTCTCAGCCTCCCGGACAACGTCCTGCACTTCCTTCATTGCGAGAATTCTGTCAGCCACAACCTCAGGATGCGTGCGTGTGGTGCTCATCTCAACGTCGCTTACCTCAGCGTAGACCGGTTCTCTTGCCAGCATCAGCTCCCGGATTTTTGCCACCGGATCCTCGGACCTCAAAAGCGGTCGTGTCGTGTCAAAGCGTGTTCTTTCCAAAACGTCAGAGACCGTTGAGAGAAGCCTCACCACCAGGCCGCGCTTTAAAAGTTTTCTGTTGACTTCAAAAAGCGGGGCACCTCCGCCCATGGCGACAATGCAGCCGGGGCGGATCGTGAGTTCCGCCATCATTTCCGTTTCACGGCGGCGGAAACCCGCTTCCCCTTCCTTCTCAAAGATTTCAGCCACCGTCACGCCGGTACGCCGTTCGACTTCCCTGTCCACGTCAAAAAAGTCCCAGCCGAGCCTGGCGGCAAGCGCCTTACCGACCGTGCTTTTTCCGCTGGCCATCATGCCGATCAGAAACAGTGCTGACGGTTTATGTGTGTTTTCCTGCATCTTCAGACAGTTTTTTCTTTGTTGTCCGGACGAAAGATTATATGGACGGGCCGCCGCCCGCACCCGAATCCTCCGGATAGCCTCGCCTTATAATGCCGCATCCCGCGGGTACGCAGTTGATACGGCGCGTTTTTTAAGTTGCCGGCGCCCCCGGTTCCGACGGACTTCAACCTCACTTAATTTTTCGCCATGAATGCTTATCCTAAGTATGTCGTTGCCGACATGAACCTGGCCGACTGGGGCCGCAAGGAAATCGCCATTGCCGAGACTGAAATGCCCGGCCTGATGGCAATCCGCAAGGAGTATGCCGGTCAAAAACCGCTGGCCGGCGCCCGTATTTCCGGTTCTCTTCACATGACCATTCAGACGGCGGTACTCATTGAAACACTCACGGCTTTGGGTGCTGAGGTCCGCTGGGCTTCCTGCAACATCTTCTCCACGCAGGACCATGCAGCGGCCGCGATCGCCGCTGACGGCGTGTCGGTGTTTGCCGTCAAGGGTGAGTCGCTCAACGACTACTGGGAATACACCCACCGCATCTTTGAGTGGGATGACGAAGGCTTTTCCAACATGATCCTCGACGACGGCGGTGACGCGACGCTTCTGCTGCACTTGGGTGTTAAGGCTGAAAAGGATCCTTCCGTTGTGGCGCAGCCCGCAAGCGAAGAGGAAACCGCGCTTTTTGCGGCCGTCAAACGCCACCTGGCCGCAGATCCCCACTGGTACTCCAAGCGCATGGCGCACATCAAGGGCGTGAGCGAGGAAACAACCACGGGCGTGCACCGTCTCTATCAGATGGCTGCCCGCGGCGAACTGAAGTTTCCCGCCATCAACGTCAACGACTCCGTCACCAAGTCCAAGTTTGACAACCTCTACGGCTGCCGTGAATCGCTCGTTGACGGCATCAAGCGCGCCACGGACGTCATGGTCGCAGGCAAAGTGGCCGTTGTTGTCGGTTACGGTGACGTGGGTAAGGGCTGTGCGCAGGCACTGCGCGCGCTTTCAGCTCAGGTCTGGGTGGTTGAAATCGACCCGATCTGCGCACTTCAGGCCGCCATGGAAGGCTACCGTGTGGTGACAATGGACTGGGCCTGTGACAAGGCCGACATCTTCGTTACCGCCACCGGCAACTACCACGTCATCACCCATGACCATATGATCAGGATGAAGGATCAGGCCATTGTCTGCAATATCGGTCACTTTGACAGTGAAATTGATGTTGCCTCGATGCGTGCCTACCCCTGGGAAAACATCAAACCTCAGGTCGACCACATCCGTCTGCCTTCCGGCAACTCCATCATTCTTCTGGCCGAAGGCCGTCTTGTGAATCTGGGCTGCGCCACGGGGCATCCCTCTTATGTGATGTCAAGCTCCTTTGCCAACCAGGTGCTCGCTCAGATTGAGCTCTTCGAACACACCGACAAGTATCCGGTCGGCGTGTACGTGCTGCCCAAGATTCTTGATGAAAAAGTGGCGCGTCTGCAGCTCACCAAACTCAACGCGGAACTTTCTGTTCTCACGCAGAAGCAGGCTGACTACATCGGTGTGAAGGTCGAAGGTCCTTATAAGAGCGAAAACTACCGCTACTGATGCTGCGTTCGGGCTGCCCGCGCCTGCGCGCAGCCCGTGAGCGCTTGTTCCCAAGGGCGTTGCGAAGGATCTCAGAGAGCCTTTACAACGCCCTTTTCTGTTGCCGTCCAACCAAAGGCAACATCATGGGGCTCCGAGGCAAAGGCATCCGTTAAAAGTGCTTCATACCCGACCGCAACGGTCTGCGGCGCCGCAGCACGCACCTGCGGCAGCATCAGATACCGGTCGAAAAAACCCTTGCCGTTACCGAGCCTGAATCCCCGACGGTTAAAAGCAACGCAGGGCGAAAAAATCACATCCGGAAAAACTTCCGCGGTCTCCCCGGGCTCCGCAATCCCATAGACATTCTTTCTGAGTTCCCCCGCCGGCGACCAAAGGGCATAGTGCATCTCTGAGCGCTCGGCCGAATCAATCACGGGCAGTGCCGCGGACTGTGCCCGCCCGCAGCTCAGAGCCGCAACCACAGCCGGCGTTATATCCGGCTCGCCGCGAAAAGGTGCATAAAAACCGATGCACCGGAAATATTTGTCCGACAGCCAAAGGCTCACGGCCCGGCAAAGTGCCTCAGACGTCTGCGGGTCGTTTTCAGTAATACCCCGACGTACGGCAAGAAAGTGTTTCCTTAAAAGACTTTTTTCCATCCCCGCTCCCGATCGCAAGCGCTGCGCGGGTATTATTGGGCGGATTCACAGGTACGGCAACTCTTTGTTCGGATGAGAAGTCAATGGCTGTTTTTTCTACTTTCAGGCTCCTTGCTGCCGGTATTGCCGCTGCTGCCGCTCTGACTTCACACGTCCTGCCGGCGCGGGAACTTCTCACGCCCGCCGTAGCCGCTTACGATGAGCTTGCGCCGGATCTCACTGAGCCTGAAGACACCACGCTTTCCGAGGGTGCGGTCACGATTCCGGTTCCTCTGCCTGAAGAAGGTTCCGTCACAATCTCGCAGGCAGCGCCAAATACGCCGCCCGCAGCTCACACCCCGGCAGTTGCTCCCGTGACGCCCGCGCAGGCGGCCGCATCCGTCAAAATCCCATCCGGGCCGCTTGTAACAGACTCCCTTTTTACGGATGCCTACCGGGCCTACCGTAAAGGAAATCTTGACGAACTTCTCAGACTGCAGCCGCAGCTCACAGGCCACCCGCTTGCCTCCTACGTTGATCTTTGGGTGCTGCTTTTAAATGCACAGGCAAACCCGAAGGATCAGGAAACCGTCCGGCAACTTGACCGCTTTATCTCCACCCGCCAAAACGATTATGTTGCGGAACGCGCCCGTGCCGACTGGGCACGGATTGCCGCCAAAAACGACGATGCCCGGCTTTTTTACCGCCTCTACAAAAAACTGGAATGGAACCGTGAAGAGCCGGATCTTGTCTGCAGCAAGGCCCGTTTTGACCTGAAGACCGGCGACAGAAAAAAGACCGCGGCACTTGCCGCCGCCCGTACGACGCTCCGGGACACGCCGCTTGCGGCTGACCCCGCCTGTGTGCGCCTTCGGAACGACTATCTGGCGCTGCGCCCCAAAGATGCCTGGCCTCAGCTTCTGGTCCTTTTACAGCAAAAACGCTTTCAGCCCGCGCGTGACATCATTGCCCGCTACAGCCGGCAGCTTCCTGCCGCCCGCGGCACACTGCTTGCCGTTCTGAATAACCCGTCCAAGTGGTACCGGAACAATAAAAACCGGCTCGCGCGCCAAAAGGCCGCGGTTTTGCTGTTTGCCGGACTGCGTCTGGCAGGGACTGATCCTGAAGCGGCAGCCCGCATTGCCTCAACCGCTCAGAAAAAACTTTCGCAGTCCCGGGCTGCGCTTTTGTGGAGCCGCGTTGCCTATGAATCCGCCCTGGATCTGGAAGACAACGCACCGCGCTGGTACAGAAAAGCCGGCCGCAAACCGGGCAGTGCCCCCGATACGGTCGGCCAAAGCAATATTCTGCTCTGGCAGGCGCGTACCGCTTTACGTACCGGCAACTGGCACAGCGTCAGAAGGGCTGTTGAAGAGCTGCCCGCGTCAATCCGAAACACCAATGACTGGCTCTACTGGAAGGCTCGTGCTCTGGAAAAAACAGGGCAGCCGCGCACGGCACGGTCTCTGATGCAGAAAGTGAGCCGCACCAACGGCTTTTACGGACTTCTTGCCCGGGATGCGCTCAAAAAGAGCTATTACGACGCCCATGATGCCGGAACTCCGGTTCCTGCCGATGCAGCGGTCTTTGGGCGCTTTGCTTCCGATCCTTCCGTTCTTCGTGCGCTGCGCTTTTATGAGCTCGGTCTCACCATGGAAGGCAACCGCGAATGGAACTGGGCTTTAAGAAAAATGGACAAGGCCGAGCGGCTACTCTTTGCCGGATTTGCCGAGTCCCTTGCACTGACACACCGTCAGATCAACACCTCGGAGAGCACCCGCACTTTTGTTTTTGAACAGCAGTACCCGCGGCCGCACCGGGAAGAAATCGAATCAGCTGCCCGCAATGCAGGTCTTGAACCCGAATGGATTTTCGGCCTGATCCGGCAGGAATCCCGCTTTCTGCGCGTGGCCGAAAGCACCGTCGGCGCGCGGGGGCTGATGCAGGTGATGCCGAGAACCGCCCGCTGGGTTGCCAGGCAAAAAGCCCTGCAGAATTTTGAAGACGGCAAACTCACCGATCTTGCCACCAATCTCACCATCGGCTGCGAATACCTCAGACTGGTTGCCGATGCTTTCTCCGGCAGCAAGCCCCTTGCCACGGCGGCCTACAACGCCGGTCCTTCGCGGGCCGTAAGCTGGAGAGCAAAACTCGATCATCGGACGGAAGGGGCTGTTTTTGTCGAAACCATTCCGTTTAATGAGACCAGAAACTATGTCAAACTGGTTCTGGCCAATACGATGCACTACGCGTTTTATTACAAAAAAAGCAACAAAACGACACTGTCGGACATGCTCGGAGACATTGATCCGAAAGCGGAACAACCCGTCTTTCTGCCGTAACGACAGATTTCTCACAGTATTTTCCGCAGGAAGCCCGGGGCTTGAGCCCCGGGAGGAATGCGGGCTTTCGAAATTTTTTAATGGAGAAGAACTCATACAAAGCATTTCAGAGAGCCGGATACGGCAAGAGTTTGGGCAAAAGCGGTATTGCAGGATTGATAACCCGGATGACAAGTAAGGCTGAAAGCGCCGGCTGTTGTGTGGTGAAAGTCAGTCCCCGCAAAACTGCGCCCGAGTCAGCACGATCCCGAAACGGGAACGTACCGGAAGAAAGCTCTTTGGGAGAGAAGTCATCAGTTGGGAGATACGGACTGGTACATGGACCGCGACCTTGCGGCCGCCATGAACCTGTATTTTGCGGATCCCGCCACTGACAGCTACGATCTGAAGGCTGAGCAATCAGCGCTTGCGAGGCTCAAACAAGTCTCAGGGAACGCCGGATCGATAGTGCAGTACAAACCAGCGAATCGGCAAGACGAAGCAGTCCTTCGCCGGAACCGACGGATCGAGCTGATGAAGCCCGTACCCGTAGAACGGTTGCGTTTTAAATGTTCCTGTGGTGCAGGGGACGCCCGGGCAGACAAGGCCTCAAAAACCTTTGCTGCTACGGGAAAGCCTGCACTGTGTCAGGAAACCCCGCGCTTTCAAGCGCGGGTTGTTTAGAGGGACTAAAAAAAGGGAGGCATTAAAAATGCGCGTTTTCAACAACATCACCGGTCTGATCGGACACACGCCGCTTGTGGAAATCAACCGCTTCACCGAAAAACTCGGTCTAAAGGCACGAATTCTCGTCAAGCTCGAACTCTTTAACCCTGCCGGCAGCGTCAAGGACCGTATTGCGCTTTCGATGATCGAAGATGCCGAGAAAAAAGGACTTCTCAAACCCGGCAGCGTCATCATTGAACCCACAAGCGGCAACACCGGCATCGGTCTGGCAAGCATTGCCGCGAGCAAAGGTTACCGTGCCGTTTTTACGATGCCTGAAACCATGAGCGCGGAACGTCGCAAACTGCTGCAGGCCTACGGCGCTGAAATCGTTCTCACCGAAGGTGCCAAGGGCATGAAAGGCGCCATTGCCAAGGCGGAAGAGCTGGCGCGTCAGACCCCGGGGAGCTTTATTCCGGGCCAGTTCGTCAACCCCGCCAACCCCGAAGCGCACGTGCGCGCAACAGGCCCCGAAATCTGGGACGACACCGACGGTAAAGTCGACATCTTTGTGGCCGGTGTCGGTACCGGCGGCACCGTGACCGGCACGGGCCGCTATCTGAAGTCCAAAAATCCGGCCGTCCGCGTGGTGGCTGTTGAACCGGCCGCCTCACCCGTGCTCACGCAGGGCAAGGCCGGCCCGCACGCCATTCAGGGGATCGGCGCCGGGTTCGTGCCGGAAGTGCTTGACACCAAGATCTACGATGAGGTGATTGACGTCACCAACGAAGACGCTCTTGCCACCGGCCGGGAAATCGCGCGCAAGGAAGGCTTCCTTGTGGGTATCAGCTCCGGCGCTGCGCTTTTTGCCGCCGTTGAGCTCGCACGCCGCCCTGAAAATGCCGGCAAACTCATTGTGGCCCTGCTGCCCGATAACGGTGACCGTTATCTTTCCACGAAACTCTTTGAGTAATCAGTGACGCAAACCGCTTTGTCTGCGCCGCGCTTTCACAGACGGAGCAGACAAAACCAAGGGTTATCACCTAATTTTCATGTGCTCTGCAATGCTGATTTACGGGTAACTTATAAGGATCATCGGAAATTGCGCCCGAAGCCGCGCAGCTTTTTTGTCTGTGCCGGTTTCGCTCACTGTTCATCGAAAGTTCGTAAATGACCAATTCTGTAAATTCTGACGCACGCCTGGAACAACTGAAGAAATGCAGCACGCTGAGTGAATTCGTGCCGTTGCGGGCTAAAACCCATCCGGACATGATCGCCCTGCGGCAGTACGACCGCGCAAAAAGCGCCTGGACTGAAGTGAGCTACAAAGAACTCCAGGACCGCATTACGGCATGGCGCAGAAGTTTTTCATCCCTTGAACTGAACAGAGGCGCGCGCGTTGCCATCCTTCTGAATAATTCAGTCGATGCGGTTTTATCCGACCAGGCCGTGATGGCCGATGCGCTCATCCCCGTGCCGCTGCACGCAATTGATACGCCTGCGTCGTCAGCCTACATCATCGCCGACAGCGGTGCCTCCTGCTTTGTCACCAACAAGCTCGAGCGCTGGAATCTGATCAAATCCGCCGGCATTGAAATGCCCGGGCTCAAATTCGTGGTGCTCACGGAAGAGACGCTGGAACCCCGCAGCATTGACGGCGTTGAAATCTCCGGCCTTGCCGCCTGGCTCAAACGCGGTGAGTCCGTCAGAGACCTTCCCCGGTCGCCGCAAGCCGAAGAGCTTGCAGCCATTGTCTACACCTCCGGCACCACGGGCAAACCCAAGGGCGTGATGCTGACGCATCACAACATTGTGACCAACGTCATTGCCACACTTGATCACATCAAGCCGATGCCTCCGGCCGGATTCAAGTTTCTTTCTTTCCTGCCGCTGTCACACACGTTTGAAAGAACCTGCGGTTATTACCTTGCGCTCGGCATGGCCTGTACGGTGACCTACAACCGTTCGATCATGCTTTTAAGCGAAGATCTCAAGATCGTTAAGCCCGATGTACTGATCTCCGTACCCCGCATTTACGAACGCATCTATGCCCGCATCAACGACAAGCTTTCGAAAGCGCCCTCCTATGCGCGCTGGCTTTTCAACACCGCTGTTGCCGTAGGCTGGCGCCGCTTCTGCCGTGCCAACAAAATGAAGCCCGAGGCAAGCGCCTGGTCATTTCTTGACCCGGTGACCGGTCCTCTTCTGGACAAACTGGTTTCAGCAAAAATCCGCGAACAGTTCGGCGGCAACCTCAAAATTGCCATCTCCGGCGGTGCGGCCATCAGCCACAAAGTTGCCCGGACATTCTGCGCGCTGGGTCTTGCGCCGATTCAAGGCTACGGGATGACTGAAGCCTCCCCCATCATTGCAGGCAACAGCCTGACACTTAACCAGCCCGATACGGTGGGCATTCCCATCGGGACGGAAATCCGCCTTGCCGAGCAGACCCGTGAAATTCAGGTCCGGGGACCTTCCGTCATGAAGGGTTACTGGAACCGCCCGGAAGACACGGCCCGCACCTTTACCGAGGACGGGTGGCTCAAGACCGGCGATATCGGTGAGTACAACGAGACGGGATTGCTCCGTATCCGCGGCCGCATCAAGGAAATCATCGTCACCAGTACCGGCGAAAAGATTCCTCCTGTGGATCTGGAACTTGCGATTGAAACGGATCCGATTTTTGCTCAGACCTATGTGGTGGGTGATGACCGGCCGTTTATCAGCCTTGTGACGGTTCTTAACCCCGACGAGTGGAAGAAACTCGCGGCAACTCTGAACCTCAATCCCGAGGATCCGGAATCCCTGAAAACAACGGCTGTGCGAAACGCACTGCTGCGCCGCGCAAAAGCCGCCGCAAGTGACTTCCCGCACTATGCTCTGCCGCGAAACGTCACGGCTGAGCTTGAGCCCTGGACCATTGAAAACGGGCTGCTTACGCCGACTCTGAAATTAAAGCGCGCACCGCTTCACAAGAAGTTTGCCGAACAGATTGAAGCGATGTACGCATCCCACAAATAATCAGGCAGGCTTAACAAAATCCGCTGTACCGAAAGACTCAAATAAGGGTGCCTCATTACAATGGCACCCTCGTTTTTTCCGTAATGTCCGGACTGTAACCGCAGACCCGGCACTTTTCCGGACCACTGACCGTTGCTTTTTTAATTCAGAACCATGACAGAGAGCACTTACCGCCCCGTCGGCAAACTGATGCCTGACTGGATGATCAACTGTACTGAACGCATCATGCAGTACTACATTGACCGCTATCTCAACTGTGACCCTGTCATTCTGGACCGGCCGCCTGCTCCGCAGGAGGGACACCAGTATCTGCTCTACGCGCACATTCCGTTCTGTAAGACGCTGTGCACCTACTGCACCTTCCACCGCTTCCTTTTCAAGGAACCCAAGGCCCGTGAATACTTTGTGAATCTGCGCAAAGAGATGGACTACGTGAAAGCCCTGGGCTACGACTTTCAGAGCATGTATATCGGCGGCGGCACGACAACGATCATTGAAGACGAGCTCATCAAAACAATTGAGCACGCCCGCACGCTTTTCCCGGGAATCAAAGAAATTTCCTGCGAAACAGACCCGGCGCAGATTGCCACGCCCACTTTCCGGCGGCTTAAAGGCTATGTGGACCGCATGAGTATCGGGGTGCAGAGTTTTGACGACTCGATCCTCAAGCTCACGGACCGCTACGACAAGTTCGGTTCGGGCGCACAGATTTACGAGCGCCTCGGCGAAGCCCTGGAACTGTTTCCGACCACCAACGTCGACATGATGTTCGGTTTCCGCGGTCAGAGCCTGGAGATGCTGCAGCGTGACATGGATCTGCTCGTCAAACTCAATCCCCGCCAGATCACAACGTACCCGCTGATGGTGACCTCTCAGACCCGAAAGAGCGTCAAAGGCACCATCGCCGCGCCCGGCAACGAACTTGCCGAACAGTACCGCATCATCATGAATACGCTCGGGGGCAACTACCGGCAGCTCACGAGTTGGACCTTCGGCCGCACCCACGACGAGGGCTTTGATGAGTACGTGGTGGATCACGATGAGTATCTCGGCGTCGGCTCCGGCGCCTTTTCCTTCCTCGGCTCCAACCTCTACGTAAACACCTTCAGTCTGCGCCGCTACGGGGAGCGCATTGCCAAGGGGCAGACCGGAGTGGAGCGTCAGCGCTACTTCAACAAGCACGCCGTTTTACAGTACCGCCTGATGCTCGGCATCTTCTCGGCACGTCTGTCACGGCGTTACTTCCGGGAAGTGCACGGCGTCAACCTCGACCGGACGCTCTTTAAGGAAATGGCAGGCCTTAAACTGATCGGCGCCATTAAGGACGACCCCAACGACCCCGACAACATCATCGTGACCGAGCGCGGCAAATTCCTGGGTCTGGTGATGATGAAGGCGTTTTACTCCGGCATGGACAACGTCCGCGCTGAACTGAGAAAACCGCTCAAGGAAATCGACATGTAAGGCTGACGGGAAATCCCGTCAAATTGTCAGCACACAGGGGCTTTTTTGACAGAAGGCAACTTTTTGTCAAAAAGGCCCCTGTTTTTTCCGTGCATTTTCACCCGAGTACCTCCGAGTACTCCTTTAGAACTAGCAACAAGTACCTGCATTACCTTAAAATTACCTTGCGTTTAAAAGGAAATATATCCTGCTGATAGAGAATTGAATGCAGCTGTGCCCAGGTACGGAGCGTGGGGCACGGCTGATTTTGTTCCTTGAACTCAGATAAAGCACACGCAATTTTTGCTTTCGAGCAAGACCCAAAAGTAATCAGGAGACCCGTCAAAATGACAGGAAAAACAATCAAAATCAAGACCTTTGCCCCGCAGCCCGGCTGCCGCGGCGAAAATGGTCCGGATTTTGTCGGTACGCTGCGCAAGGGTGAACTGCGCGGTGTTATCAAGATCAACGAGGATTTGTGCGAAGCCTGCGACACCTGCCGCAAGGTCTGCCCGGTTGACGCCATTGACGGCGGCATCGGTGCCAAGCACAAGATCAATGACCAGAAGTGCCTTTCCTGCGGTCAGTGCCTCATTTCCTGCCCGTTCAATGCCATCGAACAGATGAGCTTCGTGGACGAAGTGGAAAAGATGCTCGCCGATCCGTCTCTCGTTGTTGTGGCGCATCCCTCGCCTGCTGTCCGCGTTTCCATCGCCGAAGAATTCGGCGCCGAAGCCGGCACCCTCTCCACGGACCAGTTCTTCAATGCGCTTGAAAAGCTCGGCTTCCGTACCTACGACGTGAACAACTCTGCCGACCAGACCATCATGGAAGAAGGCACGGAGTTCGTGAAGAAGATCCAGTACTGGGTGCTCGGCAAGCGCGGCCCCGAACTGGAACGCGCCTCGCACCATCCGCTGCCGCACTTCACCTCCTGCTGCCCGGCCTGGGTCCGCGAGATGGAAATCATGGCGGCCGACATGATGCCGCACGTCTCCACCGCCAAGTCCCCGATCGGCATGGGCGGCGTTCTCGCCAAGGTTTGGGGCAGTGAACACCTCTACAAGACCGATCCCCGCAACGTCCGCGTTGTGGCGGTGACCCCCTGCACGGCAAAGATTCAGGAAGCAAGCCGTCCGGAACTGTCCTCTGCCTGGGAGTTCCTGCGTAAGGAAGGCCGCATTCCGACCGATACTCCGCGCTTCCCGGACGTTGATGCCGTCATCACGGCCCGTGAAATTGCGGAACTGTTCCGCCGCAAGGGCATCAATCCGCTGGAAATGCCCAAGGAACGCACCCGCAAGGATCTCGATATCTACACCGGCGCCGGCACGATTTTCGGTTGCTCCGGCGGCGTGATGGAAGCGGCACTGCGTACCGCCTACCGCGCTCTGATCGGCAAGGATCTCGACAACGCCGACATCATCCCGGTGCGCGGTCTCGACAATTCTTACGTTGAAGCCACGATCAAGCTGCCCCTGCCTGAGCTCGGCGGCAAGACCTTTGACCTGCGCGTCTGCGTGGTTAACGGCTCCAACCAGGCTCTCAAACGCGTTCTGGACACTGTGCGTTCCGACCCCAACCGCTGGCACTTCATTGAAGTCATGAACTGCCCGGGCGGCTGCGTCAACGGCGGCGGTCAGCCTGTGCAACCCGTCGGAACCGGCTGGCTCAATCCCCTGTTCCCCCTGTCTGCCAGTGTCTATCCGATTGAAAGGATTTAATGATGTCCCGTACTTTCCAATACACCGAACGTCCCTGCGGCGTTGTTCTCGGCCGTCGCGGCCTCATCAAGGTTGTCGGCGTCTGTGCGGTCGTAGCCGGTGCCACCGGCTGGGGCGTTGTCGAACTGCTTGCCAACCGCAACTGCATTTTGCTGGCCCGTCAGGCCGGCCTTTATAAGGACGACAAACTCTGCCAGAAGCAGCAGCTCACCAGTTCGCACGACAACCCCACGGTCCGCCGCATCTACAAAGACTTCTCGGCTTCTCCGATGGACGACAAAATGTACAGCCTGCTGCACACGCATTTCTCGCAGCGTTCACTGCTGGCACTTCATCACTAATCAGGAGAATACGTCATGTCTGAAAACAACAATGCCCGCATTCTTCGCTTCCACCTTCCCGACAAGGTGTTCCACTCGATGAATGCCATCCTGTGGTTTGCTCTGGTCATCACCGGCGCCATCGTGTACCTGTGTGATCTGGATGCTTCCACCGGCGAAATGCTGATGACCTGGCATATCGGCCTCGGCATCGCCTTTACGTTCTGCCTGTTCGGCTACATCTTCTTTGCGCCGGACCGCTTTGCCATGATGATGCATGCCTGCATGACATGGGATAAGAACACGATCCTCTGGTTCCGCAACTTCGGCGGTTACCCGCGTCGTTTCTTCCACATTCCGCTCGGACCCGTGGAAGTGCCGCCGCAGGGCCGCTACAACGGCGGTCAGAAGGCCTCTTATCTGCTTTTCATGGCTTCTATTTACATTCTGATCGTCACCGGCTGGCTGCTGTGGATCTTCGCTCCGGCCATCGGCAAGGAAATGTTTGTGACGTTCTTCTACGTGCACGTGTGGGGTTCGCTCTTTATCACGCTGCTCGTGGTCTGCGCTCACATTCCGCTTGCCCTGCTGTCGATGTCTCACTTCCTCGGCATCTGGCGTATCGGTGCGGGCGACATCAGCTGGGAAGCTGCTGAACATCATGCGCCGACCTGGCTTGAAAAGGATGTTGTCAGAACGAATATCGAAAAGTAATCTGATTCCGGTCTGATCATCTGAAACGCCCGAAGGACTTCTGCCTTCGGGCGTTTTTCTTATCCGCAGCTTGTGGAAGTTTCTAAAATCCGTGGTGTGACACACAACCGGACTTTCTGCAAATGCCTGCTGAACTTAATATTCCTACACGGCTTGAAACACCCAAGGGACTGCGTATCCATATCGGTCTTTTCGGGCGCCGCAACGCCGGTAAATCCTCCCTGATCAATGCGCTGACGAATCAGCAGATTGCCATTGTCAGTGACGTTCCCGGCACCACCACGGACCCCGTGGAAAAAGCCTGTGAACTCGCCCCCGTCGGTCCTGTTGTTTTCATCGATACCGCCGGTATCGATGACGTCGGTAAGCTCGGACACTTAAGAACCGACCGCACGATGTCGGTTTTAGGCTGGATGGACCTTGCGCTCATTGTCTGCGATGCGGCCGGTATCACAGACTATGAAAAAGAACTTTTCCGGATTGTCACCGCCAACAAAACGCCGGCCATTGTGGTGCTCAACAAAACGGATCTGCATGCGCCGGAAGCGCCGGTCATCAGCACCATCAAGAGTTTTAATCTGCCGTTTGTGAGCGTTTCGGCTTCTGAGCACATCGGCATTGACACATTGCGCTCGGCCATCATCCGCACGATTCAGGAAGAGACGGAGCCGGACCGCCCGATGATGGAAGGGTTAATCAGCCCGGGCGACACCGTTCTCATGGTGACCCCCATCGATACCGGGGCACCCAAGGGCCGGATGATTCTGCCGCAGGTTCAGGCAATCCGCGAAACGCTTGACAGTGACGCCCTCTGCCTCACCGTGCGTGAAAACCGCGTTGCGCAGGCAATCAGTCAGCAGACCGTGCCGCCCAAGTTTGTCATTACCGACAGTCAGGCCGTGGAAAAGGTCTGCGCCGCCACACCGAAAACCATCCCGGTGACAACCTTCTCCATTCAGATGGCTTACTGTAAGTCTGACCTTGTGGAAATGGCTCGCGGCGCCGCCATGATCGGCTTTTTAAAGCCCGGCGACAAAGTCATGATCTGCGAGACCTGCTCGCACCATCCGCAGCCTGATGATATCGGCCGCAAAAAACTGCCCCGGTGGCTTGAAAAAACCGTGGGAGGAAAACTCGACATCGAAGTGGTGGTCGGCAAGGACTTCCCCGCGGATCTCACGCCCTACAAGCTCATTTTGCAATGCGGAGGCTGTGTGGTCACGCGGCGCCATATGCTCTCGCGGGTACGCGCCGCCGTTGCGCAGAACGTCCCCATGACCAACTACGGTGTGGCCATCAGTTATCTGCAGGGTGTTTTGGAAAGAGCGCTTGAGCTGCATCCGGCCGCTTACGCCGCATTCCGGGAAGCGCAGGAAAATCTGAAAACCAAGGGCAGCATCCGCTGACGGTCAACAGAGTCCGGCGACGGCCTGTGCTGTCGCCGGAAACGGCGCGTCAAAGCCGTTGGCCTGAGCCCACTGTCCGATCGGCTCACCTTCGTTATACCCGCAGGCAACAAGGCGCACGGTCATCTTTGCACTGCGTGCCGCAAGCGCATCGTTGCGGGAGTCTCCGACCATCACACAATCCGCGGCAGACGCCCCGAGCGCCGCGGCCGTAGCCAGGAGCATATCGGGTGCCGGTTTCGGCGTATGCCCGTCATCTCCGGCCACAACCACATCAAAAAGCGGAGCAAGGCCCTTGTCTGCCAAAAGCGAGAGCGTCATTGCCCGGCTCTTGTTGGTGACAAGCGCGGTCTTAATGCCTTTGGATCGCAAAGCCCCGAGCGCTTCAGCAACGCCCGGAAACACCCGGGTCTTCCCGTTACCGGTTTTCAGGCACTGCGCAATGTAGTCTTTAACAGCCGCGTCAAACGATGCCCCGGCAAGTCTCACCTGCCGGCAGGCAAACGCCTTTTGCAGCAGTACCCGGACGCCCTTACCCACCATGTCGGAGACTTCTTTTTCCGTAAAAGGCGCCTTACCGAGCGTTGCGAGATAGGCGTTTAAGCTGCAGGTGAGCGTCGGCAGCGAATCCACCAGCGTCCCGTCCAGATCAAACAACACGGCCCTTGTCTGCATCGCACTGCCTCCGGCTAAAACGTGATGCGCATGTCGTACCAGACGGCGCCGCCGTGCACGGAGGCTGAAAGCCCGCAGTTCTTAAATCCGAAGCGCGCGTAGTAGTGAATCAGCGCTTCCTTACAGGTGAGAATCACACCGCGGCGTCCCTCACTGCGAGCCTGTGCAATGATCTGTTCAATAAGCCGCCCGGCAAAACCGCGCCTGCGGTACTGCGGCAGAACATTCAGCCCGAAAATCGCCTGCCAGGCGCCCGAGGGCACATGCAGTGACGCATCGGCAAACATCTCGTCATCAATCACGTCACTGTCGGTGACCATGCCGTCAATAAACCCGACGGGCTTACCCTGGTAAAAGAAAATCCAGAAGTGATCAGCATAAGCGGCAAGTCTTGCGGCAAACTGCTCCCGCGTCGCGGCTTCCGCGGCAGGGAAACACTCGGCCTCAATGGCCGTCACCAAATCAAGGTCCTCAAGCGTTGCCTGACGGATTGTGATGTCGTTGTCCATGAAGTCACTCCCTCTTACTCAAACTTCTGTCCCTGCTCGCGGGTTGTCAGAAACTGCACCTGCGGCCAGTGCTTCTGGGTGGTCATCAGGTTATATACCGAGGTTGCCATGTAGCAGAGATTGCCCTCACAATCCCGGGCCAGCCGTGCCGACTGCTCGTCAATGAAGTCTTTCTTTGTCTGCTCGTCCGGAAACACCAGCCAACGGGCCGTGGACACATCGGTCGCCTCATAAATGGCATCAACCTTGTACTCCGTCTTTAAGCGTTCCGCGACGATTTCAAACTGCAGCTGACCGACGGCACCGAGCATCAGATTGCCGAATTCACCTTCAAAGACCTGAATAGCGCCTTCTTCACCCAGTTCCTTTAAACCCTGATGCAGCTGCTTGCCCTTTAAGGGGTCGCGGGCACGGGCCGAGCGAAAGAGTTCCGGCGCAAAGTAAGGAATTCCGGTAAAGCCGAGTGTTTCCCCTTCGGTGAGCGTGTCACCGATATGCAGCTGCCCGTGGTTGTAAATACCGATGATGTCACCGGCATAGGCCGCATCCATATGCACGCGTTCATTGGCCATAAAGGTGAGCGCATTGGCAATCTTCATCTCACGGTCTTCGCGGATATGGCGCACCTTCATGCCGGGGCTGTAGCAGCCCGAGCAGACACGGAAAAAGGCAATACGGTCGCGGTGGCGCGGATCCATATTGGCCTGAATCTTGAAGACAAAACCTGTGAAGGGCTCTTCCGTGGGCTCAACCCGGCGTACGCCGCCGTCACGGGGCTGGGGCGAAGGCGCCCACTGCACCAGGGCCTGAAGCACATCCTCAACACCGAAGTTATTCACACCGGAACCGAAAAAGACGGGGCTCTGATCACCGGAGAGAAACTTATTGAGGTCAAAGGGGTCGCTTGCGCCCTGAACGAGTTCAATGGACTCTCTGACGTAGGGCATTTCCATCGGAAACAGTGCGTCAAGTCTCGGATTATCGAGCCCCTCAATATTTTCCGATTCCGTTGCCACCTTTTCCGTACCCGGCGCAAAGCGGTGCAGGCGGTTGTGCAGCAGAGAAAAAACGCCCCGGAACGTCTTGCCCATGCCGATGGGCCAGGTAATGGGCACGCACTGCAGCTTTAAAACATCCTCAATTTCACCGAGCAGATCGAGGGGATCGCGGACTTCGCGGTCGAGCTTATTGATGAAGGTGATGATCGGGGTCTTTCTCAGACGGCAGACATTGAGAAGCTTGATGGTCTGCGCTTCCACGCCCTTTGCCGCATCAATTACCATCACAGCGGCATCCACAGCTGTAAGAACACGGTAGGTGTCTTCGGAAAAGTCTTCGTGCCCCGGGGTATCAAGCAAATTAATGATGTGATCCTGATACTCAAACTGCATCACGGAACTGGTGACCGAAATACCGCGCTGCTTTTCCACTTCCATCCAGTCACTCGTGGCATGACGGGCGGCCTTGCGGCCCTTGACGGCACCGGCGAGCTGAATGGCGCCGCCGAAAAGCAGGAGCTTTTCGGTCAGTGTTGTTTTACCAGCGTCAGGGTGCGAAATAATGGCAAACGTACGGCGACGCTTGACCTCGCGGAGAATGGCTTGCTTGGACATCCGTAATGTATTCCGGTGAAAAATTCTCAGGCCGTCCCGTAAAAAAACATAAAGCGCTTCGACTCACATATTCCCGGACCGGGAAATGAGGTTAAGAACTCTGAACGTACGGGGAAAACGGCAGGCGGCGTATTTTCCCGCATTTTGGCTGTCCGTGCCAAACAAAAAGCGGTCTGATGCGGCAGTTTTCCTTTTTCTTTCACCTACAATTCCGAAAACCGTTCGAACGGTTCGGACCGGTCGAAAAAACAAAAGAACAATTCTCGGATAATCAAAGGGGCATCATGAGTTACTTCCCGCAGTGGCGCTTAAAAACAGACGGCATCATCGGACCCGATGAAAGACTTCCCTCCGGCCAGATGGTCGCTTTGGGTATTCAGCACGTCGTGGCAATGTTCGGTTCCACCATCCTGGCTCCGCTGCTGATGGGGTTTGACCCGAACGTGGCCGTCCTCATGAGCGGTATCGGCACGATTCTCTTCTTTCTGATCGTAGGCGGCCACGTCCCGAGTTACCTCGGTTCCTCCTTTGCCTTTATCGGCGTCGTGATCGCCGCAACGGGTTACGTTGCCGGAAGCGGCGCCAACGCCAATATTCCGCTGGCTTTGGGCGGCATCATTACCTGCGGCATCATCTATGCCGTTGTGGGCCTGATCGTCATGTGGACGGGCGTCGCCTGGATTGAAAAGCTCATGCCTCCGGTTGTGACGGGTGCCGTTGTGGCGGTCATCGGTCTGAACCTGGCTCCCACAGCCGTGCGCAGCGTGGGAGGCACGGACTTTGACCACTGGATGGCGCTTCTCACGGTGCTCTGCGTGGGCGGCGTTGCCGTCTATACGAGGGGCCTGCTGCAAAAGCTCCTCATTCTGGCCGGCCTTGTGCTCGCCTACTTCATCTACATGATCCTTTCCAACGGCCTGGGCCTTGGCAAACCCATTGATTTCAGCATCATTGCCAACGCTGCCTGGATCGGTCTGCCGCAGTTTCACGCTCCGGTCTTCTCGGTGGACGCCATGTTTCTGATTGCTCCGGTCGTGATCATTCTGATTGCCGAGAACCTCGGCCACGTCAAAGCCGTCACGGCAATGACCGGCAAAAACCTCGATCCGTACATGGGCCGTGCCTTTCTCGGTGACGGCCTTGCAACGATCCTCGCTGGCAGTGTGGGCGGCACGGGTGTGACGACTTACGGTGAAAACATCGGTGTTATGGCCGCAAACCGCGTTTATTCCACGCTGCTTTTTGTGATTGCCGCATGCTTTGCCATCCTGCTGGGTTTCTCCCCCAAGTTCGGCGCCGTCATTCAGACGATTCCGCAGCCGATTCTGGGCGGCACTTCCATCGTGGTCTTCGGTCTGATTGCCATTGCAGGTGCCCGTATCTGGGTTGTCAACCAGGTCGATTTCGGCGACAACCGCAACCTCATTGTGGCAGCCGTGACGCTCATTCTGGGCGGCGGTGACTTTTCGCTCAACCTCTTCGGCTTTACCTTCGGCGGTATCGGTACGGCAACGTTCGGTGCCATCATTCTTAATGCCGTAATGAGCCGGTCACGCCGGTAGTTTTTCTTTACGGGCAGGAAGCCTGCGGCTGCCTGCCCTTTACGTTTACTGCAGTAGCTTTTTATGTTTTCCCAGTCTTTGTGGGCCCTCGCTGCAGCCGCGCTCTTTTCCCTGATGGCGACCTTCATCAAAATGAGCGCAGGACACTTCGGCACGTTTGAGCTGGTGTTTTACCGGTCGCTTTTCGGCGTGTTTTTTATTGCGTCCTACGTCTGGATGCACGGCCTCACCTTAAAAACCGTGCATGTCTTCGGACACATCAAACGCTCGGTACTGGGAACGCTTTCGGTGGCGGTCTGGTTCTTTTCGCTCGGCCTTTTACCGTTAAGCACCAACATCACGCTGACCTACACAACACCGCTATTCATGGCGGTAAATATCATCGTGCTCGCTTTTTTACGGCACAAAAAGGCACCCTGGACATTGTCGGTTGCGATTGTTGCGGGTTTTATGGGGGTTCTCATCACGCTGCAGCCGAGTTTCGGCAAGGAAACGCTTCTGCCGGGACTGCTCTGCCTTTCCGTTGCGCTTATTGACCTTGTCACCTACTGGCAGATCAAAGAGCTCGGAGAGATGCACGAACCCTCCTGGCGCATCGTTTTTTATTTCACAGTGTTCGGTACCGTCTTCGGCCTGATCGGCACGCTGCTGACAACCGGGTTTCATGCCATTACGACGGAGTCGGGGCTACTGCTTGCCGGCATCGGCGTCTGCGCCACACTTGCGCAGCTTTGCACAACGCGCTCTTATGCCTCAGGCAATATGCTTCTTTCATCCTGCCTGGGCTTTTCCTCCATCCCGTTTTCAGCGGTATTAAGCTGCCTCTTTTTCTCGGATTCGATTTCACTGACGATGGCCTGCGGCATGGGCCTCATTGTGGCGGCCGGCATCCTGGCCACGGTTTCCGTCAAGCGTCGGGAAGCTCAGGAAAAACGGGAAAAAGAAAACGCCGCCTCAGCGCAGAGCCGATGAGCATCTCTGCGCCGAAACGGCGTCATGCCGGAGACCGGAAATAAACCCGGCCTCATTTTTCAGGCTGTCAGGAGCGTCTGGGCAGCAGCGGCTCCGTGAGACCGGCAACACCGGTGAGAACGAGCGACATCAGCAGCGCAAGCTGCGGACCCTGCCATCCGTCCTTCGGGTCATACCATTCCTTCACGTTATGGTTGTTGCCTTCAGCGCCGCCCCCGCCGATCGTGGTGGCGGGAACACCGCAGTTAATGGCGATATTATGATCCGTGGAGGCCGCGTCATAGCGCTTGAGTTCAAGGCCGAGTTCCTGCATGGCCGCCCGCGCTGCCTGCAGCACGGGCGAATCATCGGACTGCTGGCCGCCGGGACGGTGTCCGATCGGCTCAAGACGCAGCTTCACCGCCTTCTCGCCTTCGGCGTTCCAGCGTGCATTTTCTTCCTTGCAGGCCTGTTCAAAAAGCGGCAGGATCTTCGCTTCAAGTTCATCGAGTTCCTTGCTGCCGGCGCTGCGCATATCAAGTTCCATCTCGCAGTGCGCCGCAATGGAATTCACCGTGGTGCCGCCCGCGATGGTGCCGCAGGTAAAGGTCGATCTCGGATCGGGGCAGGGCTGCACATCGGCCACCTTGGCAATGGCCCGACCCATGGCATGAATCGCTGAGGGCGTACCGAAATCCTTCCAGGAGTGTCCGCCCGGGCCGTCAAAGTGAATACGGTAGCGCTTGGAACCGGTGGCTGCGCAGAGCAGACGCCCCACGTCCACACCGTCAACGGAAATAAAGCCGTCGATTCTGATGCCGGACTTGTGGAAAAGGAACTTGGAACCTCTCAGATCCCCGTTGCCTTCTTCACCGACCGTACAGGTGAAATAGATGTCGCCGACGGTCTCAATTTTCTTTTCCTGCAGGGTGCGCAGCACCTGAAGAATGACCGCAAGACCGCGGGCATCGTCGCTGATGCCGGGGGCATGGCAGACACCGTTTTCGTCGATACGGACCTTGACGTCGGTGCCGGCCGGGAAAACCGTATCCTGGTGCGCTGCAAGCACCAGATGCGGGCCTTCGCCCTTTAAGGTGCCGCGGCGGATGCCGATGACATTGCCTTCACTGTCCATGGACACTTCGGTAAGGCCCAGCTCCTTCAGGCGGCGCATCAGATCCTGACCGCGAACAGTCTCATGAAAGGGGGGCGACTCAATCTCGGTGAGTGCAATCTGGTCCTTCAGGGTCAGATCGGCATCGCGCTTTACTGCCTCCAGACAGTCGGCAATACGCTGATCCGCCTTCAGCTTGGCGGCCGCTGCCGCCACATCCGCATGCACTGCGGCGAGTTCGGAAGGTTTTGTCATACGTCATTCTCCAAAAATAACTCACCGCATGATACTACACACTATTACCTAAGCCGGCAGAATCAGTGTTTCAGTTTCAGACCGGCAAAAGCCGCAGCCATGGCGCCTGCCGGCATCTTCGCAGGAAGCTTGATGTGAAGCTCATGTTTGGCGGCCGGCTTGTGGTGTTTCACCGGTGCGCCCTTACCGGTTTTCATGCTGAGGGCAATACGCTTTCTTACCGTATCCACATCAAGCACGCGCACATGCACAATGTCACCCACCTTCACCACATCCCGGGGGTCTTTCACGAAGCGGTCGGCAAGCTCCGAAACATGCACCAGGCCGTCCTGATGCACACCGATGTCAACAAAGGCTCCGAAAGCCGCCACGTTCGTGACGACGCCCTCAAGCTGCATGCCCGGGGTGAGATCCTTAAGTTCGTGCACACCTTCGGCAAACTTGGCCGTTTTAAATTCAGGACGCGGATCGCGCCCCGGCTTTTCCAGTTCGACAATGATGTCGGTCACTGTCGGAAGCCCAAAACGGTCATCCGTGAAGTCTGCGGCATTAAGACCGTGAAGCACTTTCGTGTTGCCGATCAGAGAAGTCACGGAAAGTCCCGTCTTTTCAACGATTTTTTCAACCACAGGATACGATTCGGGGTGTACGGCCGAGGCGTCCAGCGGATTTGTCCCGCCCGGAATTCTCAGAAAGCCCGCGGCCTGCTCAAACGTCTTGGCGCCGAGCCTTGGCACGTTCATCAGCGACTGACGGTCGGCAAAAGCGCCGTTGGCGTCACGGTAGGCAACAATGGCTTTGGCTTGCGAGGCGCTCAATCCGGCAACACGCCCCAAAAGAGCGGCTGACGCAGTGTTGACGTCAACCCCGACGGCATTGACGCAGTCTTCGACCACCGCGTCAAGCTTGCGTGCAAGTTCCGTCTGATTCACGTCGTGTTGATACTGCCCCACGCCGATTGCCTTGGGATCGATCTTCACCAGTTCGGCCAAGGGATCCTGCAGGCGCCGGGCAATGGAAACGGCACCGCGGTAACTGACATCGAGTTCCGGCAGTTCCGCCGCCGCTTCGGCAGAAGCCGAATAAACGGAGGCCCCGGCTTCGCTGACCACTACCTTTGTGAGCCCGAGCTCGGGATAGTGAGCCAAAAAGTCCCCGGCCAGTTTGTCGGTTTCGCGGCTTGCTGTGCCGTTACCGATGGAAATGAGTTTGCTGCCGTGATGCTTTGCGTAAAGCGCGAGCATCTTGATGGACTTATCCCACTCACGGCGCGGCTCATGCGGAAACATCACACCGGTTTCCAGCACGGCGCCCGTTTCAGAAATCACGGCCACTTTCACACCGGTACGGATACCGGGATCAAGACCAATCACGCCCTTGTGCCCCGCGGGTGCGGCAAGCAGCAGATCCTTGAGGTTTGTGCCGAAAACGCTGATCGCTTTTTCCTGAGCTTCATCCCGAAGCCGCGAAAAAAGCTCTGTTTCCAGGGTTGTAAGGCACTTCACGCGCCACGTCCAGCGGATCACGGACGCAATCCACTGATCTGCCGCACGCCCCTCGTCATGCCAGCCGAGAAAATCCGCAATCAATTTCTGACAGGGATGTACCGGCAGCGCTTCCTCTTCTTCCGTCAGAAGCATCTTGAGCGTGAGAACCCCCTCCTGACGGCCTCGGAAAAGGGCCAGGGCACGGTGGGAAGCAACCTCATTTAAGGCTTCGCTGTAATCAAAATAATCACGGAAATTGGCCGCTTCGGGCGTCGCTTTCTTTGCTTCATCGACCGAAGAAACAATAAAGGCATGCTTCCAGAGCCAGGCCCGCAGCATCTCAAGCATGTCGGCGTTTTCCGCAAAACGCTCGGCCAGAATATCGCGCGCACCGTCAAGCGCCGCCTTGGTGTCGGCCACACCTTTATCGGCCGAAACAAAGGCCTGCGCTTCGGCCTGAGGATCAAGCCCGGGGTTCTTCCAGAGCTTATCGGCAAGCGGCTCAAGGCCGGCCGCGACGGCAGCCTGCGCACGCGTCTTACGCTTGGGCTTGTAGGGGAGGTAAAGGTCTTCTAGACGCTGCTTGGTGTCGGCTGCCTCAAAGGCCTGCCGCAGTTCTTCCGTCATCTTGCCCTGCTCCTCAACCGAAGCAATCACGGCGGCACGGCGCTCTTCAAGCTCACGTCCGTAAATGAGAAGTTCCTGCAGGTTTCTGAGCTGTGTATCATCAAGTCCGCCCGTGACTTCCTTACGGTAACGGGCGATAAACGGAACCGTTGCACCTTCATCGAGCAACGCCACCGCAGCGCTTACCTGCGCCGTGCGGGCCCCGATCGTTTCGGCAATATGACGGGTAATGCGGGCCTGAGCCGCCAAATCAATTTCTGTCATGCTGAATAAAAAACAAAACTAAAAACCTGCGTCGTGCGCAACGGCAGAGGCAAGTGCCTGGTCTTTTGCAACCCATGCCTTCTTCCGCAGCACTTCCACATATTCCGGATATTTTTGTCCGGGTTCTCCTTCATAGGAGAACCTCAGCAGAAAAACACCCTCTCTTTCAATCAGACGCACTGTCAGACGGGAGGCCGGTAGCGCCTGCTGACGGCTTACGTCAAAGATGACGGCGTCCTGCGTCACGGTCACCCGATCCTCAAAACTGACTTTCCCGGCCTGCAGCGACCGGTGAAAGACGATTTTTTCCGGTTCAGAGCTGTCCTGCGTCAGAGCATTCATCTGAAGCCCTTCGGCGTGCATCTCGGGGTTTTTCACAAAACGGACAAGCCCGTCAATCACACGTGAACGCAGTGCCTCAGAAGCTCCGGCATCCGCGCAGACCACGCTGCCCAAAAGGACTTCATGCTCAAAAACAGGCTGCAGATCCTCTGTCATAAAAACACTCACTTCCTACAGCGAAAAAGAGGCATTTCTGCGGCTGCCGCGCAGACGCACTTCGAGCCACTGACTGTAGCGGCTCATCACAAAGCTCGCGGAAAAATAAATAGCGGCAATGAAAATGTAGCCTTCCCGGAAGAAATCCCGCCACTGAGCGTCGCCGAGCGCAAGCGCAAGGCTGCCCGTGAGATCAAACATGGAAACCACGGTCACAAGCGACGTATCCATAAAGGTTGAAAGCAGCGAATTCACAAAGGCCGGAATCACCGCGGCAAGCGCCTGCGGAAGGATCACATAAAGCTGACTCTGCCAGGCTTTAAGCCCGAGCGAATCCGCGGCCAGAAACTGCCCCTTGGGAATGGTCTGCAGGCCACCTCTGACGGTCTCAGCCATATAAGCAGCCTGAAAAAGAATAATGCCCCAGGCCACGCGCCAGAACGGATCAATGCGTACGTCAGAGGGCAGAAGCAGCGGAAACACGAAACTAGCCACAAAAAGGACTGTGATGAGGGGCACCCCGCGGACGATCTCAATGTAACCTGCCGAAACCATTCTCACGAGCGGCAGAGAGCTGCGCCTTCCCAAAGCCAGCACAATGCCGATGGGCACCGACACCGTCATTCCGAGAAGCGTGAGAATGACCGTCAGAGGCAGACCGCCCCAGCTGTCGCTGTCAGCGGGTTTAAGCCCGAAAACGCCGCCCGCCATCAGGGTGAAAAACGCCGCCATGACAACAACCCATCCGGCAATGAGCCACTTCACATACGGTTTTTTCCATGTGACGGGCCACGCCGTCACAACGAGCATGACAAGGATCAGAAGTGTTGCCAGTGCCGGGCGCCACTGCTCATCGTAGTTGTAGCGGCCAAACAGAATCAGCCGCCACTTTTCAGTGATAAAGCCCCAGCAGGCCCCGCCCGCTTCATAGCAGGCCTTGGCATCGGCCCGGAAAACAGCGTCAACAATGCCCCAGCGGACGAGATACACAAAAACCACCGCCAGGAAAAAACCGGCGACGATGGTGACGCCCGTGGCCGTTTTCGAATAGAAAAACCGGTTTTTGATCCGGTCGGTGAGGGTCGGCCGAAAGTCAGGGCTTAAGGTCTGAGTGCTGTCAAACATGTCTGCCGCTCCTAACGTGAGACGCCGACAACGCGGGCGTTTAAAGCATTCATCAGCACACTGATCACAAGGTTGATGCACAGATACACCGCCATGATGATGACGATGATTTCAAGCGCCTGTCCGGTAATATTGATGGAAGAATTACCCACCGCCACAAGATCGGGATAGCCGATCACCACCGCCAGCGACGAGTTCTTCGTGAGATTCATGTACTGGCTTGCCAGGGGCGGCAGTGCCAGACGCATGGACTGCGGGAAGATGACATAACTCACCACCTGCATTTTGCTCATGCCGAGCGCCCTGCCCGCATTCCACTGTCCGACGGGCACCGCCAGAATGCCGGCACGGACAATTTCGGCAATCGCGGCCGACGTAAAGAGCGTGAGCCCGAGCCAGAGCGCGAGAAATTCAGGGGACAAAGCCGCACCGCCTTCAATGGCAAAGCCGTTGATCACGGGCTTACTCCAGCCGCCCACAAAGCCGAAAAGAACCCATATGACAATGCCCATCAGCACAGCCGCACCGAGCCCAGCCAAATTCGCCGCAAGATCGGTCATCGTCTGCCGGCAGTAAAGGCGAACCAGAAATAGCGTCAGCAGAGCCGCCACCAAAGCTGCCAAAAGCGAAAGCATTTCCTGATTGGGAACGGCCACCTGAAGCCCGGCCTTGGACAAAAGGGCCCAAGATCCGGCGTGCAGCGCTTCGGTGCTCATCGGCAGCAGTTCGGTAATGAGCAGGTAAATGGCAAAAAGCTGAATGATGAGGGGAATATTGCGGTAAAACTCAACATGCGCGGTACCGAGCATGCGGATCACGGGATGGGCCGTAAGCCGCATCAGACCGACAACAACCCCCAGAACCGTCGCGGAAATCACTGCGAAAAAGGACACTCTCAGAGTGTTGAGCAAACCGATGAAAAACGCCCGCGCAACGGAGTCAGACGACGCAAAAGGCAACACTGCCTCGCCGATTTCAAAACCGGCGGCATTTTTCAGAAACTCAAAGCCGCTGCGGATATTGCGCTGCTCGAGATTGTCGGCCACGTTACCGGCAAGCCACCAGACAACAGCCGCCACGATCACAAGCACCAAAAGCTGCAGACTCCGGTTTTTTCGTTTTTCGTGCGCAGCTCTTTTTCTGTAGGCCTCATCACCGATTGTCTGTAGCTCATCTGTCTGCATCTGCTGATCCGTCTGAGAACGCCGGCTGCCGGTACTGCGGCAGCTCCTGAAAAATGAGGATTATAAAAAAGCGCCTCCGTGCGCCATACGCAAAAGCGGGCACACCTTAAAAAAAAGATGCCCCGCCTTTTTACTGCGGCAAGCGTACAAACCCGTGCCGCAGTCAGAAGCTCAAACAATGCTTACCGGATCGGAGGCGCGTACAGAATACCGCCGTTGGTCCAAAGGTTGTTCAAACCGCGGGGCAGGTTCAGAGGCGTCTGCGGTCCGAAATTCTTCGTCCAGCTTTCTCCGTAGTTTCCGACCTGTTTGATGATGCGGTAGGACCAGTCCTTGTCAAGGCCGAGAAGCTTGCCGGTATCGTCACCGGTGCCGGTCAGACGCATCACCTGGGGCACCTTGCTTGTCTTGCGCTTTTCATCGACGTTGGCAGAGGTAAGACCGTTTTCCTCAGCTTCCACCATCGTGTAGAAAGACCAACGCACAATCTGGAACCACTCATCATCGCCGCGGCGCACGGAGGGCCCGAGCGGCTCCTTGGAAATCGTCTCCGGAAGGATCACGAAGTCACCCGGATTGCGGGCACGCGTACGGGCGCCCGCAAGGTCACTCATGTCCGTCGTATAAACCTGGCAGCGGCCGGACAGAAACGCGCTTTGCGTGGCTTCCGTCGTATCAAACATCACCGGCTTAAACTTCATGCGGTTGGCGGCAAAGTAGTCAGCCAAAGCCTGCACGGAACTCGTGCCGGCCTGCAGACACACCGTAGCGCCGTTTAACTGCTTGGCGCTTTTCACGCCCAGCTTTTTCGGGACCATAAAGCCCTGACCGTCGTAGTAATTGATGGCGGCAAAAACGGCACCCATGCTCGCATCACGCGTCAGCGTCCAGGTCGTGTTGCGCGCGAGCATGTCAACTTCACCGGACTGCAGGGCCGTAAAGCGCTGCGGAGACGACAAAGGCACGGCCTTTACTTTGGAAGCATCCCCCAGAACCGCAGCCGCCACCGCACGGCACGTATCGACATCAAGACCGCTCCAGTTGCCGCGGCTGTCCACACTGGAAAAACCGGGAGCAGCGGTGTTGACACCGCAAATCACCTGGCCTCGGGCGCGGACCGCGTCCAAAACGGGGCCAGCCTGCACTGACAGTGCGGCACCGGCCAAGGCAACAGCCAAACAAACAGACTTAACCTGCATTGTTCATCTCCATAAATCCTGCCCGCGGCAGGCATTGTCCCGCCCGCATTGAGCGCAAAAAACACAACTGGATCCGCCGGAGTAAGTCTCCGGCAAATCAGACGGTTTCTGAGTTTAACAACCGCTGCCCGTCCGGGATATTTTTATAACTTTTTGTGTGCGGTCGTATTGGCCTGCGTCAACACGACTGAGTACTTATCCGTTGAGGACCGGGTGTCAGACGGCCGTTTTTCAGCTTTTTGCCGCCGTTTTTCTGCGCGTGGTTTTTCCTGCAGTTTTGCCTGCGGCTTTTCCGGCCGCCGGGCGCTCCTCAAACTCAAACCCGATCTTGCCGGTCTTTTTATCGAGCACCAGATAGGCCTTGAACTTACGGTGGCTGCGGTTGGAGACAAAGCCCGTCAGAAGGCTTGATTTTCCTTCCGTCAGGATCTTTTCGAGCTCTGCGGGCTCCAACGGCTGCTGCAGAATCACACGCCCGCAGCGGAAGTCACAGGTCTTGGCGCCGAGTGTGTTTTCACAGAAGTAAGAGGCAGCACCCGCGCGCACGCGACCTCCGCACTTGGGACAGACCCCCACGACCGGCAGCTCGGACACATCCGTGCCGTCGTCTTCTTTTTCACGGTCGCCGAAGTCAAACTCAAGCGCGTTGTCGGCATTAAGGCGCAGCAGGGCGGAAAAGGGCCGCCCCATCTTGCTGATAAAACCGTTTAAAGGTCCGATCTGACGCTTTTCAAGCAGCTCCTCAACTTCAGCCGGCTCGAATGTACGTCCGGCCGGGTGCTTGCTGATATGGAAATCGCAGTCCGGATTCGTGCAGGCAAAGCCGCGGTAGTTTTCCACCACGGCACCGCCGCACTTCGGACACGGATGCTTGATGTGCACGGGATGCTCGACCGGCACATCGTCCCCCTTGTACTGTTTGGCCGAATCCACAATGCCCGTGGTCATCCGGCGGATTTCATTCATGAACTCTTCGCGCGAGAGACGGCCCTTTTCAATCTGCGAGAGCTTGTACTCCCACTCACCGGTGAGTTTCGGATCCGAAAGCGCGGAAATTCCCAGGCCCTTTAAAAGCGAAAAGAGCTGCTGGGCCTTGGCGGTGGGCCGCAGTTCACGGCCTTCGCGCAGCATGTAGTTCTGATCAATCAGGTTTTCAATGATGGCAGCCCGCGTGGCCGGCGTACCGAGCCCTTTTTCAGCCATGGCGTCACGCAGTTCACCCTCGGAGACAAGTTTTCCTGCGCCTTCCATTGCGGACAAAAGCGTTGCTTCGGTATAGCGGGCCGGAGGTTTCGTCTGAAACGCGTCCGACTGAATATGGTCCGTCAGAACCTCCGCGGCGCCCTGCAGCGCGGCGAGGTCTTCCCCTCCCCCGGCCTTGCCGTAAATCTCAAGCCAGCCGGCTTTGACGAGAACTTTACCTTCGGTCTTAAAGCTGTCCTCACCCACCTTTGTGATGCGGGTTGTGACGTCATACTCGGCAGCCGGATAAAACACCGCCATGAAACGGCGGACAACAAGGTCATAGACCTTCTGTTCAGCTTCCGTGAGCGCCGAAGCCGGCGGCTGCAGGGTCGGAATAATGGCAAAGTGATCGCTGATTTTTGAATTATCAAAAATACGGCGGGAGGGCTTCACCCAGTTATTCTGCAAAATGCCCTGAGCGTAAGGCGCAAAAGCCGGTGAGTGCGCCACGACCGCAAGCGTGTCGCGCACCGTGCCGAGATAGTCCTCCGGCAATGCCCGGCTGTCGGTTCTCGGGTAGGTAAGTGCCTTGTGCTTTTCGTAAAGCGCCTGGGCAATAGAAAGCGTGGTCTTTGCGGAAAATCCGAACTTATTGTTGGCTTCACGCTGCAGACTTGTGAGGTCAAAAAGCTGTGGAGAAAGCTGCGTTGTGCGCTTACTGGACTCCGTTACCGTCCCCTTTTTCCCGCGGCAGCGTGCCACAACAGCCTCAGCCGCATCCCGGGAAAAAAGACGCTCGGCCTTTAATTCCGGATACTTCGGATCCTTCTTAAATTCTGCGTCAAACCAACGGCCGCTGTAAGAGCCGCCCGCAAAGGAAAAGTCGGCATTAACCTCCCAGTAATCCTTCGGCTTAAACGCGCGGATTTCATTTTCTCTCTGCACCACGATCGCAAGCGTCGGCGTCTGCACGCGACCGACCGTTGTCAGGAAAAAGCCGCCGCCCTGACTGTTAAAGGCAGTCATCGCGCGCGTACCGTTGATGCCGACAAGCCAGTCAGCTTCCGAACGGGATTTTGCGGCTTCCGCCAGAGGCTGCATTTCTTCATCACTGCGAAGGTTATGCATGGCCTCACGGATGGCGCCCGGCGTCATTGACTGCAACCACAGGCGCTTAATCGGCTTTTTTGCCTTCGTTGCCTGCATGATGTAGCGGAAAATCAGCTCCCCTTCACGCCCCGCATCGCATGCGTTGACGATGGTGCCGACATCACTGCGGCGGATGAGTTTGCCGAGGTTTTTCAGTTTTTCTGCCGACTTGGCGATGGGCTTGAGATCAAATTCCGGCGGCAGCACGGGCAGATGTGCAAAAGTCCACTTGCCGCGCTTGACTTCATACTTTTCCGGGCAGGCAAGCTCCAGAAGGTGCCCGAGGGCATTGCCGACGATGTATTCATCGCCTTCGTAATAGTCGCCGTTTTTCTTCATTCCCCCGATCACACGGGCGATGTCCGTGGCAACCGAGGGCTTTTCCGCAATAATGAGTGTTTTCATGTCAATGATTCTGGGCCAAAGGCACCGGCCGAAAAAAGAACGGCAGCACACCGGCTGCCGGGGTCTTTCCTTGCCCTCCTGACTGCCTTTTTCGGCGCTGCTCCTTTTTTCAGGATATCAACTTTTGCCGCCGCGTGATAACCGCAACAGAGCGTAAAAGTGCTTATTTACCTCAGTCCAGGCGCAGATCTGCCTTCAGATCATCAATATTTTCGACCAGGCGCGCGCCCTCCCGGATGAGCTGATGATTACCCTTATACAGCGGCGAGTGAACCGACCCTGGCAGGGCCGCCACATCCCGTCCGAGGTTACCTGCCTCACGGGCCAGTCCGAGGATTGTGCTGCGGCGCTCAGCCTGAATCACCAAAAGAGCGCGGCTCAGAGCCGCGGCAAGCCACCGGCAGCGTCCGCGGCTTACGTCTGTTGCACCGGTTCCGGGGAATTCCGCCGTCACGATGAGTCCGTTGCTCTCGACGGCTTCATAGGCCCGCAGCCTTTGAGCTGAAACCCTGTCAGGGCCGCCTGCCGAACACACGATGATGCCGAGCCCCGGACGGGCGGCAGCACTCACCAGTACCTTTTCAGCAGCCGTCTCAAGAAATGAAACGGGCACCACGCCTGAAGCCGACAGTGCCGCAGCAAAATCAGCCGCATTCTCCTGTCCCTCTTTGTCGGCCGCTGCGGTAACGGCAAGGAGCACTCGTTCTTTTCTCAGAAGCGCTCTTTGCCCGCGGATAAAAAGCAGCGCCGGCGGTTCCCCCGCATGAATCAGTGCCTGCGGATAATCGTCATCGGTAAGAACCACGATATCGGCTGAAGGCGCACTTTCAAGCCAGTTAAAACTTTTCTGCGCCGTTTCCTCAGTCTGCATCGAAAGCAGTGCGGCGGCATCGTCCATCCCGATCACTTTTGCAAGCAGCCGTTTCGGCGCGTCAAAAACATCCTCCGGCGTGCCGAAAGACCGGATCAGCGCCGTCACGGCGCGCACATTGCCTCCGAAAACACAGGCAATTTTGAGCCAGGCAAGAATCTCCTCTCGGCTTTTGCCGCCTTTTTCTGCTTTATCTATGGTTTCCATCAGCGGTTTTATACCTGTAGAACACTGTATTTGCTGTATTCTGTCAGCCAACGCGAATTTTTTCTGGAGACAACTCCGTGGCTTTACTGCCTATCGTACAGTACCCCGATCCCCGGTTGGCCGAAAAGGCGCAGCCGGTGACCGAGTTCAATGATGAATTAAAACAATTGGCCGCCGACATGGCCGAGACGATGTACGCCGCACCGGGCGTGGGGCTTGCCGCCCCCCAGATCGGCAAACTCATCCGTATGATGGTCGTGGATATCAGTGAAGACAAAAACGACCTGAGAGTTTTCGTTAACCCGGTAATTGAGCCGCTTTCCGATGAAGTCGTTGACTGTGAGGAAGGCTGTCTGTCGCTGCCCGGCGTCTATGAGAAAGTAGAGCGCCCCGCCCGCGTCCTCATCAAGGCACAGGACCTCGACGGTAAACCCTTTGAGATGGAATGCGATGAACTGATGAGTGTCTGCGTTCAGCACGAAACAGACCACTTAAACGGCATCGTATTCGTGGACCACTTAAGCCGCCTGAAAAAGAGCCGCACCGTCGCTAAGCTTGCCAAACTGCGGCGTGAGAAAGCCCGCGAAGCCAAGGAAAAAAGACAGTAATGCATCAGGCCTTACTCTGCTAACCGTTACAAAAGCGCACCCGTAGCCGGCGTGCGCTTTTTACTTGGCGGAAAAGTCCGGTCCCGCTCCGTAACAGTGGGCCGCGACAGCACGGGCAATCTCATCGATATGAGCAGGGGGCAGGTCGTGCCCCATGCCTTCAATGCCTAAAAACCGGGCACCCCGGATGTTTTTGGCAATTTCCATACCGGCAGCCTTCGGCAGCAGCGGATCCGCCAGTCCGTGCACCACGAGCGCAGGAACAAAAAGCTGCCGCAGGGCCTTTACGCGGTTACCGGAGGCAAGAATCGCCATGAGCTGCCGGGCCGTGGCTTTTTCCGGATCTTTTTGCTGAGCCGCCGCCCTGAGGACCGCATCCAGATAATCGTCCGGGTACGTATTTCCCTTCGTTCCGATCACGGCAAAAAGTTTTCTCAGTGCCTCTCTGGCTTCGGCCGCGTCAGCGGGCGGCTTTGACGCAGGCAAAACCGCTGCCACGGCCTTAAGTTTTCCCAGGCCTGTTCTCGGATTTCCGCAAGCCGTTGACATACAGACAAGAGACCTCACGCGCTGCGGCGCCTCAATGGCCATACACTGAGCGATCATGCCGCCCATGGAAATTCCTGCCACGGCCGCCTTTTCCAGTCCGAGCCTATCCATCAGTGCAAACACATCGGCGGCCATGTCTTCGAGCCGATAAGGCGCCTTAACCCGGCAGCCGATCAGATAACGGGCAATGGCGCACACAACCTGCCGGCGGCTCACGTCTCCTTCTGCGGCGGGGCTTGCCCCGCTGTCACGGTTATCCGGAACGATCACATACAGGCCGCCCTGCACCAGATCAGCAATAAACTGCCGCGGCCAGGCTGCCGCAGGCGTACCGAGCCCCATCAGAAGAATGATCGGCGGCAGATGCGGGTCACCGTAAGTTTTATAGGCCAAATCCACAATCTGATTCTGCTCTGACACTTTTGTCCACCGGATAAACGAACAATACTGTTGCCTGCGAGACTAGCAGAAACGTCCGTATTGTGACGGTTGTGCAGGTACAATTTCCCGCTGAAGTTTCTTTCCCCGGAAGTCCCCGGACACCGGCATTTTCTGCCGGTTCTTCTCAGAGAGTTCACGTATGCGCATTGCCTTTGCTGGAACGCCTGCTTTTGCCGCCGCCGCTTTATCCGCACTGCATGAGGCCGGTCACGAAATCGTGTTGGTGCTCACACAGCCGGACAGACCGAGCGGACGCGGCATGAAGCTGCATCCGAGTGCCGTCAAAACTGTTGCCGTGTCCTTGGGACTTCCGGTTCTCACTCCGGTGACGCTGTCGGTGAAAAAGTCGCCCGAAGAAGCCGAAGAAGCCCTTAAAGCGCTGGAAAACTGCGGCTGCGACGTGTTTGTTGTGGCTGCCTACGGACTGATCCTGCCGCAGCGGGCTTTAGACGCTGCCAAGGGCATCGGCGCCGACGGCACGATCCGCAGCATCAACATTCATGCTTCGCTTCTGCCGCGTTGGCGGGGCGCCGCGCCCATCACCCGGGCCATTGAATCGCAGGACGCGCAGACCGGCATCACGCTTATGAAGATGGATGCGGGGCTTGACACCGGCGACATGATTGAAAGCCGCGCCGTGGAAATTACGGCAACGGATACCTCAGAGACTCTGACGGAAAAGCTCACGCAACTCGGCGCCCGGATGATCACTGACGCCCTTTCGCGTCCGGCCGGGCTGATGGCAGCGGCTCAGCCCGCTGAAGGCGTGACCTACGCTCACAAGATCCTTAAGTCCGAAAGCCCGGTTGACTGGACAAAAAGTGCGGAAGAAATCGCCGCCCGTATCCGGGCTTTCTGCCCCTTCCCCGGCTCGACCGCACAGCGTAACGGTGAAACGTTCAAAATCTGGTTTGCCGGCGTCTGCAGCGGTCAGGGACATCCCGGGGAAGTCCTCAGCTGCTCTGCCGACGGCGTCGTGATTGCCTGCGGCAGCGGTGCAGTCTGCTGCACCCGGCTTCAGCGACCGGGTAAACCCGCCGTTGCCGCCCAGGCCTTTATTCAGAGTTCAGGCATTCAGCCCGGTGAGGTGCTCTCATGACAAGCATTGCCTTTCGGCGCTCTCTGAAGCTCACGGCCGATGCACTGCAGCTGATGCGCACCGGCTCAACACTTGAAAAAGCCCTGTCAGCTGCGTGCGCTCAGGCCAGGCCTGAAGAAAAAGCAGCCGTTCAGTCCATGCTTTACTCCTGTGCCCGCCGCGCCTACCTGTGTGAAGCCCTGATTGATCAGCTCGCGCAGAGACCTCCGCTTCCCGCGGTGCGTAATCTCCTTTCTGCGGGCTTATGCGCGCTCTGCGATTTTCCGCAGAAAAGTTATGCCATTCTCAACGAGGCTGTGACGGCAGCCAAAGCCGATCCGGAAACGGCGCCTGCCGCGGGCTTCATCAATGCCTGTCTGCGGCGCTTTACCCGCGAGGCCGAAAAACTCACGGACTTTGTAAACCGCGATCCCTGCGTGCGTTTTAATGCGCCGCGCTGGTGGATTGAGCGTCTTGACCGGGAATTCGGCCGTGCGGCTGCCGATGAAATTTTGGCCGTACAGAAGAAAAAACCGCCGCTCACGGTCCGGGTGAACCGCCGCAGAACGACCGTTTCCGCCTGGTGTGAAACAGCCCGCAGTCAGGGGCTTACGGTCGCTGCCGTGGAAAATGAAGCCGTGGTCATTAATGAGGCCGTGCCTGTCGGAAAAATTCCGGGCTTTAACGAAGGGCTCGTCAGCATTCAGGATGCCGGCGCACAGCTTGCCGCGCATCTTCTGGCGCCTGAAAACGGAGACCGGATACTGGACGCGTGCGCTGCACCCGGCGGCAAAACAGCACATCTTCTGGAACTGGCTGATTGCTCAGTAACGGCGCTTGAAGTCGATCCCCTGCGCGCCGGCAGAATCACGGAAAATCTGGACAGACTCGGTCTTACGGCCGAAGTCCGCACCGCTGACGCCGCTGACACCGCCTCCTGGTGGGATAAGCGCCCCTTTGACCGCATATTGCTTGATGCCCCGTGCACCGCAAGCGGCATCGTCCGGCGTCACCCCGACATTGTGCTTTCGAGAACCCCGAAAGACATCGCTTCGTTGGCAAAGCAACAGTATCGGCTTCTTGAAGCACTGTGGCCGTGCCTAAAGGTTGGCGGAAAGCTGCTCTATGCCGTATGCTCAGTATTTGAGGAAGAAGGCCGCGGCCAGGTCAGATCCTTTCTTTCCCGGCACGCTGATGCAGACATCGTCAAAACGGCCTGCGGGGCTGAACTGCTGACGCTCATGCCGCACGAATCCGGAAAGGATTCCTACGGCTTTGCCGGTCCGCATGACGGCTTCTTCTATGCCCTCATAACAAAGCTTGACTGACTGCCGCCATGATTTCGCGCCGTGCGCTCTGTACCGGTATTGCCCTGTCGCCGATTCTGTTGTCGGCAGGCACGTCCGTGCGCGCAGCAACGGCAGAAGTACAGCTGATGCAGGCAGGGCTTGAGCGCATCGTGCGGGATACAACGCCCGGACTTTACCTGACGGCCGACTGGGAGTTTGATCTTCCTGACGGTCTTGTCGACAGTCTTCGACGCGGCATCGCCCTTTATTTTCTCTACGAATTCAGACTGGAGAAGCCCCGCTGGTACTGGATGGACAAAACGGTTACGTCCTCCCAGCTCGTGCAGCGTATCGGCTACAGCCCGCTCTCACGTCAGTACCGCTTCTCCCGGGGCGGTCTCACGCAGTCGTTCGGGACGCTTGAAGAAGTCCTTCCGCTCTTAAAACACATCGGCGACTGGCGGGTGGCTGATGCCAATGCCGTTGACGACACAGACAAATTCATTGCCGAAACGAAAATGAGCCTTGATGTCTCCCGTCTGCCAAAGCCGCTTCAGGTCAGTATCGGCGGCAATTCCGACTGGGCTGTTGAAAGCAGCTGGGAAGAAATCCCTCTTACGGCTGCGCTTACGAGACGCTAGGAGTCTTTTATGCCGCGCTGGTTTCGCTACTGTGTCGGCTCACTGATCTGCATAGCCGCGGTTCTGCTCTTTCTGGTTGCTGCGGGCGGCGCCAATTCCGTTCTCTTTGACCAGTGGTTTCCCATCCTTCTGGTCTGCAACATTTTTGCCGCGGTAACGCTTTTTATTTTCGTTTCCGCCGTGATCTGGCGTCTGGTCAAACGCTACCGGGAAAAGCTCTTCGGCTCACGCATGACCGGGAAACTCGCCCTGGTGATTTCGCTCATCACGGTTTTTCCCTGTCTTCTTATTTACCTCGTGTCAAGCCAGTTTATCGGCCGCTCGATTGACTCCTGGTTTGATGTCCGTGTCGAACACGCTCTAGATTCCGGCGTAGCACTTTCCGGCGAAATCATCGAGCGCGAGCAGCAGCTCGTGAAACTGACGGCGCTGCGGATGGCAAAAAGTCTTTCCTCTGTTCCCTACGCGGACCTCACGTCTGAGCTCACACGGCTTAAGGAAACCGCTGACATTACGACGGCCGAACTCTTTGACGGCAATGCCAAACGGCTTTTCACCACGGCCGATGATGCCCCACAAAGCGGCCTGGTTCCGTCAAAAGATGAACTCGCCAAAGCCCGGGAGCAAAGAGGCATCACCTCGCTTGAGGGCGACTCCGCCGAAGGGGATGAACCTCTGAGAATCCGGGCCCTGGTTCCGGCAGGCACTGTCCGTACGCCGCAGGGAACGACCCGGCTATACCTGCAGCTCACTCAACAGGTGCCCCCAGGCCTTGCCTCCAACGTCTCCGATCTCGTCAACGGTTTTCGAGACTACCAGGAGCTTGTGCTCACCCGCGGCGCACTCAGAGACATTTACGGCGTAACGCTTACACTGGCCATGCTCATGGCAATTCTCGGCGCCGTCACCGCGGCACTGCGCTTTGCCGGCAATATGGCCGCTCCCGTTTTACAGCTTGCCAAAGGCACACGAAAAGTCGCTGAAGGCGACTTGCGGCCGATCCGCGAGTACCCGGGCAACGATGAAATCAATGAGCTCACGCAGTCCTTTAACTCCATGATTTTCCAGATTGCCGAGGCAAGAACCCTCGTGGAAAATCAGAGACTGCAGGCAGAGCAGGCCCGTGCTTCGCTTGAACGGATTCTGAGCAATATTTCTTCCGGCGTTCTGGTGGTCGACTCAAAACTGCATATCAGTACCGCCAACGTCGCGGCAAGCACCATTCTTAAAAACAAACGGATCGGCGTGGGCGCGGTCCTCCCCGACATCGAACCGGAACTGGCCGAAGCCATCCGCAATCAAATCCGGCTTGCCGACAAAGACAGCATTCACACTGAACTCGAGCTGCATAAGGGAGAAACGGCCGAGCCTCTTGTCATCTTCTTAAGAGGCGCCCGGATTGACCTTGATAACGGTGAAGGCTGGGTGATTGTTTTTGACGACATGTCGGCCATGATTGACGCGCAGAAGGCGCTTGCTTGGGGTGAAGTGGCAAGACGCCTTGCGCATGAAATTAAAAATCCGCTCACACCGATCCGGCTGGCCGCCGAGCGCCTCAACATCAAACTCACGGGTAAGCTCGATGCAAAAGACGAGACTCTGCTTCACAGAGCCTGCAGCACCATCGTGAGCCAGGTCGATGCGATGAAGCAGATGGTTAACGACTTCCGTGACTATGCAAGGCTCCCTGCGGCCGTGCTTGCTCCCCTTGACATCAATGCCTTTTTAAAGGAGCTTGAAGCACTTTACAGCGCTGCAGGCACACCGATTGAACTCAACCTGACCGAGTCCCTTCCGGCCGTCAATGCCGACAGCAACCAGCTGCGGCAGGTCATCCACAACCTGGTGGGCAATGCGCTTGACGCAACGGTTGAAACGAAGGAACCGGAAATCCGCATCTCCACGGGGATTGTGGAGACAACCGGATCCGTCCGTGTCGTTCTGGAAGACAACGGCCCGGGTTTTTCACCGGATATCCTGTCTCGGGCTTTTGAGCCCTACATCACGACCAAGGCCACCGGTACCGGGCTCGGTCTTCCTATGGTGAAAAAAATTATTGAGGAGCATCACGCCAAAGTCACCGTCATGAACCGTACGGATAAGGACGGTCATGTCTGCGGGGCTTCGATTACAATGATCTTTCCCGGCCTGCAGTCCGCGGCATCACGAACGTCCGATGCCGCATACTGAGAACCGGCCGGCATAAGCACAGAAAAGAACCGGACCTTTTGCGCAGAACCGTTGTTGTCACAACGTATGCGCTTCCGTTTTTTACAGTTAAAATCAAACACTGTTCGCTTAAACCGTCTGATTTCGAGGATTTCTAGAACAATGGCAAAGATTCTGGTCGTGGACGATGAAATTGGTATCCGCGAACTTCTGTCGGATATTCTCTCCGACGAGGGATACACCGTAGAGACCGCAGAAAATGCCGAAACGGCACGTCGTTTGATTACGACTGAACCGTTTGATCTGATCCTTCTGGACATCTGGATGCCGGATACGGACGGCGTGTCGCTTCTGAAAGAGCTCAATGTCCGGCACCTGTTGCACTGCCCGGTGCTGATGATGAGCGGCCACGCAACGATTGAAACAGCGGTTGAAGCAACGAAGTTCGGGGCGCTCAACTGTCTTGAAAAGCCCATCTCCATGCAGAAACTGTTGCAAAGCGTGGAGCACGGCCTTCAGGTACACGAGCGGATTCAGTCCATGGCCCGCTACCGTCCCGAAGAGAAGAAAGCCCCGGAAGTGAAGCTCCCTGAAGAACCCGTGATGCCGATTCCGGAAGAGCTCCCGATTTTTGAAATCAAGGGCACGGGCATCGTCATTGACTTTAATAACTCACTGCGGGAAGTCCGTGAAACCACGGAACGAGCCTATCTGAAGGCTCTGATGAACTACGAAAACAACCAGATGACGCGTGTTGCCCGCAGAGCCGGTCTGGAAAGAACGCATCTGTACCGTAAACTCAAGGCGCTCAATATTCCTATTCCGCGCCATGCCGCCAACGAGCCTCTCGCAAAACTGTCCGAAAGCGCAGAAGACGGGGAACCGGCGCAGAGTTCATCCCTCGGATAAAAGCTCATCTCTGTGTTAAGAGATGAGCCTTGCGCTGTTTCACTGCCGTTGTTTCCCGGCTAGGGCACACCCCACATGATGCTCACGCCCGCATCCTGCGACTTTTTCATCATTTCCAGCAGAGGGTACACCCGTACGGAAAAGGGCACCCGCTGCGCGGCCTCGGTGCGTTTTTTCTCGCGTTCGTCTTCTTCGGCGTAGCTCAGATAACGGCTGCTTTGTTTCTCTTCGAGTTCCTGCTGACGCTTTTCCTCGGCTAGACGCTCTTTTTCAAGCTTGACGGCAGCTTCAAGCCTGGTAATGAGATCCGGCAGGTCTTCCGGCGGAATACTGCCCTGCTCCGAATACCCCCGTCCCCAGACTTTGCAGACCTGAGAAAAACTTGCCGGCATCATGTAAAAGCCAGCGGCAGCCTTTGAACGAAACTCGATTAACGCCATGTTTCCACTCAACAAAATTAACGAGAGATAACGTAAATTACGATGTTTTTATATAGTTTTAAATAAAAATCAAACCATCTTCTTCAGTTTACCCTCAAAACAAACACCATCTTCACTGCATTTTCAGCGATTTTAGCGGTGCGGGCAGCCGATCGCTTGCTCAGGTAGACTTACGCCTGTCTGAAAAAAGGCTCCTGTCCGGAGCGCTAATTATCCGCATCGTGTCCGTCTCCGTCTTCATTATTGCTCATGCCCCGCTTGCGAGCGCACTCAAATCCTGTGCAGCGCATGTCTACAGCTTCGACAAAAGAACGGCTGAGCGTATCCGGGCCATTGACGTACTGCCTGATGCCGATGCCGATGCCGTAGCCGATCTTGCCAAGGCGGCCGTCAGTGCCGACAGCGATCATGACGGAGCGCTCATCCTCACCGATGTGGTCGGAGCAACGCCCTCAAACATTGCCGTCAAACTGCTTTCGCTCAGCAACACCGCCGTGATTGCCGGCGTCAACCTGCCGATGGTTCTCACGGCGCTCTGTCACTGGGATGATTCGCTTGAAAAAGTGACGGCTCTTGTGAAAGAAGCCGGTTCCGGCAGTATCATGCAGGAAACACTCCAACAGTAGAGGCGGTGCGCTCCTGCGCATCAGAACCGAAGCCTCTTTTCATCGGGTTTTGCACCATGCTGACGCGCAATGTGACCATCGTTAACAAACTCGGACTGCACGCCCGGCCGGCGGCGCTTCTTACCAAGACCGCCAATCTTTTTGACTGTCGCATCACGATCCGTAAGGGCGACAAAACCATTGACGCCAAATCCATTCTTTCGGTCATGACGCTTGCTGCCAAATGCGACACAGAACTTACCGTCACCGCCGACGGCCCCGGTGAAGCCGCCGCCATGGAGTCCATGGTTTCACTGATTGAGTCCGGCTTCGGTGAAGAGGAATAAAGATCATGGCCAATACCCCGCCGAACGTAACGGACAAAGCCGCCGGCAGAGAAAAAGAGCTTCCCGGGGAAGTCCCCGTAGCGCTGCCGCAGGCCCAGGAGACTGTGGCCGAGAGCTCCCGTGAGCCGGAACTGTCTTCCATTGCCATGAAGGGTATCGCCGTATTTTCCGGTGTTGCCCTGGGGCAGGCTCAGATTCTTTCCGAGGGCGACCTCGAGATTCCCCGCTTCCCCATTGATGGCTCACAGACCCGTGCGGAATCCACGCGTCTGAGAGCAGCAGTCACGACCGTTGCCAAAGAGCTTGAAGAGCTCTCCGAGACACTCGCGCAAAACGAAGATACGCCGCCCGAAGCCATCGCCTTTATTGATCTGCACCGGCAGATTTTGGCCGATGAATCTCTTGTAACCGACACGCAGGCCATCATCCGCGAACGCCTCGTCAACGCCGAATGGGCTCTGTCGCTTCGTATGGAAGAGCTCCGCAAGGCCTTTGATGCAATTGACAACGAGTACCTTGCCGAACGCGGCGACGATGTCGCGCTCGTCGTGGAGCGTATTCAGCGGGTCTTAAGCGGCAGGCGGCGCCCGGCCGACACCGTACGGCTGACCATGAGTGATGAAAAAATCATCCTCATTGCCGATGACCTCAATCCCGCCGATATTCTGATTCTGAAGCGCCGCAGGGATGTTTCCATCGCAGGCCTTGTCACCGCTTCCGGCTCTCCCACTTCGCACGCTGCGATTCTTGCCCGGTCACTTGAAATTCCGACCCTGGTGAGCGTGGAAGGGGCTACCGAAAACATCAGCAGTGACGATGTGGTGCTTCTGGACGCGGATCACGGTGTTCTCACCGTGCATCCTGATCCGTCCCTGCTGCCGCAGGTTGCGCAGAGAATCCGTGATCTCAACAATGCCCGAATCCGGCAAAAGCGCCTTAACTCCCGTCCGGCTGAAACCAAGGACGGTGTGAAAATCAGCCTTTGTGCCAACATCGCCCTTCCCGAAGACGTCCGGGATGCCGAACGCACGGGCGCTGACGGTATCGGTCTTTTCCGTTCCGAATTTCTGTTCATGAACCGCCCGACGCTGCCGAGCGAAGATGAGCAGTACGAAACGTATCTGCGCGTGATACGCGCAATGAAGGGTAAGCCCGTCACGATCCGCACCATGGATTTGGGCGGCGACAAACTGCCCTCGCATGAGGCCTTAGAAAGCCTCAATCTTGATGACGGAGAAGAAGTCCCCAATCCCGCTCTCGGCCGCCGGGCCATCCGCTTCAGCATCCATCAGCCCGAGCTCTTTCTCACGCAGCTCAGAGCGATTTTGCGCGCCGCCGTTGACAGTAACGTGCAGATCATGCTGCCGCTTTTGTCCCGCCCCTCGGAAATTGCCATTACCCGTGGTTTTATCCGCAAGGCCCGTGAGCAGCTCACCGACCGCGGCATAGCCTGCGCTGACAAAATCGCCTTGGGCGGCATGATTGAAGTACCAGCCGCAGCCATTGCGTTGCCCTCTTTTTTAAAGGACCTTGACTTCATCAGCCTCGGCACCAACGATCTGATTCAATACACACTTGCCGTAGACCGTCACGATCCGGCTGTGAGCGAACTCTACGATCCCCTGCATCCGGCCGTTCTCTCGCTTCTGTACAGCGTCATTAAGACCGCCGTCAAAGCAAAAAAACCGGTGAGTATCTGCGGTGAAATCGCAGGCGACCCGACTCTGGCCCGGCTGCTGATCGGCATGGGTGCCCGCAGGCTTTCCATGGAAAGCGGCCGTATTCCCGAACTCAAGGAAATGATCCTTGCGATGTCATGCGCCGAAGCCGAAAAACTTCTGCAGCGCATTCACCGCATGCACAATCCGATCAGTATCCACGAAGCCGTCAACAGCTCGACGCAGGTCGTGTCCTACACCGCGCTGCAAAATGATTATCCCGTCGGAAAAAGCAACAAAGAGACCAAACAAAATGAGCAAAGTCAGCCTGTCGCTTGAAGAAATTGAACAGCTCGGAGAGCTGCTTGCGCGCATTCCTGAAGCGTTTACCCCGATGGAACCGGACAAACTCGATGGGTTTCTCACGGCGCTCACGCTCATGAAAAACCCTCCTGCACAGCCGGACTGGATGAACTACGTCTTTGATATCGACGGTAACCCCCGCGCCCGTCTTAGTCAGCATGAGCAGGCACAGCTTCAGAAACTGATTCTGCGGCGGGGCCGGGAAATTGAGGAAACGGTACTGTCCGAAAAGCCGATCGATCCCATTTTGTACGATACCGATGAGTTGACGGGAGAACCTCTTGAAGGAGAAGAGTCCCTTGCCGCTTTAAGCCCCTTTGCCGACGGCTTTGCCACAGCCTGCGCTCTGTGGCCGGAACTAGTCCGCAGCAAGAATAAGGCTGTGCAGGCGGCCCTTGTCGGCATCATGCGCTACAGCAGCAAAGACAACGCGGAGGACGAGTCCGCCGAAGAAAACGAGACGGAAACCATCCTCCGCGATATTGAAACCGATGTTGCCTTTGCAAATCTCGATGAAGCACTGGCCGATCTTCAGGCCTGTGTCCAGGAAATTGCGGAAGTCACCCGTAAAAGCGAAATCCGCCCGCAGTCAGACAGCAGCCGAAACAGAAAGCACTGAAAACGCATCCTGTTTCGGCCCGTCGACTGTTAGTGCGTCTGCTTGGCGGCAAACTCGTTGAGAGCCTCAAGCGAGAGCCCCAGCGCCTTGGCAACTGACTTTTTACAGCCCCGAGTGGCAGCAGAAGATTTTGGTGAGCGCGGGCACTGTCTCTCAGGAAAAGGAGATTGCGCGTCTTTTACGTGCCATGGACCGCTCCCGCAGAGACACAAATCGGGAGTGCTACAACGCGGACGGCACCGTTAAAGCCGCTGGAAAAAAGATTGTCTGGAAGGAATCCAAGACCTATAAGGCAACAAAGGCAAAACTTGCGGATCTGTATCGCCGCCAGGCGCAAACCCGCCGTTGCCTGCACGGCGAAGTGATTAACCAGGTGTTCGGCAGGGCCGGCACCGTCATCGTGGAGAAGAACTCATACAAAGCATTTCAGAGAGCCGGATACGGCAAGAGTTTGGGCAAAAGCGGTATTGCAGGATTGATAACCGGCTGTTGTGTGGTGAAAGTCAGTCCCCGCAAAACTGCGCCCGAGTCAGCACGATCCCGAAACGGGAACGTACCGTAAGAAGGCTCTTTGGGAGAGAAATCATCAGTTGGGAGACACGGACTGGTACATGGACCGCGACCTTGCGACCGCCATGAACCTGTATTTTGCGGATCCCGCCACTGACAGCTACGATCTGAAGGCTGAGCAATCAGCGCTTGCGAGGCTCAAACAAGTCTCAGGGAACGCCGGATCGATAGTGCAGTACAAACCAGCGAATCGGCAAGACGAAGCAGTCCTTCGCCGGAACCGA
>NZ_LT635846.1 GCF_900128485.1 Duodenibacillus massiliensis
AACTGGGCCTACCATAATTCGAATTTCAGATATTCTCAGATAATCTCCCTCAGTCTCCATTGTTCACCTAATACGATGAATTTAAATGGAAACACTGCCTACCGTCAGTCTCTGTTGTTCTCTGTCGTTCTATATCAAACTCCCTCCAGCTCGCGAATGATTTCACCCAACTATGCTCCCAATGGGTATGATTTCTTCGGAATTTTTCATTTTTTCTTCGGAACTTTTGGGAGCATAGCCTCCAACCCGCAGGAGAGCGGCATGAGAGTAGCTGAACGCCTCACAGCGATACGACTGAAGACCCTTGAAAAGGACACTGCCTGCGGCGTTGTGCCGGGGCTTTACGTGACTGTCCGGAAGCTCGCCGACGGATCGTTTGCCAAGTATTTTGTTCTCAAAGATCGAAAACAAAAACGCTCCTACACCATCGGAAAATTTCCGGACATCTCACTCTCAGAAGCATTCACCAAGGCAGCAGAATGGCGAGACCTCATCCTCAAGGGCGATGACCCTTCCAAACAACTCTTAGAGGCCTCCTCTCCCCAAAAACTGACGTATGAGAATCTCATGTTTCAATGGGTCGAATTCAACAATAAACGCGGCCGGTGGAAAGATGACAAGAAACCTCGACTCGGCGTGTGGCAAGGATATTTCAGAAACCACATTCCAGACTCGCTGCGCCAGTGTCCGGCCGCTGAATTAACGCCCGAGATGTTTGCTGACGCGCTGGCGGAAAAATGGCGGACCATGACCAACACCCCGGAAAAGATTCTTGCTGACACCAGGAATGCCATTGACTGGGCAATCCGACAAGAAATCATTCCGCCAATGATCAACCCGGCGCGCATTCACGGCGGAAAACTTGGAGACCTACTGCCGTTGAACAGACCGGAAACCGGCCACGAACCGGCTCTCCCCGTCCAAAAGATGCCGGCATTCTTCAAAATGCTCATGGAATACACCCTTTCGAGCCCTGCCGCCAGATGCTTGGCCTTTGCCATCCTGACGGCAGCCAGAAACTCTACCGCTCGAGAGGCCACTTGGAGTGAAATCCAAAAGGACGATGACGGCAACTGGATCCACCTGATTCCGCGTTCACGCATGAAGGTCAAGGCCGAAGGCTTGCCGTTTGACCGAAAGACCCCTCTGAGTTCCGTTGCGGTCAGGCTGCTGGAAACCATGCCGAGAGTCAAATATGAAGGACAGGATTACCTCTTTCCCAGTATCTTTCA
>NZ_LT635847.1 GCF_900128485.1 Duodenibacillus massiliensis
TGTATACGACCAACAGTATTGAGGCTCTCAACCGTGGCGTTCGGAAGGTAATCAAAACTCGAACCATGTTTCCGCATGAAGAATCCGCCAAGAAGCTGATTTACTTGGCACTTCAGCGCATTATGGAAAAATGGAAGCTGCCTGTTCGTGCTTGGAGTGAAGCCATGCCGGTGTTTGCAGCCATGTACGGTGAGTGATTTGCCGCTGGGCAGGCTTAATTGCCGCGGAGTACTGAAACAGTGTTTCAGCATAGCAGTTGCAGTGTTACAACTTAAGGAGGCGAAACTGCGATTTTTCCGGTAGCGGCGCGCCACTGCATGGCCGCCCCCATGGGGGCGGCCATGCAGCCCTCCCATGCCGCCGTCGTACCCTGAATCATCGCATTACCACTGATAGAAAAATTGGGGCTTAACAGCCCCGAAGTACCTGGGGTTAAATACCCCTGTTAGCGAGCCAACAAGCTCAACCGTAAACCCGTGCTAGACACGAAATCTACACACACCTGGTATTTCGGTTTCTTTTGCAATGTCTCCACAATGAAGTGCACGGCGGCTGAAGCCCTGGACATCTACCAGACACGTGACGTGATTGAGAAGACCTTTAAGGGCGGCAAGACGGATATTGAGATCGATGTTGCGAGAGCCCACAAGGACAATACGCTGGAAGGCCGTTTCCTGGTTGGATTTGTGGCCATGTCGATTCTGTGTGAACTGCGCAGATTAATGCGTCAGCCGACAAAACTTGAGCAGAAAAAGGGACCTGTGAAAGACATCCAGCCGCTGTCCAAGGAAATGACTGTGAATGAATTGAAGAACAGACTCAGCTCTATCCGCATGCTTTACACCGGTTCCGGCGAGAAGCGTTGGCTGGAAGTTACCGGCAAGCAGCATGAAATTGCACGTCGGCTCGGATTTCCTGATCTCTACGAAACGATCCCTGAATGGGTACCTTGATTCAACTGACGTAGGGGCTGACGCCCCTACGTACGTGCCCGTACCAATTTAGATTGAGGTAAGGGGATGGCCTGAGTGCCTTGCCCGTCAGACCGGCTATCAACTTTCAGTTGCCGCAACCAACGATACACGCAGCTTGTCGCGATACTATATTCGCGGTGCGCCTGTTCAACCGTAATCTCCTTGGAAAGGATTCTCCCGAGGATTTGATTTTTCTTTTCGAGCAGGTATGGGGTGCCCATTTATCTTCTCCGTGCCCTCCTGATTAGCGATTAGGAAGTATTTTGACAGAGAGGGCTCCCAGTTCGGCTCGCAGTGGGAGTTTGGGGTTTTGGGATACACCCGCTCGTAGATTTCCTCGTCCGAGAGTTTGACAAACGCCTCGAGATCAGACCTGGCAGCCGAAGCCAGTTTGTTGATGAAGCCGTTGGAGGCTCCCTTATGGTGACGGATTTTGGAGTAGCTGAACCCGCTGTTCAGCATGGTCAATACCGTTCGTATGGTGGTCATAGCAATTTTCCGTGTCATAAAGGCTCCGTATATTGATATTGATAGGAACCTTTCGATTATCAATTGCTATGCAAAAACTGTTCACGTGTTTAGGAATTTTGTTCACGTAATTAAGAATCGGCTAGTCGGAGCACCTGTTCACGTAAGTGAGAAAACTGTTCACGTACATGAGAATTGCTGTTCACGTGTTTTAAGAATTCTCAGCCCGTACCAATTTAGAATACAATACTATATCTATCAAAGAAATAGACCACAAAAGTGCTATTGTTGAGTTAGGGCAAAAAAGTCTCTTAAAAACTCTGCGTCAGCACCAGTTAACTTTGTAGCTTCAGTAAGTAAATTTGACCAAGAACGACATGTATAGTCGGGATTCTTAAATGGTGTTTGATCGTAGACCTCATTAAATCCATTTATCAATTTTCTTCGTTCGGTTGGATGCCGACTATACGTTGCCCGCTTAGCCAACCGATCAAACACAGCTTTCATTTGAAGCGGCGTCATTGTAGGTACATACGGCTGACCATTGACCCCCAAATTAATGGCCGTGCGACAAAGCCCATAAAAATATTCCAAGTCTTTTGACGAAAAATTTTTAAAAACACTAATAATCTGATCTTCTAAAGAAATTTTTGGACTACCTCGATAATAAGCTGCGCAATTCTCAGATCCAGTATTGCGGATAATTTTTACAATGAACAGAGTTATCTGATTAAGATCTTGCTGTGGCAACCTCGATAAACCTCGTTGCTGAATCCGATTAAGTTCTCCAACAACAACCTGAAAAAGTTGTTGCTTCAGTAATTTAGCATCGTCTTGATCGTCAAATAACGATTTTTTCTTCCATACGGCTTCACCTAATGCTTTTTCAATGCCCGGAAGAATAAAAACTTCTCGATAATGATTCTCTAAGAGGGCTATTTTCTCATACGGCAAACCTAACTGACGGACACTGCTCTCCGTCGAGAACACCTCGTTCATCGACTCGGATAAATAAGGCACTAAGGATTTCTTCAGGAAATCCTGCGTCCAAGTGCTCGGAACAAATAACTGAGGCTCCGGAGGAAGATTCACTTTTTGTACGACGGGACGCACTGCTGATACTGTCGGCGACAATACAGAATTTGTCGATTTGACTGCAACGGCAACCATGCCGACAACAATCAACGTCAGCAGTGCAAGGCCCACTAAGCGAGCCCAAACAAAGTCTTTCCCGTTTGCGGCGGTTTGCCCCTGCCCCAAGGAAGAGCGCTCGTCCTTCTTCATTTGCGTCGAGGCAGGACTCTCAGAAGAACTCTCAGACAGCAATTCTTCTACACTGACTTTAGCCGATTGAACCGAGGTCGAACTGGAATCCGTTGTTTTGTCTTTCGACCAAACAAAATCAGGCTCGGGTGTACTATTGGTCTTTTTAGATGAAACGCCTGAATGCCGCAGCCATTCCATCCCTCCGATAATCACATACCAGGGAATAAGAGCGATAAGTGGAGCAGCAACCAAAGACAAAGATTGATACCACGTCCAATAAAGACCGTCCCGCAAATAAAAGAAAATAAAAATCGGAACGAAGTAAATCACCAATCGTGCTAAAAAGAGCGTCAGTGCAACAATCGCAGTCGTTCCTAAAAAGCGAGTCGTCGCACTCCGGAAGTCCAACCACCAATCCAACGCTCCGATATAGTGGTAAAAAAGTACTGCTCCCCAAATGAACATACCGACAAAGAAAACGATTCCAAGCGCATTGGTTTTTCGTTGTTCCATTTTTTGGCCTCACATACCCACAAAAAAGCCGCAGGATTTTGGCGTCCCACAGCTTCCCATTTTACGGCAAAACGCCTGATACTCACCGGTTTACAGCTTCCTTGAAGGCTGCGCCGGCAGTGAACTTCGGAGCCTTGCAGGCAGCAATCTTGATCGTCTTATCGGTCTGCGGATTACGACCTTCCCGTTCGCCGCGTTCCACGCGTTCAAACGTACCGAAGCCCACGAGCTGCACCTTGTCGCCGGCGGCCACAGATTCCGTAACGGCTTCCACGAAACCTTTGAGCACCTTATCGGCATCGGCCTTGGCAACCCCCGTCTTTTCGACGATGGCAGCAATGAGTTCCTGACGATTCATATTAATCTCCTGAGAGGAAAAGTTGAGTTATATAAACATACGTAATTTGTGCGACTTTGTTTAAGCAAAAACGTTTTTTCCATCTTTGGTGGTAACGCCAGACACAACAGATTCACGTACCCCAATAGTTGCGACAAGAACATCAGCATCACTTCGACAGTGAACGAGCCTTCCAACAGCGTGTCCGGATCAGAGAGCAGCATATCGGAGTATCCGCTTGCCATCGTCCACACCCGAACCATGACGAGCACGGCACAGAAAGGCGAACCGAGCGCCAAGACGGCAAACACCGTACCGGAGAATCCAGCCTCGTGATAGCGCCGCACGGCCAACGCTGTCGCCGGAATGATTGACACGAGCATGAAGACGAAATACAGCAGTCCTGCCCCCGCCGCAATCAAGGGCCCGTACGACACCCAAAGGCTGTCTTCGTCTGCCAACTCCATGGCGTAGAAACTCTGAAAGAGATCCTGCCACGAGAACGCCATAAACGACGTTACCAGCGCTATCAGGACGGAATTCAACAGGAACAGCGTCAGCACAAAGTACCAAAACTCCTCACGGGAGGCAGTTCCGGAGAACGTACAGAAATGGTGCCGGCTGTAGGCCCTCGCGAAACATCGGAAGATGGTCTTCATCGAAATTCTCCTTATCCAAGACATAGGGCGAGTGTCCTCTTTAGAAGAAAGAAAGGAACGGCCGGGCACACACGGGACACCCCTTCCCCGCCGTCCCTCTCTTTTTGGGAACGGGCGGCGCAGCAACGACTGCCGGCTGTCCGAAATAGCAACTGGCGGCAAAACCCACAGCCAACACCAAGACAAATGCGCCGACAATGAGGCAGCGCGTCGTCAATTCGCTGCGGCGCTTGATGGCTGCATTGACGGACTGCAAGGATTGAATCGTCCCTTCCAACTGTCAGCTGTGGTTGATGACGGCCTGACAGAGTTGTTCGGTGACGTTTTCAATCTTTACGATGCGTTCGGCGACGGCAAAATTGACCTCGGCTTTTTCAAGCGGATCCTGCTTCGTCTGCCGCCGGATTTTGTTACCGGATGCCGACTTTCGGGTGACGCGGCCTCTCGTGGCCGGACACCCGTGCCGTAAAAACTTCCGCAGACGCCGTTGTGCATTCTGAGCCTGTCTGCGATAGAAAATCGCGACGTACCCGGGCGTAAAGAGCATCCCGTTGCGAAACCCTTCGGTGGTAGGGATGCCGAACACGGCCTCCAGCGCTTTCCAATCGTCCAAGGTCGGTTCCTGCCGACCTCTTAACCAGCCCCAAACAACATCCTCCGGCACTTTGCCCGCAATATCCTTGATCGTGAAGTCGTTGGCGATCATAAGATCTCGAAAATTGGCTCTTCGTGCATAGTTGTGGGTAAAAAAATTGTTGCACGACATACTAAAGTACCCACCAAACGACATTAATTTTGACCCACCTCGAGGGGGCGTCGTGAGGTACTTTTACAATGACGAGAAAGTCGAGGATCATGGGTTCCGTTGTTCATCACAACGGAGGTTCCAAAACCATGATTACCAAAGAATGCCGTCT
>NZ_LT635848.1 GCF_900128485.1 Duodenibacillus massiliensis
CTCAAGGATAAATACAACATCGGTCATGCCATTGTTGTTGCCGACAGAGGACTCAATTCAGCTGAAAATCTGTTGATGCTCCAGCGGCTTGAGCTGGGCTACCTGGTGGCCCAAAAAGTGAGTAATCTCAATGACGAAACACTTAAGCAGATGCTTGATCTGTCAGCCTATCAATCGATTAACGACAAAGATCCTGAAAGCAACAAATACCGCGTTATTGAGGACTGGGAGCGCACCGGCAAGAGCGGCTCAGTCAAATGCTCACTGGTTCTGACCTGGAGCGAAAAACGTAAGCGCCGCGATGAAAAACTGCTTGAGATCTGGGCTGATTTGATCCGCAGAAGAAGCGGGAAGGAACTTAAAACAAGAAAGCCGGCTTGGGCAGGCATCGCCACCACCGACACCAAGGAAAAGAAGCAGGTGATCACCGGCATTGACGAAAGTGCTTTGGCAGAGCGCAAGGCGCTCTGCGGGTTTGCTGCTGTCGTTTATGACGAGTACTGCATTGAACGGACTGAAAAGGCTGACGAGCAGGAAAACAAAGCAAAGGAGACTGCAGCTGCAGAAGTCAAAGAGTCGGATAACAAGGGGGAACGGATACTGAAAACGGGCAAGGAAATCGCCTCGATGTACCACTGCCTGAATCAGATTGAAACGTGCTTCCGGATCATGAAATCCAACATCGGCTTGCGCCCGATGTATGTCTGGACTTCCAGCCATATTTACGGCCATATTACGGCTTGTGTACTGGCCCTGTTGCTGCTGAGGCTGCTGCAGGACAAACTGAAAAAGCAGGGAACGCCAATCAGCATTGACACACTGTGCCGTGAACTGCACGACTCAACCGTGATGGCTCAAATCATCGA
>NZ_LT635849.1 GCF_900128485.1 Duodenibacillus massiliensis
AGCAGAAAACACCCAATTGCACGAAGCCTTGGATAAATCGCTTCAGGAGGAAGCCAAAGCACAGGCGTCACTGCAGTCGATGAAGAGGCTGTTGCCGTTCCTTGATCCCAAACACTTGGACAAGGTCTGCGTTGGGTAGCTTTGAATAAACAACCGGGGGGGGGGCGGCGGCCAAGAACGGCATTTGACGCGCCTTCCCCCTCCACGGCCTGCCGGCCGTGGAGGGTCGGCACGTCAAATGCCGTTCTTTTGTCCCTTTTGGAGGTGGGTCAATTTTTATGTCGTTTTGAGGGTCAATTCTTATGTCGCTTGACAGTAAAAAAATCAAGCAACTACACCGGAAGGCTGTTGTTTAGCGGGCTTTCCGGAGACAGCATGGTTTGGCAAAGGGATCACCAAATTTGAGCAGCATAAAAGCACCTTTGCCTTGAGATTTTCAACATTACGAAACCCGTAGGATTTCCGAATAATCAGCTTGATATTGTTGTTGACGGCTTGGGGATGTAAGGTTTTTTGTATTCAGGCGATAATAGCGCTCCCGTAGGGCGCGAAAGGAATCACCGTGGCACACCGTACACCCAAAATAAACGACACCGTAAAATTTACCGACCAGCAGCAGGCCATTCTGAACGATGCCGCAGAGCAACTGATGGAAGCCGGCGGCTTAACGGCCTTAACGCAGGCTCACTTCAACGAAGCGATGAAGATCGTAGCCCAACGCTTCATCAACGCCGCCCTGCAAGGGGAACTGGAGCACCATTTGACACAGGAAGACGATAATCTCAACGAAGAGGAATCGTCGGCTGAGCGCGTTGAAAACAAACGCAATGGGTACAGCAAGAAAACACTTCACTGCAATAAAGGCGATTTAGAAATCCAGATTCCCCGCGATCGCAAGGGGACTTATGTTCCCCGCCTGGTACCCAAGCACTCACGGCATTTCAATGACTTCGATGACGCCATCATCGATTTATATGGACGCGGATTGTCTACCCGTGAAATCTCTGAGTTCATCAGAAGTCAGTACCACGTTGAAGTGAGTGCC
>NZ_LT635850.1 GCF_900128485.1 Duodenibacillus massiliensis
CACTTTGATCTTTCATCATTTTTAATCTCTTCAAAAATTGCTGTAACGTTACAGCGTAACGTTATTGTTACGACTCGGGACGATTGTCCTTGGTTAAAAGCCCCTTGTTCAGGGCCTGACGGCGATGCTCCCTCAATCGATAGCTGCTTCCCGTGATGGTTAACGCTGTGCTGTGGTGCAGAAGATGATCGAGGATCGTCGCGGCCACCGCTTCGTCGGCAAAGATGAGCCTCCATTCCGAGGGCGGTCGATTACTCGTGATGACCACGCTCTTCTTCTCGTAACGGCGGTTGATCAACTGAAACAGAAGATGTGCTGCCGACGGCGAGAACGGCAGGTAGCCAATCTCATCGATGATGATCACCTGGGGCTTGTTGATTTCCCGCAGCTTCGCTTCCAACGTATCTTCTCTTGACGCCTTCTCAAGCGTGGCGAGCAAATTGGCCGCCGTGTAAAAACGCACGGACCGACCGCTCTCAATGGCCTTGTAGCCAAGCCCGATCGCCAGATGCGTCTTACCCACACCAGGAACGCCGAAGAAGGCGACATTCTCGCCGGCGTCAATCCACTCCAAGCTGGCCAATTCACGGATAGTCCCGGGGTTGATAGACGGCTGCGCCGTCAGATCGAAATCTTCCAGCTTCTTGATCGTCGGCAGATGCGCCGACTGCAGCAACTGCTTGAAGCGATTGCATTCACGCTGTTGCACTTCCTTGCCGAAGGCGTACTCGATAGCCTGACGGGGCGTCATTTTGGCCTGCGCAATATTCTCGAGAACTTCGGTCATGTGGTCGCGCAGATAGGGCAGACGCAAACGATCGGCCAGAGAGCAGAGCCTCTCATCAGATTCACGGCTCATCACTCTTGCTCCTTGGGCTCGGTCCAGCCGATGCTGTCGTCATAGGCACGCGTATCGGCGCTGAGAGCGCTGCGGTGCTCACTGTAAGCTTGCCACTGAGGATCCTCGGCAAGCTTGTCCCGACTCTTGTCGTAGGCATCCTTCTCGATCTCACCGTTTGACAGATTTTGAGCTTGAGGGTTAAATACATCGGCGGTCTTATCGAGTGTGGCTACCATAACACCCCCTTGCAACACAGAAATCGTTGCCTCGTCGATCTGAATCTGCACCTTCATTCCGACAAGATGTTGGGGGACTCGGTAGTACTTGTTGTCAACACGGATAAGACCGTCGTTGTTGCCGACCTTGCGAGTCTCCACGTAGGTGTGGATCATCGGCGGCTTACTGAGCGCACGCATTTTGGGGAGCTCGATTTGCCACCTCTGGGCAGGAGTCCGAGGACCGTCAAACACCGTCGAGAGCTTGCGCTCGTCGGAAGATCGGCACCAAGCCTCAAGCCACAGGTTCCAATCCTCGATGGTGGGTTTGTTGACGCCGGCCAGATTGCCTTTGAGATACTTCACCCCCGATTCCACTTTTCCCTTGCTGCGAGGCTTACACACGGCGGTCGCAATCGGCTTGAGACCGTAGTAGGTGCAGAACTGGTAGAAGCGCTCGGTAAAGCGTTCGACCGCCGTCTTGGCATAGTGGTTGCGAACCAGACTGGAAGCGTTGTCGCACACGATGCAGTAAGGCAGACCGCCGAAGTAGCGGAAGGCCGACTCAAGCCCGTCCAGCCAGGCAGTCTGGGTCTCAGACGGATAGGCCTTGGCAAACAATCGGCGTGAGTAACCGAGCTTGCAAACAAAAAAGTGCAGGCGTGTCATCTTCCCGCCCAACCGAACAACCTTCTCGCCGAAGTCGATCTGCAACTGCTGTGCCGGAGCAGTCTCGTAGCGACCGTGAATAGCCTGCTGCTGCAGGCAAGCTCGGGCAGCCTCACGAAACGGCTTGCAAAACCGCTCAAGCGTTCTCAGGGGGATGTCAACGCCGTAAGTCTCACGCAACAAACTCTGCAGTGGTGGACAGCGGCTCTCGCACGTGTAGAAGCTGTTTCGCACCTCGTCGGAGTGCTCGGCCAGAAAGCGGCCGGCCTGACTGCGGGTGTCTCGGCGGGGTTGGTCGGTATCCGTCTGCAGGCACCGCTTAACCGTGTTGCGTGCCATGCCCAAGATCCGGGCGACATGGCGGATGGGTTTGTGTTCTTCAAGAACAAGTTGCCGCACAAGAAGACGGCATTCTTTGGTAATCATGGTTTTGGAACCTCCGTTGTGATGAACAACGGAACCCATGATCCTCGACTTTCTCGTCATTGTAAAAGTACCTCACGACGCCCCCTCGAGGTGGGTCAAAATTAATGTCGTTTGGTGGGTACTTTAGTATGTCGTGCAACA
>NZ_LT635851.1 GCF_900128485.1 Duodenibacillus massiliensis
TGCTGGAGGCTCGCAGACGCCATCCGGAGCGCTGGATCACCGGGAGAGTGCTGAACTGTACGCCGATCAAAGAGGTGTGGCTTAACCCCGAAAATGGGCAGTTGGAGGAAAAGCATGCCAAGGCAGCTTGAACAAACGCCCCGCAGCTGCTGCAACAAGGCGTTCGGCGGTTTTCCGCGGGCCTCAGGCTCGGACTCCTCCTGCCTGAGGAGGCTCATTCTACCGGCCTGCCGACCTCTCCGCGCGAACGGTGCTGCACAGTTGCATCAAAGGTTTTCTACGGGCCAAAAAACTCTGGGTGAATCCGCCGAAGGCGGAGAGGGCAAAGCCCTCACTGAGCTCAGACTACAACCTACTTTTTAAGAACAAAATCGGCGAAAGCTCACTTGACATTCACCGGCTGTACGCGGTGTTGAGTTTTCTCACAGTCGCCCACGGGTAAGCAACGACAACCCCTACAGCGAGTCACTGTTCAAGACTATGAAATACACGGGGCATATGGGCAAACGCAACTACCACAGCCTTGAAGAATGCCAGGGAGTTTTGGCGGATTTTGCACGGAAGTACAACGAACAATGGGTGCACAGCGGCATCAACAACGTAACGCCTTTGGCGCGCTTCAGTGGCGCGGATGCGGCTATCTGCAAAACACGCCGTCAAGTGATGGCAAAGGCTCGGCAACAACACCCGGAACGATGGATTTGTGGCCGGATGAGGAACTATGAGCCCGCAGGCAGTCAGTGGTTGAATCCTGATAGGCAGGTGTTGGCAACGGATTCAGCCACTTAGAGAAATGGCCCCGCGCAAGCGCACAGAGCCATTCCTATTCACGTTAGCGGTCATCGGGATCCCTCCCTGTACCGCACGGGCATAGTACACGAAACATAGGACAAGGAACCTCCTATTCATGTTAAAAAAATATCCTGGGGTAGCGAAGCGTAGGGGCAAAGCCCCTGCTGAGGTTCTTCAGGGATAAAAAGACTCCTAACCAATTTTTTTGAAGTATCTTGACAAATACCGTTCATGCTCGCACCATTGTCTGAGTGCACGACAAGCTGTCCGGGCTTGATTCCGTATCGCCTGAAGGCCTCCCCGAGAAAGCGCGCGGCGAAGTCGGCATTATCAGCCTCGAATACCCTGGCGCTCACAACCATGCGGCTGTAGACGTCGACAATGACATACGCGTAGTAGAACCTGCCCGTGTACTTGCTCGAGCGCAGATAGGTGATGTCCCAGGTCCACACCTCGTTTGGCTTCTGTGCGCTGTAGGCAGTCGGCTTGCTGCGCCGGCGGGCTTCCCGGGTAGGCGCACGGCGTGCGTTCAATCCCCGTGCCCTGAAG
>NZ_LT635852.1 GCF_900128485.1 Duodenibacillus massiliensis
GCGTCGAGGACGCCAGCAATGCAGAAAGCGTCCGCGCAATGCGTCTTCGGCAAGCCCGCGACGATGCGCTTGTGTTTGGTCAGATACCCGTAGGTATTCGTGACAGGCAATTCGGGATGGCGCTCGCGCAGGCGGTTGAGCACCGTCCAACGCATGATGCCCATAAAAGTCTCTGCCCTGAAAGAAGCGCCGCGCCGGGGACTGAACTGCTTCAACTTGCCTGCGTGATACGCCTTGTGGCACGCCTCGCAGAGCGTAATGAGGTTGCCCGGCGCGTCGCCTCCCGTTTTCCGACTCTCAATGTGATGCACGTTGAGAATCAGATCTTTCGATCTGCCTTTGCAGGCTTGGCAAACGTGACCATCGCGGAACAGCACATATTCGCGCACGTTCCAAAAGCCAAGCTGCTCGCCCTGCTGATAGCCTTCGCCTTCAATCTCCGGGTTTTTGATCTTCTGCATATCGAACGCCGCCGTTTCTACGGTAACGGAGGTGACGGGCAGAAGACGCAAAACAGCCTCGATGCGCGAAAGATGGGCACGGATGCGGTTTTCAACGGACGGCGCAAGCCAACCCTTGTGCTTTGATCGAATGCGATTATCAAAACGCGGCGCACGGCAGCGGGTCTTGCGGTTGCGTCGGGCGCGGCGAAGTGCCAAGCGATTCGAGAGCAAGTCCGTCACGTCCTGCCGCAGTTCGACCTCGGAAGCCAACAACTCTTCCTTGGCGGTCGTTGCGCTCAGGCCGACGTGCTTGTAGCCCGCATCCACACCCAAGGTGATCGGCTGCTTGGTTTCGCCCGTCGGCACCGTCAGTTGAATCACAAAGGGCGTTCGGCGC
>NZ_LT635853.1 GCF_900128485.1 Duodenibacillus massiliensis
GGATTTCTAAATCGCCTTTATTGCCGTGAAGCGTTTTCTTGCTGTACCCATTGCGTTTGTTTTCAACGCGCTCAGCCGACGATTCCTCTTCGTTGAGATTTTCGTCTTCCTGTGTCAAATGGTGCTTCAGTTCCCCTTGCAGGGCGGCGTTGATGAAGCGTTGGGCTACGATCTTCATCGCTTCGTTGAAATGAGCCTGCGTTAAGGCCGTTAAGCCGCCGGCTTCCATCAGTTGCTCTACGGCATCGTTCAGAATGGCCTGCTGCTGGTCGGTAAATTTTACGGTGTCGTTTATTTTGGGTGTACGGTGTGCCACGGTGACTCCTTTCGCGCCCTACGGGAGCGCTATTATCGCCTGGACACGAAAAACCTTACATCCTCGGGCTCTGCCGCCGTTGCGCTACGAACTGGGGCAATGGCGCTTGCTCGTTGCTGACAAGGCACACTGCATTCGTATCTCTTCTGATGCCGGGCACCACTACAGCGTTCCTGCCGCCTATGCGCATAAAAAAGTTGCTGTGCGCATCTGCAGTGACACTGTCGAGATTTACGATCCGGACAGCAATCAAATGCTGGGGTGGCACATTCGCTGCACGAATCAGCACGGTGAGAAAACACACATTCTTGAAGAACACCTGACTGTCTAAATTGGTACGGGCACGTACGTAGGGACGTCAGCCCCCTACGTCAGTTGAATCAAGGTACCCATTCAGGGATCGTTTCGTAGAGATCAGGAAATCCGAGCCGACGTGCAATTTCATGCTGCTTGCCGGTAACTTCCAGCCAACGCTTCTCGCCGGAACCGGTGTAAAGCATGCGGATAGCGCTGAGTCTGTTCCTGAACTTCCCAAAAAATTTGCACTCAAACACCGGCACGGGTGATTATTTCCCCAAAAAGGTCATCAGCTCCTGATAGGTCTTCCGGCTGGTTCTGAGAGCCGCGGCGATGTTGGCTGCCTGCACCTCTTCCTTTTCTTTCTGCAGGGCAAGCAACTTTTCAGCCCATGCGTTGTATCG
>NZ_LT635854.1 GCF_900128485.1 Duodenibacillus massiliensis
TCACAGCTTCCGGAACTGTGGCCGATACGTTCTTTCGGTCCGCCGTCAGCACCGTGCCTTCGATAATCGCCGTCAGCACGTGGGCTGCCATATCGTAGGAAATGCGCGTCCCGTCTTTAAACAACGTCGTGCGCTTGTTCTCATCGCTTTCCGGAAGTTCAATTTCACCCGCGTAAAAACTCCCGATAATGAAGCCTTCCTCCGGCCCCGTCGGCAGGAAAAGGCAGAGCACATCCTCGCCGACATTGACGCTGTTGAAGTCCTTCGTGGCAAAGGTGTTGCGCTGCAGAATCGGCAGGTCAAAAGAAACCGTACCGTCATCATCGTCAAAAACCACGCGGGCCGTTCCCTTTTTCGGGTTGATACTTGAAACCTCTCCGATCCGGATCAGGTCATTAATCTTTTCCGGCAGCGCGGAGTGTTCAAAAAGTCCCATCTCAATACGCGTTGTTCACACGCCTCAAACTGATGTCCGTTCTGTAGCCGGACGAATCCAGCGAATGCACTGCTTCTTCGATGATGAAGTTCCCGTCAAAGCTGCCGAAGCCGCTGCACTCAACAACGGCACCGGCCACAAGCATGACATCGCCAATAACTGAAATCCGCCCCGTCACCCGACGTTTGTTGAGGCTGCGCAACTTTNGTTGATTCCGCCCTTGGCGTTCTGCTGAATCGTCAGGGTGTAATGACTTCGCAGGGGTTTTGCGTCATCAACCAGAGACACAATGTCTTCCTGCATCTCAACGTCAATAGTTCCCTCGACGTCAGCCTGAGTTGCCACGATCTCAAACGTATGTGGCTCTCCCTTCGGCGTTTTCNGCGCACAGAGACCTGAAGGTTCTGATACGTGTCAGAGACACCACTGGGGCGATCCTTTGCCGTCGGGACAATAAACTCTCCTTCGTCTGTGAGACTGTTCAGGCCGATTGCTTCGCTGCCGCCACCTTCGGTAGCAGCTCCCGCCTTGAGCACGGTCCCGTTGAGCTTTGCAGAAAGCTGTGCGCTCGACACGGCATCAATATTCGTGCGGGCCTGCGTCTTCTGTTCGCTCGTGAGCTGCTGTGCCTCATAACTCACATGTTTGCCGGCAACTGTTTGCAAGGCCGTGAGAGCGTCCTTGTTGTTNCGCCGTCATAATCCCCCAGCTTCGTGCCATTTCTTTTAATCGTCAGTGCATACGGACTCTTGAGGCTCGTCGGAATCTTCGGAAGCGTTACGTTATACGTAGCCTTATTGCTCCCGTCATACGTCACCTTCGTCACACCGCCGATCTGCAAAGTAAGCGCCTGAGGATTTTTCAGCGACTTCGGAGTGCCGCTCAAATC
>NZ_LT635855.1:0-11954 GCF_900128485.1 Duodenibacillus massiliensis
GAACTTGCCTCCTGCCTCGGCACCCGCTTCCCCACCAATCGCTCCGCCGTACCCATGCTCCGTGAACTGGGACAGCGGTAGAAGTACAACAAGAAAATAATCAAAACCAGCCGTTAGACCTTGTGGTTACTGGTTTTGTCGATTTTCTGCTTTAAAACTCAGGTGAGCAAAGTGGCGATGGTTGCCTGCCGTGCGCAAAGTTCTTTCAGACGCCCCTCACGGCACCAGCGGCGTACTGTGCTCACGCTGACGCCTAAAACAGCGGCAAGTTGTCCTATACTGAGCAGGCTGTGGAGTTTTGCATCGCAACCTCCGTTGGTGAGGTTACACGTCTCATTGTTCCGTAAATGGACAGCTTTGGATAAATTATCCGTGGCTAGCAGTTAACCCTTCTGCTTCTGCCGTCTCTATTGTTATGAACGCGAAACTCGCCTCCCAATATGCCCGAGTCATCATTGACGCACCGCTGCCCGTTCTGGACTACAGGATTCCGGAATCGATGAGCCTGGTGCGGGGGGACCGTGTGATCGTTCCGCTGAAAAAGCGCAAGGTCGCAGGCATTGTCACGGGGCTTGAACCGCGCTCGCTTCTTGCGGATTCAAGGATCCGGTCAGTACAGATGCTGCTGGCCGAGACCCGGCCGCTTTCGGAAGAGTGGCTCGATCTCACTCGTTTTGCGGCGTCTTACTACATGGGAAGCTGGGGAGAGGCTGCGCTGCCGGCGCTGCCGCCTTTCTGGCGCCGTGTGCCGGGGGTACGCCATGCGGCTACGGTCGCGTCCCTGCGGGAAGTCAAAGCCCGCAGCGTAAAACCAGGACCAAGGCCTCAACTCAATGAAAATCAGCGCGCTGCGGTACAGGCTGTTTTGGACAGTCACGGTTTTCAGCCGTTTCTGCTTTTCGGTGTCACCGGGTCCGGTAAGACCGAGGTCTATCTTCACATCATGGAGGAGGTCTTAAAACGCGACCCGCAGGCGCAGGTTCTGCTCTTGGTTCCTGAAATCAACCTCACCCCGCAGCTGGAAAACAGGGTGCGTTCCCGCTTTACCGACGAGACTGTGGTGACGCTGCATTCGGAACTCTCCCTAAAACAGCGGGCCGCCAACTGGCTTGCCGTGCACGAAGGGCGGGCCCGTGTTCTTGTGGGAACCCGGATGGCGGTTTTTGCGAGCTTTCAGAAGATTGCCCTTCTGATTGTCGACGAAGAGCATGACACAAGTTATAAGGCGGGCGACGGCCTGCATTATTCAGCGCGCGATCTGGCTGTGAAACGCGCTCAGATGCTGTCGGTGAGCTGCGTGCTGGGTTCGGCCACACCTTCGCTTGAGACATGGGCACGGGCTGAGGAAGGAAAATACCGGCTGTTAAGGCTCGATCACCGCGCCGTGGCGGCCGCGCAACTTCCTAAACTCACGCTCTCAGATACGCGGCATGAAAAGTTTGACATTTTCACGGCCTCCGTCAGGCAAAAGATTGATGAGGCGCTTGAAAGAAAAGAGCAAGTCCTTATCTTTGTGAACCGCCGCGGCTATGCGCCGGTTTTAACTTGCACGGCCTGCGGCTGGGTGAGCCGCTGCCGGCACTGCTCGGGGTTTACGGTTTTCCATAAAGCTGAGAAAAAACTTGTGTGTCATCACTGCGGCACGACCTATGAGGTGCCGCAGTACTGCCCCTGTTGCGGAAACGCCGAACTTGAAGCGGTCGGCACAGGGACCCAGAAAATTGAAGAGGGTATTGAAAAGCTTTGGCCCCAGGCGAGGCTTCTGCGCATTGACCGTGACAGCGTGCGCGCCAAGGGTGAGGCTGAGGCGGCCTTTAAAAAGGTGCATGCCCGGGAAGTCGATATTGTGGTCGGCACCCAGATGATTGCCAAGGGGCATGACTTTCAGCATGTGAGTCTGGTGGTTGTCTTAAACGCCGACGCGCAGCTCGTGAGTCCCGATATCCGTGCCGAGGAACGGCTTTTTGCCACCCTCATGCAGGTGGCGGGCCGCGCCGGGCGGGGGGATACGACCGGCGAAATCGTGGTGCAGACCCGGTTTCCTGAGCATCCGGTCTTTGCGGCTCTGGCAGCTCAAAGCTATGAGATGTTTGCCGGCCGGGCGCTCGGAGAGCGCCGGGAAATGCATGCGCCGCCTTTTGTTTTCCAGGCGCTTATGCGCGCCGAAGCGCAGACATTGGAGAGGGCCGTGGGATTTTTGCAGAGAGCGGCAGCCCTGGCGGCGGATCTGGCCGGAGACACGGTTTTTGTCTACGACCCGGTACCGATGTCTCTGATGCGGTTTATGGATACCGAGCGCGCGCAGCTTTTGGTGGAAGCCGACAGCCGCACCGATCTTCACCGGTTTTTAAATGCCTGGAAGGCCGCCGTGGTGCCTGAGAGCGGTATTTCCTGGCAGATTGAGGTGGACCCGCAGGAAGTCTGAGGCGTTCTCAGGCTATAATCAACAGTCCGTCGCCGTATTTCAATGGATAGAATACGACCCTCCGAAGGTTGTGATGTGGGTTCGATTCCCGCCGGCGGCACCAGAATACAGAGGCGGCACGTGTGAAAAACACGGCCGCTTTTTCTTTTTTATTCCAGGATGGCCGGACATGCTGATTCCTACCGATATGTCTCTGCACAGTAAGAGCAGGCGATTTGACATTACGTTTGACAACGGCAGCAGCTACTCTTTTTCCTACGAGTTTCTGCGCGTGTTTTCTCCGTCGGCAGAAGTGCAGGGGCATACGCCCAATGAAGCCAAGCTGCAGATCGGCAAACAGAATGTCATGATTGAAGGGGCCGATGCCGTGGGCAGTTATGCGCTGCGCTTTCGCTTTTCCGACGGCCACGATTCCGGCATCTACAGCTGGGAGTATTTCGATGAACTCGGGAAAAACCAGAACCTGCTTTGGGATGAGTATCTGAGAAAAATCGCGGCGTCCGGTTTCAGCCGTGATCCCGAGGATCCGGCAACAGCAGCCGAGATTGCCCGTGAAGAGCAGGCAAAAAAAGCGCATCAGTGCCACGGGCATGCCTGACGTTTGATACCTCCCCCGACAACAGTTTCAGAAGATCCAAGACAAATGACAAACAACGGTAAACCGCAGGAGCCGCAGCAAAAAGACGGCATGACGCATTTCGGCTACAGCGCTGTGCGTGAAAGCGACAAAGCCCGCAATGTGGAAAAGGTCTTTGATTCCGTGGCCTCGAAGTACGATCTGATGAATGATCTGCTGAGTTTCGGAATGCACAGACTTTGGAAGCGGGCGGCGATTGCCGCGGCCGGGCTCTCTGAGGGCGGCAAAGTCCTCGATATCGCTTCGGGTACCTGTGATCTTGCGATCGCGTTTGCCGGTAAGGTCGGGCAAACCGGGGAAGTCTGGGCAACCGACATCAACCGGGCGATGCTCTCCGAAGGCTACAAGCGGCTGCAGAAAACAGGAACGAAGGCCCGTGTGGCGGTCTGTGACTGTGAGGCGCTGCCCTTTGAGGACAATACGTTTGATGCGGCAACGGTCTCTTTCGGCTTAAGAAACATGACGCACAAGGACCGGGCTCTGCGGGAAATGTGCCGTGTGGTACGCCCGGGCGGCCGCGTGGTGGTGCTTGAGTTTTCGCACTGCTACAAAATCGTGAAGCCGATTTATGACCTCTACTCCTTTGTTTATATGCCGTGGCTTGGCTCCAAGATCGCCGGTGACAGAGAGAGTTACCGTTATCTGGCCGAATCCATCCGCATGCACCCGGATCAGGCAACGCTTGCGCAGATGATGCGCGAAGCGGGACTGACCGGCGTGTACTGGAAGAACTTTACGTTCGGCGTATGTGCCCTTCACGTCGGCGTCAAACCGCAGTAAAAAAGCGGAGAAGCAGCGCAAAGCCCGGTCCGTCCGGGCTTTTGTCTGAAAAGAACTTATACAAATCAGCGCGTGAGCTCAGATTCACGAAAGCCCGCTTTGTACAATATTGTGAGATTATTAGAAAAGCCGCACGGATAGTTCCGGCGGACATACTTCCCTGAAGGAAAAAGAGAGAGAACATGAAAAAACTTTTGGCAGTTTTTGCAATCGGTCTGATGATTGTGATGACCATGCCCCAGGCGGATGCCGCCAAGCGTTTCGGCGGCGGCAGCAGTTTCGGACGTCAGGCCCCGGTTCCGGCACTCAGCCAGAAGGCCCCGGCCGCCAACCCTGCTCAGAACTTTAACCGCCAGCAGGCCAATCCCGCCGCAGGTGCTGCGGCTGCTGCCAAATCCGCCTCGCCCTGGAAGGGCATGCTCATGGGCGCGGCTGCTGCGCTCGGTATTGCCGCTTTGGCCAGCGCCCTCGGGCTCGGTGAAGGCATGGTGCAGATTCTGATGATGATTCTGCTCGCGGTTGTTCTGTACTTCGTGTTCCGCTTCGCCATGGGCTTTTTCCTTGCCAAAAAGATGCGGGCGGCCGGAGCACAGGGGGCGGGTGCCGCCGCTCAGCGTCCTGAGGAAAGCATTCTTTCGCGCATGAGTTCTGCCGCGCAGACCGCGCAGCAGACCCCGGCTCAGCAGCCTGCGCCGACTCCTGCCGCAGCTGCATCCGCCGCTGCCGCGGGCGCAACGCCCGGCAGCGTGATGGATACGTTTGCCACCACCGCAGCGGTTGCCAACGGTGAGCTCTCCATCCCCGAAGGCTTTGACACGGCTTCCTTTGAAAAGGTCGCCAAGGAAAACTTCGCCAAACTGCAGAAGGCCTGGGATACGGGCAACGTGGTGGAGATCAGCGACTTCACGACCAACGACCTCTTTATCGCCGTCACGCACCAGCTGCGCGAACGCGGCAACACGAATCAGACCTCTGAGATCGTGGACCTCACCGCGAAGCTTCTCGGTATCGCCACCGAGCAGAATGATTATGTGGCGGTGGTTGATTTCACGGGCGCCATGAAGTTTGACGGTGAGTTTGAGACCGTGCATGAACGCTGGATTCTCACGCGTCCGCTTAACGAAACCGAAGGCTGGCTGCTTGCCGGCATCGAGCAGGTTCAGGATCCCGTGCCGGCTGCTTAACGCATCTCAGGCATAACGGACAAGGGCCGCTGTTGTTTTTGTATGACAACAGCGGCCTTTTTGTCGGCAGCCGCAGGCTGTACCAAAAATGATGCAGGCAAGGGATATCACTTACTTTCAGGGGCCTTCAATGAGGCATGTGTTTCATCGAGATCAAAGAAAAGGACTTTCTGACGAAATATTTATGCGCAGGGCTTTTTATTTACGCGGAACTTGTGCAAACTGCGCCCTCCGCGGGAACACCGGTGCGGTACCGTCTTTTTGAGTGACGGATGTGTCTCCCGGCCAAGATTTGGTTTTTCTTTTTTTTAAACCCTTCGTCGTTACGCTTTTTTAAGGAGAGGTGCGATGACGCAGCTGATCGTACTGGTCTGCATGTACATGCTGGTTTCGGTCGGAATCGGGTTGTGGGCGGCTCGCCGCGTACGCAATACCGCCGATTATGCTTTGGCAGGACGGTCTTTACCGCTTGCTATGGTGATTACGGCTACTTTTGCCACCTGGTTCGGCAGTGAGACCGTGCTCGGTCTTCCCGGACGTTTTATTGAGGGCGGCATCTCAGGTGTCATCGAAGAGCCTTTCGGCTCAGGCATGGCGCTCATCCTTGTGGGCATGTTTTTTGCCCGCAAGCTCTACAAGATGGATCTTCTCACCATCAGCGACTTTTACCGTCGCCGTTACGGCAGAAAGATCGAACTTGCCTGCTCGATTTTCATCATCGTGTCCTACCTCGGCTGGGTGGGAGCGCAGGTCGCGGCCCTCGGGCTCGTGTTAAACCTCATCACCGAAGGCGCGGTGAGCGTCTCGCTCGGCATGACCATCGGCACCTTTGTCGTGCTTTTTTATACGGTCTACGGCGGTATGTGGTCTGTGGCGTTCACGGACTTCTTTCAGATGCTCATCATTGTGCTCGGCCTTGCGGCAATCGCGTTTTGTGCGGGTGATATGGCAGGGGGCTTTACGAAGGTCATCGACTTTGCCGAAAGCCGGGATCTTTTTAATCCCTGGCCCGAGATGAGCGTAAGCGGCTGGCTTTTCTGGATCTCTGCCGCCATTACGATGATGATCGGCTCCATCCCGCAGCAGGACGTTTTTCAGCGCGTGATGAGCGCAAAAAGCGCCGGTACCGCGGCGCGCGGTGCGGCAATGGGAGGCGCCTTTTACATCGTCTTTGCCTTTGTGCCGATGTTTATCGTCTGCGCAGCGGTTCTGGCGATGCCGGGCGTGGGGGAAATGCTTTTAAAGACGGATCCTCAGAGACTGCTTCCCACGCTGGTGAAGGACTACATGCCCGGGTGGCTGCGCGTGCTCTTTTTCGGCGCCGTTTTGTCTGCCGTGATGTCAACGGCTTCGGCCACGATGCTTGCGCCGTCGACCACCTTCGTGCAGAACATCCTGAAGGGCTTTGTGCGGATTTCGCCGGATAAAGAACTCACCTGCATGCGCGCCACGCTGACGGTTTTTGCCGTGGCGGTGCTCACCTACAGCCTCTGGTTTGAAGGGACGGCGATTTACGACATGGTGGCGATGGCCTATCAGTTCCCGGTCGTGGGTGCGTTCTGGCCCCTGGTGTGCGGCCTGTACTGGAAGCGTGCGACTGCGCAGGGCGCGTGGCTTTCCATCCTCGTGGGCGGCGCCGTTTGGATCACGCTTTCGGCCACACCTCTGGGTGAAGTTTTCCCCTCGGTGTTGGGCGGCTTTATCGCTGCGGCGGCCGGCATGGTCGGCGGGAGCCTTCTGCCCACCCGCAGCAATGCCCGCTACCGCCGCTGGCAGGCCATCACGGTGCCGGTTGCTTAACTGTTGTCGGATGAACGCTGCCTGAAACACTTTCGGGCGGCGGGTTTTTCTGTCCGAAAACAGAATCCTGATTCTTCGGGCATATGTGTGGGTAGTTAGTCCCCCGAATTTGGGCAACGAGAGCCTGTTAACAAAGACGGAGAGAGCCGCCGAATAGGCAGGGCGAGCAGCACGACTGCCGGCCTTTCTTCAGATTTCATTAACAAAAAAGCCATTCACAGTCTTTAAAGTTGTGGCTGTCTACACTCACAAAATAAGGACCGAAATGGCTCTGGACACCACTTTATTCAAGCATCTTCTCAATGTCAAAGGCACCGTCGTCGAGGACATCGAATTCTTCCACGAAACTGACGGTACAAAATCTGCAGTGGTCAAGGTTTACGCCACCTGGGGATACCGTTGCCGTTGCCGGTTTCGTAATGTTGAAAATCTCAAGGCAATGGTGCTTTTATGCTGCTCAAATTTGGTGATCCCTTTGCCAAACCATGCTGTCTCCGGAAAGCCCGCTAAACAACAGCTTTCCAGTGTAGTTGCTTGATTTTTTTACCCACAACTATGCACGAAGAGCCAAAATCCTTGTGAATGCATGGTTTTAGGCAGTTTACCTTAGGGGCGTTTGAGTCAAGATTGTTACAATCTGACACTTCAATAGCATACCTGCTGAGGTCATGTAATGTCAGAAGACAAAACACAGGACACGGTAGAGGAAGAGAAGGTCGGCCCGGGTGCCTACATCGCACTTTTGGCCGCTTTGGTTTTCTTCTCCGGTATTTTTTACAAGATTGACGGCTACAAGTGGCTCGGAGCACTTGACTTCACCACGCTTGCGGGTGCCTTCGGTCAGATCAGCGGCAAGACTTTTGTCGGTTCCGGCGGTATCGGCGCACGCTCGGGCTTTCTGTTTGCCCTGTCGCTTGTGCCCACCGTGATGCTTGCTCTGGGGATTCTTGAAATTGTCACGTACTACGGCGCCATCCGTGCCGCTCAGAAACTGATGACACCGCTTCTGTACCCGATTCTCGGTATTCCGGGCCGCACGGGCCTTGCCCTCATTACCGACCTGCAGAGTACGGACGCGGGTGCTGCTCTTACCAAGGGTCTTGCCGATCAGGGGCAGATTACGAAAAAAGACCTGGTCGTGATGTGCGCCTGGCAGTATTCGGGCGCAGGGCTCATCAACAACTACTTTGCCATCGGTTCGGCCTTGTTTGCGGCCTGCCTGGTGCCGGTTGTGATTCCGCTTATTGTGATGTTTATTCTGAAGTTTGTGGGTGCTGTGCTTGTCCGCATTCTGCTTAATACCGTTTACAGGAAGGATTTTCAGTCATGAGTGAACAGGCTGTGAAAACCGCCAAGCAAAGCGGCAATCCTCTGGATATCTTCATTACCGGCGCCCGCAAGGGGTTCGGTGTCGCCATCAACAATCTGCTGCCCAACGTGCTGATGGCCTTTGTGCTTGCGCACATTTTGGGTTTGCTCGGCGTACTGGATTTTCTCGGCACGCACTGCGCGGGCATCATGGGGCTTTTTGGCCTTTCCGGTGAATCGATCACGGTGTTGCTCACGGCCTGGCTGTCGGCTTCTGCTGGTACCGGCGTTGCCGTGAGCCTTCTCGCGAGCGGACACATCACGCCGCACGACGTGACGATTCTGCTGCCCGCCATCTTCCTGATGGCGTCCCAGATTCAGTACATGGGGCGTCTTTTGGGTGTGGCTGACTGCCCGAAGCGTTACTGGCCGATGCTGATGGTCAACTCCATCCTCAACGCCGTGTTTGCCCTCATCATCATGAATGTTCTGCTCGCATTTTGGAAATAATCCGGTTTAAGCCGGTCTGAGGCAGAAGGCGGTTATCCCGACAACCGGGGTGACCGCCTTTTTTCATGCCTTTGCCGGACGCTGTCCGCCTCTGCCGTCCCTCGGTACAATTAATCGGTTAAATGCTTAAAACCGCCCGAACTTTCTGTCAGACAAAGGGCGTAAAACCACTAAAAGGAATCGTATTGTGATTAACGTTGTTGTTCTTGCCGCGGGACTCGGTAAACGGATGCATTCGTCGCTGCCGAAGGTGCTTCAGCCGATTGCCGGCTCCCCGATGATTCATCATGTTCTGAAGACCGTGCAGGCGCTGCCCGATGTGAGCCGCACGGTGGTTGTGATCGGTCACGGCGCCGATGAGGTAAAGGCCTCTTTAACGGACTTCCCCGCCGTGTCGTTTGCTCTGCAGCAGCCGCAGCTCGGGACCGGACACGCTCTGCAGCAGGCGCTGCCGCTTCTGGATCCGGCCGCAGAGATGACCCTGGTGCTTTTGGGTGACGTGCCGCTGATTCAGCCCGAAACCATTGCGCGTCTGAGAGACGCCGCCGGTGACGGCATGGCGCTTTTGACGGCTGTGCTGCGTAACCCCACCGGTTACGGGCGGATTCTGCGCCAAAGGGGCCGCATTGTGGCAATTGTTGAGCAAAAGGACGCCACCGAAGGCCAGAAACAGATTCGTGAAATCAACACAGGGATCATGCTGCTGCCCACTGCGCGCCTTGCGGGCTGGCTTTCGGAATTAAAGCCCGCCAACGCGCAGTCTGAGTACTATCTCACTGATGTTATCGGCCTTGCGGTCCGTGACGGCGTGCGCATCAGCTCGGCCCGCCCGAGAAGAAGTTTTGAAGTCGAGGGGGTGAATTCCAAGACGCAGCTTGCACGCCTTGAGGGGATCTGGCAGGACTACAGGGCAGAGCAGCTTACCGATGCCGGCGTGACGGTGATTGACCCCTCGCGCCTTGACGTGCGTGGGGAACTCACCTGCGGCGAAGACGTGGTGATTGATGTGGGCTGCGTCTTTGAAGGCAACGTCAGGCTCGGCAACCGCGTGCATGTGGGACCTTACTGCGTAATCCGTAATGCGGTGATTGCCGATGACGTACGGATTGAACCCTTTACGCACATTGACGGCGCCGAGGTGGGCGCGGGCAGCAAAGTGGGGCCCTACGCCCGTCTGCGACCGCTGACCAAATTGGCCCAAAACGTGCATATCGGCAACTTTGTGGAACTGAAAAAGTCTGACGTTGCCGCTGAAAGCAAGATCAACCACCTCTCCTACATCGGAGATACAACCGTCGGCGCGCGCGTCAATATCGGCGCGGGCACCATCACCTGCAACTATGACGGCGTCAACAAATACCGTACCGTGATCGGAGACGATGCCTTTATCGGGTCAGATACGCAGCTTGTGGCTCCCGTGACGGTGGGCGCCGGTGCAACGCTCGGCGCGGGGACCACGCTCACGCACGATGCGCCCGAAGGTAAGCTCACGCTCTCGCGGGTGCATCAGAAAACGGTGGAAGGGTGGGAACGCCCCAAAAAGGCTGAGGCGAAGTAACAGAACCGGACACACGCTCAGGGAGAGATCTATGTGCGGAATTGTGGCCGGAGTCAGTACCGGCAGAATCATGCCCGTCCTTTTGGAGGGCTTAAGGCGTCTTGAGTACCGCGGCTACGACAGCTGCGGCGTTGCGGTGATTGAAGACGGAAGAATCCGTCGTGCGCGCTCCGTGCAGCGTGTGCATGAACTCATTGAGCAGGTCGAAAACGAGAAAATCGACGGCACGATCGGTATTGCCCACACCCGCTGGGCCACGCACGGCAAACCTGTTGTGGAAAACGCGCACCCGCATATTGCAGGCGGGCGCATTGCGCTCGTGCATAACGGCATCATTGAAAATTTTGCCGAACTGCACGATGAACTGCAGGCCAAAGGCGTGGTCTTTACGAGTCAGACGGATACGGAGGTGCTCGCGCACCTTGTGAATTCCTACTACGAGGGAGACCTTCTTGCGGCCGTGCAAAAGGCTTTAAACCGCGTGCGCGGAGCATACGCCATCGCCGTTTTTGCGCTCAATGAACCGCAGCGCATTGTGGCGGCGCGTCAGGGGTCGCCCCTGGTGGTGGGGTTAAGTGAGACCGGAAATTTCGTGGCTAGCGACGCAATGGCTCTGGCAGGCGTCACCGACAACATCATTTTCCTTGAAGACGGTGATGTGGCTGACGTGACGCTTGGAAACGTCCGGATTTTTTCGCACAAAGGGACGGACTATTCGGCTGTTTGCCGCAAGCCCATGCGGGTGCAGACGTATTCGGGTGCGGCAGAGCTCGGACCCTACCGCCACTACATGCAGAAGGAAATCTTTGAGCAGCCCCGCGCAATTGCCGACACGCTCGAAGGCGTGGAAGGCATCACGCCCACGATTTTCGGCCGTCAGGCGGCAGAGGTTTTCCCGGGCGTCAAGCGCATTCTGATGCTTGCCTGCGGAACGAGCTACTACGCGGCGCTTACCGCCAAGTACTGGCTGGAGTCGGTGGCGGGCATCGCCTGCGACGCGGAAGTGGCCAGTGAATACCGCTACCGCACGCCCGTGACGGATCCGGAGACGCTTGTGGTGACGATTTCGCAGTCGGGCGAAACCGCGGATACGATTTCGGCGCTCAAATTTGCGCAGAGCCGCGGCATGGACAAGACGCTCACGATCTGCAACGTGGCGCAAAGCGCCCTGGTGCGCGAAAGCCGTCTGCACTACATCACGCGCGCGGGTGTCGAAATCGGGGTGGCAAGCACCAAGGCCTTTACAACACAATTGACGGCGCTTTACCTCCTTACGCTGGTCTTTGCCAAGATCAGGGGAAGGCTGACTGCAGAGGCTGAGGCCGACGCTTTAAACCGTTTGCGGCATATTCCAACGGCGCTTACCGCAGTGCTTGCGCTGGAACCCCAGATCATCGCCTGGGCCGAACGGTTTGCCCGCAAGGAGCACGCGCTTTTTCTGGGACGCGGCATGCACTATCCGATTGCGCTTGAGGGGGCACTGAAACTCAAGGAAATCAGCTATATCCACGCTGAAGCCTACCCGGCCGGGGAATTAAAGCACGGGCCTTTGGCGCTTGTGGATGAAAACATGCCCGTGGTGACGATTGCGCCCAATGACGAGCTCATTGAAAAATTAAAGAGCAACATGCAGGAGGTGCGGGCCAGAGGCGGTGAACTTTATGTGTTTGCCGACGCCGACACGGCGATTGCCCCCGCCGACAACATGCACGGGATTCAGATGCCGGGAAACAACGGTGATCTCTCGCCCGG
>NZ_LT635855.1:12095-93929 GCF_900128485.1 Duodenibacillus massiliensis
TTTGCCGACGCCGACACGGCGATTGCCCCCGCCGACAACATGCACGTGATTCAGATGCCGGAAAACTACGGTGATCTCTCGCCCGTGCTGCATGCGGTGCCTCTGCAGCTTTTGGCGTATCACACGGCCCTGGCGCGCGGCACCGACGTTGACAAACCGCGGAATCTCGCAAAAAGCGTGACGGTCGAATAAGCAAAACTACAAAGACGCGGTCGGTTGCCCGAGAGTATGATTTTTTCCCGTAGTGCTCCGGTCAAAGAGGGCCTTATCCCTTAAACCGGCGCGTCTAGCCATGATGTCGGGAGGCAGGTGCTCAGTGCCTGTTTTCCCGTGTTTGTTGCAGGTTTAGTTATGGAAAAGAAAAACATCGATTGGGCCAAGCTCGGCTTCGGCTACACGAAAACGGACTACCGCTGGCAGTCTGAATGGAAGGACGGCGCCTGGGATCAGGGCGGACTGATTACCGATGAGCACATCAGCCTTCTGGAATCGGCCTGTGTGTTTCACTACTCGCAGAGCTGCTTTGAGGGCCTGAAGGCCTACACGACGAAGGACGGCCATATCGTCACTTTCCGTCCGGACTTAAACGCCAAGCGCATGGCCGACTCAGCGGCCCGCCTTGAGATGCCCGCCTACCCGGTGGAGCGTTTCGTGCATGCCGTGGAAGAAGTGGTGCGCGCCAATGCCGCCTGGGTTCCGCCCTACGGTACGGGCTGCACGCTTTACATCCGCCCCGTGATGATCGGCTCGGGCCCGCAGATCGGTGTGGCGCCGGCTCCTTCGTATCTTTTCCGCGTTTTCTGCATGCCGGTGGGCGCCTACTTTAAGGGCGCCGTCAAGCCCCTGAAGGTGCGCATCGCGGAATACGACCGCGCGGCACCTCACGGCACGGGCCACATTAAGGCGGGTCTTAACTACGCCATGAGCCTGTACCCGACCATGGAAGCGCACCGCGAAGGCTACGCTGAAAACATTTACCTCGATCCGCAGACCCGCACGTATATTGAAGAAGCGGGCGGCGCCAATGTGCTCTTTGTTGGCAAGGACAATCAGCTCATTGTGCCGAAGAGCCCCTCGATTCTGCCGTCCGTCACGCGCCGTTCGCTCGTGTATGTGGCCGAACACTATCTCGGACTCAAGGTGATCGAACGCCCGGTGGCGCTTGCCGAAGTCAAGGACTTTAAGGAATGTGCGCTCTGCGGTACGGCGGCCGTGATGGCGCCCGTTGGTGAAATTCATACCGCCGACGGCGTGATCCGCTTCCCCTCGGGCATGGAAAAGATGGGTGAAGTCACGGCGAAGCTGCGCAGCACCCTCACCGGTATTCAGGACGGCGAAATTGAAGCGCCTGAAGGCTGGATTGACGTGATTGTCTGATAAGACACAGACGCGCGGAGTTGTCTCTTTTACGCGCGTAAAAAAAGGCGCCGTCAGAAATTGTCTGAGGCGCCTTTTTTGCGGTCCGGAAAACCGCGTTTATGAGGCAATGAAACTCTTGATGCCCGAGCCCACAAACTGTACGCCGATGCAGATCAGGATAAAGCCCATGAGTTTGCCCAAAACGGCCATGCCCGAAGGCCCGAGGTGGTCCGAGCAGTATTCGCTCGAGCGCAGCGTAATCCAGGCAATAAGGCTCGTTGCCGCGATCGCAAGCCCCGTCATTAAAAAGGCCGTAATCATCTGCGTGCGGTCCGTGAGTTCGGCAATTTCGGTGGAAAAGCCGATCACGACGGCGATGGTACCGGGCCCTGCAATACCGGGCATGGCAATCGGAAAGAACGCGTAATCCTCTTTGTTGCGGCGCACCATCGGGGCGTTATTGGGGGAGTTGCCGCCGAAAAGCATCTGGTAGCCGATCATGGCAATCACCAGGCCGCCCGCGATACGCATGGCGCTGTAGCTGATGCCGAAAAACGCGAGCAGCATGTTGCCGGCAATCAGACTGACGATCATCACAAGGAATGAATAAATCGCAGCCCAGTTGGCCTGCTGATGGCGCTGCTCGCGCGTCATACCGACCGTCAGGCTCACAAACAGCGGAATTTTGGAAGGCGGATTGGTAATGACGACAAGCGAAACCAGCGCGCCGAAAAAATACTGCAGGTGAAGCAGGTCCAACATGATTGTTAACGCCGCAAACGGGTGGGGAGAAGTCAAAACGTCCGGTGCAGGCAGGACGGAAGCCCCCTGCCGGAAGGCAACGCCATTGTAGGCCTAGCTAAGCAAAAACACGTAGCCGCGTTCTATCGCCGTACGGCCTCAGATCAAAAACAGACTCAATTGTTTACAAACTGTAAGAAAGCGCGTAACGCAGGGAAATAAAGCACATTAAAATGTTGAATCCTCGTTCAGTTAAGAAAATGTCCGGGGCTTTTTGTCTTTGTTTCAGGCCTCCCGGGCCTTAACTGCCTCCCTTTTTCGGGTGACTCAGCTTTACGGAGCTTTATCAATGTCGTTCAAATTTCGCCCTCTGACTACCGCTGCGGCAGCGGTTTGCATTGCGGTTGCGCTTGCCGGCTGCGGCAACAAACAGTCGGCGCAGCAGATGAAGGCGCCTGCGACGCAGGTTGAAGTGGCTCAGATGCAGCTTGCTTCCGCAACACTGCGTGCGGAACTGCCGGGCCGCACCAGCGCCTACCGCGTCGCCGAGGTCCGCCCCCAGGTCACGGGCATCATTGAAAAGCGCCAGTTTGAGGAAGGCGCCGAAGTCAAAGCCGGCGATTCGCTCTATCAGATTGACGCAAGCCTTTATAAGGCCCAGGTTCTCTCGGCGCAGGCCGCCTTAAAGCAGGCCGAAGCCACGCTCGCACTGCGTCAGGCCGACGCCAGGCGTTCCGCTCAGCTTGTCAAAGCCAATGCCGTGAGCAAACAGTCCGATGATTCAGCCCAGGCGCAGCTCAAAGTCGCCGTGGCTGAGGTGGCTGCCGCCAAGGCCGCCCTTGAAACGGCAAGCATCAATCTGCGCTACACCAAGGTCACAAGTCCTATTTCCGGTCAGGTTTCCTTGTCTGAAGTAACGCCCGGGGCCCTGGTGACGGCCAATCAGGCCTCGCGTCTGACGGTCGTGCAGCAGCTCGATCCGATTTACGTTGACGTGACGCAGTCCTACGATGTGATGGACAAAATCCGCTCCAACATTGCCGCAGGCCGCTTAAAGGCAAGTGACGAAGGTGCGGAAGTCACGCTCATGCTCGATAACGGTGTGGCCTATCCCCATAAGGGGCGCCTCACCTTTAAGGATGCTTTGGTGGATCAGACCACGGGCACCGTGCGCATCCGTGCGGTCTTTCCCAATCCGGACCGCCGCCTGATGCCGGGGCAGTATGTGCGTGCCGTCATCAATGAAGGCGTACAGCACAACATCATCAAGCTCGATCAGCGCGCGACGATGCGTCACACCAACGGCAAACCCTATGTGTTTGTCGTCACCAAGGACAATAAGGTCGAGACGCGTGATATTGAAGTGAGCGGCACCGAAGGCGCTTTCTGGATTGTGACGGGGGGCCTGAAGGCCGGTGACCGCGTCATTGTCGAAGGGGTTCTCAAGGTCCGCCCGGGGGCGACTGTTTCGCCCGTTGAGGCTGGTGCCGCCCAGAAGGCTCCTCAGAAGCAGTAAAAACGCGGGAGAGACTGAACTATGTTGAGCCGCTTTTTTGTCGACCGCCCGATTTTTGCCTGGGTGGTCGCTATCGTGATCATGCTGGCAGGTCTGCTGTCGATCTTTAACCTGCCGGTTTCTCAGTATCCGCGTATCGCACCGCCTCAGGTGACGGTTTCGGCAACCTACCCGGGTGCCTCGGCTGAAACGATGTCGCGTACGGTGACGCAGATCATCGAGCAGAACATGACGGGTCTGGACGGCCTTTTGTACATGAGTTCCACGTCGGACTCCACGGGCCGCATGACGATTACGCTCACCTTTGAGGCCGGCACCAACCCGGATATTGCTCAGGTGCAGGTGCAGAACAAGCTCTCGATGGCTGAGCCCACGTTGCCTGAGATCGTCAAGCGTCTGGGTGTCGTGGTGCAAAAGAGCTCTGCGTCCTTCCTGATGGTTGTGGGCTTTGTGGACCGCTCGCACCGCATGAATTCCGGTGACTTGGGCGACTACCTCACCAACAACATCGAAGAGCCTCTGGCGCGCGTCAAGGGTGTCGGTGAAACCACGGTGTTCGGTGCGTCCTACGCCATGCGTATCTGGATGGATCCGGAGCTTATGAATAAATATAAGCTCATGCCCTCGGACGTTTCCTCGGCGATTTCGCAGCAAAACGTCCAGGTGGCGGCCGGTGACATCGCCGGTCAGCCTACCAACGGCAAGCGCATGATCACCGCCACGATCCGCGCGAGTTCCCTGATGACGACCTCAGACGAGTTTGCCAACATCGCGTTAAAGACGATGCCTGACGGCTCGGTTGTGCGCATCAAGGATATCGGTACGGTTGAGCTCGGTCAGGAAACCTATACCTTTGAAGGTAAGTTTGACGGCTATCCCTCTTCGGGTATCGCCATTAAGCTCGCCGCGGGCGCCAACGCTCTTGACACGGCGGCGCGCGTGCGCGACAAGGTGCAGGAACTCTCCGCGTACTTCCCCGAAGGCGTTGAGGTGATTTACCCCTTTGATACCACGCCCTTTGTGAAAAAGGCGCTGGAAGAAGTGGTGAAGACTCTGATTGAGGCCATCATCCTCGTGGTGGGCGTGATGTACCTCTTTCTTCAGAACTGGCGCGCGACGATTATTCCGACGATTGCCGTGCCGGTGGTGCTTCTGGGTACGTTTGCCGTGCTCGGCATCTTGGGCTACTCAATCAACATGCTCACGATGTTCGGCCTTGTGCTTGCCATTGGCCTCTTGGTGGACGACGCCATTGTCGTGGTGGAAAACGTCGAACGCGTAATGAGTGAGGAAGGGGCAGATCCCCGGTCCGCAACGATTAAGTCCATGGGCCAGATTCAGGGGGCCCTGATCGGTATCGCCATGGTGCTTTCGGCCGTGTTTATTCCGATGGCCTTTTTCGGCGGTTCCACCGGCGTGATCTACCGTCAGTTCTCCGTGACGATCGTCTCCTCGATGGTGCTTTCAGTCATTGTGGCTCTGACTTTGACGCCCGCGCTCTGCGCCTCGATGCTCAAGCAGGTGAAGGCCGGAGCACACCTTGAGCGCGGCGGCTTTTTCGGAAAATTCAACAGCGGCTTTCGGTCGCTCACGAACGGCGTGCGCTCCTCGGTGCGCGCACTGGTGCACCGCATCGCCCGCGTGATGGTGATTTACCTTGTGCTCTGCGGCACGCTGGTCTGGGGCTACATGCATCTGCCGAGCGCCTTTATGCCGTCGGAAGACCAGGGTGTGCTGCTCATGATGATGCAGGCACCCGCGGGCGCCACGGCCGAGCGCACCGATAAGGCGCTTGACCGCTTCCAGAAGACGGTTGCACAGGCTGAAAAAGACGATGTTGCCTCAATCTTTTACGTGCGGGGCTTCTCCTTTGCCGGTACCGGTCAGAATAACGCCATGGGCTTTTTAAAGCTCAAGGACTGGGATGACCGAAAGACGGACAAGTCCAGTGTCCAGGCTATTATGGGCCGCGTGCAGGGATTGCTTTTTTCGCCGCAGTTTAAGGACGTTCTGGGCTTTGCCTTCCCGCTGCCGCCCGTGCCTGAACTCGGTGTGGCCGACGGCTTTGACTTCTACCTGCAGGACCGCTCCGGCCGAGGGCACGACAACCTCATGCAGGTGATGGGGCAGTTCCTCGCGGCCGCCAACGCCGATCCCCGTCTGCAGCAGGTGCGCCATAACGGTATGGCCGACTCCCCGATGCTGCAGGTCAATATCGACTACGACAAGGCCCGTGCGCTCGGGGTGTCCGACAACATGATCAACGACACGCTCAATTCCGCCATCGGTTCGAGCTACGTCAACGACTTCATGGATCAGGGCAAACTCAAGAAGGTCTACATTCAGGGTATTGAAAGCTCGCGTGCCGAAATCGAGGATATCGGTAAGTGGCATGTGCGCAACAGTGCGGGTGAAATGGTTCCGTTCTCATCGTTCCTTACGACGGAATGGATTTACGGTTCGCCCCGTCTGGAGCGCTTTAACGCGCTTGATGCCGTCAATATTCAGGGGTCTCCGGCGCCCGGCGTTTCTTCCGGTCAGGCCATGGCCGCGGTGGAAGAAATCCTGCAGCAGATGCCGCCGGGATACTCCATCGAATGGAACGGCGTGTCCTATCAGGAACGTGTGGCGGGCGGCAATGCCGGTCCCCTGTACGCCGTGTCGCTGCTCGTGGTGTTCCTTGCACTTGCCGCTCTGTATGAATCCTGGTCGATTCCTGTGGCTGTGATTCTGGTGGTGCCCCTGGGTGTGTTGGGTGCTCTGGGACTGACGGCTCTGTGCGGCAAGGAAAACGACGTGTACTTCCAGGTGGGGCTCCTGACCACCGTGGGGCTTGTCGCGAAAAACGCCATTTTGATTGTGGAATTTGCCCGCGAGCTCTTTGAAAGCGGCATGGACGCTCTTGCGGCCGTTGTGGAAGCCGTGCGTCTGAGACTGCGTCCGATTGTGATGACGTCTCTCGCTTTCGGTCTCGGTGTGATTCCGCTTGCAACCGCCACGGGTGCGGGCGCGGGTGCGCAGTCCGCGATCGGTGTGGCCGTTTTGGGCGGTATGCTTACCGGTACGTTCCTCTGCATCTTCTTTGTGCCGGTGTTTTATGCTCTGATCATTCAGATCTCCGGCCGCAAGAAGGACAAGACAGCCGCGGCTCCTGTAACCGATGAGAAGGAAACCAATCATGCGTAAGATTTTCACGCTTTTACCGCTGACGGCAGCGCTGCTTCTGACGGGCTGCGTGTCGCTCGCGCCTGATTACGAAAGACCGCAGGCACCGGTGGAAGAGGCCTGGCCGCAGGATGAGGCGGTTAAAAACGCCAAACTTCTGACCGAAGGCATGGCCGACTGGGCGAGTTTCTTTACCGATGCAAGGCTTAAAAAACTCATTGAGCAGGGGCTTGCGCAGAACCGCTCGCTGAGATCGGCCTTCTACAGTGTGGAAGAGGCGCGCGCTCAGTACGGTGTGTCGCGGGCGGAACTTTTCCCGTCTGTGGCGGCCGCTGCCGGTGAGTCGGCGGCGCGCTCCGTGTCGCGTACGGGTTCAAGCATCAACCGCACCTACTCGGCAACCGCGATGGCTTCTTATGAGCTCGATCTTTTCGGGCGCGTGAGAAACCTTAACGAAATGGCGCTGCAGGCGTTTTTCCAGACGCAGGCCGCGCAGCGCACCGTGCAGATGACGGTGATTACCGACATTGCACAGACGTGGCTCGCGCTGGGCGCCTCCAAGATGCAGTACAAGCTTGCCAGGGAAACGCTCACAAGCCAGGAAGAAAGCTACCGGCTCATTGTCAGAAGTTACGAGCTCGGGGCCTCAAGCCAGCTTGACGTGCAGCAGGCCGCTCAGACCGTGGCCGCAGCTCAGGCCGCGGCCGTGCAGGCTGAACGCGCGGTTTCACAGTACAGAAATGCCCTGCGGCTTTTGGCGGGCGGCACCTACGATCCGGCCCTCGAACCCGAAGGCATCGAAACCGCGACGGTTGCCGCGGTGTCGGTTGCCGGCAACATTCCGAGTGAAGTGCTTTTAAACCGCCCGGACATTGCGCAGGCTGAAGCCGTGCTGCGCTCAGCCAACGCCAATATCGGCGTTGCGCGTGCGGCGTTTTTCCCGAGTATTTCGCTCACCGGAGCTTTCGGGGGCGGCAGCACGCAGCTCTCCGACCTCTTTGATCACGCCACCAAGATCTGGAGCTGGGCTCCGCAGATTTCGCTGCCCATCTTCACGGGCGGCGCAAACATCTCCAACCTCAGAGCGGCTGAGGCGCGGCAGAAGTCGGCGCTTGCGGACTACGAGGCGGCGATTCAGGCGGCCTTTAAGGATGTGGCCGATGCTCTGGCGATGGAAGGGACCGTTGAGCGGGAACTCTCCGCCCGGCGCGACTTTGCCAAGGCCGCTGCAGAAAGCTACCGCCTTGCCACGGACCGCTACAAAAACGGTGCCGACAGCTACCTTTCGGTTTTGGACAGCCAGAGAACGAACTTCTCCGCGCAGCAGGCTCTGATCACCGCGGAACTTTCGCGCGCGGCAAGCCTCATTACGCTTTATAAGGCCATGGGAGGTGCCTCTGAACTGGCCGAGCCCGAAGGGGAGAGCAAATGACGGCTCCGGACGAAACGGCCGCGGCAAGCCGCGGCCGTAAACCCCGCAGCCCGGAAGCGCAGCTGCAGCGCCGTGAGGAAATCATGCGCTCGGCCCTGGCGTGCTTTAAGCGAAAGGGGTTTCACAACGTCTCCATGGCCGACATCGCCCGCGAAGACGGCATGAGCGTGGGAAACCTCTACAACTTCTTTGAAAACAAGGACGCCATCATTGAAGCCTTTGCCGAGCGGGAAATTCTGAGAATCCGCCGGCATCTGTGCACGGACTCGGAGCACTATGAGGAGCAGGAAGCCTGTAAGCGCGATGTCTACGAACTTACGCTTGCCAGGCTCGATCCCGTCAAGGCAAGGCTTACCCTGGAAATCCTGGCCGAATCCGTGGAAAACGAACGGATCAGGCGCGCCGTGCAGCAGTTTGTCGCGGCCTGGCGTGAAGTTCTGATGCCCGTGTACCTGCACGGCGGCCGGGTAACGGACGCCGTTGCCCGTACGCGCCTTGAAGCTGATCTCGCCCTTTTGGACGGCATATGGTTAAGGGCGCTGAGTGTCAGTGATGAAGCGCAGAAGGAGGCACTTGCCCGTGAGGTAAGCGAACGCATCTGGGCGTCGGCTTCAAGAGTCTGACCCGGAAACACTTTTTACGTCTTTACAAAAAAGCGGGCTATTGCGAAAATAGTCCGCTTTTTTTTGAAAGCAAAAATTCGAGCTTAAAAAGCGCCTGGTTACAGTAAATTGCTCAGGCGAAACTCTTCGGGGTGCTGGTATAAGTTGCGACAGCGGGCCGCAGAAAAAAAGGCGGCGCCGGTGCTGCAGAAGGCGCGGGACGGTTTGCTGCGGGTCTTTTTCAGACTGGGCGGATCAAAGTGAGCCTTCCGGATAAATTGTGTAAAGAATTCCGATCATGGCAAAGAAAAGAACTCCGATTTACAAGGTCCTTTATTTTCAGGTGATCTGCGCCATTGTGTGCGGCGTGCTGCTCGGCTATTTTGCGCCGGACTGGGGCGCAATGATGAAGCCTTTCGGTGACGGCTTCATCAAACTCATCAAGATGATCATCGCTCCGGTGATTTTCTGTACGGTGGTGACCGGTATCGCCGGCATGGAAGACATGAAAAAGGTCGGTAAGACCGGGGGCCTTGCGCTGCTTTACTTTGAAGTGGTTTCCACCATTGCCCTCATCGTGGGGCTGTTCATTGTGAACGTCTGCCAGCCCGGCGTAGGAATGCACGTTGATCCGAAGACACTGGACGCAGGTGCTGTTGCCGCCTACACGGGCCCGGGCAAGATGCAGACCACCACGCAGTTTCTGATGAACATCATCCCGTCGACGGTGGTGGGTGCGTTTGCGCAGGGTGAAATTCTTCAGGTGCTCTTTTTCTCGCTGCTTTTCGGCTTTGCACTGCATAAGTTCGGCGGCCGCGGCACACTCGTTTTTGACGTGATTGAAAAGAGCTCGCACGTGCTTTTCCAGATCGTGGGCATGATCATGCGCGTGGCGCCGATCGGTGCCTTCGGCGCCATGGCCTTTACGATCGGTAAGTACGGTATCGCGTCGCTTGTGCCCCTGGCCGAACTCATGGGGACGTTCTACCTTACCTGCATCCTCTTTATCTTCGTGGTTTTGGGCGGTATCTGCCGCTGGCACGGGTTCTCGATTTTCCGCTACATCGGCTACATCAAGGAAGAACTCCTCATTGTGCTCGGTACGTCTTCTTCGGAATCGGTGCTGCCGCGCATGATGGCCAAGATGGAGCACGCAGGCGTCAGTAAGTCCACGGTGGGCCTGGTGATTCCGACGGGTTACTCCTTTAACCTTGACGGCACGGCCATTTACCTCACGATGGCAGCGGTCTTTATCGCACAGGCCTGCGACGTGCAGATGACGCTTTTCCAGCAGATTACGCTTTTGGCCGTGCTGCTTTTGACGAGTAAAGGTGCTGCGGGCGTGACGGGTTCGGGCTTTATTGTTCTGGCGGCAACGCTTTCGGCGGTGGGTCACGTCCCGGTTGCGGGTCTTGCGCTCATCCTCGGTATTGACCGCTTCATGAGTGAAGCCCGTGCGCTTACCAACATGATCGGTAACGGCATTGCCTGCATCGTGGTGGGACAATGGATGAAGGATGTGAACGAAGATCAGTTAAACGAAGTGATGCATCCGGATAAACGGCATCTTGCAGAAGAAGCCGCGATGAACATGGAAGCGGATCAGATCGCAGCCTCCAAGCAGAAAAACAGCTACTCCAAGTAAGCGGTTCTGAACAAAAAGCGGCGCCAAGGAGAGAGAGCCTGAGCGCCGCTTTTTTTCGCCCGCAAAAAAACCCCGCGGAAGTTGCCTTCAGCGGGGCTCGTGCTCAGAAAAAACCTGAGCCCGCGGATTACTTCAGACGGATCGGAATGAAGATCCGGGTGCCGCCGCGCTGGATCAGGATACGTAGCGTCTTACTCTTTTCGAGGATGTTGCCGAGATCGGTGCTCTTTTTCATCGCAATGCCGTTGACGTTCACAATGATGTCACCGGACTGGATGCCGGCCTTGCGGGCCGCACCTTCGCTTTTCACCACGAGCAGACCTTCGGTTTCAGCCTGCTGCTTTTCTTCCTCATTTAAGGCGCGGACCGTGACGCCCAGAGCCGAAGCTTTTGCCGAGGACTTCTGACCGGGCTGCCAGTCGTCGTTGCCGGACTCAGCCACCTTCACCGTCACGGTCTGAGACTTGCCGTCACGGATCACGGTGAGTTTGGCGGTGTCGCCGGGTTTGAGGGAGCCCACGATCACGGGCATGTCGCCGCTCGTTTCAACGGGCTTGCCGTTTACCGCCGTGATGACGTCGCCTTCACGCAGGTCACTCTTGGCGGCAGGGCCGGACTTATCGATCTGGGCAACGATCGCGCCCTTGGGTGTCTTTAAGCCGAAGCTTTCCGCAAGTTCCGGCGTAATGTTCTGAATCATCACACCGATGCGGCCGCGCGTGACTTTGCCGTGCTTGACGAGCTGATCCTTGATCTGAAGCGCAAGGTCAATCGGAATGGCAAAGCTCAGACCCATGAAGCCGCCGGAGGTGGAGAAGATCTGGGAGTTGATGCCCACGACTTCGCCGTCCATGTTAAAGAGGGGGCCGCCGGAGTTGCCGGGGTTTACTGCGACGTCAGTCTGAATAAAGGGCACGTACTGATCGCTCGGAAGCTTGCGGCTTTTTGCCGACACAATACCGGCGGTCACGGTGTTGTCCAGGCCAAAGGGACTGCCGATTGCCGCCACCCATTCGCCGACCTTGAGTTTGTCGCTGTCGCCCATCTTGAGAACGGGCAGATCCTTGGCTTCAATCTTCACCACGGCGATATCGGTCTTAGCGTCGCTTCCCAGCACCTTACCGCTGAACTCACGGTTGTCGGTGAGGCGCACCGTGATCTTGTCGGCGCCGTCGACCACATGATGATTGGTGAGAATCAGACCGTCAGCGCTGATGATAAAGCCCGAACCTGTGCCGCGCTGTTCCGGTTCCTCTCGGGGACCACCGAACGGAAACATCGGGAAACCGAAACGACGGAAGATTTCCGCATGGCGTTCATCAAGACCGCCGAACGGATCCGCGCCTTCGACACGGCGGGCTTCACGCACGGTGGAGATGTTGACAACGCCCTTGCCGTACTGTTCCACGAGGTTGACGAAATCGGGCAGCTGAGAGCGGGCGCTCTGTGTGGCGGGTGCATCGGCAGCAACGGCGGGGACCGTCGTCAGAACAGAGCCGGAAATAAGAGCGGCAATCGCGGCGGCAGCCGCCGTCGGTTTAATCAATTTCCTGATCATATTTTTCTTGGTTGCTCCGAGAAAAGAAGCTGTGGGGATAACGGCGTGTCTGAGGCAGCCGTTTTTATAAAAAAGGCACGGACCTCAGGTCGTTTCATGATGAAGGAGACGATACAGCAAGACTCAGGCAAAAAGCGCAAGAACCCCGTTAGCATCTGTCGCTGACGGGTTAAAGTTGTAACAAAGCGCACCGCGTCAGTCGGGCTTATGCGGGCTCTGAGCGCTGATTCTGGGGTTGGCGATCGCCGCAGCCGTGGTCTCATCGGTTGCCTGCGCCGTGACGGTGAGGTGCAGAACCGCTGCGATTTTCGCGAGTGTTTCAAGCTGCATGTGCGCCGGATTGTTTTCGGCCTGACACACCGTGGCGGTGCGCACTCCCGCAGCCTGCGCCACAGCCGTCTGCGTGAGACCCTGAGCACGGCGCGCCGCGTAAAGTCTGGAAGCAATCAGGCGGGCAAAAAAGGGCGTGGTGCTGCGCGCGGGCATAAATGAAAACTGCGGCGGCAGAAAATGTTGCCGCCGCAGGTATCGGGATCAGATAAGCGAGAGGAAGCGCACGATCATGCGGATGCGCTCTTCAACGGTATCAACGCGCAGATACTCGCGCTCGGTATGAAAACCCGCGCCCGCCGGACCCACGCCGTCAATCACCGGGGTGCCTGCCAATGCAATGTGGTTTGCGTCAGAGCCGCCGCCCGCGTCAACCCAGCCGATTTTGACGCCTTCAAGGCGTGCAGCCTCTTCAATCTGACTGACAAGCTCCCTGGTTTTTTCCGTGCAGGGCATGGCGGGCAGATATGCGAGCTTCACGAGTTCGGCGCGTGTGCCTTCACCCCAGTCGCCCTCACAGAGCGCCGCGAAGTTTTTGTCGAGCCGCTCGCGTTCTTCATTGGTCCAGAAACGCGTGTCAAACTCAAGTTCGCAGATGTCAGGAACAACGTTGGAAACCGTGCCGCCCTTTTTGATGATGACGTTGACGCTGGTACCCGCACCCTTTAAGTCCTGCAACTTGTCGGCTGCAAGCGCAAAGCGGCAGGCCGCAAGTACCGCCGAGCGGCCGTCCTGCGGGTTGTTGCCCGCGTGCGCGGACACGCCGTGCATGACGACGCGGTAGGCTGCACGGCCCTTGCGGGCACGCACGAGTTCGCCGCCGGCGCGGGCTGCTTCAAAGACAAGGGCCCGCGTGGATTTGGCTGCGGTTTCACTGAGCCACTGATGCGAGCTCGCAGACCCCGTTTCTTCATCAGGATTCAGACACACCGCGACGGAAAGTCTCTCAAGGTCTTCCTTACGTGCGTTTTTGAGCGCGTAAAAGATGGCGAGCACACCGCTTTTACAGTCCGAGCAGCCGGGGCCCTTCACATGGTCGCCTTCGCGGCTCATGGGGCGCTCGGCCGCCGTTCCGTCGGAAAATACGGTGTCAAGATGCGCGTTCATCATCACGTCATAGTGATCAGCCCCGGGACGGTTGGTGGCAAAAAGCCCGCGGCCGGCCTTGGGCCCGAGATCAACGAGTTCGGCATGAAAGCCGATTGACTCGAAGTGACGCTTCATGATTTCAGCCGCGCCCGTGACGCCTGCGCAGTTATGCGTGCCGCAGTCGCGGTTGACGAGCTCGGCAAGATCCTTGAGATAACTTTCCAGCATGGTACGTTTTCAGCCTTATCTTACAGAACGAAGAGACGCATGATAATCATCGCGACGGCTGCCGCGAGAATCGACAGAAGCATCATCACGGGGATCATCTTGCCGGAGATGCCGACAACACCCAGAAGGCGTCCCATGTACTGCAGCTGAGAGCCCATGAGGTAGATGGCAGGCGTTAACACCGCAAGATGGGTGCCGTCAACCAAACCCTGGCCGAACAAGGCAATCGCCACACCGACGCCGCCGCCCATACTCATCCAGGCGGCAAGAAGCACCGTGGCGGATTCGCCGGGCAGTCCGAACACAGCCATCAGAGGACCGCAGGCCACACCGATGATTTTCAGAAGTCCCGTGATCTGCAGAGCCTTAATGATCACAAAGGCCATCAGAACGTTGGGGATCATGGAACCGATGGCAATGCCCCAGCCCTGACGGGCACCGCGGACAAAGACGTCGGTGATCATTTCCTTGCCGCCCGCATGCGGATCGGCAGCCGCTGTTGTTTTGTTTTCGCTCATTTCAAATTCCTTTTCAGTATTTTGTCGTGGCGTTCACTGTGCCTTTACTTCGCCGCCTTTTTGGTCGAGCGGATCATGAGAAGACGCATGACGTTGGCAATAACGAACTTCATCACGAGGATGAGCCCGAGGCACACGCCGATCGAAGTGGGGACAGCCAGCTTGCCGTCAGCCGCGGTGAGCGTGAACAAAACCGCACCGGAGGAAAGGAAGTTGGTGATGGTGGCGTCTGCCGAGTACTGGAACTGGCAGAAGATGTTGACTTCAGCTTCGTTGAGTTCACCGGCGTCCTTTAACTGACGTGTAAGCGCCGCGGCGCCGTCCGTGGACTGCAGCGACGTAATGAGCGCTAAGCCGCAGGAACCCGGAAGGCCAAGCAGCGGCCGCAGAATCGGGGTGAGCAGCACACGGGCCGCACGCAGTGCACCGTAGTGCTCAAGCACCGTGATCATGGCAAGCGCAAACATCACGGTGGGAACAAGCGTGAGGGCAAACACGAAGCCGTCAACGGCGCCTGACCCGCCTTTGCCGCGGAAGTTGGAGAAGGCCGCGGTAACGCCGTCGGCCGACTGCGAGACGCTTGCGACAACTTTACCGAAGCCGCCGTTAAGGCTTGTGAAGTCAAAAACGCTCCACCAATGGTTGCCGGCTAAAACACCGGAAAAAAACACGCAGGCAAAAATCAGCGAGACATACGCGCCGATACCGACTTTTTCTTTGGTCTGCGGAGTTGTCGTGTCAGACATAAATGCTCCTTGGCTGGTAATAAAAGACAGGCAGGAAATAGTGAGCCGCGGCGGGGAAAACGAGGCGGTACTGCAGGTGTTGCCTTACCTCGGGAAGCGGCCGGATGTGAAAAACCTGTCTAAGGGAAAAAACCTAAGAAGCATTATGCATAGACAACGGATATTTGTCTATTTGTAACGGGACAAATCGATGAAATTCGAATACCGTCAGTTCAGTTTGGTGCGGTCAAAGGGAATCCGGACCACAAACCGCGCCCCGCATCCGGAACCGTCAGCGCGGGGAAAGCCGTCTTCAATCTGAATCGAAGCGTCATGCATCGCGACAATGCGGCGGACGATCGCAAGACCCAGGCCGGTGCCTGAAACTTTGGTGCCCAGAGCCCGGTAAAAACGCTCAAAGACGCGTTCACGTTCTTCGGGCGCGATGCCTGGGCCGTTGTCGGTGACGGAAATAACGGCGTCTTTGCCGTCGGCGGCAATGCCGATTTCAATGCGCCCGCCTTCGGGCGTGTAGCGGATGGCATTGTCGGTGAGGTTGGTGATCATGAGCCGCAGCGCGTCGGGCATGCCGAGGACTTCGGCGGGTTCCGTTTTTGCCGTGAGCGTGATGCCTTTGGCTTCGGCCGGTGCGGTAAGGTCTTCGGCAACGGCTTTGGCCATTGCGGCAAGGTCAGCCGGCGCCATCGGTTTTTGGGAGGCGTCCGGGTCAAGTCGGGCAATGGTTAAAAGCTGCTCGACAAGTTTTGTGGCGCGGGCCACACCCTGCTGAAGGCGTCCGGCGTACTTGGCGCGGTCCTCATCGGTTTTGGCGCGCGCAAGAAGTTGCGCCTGCAGCTTGATCGCGGCAAGCGGCGTTCTGAGTTCGTGTGCGGCATCAGAAGCAAAGCGCTGCTGCGCGGTAAGGCTGTCGCCTAAGCGCCGCATCAGATCGTTAATGGCGTTAACGAGGCTTCTGAGCTCGTAGGGCAGGCCCGTTGAAGGAATCGGATCCAGAGACGACGGGGAGCGCTTGGCAACAGCTCTTGCGGTTTTACTTAAGGGCTGCAGCACCTGCACGATCACAAACCAGATGGCAATCGCAAGAAATGCGATGAAAAGCAACACCGGTTGCAGAATTCTCAGAGCGGCGGAAGCGGCCATCCGGGAGCGTACCTCAAGGGGCTGCGCCGCCTGCACAATGCGTGTGCCGACAGCGGCGGCGTACTGCCGCCACTCGTGCCCGGCTTCATCGGTAAAGGTGGAAAAGCCCGGAATTTCCGCAACCGGCAACGGATGCTGACTGCGGGCCACGTAGAGGCGGTTGTCCGCGGCATCGTAGACCTGTACGGAAATCTGCTGCTGCGGCGCCTGCCCGATAAGGGCCACGCTGTTAACCTCAATATTGCCGCCTTCGATGAGTTCAAGCGCCGTGTGCTTAAGCTGCGCATCAAACAGCGACAAGAACTCCATCCGGGTGGAGTAATAGGTGGCAACCGATGCGACAACGCCCACCGTGACGAGCGCTGAAACAAGCATCAGAACAAGTTTTCCGCGGATACTGAGCATGATGATGCGGCAGGTCCCGAAGCTGCGTGCTGACTAGGTCTCAAGAAGGTAGCCCACGCCGCGCACCGTTTTGATGGCGCCGTCCGAGAGCTTCTTTCTTAAGTGATGCACGTGCACTTCGATGGCGTTGGAGCCCACGGTGGAATCCCAGTTGTAGAGCTTTTCTTCGAGCTGGCCGCGCGAGAGCACAACGCCCGGACGGTCGGCAAGCGCCACAAGAAGGGCATACTCCTTGGAGGAGAGCAGTACCGGCTCGCCGCGGAAAAAGACTTCGCGGGTTTCCGGCTTGATGACGAGTTCGCCTCGCTCAATCGTGGGCTCGCTGCGGCCGGCGGAGCGGCGCAAAAGGGCACGGATGCGGGCTGAGAGCTCGTCAAGGTCAAAGGGCTTGACAAGATAGTCGTCGGCACCGGCATCAAGGCCCTTGACGCGGTCGGAGACCGTGTCGCGCGCCGTGGTCACAAGAACCGGCACGTGCATGCGCTGCGAGCGAACTTCCTGCAGCACGCTGATGCCGTCTTTGCCGGGCAGACCCAGGTCAAGAATCACGAGCGAAAAAGGGGTTGTTCTGAGTGCAATCAGGGCGGAGTTGCCGTCCTGCACCCAGTCAACGGCATAGCCTTCGGCCTTAAGCCCGTCGACAACGCCTTCTCCGATCATTTCGTCGTCTTCAACGAGAAGAATTCGCATGATGATTTCCTAACGCATAAGAGGGCGGCCGCAACGGTGCTGACACGGGACACGCGACGCACGGGGACTCGGGCGGCCGCCGACAGTTTGCCGCAGAGTGTACTCGATATCGGAAAAGACTACGTTTTCTGAAACGCTTTTCTATGTCTTCGTGCAAAGACGGAGGGCGAAAAGTCTTGTGTTGATACAAAAGAAATTGTTTTGTGTCACAGAATTGTTGCAATACGGTGCTACATTGAAAAATTATCGCGGGCGGAGCGGGTTTTCTGCCTTTTATCAGAGTGTTTGCCGGACGGTGTTGCGTCATGAGTCAGGAAAAAGCGGTGTCGGAAAAAGAAGGCGTTAAAGCCGGGAGCGTCAAAAAAGAGGGGGCGGGTCCGGTGCCGGCTGCTCTAAAGAGCGGAAAAGCAAAAAAGCGGACGGGAACAAAAGCCGCGGCGCGCACAAAGCCGGCAGGTAAAAAAGGGGCAGCCGGACAGCCGGGGGCACAAAGGGAAGCGGCCTTTCTGAAAGACGCTTCAGCACTGGGCTTAAGAGATCCCCGGCTTTACATCAACCGTGAAATCAGCTGGATTGAATTTGACCGCAAGGTCCTTGAGACGGCCATGGACAAACGTGTGCCGCTTCTGGACCGGGTGAAGTTTCTTGCGATCTTCTTTAATAACCTCGATGAGTTTTACATGGTGCGGGTGATGAACCTGCAGCGCCAGGCCCGAAGCGGTGTGGCGCCCACCGGCGCCGATCAGATGCCGCCCGCGCGCCAGTTGTCTGAAATCCGGCGTCGTGTGCAGGAGATGCTCGATGCCGCCGAAGTACTCTGGTTTGATGAGTTAAAGCCCGCTTTGGCGAAAAAAGACATCCGCTTTGTGAAGTACGAGGATCTTACGGGGCGTCAGAAAACGCGTGTGAACCGCTATTTTGACGAGCAGATCTTTCCGATTCTCACGCCCCAGGCCGTGGACGCAGGCCGCCCCTTCCCGATGATTTCCAACACGAGCATCAATATCGTCGCGGAACTTGAGGCCGTGGCCGCTTCCGCCCCCGTCAAGGTCCGTTTTGCCCGTGTGAAGTGCCCGAACAACCTGCCGCGGTTTCTGTTTCTCACCGATGCTGATAAGGAAGGGTCTGAAACCTTTGCCGTCACCGAAGACACCAATCAGGTGCTTTTGGTGGAAGACCTGATCGTGCGCCGCATGGGGCAGCTTTTCCCCGGCTACAAGGTAAAAAATTCCGGTCTTTTCCGCGTCACCCGCAACACCGACGGTGAAATCGAAGAAGACGAAGCCGATGACCTGTTGTCGGCCGTGCGCGACTACGTCGAGCAGCGACGTTTCGGCTCGGTCGTAAGGCTCGAACTCGGGCGCGGCATGCCAAAGCGCCTGCAGGAATTTCTGGTGCAGCACCTTGACATGCATCCGAGCCAGATCTTTAAGTCAAAGATGCCGCTTGCGTTTTCTGAGTTCATGGGACTGATGGCCCTGGATAAGCCGGGGCTTAAGTACCCGGCGATGCATCTGAGAATTCCTGCGGCCTTTGACGCCGAAGGCAGCGTCTTTGAGGCGATCGCCGGGCACGATCAGATGGTTTATCACCCCTACGATTCGTTTGCCTGCGTTTTGCGGTTTCTGCATCAGGCGGCGCTTGACCCCGACGTCGTTGCCATCAAGCAGACGCTTTACCGCTGCGGCAGAGCGTCCCCCGTTGTAAAGAGCCTTCTTGAGGCCAGGCGCCTCGGCAAGCAGGTGACGGCTGTGGTGGAACTCAAGGCCCGGTTTGACGAAGAGCAGAACATCAACTGGGCCGAGGAACTCGAAAAAGCGGGTGTGAATGTTGTTTACGGTTTTGCCGGACTCAAGATCCACGCGAAGCTCTGTCTCGTTGTGCGCCGCGAGGGCGGCGGCATGCGCCGTTACGTGCATATCGGCACGGGTAACTACAACGCGGCTTCCGCGAAGATCTATACCGATCTCGGGCTTTTCACAACCAATGACGCGATCTGCAACGACGTGCAGGACCTGTTTAACATCATGACCGGGTTCGGCTTTATTGAAAACTACCGTGAGCTTTTTGTCTCGCCCAATCTGCTGCGGCGCAACATGTCCGCGCTCATTGAGGAAGAAATTGCGCTGCACATGAAAGAGGGCGGCGGCCACATTATCTTGAAGTGCAATCAGCTCGTTGACCCCGACATCATTGCCCTTCTTTACAAGGCAAGCCGCGCGGGCGTGAAAATCGAATGCATCGTGCGCGGCATCTGTTCGCTCAGGCCCGGCATTCCCGGTGTTTCCGACACGATTACCGTGCGCTCCATCGTCGGAGAACTTCTGGAGCATGCCCGCGTCTACTGGTTCCGTCACGGCGGTAAAGAGAAAATGTACGTGGGCAGCGCCGACATGATGACCCGTAACTTAAACGGCCGCATTGAGGTGTTGGCGCCCGTGCTCGATCCGGATATCCGCGACAACATCCTTGAGCAGATTGTGAAGGCGCAGCTTGCCGATAACGTCCATGCCTGGGTTTTGGCGGGCGACGGCACCTACACGAAAGTAGTGCCGGAAAAAGGGGCTGCACCTTACGACTCACAGGCTGAGATCGGCCGGCATCTGCATCTTCTTGCGCAGCACGACGGCAAACGCCGGGTGTCGATCAGCTGAGGCAGTCACAGGCATTTTCAAAATTCTCAGGCAGCCCGCATACCTGAAGTGTGCCCGGTGTTGTAGAGTGCGAAGAAACCGGCCGGGACGGCCTCTTTGCAGTCCCGGTGCGGTGCTTTTCGGACTTTCGGGAGATCTGTGCAATGGATATGACGCCGCGTGAACCGGTTGTTGTAAACGGCTTTGCCAACGAACCGCCTTCTTCAATTGTGACGGTGGCCAAGATCGTTTATATCCTGCACGCCGTTTCCGTCATCATCGGAATCGTGACCGGAGCCTCCGTCATCGGCGCATTTCTTTTCGGCTGGCCTTCGATTGCGGCGGTGGTTTTAAATTACGTGATGCGCAGCGAAGCCCGCGGCACGTATGTTGACAGCCACTTTTCCTGGCAGATCCGCACCTTCTGGTACGCCATGGCCTGGACGCTTCTGGTGGCCTTTACGGGGCTCATCCTCTCCTGGCTTCTGATCGGCTTTGCCGTCTGGACCGTGGGTTTCATCGTCATGGGAATCTGGGTGGGCTACAGAATCGTGCGGGGCTGGATCCGGTTAAGTAACGCGCAGCCCATGCCGGTTAACTGACAAAGGAAACCGCAGGCATCATCTCTACGGATTAGTCTGTGCGGGAGAGGGCGGGATTATCCGCATACATTTCATGCCCTGAAAAAACAGGAAGGCAGCAAAATGCCAACCTGTTTTTTTGTGTCCTGAAAAAGAGCCTGCCCGAGCAGATGTTTTTTGGTCAGGACAGACGTTACCGGACCGGTGCGAGACCGGCCGTCAATAACAAGAAGACGCTGGTGCATTGTCCGTAAAACGGATGAGTCCGGTGCCCAATGGAGAATTCCTGTGAAGAACGCAATGTTCAAGTTTTCGGCAGCACTCACGCTTGCGGCGGCTGCCACGTCCGCAGCCTACGCGGGCGGCTTTATGCTCACCGAACAGTCTGTGGCGGGTTTGGGCCGCGCCTACGCCGGCTCCGGTATCGTGGGTGACGATCTGTCCGCCGTCTGGTACAACCCGGCCGGTATGGTTCTTCTGCCTGGCACGCAGTTTCAGATGGGTTCCGTGATGGCTTATCTCGATCTCGATGTTGAGACGAATAAAGGAGATACGGATAACGGTGCCAAGCACGGTGTGCCGATTCCCAACATGTTCTTCACGCATCAGATGGAGGATGTAAGGTTTTTTGTGTCCAGGCGATAATAGCGCTCCCGTAGGGCGCGAAAGGAATCACCGTGGCACACCGTACACCCAAAATAAACGAGACCGTAAAATTTACCGACCAGCAGCAGGCCATTCTGAACGATGCCGTAGAGCAACTGATGGAAGCCGGCGGCTTAACGGCCTTAACGCAGGCTCATTTCAACGAAGCGATGAAGATCGTAGCCCAACGCTTCATCAACGCCGCCCTGCAAGGGGAACTGAAGCACCATTTGACACAGGAAGACGAAAATCTCAACGAAGAGGAATCGTCGGCTGAGCGCGTTGAAAACAAACGCAATGGGTACAGCAAGAAAACGCTTCACGGCAATAAAGGCGATTTAGAAATCCTGGTTCCCCAGGATCGCAAGGGGACTTATGTTCCCCGCCTGGTACCCAAGCACTCACGGCATTTCAATGACTTCGATGACGCCATCATCGATTTATATGGACGCGGATTGTCTACCCGTGAAATCACTGAGTTCATCAGAAGTCAGTACCACGTTGAAGTGAGTGCCGAATTCATCAGCACCGTGACGGAAAAGGTAAATGACGACGTACGGCAATGGCAAGGCCGTCCGTTGGATTCGGTCTACCCGGTGGTGTTCTTTGACGCTTTGCGCATCAATATCCGTAAGGACGGCGTCATCAAGAAGATGGCGGTTCATTTGGCTCTCGGCGTACGTTGTGACGGCCGACGCGATGTGCTCGGCATGTGGGTTCATGAAAACGAAGGCGCGGCTTTCTGGACGTCGGTATTTACGGAATTGAAAAACCGTGGCGTAGAGGACATCCTGATCGCCGTCACAGACGGCCTCAAGGGTATGACGCAAGCCATTGAAGCCGTATTTCCCCAGGCGCAACATCAAACCTGCATTGTCCATCTCATCCGTGCCTCTACAGCCTTCGTCAGCCACAAGGATCGAAAGGCTGTAATGGCCGGCTTAAAGCCCATTTACTAGGCCAATACCCCCGAAGAAGCGTTGGCGGCCTTGGTGGCCTTTGAAAATAGCCCTATGGGCAAACGTTACCCGTATGTAGCGCAGAGTTGGCGCTCTGCCTGGGCACAGGTGATACCCTTCTTCAACTTTCCCCGGTCGATTCGGAAGTTGTTGTATACGACCAACAGTATTGAGGCTCTCAACCGTGGCGTTCGGAAGGTAATCAAAACTCGAACCATGTTTCCGCATGAAGAATCCGCCAAGAAGCTGATTTACTTGGCACTTCAGCGCATTATGGAAAAATGGAAGCTGCCTGTTCGTGCTTGGAGTGAAGCCATGCCGGTGTTTGCAGCCATGTACGGTGAGCGATTTGCCGCTGGGCAGGCTTAATTGCCGCGGAGTACTGAAACAGTGTTTCAGCATAGCAGTTGCAGTGTTACAACTTAAGGAGACGAAACTGCGATTTTTCCGGTAGCGGCGCGCCGCTGCATAGCCGCCCCCATGGGGGCGGCTATGCAGCCCTCCCATGCCGCCGTCGTACCCTGAATCATCGCATTACCACTGATAGAAAAATTGGGGCTTGACAGCCCCGAAGTACCCGGGGTTAAATACCCCTGTTAGCGAGCCAACAAGCTCAACCGTAAACCCGCGCTAGACACAAAAATCTACACACACCCATCAGATGAATGAAGACATGTGGTTTGGCTTCGGTATCACGGTTCCTTTCGGTATGGCGACTGAATATAAGCGCGACTGGGAACTTGCCGACCACGGCATGAACGCTGAAGTGAAGGTCTTTGACTTTAATCCGAACGTTGCCTGGAAGGTAAACGACAAGCTCTCCATTGGTGCGGGTATGTCGCTGCAGTATGTGACGGCGCACTTCGAAAGCGGTGTTCCTGTTGGTGGTGCTACGGGATATGGTCGTCTGTCTGCTGACGGCTGGGCCTGGGGCGGAAACCTCGGCGTGATGTGGCAGCCCACGGAGACGCTGCGTTTCGGTCTGGCTTATCGCTCTCAGGTGAATCACCACGCAGACGGTACGTTTAAGGCAGGGATGAAAACCGGTCCGGATGGCATTCCGAAATTGGGAATCCCTGCTAACACGAGCGGCAAGGGTTATAACCTGGGTACTTATGATGGGCAAGCCACAATGTCTGCTCCGCATGTTGTGACACTGACCGGGACATGGGAAGCAACTCAGGCTCTGCGTTTGTCAGGCTTGGTTCGTTGGACAAATTGGGCAAGCTTTGATTCGTTGCCGATCACCAGTTCTGCATTTGGCAGACTTGGCCAAATGGCCGGAAACCCGACGAGCAGCAACACTCACAAAGAGGAGTATCACTGGAAAGATTCCTGGCTCTTTACGCTCGGTGCTGACTACACGATCAATGATGCAGTCACGGTCCGCGGCGGTGTGGGCTATGAAATCTCGCCGGTTGATGACGACAAGTACCGCAGCGCCACGATTCCGGATACTGACCGCCTGTGGCTCTCTTTGGGCGCCACCTGGCACGTCAATAACAAACTGCAGGGTGACTTCGGTCTCGCGTACCTCAAGGGAATCGGTGATAAGGGCCTCTACAACAAGACAACGGGTGAGCAGCTCGGCGAATTTAATAAGCTTGACGCCATCCTCGTGGGTGCTCAGTTCGTCTACCGCTTCGACTGATAAAGCCTGAGGCGTCAGAGGCGATCTGACAAACGTATAAAGCCGCTTTGCGCAGAAAATGAGTCTGCCGAAGCGGCTTTTTTACGGCCTGAAGTTTGTGCCCGGCCCCGTTTGGGCCGATAATGCACGTCTTTTCCGGATTTTCTTTGTGATTTCAACCCTTACGGATAGCGGCTGTGTCGATCTTTCTGCATCATCTTGAGCTTTGCGCTCCGCTTTTTCTGCTGGTGTTTTTGGGCTGGTTTACGATCAAAATCGGGCTTTTTGACAAAGCGGTGAGCTCGGCACTGTCGAAGTTTGTTTTTAAGCTTCTGATGCCGGTCCTTCTTTTTAAGATCATGAGCGGGCTCTCAGAGATGCCGCCCGTGGACTGGAAGGTGCTCATTGCCTTTTTTGCCTCATGTGTCGTCGTCTTCTTGCTCGGCAAATACTGCGGCAAATATTTTTTCCGTCAGGACAGCACAGGCCAGGTCATTACCGGCATGGGCGGCATTTTCGGCAACAACGTGCAGCTCGGTGTTCCCATTGTGCAGGTGAGCCTCGGCGACGAGGCTATCCCCACGATTTCGCTCATCATTATTTTTAACGTTCTGCTGCTTTGGACAGCGGCCACGGCTTGTGTGGAATTCGGAAAAACGGGCGGGAAAATCGACGCCCGGAAGTTCGTGCATGCCCTCATCAACATCTTTAAAAACCCGATTGTTCTCGGCATCATCATCGGCTCGTGCTGGGGTATGACGGGCTGGCATCTGCCGCAGGTTGCGCAAAAGACGGTGGACTGGGTGGCGCTTGCCACAACACCGGCGGCACTGATTGCGGTCGGTATGGGCCTTGCGCAGCATTCGTTTAAGGCCTCCTTACCCAAAGGCACGCTGATCACGGTTTTAAAGCTTGCGGTGCAGCCCGCGCTTGTTTTCTTTTTCTGCCGCCTCATCGGTCTCGGGGAGCTCGAAACCAATGCGGCAACGCTTTTGGCGGCTCTGCCTGTGGCCATCAACCTCTACATCATGAGTAACGAATTTAACTCGGAAGAGGGGGCCGCGAGTAATTCCATCTTCGTCTCTACGCTTGTGTCGGCGGCCACGGTGCCGCTCACACTCACCTTACTGGGTGCAGGAGTTTAAAAATGGCGCTCGGCGCAACGATTTATAAGGCAACACTTGATATTTCCGATCTTGACCGCGGCTGGTACGGCTCGCGGTCGCTTACCGTGGCGCGGCACCCCTCGGAAACCGAAGAGCGCATGATGGTCCGGATTCTGGCCTTCTGCCTTTACGCGGATGAAAAGCTGGAGTTCGGCCGGGGACTTTCCGCCGAAGACGAACCGGACTTGTGGGGAACCAATGATGCGGGGGATATCGGCCGCTGGATCGATGTGGGCAATCCCGACAACAAGGCCTTAAGGCGCGCGGCGGGCAGAAGCGACGATGTGGTGGTGCTTGCCTACGATGAGGCAAAAACCGGTCCCTGGTGGCTTTCCAATAAGGGTGATTTCGGCAAGATCGATAAGCTCACGATCCGCACGATAAGTGACGAAGAAGTCCAAAAACTCACGGCAATGTGCACGCGCAGTATGCACCTCGCAGCTACGGTTCAGGACGGCGTGGTGTGGATTGCCGACGATAAAACCAATCTGGAACTGCACATCGGATGCCTGATGCGCAGAGGAGAACCCGTGTTCTGAGGCGCGTTACGCGTTTCTGAGACTGTCGGCCATGCGCCAGAAGGCCGCTTCAAGCTGAGTGCGCAGTGCGGCATCGGAAATCACATCAGCAATGGCCGCCTGCATACAGCCGTACCACTGATCACGCATGGCGTCATCAATCGTGAGCCGGCAGTGCTGTTCCCGCAGCATCGGCAGGCCGTGCGCCTGCTGATAGAGCCCCGGGCCGCCCAAAAAACCCGTGATGTACTCGACCATGCGGGTTTGATAGTGATCCGTTGCTTTACTGTAAAAGCCGCAAAGGGTTGGGGCACGGGGCTGGGTATGCAGCTCCCGGAAGTAGGCTGAAACCAGTGCGTTCACCGTTTCAGCCCCGCCGATGCGTTCAAAAAGCGACGGTGCTTTATTGTCCGTCATCGCAGAAACACGCCCCAGATGCCCAGGGCAATCAGCGGCCAGGCCACGACGGGCGAAAAGCAGACACGCAGGGCACGGTTTTGCGGGATAAACCCGAAACCGTGCACCCAGCAGAAACTCATGCCGATCATCATGAGAACAAAAAAGCCGTGCGGCACAGACGTGCTTGTCTCGGCAATAAGCCGCGGATAAAACACGGTGATACACATCACGGCCGCGGCCGCAAGAAAGCTTAAAACTCGCATCAGAGTCCGCACGTTTGTTCCTTTTCTGACGTTGTTGCAGGCAGAGTGCTTGTAAGGCATTAAGCCTTGTTGTCTTCTTCTTCGCGGTTGTCGATCGTCACGGAGATGAGAATCGAAATCGCGAGGGCGAAGCCAAGACCGGCAGCCCAGTAAAAGTAGATCATGTCAAATCCTCCGGTTAAGGGGTTTGTCGGCGGCAGAGCGCTTCAGTCATAAAGCCTTTCTGCCGCCGGGTTCATACCGATCAGTACAGGTTGTGATCGTTCTTGGCGATGAAGTCGGACGTGATCTTGCCGGACATTGTGCGGTAAGCCCACGTGGTGTAGGCGACCACAATCGGCAGGAAGATGAGCGTAACAACAAGCATGATCTCAAGCGTGAGCTGAGAGCTCGTGCTGTCCCAGATCGTCAGGCCGGAGCGCGCATCGGTCGAGCTCGGCAGGATGAAGGGGAACATGGCAACCAGGGGCGTGAGGATCACACCGAGCAGGCCCACCGCGGAACTGACAACCGCCGCAAGGCCCTTCATGCCGCGGGCAAGAATGCCCGAGACCACAAACCCGAGCACGGCAACAAGCGGCACAAGCCACAGAACCGGGTAGGACGAGAAGTTCGCAAACCACGCGCCGGCGTAAACGTCAACGGTCTTGGCAAGCGGATTGGCGGGACCGGCCGGGTCAAGACCCGCGGTCGCAACAAAGCCGTCAACACCGAAGTAAGCCCAGATGCCGCCCAGGATGAAGAGCACAACCGTCGCAAAGGAGGTGAGCGTGCTCACCACGGAGGCGCGGCGCTGCAGGTCATCTTCGGTTCTTAAAACCAGGTAGTTGGCGCCGTGGGCAACGATCATCAGCAGAGAGACCACACCGCACAGAAGGCCGAAGGGATTCAGAAGCCCGAAGAAGCTGCCGGTGTAAATCGGACGCATCGTTTCATCGAGGTGGAAGGGCACACCCTGCAGCATATTGCCGAAGGCCACACCGAAAATGATCGGGGGAACGGCAGAACCCACAAAGAGCAGCCAGTCCCAGGACTTCTTCCACGTGTCGTGCTCATGCTTGCTGCGGTAGTCAAACGCCAGGGGGCGGAAGATCAGAGCCGCGAGAATGATGAGCATGGCCCAGTAAAAGCCCGAGAAAGCCGTTGCGTACACAATCGGCCAGGCGGCAAAAATGGCGCCGCCCCCGGTGATGAACCACACCTGGTTGCCGTCCCAGTGGGGAGCAACCGAATTGATCATGCAGCGGCGTTCCGTATCGTTTTTGCCGAGGAAGGGCAGCAGAGACCCCACACCCATGTCCTGGCCGTCCATGATGGCAAAGCCCACGAGGAGAACCCCGATAAAGAGCCACCAGATGACTTTCAGAATTTCATAATCGATCATCGTAATTTCTCCATCCGGTTAGGCTTTGCGTTCAAAGAAGTAGCGGCCGGTGCTCAGAGAGCTCGGACCGAGTTTGGCAAAGCGCACCATGAGCCAGAGTTCAACCACAAGCAGTACCGCGTAAAGGACGATAAAGCCGATGAGAGACCCGAGAACGCTGCCGGCGGAAAGCGAAGACACCGAGAGATCCGTGGGAAGCACTTCGTAAATGGTCCAGGGCTGACGGCCGTATTCGGCGACAAACCAGCCGGCTTCGCAGGCAATCCAGGGCAGCGGCATGGCCAGCAGACTGAGCCACAGAAGCTTCTTCTTCTCAACCATGTTGTTCTTGATGCTGAACCAGGCGCACAGAAGGAAGATGAGAAGGCTTGCAATGGCGCAGCCCACCATCAGGCGGAAAGACCAGTACATCGGATTCACGGCAGGCACCGTGGAAAGAGCCGCGGTGCGGATCTGGTCGGGCGTGGCCTTGGAGACATCAGCGGTGTACTTTTTCAGAAGCAGACCGTAACCCAAATCAGCCTGAACTTCTTCAAACTGCTGACGCAGGTTCTGGCTTGAGGGGTTCTTGCGGAGTTCTTCCAGAAGTCCCACGGCACGCTGGCCGTTGATGATGCGGGCCTGAGCCTTTTCAACAAGCGGATTGATGCCTTCGATTTCCGTGGAGATGCTGCGCGTACCCATCAGACCGAAAAGCCAGGGAACCGAGACTTCCATTTCATTGGAACGGGTCTTGTCGTTCGGAAGAGCAAAAAGCGAGAGCGGAGCCGGCGCTTCGTGCGTTTCCCACATGGCTTCCATCGAAGCGATCTTGGTGGGCTGATTTTTCGTCACGAGGTAACCGGATTCGTCACCCATGTGAATCGTGAGAAGCGTGGCGATAAAGCCGAAGCATGCTGCCAGGCGGATCGACTTCTTCGCAAAGTCAATATCGCGGCCCTTGATGAGGTACCAGGCCGAAATCGACAGAACGAACATGGCGCCCGTCATGTAGCCGGCGTTAATCGTGTGCATGAACTTGGCCTGCGCCCAGGGACTCGTAACCACTTCCCAGAAGTTGGCCATTTCCATACGCATTGTCACGAAATTGAATTCGCTGCCCGCGGGGTATTGCATCCAGGCGTTGGCAATCAGAATCCACAACGCCGAGAGGTTCGTGCCCAGGGCCATCAGGAACGTGACGGCAAGGTGTCCGCCCTTGCTCAGACGGTTCCAGCCGAAGAAAAAGAGCCCGACCATGGTGGATTCCAGGAAGAAGGCCATCAGACCTTCAATCGCAAGCGGGGCGCCGAAGATGTCGCCCACGTAGTGCGAGTAGTAGGCCCAGTTCGTGCCGAACTGGAATTCCATGGTGATGCCGGTGGCAACGCCCAGGGCAAAGTTAATGCCGAAAAGCTTGCCCCAGAAACGGGTCATGTCTTTGTAGACCTCACGGCCGGTTACGACGTAACAGGCTTCCATGACCACCAGCATGAATGAAAGCCCCAGCGTAAGCGGGACAAACAGGAAGTGGTACATGGAGGTGAACGCGAACTGCAGCCGCGACAGATCAACGAGTTCAGAAGAAATCATTGCTGCTCCCTCGGAGTGATTTGTTGTGTTGAATTGTTAGATTCCGGCGCACGTTCCAGAAGGGCTGTTGCGACGTTTTCAGGCGTTTGCTCGACGCGCTTGTCCGGGCCGAAAAAGAAGTACCACAGCCCGAAGATGGCAGTGAGTTTGCAGCACAGGATGACGGCGATTTCCAAAACGAGTCCGGGCTTTTTGGCGGCGGAACAGGTGGTTTCAGACATAAGACCCAACTTTCGTATACGCAGGGATTCTTGACGAGCGTATCTTAGAGAAGCGGCCCTGCGTGAGGGTAAGAAAATATGCCGGGAAGGGATAGTTTTTCTCCAAAAATCATCAAAATCGGACATAAACTGACATATTTGGCATAATGAGTTTCACTTGGTTGTCAGCCCGCCGGGTCCGCTCGGCGTTTTCCTTTTCCTGTTGAGCGGTTTTTTATGGCGGTAGCGTCCGAACTTGACTGTCTTTTGTCGGCAATTGATGAACCGGCGTGTCTTATCCGGCCGGAGGATCAGACGGTGGCGGCCGTCAACGCCGCCTATACAGCCGAATTCGGGGCGGTTTTCTTTGAAGGAAGACGCTGCTGGGAGGCACTGCACCGGGCGGCAAGATGCCCGGAGTGCGGCCTGGCCTGTCCCCTGGACAAAACCGGCGAGACGCACCGGGAAGCCTCGGCTGTGCACGCAATTTTTGCCAACGACGCCGAACACCGCTATACGGTTATCACAAGCGCCGTGACCGCCTCTGACGGCAAGGTGCTTTACTGGCTTGAGCGGATCCGTCCGCACCGCACGGACGCGGCTGCGGGGGTTATGGTGGGAAAAAGCGCGGCGTTTCGGCGCATTGTGAGCCGCCTTGCCTCCGTATCGCAGAGAAATTCAGCGCTTTACTTCTGGGGTGAGGAAGGCAGCGGCCGGGAACTTGCCGCACGCACCGTGCATGAAAACAGTCCGCGCGCCACGGGCCCCTTTGTGAAAATCAATCTGGCCGGCATGACGGTGCGCGCGGCGCACGATCTTTTTGCCGGCGAGGTCTCGGGCGGCATTGCGGGCTGCGCGACAGGCCTTTTTGCGCAGGCTGCGGGCGGCACGCTTTTTCTCGAACGCGTCGATGAAGCCGATGGGGCGGTGCTGTCTTGGCTCTGCGAAGTGCTGCACCGGGAAGAGTACGAAGGTGTGAAGGGCTTTACGGTAACCGATTTTCGCTGGATGATGAGTGCGGGGATTTCCTCACGCGCCTTTGCCGCTTTCGGAGAAGCGCAGAAAACGCTGGTAGCGGAAGCCGTGCCGGTGTTTATCGAACCGCTTTCGGCAAGGCGCGATGATGTGGAACTTCTGGTGCGGCACTTTCTAAGTGACTTCCGCCGGCAGGGGGAGGGGACGGCGGATGTGTCGCCGGAGGCTCTGAGCGCTTTGACAGGGGCCCGCTGGAAGGCCAATATCCGAGAGTTGCGGGAGACGGTTTTTGCCGCGGCGCGCCGTGCGGCGGCAGAAGACGCTTCCTGCATAACGCCTGAGATGCTGAGCCTGACGCAGGAACCCGCCGATGAAGCCGACAGCCTCTTTCAGCCCGATGCCGGCATACGGCCTGTTGCGGAAGTAAACGATCTTTATATCCGCTGGGCCGTGAACCGTTTTTCCGGCAGCCGCGCGCAGCTGGCGCGCCGGCTCGGTATTTCCGAGCGCACGCTCTACCGGCTGGCTGCAGCCCAAAGGCTTGCCCGAAAGAAGTCAGCTGTAGGAAAATGACGGTTTGACGGCCGGCGGTACTTTCGGCTGCCGGCACTTTCATCCGGAATTTTTTCTTCAGTCATGCCTTCCCGCGACAATCAGGAAACCGAACTTTTAGCCTACAGACTGCTGCCCGGCGAGGAGCGCCACAGGCTTGCCCTGGGCGCTGCGCTCATTCACTGGTCGTATCTTGCGGCGAAAAAACCGTCTGCGAAGGGTACGGTGATTCTGCTGCACGGTGTCGCAAGTAACGGCAGCCGCTGGGAAGAGTTTCTCGATACAACGGACTTAAGGGACGACTGGAACTTTATCCGCATGGATTTGCGGGGTCATGCCGCAAGCATCTGCCGCAAGAAGGCGCGGCTTGAGGACTGGTGCGCGGATGTAACTGAAGTGATGAAGGCCGTGGGTGTGCAAAAAGCCGTGATCATCGGGCACAGCCTCGGAGCCCAGGTCACCCTAAACCTTGCGGCGCACTATCCGGAAAAAGTAAGGGGCGTTGTGCTTCTGGATCCCCTGGTGACGGAAGCACTCACCTCCAAGGCCCGTTCAATGAAGCGCAAACTCCCGATGCTGCGGCTTGCAGAGTCCGTGACGCGCGCCATGAATTCGCTCGGGTTTTCCAGACGCCTTGTCGCGCAGGATCTGCGAGCCATGGACAGCAAGGCCCGTGAAATGATTGCCCGCGGAGGTGACGAGCTCAAGGCCTTTATCGCGCAGTACTCGTCGGCAAAGGCCGACCTGCAGTACATCCATCTCGCACCGTACTTAAGAGACCTTCTGGAAGTGGGGCGCCGCACACCCGCGCCGGAGTCGATTACGTGTCCGACACTGGTGATTGCCGCTTCTTCCGGGACCTTTACCGATGAAAAGGCGATGGCTGCCTGGGTGGCGCGGATGCCTCTGGCCCGCATTCAGGCGGTTCACTGCGCACACTGGCCGATGACTGAGTGCCCGCAGGAAGTCAGTGCCGCCGTTTCCGGCTGGATGAAGGACGTCTTCAGCGCTTAAGGCGCAGGCATTGCTTTCCAGCCCGTCGGACAGGCTCTGACCTGCGGCCACCAGCCCTGTTCGGCTTCGCACCAGAAAACCGTATTCGTTGTCGTGGTTGTCGTTGTTGTCGTGGTGGTGGTTGACGAATTGCCCGGATAGGGTTGTGTCTGCGGAATAACGTACGTTGTCACGGGAGGATCGTCACGCAGTGCGGCAGCGGCTCCGTAAACGAGAGCCCCGGCGGCAAGCGGTCCCCAGACCCAGGCCCAGTCGCGGCTGTGCCAGCTGTGGTGACGCGGGGGCGGCGGGCGGTGCCAGACGGGACGGTGAGCGGGCGGGCGCGGAGCAAAGCCCGGGCCGAATCCGGGGCCGGGACCGTGGGCTGCCGCAGGCAGCGCCGTTGCGGCAAGCAGAAGTGCTGCGGCAGCGGCCGCAGCAGCAGAAAGAATGCGCAGCTTAGTCATGATTTACCTCCGGCAGCAGTTGCCTTTACGGTTACTTTAGCCGTGCGCCGCCGGAAATGCGTGCTTTTTCGCAAATCGCCATTATTCTTAACAAAACTATGGGATTTGTGAAGAAAAGCCAAGCGCAGGGGAGGTGCCTTGGTGCACAATATGCACGGAAAGAAAATGACCTGTGCCGGGTAAAAACTCCCTCGCAGGAACGGTAACCGCAAAGGGCGCGCAATTGTCAGACAATCAACGAAACAACAGCCGCTGGGCAAAGGAAGTGACGATCGGTCAGCAGATCGTGTTTTTTGCAACGGCCGTGAGTTTTGCCGCTGGCGCCGCAGACATGTCCTCGGGAGCTGTTGCCGCTGGCTTCGGAAACTTCGGAATTCTGCTGATTCTGATCCGCACGTATTTTTCCGTGCCGCTCATGGTGGCGGGGCTGCGGGCGAGGGACGTGAACTGGGCCGAACGTGAGGAGAGGCGCCTTATCTCCGGAGGCGATCTTGCCTGGACAGCTCTGGTGGGGCGCGCAGGCTGGGTTTGTCTCTTTGTGAGCGTATTGCTGCAGGCTTTTTTGGGCGTGGCCTGACAAAGCCGGAATTTTCAGATACAATGCGCGCCTTCCCGGCAGAAGGGAGAAGAACAATCCGGAGGAAAACCGGGCGGATTTCAGGTCCGCAGAGGTATTTCGGTGTTGTTTTTCGCCGGAGAGCTTGACAAAGTCTCCGACAACCCGCATAATCTGCCATTCGCTACGGAGGGGTGCCCGAGTGGCTAAAGGGGGCAGACTGTAAATCTGTTGGCTTACGCCTACGATGGTTCGAATCCATCCCCCTCCACCAGCGATCTGTCTGATAAAGACAGCCGCAAATGCAGTGCGGTAAAAGGAAGCCGAATTGCAGTTGTAATAGGCGGGTGTAGCTCAATGGTAGAGCAGAAGCCTTCCAAGCTTACGACGAGGGTTCGATTCCCTTCACCCGCTCCAGCATCAAAGTGTGCCCGTGTGGCTCAGTGGTAGAGCACTCCCTTGGTAAGGGAGAGGTCATGCGTTCGATCCGCATCACGGGCACCAGTAATTTTTTTCGTTTGACATTTTTTGAATACAACCCGGAAAAGTTTCCGGCTTTTGTTCAGGAGTTAAACCATGGCAAAAGAGAAGTTTGAGCGCACCAAGCCGCACGTCAACGTCGGCACCATCGGTCACGTTGACCACGGTAAGACGACGCTCACCGCTGCTATCTGCACGGTTCTGTCCAAGAAGTTCGGCGGCGAAGCCAAGGCCTACGATCAGATCGACGCGGCTCCTGAAGAAAAGGCCCGCGGCATCACGATCAACACCGCTCACGTTGAATACGAAACCGCCAAGCGCCACTACGCTCACGTCGACTGCCCGGGGCACGCCGACTATGTGAAGAACATGATTACCGGTGCTGCCCAGATGGACGGCGCCATCCTCGTTGTGTCCGCTGCTGACGGCCCCATGCCCCAGACGCGTGAACACATCCTTCTTGCCCGCCAGGTGGGTGTTCCCTACATCATCGTCTACCTGAACAAGTGCGACATGGTTGACGATCCGGAACTGCTCGAGCTCGTTGAAATGGAAGTCCGCGAACTTCTGTCGAGCTACGACTTCCCGGGCGACACGATCCCGATCATCAAGGGTTCCGCCAAGCTCGCTCTGGAAGGCGACACGGGTGAACTCGGCGAACAGTCCATCATGAAGCTCGCCGAAACGCTCGACGACTACATCCCGACGCCGCAGCGCGCTCTGGATCAGCCGTTCCTGATGCCGATCGAAGACGTGTTCTCGATTTCCGGCCGCGGCACCGTTGTGACGGGCCGTGTCGAACGCGGTGTGATCCGCGTCGGCGACGAAATCGAAATCGTCGGCATCAAGCCCACGCAGAAAACGACCTGCACGGGCGTGGAAATGTTCCGTAAGCTGCTTGACGAAGGCGAAGCCGGTGACAACGTCGGTATTCTGCTGCGCGGCACGAAGCGTGAAGACGTGGAACGCGGTCAGGTTCTCGCGAAGCCCGGCACCATCACCCCGCACACGAAGTTCACGGCTGAAGTGTACGTTCTGACGAAGGAAGAAGGCGGCCGCCACACCCCGTTCTTCAAGGGCTATCGTCCGCAGTTCTACTTCCGTACGACGGACGTGACCGGTACGATCGAACTGCCGGAAGGCACCGAAATGGTGATGCCTGGCGACAACATCACGATGACCGTTCAGCTCATCTGCCCGATCGCCATGGAAGCCGGCCTCCGCTTCGCTATCCGTGAAGGCGGTCACACGGTCGGTGCCGGCGTGGTTGCCAAGATCATCGAGTAATAGTTCTCGACGCGGGACGGCCCAGTTGTGAGTCGCCCCGACGGACAGGGGTATAGCTCAATTGGCAGAGCGACGGTCTCCAAAACCGTAGGTTGAGGGTTCGATTCCTTCTGCCCCTGCCACAATCTGATGATATAAGCAAGCCGCGATCACCCGACCGCGGCTTGTTTGTCTGCGCTTTAAGCGTGAAAGAAAGTCATGAGTAATACAAACGTACAGCCCGAATCCAACAAAGCGCTTGATATCGGCGTTGTGACACTTGCGGTGTTGATCGTTGCGGCGGGCATTTTTGCCTTTACGTTTCTGACCGATCAGCAGCTCGGCATCCGTATCGGCGCTCTGGTGGGCGGCCTGGTGATCGGCTGCGGCGTTGCCGCATTTTCGCCCTCGGGCAAACGCTTCATCGGTTTTTGCCGTGAGTCCTATGACGAACTGCGCCGCGTTGTCTGGCCGACCCGCCGTGAAACGGTGAATACCACGGGACTGGTGATGGCTTTTGTCGTGGCCGTTGCCTTCTACCTGTTTGTTGTCGACAAGTTCGTGGAGTGGGGCCTTTACGACGGACTGTTGCGTCTGTCGTTCTAACCTCAGCGGGGAAGCTTAAATGTCTGAAGATACCAATCAGAACAAGCAGCCGGAAATGCGCTGGTATACGTTGCACGTCTATTCCACGATGGAAAAGAGTGTCGCCAAAGCCATTCAGGACCGCATTGATCATTCTGATCTGAAGCAGTATTTCGGCGAAGTGCTACTGCCGATTGAAAAGGTGCAGGAAAACCGGAACGGCCGCAAGTATGAAAGCGAACGCCGCATGTACCCGGGCTATGTTTTCGTTGAGATGGTCATGAACGAAGACACCTGGCACCTGATGAACTCCACGCCGCGCGTGATCGAATTCCTCGGCAACAACAATCCCGTGCCGCTTTCTCAGCGTGAAATCGACGGCATCAAGGGCCGCATGAATGTCGGTACCGGTGAAAAAGCCCGTCCGAAGGTTCTTTTTGAAGTGGGCGAAACGGTCCGCATCAAGGAAGGTCCCTTTACGGACTTCAACGGCCGCGTCGAAGAAGTCATGTACGACAAGTCGCGTCTGCGCTGCTTCGTGTCGATCTTCGGCCGCGAAACGAGCGTTGAACTCGCGTTTAACGAAGTCGAGAAAGTCTGATCTCAGCCGCCCTTTCGGGCGGACTGAAAGAAGCGGACCCGGTGGCAGACACTGTGGTCCGTTTTTCTTGAGACCACAAACTGTTGTATTTTGAGCGGCAGTTTTAAATTTTTTTCGGTAAGGGTTTGCTTTTGCTGAAATTTTTCGGCATAATGGCGCCCTTTCTTATTTTAACTGGGGAGCACGCTCATATTGACCGTGCGCAGGAACCCAGGGAGTCAAAAATGGCAAAGAAAATCGTCGGCTTTATTAAGCTGCAGATTCCTGCAGGCAAAGCCAATCCCTCGCCCCCCGTTGGTCCGGCTCTCGGCCAGCGCGGTCTGAACATCATGGAATTCTGCAAGGCCTTTAACGCCAAGACGCAGAAGATGGAAGCAGGTCTTCCGATTCCGGTTGTGATCACCGCCTACGCCGACAAGAGCTTCACCTTCGTGATGAAGACGCCCCCGGCTACGGTTCTGATCAAGAAGGCCGCGAAGATCACCAAGGGTTCGGCCCGTCCGCACACGGACAAGGTCGGCAAGATCACGCGCGCTCAGGCTGAAGAAATCGCCAAGATGAAGCAGCCTGATCTCACTGCCGCCGATATGGACGCGGCCGTGCGCACGATCGCGGGTTCTGCCCGTTCCATGGGTATCACGGTGGAGGGTCTGTAAGATGGCAGCCAAACTTTCCAAGCGCGTTAAAGCCAACGCCGCCAAGTACGATCTTTCCAAGCACTATCCGGTTCTGGAGGCTCTCGAAGCCGTCAAGGCCTGCGCCAACGCCAAGTTCGACGAATCCGTCGACGTGGCTGTTCAGCTCGGCATTGACACCCGTAAGTCCGACCAGACCATCCGCGGTGCTGTTGTTATGCCCGAAGGTACCGGTAAGACCGTCCGTGTCGCCGTGTTCACCCAGGGTGCCCATGCCGAAGAAGCCAAGGCTGCCGGTGCCGATATTGTCGGTTTCGACGACCTCGCCGCTGAAGTCAAGGCCGGCAAGATGGACTTTGATGTTGTGATCGCCAGCCCCGACGCCATGCGTGTTGTCGGTCAGCTCGGTCAGATCCTCGGCCCGCGCGGCCTGATGCCGAACCCGAAGGTCGGCACCGTGACCCCGAACGTTGCCCAGGCCGTTAAGAACGCCAAGGCCGGTCAGGTTCAGTTCCGCGCCGACAAGGCCGGTATCGTTCACGCCCCGATCGGCCGTGCATCCTTTGATGCCGCCCGCTTGGCGACGAACCTTAAGGCACTGATCGAACAGATCAACAAGCTCAAGCCCGCCAGCCAGAAGGGTATCTACCTCAAGAAGGTGGCCGTGAGCTCGACGATGGGTATCGGTGCCCGCGTGGATATCTCCACGCTTTAATGCAGTAAACCAGGGTTAAAGCCCGATGACGTTGTCGGAGGGCTTTGATTCGAAAAGAGGTCGTGAGGCCTCGAGGGCTTTGGGTGGTACGCCGTTTTCGGACGGCGCACCGCTGTCAAAGACCGCTGGAGGGACGCCCGGCGCTTTTGCTGGGGATTGGCAGTCACATCGGGTGCCCTTTAATTGTCTCGAACATTCCGGAAAAACCGCACCCCGCGGTCGGAAAGGTTGCCGAGATATCCAGCGCAGACGGTTCAAACCTCAAAGAGAGACTCTGTGTTGTGTTGAAGGATTTTTCCTGCCCACGCACGAACAACTCTCAGAGACGGGTTAACCGGTTATTAAAAGAACCGGTGCATTCAGTGTTGTTTCGGATGCACCTCTGAGTGGAGCCAGACCATGGGTCTTAATCGTCAAGACAAAGCGGCAGTGATTGAAGAGATGCGCGGCATTGTTGCCAACACCTCCGCAATCGTTATCGCTGAATACCGTGGGCTGACCGTTGAAGCAGTTACCAAGCTGCGTGCCAATGCACGTCAGCAGGGTGTGCAGTTGCGTGTGGTCAAGAACACGCTGGTGCGTCGTGCCGTCGAAGGAACGGCGTTTGCCGATCTGGCCGAGAAGTTCTCCGGCCCGCTCGTCTACGCTTTCTCCGCCGATCCGGTCGCCGCTGCCAAGGTTCTTGCTCAGTTTGCCAAGGAAAACGACAAGCTCGTTATCAAGGGCGGTGCGATGGCCAACTACGTCATGGACGTGGAAGGCGTCAAACAGCTCGCCTCGATGCCGAGCCGCGAAGAACTCCTCGCCAAGCTGATGGCTACGATGAACGAACCGGTTGCGAAACTTGTTCGTACTATTAACGAAGTGCCTGCGCGCTTCGTGCGCACTGTGGCTGCTTACCGCGATGCCCAGGAAAAGGCTGCTGCCTGATTTTTAACCAATTCAATTTAATACACAGTTACGGAGTCAAAAATGGCCCTGACCAATGAAGAAATTCTCGACGCGATCGCTTCCAAGACCGTTCTCGAAATCAGCGAACTCATCAAGATGATGGAAGAAAAGTTCGGCGTTACCGCTACGGCTGCTGTTGCCGTCGCCGGCCCCGCCGCCGGTGGTGCTGCTGCCCCGGCCGCTGAAGAAAAGACCGAATTCGACGTTATCCTCAAGGAAGTCGGTTCCAACAAGATCGGCGTCATCAAGGTTGTCCGCGAAGTGACCGGCCTCGGCCTCAAGGAAGCCAAGGACCTCGTCGAAGGCGCTCCCAAGGCCGTCAAGGAAGGCGTTGCCAAGGAAGAAGCCGAAGAGCTCAAGAAGAAGATCGAAGCTTCCGGCGCCAAGGTCGAACTCAAGTAATTTTCCTTTCGGAAAAAATACTTGCCGGAGACGGCGTGAGGACTTGCTCCCGCGCTGTTTCCCTGCGAAGAAGAGTTTCGGGTTGTTCCGGGCTCTTCTTCGGATTTTGAGGTGTGTTCTGTATAATCAGAATTCAGCTCAAAGTCAAAGTCTGAATGATCGGGAAGAGCAGGAAGATATCTCTGACGTTCCAGCCGCGCGGACGCAATACCTGGTATTGCCCGAGCGGCTTTTGGCGTCTCTGTAATCCGTGCAGGCAATGCTTTCCGTCGATTGAACTTTGAACCCACGTGTTTTTCTCCCCCTCGCGTCGAACGGAGTCTCCATGTCGTACTCGTTCACTGAAAAGAAACGCATTCGGAAGAGTTTTGCTTCGCGTCCGAGCGTCCTTGAAGTGCCCTCCCTGTTGGAAATGCAGCTTCGCAGCTACGAAGAATTCCTTCAGGCGGATGTCAAGCCCGAAAGCCGTAAGGATAACGGCCTGCAGGCAGCCTTCACTTCCATCTTCCCTATCACGAGCCACAACGGTTATGCCCGTCTGAAGTTCCTCGGCTACAAGCTGCAGAAGCCCGAGTTTGACGTCGCTGAATGCCAGTTGAGAGGGCTCACCTACAGCTCGGCACTGCGCGCCCGCATCCAGCTCGAAATTTTTGACCGTGATGCCGCCAAACCCGGCACCGTCAAGGAAATCCGCGAAAACGACGTCTACATGGGCGAAATCCCGCTCATGACGGAAAAGGCTTCGTTCATCATCAACGGCAGCGAACGCGTTATCGTGAGTCAGCTGCACCGTTCGCCCGGTATTTTCTTCGAGCACGACAAGGGTAAGACGCACTCCTCGGGAAAGCTTCTTTTCTCGGCCCGCGTGATTCCTTACCGCGGCTCCTGGCTTGACTTCGAATTTGACCCGAAGGATCTCGTTTACTTCCGTGTGGACCGCCGCCGCAAGATGGCCGGCACGATCCTTCTGAAGGCCATTGGTCTGACGCCAGAAGACATCCTTGCGCACTTCTACGATTTTGACCAGTTCCGCATTCTGCAGAAGGGTGTGACCTGGAACTTCGAACCGTCGCGCCTGCAGGGTGAAACGGCCGCCTTTGACATCAAGGATGCCGACGGCAAGCTCATTGTCGCCAAGGACAAGCGCATCACCGCCCGTCACGTTCGTCTGATGAACGAAGCCGGTGTGAAGAGCCTTTCCGTGCCCGATGAATTCCTGATCGGCCGCGTTCTTGCCAAGGCTGTCTACGACAAGACCACCGGTGAAAAGATCGTTGATGCCAACGACGAAATCACCGAGGATTCGCTCGAAGCTCTGCGCGAACACAAGATCCGTCAGATCGATACGCTCTTTACGAACGATCTTGACCGTGGTGCCTACATCTCCAACACGCTGCGTCTGGATGAAAATCCCGACGAGCTCTCCGCTCGCATCGCCATTTACCGCATGATGCGTCCGGGTGAGCCGCCCACGGAAGAAGCCGTTGAAGGGCTCTTTAACCGGCTCTTCTTTGATTCTGACGCCTACGATCTGTCGCGTGTGGGCCGCATGAAGGTCAACGCCCGTTTCGGCCGCCCGAGCGCCGAAGGTTCGATGACGCTTACGAAGGAAGACATCATCGACACGATGAAGGTCCTCGTCGCTCTGCGTAACGGCGCTGATACGGTGAAGCTCACCGATGCCGAAGGCAATGAGCGCGTCATTGAAATCCACGGCGTGGACGATATTGACCACCTGGGCAACCGCCGTGTGCGCTGCGTGGGTGAATTGGCAGAAAACCAGTTCCGTGCCGGCCTCGTCCGTGTGGAACGCGCCGTACGCGAACGTCTGGGTTCGGCTGAAAGCGACAACCTCACGCCTCAGGATCTGATTAATTCCAAGCCTATCTCGGCCTCGATCCGCGAATTCTTCGGCTCCTCGCAGCTGAGTCAGTTCATGGACCAGACCAACCCCTTGTCGGAAATCACGCACAAGCGCCGTATTTCCGCTCTGGGCCCGGGCGGTCTGACCCGCGAACGCGCGGGCTTTGAAGTCCGCGACGTGCATGCCACGCACTACGGCCGCGTCTGCCCGATTGAAACGCCTGAAGGTCCGAACATCGGTCTGATTAACTCGCTCGCTCTGTACGCGCGCCTCAATGAATACGGGTTCCTTGAGACCCCGTACCGCAAGGTTGAAAACGGCGTGGCGCTCTCTGGCGAAGAAAACATTCACTACCTGTCCGCCATCGAAGAAGGTAAGTACGTGATCGCCCAGGCCAACGCCGAAATGGACGATAACGGCAAGTTGATCGGCGAACTGGTGAGCGCCCGTGAAAACGGCGAATTCATCATGGCTTCGCCTGACCGCGTGCAGTACATGGACGTGGCCCCGGCGCAGATCGTGTCGGTTGCCGCAAGCCTGATTCCGTTCCTTGAACACGACGACGCCAACCGCGCTCTGATGGGCTCGAACATGCAGCGTCAGGGTGTGCCTGTGCTGCGTCCGGAAAAGCCGGTTGTCGGTACCGGTATTGAACGTACGGTTGCCGTGGACTCCAAGGCCACTGTGCAGGCCCGCCGCGGCGGTCTCGTCGAATACGTTGACGCCACCCGCGTTGTGGTGCGTGTGAACGACGATGAAAACGTCGCCGGTGAAGTGGGTGTGGATATCTACAACCTGCAGAAGTTCACGCGTTCCAACGGTTCCACGACGCTGAATCAGCGTCCGATTGTCAAGCGTGGCGACATCATCGCCAAGGGTGACGTTCTCGCTGACGGTGCTTCCACCGATATGGGCGAACTCGCGCTCGGCCAGAACATGCTGATCGCCTTCATGCCCTGGAACGGCTACAACTACGAAGACTCGGTTCTGATCAGCGAAAAGGTGGTGGCAGACGACCGCTACACCTCCATTCACATTGAAGAACTCGATGTGGTGGCCCGTGACACCAAGCTCGGACCGGAAGACATCACCCGCGATATTTCCAACCTTTCGGAAAATCAGCTTAATCGTCTTGACGAATCCGGTATTGTCGCAATCGGCGCTGAAGTAAAGGCGGGCGACGTTCTCGTGGGCAAAGTGACCCCGAAGGGCGAAACGCAACTCACCCCCGAAGAGAAGCTTCTGCGCGTCATCTTCGGTGAGAAGGCAAGCGATGTGAAGGACACGAGCCTGCGCGTGCCGCCCGGAATGGCCGGCATCGTTATGGACGTGCAGGTCTTTACCCGCGAAGGCGTGGAAAAGGATAAGCGTGCGAAGTCCATCATCGAAGAGCAGTTAAAGCGCTACGACAAGGAATTGAAGGACGCGCTGCGCATTGTTGAAACCGACGTCTTTGCCCGTCTGCGCCGTCAGCTCGCAGGCCGCGTCGCTTCGGGCGGTCCCGAGGGCGTGAAGGCCGGCGCGAAGCTCACTCCGGCGGTGCTTGAAGCCGTCAACGGCTATGACCTCTTTGAAATCCGCATGAAGGAAGAAGAGGATCAGAAGCTCATTGACCTTGCCCGCAAGGTCGTCGACGACAAGCGCGAAGACAACCGTCAGCGTCTGGCCGAAAAGAACGACAAATTAAACCGCGGCGACGAACTGCCCCCGGGCGTACTGAAGATGGTCAAGGTCTTCATCGCTGAGAAGCGCCGTCTGCAGCCCGGTGACAAGATGTCCGGCCGCCACGGCAACAAGGGTGTGGTCTCCAAGATCTGCCCGGTGGAAGATATGCCCTACATGGCTGACGGCCGTCCCGCCGACATCTGCCTCAATCCCCTGGGCGTGCCTTCCCGTATGAACATCGGTCAGATTCTTGAAGTGCATCTGGGCTGGGCCGCCAAGGGTATCGGCTGGCGCATTGCCGAGATGCTCAAGACCGAACAGGTCAAGCAGATCCGCGCGTTCCTCAATGAGGTTTACAACCGCACGGGCAAGAAGGAAGACCTCGACAGCCTCACCGATGACGAACTGATGGCAATGGCAAAGAACCTTGCCAACGGCGTGCCCTTTGCCACGCCCGTCTTTGACGGCGCCACGGAAGAACAGATCCGCATGATGCTCGATCTCGCCTTCCCGGATGAGGAAGCGAAGAAGCTGCAGCTGACGCCTGCCAAGACCCAGGCAACGCTTTACGACGGCCGCACGGGTGATCCGTTTGACCGTCCTGTCACGGTGGGCTACATGCACTTCCTGAAGCTGCACCACCTGGTCGACGACAAGATGCACGCCCGCTCCACGGGTCCGTACAGCCTTGTCACGCAGCAGCCCCTGGGCGGTAAGGCTCAGTTCGGCGGCCAGCGTTTCGGCGAAATGGAAGTCTGGGCACTGGAAGCCTACGGCGCAAGCTACGTGCTGCAGGAAATGCTCACCGTGAAGTCCGACGACGTCACGGGCCGTACCAAGGTCTACGAGAACATTGTGGGCGGTGAACATCAGATTGAAGCGGGCATGCCCGAATCCTTCAATGTGCTGGTCCGCGAAATCCGGTCGCTGGGTATTGACATCGACCTTATCAAACGAGACGCTAACGCTAACGCCAAGGAATAAGTTCCATGATGAATAAGATTGGTGACTTGTTCAAGCAGCAGACCAACGTTGCTGAACATTTCGACGCCATTAAGATCGGCATCGCATCCCCGGAGAAGATCCGTTCCTGGTCGTACGGCGAAGTCAAAAAGCCGGAAACCATCAACTACCGTACCTTCAAGCCCGAACGTGACGGCCTGTTTTGCGCCAAGATCTTCGGACCGATCAAGGACTACGAGTGCCTGTGCGGCAAATACAAGCGCCTCAAGCACCGCGGCGTGATCTGCGAAAAGTGCGGCGTGGAAGTGACGCTTTCCAAGGTCCGCCGTGAACGCATGGGTCACATTGAGCTCGCAAGCCCCGTTGCGCACATCTGGTTCTTAAAGAGCCTGCCTTCGCGCATGGGTATGGTGCTCGATATTGCGCTCCGCGATATCGAACGCGTGCTTTACTTTGAAGCCTACTGCGTCACCGACCCGGGCCTCACGCCGCTTACCCGCGGGCAGCTTCTCACGGAAGACGAATACATCAAGATGCTCTCCGAGCACGGCGATGACTTCAAGGCCATGATGGGCGCTGAAGCCATCCGTGAGCTCCTTGCGAGCATCGACATTGATCAGGAAGTCACGAACCTGCGTCAGGAACTCTCTGCAACGAGTTCTGACGCCAAGATCAAGAAGATCGCCAAGCGTCTGAAGGTTCTCGAGGGCTTCCAGCGCTCCGGCATCAAGCCCGAGTGGATGATTCTTGAGGTGCTGCCGGTGCTGCCGCCGGATCTGCGCCCGCTCGTTCCGTTGGACGGCGGCCGCTTTGCGACCTCGGATCTGAATGACCTTTACCGCCGCGTCATCAACCGTAACAACCGCTTGAAGCGCCTCCTGGAACTTAAGGCCCCGGACATCATCGTGCGCAATGAAAAGCGCATGCTGCAGGAAGCCGTCGACAGCCTCCTCGATAACGGCCGCCGCGGTAAGGCGATGACCGGTCCCAACAAGCGCCCGCTGAAGTCGCTTGCCGACATGATCAAGGGTAAGTCCGGCCGCTTCCGTCAGAACCTCCTGGGTAAGCGTGTTGACTACTCGGGGCGCTCCGTGATTACGGTGGGGCCGGAACTGCGTCTGCATCAGTGCGGTCTGCCCAAACTTATGGCGCTTGAGCTCTTTAAGCCCTTCATCTTCAATAAGCTCGAAACCCGTGGCCTTGCCTCCACGATTAAGAGCGCCAAGAAGATGGTGGACAATCAGGAACCGGTGGTGTGGGATATCCTCGAAGAGGTGATCTACGAACACCCGGTGATGCTCAACCGTGCTCCGACGCTGCACCGCCTCGGTATTCAGGCCTTTGAACCCAAGCTCATCGAAGGTAAGGCCATTCAGCTGCATCCGCTCGTTTGCGCGGCCTTTAACGCCGACTTCGACGGTGACCAGATGGCCGTGCACGTGCCGCTGTCGCTGGAAGCGCAGCTTGAAGCCCGCTGCTTGATGCTTTCGTCGAACAACGTCCTTTTCCCGGCCAACGGCGATCCCTCGATCGTTCCGTCGCAGGACATGGTGCTCGGTCTTTACTACTCGACCCGTGAACGCATCAATGCCCCGGGCGAAGGCATGTTCTTTGAAAACATCGAAGAAGTGCAGCGCGCCTTAGACGCACACGCCATTGTTCTGCAGACCCGCTGCACGGTGCGTATCCGTGAAGTGGACGTGAACAAGGAAACGGGCGAAAAGACCGAACGCATGAAGCGTTATGAAACGACCGCAGGCCGTGCGCTTCTGTCTTCGATCCTTCCCGACGGCATGAGCTTTGCTGAACTCAACCGGACCTTAAAGAAGAAGGAAATCGCCAAACTCATCAACCGCTGCTTCCGCAAGTGCGGTCTGCGCGCCACGGTGATGTTTGCCGACCAGCTGAAAAATAACGGCTACCGTCTCGCAACGCTTGCCGGTATTTCGATCTGCATCGGCGATATGACCGTTCCGCAGAAGAAGGCCGCGCTCGTGTCGGCTGCCGAAGATGAAGTGAAGGCGATTGAAGAGCAGTACACCTCGGGTCTTGTGACGAAGGGTGAACGCTACAACAAGGTGATCGATATCTGGGGCCGTACGTCCGACGAAGTCGGTAAGGTCATGATGAAGGAACTCTCCAATGAGGCCGTCATCGACCGTCACGGCAACAAGACCACCCAGGAATCGTTCAACTCGATTTACATGATGGCCGACTCCGGTGCCCGTGGTTCCGCAGCGCAGATTCGTCAGGTTGCCGGTATGCGCGGCCTGATGGCCAAGCCCGACGGCTCCATTATCGAAACACCGATTACGTCGAACTTCCGCGAAGGTCTGAACGTTCTGCAGTACTTTATTTCGACCCACGGTGCCCGTAAGGGGCTCGCGGATACGGCCTTAAAGACCGCTAACTCCGGTTACCTCACCCGCCGTCTTGTTGACGTGACGCAGGACCTGGTTGTGGTTGAAGACGACTGCGGCACCACTGACGGCGTTGTGATGCGTCCGCTCGTTGAAGGCGGCGAAGTCATTCAGGCGCTGCGCGACCGCGTGTTGGGCCGTGTGACGGCTGAGCCCGTCTACGACAACAACAAGGAAGTGCTCGTTGAAGCCGGTGTGCTCATTGACGAAGACATCTGCGATAAGCTCGATGCCGAAGGCGTGGATGCCGTGAAGGTCCGTACGCCGCTCACCTGCCACACCCGCTACGGTCTGTGCGCGAAGTGCTACGGCCGTGATCTCGGACGCGGCACGCTTGTGAACGCCGGTGAGTCCGTGGGCGTCATCGCCGCTCAGTCCATCGGTGAACCGGGCACGCAGCTTACGATGCGTACGTTCCACATCGGTGGTGCGGCAAGCCGTGCGGCGGTTGCTTCCAGCGTTGAAGCCAAGAACGCCGGCGTGGTGAGCTTCTCCCCGTCGATGCGTTACGTCCAGAACGGTAAGAAAGAACTCATCGTCATTTCCCGCTCGGGCGAACTCATCATCACGGACGCCAACACGGGACGTGAACGTGAACGTCATAAGGTGCCCTACGGTGCGACGCTTCTGATTAAGCCCGACGAGGAAGTGAAGTCCGGCCAGCAGCTCGCCGCCTTTGACCCGATGACGCTGCCGATTATTTCCGAATACGCCGGCTCCGTGAAGTTCGAAAACGTCGTTGAAAACGTCACCGTGATGAATCAGGTTGACGAAGTGACGGGTTTGAGCTCCATGGTTGTGATCGACCCGAAGCGTACGACGAGCTCGAAGTCCTCAAAGACCAAGTCCACGGCCGCCAACGTCATGCGTCCGCTCGTTCACCTCTTGGACGAAGAGGGCCACGAAGTGAAGATTCCGGGGACCGATCACGCTGTGACGATTCAGCTGCCGGTGGGCGCCATTATCGTGGTGCGCGACGGTCAGACGATTCATCAGGGCGAAGTGCTCGCACGTATCCCGCGTGAAAGTCAGAAGACCCGTGATATTACGGGCGGTCTGCCGCGAGTGGCCGAACTCTTTGAAGCCAGAAGCCCCAAGGACGCCGGCATGCTCGCCGAAGAAACCGGTACGGTTACGTTCGGCAAGGAAACCAAGGGTAAGCAGCGCCTCATCATCACCGACAACGACGGTGTTGAACACGAGTTCCTGATCAGCAAGGACAAGCAGATCCTCGTGCACGACGGTCAGATCGTGCAGCGCGGTGAAGAAATCGTGGAAGGTCCTGCCGATCCGCACGACATTCTGCGTCTGCTCGGCATTGAGGAGCTTGCGCGCTACATCGTCGACGAAGTGCAGGACGTCTACCGTCTGCAGGGCGTGAAGATCAACGACAAGCACATCGAAGTGATTGTCCGTCAGATGCTGCGCCGCGTGCAGATCACGGATCCGGGCGACACGCACTTCATCCCGGGCGAACAGGTTGAACGCAGCGAAATGCTCGACGAAAACGACCGCGTTGTCGCCGAAGGCAAGACGCCGGCGAAGTACGACAACGTCCTGCTCGGCATCACGAAGGCTTCTTTGTCCACCGACTCCTTCATTTCCGCCGCTTCCTTCCAGGAAACGACGCGCGTTCTGACTGAAGCCGCCATTATGGGTAAGGAAGACGATCTGCGCGGCCTGAAGGAAAACGTGATCGTGGGCCGTCTGATTCCGGCCGGTACGGGCTTGGCCTACCACAAGGCCCGCCGCGCCAAGGATGAGATGGAACGCCGTATGGGTCAGGATCCCTCCGAAGCCCGCCGTGTCGCCGAAGAGATGTTCGAGTCGACCGATGCGGAAACCGAGAAGGAAGCTGAAGCCATGCGCGAAGAGATGTTCATGAGCGGCGATGCGGGTAAGGGCGGTTTGTCCGCAGCCCGCCGCGCGGCTGAAGAACTCTTTGCTCAGCCTGAGGAAGAAAAGAAAGAGGACGAAGAAAAGAAGTCTGAATAAGACGGAGTCTGAGTCTAAAAAAAGTGCCGCCCGGGGTTTATACCTGCGGATGGCACTTGTAAGGGAAAGCGAAAAGGGCGGAAGGTTTGCCCGAAACGCTTTCCCTTTTTTATGTGCGGCTCGCGCGTTTCAGAAGGTCAGCTGCCGCAGCGCGCGCTTCCTCAATAATTGTTTCTTCCCCGGGGACGTGTCCCTTTTCCATGATGACCGCGCCGTTACAGATTACGGTGTCAATACTGGAACTCTGAGCGCTGTAAACCCAGTCGGAGATGAGGTTGTAGCCCGGGGTAAAGCGCGTGGAATTATCGGTGCGGATAAGGAGGGCGTCAGCGGCGGCACCCTCGCGGATCACGCCCGCATTAAGCCCGAAAGCGTCAGCGCCTGCGCGCGTAGCCCAGTCAAAAACCTGATGGGCGGGGAGCACCTCGGGACCAAAATTCACCTTCGCGAGAAGCGCCGCGAATTTCATTTCCTCCCGCATGTCGACATTATTGTTAGAGGCGCAGCCGTCGGTACCGAGCGCGACGCGGCAGCCCGCGTCCGTCACCGCCTTGGAGCGGAAAACGCCGCTTGCGAGCTTCATGTTGGAAGACGGATTGTGCGAGAGGGTAGAGCGGCGCTTCGCGAGGATTTCAATATCGGCGTCGGTGAGATGCACGCAGTGCGCAAGCACTGATTTTTCCGTGAGAAGCCCCAGGCTGTCGCAGTACGCGGTGGGGGTCATCCCGTGCGCCTTGATGCAGTCGGCGTTTTCCTGCGCGGTTTCGGACAAGTGCATGTGCAGCGTGAGGCCGTTGTCGCGCGCAAAGTTGGCGCAGCGCTTTAAAAGATCGGTCCCTGCGGTGTAGACGGCGTGCGGTGCGACGGTAACGCCGATTAAAGTTCCTTCGAGGTTGCGGGCAAGGCGTTTGGTGCGGGAAAAGGCTTCATTTAAAACGGCCGTGCCGCGCCTGTCCATCACGGTGTCCGCGACAAGCGCACGGACGCCCAGCTCTTCGGCGGCACGGATCGTTTCCTCCACAAGCCAGTACATGTCGTTAAAGAGCACCGACCCGGACTTGATCATCTCGAGAATGGCGAGCTTCGAGCCCACGTAAATGTCGTGCGCCGTGAGTTTGGCTTCCAGCGGCCAGATGCGGTCGTTAAGCCACGTAAAAAGCGCCATATCGTCGCCGTAGCCGCGCAAAAGGGCCATCGCCTGATGGGTGTGCGTGTTGTAAAAGGGCGGCAAAAGCGCCATGCCGTGCGCGTCAATGACGCGGTCTGCACCGGCGGTCTCAGGCGCCTTTAAATCCGCAAAAACTCCCTTATCGATGAGCACATGCGTGCGGCTGCCGTTAAGCGTCACGTTTCTTAAGAGTAGGCTCGTCATGGTGTGGTGGTCCTCGCTTAAAAAATCAGATCAGATCGAGCTCTTCACCCAACAGGCCGCCCGCGCGGGTGTCGGCAAGAATCGCGGCTTCAAGTTCGGCCGGAGGATCAATGACGCCGCGGGCTTCGGGGTGTCCGGTAAGCCAAAGGGCCCCTGCGTTATGAAGGGCCATGGTGGCGTCAATGTACTTCATGAGCGTGGGTTCGGTGAGAATAAAGTTAAGCGGCCGCTTTCCTTCCAGAACGCGCGAAGCGGGAACGCCCGGGCCGTATTCATCCTCCACGCCCATATTGGCCAGGAGAGCCCGGCTTTCGGTGTAAGCGCGGGCATCAGCCGCGTATGTCGCTGCGCCGGCAACACCCGTGGCGGTGACAACGGCGTGGGCTGCTGCGACAGCCTTTTCAACGGCGGCTTTGTCGTTAAAGGCAATCCACGTGACGTCCGTGAGGGTTTTAAGGCGCGCTGAGACCGTGGAGGGTTCCGTCACCACACTGATGCGGGCGCCGAGCTGATGCGCGTAGGTGATGAGACCGGTGCCCACCTTGCCGCTGCCGAAAATGACAAGGTTTTTCCCCGTCCAGTCTTTAAATCCGAGCTGTGCCATAGCGCGGTAAAAGCTTTCGCCTGTCCCGAGACACGTTTCAATGCGCTTGATGCGGCCAGCGTCGGCGATGAAAACGGGATGCGCGGGATTTTTGTAATGCGGCACTCCGGAGCGCGTGAGTTCGACGGTGCCGATACGGGTCGGGCTTTCGATAAAGGCGGCGGCACAGTCAAGAATGAGGTCGTACTGTCCGGCATCTGACCGGGCATCCGCGACCGCAATGCCGTTTGCTCTTAAGCAGTCAAGGGCGGCTGGGTCATTGGGCATGACCTCTGAAATCCCGACCGTGAGCCGGGCGCCTGCGGCCGCAAGTGCCCGGTATTTGGCAAAGGTGTTGAAGTAAACGGGGGTGGCGTCAAGCACCGAGAGCCCTTCAAAGGGCCGGGTTCGGGCCCAGCGGGCTGTTTGTGCGCAAAGGGCGGGGTATTCGTCGGGTTTGTAGCGCGCTTTCAGCGGCGCATCAAAGACAGAAGTGAACATAGGTGCTTAAAACGACAAACGGAAAAACGCAGGCTGCGGGCTCAAAACACAACATCCTGTGCAAAGTGCCCGCATTATGACAAAGCGGCGGGGAAAATTGCGCAAAAAGAGCATGAGACGCTTGACATTATTGGAAAAAAATACGATACTCCCGTTCTTTTCCGAAGCCTGCAGATTGTCGGAGGCCGTTTTGTGCGTCCGAAGGCAGCTTTGCAGGAAAGGAAAAGAATTCACCAGCAACATGTCTCCCCGAGAACCTTTCGGACGTGTGCCGCAAAGGGGCGAGGGGATGGTTTTACACAGAAAATACGGACACTATGCCCACTATTAATCAGCTTGTGCGCAAGCCCCGTGAGCTTACGCATGACAAAAGCAAGAGCCCTGCTCTGAAAAACAGCCCGCAGAAGCGCGGTGTTTGCACCAAGGTCTACACGACGACCCCGAAGAAGCCGAACTCGGCTCTGCGTAAGGTCGCCAAGGTCCGCCTCACCAACGGCTTTGAAGTGATTTCCTACATCGGCGGCGAAGGCCACAACCTGCAGGAACACTCCGTGGTTCTCATCCGCGGCGGCCGTGTGAAGGATCTTCCCGGTGTGCGTTATCACATCGTGCGCGGTTCTCTCGATACCCAGGGTGTCAAGGATCGTAAGCAGGCTCGTTCCAAGTACGGCGCCAAGCGCCCGAAGGCAGCGTAATTCGCGGCGACACTTGTCAGCCGTAAATGGACGGTCCGCGCTTAAAACTGGACCGAGTAAGTCGCAGTCGCCCGGAAGCTTTTCCGAGTGTGTACTGCATTAAGTAATACAAGGCCCCGGACAAAGCAAACGAAGTTTCCGGCAGGCCTTAAAGACTGAAGACAACGAAAGAGGAAAAAATGCCCCGTCGTCGCGAAGTACCCAAGCGTGAGATTCTCCCTGATCCGAAGTTCGGCAGCGTTGAAATCTCCAAATTCATCAACGTCGTCATGCTCGACGGCAAGAAGGCCGTCGCTGAACGCATCGTCTACGGTGCTCTGCAGCACATTGAAGAAAAGTCCGGCAAGAACGCTCTTGAAGTGTTCACGACCGCCCTCAACAACGTCCGTCCGCTCGTGGAAGTGAAGAGCCGCCGTATCGGCGGTGCGAACTACCAGGTGCCGGTTGAGGTCCGTCCTGTCCGCCGTCTGGCTCTGGCAATGCGCTGGCTGCGTGAAAGCGCGAAAGCCCGTTCCGAAAAGTCTATGCCCCAACGCTTGGCTGGTGAGCTGTTGGAAGCTGCGGAAGGCCGCGGCGGTGCTATGAAGAAGCGTGACGAAGTGCATCGTATGGCTGAAGCCAACAAGGCCTTCTCGCATTTCCGCTTCTAATTCTGACAATCCGATGCGGGAGAAGCCCTTCGGGCGTCTCTCCCGTGTCATTACCCTGATAAGAGTAAATAAGTCATGGCTCGTACTACTCCGATTTCGCGCTACCGCAATATCGGTATTTCTGCCCACATTGACGCGGGCAAGACCACGACGACCGAACGTATTCTGTTCTTCACGGGCGTCAACCATAAGCTCGGTGAAGTCCACGACGGCGCTGCCACGATGGACTGGATGGAACAGGAACAGGAACGTGGTATCACGATTACGTCCGCCGCTACGACCTGCTTCTGGCGCGGCATGGACATGCAGTACCAACCGTACCGTTTCAACATCATCGACACCCCGGGGCACGTCGACTTCACGGTTGAAGTCGAACGTTCCATGCGTGTGTTGGACGGCGCGGTGATGGTTTACTGCGCTGTGGGCGGCGTTCAGCCCCAGTCTGAAACCGTTTGGCGTCAGGCCAACAAGTACGGCGTTCCCCGTATTGCGTTCGTCAACAAGATGGACCGCACGGGCGCCAACTTCTTCAAGGTCGTCGATCAGATGGAAAAGCGTCTGAAGGCGCACCCCGTGCCGATCGTGATTCCGATCGGTGCCGAAGACAACTTCAAGGGTGTGGTTGACCTCATCCGCATGAAGGGCATCATCTGGGACGAAGCCAGCCAGGGCACGAAGTTCGAATACATCGACATCCCGGCTGAACTCGCTGAAGAAGCCAAGGTCTGGCACGACAAGATGGTCGAAAGCGCTGCTGAAGCAAGCGAAGACCTCATGAACAAGTACCTTGAAGAAGGTGAATTAAGCCACGAAGAAATCGTGAAGGGTATCCGCCAGCGCTGCATCGCCGGCGAAATCCAGCCGATGTTCTGCGGCTCCTCCTTCAAGAATAAGGGCGTGCAGCGTATGCTCGACGGCGTGATTGAATTCCTGCCGTCTCCGGTTGACATTCCCCCGGTTAAGGGCTTTGACCTCAACGACCAGGAAGTCGAACGTGAAGCAAGCGATGATGCGCCGTTCTCGGCACTGGCCTTCAAGATCATGACCGACCCCTATGTCGGCCAGCTCACCTTCCTGCGCGTTTATTCCGGCATCCTGAAGTCCGGCGAAACCGTTCTCAACTCCGTCAAGGACAAGAAGGAACGTATCGGCCGTCTGCTGCAGATGCACGCCAACGAACGTAAGGAAATCACGGAAAGCGAAGCCGGCGACATCGCCGCTGCTGTGGGCCTGAAGGATGTTACGACCGGCGATACGCTCTGCGACATGGCCAAGCCCATCATCCTCGAACGCATGGAATTCCCGGAACCTGTGATTTCTCAGGCTGTGGAACCCAAGACCAAGGCCGACCAGGAAAAGATGGCGCTCGCCCTCGGTCGTCTCGCCCGCGAAGACCCGTCCTTCCGCGTGCGTACCGACGAAGAAAGCGGCCAGACGATTATTTCCGGTATGGGCGAACTGCACCTGGAAATCATTGTCGACCGTATGCGTCGTGAATTCGGTGTGGAAGCCACGGTCGGTAAGCCCCAGGTTGCCTACCGCGAAACGATCCGCTCCACGGTCGAAAACGCCGAATGCAAGTTTGCCAAGCAGTCCGGCGGCCGCGGCCAGTACGGTCACGTCGTGCTTAAGCTCGAACCGCTCCCTGCCGGCAAGGGCTTTGAGTTCGTCGATGCCATTAAGGGCGGTGTGGTTCCGCGTGAATACATCCCGGCGGTTGAAAAGGGCGTTGAAGACACCCTCAAGGCCGGTGTGCTCGCCGGTTACCCGGTTGTGGACGTGAAGGTCACGCTGCACTTCGGTTCTTACCACGAAGTCGACTCGAACGAAAACGCGTTTAAGATGGCCGCCTCCATGGCCTTCAAGGACGGTATGCGTAAAGCCAACCCCGTTCTGCTTGAACCGATCATGAAGGTCGAAGTCGAAACGCCGGAAGAAAAGATGGGCGACGTGATGGGCGATCTTTCTAGCCGCCGTGGCGTCATCCAGGGTATGGATGACCTCATGGGCGGCGGCAAGGCGATCCGTTGCGAAGTGCCGCTTTCCGAAATGTTCGGCTACTCCACGTCGCTGCGTTCTCTGACGCAGGGGCGTGCAACCTACGTGATGGAATTCGACCACTACGCGGAAGCTCCGCGCAACGTGGCTGAAGCCATCATCGCTGAAAAGACCAAGTAATCAACCCGTTTTGCAGTAAGGGGCCGGAAAATCCCTTTCCGGCTCCGGCAAAACAGACAGTCAATTTAAAAAGGACCATAAAAAATGGCCAAGGAAAAATTTGAACGAACCAAGCCGCACGTTAACGTCGGCACCATCGGTCACGTTGACCACGGTAAGACGACGCTCACTGCTGCTATCTGCACGGTTCTCTCCAAGAAGTTCGGCGGCGAAGCCAAGGCTTACGACCAGATCGACGCGGCTCCTGAAGAAAAGGCCCGCGGCATCACGATCAACACCGCTCACGTTGAATACGAAACCGCCAAGCGCCACTACGCTCACGTCGACTGCCCGGGGCACGCTGACTATGTGAAGAACATGATTACCGGTGCTGCCCAGATGGACGGCGCCATCCTCGTTGTGTCCGCTGCTGACGGCCCCATGCCCCAGACGCGTGAACACATCCTTCTGGCCCGCCAGGTGGGTGTTCCCTACATCATCGTCTACCTGAACAAGTGCGACATGGTTGACGATCCGGAACTGCTCGAGCTCGTTGAAATGGAAGTCCGCGAACTTCTGTCGAGCTACGACTTCCCGGGCGACACGATCCCGATCATCAAGGGTTCCGCCAAGCTCGCTCTGGAAGGCGACACGGGTGAACTCGGTGAACAGTCCATCATGAAGCTCGCCGAAACGCTCGACGACTACATCCCGACGCCGCAGCGCGCTCTGGATCAGCCGTTCCTGATGCCGATCGAAGACGTGTTCTCGATTTCCGGCCGCGGCACCGTTGTGACGGGCCGTGTCGAACGCGGTGTGATCCGCGTCGGCGACGAAATCGAAATCGTCGGCATCAAGCCCACGCAGAAAACGACCTGCACGGGCGTGGAAATGTTCCGTAAGCTGCTTGACGAAGGCGAAGCCGGTGACAACGTCGGTATTCTGCTGCGCGGCACGAAGCGTGAAGACGTGGAACGCGGTCAGGTTCTCGCGAAGCCCGGCACCATCACCCCGCACACGAAGTTCACGGCTGAAGTGTACGTGCTGACCAAGGAAGAAGGCGGCCGCCACACCCCGTTCTTCAAGGGCTATCGTCCGCAGTTCTACTTCCGTACGACGGACGTGACCGGTACGATCGAACTGCCGGAAGGCACCGAAATGGTGATGCCCGGCGACAACATCACGATGACCGTTCAGCTCATTTGCCCGATCGCCATGGAAGCCGGCCTTCGCTTCGCTATCCGTGAAGGCGGTCACACCGTGGGCGCCGGCGTCGTTGCCAAGATCATCGAGTAATTTTTGATACTCGTTTGAAAACTTGACAGTTTTAGGGGGTGCAGATATACTGCGCCCCCTTAGTTCTTTTATCTGTTCTTTTTCAGGAATACATCCAATGCAGTCTCAGCGCATCCGCATCCGCCTCAAGGCGTTTGACTACAAGCTGATCGATCAGTCCGCTCTCGAAATCGTTGACACCGCCAAGCGCACCGGCGCCGTGGTCCGCGGACCGGTTCCGCTCCCCACGCGCATCCAGCGTTTCGACATTCTGCGTTCCCCGCACGTCAACAAGACGAGCCGTGATCAGCTCGAAATCCGCACCCATCAGCGTCTGATGGACATCATTGACCCGACGGACAAAACCGTGGACGCGCTCATGAAGCTCGATCTGCCGGCCGGCGTCGACGTCAAGATCAAGGTGCAGTAATCTGAAAAGGTTTTAAACGCAGGGTTTCTTCAGGGCTCTTCGGCAGAAGGTGAGGAGCAGGGGAGACCGGCGTTTTTTCATGTCGTTTCTGGCTTCCGAAGCAATCGATCGGTGTTCGAATACTTGCAGACGAACCTCCCGTCGTGAAACGATTTTTTTAAAGTACGGTCCCGGCCAATCGTAGCCGGGGTGGAGAAATAAATGAGTGATAAGCTCGGCTTAGTCGGCCGCAAGATCGGCATGACGCGCATCTTCCAGGATGACGGCAAGTCCGTCCCCGTGACGGTGCTCGATGTGTCCGGTAACCGTGTCACGCGTGTGAAGACGGTGGAAACCGACGGCTACAATGCAATCCAAGTCGCGTTCGGCACGAAAAAGCCCTCGCGCGTCAACAAGGCTGCTGCCGGTGAATTCGCCAAGGCTGGCGTTGAAGCCGCTGCCGTGTTGAAAGAGTTCCATATCGATGCTGACAAAGTTGCCGAATACAAGCCCGGCACTGTTCTCGGCGCCGACATCTTCACGGAAGGCCAGAAGGTCGACGTGACCGGCACCACCATCGGTAAGGGTTTTGCCGGCGTTATCAAGCGCCACCACTTCTCGTCCAACCGCGCCAGCCACGGTAACTCCGTGACGACCCGTGCACCGGGCTCTATCGGTAACCGTCAGGATCCGGGCCGTGTTTTCCCGGGTAAGCGTATGGCCGGTCAGCTCGGCAACGCCCAGCGTACGACGCAGAACCTGGTTGTGGCCCGCGTCGATGCTGAACGCGGTCTGCTGCTCGTCCGCGGTGCCGTTCCCGGTTCCAAGGGCGGTGAAGTCGTCGTGCGTGCGGCGGTCAAGGCCTAATTAGGAGCGATCAATGGAACTCAATGTACTCAATGAACAGGGCCAGGAATCGGCAAAGCTTGCCGCTTCCGATACCGTGTTCGGTCGTGAATACAACGAAGCCCTGGTGCACCAGCTCGTGGTTGCCTACCAGGCCAACGCTCGTCAGGGTACCCGTGCGCAGCTTAACCGCCGCGACGTGCACCACACGACGAAGAAGCCCTGGCGTCAGAAGGGAACGGGCCGTGCCCGCTCCGGTATGAGCTCGTCTCCCCTGTGGAGAGGCGGTGGCCGTACCTTCCCGAATACGCCGGATGAAAACTTCACCCAGAAGATCAACAAGAAGGCCTATCGTGCCGCCATGCAGACGATCTTTTCCAAGCTCGCTGCCGACGGTCGCCTTGTTGTGATCGATTCGATCAGCGCCGAAACCCCGAAGACGAAGGATTTCGCCGCTAAGCTGAAGGCTCTCGGTGCCGTTGAACACGTAATGGTGATCACCGCTGAAGTCTCTGACAACCTGTACCTGGCTTCCCGCAACCTCAAGAACGTTCTGGTTGTGGAGCCGCGCTACGCCGATCCGCTCAGCCTGATCTACTACAAGAAGATCGTGGTGACGAAGGATGCGGTCGCCAAGATCGAGGAGATGCTGGGATGAAACAAGATCGTCTGTTGAAGGTGCTTGCCGGCCCCGTGATCTCCGAAAAGAGCACGATGCTCGCCGAAAAGAACCGTCAGTACACGTTCCGCGTCGTGCCCTGTGCCACGAAGGCGGAAGTCAAGGCCGCTGTCGAACTGCTCTTTAAGGTCAAGGTCGACGGTGTTCAGATTCTGAATGTGAAGGGTAAGGTCAAGCGCGCCGGCCGTAACGGCGGTGTGCGCAGCGATGTCCGCAAGGCCTACGTCACCCTCGCTCAGGGTCAGGAAATCAACTTCGCGCAAGAGGTGAAGTAAATGGCTCTCGTCAAAACCAAACCGACGTCGGCCGGCCGCCGCCACATGGTGAAGGTCGTTACGCCCGGTCTGCATACCGGCAAGCCTTTTGCCGCGCTTACCGAGAAGAAGAACCGCGGTTCCGGCCGCAACAACAACGGTCACATTACGTGCCGTCACAAGGGCGGCGGCTCCAAGCGTGCCTACCGTCTGATCGACTTCCTGCGCAACAAGGACGGCATCTCCGCCCGCGTTGAACGCATCGAATACGATCCGAACCGTTCTTCTCACATTGCTCTGGTGTGCTATGCCGACGGCGAACGCCGTTACATCATTGCTCCCAAGGGCCTGAAGGTCAATGACACGATCATGTCGGGTCAGGAAGCTGCGATTAAGGTCGGCAACACCCTTCCGCTCCGCAACATCCCTGTGGGCACAACGATTCACTGCATCGAAATGCTGCCGGGCAAGGGCGCTCAGCTCGTCCGTTCCGCCGGTGCGTTCGCTCAGCTGATCGCCCGCGAAGGTGACTACGCTCAGGTCCGCCTGCGTTCCGGTGAAGTGCGCCGCATTCTTATCGAATGCCGTGCCACGATCGGTACCGTCGGTAACGAAGAAAACAGCCTGCGTGAACTCGGCAAGGCCGGTGCCACCCGTTGGCGCGGCATCCGTCCGACCGTCCGCGGTAAGGTGATGAACCCGGTTGACCATCCGCACGGCGGTGGTGAAGGCCGTACCGGTACGGGTCGTCCGCCTGTTACGCCTTGGGGTCAGCTCACCAAGGGTTACCGTACTCGCAACTCCAAGCGCACGGACTCCATGATCGTCCAGCGCCGTTATGACAAGTAAGGGGGCCTCGTAATGTCTCGTTCGTTAAAGAAAGGACCGTTTGTCGACGGTTCTCTCATGAAGAAGGTCGAAGCCGCCCAGGCCAGTCGTGACAAGCGTCCGATCAAGACCTGGTCGCGCCGCAGCACGATTGTCCCCGAATTCATCGGTCTGACGATCGCTGTTCACAACGGCCGCCAGCACGTACCTGTGTACGTCAATGAAAACATGGTCGGCCACAAGCTCGGCGAATTTGCTCTGACGCGTACCTTCCACGGTCACGCTGTGAGCGCCGACAAGAAGGTCAAGGGGTAATGTAAATGGAAACTACTGCAATTGTCCGTGGTGTTCGCCTCTCGGCTCAGAAGGGCCGTTTGGTTGCAGACCTCGTTCGCGGTAAGCCCGTGGACAAGGCCCTCAACATCCTCACGTTCACGCAGAAGCGCGCTGCCGTCATCATCAAGAAGGCGCTCGAATCTGCCATCGCCAACGCCGAGCACAACGACGGTGCCGACATTGACGATCTGCGCGTGAAGAAGATCTACGTGGAAAAGGCCACGACGCTGCGCCGTTTCGGTGCCCGCGCCAAGGGCCGCGGTACGCGTATCTCGAAGCAGACCAGCCACATCTTTGTGACGGTCGGCGACTAAGGTAAAGGTGAACCATGGGTCAGAAAATTAATCCTACCGGCTTCCGCCTTCCCGTTACGCGCAACTGGACGTCGCGCTGGTACGCGGTCGGCCGTGAATTTTCCCGTACGCTCGGCGAAGACCTCCGTGTCCGCGCCTTCCTTGAGAAGAAGCTCAAGGCTGCGAGCGTTTCCCGTATCCTGATCGAGCGTCCCGCCAACAACGCCCGCATCACGATTTTCTCTGCTCGTCCCGGTGTTGTGATCGGCAAGCAGGGTGCTGACATCGAACAGCTCAAGGCTGAAGTTCAGAAGATGGTCGGTGTGCCCGTGCACATCAACATCGAAGAAGTCCGCCGTCCTGAGCTCGATGCACAGTTGATCGCCGACGGCATCACCCAGCAGCTTGAAAAGCGCGTGATGTTCCGCCGCGCCATGAAGCGCTCGATGCAGAACGCCATGCGTCTCGGTGCCAAGGGCATCAAGATCATGAGCGCCGGCCGCTTAAACGGCGCCGAAATCGCCCGTACCGAATGGTACCGCGAAGGGCGCGTTCCGCTCCAGACGCTGCGTGCCAACATTGACTACGGTTTTTCCGAAGCCAATACCACGTACGGCGTGATCGGCGTGAAGGTGTGGGTCTACAAGGGTGACAACCTCGGCCGTGATGAGGCTGTTGAAGCGGCTCCGGCTCCTGCCGACCGTGAAGACCGCCGTCGTCGTCCGAGCCGCCGTCCCCGTAAGGCCGAAGGCGCTGAAGGCGAGGGCAAACCCGCCGCCCGCCGCAGCCGCAAGGCCGCTGCTCCTGCAGTTGCCGAAGCTAACAAAGACGGAGAATAATCGATGCTGCAACCGAATCGTACCAAGTACCGTAAGGACCAGAAGGGTCGCAACTACGGTCTGGCTCAGCGCGGCGCGAACGTTTCGTTCGGTGACTTTGGTCTCAAGGTTATCGAACGCGGTCGCCTGACGGCCCGTCAGATCGAAGCTGCACGTCGTGCTCTGACGCGCCACATCAAGCGCGGCGGCCGTGTGTGGATCCGTGTGTTTCCGGACAAGCCCATTTCGAGCAAACCCGCCGAAGTCCGTATGGGTAACGGTAAGGGTAACCCTGAATACTGGGTTGCGCTGGTCCAGCCGGGCCGCGTGCTCTATGAAATGGACGGCGTTGACGAGAACCTTGCCCGCGAGGCCTTTGCCCTTGCTGCCGCAAAGCTTCCTCTGAAGACGAAGTTCGTTGTCCGCCAGATCGGCATGTAAGGAGACGGACATGAAGGCAAAAGAACTGCGCGCCATGGATGAGGCTGCGCTTAACAAGGAACTGAATGACCTGCTGCACGCACACTTCAAGCTGCGTGTTCAGAAGGCCACTCAGCAGCTCCAGAACACGAACCAGCTGCGCACGACGCGCCGTGACATTGCGCGCGTTCGCACGGTTCTCGCTCAGAAGGCGGCCGCGAAATGACGGAAAATAACGTTGAAACCAAGGCGCTCACCCGTACTCTCGTCGGTACGGTCACGAGCGACAAGATGGATAAGACTGTGACGGTCCTCGTGGAACGCCGCGTCAAGCATCCTCTCTACGGCAAGTACATCGTGCAGAACAAGAAGTACCATGCGCACGACGAAAGCAACACCTGCGGTATCGGTGACAAGGTGGAAATCGCTGAGTCCCGTCCGATCTCCAAGACCAAGTCCTGGAAGGTCACCCGCGTGATCGAAAAGGCCGTCGTCATCTAAGCCGACTGCGTTTTCAAAAACTGCTTGCAAGTAAGCCGGATTTTCGGCTATACTTGCGGGCCTGCGAAAAAGCCGACCGCAAGGTCGGCCTTTTCGTCGCATTTTCCGGATCATCCGGACCAGTGTTTCTGCCCGCCAGACTGCAGTGACGGCGGTGTTTCTCGGAAGCAGGGGTACGGTGTGGTCTTTCTCCCGTACGGGACCAATACTATCCGTGACTTCACGGAATAAGTTGGAAATTACGTAGCCATGATTCAGATGCAAAGCAGACTGGACGTCGCCGATAACACCGGTGCGCGTTCAGTAATGTGTTTTAAGGTGTTGGGCGGCTCCAAGCGCCGCTATGCAAACATCGGTGACGTCATCAAGGTGACGGTAAAAGAAGCTGCCCCGCGCGGTCGCGTCAAGAAGGGTGAGGTCTACAACGCTGTTGTGGTCCGCACCGCTAAAGGCGTGCGTCGTGCCGACGGCTCTCTCGTCCGTTTTGACGGCAACGCCGTTGTTTTGCTCAACTCGAAGCTCGAGCCTGTGGGCACCCGTATCTTCGGACCGGTCACGCGCGAACTGCGTACCGAGAAGTTCATGAAGATCGTGTCTCTCGCTCCCGAAGTGATTTAAGGAGGCCGACAAGATGCAACGCATCCGTAAAGGTGACGAAGTCATCGTCATCGCCGGCAAGGACAAGGGTAAGAAGGGCGTCGTCCTTTCCCGCGTCGATGAAAACCATGTGACCGTTGAAGGCGTCAACGTTGCCAAGAAGCACGTTCGTCCCAATCCGATGACCGGCGTTGAAGGCGGCATCGTTGATAAGGTTTTGCCGATTGACCACTCCAATGTGATGCTCGTCAATCCCGCAACCGGTAAGGGCGACCGCGTCGGCTTTAAGGTTGTCGACGGCAAGAAGGTCCGCGTGTTCAAAAGCAACGGCGCCCAGGTCGGCGCCAAGGCGTAAGGAGTCCGGACGATGAGTCGTTTTCACACTCTCTACAACGACGTTGTTGTTCCCGAACTCACCAAGAAGTTCGGCTACAAGACGATCATGCAGGTTCCCCGCATCACCAAGATCACCCTCAACATGGGTGTCGGTGAAGCCGTGAACGATAAGAAGATGGTCGACAACGCTGTTGCCGATATGACCAAGATCGCCGGCCAGAAGCCTGCCGTCACCCGTACCCGTAAGGCCATCGCGAACTTCAAGATCCGCGAAGACATGCCCATCGGCTGCAAGGTGACCCTGCGCGGCGAACGTATGTATGACTTCCTTGACCGCCTGGTGACCATTGCCTTCCCGCGCGTCCGCGACTTCCGCGGTGTGTCGGGCCGTGCCTTTGACGGCCGCGGCAACTACAACATCGGCCTCAAAGAACAGATCATTTTCCCGGAAATCGAATACGACAAGATTGATGCAATCCGTGGTATGAACATTTCCATTACGACGACGGCCAAGACCGATGAAGAAGCCAAGGCGCTTCTCGCGGGCTTCCACTTCCCGTTCCGCAATTAAGCCCAGAAGGTGCTAGGAAAATGGCAAAGTTATCTTTGATCAACCGCGAACTCAAGCGTGAAGCCACTGTGGCTAAGTTTGCGGCTAAGCGCGCCGAACTGAAGGCGATTATTAACGACGCTGCCCGCCCGATGGAAGAACGTCTGGCTGCGCGCGCCAAGCTCCAGACGCTTCCGCGTGATGCGAGCCCCGTGCGCCTGCGCAACCGCTGCGGCCTCACCGGCCGTCCGCGCGGTACGTTCCGTAAATTCGGTCTGGCCCGCGGCATGATCCGTGATGCGGCCATGCGCGGTGACATTCCCGGCCTTGTTAAGGCCAGCTGGTAAAGCGAGGAGATTACTAAATGAGTATGAGTGATCCGATCGCCGATATGCTGACCCGTATCCGCAACGGGCAGATCGTCGACAAGACTGAAGTTGTGATGCCGAGCTCCAAGCTCAAGGTGGCCATTGCCACGGTGCTTAAGGACGAAGGCTACATCGACGGTTTCTCCGTTGTGAGCAACGAAGGCAAGTCTGAACTGCATATCGGCTTGAAGTACTATGACGGCCGTCCCGTGATCGAACGCATTGAACGTGTGTCTCGTCCCGGACTTCGTATCTACAAGAACCACGGTTCCATCCCGCAGGTGATGAACGGCCTGGGCATCGCGATCGTTTCCACCCCCAAGGGTGTGATGACCGACCGCAAGGCCCGCTCCGAAGGCATCGGCGGCGAAGTTCTGTGCTACGTCGCTTAATCGAGGGGAGAACAATATGAGTCGTATTGGTAAGCTTCCCGTTCACCTGGGTAAGGGCGTCGACTGCAAGATCGTCGACGGCAACATCATCGTCAAGGGCCCCAAGGGCGAAGTGACGATGCACGTTCTTCCCATGGTTGGCGTCGACATCAAGGACGGTGTTGTGCACTTCACGCAGTTGAATGAAACCCGTGAATCCAACGCCAACATGGGCACGATGCGTGCCCTCGTCAACGACATGAACAAGGGCGTTACCGTGGGCTTTGAAAAGAAGCTCACGCTCGTGGGCGTGGGCTATCGTGCCCAGGCTCAGGGTGACAAGCTCAATCTTCAGATTGGCTTCTCGCACCCCGTTGTGCACCAGATGCCCGCCGGCGTCAAGGTTGCAACGCCGAGCCAGACCGAGATCATCATCTCGGGCGCCGACAAGCAGAAGGTCGGTCAGACCGCTGCCGTCGTCCGCAGCTATCGTGCCCCGGAACCCTATAAGGGCAAGGGCATCCGTTATGCCGACGAACATGTCGTCATCAAGGAAACCAAGAAGAAGTAAAGCGGGGACGTGAGACTATGATCAACAAGAAGGAAAACCGTCTGCGCCGCGCCGGTGCCACGCGCGCCCGCATCAAGCTGCAGAAGGTCAATCGTTTGACGGTGCACCGCACCAACCTGCACATTTACGCCACCATCATCGCTCCCGAGGGCGACCGCGTGCTCGTTTCTGCTTCCACGCTCGAAGCCGAAGTCCGCGCCAAGCTCGCTGCTGATGGCAAGACGGGCGGCAACATCGCTGCTGCGAAGATTGTCGGCGCCCGTCTGGCAGAGAAGGCAAAGGCCGCCGGTATCGAATCCTGCGCTTTTGACCGTTCCGGTTATCGTTACCACGGCCGCGTTGCCGCGCTGGCCGAGGCCGCGCGCGAAGCCGGCCTCAAGTTCTAATAGGAATCGAGGCTTATGGCTAAGGTTGATAAGAAGAACGCCGCCGAAGAAATTGATGACGGCATTCGCGAGAAGATGATTGCGGTTAACCGCGTCACCAAGGTTGTCAAGGGCGGCCGCATTATGGCGTTTGCTGCTCTGACCGTGGCCGGCGACGGCGACGGTTCCATCGGCATGGGTACGGGCAAGAGCCGTGAAGTTCCGGCTTCCGTTTCCAAGGCCATGGAACGCGCCCGCAAGTCCATGATCAAGGTTCCGTTGAAGAACGGCACGATCTATCACGCTGTTGAAGGCCGTCACGGCGCCAGCCGCGTGATCCTCATGCCCGCCGTTGAAGGTACCGGTGTCATCGCCGGCGGCCCGATGCGCGCCATGATGGACGCCGTCGGCATCCGTAACGTGCTTGCTAAGGCTTACGGTTCCACGAATCCCTACAACATCGTCCGCGCGACAATCAACGCTCTTGAAAACCTGCGTTCTCCGGCTGATATCGCCGCCAAACGCGGTAAGACCGTTGAAGAGCTGACGGCCTAATGTGCTGAGGACTGAGCAAAATGGCAGACAAAAAGACAGTCAAAGTCACGCTCGTGAAAAGCCCGATCGGCACCAATGAAAAGCAGCGCGCTACGCTGCTCGGACTTGGTCTGAAGAAGCTTCACCAGACGCGTGAACTCGAAGACACGCCCGCCGTGCGCGGTATGATCACCAAGGTCGCCTTCTTAGTGCGTGCCGAATGATCGAAGGAATTACAGACATGCGTTTGAATACTCTGAAGCCCGCTGAGGGCAGCAAGAGCGCCGCGCACCGTGTCGGTCGCGGCGTGGGTTCGGGCTGGGGCAAGACCGCCGGCCGCGGCCACAAGGGTCAGAAGTCCCGTGCCGGTGGTTTCCACAAGGTCGGGTTCGAGGGCGGCCAGATGCCTCTGCATCGTCGTCTTCCGAAGCGCGGCTTCACTTCGCTTACCCACAAGTTCGTTGAAGTGATCCGTCTGTCGGATCTCGAAAAGCTTCCCGTTGATGAAATCGATCTGGCCGCTCTGCGCCAGGCCGGTCTCGCCGATGGTCTGACTCAGGACGCCCGCGTGATCGCCGCCGGCAAGCTCACCCGCAAGGTGACTGTCCGCGGTCTTAAGGTCACCAAGGGTGCTAAGGCAGCTATCGAAGCGGCGGGTGGTTCGGTCGCTGAATAACTTCAGCTTCCCCTGAACCGACTTTTTCCGACTTTAATAACGCTTTAGGACATCGACGTGGCGAATAGCCCCAGCAACAAACCGACAGGGCTGGCAAAGTACGGCGACCTCAAAAACCGCCTGATCTTTCTGCTGCTGGCTCTGATTGTGTACCGAATCGGTGCTCACGTGCCGGTTCCGGGTATTGATCCCGACATGCTGCGTCAGCTCTTTGATGAGCAGAAGGGCGGCATTCTCGGGCTGTTCAACATGTTCTCCGGGGGCGCACTCTCGCGCTTCTCGGTGTTCGCTCTCGGCATCATGCCCTACATCTCTGCAGCGATTATCATGCAGATGCTGTCGTACGTGCTGCCGAGTCTTGAAGCGTTGCGTAAAGAAGGCGAATCCGGCCGCCGCAAGATTACCCAGTACACGCGCTACGGCACGCTGCTGCTCGGGTTCTTCCAGGCGGTCGGTATTGCAGTTGCTCTGGAAAGCCAGGCCGGGCTTGTTCTCGCGCCGGGCTTCATGTTCCGCTTCACCTGTGCCGTGAGCCTGGTGACCGGAACGATGTTTCTGATGTGGCTCGGTGAGCAGATCACCGAGCGCGGTCTCGGCAACGGTATTTCCATCATTATCTTCGCCGGTATTGTGGCCGGGCTGCCGAGTGCGGCAAGCGGACTGTTCCAGCTTGTGAGCACTGGTGCCATTTCGCCCCTTGCCGCGATTTTCGTGATCGCCGTTGTTGTGCTCGTCACGGCTTTCGTGGTGTTCATCGAACGCGGTCAGCGCCGCATCACCGTGAACTATGCACGGCGTCAGATCGGTAACAAGATTTACGGCGGACAGGCTTCCTATCTGCCGCTGAAGATCAATATGTCGGGTGTGATTCCCCCGATCTTTGCGTCTTCGCTGATTTTGTTCCCGGCAACGCTGGCGGGCTGGTTCACGAGCGGTGATTCCACGCGCTGGATCCGTGACCTTGCAGCAGCATTAAGCCCCGGGCAGCCGCTTTACACGCTTCTTTATGCTGCGCTCATCATTTTCTTTGCCTTTTTCTACACGGCTCTTGTTTTCAATCCGAAGGAAACGGCTGAGAATCTGAAGAAAAGCGGTGCATTTGTGCCCGGTATCCGTCCGGGTGAGCAGACGGCGCGTTACATCGATAAGGTGCTCGTGCGTCTGACGTTGGGCGGTGCCGCGTATCTGACATTTGTGTGCCTTGTGCCTGAATTCCTGAATCTGCGTTTCAACGTGCCTTTCTACTTCGGCGGCACCTCGCTGCTGATTGTGGTCGTTGTGACGATGGACTTCATGAGTCAGGTTCAGGCCTACATGATGTCGCACCAGTATGAGAATTTGCTCAAGAAGACCAACTTCAAGGGCTTTGGTGGCCGCGCCTAACTCAGGTTAACGGTCCGCCGTAATTAAACACAGGGTCCCGGGCCGCATGCCGGAGACCGCTTCAGGAAAAACACTGAAAGCGGAAGAGGCGGCGGCCCCGAAAGACCGGCAGAAAAAACGAGGCATCCGCACGCAAAATTTTGCGCTGAGGATTGTTTCAGGTCCCACAGGTTGTGGAAGGCGTTGCGGGCACTACGCGCAGCGGCATCCGGTAAACCTCTGCGGGACTTGTTTTTTCAGGAAAATAAGGTAAAATCTCGCCCTTTCCGCCAGTCGGACACTGACTAATGCTCCCGAGGGCCGCCCAACCAGAACGGCACGAGGGAGTCGGAGATGAAAATGAAGGTTAACGCTTCGGTCAAAAGAATGTGCCGCAAGTGCAAGATCATCAAGCGCAAAGGTGTTGTGCGTGTGATCTGCGAAGACCCGCGTCACAAGCAGCGTCAAGGCTAATTGAGGTAAAAAAATGGCTCGTATCGCCGGTATTAACATTCCGCCGAATCAGCACGCCGTTATCGGTCTGACTGCCATCTACGGCATCGGCCGTTCGCGTGCTCAGGATATTTTGGATTCCTGCGGCATCGAATATTCCAAGAAAGTGAAGGATCTGAGCGACGCGGAACTGGAAAAGATCCGTGACGCCGTCGGCAAGTTCACCGTTGAAGGTGACCTGCGCCGTGAAATCCAGCTTTCCATCAAGCGTCTGATCGACCTGGGTACCTACCGCGGCTTCCGTCACCGCCGCGGCCTGCCCGTGCGCGGTCAGCGTACCCGCACCAATGCCCGTACCCGCAAGGGCCCGCGCAAGGTTGGCGTCACGCTTAAGAAATAATCACTGAAGGATAGTTATGGCTCCCAAGACTCAGCAGGCCGTTCGTGCCCGCAAGAAGGTGAAGAAGGTCGTGACCGAAGGCATCGCCCACGTGCATGCATCCTTCAACAACACGATCATCACGATCACGGACCGTCAGGGCAACGCCGTTGCCGCTTCCTCGGCCGGTGCTCAGGGCTTCAAGGGCTCCCGTAAGTCCACGCCCTTTGCCGCTCAGGTTGCCGCCGAACACGCCGGCAAGAAGGCCCAGGAATACGGTCTGAAGAACATTGAAGTGCGCATCGAAGGTCCCGGCCCCGGCCGTGAATCGAGCGTGCGCGCTCTGAACGCTCTCGGCATCCGCGTCACGAGCATCCAGGACGTCACCCCCGTTCCTCACAACGGTGTGCGTCCCAGCAAGCGTCGCCGCGTCTAACCGACAGTTAATTCACAAATTTTCGTATCCTGCGTTCGCGCTTTCCTCGTCGAACGCGAACTGAATGCGGTCAACGCCGCAGGATAGAAGAGGTAACATAAAAAAATGGCACGATATCTCGGTCCCAAGTTGAAGCTCTCGCGCCGCGAGGGTTCCGACCTCAATCTGAAGAGCGCACGCCGTTCCTTTGACTCCAAGGTCAAGGATGCAGAAGTCAAGCCCGGCCAGCACGGCAAGATTTCCGGTCAGCGTCTCTCCGACTACGGCACGCAGCTGCGTGAAAAGCAGAAGGTGAAGCGCACCTACGGCGTTCTCGAACGTCAGTTCCGCCGTTACTACGCTGAAGCCAACCGCCGCACCGGCAACACCGGTGAAGTGCTGCTCACGCTTCTGGAATGCCGCCTTGACAACGTCGTCTACCGCATGGGTTTCGGCAGCACGCGTGCTGAAGCACGCCAGCTCGTGAGCCACTGCGCGATCCTCGTGAACGGCAAGAAGGTGAATATTCCCTCTTACGCCGTCAAACCGGGCGACGTCATCTCCGTGCGCGAAGGCGCCAAGAAGCAGACGCGCATCATCGAAGCCCTGGAACTCGCCGGTCAGAACGGCTTCCCGTCCTGGGTGAGCGTTGATGCCGCCAAGATGGAAGGCACGTTCAAGGCCACGCCCGCACGCGACGAAATTGCTCACGACATCAACGAAGCGTTGGTCGTCGAACTTTACTCGCGTTAATCTGGTTGATGTACCGGCTCTCGGGCAGTCAGCGTGTAGTGCGCGCTGCAGTGTTTCTGAGAGCCGCGCAGGTGTCCGGCCTGCGGAAAAAACACACAGTACGTCCGGCCCTTTCCGGGGTGCCGGACGTTCTCAATTTCATTTCCCCGGATTTTTCTGTACAGTTTTCGGCTGTAGTCAGCCTTATCGGTGTAACGAGCCGAGGGTATTGAATAGGAAAAACATCACATGGCAAACACCACGCTCCTGAAGCCGACGACGATTGAAGCCGTTGTCGACGAGAAGAACCCCAACCTTGCCGTCATCACACTTGAGCCGTTTGAACGCGGCTACGGCCACACGCTCGGCAACGCCCTGCGCCGCATCCTTCTTGCCTCCATGGTGGGCTACGCTCCCACGGAGGCGAGCATCGTCGGCGTCGTGCACGAGTACTCCCAGATCGACGGCGTCATTGAAGACGTTGTGGATATTCTTCTCAACCTCAAAGGCGTTATCTTCAAGCTCGAAGGCGGCCGTCAGGATGTGAATCTGCGTCTGCAGAAGTCCGGCACCGGCGTTGTCACCGCGGCTGACTTTGAACTTCCGCACGACGTCACGGTTTTGAATCCCGACCACGTCATCGCCAACCTCTCCGGCGGCAAACTCGACATGCAGGTTCACGTGGAAGCCGGCCGCGGCTATCAGCCCGGCGACATGCGTGCTTTCCGCGACGACTACAGCAAGCACACCCTGGGCCGCATCGTGATGGATGCGAGCTTCTCGCCCGTGCGCCGTGTGGCGTACGCCGTGTCGGCAGCGCGCGTTGCGCAGCGCACCGACCTCGATAAGCTCGAGATGACGATTGAAACAAACGGCGTGATCTCTCCGGAAGACGCTCTCAAAGAAGCCGTCTACATCCTGCAGGATCAGCTTTCTGTCTTCGGCTCCATCCGCACGGATGCCGAACCCGTGAAGGGCATCGAAGAAGACAAGACGCCGCCTCTGGATCCGATCCTCATGCGTCCTGTGGACGATCTGGAACTCACGGTGCGTTCCGCCAACTGCCTCAAGGCCGAAAATATTTACTACATCGGCGATCTGATCCAGCGCACGGAAAACGAACTGCTGAAGACCCCGAACCTCGGCCGCAAGTCCCTGAACGAAATCAAGGAAGTGCTCGCCGCTCACGGTCTTACGCTCGGCATGCGCCTGGAAAACTGGCCGCCCGTCAATCTCGAGCACTAATTTTTAACGGAAATGTCCCCGAAGTCCGCACTTTCGGTGTAGACTTCGGGACTTTCATTTTTAACCCAACCCGCCCGCTGCGGGCAATTTATGTCCGCAGATAGAAGAGCCGGGGGCCCGGTTCAATTCTGAACTCTGAGGCCGAAGACTTTTTAAGGATAAACATCATGCGTCATCATTCCGGCTATCGTAAGCTCAACCGCACTAGCGCTCATCGCCTCGCGATGCTCCGCAACATGAGCAACTCGCTGCTGCGTCACGAAGCCATCAAGACCACGCTTCCCAAGGCCAAGGAACTGCGCCGTGTTGTCGAGCCCCTGATCACGCTCGCCAAGACCCCGTCTGTTGCCAACCGCCGCATCGCCTTCAACCGTCTGCGTGACCGCGAAATGGTCACCAAGCTCTTCGAAGTTCTGGGCCCGCGTTTCGCGAAGCGCAACGGCGGCTACACCCGCATTCTGAAGATGGGCTTCCGTGCCGGCGACAATGCCCCGATGGCTTATGTCGAACTCACGGAACGCGCTGAAGTTGCTGAAGAAGTGAAGACCGAAGCGGCTCCCGCTGCTGAAGCCAAGAAGGCTGAATAAGTCTTTCTGACTTTTGGTCTGCAGCCGGTACTGCGTCATAACAGTGCCGGCTTTTTTCTGCCCGTAAAAAACGGCCGGTGATTCCGAGGAGAACCATCCGGCCGGTATCGTAACTGACGGGCTTTACTTTCCGGCAGCTGCCTGCATCTGTTCGTAGTGCCAGGCGTCGCGGCACATGTCGTCAAGCGAGAGTTGCGCCTGCCATCCTAAAAGCGCCTTGGCTTTGGCCGCATCGGCCCAGTTGGCGGCTATGTCGCCCGCGCGGCGCGGTTTGATCTCATAGGGGATTGGATGACCGCAGGCCTTTTCAAAGGCGTGAATGATCTCAAGCACGCTGTAACCGGTGCCGGTACCGAGGTTAACGGCTTCCCAGCCTTTGAGGCTTTCGATTTTGTCACAGGCCAGAGCGTGCCCGCGGGCGAGATCCACCACGTGGATGTAGTCTCTGACGCCCGTGCCGTCCTTGGTGGGGTAGTCGTTGCCGAAAACGCCCACGCGCGCCAAGCGCCCCGAGGCCACACGCGCCACGTAGGGCAAGAGGTTATTGGGAATGCCGTTCGGATTTTCACCGATCAGGCCCGAAGCGTGCGCGCCGATCGGGTTGAAGTAGCGCAGGCACACGGCCGTGAAATCAGGCCGTGCGGCGCAGACGTCTTTGAGAATATCTTCGATAAAAAGCTTGGTGCGCCCGTAGGGGTTGGTGACGCCCCCGACGGGATGTTCTTCCGTTAAGGGCAGGTACTGCGGCGTGCCGTAGACGGTGGAAGACGAGGAAAAGATGATGCGGGTGACGCCTGCCGCATGCATCGCTTTTAAAAGCGACACCGTGCCCCCGACGTTGTTGTCGTAGTACTCCAGGGGCTTGACGCAGCTCTCACCCACGGCTTTGAGGCCCGCAAAGTGAATGACGACGTCGATTTTTTCCGCAATGAGCACCGCCTGCAGCTTTTCCGTGTCGCGGATGTCGCCCACGACAAGACGGGGCCGCTTGCCCGTTATTTTTTCCAGGGCGTCAACGACAGCGGCATCTGAATTGCAGAGGTTGTCGTAGAGCACCGCCTTGTGGCCGCGCGTGATGAGTTCAACGGCGGTGTGTGAGCCGATAAAGCCCGTTCCACCCGTGAGCAGTATGTTCAATTCTTCGCTCCCGTAACGCGCGTTTAATGCGCTTTAAAGTTCGGCATCCGGCCTTCGAGAAACGCCGCGCAGGCTTCCTGTGCTTCGGGCGTTTTACTTGTGACTGCGAAAAGGCCGGCTTCTTCGCGGGTGATGTCGGCAAGCCGCGTGCTCCAGGCGCTTTGCAAAAGCTTTTTGGCACCCTGCACGGCCGCGGGCGACATGAGCGCGAGGCGCCGCACGCGGGCGTCGGCCTGGACAAAGACGTCTTCGTCGGCGTAGACGGCGCTCACCAGGCGCATTGCAAGCGCTTCGTTGGCGCTGATCGGTTCGGACAAAAGAATCTTTTCCGCGGCCTTATGGTACCCGGCGTTTAAAAGCGCGAGAAGGCTTGCGCCGTAGCGGGGCGTCAGGCCCAGCGCGGTAAAGGGCAGGGAAAAAAGGCTTGACGCCGAGGCGTAGACGAGGTCACAGTAGTAAAGCATCGTCACGCCCAGACCCACGGCAGGGCCCGCCACGCAGGCCACGACCGGTTTGCGGCAGTTTTTGAGCGCCTCAATAAAGCGTCCCGTGGGCGTGGTGCTGTCGGCGCTTAAGTCCGTAAGCTGCTCCTTTAAGTCGCCCCCGGCGCAGAAAATGCCGGGCTGCGCGTGCAGAAACACGGCGCGCACCGTCTCGTCCGCATCAGCGCGGGTAAACGCCTCCGTGAGACTTTCAAGCATTGTTTTATCAAGTGTGTTGCGCTTTTCGGGGCGCGAAATTTCAAGCTGCAGGACGTTGTCGTGAAAGGTCGTGAGAATGGGCATGATGTTTGGGTCTTAAAAAAGAATCAGAGAATGGAGCCGGCTGTCGTTTTCGGAACCGCAACGCCGACAGTCTGCGCCCAGCGGGCGGCTGCGGCTGCCAGTGTCCGCGTGAGTCCCGAATCCTCCCGGTAGCTGCGGTCCGTGATGCAGACCACTGCGGGATCTTTTCCCGGGGTCTGCGTGATTCTGAGCACGGCGTGCAGTGCCGGGGCCACACGGCTGTCGTCAGCGGCGATCAAAAGGCACTCGCGGTCCCAGTCGATGTCGGCGAGATCGCCGGTGGTGGTGTCGCCCGCCAGAAGCGCCGCCCGGTTTTGGGCACTTAACTGTGCGGTAAAAGCGGCAAGCGCCTGTTGGTCAGAGGGCTTGACGCCGCGCACGATGAGTGCACCGGCCGAAAGCCTCACGGACGTTTCAAGGTACGCAGGATACGGGGCAAAGAGCATGTGCCGGGCGTCAGGTTCAGCCGTAACAGGCCGGCCGCATAGGGCCCCCGAGGCATCAAGCACCGTGAGGCCCTTGTCGTCCACGGCCGCGGGGGAGAGCTTGAGTTCGGCAAGCGCCGGAAGCGCTTCCGCAAGTCGCGAGAGCCGCATGAGGGTCGCCGCAAGGCTTTTTTCATCGGCGGGCGGCATGCCGCGGCAGCCCCGCAAGAGGGCGGCAACCGGCGAGCGCCGGATGCTTTCGCGGGCCTGCGCCTGCGTCACGGGTGGTATGAGAATCACCTTGTCGCGGATGAGGCTTCCAGCCAAGCCCCCGGCCCCGAGCGTAATCACGGGCCCTAAAACCGGATCGGTGATGTAGTCCACCGCGACCTCACGGGCGTTGGCGGTATCGACCATCCGCTCCACCCATACGCCGCGCAACCGTGCGTAGGGGGCTTTTTCCGCACAGTGCCGTTTCAGTGTTTCAAACGCTTCGGCGACACCGGCTTCGCTTCTTAAATTGAGAATGACGCCGCCCGCGTCCGTTTTGTGGGCAATGCCGTCGGCGCTCAGTTTGACCGCCACCGGAAAGCCGATCGTGTGCGCTGCGGCCGAAGCTTCCTGCGCGGTTGCGGCAAAGGCGCCCTGTGCGCCGCGGATGCCGAAAGCGGCAAGAAGCGCCGCGCACTCGCTTTCGGTTAAAACGAGGCGGTGTGCGCGCCGCGCGTTTTCAAGCGCAGCGGCGGCTTGGGCTGTGTCTGCGGGCGTTTCTGTTTCGGGGCCTTCCGCGGTACGGGATTCACCCGTGCGGGTAACGCTTTGAAGGGCAAGCGCAAGCGCTGAAGCCGCAGCCCGGGCGCTCGTAAAGGCAATGAGGCCGCTTTCGCGGCAGGCATCGCGGAAATTGACATCGGTGCCGCCTGTGCGGCAGACCAAAAGGGGTTTGCCCGCTTCCCGGGTGACCTCAGCCAACAGGGCCGGTGCCTCAGACTCGCGGGCGGCGGTCATGGGGGAAAGCGATACGATAAGCGCATCGGCCGACGGGTCGGCCAAAATCACCCGCGCGGCGTCACGCACAAGGGTTCCTGCGGCTTCGGGCCCGAGGTCCGAGGGGTCGTTCATTAAAACGGGCGACTGCGTGAGCGCCGTAAGCGCCGTATGAGTGCTCCGGGAGAGCTGCGCGGGGATGAGCCCGGCCTGTGTGACGGCGTCGGCGGTGAGGTTTACAACCCCGAGGCCGTTACCCGCGCAGGCCGTGCGGCTTCCCTTGGGAAGAATCCCGAACGCGAGAAGCCCGAGCGCGGCGCAGAAGTCTTCGAGGCTTTCGGCGCACGCTGCTCCCGTGCGCGCAACGGCCGCGGCAAAAACCGCGGGGTCCGCGGACGGCGTGCCGAGCCGTGCCGCAGAAAGGCGGCCTGCGGTGGGGCTTACCCCGGGCGGCAGAATAATGACAGGTTTGACGCGGGCGGCGGCTTTGAGGGCCGACATCAGGCGCCGCGGATGCCGCACCGTGAGAATTTGAAGTGCAATGATTTCGGTTTTGGCGTCGGCCGCGAGAAAATCCACGATTTCGTCCAGTCCCGTTGCGGCCTCCGCCCCCGAACTGATGACGGAAGAAAAGCCGAACCCGGCTTCGGCCGCATAATCAAGCACGGCAGCCGTGAGCGCTGCGGACTGACAGACAAGTCCCACGGGGCCGGCGGCGGCAAGTTTCGGGATGTAACTCACGTTAAGCCCGATATCCGGGCGCATGATCCCGACGGAATCCGGGCCGATCAGGTGAATGCCGCGCTCACGGGCGGTCTGAGCGAGCTTATCCTGCCAGAGACGGTCTTCGGTCCAGGTGCCTTCGCCGGGCGTTACAAGCACGTTGGCAATGCCGAGCGCGGCACAGTCTTTGAGCACAGACTCAACGCGCGCAGAGGGCGTGGCGATGACACAGAGCTCCGGCGTATGCGGGAGGTCGCGTAAGCCGGCCCAGCAGGGTGTAAGCCCGATGTACTTGTACTTGGGGTTGACGGGATAGGCTTCGAGCACCCGGCGGCTGTTCATGACGCCCGACCAGACCGCACGTCCGCGGCTTCCCTCCCGGTCGCTCGCGCCCACAACGGCAACACGGGTCGGAATAAAGGCGGAGGCAAGACGATGCGTGACGGACATGAGACTACTGGACAATGCGGAAGGCAAAATACCTGAAACCTCAAGTTTAACGCGCCTGCAGCGGGCTTCCGGTGTCATAATCGCTCCCAAAGGCAATACGAGGTTTATTCCATGAGGCAGAGAGTTTCCTGCGGCGAGGCGCCGCACGAGTGGCACCGTGCCGACGGCACGACGGTCGCGTGCACCGAAAAGGTGAAGGTGTTAAACGAGAACTGGCAGGAAATCCGCGCGATGCTGCAGGATGCCATGGATGATGCCGTTTTGATGGGCTGCACCGAAAAACAGTTTCGTGAGGAGTACACGCGGCTTGTGGCTTCGATCACCTCGGACTATGCCGAACAGAAAGCCCAAACGCGTCCGGCTGAAGACTTTGCTGTTTTAAAGACGGATCACATCGTACTTACGGTCGCTGACTTGGATGCAAGCATCGCCTTTTACACCAAAGCGCTCGGCATGAAGGCGGTGACGTTCGGTGCAGGCCGCAAAGCCCTTCTTTTTGCGGGCGGCAAAATCAATCTGCATGAAGCGGCAGGAGAGCCGATTCTGCCGCGCGCAAAAACCCCGCAGGCCGGAAGCAGCGATCTCTGCTTTCTGGTGAACAAAACACCCGAAGAAACGGTGGCGCACCTGAAAGCCTGCGGCATTAGCGTGGAAGAGGGGCCGGTGCGTCGTACGGGGGCCTACTTTCCGCTTACGTCCGTCTACGTGCGCGATCCCGACGGCAACCTCATTGAGCTTGCGGTTGAAGCCGAGGACGATTGAGTCCAAAAAAACGGCGGAAAGCCCGGAGACTTTCCGCCGTCAGATATCGCTTTTCAGCCGGTTTTACTTTTTCGCGGCCGTTTTCTTTGCGGCCGGTTTTTTGGCTGCGGGCTTTTTCTCCGCTGCCTTTTTGACCGTCGTCTTTTTCTCAGCCGTCTTTTTTACAGGCGCTTTTTTGGCGGCAGCGGGCTTTGTAGCCGCCTTCTTTTCGGTCTTTTCCGCAGCCTTCGCGACAGCTTTTTCCACCACAGCCTTGGCTTCGGGTTTAATGGCCGGGGCCTTTACCCGGGAAGTCGTCTTTTTGGCGGTTTCTTTTTTAAGCTGCAGGGCGGCGGCCTTGGATTCAGCGCGCTTTTTCACAAGGCTCTTTTCGGGCTTTGTGGGTTTGAGAATGCGCTTGATTTCAGCGGCCTTGCGGGCTGCTTCTTCCTTGGCGGCTTCTTCGGCCGCTGCTTCTTCCTGCGTGCGCATGGAAATGCGCACGATCGGGGGCGCCACCGCGGCGTTTTCTTCCTTCACGCCCCAGAGCTGCAGCAGCTCCGTTTCCGACGGGGTCGAACCGCGGTTGCGGCGCGCCACGACGCTCGCGCGCACCAGCTTTTCAATATCGGGCAGCGGCAGACGGTTGAGGTCGGTGAAGTTAATCAGACTATGTTCGGCGTCAAACCCCTTGATCGTCGCGACAAACGGCTCGATCACGGAATTTTCCGCCACATACAGCGTCAGGGATTTTTCGCGCGATTCAAGCGCAAAGAGCGGACCGCCGTTTAATTCATAAAAGACCAGGCCGAAACGCTTGCTCTCACGAACACCGCGGGCGGCGCGGCGGATGAGGCTTGCCACACGGGCCATGGCAACGCGGCGGTCAGGCGGCAGGCTTTGCAGGAATACCCCCAGAACCGTAGCTCCCACCATGATGCCTTCCCTCCCTTTTTCTTTGAGACAAACAGATATTTCCGCCTCTGTGTCGACACAGAAGGCTTTGCAAAGGCGGAAAAAAACCCTGTTATTTTACAGGAAGTGCGCCTTGTTTGCTTAGTTTTTTCTTCTCTGATCGTTGATTGCTATGGGAATTTCGTCTGTTTTTCTTGCGGCGGTCCGGAATTAACGGTAAAAGGTATAGCGGGCACTGAAGCGCACGGCCAAAACGGCCCCGAGGCTGTTGCGGGTGCAGGCCGACACGGGAATGCCGCCTTTGGCTTCGTCGCGCTTAACCCAGCGGTAGTGCGACAGAATGCCCTTTAAATTGCCCGCGGGCCGTACGGCAAAGAGAAGCCCCTTAAGGTCATGCTTGGTTTTGCCTTCCGTCCAGCTTTCCACTTTGGCGGCAAGCCGGCTTTTGTCGGGTGCGGAAAACGTGAAGTCCGCGCCCTGGGCTGCCACTTTGCGGCCCTTTTCGTCTCTGAGGGTCACTTCCGGTGTGATAAAGCGCCACCAGAGGCCCTGAGTGTCGGCGGTGCACTGAAATTTCTGCACGCCCGTGCCGTAAAGAACCAGCGCTTTTTCGGCACTTGTGTCCTTGGGGTCGATGGCCCCGGGCCCCATGAGGGCGTCAAGGGCGGAGCAGCCGGTGAGCGTTAAAGCGCTGAGCACGGACAAAGCGGGCAGAAACAAACGAAAGGTCATGGCAGATAAATCCCGGAAAAACGGGGGAAAAAAGCGGGGTGCATCCCGGCAGTACCCGCCATTGTATGAGCGAAGGGCGGCACTTGCGCGCATAGAGCGCGCCTACAGACTGCTTCACTCGGATGATGCGAACAATTTGAAAAGTCGCTATTGTCTGACGCAACAAAGAGCGGGCAGAGCGTATCAGCCCGCGCGGACCTCATTAATACCCTGCGGTTTCACGTGAAGCCGACAGGGGCGGCAGGGGCGTTTCGCTTGCGTGAAAGGCCGCGGCCGTCAACACTTCAGGAGAGAAGCTGTGTATCAGATCCGTATCCATGGCCGCGGTGGCCAGGGCGTGGTGACCGCGGCTGAAATGCTCAGTGTCGCAGCCTTCACCGAAGGCCACTGGGCTCAGGCCTTTCCGAGTTTCGGCTCGGAACGCACCGGCGCGCCGGTGACGGCCTTCTGCCGCATCGATGAAAAAGAAATCCGTCTGAGAGAACCCATTTCCGAGCCCGACGTCGTGCTCGTGCAGGACAAAACGCTTTTGGAAAGCATTGATGTTTTTTCGGGTATTTCGCCCGAGGGCTACGTTCTGATCAACGCTTCGGCCGAACCCGAAGCGATGGGACTTACTGAACTCATCGCCCGGCTTCCCGCGGGGCACGTGAAAACGGTGCCCGCAACGCGCTTTGCCCTGGAAAAAATCGGCCGGCCGCTCCCGGGAGCCGCGATGCTTGCGGGCTTTGCCGCGATGACGGGGGCTCTGAAACTGGAAAACGTCCAGGCCGCCTACAGCGCGCGCTTTGGCGGAAAGATTGCGGAAGCAAACGCTCAGATTGCCGCTGCCGCCTATGAGTGGCTTACGAAGAAGGAGTAACCCAGCGATGCTCAAACAGATTGAAGGCAGTCAGGGCGTGGCCCAGGCCGTGGCGCTGTGCCGCCCGGAAGTGATCTGCGCTTATCCGATTTCCCCGCAGACGCATATCGTTGAAGCGCTCGGCAACCTCACCCGCAAGGGGCAGATTGAAAACTGCGAGTACATCAACGTCGAAAGCGAATTTGCCGCGATGAGTGTGGCGATCGGCGCGAGTGTCGCAGGCGCCAGAGCCTACACGGCCACCGCAAGCCAGGGGCTTCTTTACATGGTGGAAGCCGTCTATAACGCTTCGGGCCTGGGGCTTCCGATTGTGATGACCGTGGCGAACCGCGCAATCGGCGCTCCGATCAACATCTGGAACGATCATTCCGACGCGATGAGCCAGCGCGACAGCGGCTGGATTCAGATTTACGCTGAAAACAACCAGGAAGCCTGCGACATGCATATCGAGGCCTTCCGGATTGCCGAAGAGCTCTCGCTTCCGGTGATGGTCTGCATGGACGGCTTTGTCCTCACGCACGCCTTTGAGCGCATTGACATCCCGAGTCAGGAAGACGTCGACCGGTTTCTCCCGCCCTATCAGCCGCGGCAGGAACTCGATCCCGACAATCCCGTTTCGATCGGCGCCATGGTGGGGCCGGAGGCCTTTACCGAGGTGCGCTATCTCGCGCACGTCAAGCACCTGCAGGCACTTGAGCTCATCCCTCAGGTGCAGCAGGAATTTAAGAATGTCTTCGGGCGCGATTCCGGGGGCCTCGTGAGTTCCTACCGCATGGAAGACGCCGAACTCGCGGTTGTGGCGATGGGGTCGTGTGTGGGCACCATCAAGGATACGGTGGACGAGCTCAGAGACGCGGGCGTCAAAATCGGCGTTGTGGCTGTGAAGTGCTTCCGGCCCTTCCCGGTGGCCGCGGTGCGCGAAGCGCTTAAGGCAGCGAAGCGCGTTGTTGTCGTGGAACGAACGCTCGCGGTGGGCTCGGGCGGCGTTTTAAGCCGCGACGTGATGGTGGCTTTGGAAGGCCTCTCCGTTGAAGAGTACTGCGTGATTGCTGGCCTCGGGGGACGTGCGATCACGAAAAAGTCGCTTAAAGAGGTCTTCAGGAAGGCGCTCGAGGGGACGCTCCCGCGGTTAAGTTTCATGGATCTGGACATGGAACTCGTAAACCGCCAGCTCGCGCGCGAAAAGGCGGCCCGTAAAACGGGGCCCTTGCCCGAGGCGCTCGTGCGCGACGCCGTCATGATGGAAAAGAGTTCGCCGCAGCGCGGCGGCTTTTAAGGGGAGCCGACAGTCATGCAGGAAACAAAAGTTCGTTTTTATCAGACGGGGACTTTTACGGTCGGTAACCGCCTTTTGGATGAAGCCGCCCGCACCGTACAGTCGTCGATGGAGCGCTTTAATGCGCTTAATTCCGGGCACCGCGCGTGCCAGGGGTGCGGAGAGGCTTTGGGCGCGCGTTATGCGCTTGACGCCGCGATGGAGGCCACCAAGCGCCGGCTTATTGCCTGTAACGCCACGGGGTGCCTCGAGGTTTTCTCCACACCCTATCCGGAATCGGCCTGGCAGATGCCCTGGTTTCATTCGCTTTTCGGAAACACCGCGGCGGTTGCGACCGGTATGGCCGCGGCCGCGCGCGTCAAGGCCCGCAAAAAGGGCGTTGCACCCGACCGGGTGCTCGCAATGGGCGGCGACGGCGGTACGACCGACATCGGTTTCGGGTGTTTGTCGGGGATGTTTGAGCGTAACGACGATGTGCTCTACATCTGCTTTGACAATGAGGCCTATATGAATACCGGGGTGCAGAGGTCCTCCGCCACACCTCCCACCGCACGCACCGCCACCACGATGCCGGTGCCGGGCTACGCCGGCAACACCTTCGGGCAGGGGAAAAACGTGCCGGCAATCGCGATGGCGCACGGCATTCCCTATGTGGCGACCGCCACCGTCGCGGATCTGCACGATCTGGAGCGTAAGGTGCGCCGCGCCATGGAATTTCACGGCGCGCGCTACATCCACATTCTCGTGCCCTGTCCGCTGGGCTGGGGCGCGCACTCCTCGAAAACGATTGAACTCGCGCGTCTGGCGCAGTTGACCGGTCTTTTCCCCGTCTTTGAAGCCGAATACGGGGAAGTGGTGAAGGTGGAAAAAATCCGCCGCAGGATGCCGGTGGAAGCCTACATGAAGCCGCAGAAGCGCTTTGCGCATCTCTTTGCCAAAAACGCCGATCCTGAGGTTTTGCAGCGCATGCAGCACCTCGCGGACCGCAATATTGCGCGCTACGGCTTGATCGGCGACAGTGAAGGCGAAGACGTGCCCGTGCCGGAGCAGGGTGAAGAACGGGCGGCGCGGATTTAAGGCGGGGGAGAGACACAAATGACTCAGAGTAATACCAAACCTTTTGCGATTACGCTTGATGTGGGCTCGTCGCTTGCGAACCGCACCGGCTCCTGGCGCACCTTAAAGCCCATGTACGTTTCGCGTACGCCCCCGTGTAACGCCAAGTGCCCGGCGGGCGAAAAGTGCCAGGCCTGGCTTTTCCTTGCGGAAAACGGGGACTATGAAGCGGCCTGGAAAAAGATCACGGAAGAAAATCCGCTTCCGGCATGCATGGGGCGCGTGTGTTATCACACGTGTGAGACGGCCTGTAACCGCGGAGGGTTGGACGAAAGCGTCGGGATTAATTCCGTTGAGCGCTTCTTAGGCGACAACGCGATTGAAAAGGGCTGGCACTTTACGGTGCCCGCTCAGCACACGGGTAAGCGCGTTTTGGTGGTGGGCGCGGGCCCTGCCGGGCTTTCGGCGGCCTATCATCTGCGGCGTATGGGGCACGATGTGACGGTTTACGAGGGGGCGGAGTTGCCGGGCGGCATGATGCGCTACGGCATCCCCAAGTACCGTCTGCCGCGGCCTATTCTTGATGCCGAAATCGAGCGCATCCGCGCCACGGGCGTCACAATCGTCTGCTCGCGCGAAGTTACGGACCTTGAAAAAGAGCGCCGTGAAGGAAAGTTTGACGCGGTGTTTCTCGCGGTGGGAGCCCACCTTGCACGGCGCTCTTATGTGCCCGCCGGAGACGCCTCGCGCGTGATGGACGCGGTGAGCGTACTCAAAGAAGTCGCTGACGATGAAAAGCCCATGCTCGGGCGCCGCGTTGTGGTCTACGGCGGCGGCAACACCGCCATGGACGTCGCGCGCACCATGCGCCGCATGGGCGCCGAGCCTCTCGTTGTCTACCGCAGAACGCGTGATAAGGCACCGGCGCATGACGCCGAAATTGCCGAAGCCATTGAAGAAGGCGTCACGATGAAGTGGCTTTCCACCGTGAAAGAAGCCTCCGAAGGGGAAATCAAGATCGAAAAGATGGTCTTGGACGCTAACGGGAAACCCCAGCCCACGGGTGAATTTGAAACGATTGCCGCCGACAGCCTGGTTTTGGCGCTCGGACAGCAGACCGATCTCGGACTGCTCACGGGCGTTAAGGGCCTCACCGTCGAAAAAGACGAAGTGATCGTGGATCCGGTGACTTTCATGACCGGAGCTGACGGGGTCTTTGCGGGCGGGGATATGATCCCCGGGGACAAAAACGTCACGGCCGCCATCGGCCACGGCAAAAAGGCCGCGAGGAGCATTAACGCGTGGCTCAAGGGTGAGGTGTATCAGCCCGAAAAAGCCGCGCCTCCGGCGTCTTTCGAGAGGCTTCACACCTGGTACTACGCGGATGCTCCGAAGACCGTGCGTCCGATGTTGGACCTCGTGCGCCGCCAGACGACGTTTGACGAAGTGCAGCGGGGTCTGACCGAAGAAAACGCACTGTTTGAAGCGCGCCGCTGCATGAGCTGCGGCAACTGCTTTGAGTGCGACAACTGCTATGGCGTCTGCCCGGATAACGCCGTCATCAAGCTTGGCGCCGGTATGAAGTTTCGCTTTAACTATGAGTACTGCAAGGGCTGCGGTATCTGCGCGAACGAATGCCCGTGCGGTGCGATTGACATGGTAAGCGAAGACGTCTGACCCCGGGCACGGACGTTTGTGAGACCGCCTGAAGGAGACGTCTTTCAGGCGGTTTTTTCGCATATTGAAAGCTTGACTTTTTCTCAGGGCTCTTTAGCCTGAATTTTGCATGAGCGCTGAAAAAACAGCGCTCTTTTTGATTCTTCGGGCATATGTGTGGGTAGTTAGTCCCCCGATTTTGGGCAACGAGAGCCTGTAGAGACACGGCTGAGATGGACAATGCAGGTTTGATGTTGCGCCTGGGGAAATACGGCTTCAATGGCTTGCGTCATACCCTTGAGGCCGTCTGCGACGGCGATCGGGATGTCCTCTACGCCACGGTTTTTCAATTCCGTAAATACCGACGTCCAGAAAGCCGCGCCTTCGTTTTCATGAACCCACATGCCGAGCACATCGCGTCGGCCGTCACAACGTACGCCGAGAGCCAAATGAACCGCCATCTTCTTGATGACGCCGTCCTTACGGATATCGATGCTCAAAGCGTCAAAGAACACCACCGGGTAGACCGAATCCAACGGACGGCCTTGCCATTGCCGTACGTCGTCAGTTACCTTTTCCGTCACGGTGCTGATGAATTCGGCACTCACTTCAACGTGGTACTGACTTCTGATGAACTCAGAGATTTCACGGGTAGACAATCCGCGTCCATATAAATCGATGATGGCGTCATCGAAGTCATTGAAATGCCGTGAGTGCTTGGGTACCAGGCGG
>NZ_LT635856.1:0-10100 GCF_900128485.1 Duodenibacillus massiliensis
AGCAGCTCCCGCCTTGAGCACGGTCCCGTTGAGCTTTGCAGAAAGCTGTGCGCTCGACACGGCATCAATATTCGTGCGGGCCTGCGTCTTCTGTTCGCTCGTGAGCTGCTGTGCCTCATAACTCACATGTTTGCCGGCAACTGTTTGCAAGGCCGTGAGAGCGTCCTTGTTGTTCTTGATGGCATCCGCAACTTCCTTGAGCGTATCCATCTCAGCGCCGACACCGTTAAGCAGATCATTCTTAACCTGCTGTTTGGCCTGCGTCACCAAATCTTCTGTCTTCTGAGAGCTGTAGACCTTGTTGGTAGCCTTGGCCGTATCATCGATGTTGGGTTTGCCGTCCAACGTAGTCTGCATAGCATCAGTCTTTTTCTGCAACGCCGCAATGGCCGCAGCGTTGGTCTCGGTATCCTTCTGGACGTCGGTGACATCCTTCAGCAACGCACCCGGCAGACCGCCCGGAGTCTTGCCGTCCTGAATGTGCAGACGGTGTGTATCCGTATTGATGACAATGACCTTGTCCTTACCGGTAAAGCCGGCAAGCTGCTCAGTGGTACCGCCCAATTGTTGAATCTGAATCGGTTCAGCCATTTAAATATTCCCCAAATCAATTGAAGTAGAAAGCTCGGTCCGGCCTACATAGTCAAGCTCTGAAAGCTTCCCGAGATGCGGGAGGTTGCTTAACTCCCGGTAGTCCAAAACGCCCAGACGCGCAAGCGACTTCGTAATCGAATATGTCCCCGCCGCCTGATCAATCCGGACGATCTGATAAAGATTGCGCGATGCGTCAATCACAGAATCGCCTTCGCGCACGTTTTTCTTTGGCTCAAGTTCGTCCAGGAGATTCCCTGCACTTGAAGCCTCCAGCACCCGCCCGCACCAGCGGACGGAGAAGCCCTGGATCTCAATCGACTGCAAGAGCGACACCGCGCCGATGTTCTTCCGGGCCTGTTCCTTTTGTTCCTCAGTCAGGTTTTGCTCCGTAAAAAGCACCCCGTGCTTTGCTCCGGCCGGCCCCTGAATGCCGGGAACCTCAACAACCACAACATCCGGTGAATGCTGCGGCCTGACCTGACCGGGAAAGCACTTGCGCAGAACAAAGTCCGCCGGCGCGATCCCGGTTTTTCTGTTTCCGTCAAACACGTCTCACCCCCGAATGAACACAAATCCAACCGTCAATCACCCGTGTCAGGCGACCGTCCGGTGATTCAATGAGTAANCGTTGTTACCCCGTCTGTCGGATCCTTTGAGATCAGACAGACGTCTCTCTGCTTCAACATCAGAAACTCCTTCAGGTTAACCCATAAGTCGGCTTGTCTGCCGGTCTTTCAAGGGAATCTCCAAAAGCCTTTACCGTCAGATTCGAGGCGGCCTCCAAAACCTTAATTCGTTTTTCAGCCGCCTGAAGTTCCGACAGCAGAGCCCCCGGATGACCGCCCTTGGTCTTCCCGTCAAACACATGCACCCGCTTGGTGTCCGTGTTGATCGCCATAACGCCCGCCGTAGCGGCCGTTGAGGCAATCTTGGAAGAAGTCCCCCAGTAAACGGTCTTCCGGTAATTCATCAGGCAATGCTCCCCAGGTCAAAATCAGCTGCCAGGTCAGCAGGAGAAATCTGACTCTTGTGCGCCAAAGCCCCCAAAGCTGCAATGGCGTCATTGGCCGTCTTGGCATCATTGATACCCTGCTGCGACTTCTTGTCCGTGGCCTGCAGTTCTTTCTTGGTCGCATATCCGGACAGATCCTGTCTTGCGCCAACCTCCGCCCACGCAACCCACGTCACAGTCCCGCCGCCGGCAGCCGTACCGGTACGCATAAAGACGCGTCCCTGATCACCGTCAACACCGCGGATAACTTGCAGAATCACAGATCCGCTTCTACGCACAGAGACCTGAAGGTTCTGATACGTGTCAGAGACACCACTGGGGCGATCCTTTGCCGTCGGGACAATAAACTCTCCTTCGTCTGTGAGACTGTTCAGGCCGATTGCTTCGCTGCCGCCACCTTCGGCAGCAGCTCCCGCCTTGAGCACGGTCCCGTTGAGCTTTGCAGAAAGCTGTGCGCTCGACACGGCATCAATATTCGTGCGGGCCTGCGTCTTCTGTTCGCTCGTGAGCTGCTGTGCCTCATAACTCACATGTTTGCCGGCAACTGTTTGCAAGGCCGTGAGAGCGTCCTTGTTGTTCTTGATGGCATCCGCAACTTCCTTGAGCGTATCCATCTCAGCGCCGACACCGTTAAGCAGATCATTCTTAACCTGCTGTTTGGCCTGCGTCACCAAATCTTCTGTCTTCTGAGAGCTGTAGACCTTGTTGGCAGCCTTGGCCGTATCATCGATGTTGGGTTTGCCGTCCAACGTAGTCTGCATAGCATCAGTCTTTTTCTGCAACGCCGCAATGGCCGCAGCGTTGGTCTCGGTCTCCTTCTGGACGTCGGTGACATCCTTCAGCAACGCACCCGGCAGACCGCCCGGAGTCTTGCCGTCCTGAATGTGCAGACGGTGTGTATCCGTATTGATGACAATGACCTTGTCCTTACCTGTAAAGCCGGCAAGCTGCTCAGTGGTACCGCCCAATTGTTGAATCTGAATCGGTTCAGCCATTTAAATATTCCCCAAATCAATTGAAGTAGAAAGCTCGGTCCGGCCTACATAGTCAAGCTCTGAAAGCTTCCCGAGATGCGGGAGGTTGCTTAACTCCCGGTAGTCCAAAACGCCCAGACGCGCAAGCGACTTCGTAATCGAATATGTCCCCGCCGCCTGATCAATCCGGACGATCTGATAAAGATTGCGCGATGCGTCAATCACAGAATCGCCTTCGCGCACGTTTTTCTTTGGCTCAAGTTCGTCCAGGAGATTCCCTGCACTTGAAGCCTCCAGCACCCGCCCGCACCAGCGGACGGAGAAGCCCTGGATCTCAATCGACTGCAAGAGCGACACCGCGCCGATGTTCTTCCGGGCCTGTTCCTTTTGTTCCTCAGTCAGGTTTTGCTCCGTAAAAAGCACCCCGTGCTTTGCTCCGGCCGGCCCCTGAATGCCGGGAACCTCAACAACCACCACATCCGGTGAATGCTGCGGCCTGACCTGACCGGGAAAGCACTTGCGCAGAACAAAGTCCGCCGGCGCGATCCCGGTTTTTCTGTTTCCGTCAAACACGTCTCACCCCCGAATGAACACAAATCCAACCGTCAATCACCCGTGTCAGGCGACCGTCCGGTGATTCAATGAGTAAGTCCCAATAAAAACGGCCGGGTGTGTACTCGGCCGTAATTCCCCGCGGGAAGGTCATTCGTATGCGCCCTCCGTCTTCAATGACAAGACGCTCATCGGAGGTCTTCAGAGAGTCAAGCCACGTATCATCCTCTGCGCTGCGGATCTGCATATCGGCCTCAAACCCTGTCAGATCCATCGGTCCGCGACCGTCCCTGAGGGCTAAAACGTAATCAGCATCCGTCCCGCGCCAAATCTCGAAGTTAAATCTTGCCGTCACGATTAAGCCCTCACTACGTCAGACCATAGGTCGGCTTACCGTCAGCACGAACACTTCTCTCGCCGTTCCCATGACGAAGCGCAGCCACACCGGAAGGCGTCACAGCTCTTGTTGCATCACTTCCGGCTAGCGTTTCCTCGGTCGAGGCGATCTCAATAAGTCCGGCCCGTGTCTGTGTGGACGTCAGCGACTTGAGCCCTGCCGGCGTCACGATGCGCGAATCGTCCTCACCAGCCACAACCTCCTCCGGTGTCGCAAGCTCTGCCATGCCCGTTCGGTCTTTTGTGGCTGCCCGCTTGGTAAGGCCATAAGGCGTCACCGCCCGTTCTTTATCCGCACCGGCAGTAACCTCAGCATCTGTTGCAATCTCAATAAGACCGCGTCTTGCATCAGTCGAAGTCAGCGTTTTGAGTCCCGCCGGAGTTACCACGCGTGAGCCGTCACGGCCCTCAACGGTCTCTGCGTCCGTTGCAAGCTCGACAATGCCGCGCTTGGTGGTGGTTGCACCGTTAAGCTGGAAGTTCGTATCCCCAATCGTGACAGAATCCGGATTGATGTTCGTGAGCTCCAGATCAATCGCCATAAAGGCCTCAGCAATCGNTAGCGGCCGTTGAGGCAATCTTGGAAGAAGTCCCCCAGTAAACGGTCTTCCGGTAATTCATCAGGCAATGCTCCCCAGGTCAAAATCAGCTGCCAGGTCAGCAGGAGAAATCTGACTCTTGTGCGCCAAAGCCCCCAAAGCTGCAATGGCGTCATTGGCCGTCTTGGCATCATTGATACCCTGCTGCGACTTCTTGTCCGTGGCCTGCAGTTCTTTCTTGGTCGCATATCCGGACAGATCCTGTCTTGCGCCAACCTCCGCCCACGCAACCCACGTCACAGTCCCGCCGCCGGCAGCCGTACCGGTACGCATAAAGACGCGTCCCTGATCACCGTCAACACCGCGGATAACTTGCAGAATCACNACTGTCATCACGAACCGACACATGCAGGCGGTTATCGCCGATAGCGCCGCCGGCAATCGCTGTGAGGCGCTTAAATTCAGCCTCAAGGGCCGTCGTTCCGACAGATGCCTCATACTGGCCTGTTCCGAAAGCGACCTGTGTGAGCACCACCGGAGTTGTACCGTTTTGCTCCGCGTTAATGATCTCAGCAAGACCTGCCTGGGTAATCAACATACTTGCCGCAGCCATCATTCACCTCCCTTCCCAGCAACCCAATCATTAATCAGACGCGCAAACAAAGCCGCGGCAGTGGCCGGCGTCAGCACATGTGTTTCGTCAATACCTCTCACTGCCTCTTCTTCTGTCGCAAGCTCAACAAGCCCCAGACGGCCGTTCGTTGCCGTCACCTGCCGGAGCACCGAAGGAGTAATGAACTTGTCGGCAGAAACGCCCCTGAGCGCTTCAGCCAGGCTTGCAGCTCTCGCATCAACTGCCGCCTTAAGCGCTGCTGACGTAACAGCCTTCTGATCATCTGTGCCCTCAACAACCTCGCCCGTCGTAATGAGAGCAATGAGGCCGCGCCTTTCAGTGGTTGCAGTAACCGCTGTCATCGCCGCAGGCGTCAGAGCCTTCTGAGAGTCCGTTCCTGCCTTTGCCTCATCGTCCGTTGCAAGCTGGACAACACCGGCGTTAGCCGTAGTGGCAGCCGCGTTGTCGAAACTCACGTCCCCAAATTGGATCGACTTCACGTCCACATCGGCAAACGTCACGTCAAGGGCCAGCAACAGTTCCGTTGCCTTCGTTTTCTGAACCACGGGCTCTGTCTGCGAACAAACCGCAAAAAGCGTTCCGTCGGCAAGAAAAATGCCGACCTCATAAACCGTATAGGCCTGAGCATCGGCATCCTGCATCGCCACATGGATAGCACCGTCTCCTGTGCCGCCGCCCTCGATGATCGGCAACCGCTTGATTTCCTCCGTGAGCGCCGTCTGCGACTCGGAGGGAGTGTATTTCCCCTCGCCCACGCCAATGTGGCTGATCGTCACGGCATTCGTCCCGGTCTGCCCGGCATTAACAATGGCCTGTCGTCCGACCTTGGTCACGACCATTTTCACTTTCGACTCTCCTCTGCCGCCAGCACCAGCCGCCGCTTAATAAGCGGTCGCACTGCAGCAACAATTCCAACCGTTCCGGAAGACCTGACTTCCGATGCGTCCGTGGGATAAATCTGCGCAAGGACAAGCGGTCTCAGGTACGCCGCCGCATTGATTCCGCCCTTGGCGTTCTGCTGAATCGTCAGGGTGTAATGACTTCGCAGGGGTTTTGCGTCATCAACCAGAGACACAATGTCTTCCTGCATCTCAACGTCAATAGTTCCCTCGACGTCAGCCTGAGTTGCCACGATCTCAAACGTATGTGGCTCTCCCTTCGGCGTTTTCTGCCACCACTCCCGGATAACAGCCGCAGAAGAAACAGACGCAAGCGCCTGTTTGACCGCCTCTACCGTTCCCTTTCGCCGTTTGTCGGCAATGGCCGTTTTCAGCACACTGCGCTTAACGGCCAAAGGCCATGTGTCGCGCCACACCGAAACGTCATACTGTGTTGCAAGATGATCCAGGGCCGTGCTCGACTGACGGTCAATCGAAACGTAGATCGACGGAATATCCACAAACCCCGAAGCAATCTGAAGTTGCGGATCAATGGCCTTGGCCGCAGCAGCAACGCCCTCATCCTTTGCAATCGAATCCGGCAGCAGGTCATCAAGAACCACTTTTTCCAGTTCAATTGCCATCGCTATTCCGCCTTTGTGCCTTCATAAACAACCGTTATCTTGGTGCACTGCGCTACCTTGCTGCCGGTGAGTTGCACAAACGAAGACGGCTGCATGCTCGAATCATCCACGCGGGCAGCACCGGCGTTGATCACAGCCGCCACCAGACGCCCGGGCAAAATGTCACGTCCGATCTTTGACTGCTGCCATACGCGGTAGCTTTCAACTGCCTCATTCACAGCCTTCTGAATGAACTGCGCCTTGGGCTTGTCCTCATCAAGGATCCAGTAATGCAGCACGATCTCATAGGGAACCGCCTCGGGCGAAAGTACCTGAACGTAGTCAGTGAGCGGCCTGATCGTGTCGGAGCTCAGGTAGTCGCGAATCTGCGCAAGAACTTCTTCAGTGGGAAGCACGCCTCCCTCCAGTAGCGGGTAGACATCTACTTCCCCCGGCACCGGAGACACAACCGACACGTCAATCACCGCAGAGCTCACCGACTTTGCGTGATAGATGTAGGCCTTGCTGGGGCCGGCTACAGAAAAGCTGTTTGGCGCGAGCCGCACACGCTCGGCAAACTCTGCGTCACTTTCCGCATCGGCCCCGCCGGTCGTAATCGTGATGTTTTCAGCAGAAGCCACAAAAACAGACGGAATAACCATGGTCGAAATCTGGCCTGCCAGGTANGCAGGTCATCAAGAACCACTTTTTCCAGTTCAATTGCCATCGCTATTCCGCCTTTGTGCCTTCATAAACAACCGTTATCTTGGTGCACTGCGCTACCTTGCTGCCGGTGAGTTGCACAAACGAAGACGGCTGCATGCTCGAATCATCCACGCGGGCAGCACCGGCGTTGATCACAGCCGCCACCAGACGCCCGGGCAAAATGTCACGTCCGATCTTTGACTGCTGCCATACGCGGTAGCTTTCAACTGCCTCATTCACAGCCTTCTGAATGAACTGCGCCTTGGGCTTGTCCTCATCAAGGATCCAGTAATGCAGCACGATCTCATAGGGAACCGCCTCGGGCGAAAGTACCTGAACGTAGTCAGTGAGCGGCCTGATCGTGTCGGAGCTCAGGTAGTCGCGAATCTGCGCAAGAACTTCTTCAGTGGGAAGCACGCCTCCCTCCAGTAGCGGGTAGACATCTACTTCCCCCGGCACCGGAGACACAACCGACACGTCAATCACCGCAGAGCTCACCGACTTTGCGTGATAGATGTAGGCCTTGCTGGGGCCGGCTACCGAAAAGCTGTTTGGCGCGAGCCGCACACGCTCGGCAAACTCTGCGTCACTTTCCGCATCGGCCCCGCCGGTCGTAATCGTGATGTTTTCAGCAGAAGCCACAAAAACAGACGGAATAACCATGGTCGAAATCTGGCCTGCCAGGTAATCGTTCCCGACAGTACCGGACTGCGTGCAGGTAGCAGTTACTTCACCTTCAAGTTTTCCTGCAGGAATTTCAAGAGCACTGTCCGTAGCAAACGTCACCACACCATTTGTCACCTCAAAGCCCTCTGGGATCTCATAAATGTTTGCCAAGGCCTGAGCCAACCTGAAGCGGAGGGTTGTTTTGGCGCTGCTTTCCGCCAGACGTTTCACCGAAAGGTAGTTCCCCAAGGCGTCCAGATACTCACCCTGTGCGTAAGAGAGAAGATTTTGCTGTGCCGCCGTGTTCACCGCCGCACGCTGCTGGATGAGGATGTCGGCAATACTGAGCAGGAAAAGTCTCACCGGATCCCCGGCTGCAAGGCTTCGCCCGGTAATCTCCTGGTACTTCGTCAGAATCTCAGACTTGATGCTTTCGGCATCCGTTGTCAGAAACTCAACCGCCGGCAGATTCCAGCGCGGAAAACTTTCTGCCATCACTCTTCTCCCTCGTTCAAGATGGAAACAATCACCCGCGGCCTGATCAGGCCGTCCATGGCTTCTGATTCCGTCCCTTCAAACTCAACCGATTCAACGCGAACGCGCGGCTCATAGGACTCAACTGCCTCAATCACCGCCGCTGTCATCAGGCTGCGTGCCACCGGATACGGTTTATCCAGATGCTCCCATGAGAGCCCCAGATCACGGTCCAGCGGGACACTGCCCTTGCGTGTTGCCAGGATGGTGCGCACGTTCTGCAGGATTTCTTCACGCTCAGAAGACGGCTGAAAGCTCACATCCCTCACCGCAGTCACTGCATAAGCCATCAGACCACCTCCGACAATTCAACTGACGCTTCAGCCACAATGCAGACACCCGCTCCGGTGTGGAAACGCCGCTCTTCCGAAACGGACTCAATCACAAATCGCCCGAGATACTCACCACCGATCACCAGAACATGGGGCTCATGCCCGTCCGTCAGGCGCTTTAACATCGTGAGCCCCAAAAGCGGCGGGACGTTCAGCGACGTATCAAACCGCAGCCGCAGGCTGATGCGGTCAAGTTCCGGACCGATCCATTCAAGTACTGGCTTTTTCCCGATGACATCGTGCTTTGCCCACCTCACTGAACGGTTTCTCGCCAAGTCCTTAAAAGTGAACACCTTGTCAAAAGCACAAATAAAAGGGACCGTACCGAACACCCCCAAAACGGGCATCAGCTTGCTCATCTTTTAAGCTCCTTAATGGGGCTCGGACGTCTCTGCGCCGTCCCCTTGTTCCTTGTGCGTGTGATTCTTCAGACTGATCTTGCCCGCGGTCACGTCACCGTCAGACTTCACATCACCAGTTGTTTCAAGCGAACCCTCAACCTTGGCGGTCGCTCCGCTGCCGCCGGAAATCGCAAAGCCACCCTGGCCGGTAATCAACTTCTTCACCGTGAGCGCTCCGTCAACCATCACGTTTCCGGTGACATGTGTCTCAGGCGTATCAACCGTCACCTGCATGGACGCCTTCACCGTGGCCGTTTTACAGGTCACCGTCACAGCTTCCGGAACTGTGGCCGATACGTTCTTTCGGTCCGCCGTCAGCACCGTGCCTTCGATAATCGCCGTCAGCACGTGGGCTGCCATATCGTAGGAAATGCGCGTCCCGTCTTTAAACAACGTCGTGCGCTTGTTCTCATCGCTTTCCGGAAGTTCAATTTCACCCGCGTNCGGATCGGCATCCGGATCGGTGGCCGTGTAGGTCATCACTGCCGGATTTGTGCTTTTCCCGGATACCGGTCGCAGGTTGAAGTCATAACCGCCCGCCTTTTGCTTGGTTTTCTGTTTCGGGTCCCGGTAGGACACCGTACAGGTGCGGTATGACTCGCTCTGAGCACTCTCAAATTCCCAAGAAATGACCTGCGATGTACCCAACACGAGCGTTTCAACCGGCGCTTTCTTTTCGTAAGCCGCCTGATCAAACACCACAATCTGATCATCTGTGACCTTCAGGGAAAAGCCCGCTTCATCGGTAAGCCTCACCAAAAACGCAAGATCACTCTCTTTTGACTGATCCTGCCTGTCGTACTCCGGATCCGTCTGCGTATCAAAGAGAAGCCCCACACCAGCCTCACCTGCAATTGATCCGGCAATCGCTTTGAGCGTTGTCTTCTCCCAGGCCCGGGTTCGTAGCCTGCGGCGAATCGGCTTATTCATAGGCACCGACACCGCCCTCATTTCGAATACTCTGGGCGATCCGGACACCCGCAGCGTATCTGCGTAAAAAGTACCGCATGCGAGCTCAATGCCGGGGATAAGAACAGTTCCGGCAGACAAAAAAGCCTGAACCACCTCGCCGCCGTCAGGCTTCCACTGCGATGCCCACTTCCCGTCCGGGTCCATGAGCGTCAACGTCACCTCATCGGCCTCGGCATTCTCTTTGTCGGTATAGGAAAAGGAAAGAAGATCCGGCATCAGATCCTCCGTCACGTCCGTTTTCGATGCAGAAAAAAGCAACCGAAGTCTTGTCTGCAGCGGTTCCATCAG
>NZ_LT635856.1:10241-87592 GCF_900128485.1 Duodenibacillus massiliensis
GTTCTTTCGGTCCGCCGTCAGCACCGTGCCTTCGATAATCGCCGTCAGCACGTGGGCTGCCATATCGTAGGAAATGCGCGTCCCGTCTTTAAACAACGTCGTGCGCTTGTTCTCATCGCTTTCCGGAAGTTCAATTTCACCCGCGTAAAAACTCCCGATAATGAAGCCTTCCTCCGGCCCCGTCGGCAGGAAAAGGCAGAGCACATCCTCGCCGACATTGACGCTGTTGAAGTCCTTCGTGGCAAAGGTGTTGCGCTGCAGAATCGGCAGGTCAAAAGAAACCGTACCGTCATCATCGTCAAAAACCACGCGGGCCGTTCCCTTTTTCGGGTTGATACTTGAAACCTCTCCGATCCGGATCAGGTCATTAATCTTTTCCGGCAGCGCGGAGTGTTCAAAAAGTCCCATCTCAATACGCGTTGTTCACACGCCTCAAACTAATGTCCGTTCTGTAGCCGGACGAATCCAGCGAATGCACTGCTTCTTCGATGATGAAGTTCCCGTCAAAGCTGCCGAAGCCGCTGCACTCAACAACGGCACCGGCCACAAGCATGACATCGCCAATAACTGAAATCCGCCCCGTCACCCGACGTTTGTTGAGGCTGCGCAACTTTGCCGTTGCAAGGCGCTTTGCCTCCTCAAGGGACTTAGCCCGGCGCTTGAGGGCATACTCCTGCCCGTTCGGATCGGCATCCGGATCGGTGGCCGTGTAGGTCATCACTGCCGGATTTGTGCTTTTCCCGGATACCGGTCGCAGGTTGAAGTCATAACCGCCCGCCTTTTGCTTGGTTTTCTGTTTCGGGTCCCGGTAGGACACCGTACAGGTGCGGTATGACTCGCTCTGAGCACTCTCAAATTCCCAAGAAATGACCTGCGATGTACCCAACACGAGCGTTTCAACCGGCGCTTTCTTTTCGTAAGCCGCCTGATCAAACACCACAATCTGATCATCTGTGACCTTCAGGGAAAAGCCCGCTTCATCGGTAAGCCTCACCAAAAACGCAAGATCACTCTCTTTTGACTGATCCTGCCTGTCGTACTCCGGATCCGTCTGCGTATCAAAGAGAAGCCCCACACCAGCCTCACCTGCAATTGATCCGGCAATCGCTTTGAGCGTTGTCTTCTCCCAGGCCCGGGTTCGTAGCCTGCGGCGAATCGGCTTATTCATAGGCACCGACACCGCCCTCATTTCGAATACTCTGGGCGATCCGGACACCCGCAGCGTATCTGCGTAAAAAGTACCGCATGCGAGCTCAATGCCGGGGATAAGAACAGTTCCGGCAGACAAAAAAGCCTGAACCACCTCGCCGCCGTCAGGCTTCCACTGCGATGCCCACTTCCCATCCGGGTCCATGAGCGTCAACGTCACCTCATCGGCCTCGGCATTCTCTTTGTCGGTATAGGAAAAGGAAAGAAGATCCGGCATCAGATCCTCCGTCACGTCCGTTTTCGATGCAGAAAAAAGCAACCGAAGTCTTGTCTGCAGCGGTTCCATCAGTTTCTCCTTTTCCAAGGCGGAAGGTTGAGCTCGTATGCCGCCGACTGCGTATTGATCTCTGGCACTGCCAGCCGCTTCCCATACGAAAAAACCACAGTCTTCCTGTGGTTTATGTTGGCCCGGATGAGAACATCCAGAAAACGCTCATCCCCATAGAGGCGCTTTGCTATCGCATCCCAGGTGTCGCCCTGTTTGGTGACATACTCCGTCATTAAAGCTCCTTAGGAAAATGAGAGTCTCCGTTCTTCCGCCATAAGGCGCTGCAGATCCTGCTTCAGACTCTTGCTGCCCTCGGTCAACCCGCGGCGCACCCCTTCATATGCATCTTTGCCGCCGGATACATTGATGACCGGCGCGAAGTTCACATTAATGGAAGCCGGCCCCTTGCCTCCCACTTCCGGCAAACGGGAGAGCGGAAGAATGGCCTCAGACTCTTTACCTTCGCCAACCATTGCCAAGGTCGGCCCCGTTGCGATTCCGCCCTCAGCAAGCTGGGGAACCTTCGGAATGTCCACAGACAACGTCTTTCCGCCGAGGCCGGGAACCCAGTCCGGCACCTTAAACGAGAGCAGGCTGTTGATTGCACCGATGAGCGAATTGATCATCCCGATCACCGAGTTAATCGGCCCCTTAGCAGCCGCTGCAATGGTGTTCCAGGTCTGCGTCATGTATGCCTTGACGGTATCCCAGTTTTTATAAAGGGCAATACCGGCGGCCACAAGGCCGGCAATTGCTGTGACAGCAAGACCTATGGGATTAGCGCACATAAAGCGCAGAGCAATGCCAAGCCCCTTGACCGCCAACGTCAACCCCTTGGCAACAACCCCGGCTCCGGCGCAGGCTACAGACCATACTTTTGCTGCCGCTCCGCCAGTAAGCATGGATGTCCTGACAGCCAATACAGCCTTTGAAGCAGCAAAAATCGGAGCAAAAATCAGCCCCACAGCCATACGTATTGCATGAAATGCCATCACAGTTGTCAAGGCAGCACCACCCGCCGTCATCAATCCTGAAACGAGGGTCTGATTTCGCGAAACCCAATCACCGACCACCTCGCCCATTCGGACAAACTCAAGCATTGTCGTCCGCAGGGGGTCCAGTAACGGCGCACCCACAGCCCCGCTGACATAACTGATCGCATGGCCAGCCAGTTCCAAAGCATTTGAGGTCGTTTTCATTCGAGCCTCAAATTCACCGAGCATTGATCCGGAGTAGTTCTCCCGCTTAGCCACCAACTCGAAGTTTTTCGCCAGCAGTTCCGTGTTTGCCAGCATCGGACCAAGCGCCCGAGCACCTTCATCCCCAAACATTGCGGTGAGATACTGCATCTGAAGCTCTTTGGGAATCTTCACCTTGATGCCGTTGAGCACATCCATGATGGCTTTCGGGGCATCCTTCTGAATCTGCTTTTGCAGCTGAATCGGATCAAACCCGACGTTACCGAATGCGGCAGCCTGAAGATCCGTCATACCGCCGCCACGGGTCAGAGCACGCATGAATGCGTTGATACCCGTGGCCGCCACCTCGGCTTCAGCCCCTGAGCTGATGACTGTGGCAGCAAGAGCGGCCGTCTGTGTTTCCGTCAACCCTGCAACCTTTCCCAAAGCACCATACCGCTGCAGTGTTTTTCCGATCTGTTTAGCCTGAGCCGCGTTTGCATTGCTCAGAGCATTCGTCGCATCCGCCAGGGCCACCGTCTGATCCTGCGTCAGTTGCATACCAGAACGCCACTTCGCCATCATTTCACCGGCATCGGCCGCTGTCATGTCAAAAGCCACGCCCATTTTTGCCGCTTGTTCAGTAAAGGCAGCCAGCTCACCTGCCGCAACGCCGGACTGTCCGGCCGCTGCCGCAATCTGCGCTAATCCTTCTGCAGTCACCGGGATAGACAGACTCATTTTTTCCAAAGTCGTCTGCATTTTCGCAAGTCCCTGAGGATCATCGAAATCCACAACTTTCGCAATATCGGCCATAGCATCCTGCATACTCATGGCCGCCTTAACAGGCGCAGACAGGGCATGAACAGCCTTTTCTCCGACGAACTGCATCATCACAACAGAAGAAACTGCCAAGTCCGCGCTCGCTTGCATGCGCTGTCCTGCCTTCAGCTGTTTTGCCTCTACCGACAGCAACCTGCGGCGAGCCGCAGTCAACCTTACAACCGCCTGCTCCATTTGCGCTTGTGACTGCGCCAAATCCTTTGTCGTCTTACCGTATTGAGACAGGGCAGCATTCCCCTTGCGGACACTGTCTTTCTGAGCATCAAGCGCCCTCTTCGCCTTTCTGAGCTTTTCCTGCTGCTCANGCTGAATCGGATCAAACCCGACGTTACCGAATGCGGCAGCCTGAAGATCCGTCATACCGCCGCCACGGGTCAGAGCACGCATGAATGCGTTGATACCCGTGGCCGCCACCTCGGCTTCAGCCCCTGAGCTGATGACTGTGGCAGCAAGAGCGGCCGTCTGTGTTTCCGTCAACCCTGCAACCTTTCCCAAAGCACCATACCGCTGCAGTGTTTTTCCGATCTGTTTAGCCTGAGCCGCGTTTGCATTGCTCAGAGCATTCGTCGCATCCGCCAGGGCCACCGTCTGATCCTGCGTCAGTTGCATACCAGAACGCCACTTCGCCATCATTTCACCGGCATCGGCCGCTGTCATGTCAAAAGCCACGCCCATTTTTGCCGCTTGTTCAGTAAAGGCAGCCAGCTCACCTGCCGCAACGCCGGACTGTCCGGCCGCTGCCGCAATCTGCGCTAATCCTTCTGCAGTCACCGGGATAGACAGACTCATTTTTTCCAAAGTCGTCTGCATTTTCGCAAGTCCCTGAGGATCATCGAAATCCACAACTTTCGCAATATCGGCCATAGCATCCTGCATACTCATGGCCGCCTTAACAGGCGCAGACAGGGCATGAACAGCCTTTTCTCCGACGAACTGCATCATCACAACAGAAGAAACTGCCAAGTCCGCGCTCGCTTGCATGCGCTGTCCTGCCTTCAGCTGTTTTGCCTCTACCGACAGTAACCTGCGGCGAGCCGCAGTCAACCTTACAACCGCCTGCTCCATTTGCGCTTGTGACTGCGCCAAATCCTTTGTCGTCTTACCGTATTGAGACAGGGCAGCATTCCCCTTGCGGACACTGTCTTTCTGAGCATCAAGCGCCCTCTTCGCCTTTCTGAGCTTTTCCTGCTGCTCAGACAAAGCCTTCAGCATTTCTGTTGACGGCGATTTCGTTCCGGCAACTGCTTTACTCAGACTATCAACAGCAGCCTTACAGCGGAAGAACTCTGCCGCAGCCGCTTTTGCCCGTTCCCTGGCAGCAATCAACCCTCTGATGTCTTTACTCGTTTTATTGAGTTCTGCTGTTTTTTCAGACAAATTTTGGGTATTTGCAGCTGCCTTACTGAAATCCGTTGCGAATTGGCTGCTGTATTTCGATTGCAAGCGAAACAAAATTTCGTATTCATTCGCCATATTTCAACCAAAAATCAATAAAATTGCTTAAGAGGAGTATGGAGACACACAATGTTTTACAACAGCGCTTCAACAAACCCTGAACTTCCCATAGAGATCCAGGAACTCGCCAGAACTCCCTTTTCCGACGCGATGGATCTGATCGGTGCCGTACTTAAATTGCTGGGAATTTTTCTGCTCTTTGCTGTCTGCTTTGGTGCCGGCATCATTTTTTATGTGACCTACTTCATCAAGTAACTACTTTCGGACTTTCAACTCATCCGCAACAGCCTCACACCACTCATAAAGCTCCGTAATCGGCCGCTCAAACCACTCAGCAGCACTTCCTCCGGCACCTGATGCAGCCAATCTGAAACAGCAGCGCATCAGGTTTTTTATTCCTTCGTCAATGTCACCGCCTGCTGCTCTGTCGTTACCCGATCCTTGGCCTGCTGAATTATTCGGGCCTCGACCTCTCCGAAACCCGACAAGAGCAAAAAATTAATCACCGTCTGCGTGATGACGACATAATCCGGAGCCGGAATGTAGTCAAAAAGCTCCACCGGCAACTTAGAAGCTCTGGCCGCCAGATAAGATGCAAAATCAGAATCAGCCGACAACACAAAGGACACCTTTTGAGGATTGGCGAGTTCAAACTCCTTTTTTGCTTCCTTGATATCGCGACCGCTCAACGAGTCCAGATCCAACGGGATCATTTCGTAAGTCTTGTCTTCAAACTTTACCGGCCTTAAAAGCTTGTGCACCACATTGCTCATTGTCACGTCTCCTCATCCCCGGACTGGCCGGGGATATCTTGTCTCATCAGTTCAGTCCCAGATCGCCGCGGACGGACGACAGAATGTCTGTGTCGCCGAACTTAGCCACATAGTTGAACTTGTCGATTTCAATCGCGGCCTTGCCGTCCACATAGAGCTTGAGGTACATCACCTCAAATTCTTGTTCGGTGTCCGTCGTTGCCCCCGTCTCAAAGGAGCCAAGGTTTGTCGACTTCGTCGCAATCCTCAGCGTCATTCGCACGGGCTTGGTCGAGTACGTCCCTTCGGAGGCGTCATAGACCTGCTGCGAGCCGCGGACTTCCACGGAGTGCGCACCGGGCGATGCAAGCGACATTGCCGCCTTCTCAATCGTCCGCCAGTTAAAGCTGACAGTGATCGAGCTGTAATGTCCGAGCACCGGGCTTTCCACTTCCCCGGCAATGCCGGCACCGCTCACGGTGTCTGTCATGGCTTCAATCGTCGGGAGCGTGACGGTCGCAATCCCGAGCAGATCGTTGTTGTCGTTATAGACACGAAAGCCGATCAGCCGCTCCGGAATCTTGTTGGATCCTGCTGCCATTCTCTTTTCCTCTCATTAACCAAAAAGTGTCTGCAGATAGCTCGGGTCATACTCAAGCACGAACGAGATCTCGCGGTTCGGACTGGGCGGCGTAATGCGCACATGGAAGACTGAAATGCCGTCCATTAAATCCGTTGTGGGGTTGTCCGATTCGCGGAACTCCACAGTGCCTCCCAGGATGTACTGCTTGGCCGCAAGGCCGTTCATCCAGATGTTGGCCGAATCCACAATCACATCCACCTGGCGGCGCGTGAGCGGATAGTCAACACGCTGCCAGAAGGTCTGCACAAATGTGTTACCGACCCAGGCAAACATACGCCGGATCGGAATAAAGGCATCCTTCACGTCAGTGTTAGCCGGGTAGCAGGCTGTACGGTTTCCCCAGCACTTCCAGCCGCCTGTGAAGTTCAGAGCCGTCACAATTCCCTGGCCATTAAGGTAAGCGGCCGTCTCAACATCCAGCCACACCTCTTCGCCGTCGTCAAGAACCGCCGATGTCATCTGGTAATTCTTGTTGGATGGCGAGACGTAGGGCACATCATCGTTTTCAGAATCCACCTGACCAATGAGGCCCGCAAGTTGCGTGGACTGATTAAAGACGATGCCGTCTAAAGCAAGCTTCGGCCAGCAGGCAATCTGCGTCGGATCCGTCACATTGTTCGTGTTCTTCCAGGCTGCGGCTTCAGTGTAGGTCTTCACCTCATCGGTCGGGATGTCAACGATGCAGACAGCATTAAAAACGGAATTGATGCCGGAGGACTTTGCAGCCATCACGGCAGCCACGCCCGGATTCTCGGAAAATCCCGGAGCAATGATGAGACCGGGCACCAAACGGAAACGCGGGAAGCATTCGCTCACCAGTTCAAGACCGCTCTTGACACCGGCAGCGGTCACACCGCCGATGATGTCATCAGCCGACACCTTGGACGGGTCGAGCTTTTCAGCTGCAAACGTCAAGTCCCTGCCCGTCGCGCAAAGGAAGTCGCCTTCGGAGTTCTTAAGCGACGTAACCACCAACTGGCCGTCATCGTCAAAGGAGAGCGTGTAGTCCGTCCCCAGGGCGTAATCACCGCTCGTTCCGGAGAGAACAACAGTGGACGCAATGATGGCCGTTTCCGGAATCGTGGCACTGCCGGTCTTTGTGTCCAAAGCCACCTGAGTAATGGAGGCCGTCACCTTGTGCTTTGTCGGGTCAAGCACGTTAACAATGATCGCGGGCCCGACGCCGAACAGCGAGAACTGCGAGTAAATGAACTCGGAGATCGAAAAGCCGAACTTCTTCAGGCCGCTTGCCGCATCATCCGCAGGCGGCACGTAACCAAACTCCTTCACCGCCTCAGCGTAGGAGTAAACGAGCTTCGGCACATTGACGTTGGACGGATCGGTCATGTTGACCGGAGCCGTGCCGACGATAAAGGGAATGCCGGCAGACACCTCTGCTGTCGGCAGCAACGAGGTAGCTACCTCGGAAATTCTGACACCGTGGTTATAAGCCATAGTCAGTGCTCCATAAATTTCAGAATTGATCTTCAAACTGCGGCGTTTTAATGAGCCACCGGGTACTCATCGACATCTGCCAGTTGGGCCAGGGCTGATCGTCCGGCAGCCTGCACTCCAAAGGGAACTGCAGCACGTAGCGGCGATCCAGCGTCTGCATCGGCATCCTGAGCAAAGCCGTCCGGATACGCTCTGCCATCGTCAGCAGATAGGCGTAGCCGTCATTACTGGTACTGTGACAGCAGAGAATGAGGTCAACCGTGACCTCCGTCACTTCACGTTCAGCCGTTGACCCCATCACACGGACAATGATCTGCGGCGAGAAGTCCAGGTCCGTTTCGCGCTTCTGGGGCAAATACCCGTCAACAACTACCGGCTTGCGCATCAGCTGGTCATCGCAGGGCATGGCCGAAAAGGTTTGCGACAAATCCGCCAGAAAAGACCGCAGCGCAGCGGCCAACATAATCTCAACCACTTCGCTTCTTCTCCATCAGACGTTTTGTTTCATGTTCCAGGCGCTCAGAAAGCGTTTCGGAAATCACCTGTTCAACGAGTTCGTGACGACCATCCTCCGAGAGCATCTCCGGAACGGAGATTTCCTTCAGATGCACAATCGGATAGCGGCCGGGCCCGACACGGGTAAATATCTGTCCCTTGTGCTTAAAGCCCCTGGGAAGAACCTTCGGCTTCCCGCGCTGTGCCTCCACCCTAATCTGACGCTGTCCGGATCCTGTTGTTTCGGCCACGCCCGCCGGGCGATGCCTGAACTTCATCAGAGGAATCCTTCGGCCTTTGCTGACAATCTCTCCGGTCGTAGAGTTCGGGCTGAACTTCTGCACCCTGAACGTCCGCTTCACATCCGAGGACCTGATCGTGTAATCCTGCGTGACCGCTTTCGCGGCCGCAGTCTTACCCCGGTCAATCGCACGGTTGGCTGCCAGAGAGAACGCCTTTTGCAGACCGCCCGGTATCCCCTGCAGGTACATCCGGGCATGCTCAAGGGCATCATTGTCGACAGAAACGTTGAACTGCGATTTCACCGCGCCTTCCTTTCGGCCTTGATCACAATGAGTCCGTCCTCATCGCTGACGTGCTTCACAACAAACATAACGTTGTCAATAGTGAACACCTCATCAACCGCCGGGGCCCGTATCTCGGAGGAGAGCACATAGACGGTCGTGAGCAGCGTGTACACGCCCTCATAAAGAGAGGGCGCGGTATCAGCCTCATTCGTGTCGATGATGCAGCGCAACCGACGCCCGTTGATCTCATGAACTTCGGCAAACTCCTCCATGTTCATGAAAACCGTCAGGGCGTCACGCGCCACCATATCCTTGAACCTGCTCATCAGGCCGTCACAATATCGCTCATGCGGCAGAAGCTCTCCGGATGCCGCACAGCAACATCAATGGACTGCAACGCGCGGATTTCAACGCCGCCGTTGTCGTATGCCGTCTGGCTGTACGGGTTGGGAAGCAGTTCCACCACGCCCCATTCGCCGATCACCAGGTCAGACCAGTTGCCGAAGAAGAGTTCGGAGCAGTTCGTGGCCGTGCCCTTCGTAAGGTTCTTGCGCACCTGATTACTGCGGGCGACCGGATAGCCGTTCAGTTCGCCGGGAATGCCGTTCTTCACAGTCTCGGTGATCGTCTTCCAGATGTACTGCTTGTTGCCGTCCTTGATTTTCTTCATGGCACCGATGGTCACGGCGTTGGCAAGGTAAGCCATCGTGGCCACGTCTGCGTTGGCATCGGCCACCAGTGTTTCCATTTCGATCAGGTGGTCGAAGTCAATGGGAGCACCGTTTTCGCCGCCTTCGACCGTCAGGATGCCGGCCTGGTTGGCAACGCCAAGAGGCATACCGTCTTCACCGGAACCGCAGAGCGCGGCAAGGTCAAGGCCGAGGGCAATGGCCGTAATGAGTTCACGGCGGACAAAGCTTTCAACACCGATGGAGGGCTGCATCAGCATATTGCGGGACACAAAGGACTTGGCCGCAATGGTCTTCATCTTGAGAGGCACCTTGTCAAAGGTAGCACCGGACTTACTGACAGTGCCGGTTTCGCTGATCCACTGGGTGTTGGCTACGCCCGTCTGACGCGGAATTTCAACGTTGCCGACAAGCCCCGTGAGCATCGTGGCCCCCAGGCGCGTCACCATGGCCTTTGCTCGCAGCGCTTCAATAAAGGAGCCGGCAAGAAGCTTCGTCTCAACAAGGTTGCCGCCCTGTGCGGCCGTACCGACAAGGTAATCGCCGGCATCACGGCGACCTGTGAGGGAAATGTCCGTGGGCATGAAGAAGCCGTTGGTTTCTCTGCCCATGCGGCGGGAGAGTTCCACGGAGACTTCGCGTTCAAAGCCTGCTGCACGCCAGTCGTTGTTAAGCGATGCGTTCAGCGCACGGACAATGCTGTACTGCCCCTTTTCTTCCGGTGTGAGACCAAGGTTCAGATCCTCGGCCACACGGCTCTTGGGGTCGGCTACAGACGTTGCGCTGCGCGTGCGCAGCTCTTCCATAACCGCTGCACGGGCTTCGTCGAGCGTGCGTCCTTCATTGATCAAGGCGTCACGGCGATCCTGGCTGACATGGAAATCGCGGCACATTGTTTCGATGCCGCGGATACGGGCTCGTTCAGCGCTGCGCACCTGATCTTCATTGACGCGGATTTCAGCTGGATTGGCATCAACTTTCAGGGCGCGCGTTTCGTCCTTCACCTGTTCAGGCTGCATCATCTTCTTTTCCTCGGGCATAGTGTTTCCCTCTTCCTTCTGTTGTTTACTCAAACTCCGATAAACGCCGACAGAAGGATCTGCCGGCACCGTTACCAAAGACACTTCAAAAATTTCCCAATCGGTCGCACGGCGCGTCTGTTCGTCCGGCTTATCCCAGGCAAACACGCGGTATCCGACCGACACATTGACCAACACACGGTCCTTCACCAGATCCAGCGCCCGGCTACCTTCTTCTGTTTTGGCAAACCGCGCCCGAATGTAAGTTCGGTGTTCGTCCTGCTCAATGCCGTCAACGACACCGAGCAGACGATCCCAGTCGTGGTTAAAGAGCAGCGGCATTGACCGCTGGCGGTCACCGGTTCTCATCGCTCCGGGTTCATGACTCAGAACCTCAAAGAGCCCGCGATACATCTCCACAGGTGCATCGGATACGGCTGGAAAGCGGAATGTCCGCGCCTCTTCGTTCACATCGGCATCCGAAGCCGCAAGCGATCTGTACCGCAGCTCCTCGGATTCCTTCGGCGTTTCTTTCGTCATCCTTGTCTCCAATAAAAAACCGACGATCACTCGTCGGCCTTTTCCTTCTTCTCTTCTTCCGGCTTTATCTTCACCGGCTGATCAAAGTTGAGCCCTAGTTCGGCCGCACGCTCGCGGTCGCTCTGAATTGCCTTATCCACGTCCTCGCGGTCCTGACCGTTTCCGATCGCCGCGATCACATCACTTCGGCTCATGAAGCCATGCTGGACAGCAAGCGCATAGGCCTGAACTTCCTTCGCCGGATCAACCCAAGACCAGCCGCGCGGCTTAAAGCGCACTTCCTGATACCGTGACTTGTTGTTGAAGTAGTCCGGGATATCCACCGCTCCGGAAAGAACGGCCGCATCGAGCCACCTCCGGTAAATCGGCGTCAGGTAGTTGCGGATCAGCCACCCCTGCAGCACACGCCAGAGATCCCGCTCGTTTAAAAGCGCCAAACGACTGCTGGAGTAGTTGCTCTGGCTGTAATCCCGGCTCAAAGCCTCATAGGAGACGCCGACACCGGCCGCCACTTCGCGCAGCATGTAGCGCATGAAAGGGTCAAGGTTGGCATTGGGGCGACTCGGAGAGAATCCCTCAAAGCTTTCACCAGGGAGTAATCGCTGGAAAAGCCCTGGAGAGCTCTTCACAATCGGCTGCTCGCGTGCTCTCTTGATGATCTCTTCGGTACCTTCTGCACCACAGACGTCAATCCCCTGCTTCACAAAACCGACGATGTTGGCCGCCGCCCTTGCCGCGACGAGTTCGGACTCGGTGTAGCCGCCCATATCCCTCATCTTCCGAAGCGCCATGTGCATCCACGGCACACCTCGGGTTTGCGGCCAGCGCTTCACGATGTACATGTGAAGGATCTCATCAGCCGCGATGCGTCGAATCGTGGCCGCAGCCGGACTGCTCAGAAACGTCGTGTCCCCTGGATGTGTTGTCCGCATCCAGTAGGCCAGAGGCCGGTGCCACTCGTTCACCTCAACACCAAGCCGCACCGTTGAACCCTGTCGGGTCTGAAAAGTACCGCTCGCCTGATCAAGCAGCAGATCCGGCTCAATGAGATCAAGCGCAAACGGAATACGGCCTCCGCCGAAAGCCTTGGGAACGATCCGTACCAGGGCTTCGCCGTCAGAGAACACGCCGCCCACGGCCACCCGCAGGAGATCTGTGAGAGACAGAAGTCCCGCCGTATGGCAGGTATTGCGATCCGACCATTCAGCCCAAGCCGCTTCAATACGGTCATTGATGGCCGCGTCCGGCTTTCCGTCAGCTCCAGTCACCAGACACTGCAGCCCGATTCCGGTCCCCACGACGTTGTCCTCAATGATGCGTTGCAAGTTTGCCGCGTGAGGATTGTCACGGATCATTTGCCGACTGCGGTTGCGCATCGTCTCAAGGCTGCCGGCAAGCTCTGTGTCTTCACTCGACCCTCCGGCCATCCAGTCACTGGTGAGACGGCCGCCCGCGGCTGCAGCGTACTGACGCTCAACGTACTCACCGATTTTCTGCCTTCGGGCCAGCGTCCGAAAATAATTGAACAGTTTCATAACACAAATTCCACATGCATCCGACGCGGATCAACACCACGCCGCCTGCAGCATTCGAGGTACACCTGTTTTTCCCAGTACTCGACCAGGTCCATCAGCTCTTTTGCGCTGTTGTACGTGAGATTTCGCGTACCGATGGTGTAGCTTTTGACGCGGGAACCACCTTTTGTGTAATCAGCAAGAGCCGCCTTTGCCTGAGCTAAACATTTTTGCGCTTCAGTCCGGTGGTCAAAGCCCTTGTCGGTCATGGCTGCAATCACACGAAAATCCCGCAGCGCAACCGTTTTCCGGTACGAATCCCCGTAGGTCATCTGCATCAGGAGGATGGACTCCCCTTCCGGCAGCTTCTCTGACGCTTCCGGAGAAAGCTCAATGCGCACCGTATCGCTGCGTCTTTTCGCCGGCACCTTTACCAGGCAACCGGCAGCCGTCCGGATGAAAGCCGTTGGTTCGGCATCCGGATGCAGGCACTGAAAATGCTCTTTGACATTCACCACCCACTCCCGGCTGTCCCCGGCAATAAGTCTCTCTACCATGAGTTGTTCCCGTTAAAGGCATTGAAGAAGTCGTCACGCGCTACCGGAGCCTCTTTCTTTTCTTTAGGCTTCTTCGGCGCTTCCGTCGACAACAAATCCATCTGCAGCTGTGTACTCTTTTCCTGATCCCACCGTGCCGGAGACCACAGATGAAGTTTCAGCGAACGTGCGGCATGAAGTGCGTAGACCTCACAGTCAAGCGCCTCATTGCGCACGCCTGACTTTTTCTGCCATACCCGCCGGGCGCTGTGACTCGCCGGAGCCTTCACTTCACTGGTGATCTGCTCCCAGTAGTCGGGACGCACCCCCTTGTACCAGTGCATACGTCCGGGGCCGCGTCCTTCGAGCTTGATGCGGCCGGCATTGGCATCCACACCGAGAAGAATGTCCTTTGCTCTGGATGTGCCGACAATAAAAGGCTTCAGGCCGAACTTCACGGACTTCTGTTGGCCGTTGAGATCAACAGAAGGTTTCGGCGTTGTGAAAATCTCCTTACTGTCATCGTTGACAGAAGAGCCTTTGATCGCCATGAAGCCACGGGCCATTCGCTTTCTAACAAAGGTGTAAACGGCATCACTTGTCTGCCCGTCTGAAGAGTCAATGGAAACTGCACGGATACGCAGCTGCGTCCCGTTCGGTCCGGCGAACTTTCTCGACAGGAGAGCATCCAGATCAGGCCATGCCCCTTTTTCCGGAAGCATGGTCTTACCGGAGATTTCGCCCCAGTACAAAAGCCAGGACTCTTCGCCCGGGCCCCACGCCCGGATGATGACCGCCAGGCGGTCATGCTGAACGTCCACGCCCGCCGTCAGCACACAGCCGACCTCGGGCACCGTGAGTTCGTCGTAATCCTCAACGCGCTCAGCCAGTACATCCGGTTCCGGAAGTCCGCTCTTAAACGCATAAGGAAGCCCAAGCTGCGAGTTAAAGAAACTGCGCATCTTGGAGTCGTCACCCTGATCAAGCGCATGTTTGGCCGTCAGGTACTTATCCACCAGATTCCGGAAGCGAGATCCGGGAAACGGACTGTAGATCTCGTTGATGTAAAAGCCCGCTGTGTCGTTAAACGGTGCGGTGGCACGCCACACGCCCTGTCGCACGGCACGGTTTTTCTTTGCGTCATCCCAAACGGTCCCGCAATGAGGGCACACGTAATAAGCTGAATCAAGCACCGCATGTCCGTACACCTCATGGTTGATGTTGGGATCTTCGTTCCACTTCACGTTGTCCCAGGACAAAACGCTTTCCTGACCGCAGTCTGGGCAAGGAACAAAGAACTTTCGTTTGTCAGACGTCTTGTAGGCCTGCTCCACGGCCGAGAATCCTTCGACCGTCGGAGTGCCGCCGTAAATCACCTTACTTCTGGCGAATGTTTTTGTTCGTTCAATAAGCAGCGTGATCGTGTCACCCTGCTCTTTAATGTTCGTGTTGCAGTCGTCCGGCTCTTCCACACAGACCACCGGGGCCGGCGTCGACTTCACCGAGGACGGTGAGTTGGAACCTACGAGTTTCAGGAAGCCGCCGGGGAATCCCTTGAAATTCCATCGGTTGTTCTTGTCGCGTCTGGACGCAATCGGGATTTTCTCCATCAGGTGCGGAGTAGCCTCAATCATGGGCGTGAGCTTTTCGTCGTTGAACTCCTTGGCTCCGCCTTCTTTGGCAAACATCACAATCATCGGGCAGGGATCAATATCAATGCGCCTGCCGATGTAGTTAAGGAGCACGCCGTCAGTCCACGCCACCTGTGCAGACTTCTGAGCAACCACTCTGCGGACTGCCGGATCATCCAGCGCTGCGTGAATCCCCCTGATCCACGGCGTCAGACCCGCGTTGTACTTGCCCGGCGTTGCCGTTGACTTCGCGCTCATTCCCCGGAAGGCTTCCGCCCACTCCGTGGTTCCCATCTTCTCCGGAGGCCGAATTACCTGCGCGAGCTTCTTCAGGATTTCCTGAATTGCCGGCGAGGTATCCGGACAGATGGTGAAGAGCGTTGTAGGTGTGTTCATTCAAAATCGTGACATCGATGTCTGTTCCGTACAGGGTGTCAAGCTCCAATTTCAGTTTGTCATCGCGCGCCAGAAGCTCCTGGCGAAATGCCGTGAAGACGTTCTCCAGCTCGGTCATCAGCTCGCCGATGTTGACAAGCTGTCGCCGCTTCTCCGCCAGCTGCAGCGTCTTGAGCTCGCGGTCAACGCGCTCGGTCATCGCGCGTTCCTTGTTGAGGTCGTACTCGCCGTCAATCGAGGCCTGCCCGGCCGCTACTTCCCTCAGTCGGGCGCAGTAAGCAAGGCGGACTTCATCAAGCGTCTTTTCCCGCCAATCGATCTGCAACTTGGAAAGCACTTTGGCAACCGCCTGTTTGCTGATGCCGAGATGGTTACCAATCTGTTCAAGTGTCAGTGGCTGCATACCGTGTCAACCCCCTTGGGGCGCTGGTGAGTAGTGAATTTTCGGGCGCTTCGCCGCCGCATCGGTTTGAGGCCGGGAAGGACCCGCTCACGCGAGTGCCGCCCGGCTTCAGGAATAAAAAAGAGGCAGCCGAAGCCGCCCCAAGACCCCGGCTCGCTCGGGAGATGAAACGAGCCTAAGGTAGCGAAATTCAATCAATAAAAAAGCCCGCCGAAGCGAGCTCTTTTTTATTTCTCAATCAAATGCCTTGGTGTGCCGGGCTTGTACTTATCAATTTCGGCCTGTTTAGCATCAATAAGCTTTTGGGCCTGCCCTTTGAGCCTTTGCATAATCCACATATACGCCGTTTTTCCCTTACGATAATCGGCCTCGGCATACATTTGCACACGTCCGTCGCGTCTCATATCCTCAACCTGACTCATGGCCTTTTCATCACCCTCGGGATAGACAGCAAATGTTGCACCGCCTTTTTGATTGATTACCGAGAATGCCGGCACGTCACTGGGGCCATCAGCGACATAAATCATGTTGACGAACTGAACCCGCCGCTCGGCTTCATCGATCTTTGTATTCACGTCAATTTTGCTGTTTTTGTATTCAGCAATACCAACACCTTTATTGATCTCAAAAAGTGCCCTTGTTTTCGTTGTATTATCGATGCTGTAAGCGATTTCCTCGATCTCTCCACCAGCATTTTCAAGAAAATCACATCCCCAGATTTTTTCAACGTAAGGCGCTATGACGGTGCCCTCAATTACCTTGCGCAGCCCTGTGCTGACGATGTAGTTCTCAAACTTGATTCCATACTCGGAGTATGGCTTCTGTGTCGTCAAGTTTTTAATCTCCCGAAGAAGATCAATCGCACCTTCGTAAAACTTTTGCTCCTTGCCGTAACTTTTGAGTTTTTCGTTTGACAATCCTTGCAATCGCCTGTCTCTCACGTAACGAAGCATCAGATTCAGGTAAAAAGTGTCGGCATTTACAAAACAGTCACCCTTTTTGCACTCAGCAATTAGTTTTTCGTTCTCATCCCAAAAGCCGACAGGATCAATTCTGTATTCGTTAAACATCGGGTCCTGCATGTAGCCGCTGATCAGCGTCTTATCAAAATCCCAAATTGTCGCGATTACATCAGACATAGAATCTCCGAAATTGTTCCCGTACCGACAGTCTAATCAGCGCATCCGCCGCAGCAAAAATTATATTCAGGGAGAGGCCTCAGCCCTTGCCGGAGCTGAGGCCTCTGGAAACTGACTCAAGCGCGGGAATTCCGACGCTCCGCCAGTGTACTTAGCAGGTACTCGGTGCTGCGTCCTCAAAGCCAACTTAATCACAACCAGCTGCTTTAGAAACCATAAGAACGAAAGGAATGTGGCAACGAAACCCAAGAGCGCTGCTACCGCAAGAACGGCCAGTAGCCAGTACGCCATCACCACCTCCGTCAACAGGGTTCCGGATACGAAAAAACCCGCGCTTTCGCAACGGGTTTTTGACTCTCTCGACTGGCACTACCTACACGTAGCACCAAATTCTAGCGAAAATGTACCATTTACCGGACAAACCGTCAAGCGGCCGCCTTAGCGGCATCGTTAGCCGCATCCCGGCGCATGCGAGCAGTATCAAGGGCTTCAGCCACTTTGTACTCCGCTCTCGTGACTCTTTTGCGCAACACCTCAACATCCAGGTCACACCAATCCGCAATATCGGTCAGAAGCACCTTGTTCGACCGGGGCCCAGTGACGTACACAAGCACGATTGTCACCCGGTCATCCGGCGAGAGCTTCCGCAGCGCCGCATGCACCTCCCGCGCAAGCCGGTAGTCCTTCGGAATCCACGCCTCGGCATTGGCGGCCGCCACCGGCATCCCGTCCAGTGCCGGCGACTTGATCTGCCCCTCAGAGTCAATCCAGGCCGCCCACTCGCGCAAACGCCGCATCACCCATCTCAGGCGCATTTTTTCTCCTCCTCTGCCGGCTCATAGATGACCTTACCGGCGAGGATGTCAAGCACCCGCTGCGCATTCGCCACACCGACGCCCCGAGGCGTCTCCCGCGTGATCTCCGTCAGAATCCCATTCTTTACCGCGAGCTTCTGCGCCTTGATGTTCACAAACTTGGCCATGAGCTTTTGCATCCGGTTCGCATACGCCTGGAGAGGTTCCGCCGGGCCGCGCCGCAGCTCCTCGGCAGAGAATTCCTCCAGGAAGAGCGCCCGCTCAGCCAGACCCGGCAACAGCAAGGCCGTTTTCTTTGCTTCCTCACCAAGAGGCCACGCCAAAATCGTCTTAATCGCGTCATTCAACGCCAGGATCGGTTGCCAGCGGCTGATTTTGCTCACGAGCGGGATGCACTTCGGCTCATGGCACTCGGCATGAAAGATGCACTTGTAGCGCGGCAGGCCGTCTGCATAGCCGGCGAAGTCAAGCCCAATGTTCGGACACCCGCTGTAGCAACACATGTACCGTCCGCGACTCTCCTGAGCTTTGCCGGCATCGGCTACCTCTTTCTTCGTCTTTTCAAAAACATCGCTCATGCCTTAATTCCCTTACTTACATCGCCCGTGTTTAGCTTTTTGAGCCGATCGGCCGAATTCATGAACTCTGGTAGCCGCCTGCACAGAATTCGAGAATCAAACTTTTGTTGGCAGCCACAACTGGTGCAGATCAGGTACGTGAATGGACGATCTGCGGCCACAATCAGGCCGACACTTCGTCCACAAAACGGGCATTTGAGCCCATTCGGCTGCCCTTCCAAAAATGTCCTTACGTCTTTTGCGCTGTATCCCATCCGTCAGCCTCCTTACTTCCCGTAAACCCACACCACGAGCCAAAAGCCCCGCAACAGAAACCCAATGGCAAGTAGTTCGCAACCCCACGCAGAGATCGCTGACAGCGTCCTATACAGGCTGCCCTCACGCGCGCCATCACTGTCTGAGGCAGCCCCCGCCCCAAGGAGAGCGCTGACAACGCCCAGAGACAGGACTCCGACAATCTCAAACACGGCTTCCATGTTTCCTCCAGTACGTCGGCACCGAGGGAAAGAGCTCAGGCTCTTTTTCCTTATCCCCCTTCACCGGCAGGGACGTCATCCAAAGCCCGATCACCGCGCCGGCCGCGGCCCCGATCAGGAAGCAAACAAGCTCAGTCATATCCACCCTCCACAAACTTGACGAATGTCTTTGATGTCATCAGCCATGAGAAGTCGACCTGCCACGGCAGATCGCTTTTCACTGCCTGCTCGAAAATCCTTGACCGCCTTACTTTCTCGAAATAGCGCCGGAACTGGAGAAGTCCGTCAGCCACGGTTCTGCACTCCTGCCGCTTGACAACCTCACGCCAAAGCTCCTGAACGTCACGCTTGCGTCTCTCGGTGTCAATACGTACCGGCTCAAGCTCAGGCAGCACCGCGTGGTAAAGGTCCTTTAAAGCAACGTACGGACAGTTTTTCTGAAGATGCCGTGTTGGGTTTTTCAAAGCCTCAGCCTGCATCAGAGCGTCTGCTTCCTGTAGGTCCTCCCAGGAGGCAGTGGACTGCAGCTCGGTGTCGGGAAGCGTTTCGGGATCAGGAAGTTCGGGTTCTTCCTCCCAGGGCGCGATGTCCGCCTCACGCGCGTGCGCGCTCGTGCGTGCGTGGGAGGGGTTTTCTTTGTTAAAACTTTGTTTATCTATATTTAAGGAGCGACCTGCAACTGTTGCACCCCTGACCTGCAACTGTTGCACCTCTGATGACTCACGGCCTGCAACCATTGCACCTCTCTGACCTGCAGCAATAGCACCTCTTTCCGCGACATCAGCTTCGATAAATTCGTATTCGTTTGCCTGCCCTGTTCTGACGACTCTGAGAACGTTTTTCGCCGCTAAAGTTCCAACGGCTGACCTGACTGTTCGCTCTGACAACCTTGTCATGTGGACAAGTTCGGCGACCTTTGGCTTACATTCACCAGACTTTGAAAAACGTTTTGCGAGCACAGCTAACGCCACAAGCGTCTCCGAGCTGGAGAGCCTGGTGTCATTGAAAATAGCCCGCTGTGTATTAAACGGGTTCAGGCACCCTTTTTCTGACACGACATCACCATTCAACGTGTGGTGCGACCTTCTCGCGTCGCACAAGGCCTCGTGAGCGTTTCTCGATTTTGATCGCCAGCTCAGCACTCGCCTTCCGGAAGCCATAAACGACATTCGACATGTGGCCCTTGGAGACGCCACAGTCTTTGGCGAATCTCTCCTTCTCGGCCAGAGGCAGCGAATGCCAGTAATCGCTAAGTTCCATTTAGCCCTCTTTTCGTCTATTGATGAAAAGAGATATTACAGCAACAGCTTTTGATTTGTACATCAAAAGACGAAAAAATGAACAATGTCCTAGCTACGTTAGTTCAGAGGCCCGATCATGAGCATTTACGACATCAGAGCAAACAACTTAAAACGGCTGCTCGTCGTTACACCGCCGAGTGAACTCGCCAATATGGTCGGCCGTTCCCCCAGTCAAATCTCTGACATCTCTACGGGCCGAAGGCGGATAGGCGAACGACTTGCACGGGCGCTAGAACTTAAATTAGGTTTGGCCCCTGGCTACTTTGACACCGCCGACGAACCTGCGATGCAGCCTTTGATCTCCTCTGGATTTCGAAGACTCCCCCTGATTCCTTGGGAATCACTGGGAGACCCAGAAAATCCAAGTGATTCAAAGGAGGTCTTTATTGTGACTTCAAACACTGCATCAGATTCGGCCTTTGCGCTGAAAATCGAAGACAACTCGATGTCTCCGGGGTTTGAAAAAACCGATATCGTCATTGTCGACCCGGAGATCAAACCCACCCCGTCGTCCTACGTTGTCGCTGTGGCCGATGGAGAACCCGTGTTCCGGAAGTATCGCAGCCGCGGCAAGTCGGGCTTCGAACTTATCCCCCTGAACCCTGACTACCCAACCATTTCCAGCGAAGATTACAAGGAGTTGGAGATCAAGGGAGTCGCCATTCAGGTGATTAAGCAGCTCGGACACTAACCAACTCGCCTCCCAGTAATCCCCCGCAACGGGGGATTTTTTGTCCCTATTCCATGTCTTTATCTTTTGACGTACATCAAAAGATGTTAAATTGGATCACAGAGGTTCGCCAATTGATGTAATACTATCGTTCATCAAATGCAGTTTTATTACTGCTTATGCCGTAAGGAATTACATAATGACCTCTCTCGACATCCTTCACGAAAACATCCGCCGCGCCGGCCGCGAAGACACTTCGGCCGCGTTCTGGCTTCCCGTCATGCGCGTGATGGCCGGCATCTACGCCGCCCTTCTCGTTGGTCAACTCTTTGCATGAGGCAGCCATGAAGGAAATCGTTGAAGAAAAGCTCAACTGGATCATCTTCCAGTCAGACGATCCGGACACGCGGCCGGCAGAGGATGACCGCAAGAATCAGCTCTACCTCGTGCGACCGTGCCTCACCACAGACGATGTCATTGTGGCCCGGTATGACCGCAAGGCACGCAAGTTCCGTGACGGCAACATGCTCTTTCACGGCGCTCTTTGGACAAAGTGGCAGCCGCTCTCGGAGCTTCTCAAGGTTAACTGAAGCCTTTTTAACCGGCCCCTGTCAACCACTCAGCAAGTCTGAGACCTGAATTTTCAATGTTTGTTTAATGCGGGGGCCGGTTAAAGAGCAGCTTTTGCTCCTGACCGATTAGATATGCAGCGGGCACTGCATGTACGCGAGTTGAGCTCACGCAGCCCGGTGAGCAGCGAAGACCCAGCCTTCGGGGCCGCGGGGCGACAACACGCCTGAGTCTTCGAGAAGGCCAATTTCAGCGCTTGGCAACGAGCGCTGATGTGGGCTTTTTTTGTGAGGGTTTTATGTTCACAGCTAACGCGATTGTGGAAATCGAAACCGTATGCTTTACCCCAGGGGAAAAATGGACTGTGATATGTGGCGGAAGCCATCTGCAAGTCAGTATCCAGGACAACAAATTCATGAAGAAGGTGTCGAATCGTGAAATCAGCTTTCGCTCCGGGGATCAACTCATCGTTTCCCTGACAATGCAGCTAACTTCAGAAAATAAGAGATCCCCTTTCAGTTTCATTGTGAACGAAGTTTACGGGTGGGGCTAACAAAGCCCGGGCATCGGACCCACTGGAGGTTTCTGCACGCTTAAGCTTTCGCCAAAACATCATTTTTTAGCAAGCAAAACATTTTTTGTTCTACCTGCTATCATCCGCGTATTGATTCGAGTTACGAGAAACAAAATGACTGAAAGCAAACAATCAAAAGGCGGCCAGGCAAGAGCGAAAAACCTATCAGCGGAAGAACGCAAAGACATAGCCCGCAAAGCTGCACAGTTTCGCCATTTAAAAGCTCTGTACAAAGGAAATTTCAAAGAAGACTTTGGTTTTGATGTTGAGTGCTACGTTCTTAACAACGATGACAGAACGCCGGTGATCAGTCAACGTGGCATGGCTGCGGCACTAGGGTTCAGTGTCACAGCCGGCGGCTCTCGCTTTATATCCTTCACAAAAGGGAAAAGCATTAGCCAGTACCTTGGGCCTGAACTTATCGAAAAAATACAAAAACCGCTTGTTTTTCAATCATCTCTTGATGGGCCTGAAGTTGAGGTTAATGGCTACGACGTAACCATTCTGATTGATATCTGCAAAGCCGTAAATAAGGCTGAAATCGAAGGCGCTCTCAAGACCAGTCAACACGAGATCGCAAAACATGCCTCCGTCATTACGACCGCTTGCGCAAAATCCGGCATACGAGAACTGGTCTATAAGATTGTCGGGATGAACTCGACCAAAGAACAGTTCCTCATAGCTTTCAAGCGATTTGTTCAAGAAGAAGCGAAACGATATGAGAGCGAGTTTCCTGTGGAGTTGTATGGCGAGTGGACTCGTTTGTACCAAATACAGATGCCGGAGCGTGGCTGGCCCTGGAAATTTAAAGTGTTAACTATTGATCACGTATACACCCCTCTGGCAAAAAGTAACGGACGGGTATTAAAACTCTTGCGCAACCAAAAGCATGAGACGGGCGAGAACAATAAAAAGCTGTTTCAATTTCTTAGTGATATTGGAACAAAGGCTCTGAGATTCCAGCTGGGGCGAGTTTTAGAAATGGCTGAGTCATCTAAGACGCGTGAGGAATATGAGAAAAAGATCGTCGAGCGCTTTGGCGGTCAAATGAGCCTTGATTTTGAGGGCTCCGCCAAAGAAAAATAATTCTTACCTTTTCAACCAAGGCCTCCGAGCAATCGGGGGCCTTTTTTTATCCATCAGGAAATGGAATGTTATGGACATCCGAACAAAACGAACAGCTGAGCCGTTACTGCGTCGGCATCCAGGCGATCTCGGCCAAAGTCCGACTCGGCCATGCCGATTACGCCGATGCGGCCGCGCTGGAGTTTGTCATGCCGCAACTCGCCCAAGCAGTCGAAGACTTGAAAAAACTGATCATCAAAAAGTGCCGGCAACGCGACAGTCAAATGCAGGAGGAAGCCGCCAATGACACGCTTGATAGCAACGCCTGAGCACATCAAGGCGATCATCCGCGACTACGCCCCGTGGCAGGCTGAGAAGCCACAGTTCAGGCCGGATCTTGCCTGTCAGGCTTTCGACAGCGAGGCAGACGGCACCACGATCAAGTTGCATGCAGCTGACAGCGGCGCTCCGGAAGACGACAGATGGTTTGTGATCGTCTGTCCCGGTTACGGCGCTGACCGATACCTTGTGAACCTCACGAAGGCCCAATACGACGAAATCCGGAATCTGATGCTTCAGAACATTACCGGTGGGAAGCTCACACCGGTTGTGAGCAGCGACTGGAAGAAGCAATTCAGCTGGCGCAAGTCCATGGGGAAGCACGTATGTCCTACCAAAAAGTGATTCTTGTGGGACAGGTGGTTCACACGCCGCAGTACCGCAAGGGCGGCGATGGAGTTATCCAGGCGACGCGCCTGCAACTGCTGACTGAAACCCCCATGCGCAACGGCAATGTTGAAAGGAACTACCACACGGTGCTTGCGTTCGGAGATCTCGCCGACATCGCGCAGCAGGGAATACACAAAGGGAACCAGGTACATGCCGAGGGACGCTTACGCACCCGGCGCTACCAGGGAAGAGACGGTGTTGAGAAATGGATCACCGAGGTCATCGCCGACATGTTGGATTTCAGAGGAGAAATTGATGTTACTGAGGGACGTAGTGAAGGAAGCCAGGAAGCTGCTTAAAAAGCCCTATCAAAAGCAGTACTACGTGCAATGGCTCCGCATCGCACACATGGTCAGCCTTGTCGACGTGGCTGTTGCCAAGGAGTACCTGATGCCGCAACTGCTGACCTACATGATCGCACTGGACGAATGCCAGCGCAGCGTGATTTCCCGGGAGACGCTTAACGAGTACGCGGAAGGGCTACGGGCAGATCTGAAGATTTGGCTCAAAGCCATTGAGAGGTATGTGTGATTCGAGACGATGACGAAACCTTCGGGCTGACAGAGCTCTGCCTGACGATCTGTATCGCGGCCGTGCTGATCTTCGGCCCGGGACTTTTTCTTGGATGGCTGATTTGGGGATAGAAATGGACCAGCAATTTTCTTTGGAACTGATTCGCAACGGCTTGCTCTGCTGCGACATTGAGGACGCAATCCGTGATGCCACACAGGCCGTCACCGAACGCGGCAAGGCCGCAACGGTGACCATCAAGCTCACCGTGAAGCCGGCCACGAAGTCATCAAGTGACAACGTGATCATCACGGACGACGTGTCCGTCAAGCTGCCGAAGCTCTCCTCCGGCGAGACGATTCTTTTTGCATGTGAAGACGGCCGCCTGAGTGCTGACAACCCGCGACAGGGCAAGCTCAGTTTTACAAAAGTTGAAGTGAAAGAACCGGCCAATGCCGCGGCCGGCAAGTTTGAGAAATTGAAGTAGGAGAAGAAAATGGAAAAGGAAATGATTGACACCGCTGCCGAGCGCCGCCCCTTTATGCTGGAGGTCAAGGGCGTCCCGTTCATCGTCGGTCACAAGGACTACGAAGCATCGTCCTGCGAGAAGTTGCTGCCGCGGCCCGTGCACGATGAACGCCTTGTGACGCTTGCAGATGCTGCGAGCTTCACGGAATACATCCGCCGTCACGGCCAGAAGAACACGGCCGTCTACGTGTCGGCCACATGGCCCGCTTCCAATGCGCCGATGGCCGAGGTCATCATCGATGACGGAGCTGCCGGCCAAAGCTCGTGGAGAGACCACCGGGCCACGCTCTCCCCGGTACTCACCAAGGCATTCAGCGACTGGAGGATGATTGATCAGGAGAAGATCAATCAGCTCAACCTCTGCGTGTTTCTTGACAGACACCTGCAGGACATCGTCCGGCCGGAAGGCACGACCGCACCATCGGCCGCCGAGGTGATGACCTTCGCGTCAACACTCTCCGACATCCGCAAGGTGGAGTTCAAAAAGAGCGTGAATCTGGACAACGGCCGCGTCCAGCTCACCTACACCGAGGAAGATGCCGGCACGCAGAACCTGACGATTCCCCGCGAGTTCTACATCCAGGTGAAGCCCCTGGAAGGCCACGACTGGACGTATCAGCTCAAGGTCGCAATGCGCTACCGGATCGAAGACTCCGTGAAGCTCATCTTCACGCTGGAGCTCCGCGACATTGACCAGCTGATTGAAGCGCTCCGAAAGGAGATCACGGAGACACTGAAGAAAGACCTGTCTGCTGACGGCATACCGGTCTACCTGAAAGCATAAGGAGTCAGAGATGTGCAAACGTAAGCAGCTTCCGCCGCCGCCAGATGCACTGGGCGTTTTGATGCTTGATGCCCGTCAGGTCGCCGCAGCATTAAACATCGGAGTGTCGTCACTTTGGAAAGCCGTAAAGAACATCCCCGGCTTCCCCAAACCCATAGCGATCACGCCGAGGACAGTTCGCTGGCGTGCCAGCGAAGTCGCAAAATGGGCGGCCGGTACTAATTAGTACCCGATCTACAACGCTCAGGAGGTGACTCCTGGGCGTTTTTTTTATCATAATTCCAGTAAATGAAACATTGCTCCCAATATTGCTCCCAATAGAGACGGGATACGCAAATAACATCAATAAATATTAAGGAGTTCGGATCTAACTGGGCCAAAAACCCGCATGAATAAAGGCGTGTATGGCGGCTCCAAAAATCTTCCCTAGTTTTTTCCCTAGTCATGCAGAAAAAGCGTAAACTCCTCACTAGATGTCCTGAGCGCCAAGAGCGCCTGAGACACGGAACCCCGAGCGCCGCAAGGTACCCGGGGTTCAATTTTATCTCTCCGGCTGATCCGCCATACGAGGAGCACGCGTCGGCATGAGACTGTCAAGCGGCAACCAGTAGTCCTGTCCAGTCCCACGGCGCAGCTTCTTTTCCATCCGCGACAGGTATCCCGGCGACATCCACTCATTGAACTCGTTCATAAAGGCGCGGTCAATCGCCGTTGACGTGTACCACATATTGAGGAACGGAAGGTGCGAGCGGATTGAACGCACAGTTTTCGCACCAGGTTTTGTGTCCTTGTCGTAGATAGGTGCACGAGCCCAAGCAAACGCCGCGTCCGAAGCCTCAATCACCGAACCAAGCTGAGGACCAAGAATGTTAGCCGCGCCAGACATTGCACCGTAACGAGAATCATCTGAGAGTCCGTTCACAATCCAGTCCCCAAGGAAACCTAAGCCGCCACCCTTTGTCAGCGCAGCCGCCCAGAATTTTCCGGAGGTAACATCTTCTGCATCCTTACCATTAAGCAAGTCTTGAATCTGAAGGGACAATGCCCCCATGACCGTCGTCGATACTACCATCGCCGCCAGGTACCCAAGTTGATCCACTCGGCCGCCGTGGTGATTTAAGAACTGCGCCCGCCGCCAGTGCTTTTCCATCATTGCCAAAGGAAACGACTTGAAGAGCATCGCAGCACGCCACAACTCGCCCGACATTGTTCCTCGCTTATTACCGCGACTTGCTTCCGTCCGAGTGATCAAGTCAGGACCGAGGGAAGCCATTTCTCCTTCATTGAGGATAAAGCCGATGACCTTACTCGCAAGAGATTCAGCGTTCTCGTCAACGATCATCCTCTTCGGATCCGAAGAAATTTCCTTCAGCCGCTTATACGACAGGAACTTCACGCCCTTGAATTCTTCTGTCCCGGCCTCCTGCATCAGCCGCCATTCGGCCTCTCCAATACCGCCGTCCTGAAGTCGCGCCCGATCATAATCATCCAACGCCGACCAATCTTTCTCAATGAATTTACCGAGAGACGCCAGCATATTGAGGTTGAACGCTCGGCGCACCGCATCAGTCCACGCCGTCAGGAAAGAAGCCCTCATTGAGGCATTCGCCAGTTTGGCCGTCCACCCTTGTCCCAGATTGTCGCTACCCCACCGAATGAAGTCGGATGAGATACTGTCAGCAATGAGGCCGCAACGATTCGCATAGTCTTTCCAGTCGGAGCCGTAGGCCGAGAAGAGGAGCCGCATTCCTTGTCCAAAATCCAAGCGACTGAAGCCGGTAGCCACAAAGTACGTCGCAATATCTGAGAAGGACGAAATAAACGCTTTTCCCAATTTGCCGGCAACTTCGAGATTTCGCCATCCGGACAGAAACCGCACCGCAGGTTCGGAGTTGACGGCCATCGCGCTTGCCTCACCGGAAAGCACGCGCCACATTTCATCCAACGTAACACGCGTCAGACCGTGGTGATCTGAATATTTCGTAAGGAGTTCCCAACTGCTTTTCTCACGCCGGGCGTCCAAAGCCTGAGCGTCGGCAATTTCTTTAAGGAATTTGAACGTCGTCTCCGCTTGCGGCCCGAATCCCTCCATCATCGCTATGTCGTGACTCATCTTGGAAACATGCCCGATAAGCGTACTCGTCAAACTGCCCTGACCGTACTTCGCCTCGTACTGCAGATACGAATCCGCATCCTTGAAATGCAACTCTCGGTGCGGATATTTTTTGTAGCCTACCAGGCTAGGCTCTACCGGAGTTTCCAAGGCATCCCACAAATTGTCTGCGTTATGTCCGGAAGTCACAATGTCTTCCCATGCCTCACCAAGGAAGTCCCGCAACTGACTGTCGGTCATCCGCTGACCGTTGTCCTGCTTATAGCGGGTTCTGTCCATAAGCGGGAACACCTCATCAATCCAAGCATTCTTCCCGCCGCCTTTTTTATTTCGGACTTTTGCCCAATCGTGCGACTGCGGAATATAGCCATAGTCAATAAGACCAATCCTTGCACCTGCATGTAAGGCACGGCCCCGCATATCCTTCGCCGTCTTTGCCCATGCCTCAGCCGCGGCCTTCGCACGGGCGTTCTTTGTGTCTTCACCATAGACCTCATGTGCGAAATCGTGAGCATCTTCGGCGTTTTCCATAAAACCAAGCCATTTCGGGCGAATGCCGTTAAGCGTATCGAGCATCGAAGTCAGGTACTCGTTTTGAATGCCTTTTGCAGCGCGTTCAACACCGAGCATCAGTTTTGCGACGCCCGCGTGAGCGTGAATGTCCTCTTCCCGCGCAAGGCGATCCAATTCTCTCAGCGAGCGGTTTTGTGCGAGAACCTGCTTATAACGCGCAGCCTTCTTTTGCCGAGCCTGCTCCTGTAAATCCTTCGCCAGCTCACCACCGGCGGCCTGAATGCGTTCCGCCTGAGTCATTGAGCCCCAGCGTTCCCGAAAATCTTTGCGTTTGGAAAGCGTGTTCATTTTGGACTCGAAGGCCGCGATAATCTGTTCGCCTTCTTCGTCGCTGATTGTGCCTTCTTTGCGACCGAGCGTCTGCCCGATCAAGTCCTTACATTCTTGTTTCATGCCGGAATCCCGTTGTTTCTGATGATGCACATTGCGGCCGTTGCCAATCCAGCCATATCCGTATCCGCCTGCTTATCAATCGAGGCTTCATCCGCCAAAATCTCCGCAGCCGTCTTTTGGTGTTCAATGCCATTTTCATCCTTGAATTTATAGATAAAATCAGGATTAAGCGCAGCCAAATCCTCAACCTGCACACGTTCGGAATTTTCTTCGGATAGTCCTTCGAGTTCGTGAGCCTGATGCGCTTCAAGTTCAGACACTGCTTTCGCCTCAGCGTCCAATCCTGCGTCCGGCGGAATATCGGGCGGAGGTTCTGACGCAACTCCGGCATCTTCGGCCACAGTCTCTACGACCGACTTCACCACGTTTTCGGCCGGCTTTTCTGCCTGCTGCATCGCTTGCAGGGTATTGCGCATCGCCGCCACATCCACTGCCGGCAAAGCCTCACGGAATCCTTCAGTAGCCCCTTTCTCGCGCATCGCTGCATTGCCTTCGTCAATCAAGCGATTTTGCGTATCACGGAAGATACCCATAACATCGGCAAGGTCTGTCGAGACGTTTTCTGCCTCACCAAACAAACCGCCCTGGGGGCCGTTGCCGGACGACTTCAGTCGGTTTTCCACCGCAGCCGCGAAAGGTTCAAGCACCCGAGCAATGGCCGCAGCCGAGTTCTGATTCTCGGCAATGAAGCCTAAAAGTTGCTGCACCGCCGGGTTATCGCCGAACACGTCACCCTGACCGACAATGCTTTCAAGCGGCGTCCCTTCGATCTTCGCGTTACGGATGCGGTTCACCACGTCCACCAAAATCGGGCCCAGGTCAACCGAGCCGTTCGAGGCTTCTCGGATGTTGATAACGTGAGGCGCGAAAGCCGCCATCGCGTTCAAAATGCGCTTGATACCCTGCTTATCGGTATCGTCCGCCACCAGGGCCGTCAACGTCCGGTCTCGATATGCTTCATAGAAGACAGCCGCACGGAGTCGATTCGTCGCGGTCTCTGTCGGCCGCCCGTCTGCCGTAAGGAGCTTCCCGAGAGAATTCGGTTCACCAATGTCAATCGTGAACAGCCGCACCGTCTCCGGAGTCGGCGCACCATCCTCATCGAACTGATACTTCCAAACATTGTTACGGATCCGCGGCGAATCCTGCACCGCCGTTTCGAGAGCCGACTTTTCCAAGACGTTCGAAGAATTCGAGCGCTCGACAAATCCCGTCGTCACAGCTTCCGGCGGCATGATGCGCACCAGTACTGGGCGCTGCATCCCTGCCACCACTTCCGGATTGATCCCCACGGAATGCGCATCGGCCATCAAGTCCTGTCGATATTGCTCAGCCGTTCCACGGTTATAGGCTTCAGAGAGCCCCGCCATGCGCCCGTTACCAGCTATCGCGTGCATCCGGGAAGGATCAGTTCCGTATCCCTGAACAGGCGTCCCGTCGAAGTTATTGGAGCGGAGCACCGAATCCGCCTCAACCACGGCGTAGGTCATCGGGATTTTGTGGCTGCCGTCGGCCACGGTTTCCGTGTTTCCGAGATACCGAGAATCAGGCAACGACCCAAAGGACACAATCGGAGCACCGGAGTCCGTCGTGCGGGAGACGGAAAGTCGCGTGTAGTCCGGAGCCGTGGCAATGGCGTTCATCTGTCCGACAGACACTGCGCCCGTACGGTCACGGTTCTGAAGCACTACTATCGTCCCAGCGTCCCCCATCTGGAAGGACTTCGCGAAAGCATTCTGTGCCTGACGAACCGTTGCATCGTTCACCGGGACGTTCTTCATCGTCTGAGAAACATCCACCCGTTCGCCGGAGTTCATCGCCTGAGCCGCCTGCTGCTGAGCGCGAATCCCCGCCATGAAGTGGTCAGGAGCCGAACCATTCTGCAGGGGAGCCGTAACCTTTTGATTATTCGTACGCTGAGCTTGAATGACACGAGCCGCCGTCACTTGCTTGGAATTCGACCGGAAGGACGCCATTTTGTTTTCTGCGTCGTACATTCGATCAAGCACCCGACGGACTTCCTGAGAAAGTTCCGGAAGTTCTTCGCCGAACTGCGCCTTGTAGCGTTCGCCGATTTCCTTCTTGGCCGCATCGTCGCCGGAACCTTCGCCCACGAGGTCACGGTACATATCCATTAGCCACCGGGCAAAGTTGCGGAACATCCCTTTCAGATACACTGCCGGCACCTCACCTTCAGCGAGATAGCGTTCCGTCCAAGCCGCGTACTGCTCCTGCAGCTTGACTTTCTTCTCGAAAGGCAGGGCGTTGTATTCCTCAACGGACTTGAGACCGAATGCCTTCATCAAGGCGTCAATGTCGGCCCGCGCTTCCGGGGAAAGGTTTTTGTCGGCCGCGTGCGCAAAGAGATTCGTCAGGTACCAGTGCGAGTGTTCGTGCGAGAACGTGGAAAGATTCGCATTCGGCGTGAGTTTGATAGTGTTCGTCTGCGGGTTGAAGGAACCGCGGATTTCGCCGATGATCTGATTGAACTCCATATCGAACGCAGGGTCTGCCGGGTTACGCCAATAGCCGCCATCTTCGGCATAAGCCCACTCGTTCGGCTCATCCACGAAGAAACGAGAACGCTTATCCTCATCCTTCACCCAGGATTCTTTGCCGTCCGCACCTGTTTCCTTTTTGTAAACAACATCCCCATCGCGCTTGACACCCGTCAACATATCGCGTACAGTGATTTCATCCTCGGTATAACGCGATGCAATAGGATCATTTGGGGATGAATCGTCGGAGCGCAAAACCTCTGAAGGGCTTCCCCCCGCCGAAGCATCGCCGCCGCGGACAGAGGGCTCAACAATCGGTTGAGCCTTTTCTGTTTCTATCCCGGTAATTTGATAAGCCGCCAGTCGATCTTTGCTTCCTTTCCCGCCGTCCGAAATCCGATCTTTTACAGTGATTTTGACAAGAAACTCTTTTCCGTCGACAACCACCGGAGAGTAGAACCGGTGCATTCCGCGCAGGGTTTTGTCCGCGGATTTAACCCCCTGAGACGCTTTTATGTCTCGGTAACTTTCCGCAGGGAAAGCGTGCTTCACCACTTCAGGGAGATTTTTCAAAACTACTGCGTTAGCCGCCCGGCTTTCGGTACCGCGCTTTAAACGGGAAATACCGTGAACGATCTCATCAGAATCATCGGCGCCAATAGTGAAACGCCACCCGGTAACTTCATTATCCAACGGAACTGCGTTATCACCGCGATACGGCTTGATAAGTTGAGCCAGCCCCTTGTTATCCGGAACCGCAGAACCGTCGCTCTCTATGCGCGTTACCCTTACCCTGTAATCTGGGTTCTTCGCTGCACGATCTCCGTATTGCCAGTTCTGCCCCTGGGTCACCGGCATACTGAAGGCTTCCTTCGGTACCTCCGCAGACTTCCCGTCCTCCGACCATACGATCTTTGCCGAGAAGTCCCGCACCTTGTCCGGCTCAATCCCCAAACGCTTCGCGAGCGCCACGACGGCCAGGGAGTTAATCGCCGCCTGCGTCCCGGCTTGCTCGAAGTTGAACTGACTCTGTCCTTTGTTGAAAAGAGCCGTCCGCTGATCCTCGTAGACAAGACGGGCCGCATCCTGATACTTCTGCGTTCGAATCTGTTCAGGACTGCGCCAAAACGCCCCGCCGAAGGCCGCACCCATAACCGCGCTTACCGCCAAGTCCACGCCGTTCAAGTCGTACTGCTGAGCCAGTTGGTTGTAATCCTGATGTTCGAGGATGAATTTGATACCCTCGACTTCGGCCACATTCGTCCCGGCATTCGCCGCAGCGCCGTACGCCATGGACATACCGCGACTCGCACCGAGAACCGCCGGAAGCCGCATACCTATTGCGTTCATCCCGAACGACACCAGGCCGGCATTGATAGCCGTGTCGCGGTCTACGCCCTCATCCATCAGGCGATTCGTCTCATCGATGCCCACGTCAGCGCCGAAAGCCAGTGCGCCGCCGGCGACGCCGCCCGCCAAACCGTAACCAATTGCCTTCGGAAGCGTCTTGAAAAGCCCGTAGACAATCTGAGAAGCCGTACCCATCGTTTCGGGATCGACCTCAAAGTGAACCTTGTTGTAATCGCGAATATCCCGGGCGGCCTGATCCATGACCGCCTTTTGCCCCTCCCACCAGGCGCGGGTTTCGTCCCTGCCCATACGGGAGAGAACATCGGCCCCGGTGTTCTTAAAAGCCGTGATAGCGGAGCTCGCCGTCTGTAGCACCGCAGCGGGAATGCCCTTCCACGTATCGCCAAGCCCTGAGAAGACGCCGAGAGGCATATTGACGCCCGGAAGCGGACGTTCCTCAAACACCTTGTCCTTCAGATCGAGCATGACGCCGGGCTCATTGCGCAGGAAGTAACGGCGCAGTCGATCTGCCTCAACCGACGACAGTTTCCGCCCCGGGGTGTAAACGTCCGTCCCTTCAGCATTCCGAGACCATACACCCCCCGCCACACCGTCCTGACCGCTGTAAATCGACTGATCCGAGAAAGTCGGATGATTCGGCTTTTTGTATTTATCGCCCAAGTGACCGCGCTCATCCTCAGACATCGTGCCGGACTGCAGCTCTCTCCAGGCACCGCGCAAGTCGTAGTCGTAAACGTCCTTTTCGCGGTGATTCTCTGTCGCCCATGCCTGATATTTTTCTTCCTCATCAGGCGACAAAACGGTATTGAACTTATCCGAATAATCCTCCGAGAACGCATCACGAGGGCCAACGGCATCCGTGCCCCAGCGGTTGATTCTCGCCTGCCGCATCTGCTCTTCGCTCATCTGCGGTTGCTGAGAGGCCGGGGTATAGATTTCAGAAAACAGCATTGTTATTCCTTCGTCTTCACTAAATCGAACTTATAAAGGGAGCCGTCGTCACCAAACACTGATTCCCCGTTAAGCATCAGGCTGTAGGTCACACTGCCGTCTGAGTTCACCTTTTCAGTCTGCAAGGCGAGTTTCGGCATTTTTGCGGCCAACTCTTCGCCGGTCATCGCTAAACCGCTGACGTAGAACGTGCCACGGGCTTTTTTGACTTCTTGCGCCTGAGTCTCTACGAGATCGCCCAAGTCTTCTGAGTAAATGGCTGACGACTTAATCCCCTTCGGCATCACGGCTTTCTTGCCGTTGTACGTTTCAACATCGCCACCGACTGCCGCAGCTATGGCGTCTTCGATGTTCCCGGAGCCCGCCCATTGCTGATAAGCCAAAATGCCGCGCGCCAATTCCACCGTATCGGCCCGGGCCGCGTCCGACTTAAACAGCCCCTGCGTCCCATCGTTGTCCGGATTGATAGTTGCGTAAAGCCGTGCCACATTGCCGGTTTCCACTGCCGGATCATCTTTGACCTGCTTTTCGGCGATGAGCTGCAGCCCTCGCAGGTACATTTCTCCGGAAGTAATGCCGCCGTCGCCTGGAACAATGTCAAACCCCGCCATCGCTATAGCGTACTTGTTGCTGTTTCCCTTCAGTTGCCCTGACACCATACGAATCCCGTCCGGACCCGCCGTGTCAGCAATCGTTTTCAAAAGTGCTACACGGGTTTCAATCGGCGAGCTATCAAGAAGCGTCACCAGTCCTGCGGCCTCCTGCTTAGAGAAAAGGCGTTGCGGCACCTGCCAATCCTTCGCCATCGCGTCCGCCATTTCCACGCGCTTCTGAAGTTGCGCTTTCAGCTCATCTGTGTTCTGCCAATTGAGCGGGGTGATGCCGTACTGATTCGTAGCCATCGCGACACCGATAGGATCAGACTCGCGTTCCTTCAGAATTTTTACCCCAAGAGCTTTTGCTTCTTTCGTTCGGGCGGAGTTCACGAAATCCATCACTCCGGCGCTATCCAAGCCCCAAAGATTTCGGGACGCCTGAGCATCCCGCACCTTTGCCGCCTTTTCTGGATCAAGTTCGTCCAAACGCTGCAGTAGCGTAACCGGCAACTCTTCATTGTTGTCTAGCGCCTTGTAGGCCGTATTAACAAGATCAGACGCTTCCGTGCGCTTTTCCCATTCACGCGCCGCCAGCGCCTGCCGAACCTTCACCGTAACGCCCTGCCGAACGTCGGCATCAGTGCCCTTTGTGGCCTCGTGCGTCGCCTTCAGAATGTCCGAATCGCTTCCAGAAGTCGCGAGCACCTTTTCCACCAGGTACTCAATGTCCTGTTTCTGCTGACCGGCCTTGATGAGTTTTTCGCTTTTAGCGACCTGCACAGCGCTCATATCGTCTTTGTGCGCCTTCAGCCACGCACGAGCCGCCGCAAGGTTCTTGCCCTCAATGAAAATACCGATAGCGTTCGAGTTAACGGTGTCCATCAGTTTCGTCACATCAACCGGAAGGCCAGACTTGTCAGCCTGCCACTGCAGTTCAGACATTGCAACGGCGTAGCCTGAGTTCGCCCTGTCCATATCGCCGGACTGGACACCGTTCAAAACGTCATTCGTCGCAGTATTGAAAGTCGCCGCGTGCGTCGCCTTCTCGAATACCGCCTGTTGCTTCACCATATGGGATTGAAGTTCTGCCCCCAACTGCTGATAGGCCGCCTGCGAATAGAGGTCATACATCTTCCGCTGACGATCTGTCTTCAGTTGACCGCGGCGATTTGCGAAGAGTGCGCGTCCCTTTTCGAGATACTCTTCCGACAGACTTTTCCCGTCAGGACGGTTAAGGGCGTTACTGCCCGTGAGATTGCCCCAACCCTCTTCCGGATTCGACTTCAAATCTTCGAGTTCGCTCTTGGACTGATTGATAGCGTCCTGCACGAGCGTCTTGTCGGTTTCGGCCTGCCACTTATCCACAGCCGAGACAATCTTATCAGTAGCCCCGGCGACGAGTTTGTCAGTACGCCACTTGGAATCCGGCATAGCATGAAGCGTCCCGAGCCCCCTTACAGCGTTCGGAGTCACGCCGCCCTGATACGGATTACCGGGCACAGTGATAGTTCCCATTACTTGCTCCAACTGAAATTAGAAGGCATCTTGAGGCTCCATCCTTGAGCCCCGAATGAGCCAGACGACGTAGCGCCGCTACCGGAACTGCCACCGAAAACATCCTTGAAATCGCTCAAGGTTGCGCCGCTGTACGAGGACTTGCCAGAACCGGACTGTGAGCCGCCCATCTGTCCATTCATAATGTCCATCGCATAGTTGTTGAAAGTGGTCAGCGCAGCCGCCCATGGAGTAATAGACTTTGCGGCCGAACGGTAGGCAAGTGCCTGATTCTTGTAATCGACAGCCGAACGGCGGTAGCCCCAGGACTCAGCAACGGCATTCGCCATCACCTGATTCACCTGCATTTCCTTCACAATGTCAATGGAGGTCAGCACTTCGGCTGCCGATCCAGAACCGCCCACGCGGACGCCCGCTGCAGCCTGCCGGGTTTTGGTAGTTGACTTTGCCTGCCCGGCCTCATACCCAATGGCCGCCGCCTGACGTTCACCGCCGGCCATCACGTCGTCTGCCGCCGTCTCGTAGCTCTGCGCCTGCAAATTCATTAAGTCGGCATTCATTTTCATGAGCGCCTTTTCCTGCTTTGCAGCGCGATAGGCAAGCCACGTCTCGCCGATCTGCATCACGGACGTGTAACCGACCTTGAATCCTTGCTGAAATCGAGAGAAGCCGCCCGCACCTTTTGCGCTCATGAAAGCGTTTGCGGACGACGAAATCGCGGAGGATTGTGTAGATCCTTCGCTTGTCTGTTTGGTTGGATGGAGATATTGAGGCATTCGGCACTCCCGGATTTTCGCCGAGAGTAAACCGAAAGATCAGAGCTTTATGGACGGACTACTTTGGCGAGGGCGTCGTGGTTTGCGGCGCAGCGCTGATAAAGTCGGCCGCATTCCGAACCAGAGTCAGCCAGTCTTTGAACCAAGCCTTCCAGCTCGGTAACTCTTCGTCTAAGAGCGTCTGTGGAATCTCCGCCTGCGGAGCCGTGACCGTCCGCGTGGCGCAACCGGGCGCGAGCACGATCAAGCTCAGCACGCAAATCGTTGTACTCAGCCTGCGCCAGGTTGATCGTGTCCGTTGCTTTTGAAAGTCCTTCTGCATTCTTTCTCTCCGCCGCACGTAGCGCATCAGACTGCGCCGCCTCCATGAGGGCAATTTCCCGGTCATAGTGCGCAGAGGTCAACCAAGCTCCTGTGCCAAAAGCCAGGACGACCGCCACCATGTAGACGTAATCTTTCACAGCTCTACCCCTTCGAGTTTCGCGCGGCGGCGAAGAACGTCGAGATACCCATCCATCACATAGGTCTGGAAACCATACAGCTCACGAGAGAGCGTCGGCGTAAAGTCCAGCTTCCCCGCATCCCATTTATCAAGCATCGCCCCAAGTTTTTTCCGGCGAATTTTCAGTTGCAGGTACTCCGCCTTGAAGCGATCTTTGTAGTCATCGCTACACATCAGCGCGGCAGTGTCTTTGAGCTCCATCATTTGCGACTCCTGTAGTCCCAATAAGCGTGATGACCACGCACGTCAACATGGACGAACGCGTCGTAAAGTCCGACGCCGCCGTCTTTATTGAGCTCCAGGCACAAGTCCTGAAACTCAGGAATTAACCGCGGATCATCCGGTCGAATATCCGCCGCCATGCCTTTCGTGTGATAAGAATTAGACACGGCCCCGGGAATCGTCGCGTTGTATTCTGGGCTTCGGTATCCCGAATTAACGAGAACCGGCTTCCCCCACTGTCGGCGGATGCGGTTCAAAAGATTCAAAAGCTCGTCCCGTACGACGTGCGGGAAAGGAGACTGATGCGGGTCATTCGGACTCTGCAACTCCTTTTCGTCAAAGAAACCGTATTTCATCGGCCGCCTCTTTCTAAAAAACTTTTCAGGATGCTCACGCCGTCTTTTCCCATCATGCCACCCAGCCCGGCAAGCGCCCCCGCGGCCTCGTCCGGCAAACCGTAAGAGTGCGCGGCCATACAGATCAGAAAACCAATGAATCCCGACAAGGCTACCGCCCCGAAGAATTCCCACCAAAGGAATGGTTTCGCTTTATCCAACGAGTTCAAATACATCAGACACTGAGCCATAGCGCCCACCGCGAAGGAAAAAAGGTATCGAAAACAATCGTGGTACTCCTGCATGGGAATCTCGCCCCTCTTCTAACGGAAGCATTTTCGAAGGGCGAGGCGACTCTTTATGGACGGTTAAGTCGAGACATTAAGAACCAACCCCTGCACCGTGAGCGGCAACGGGTCAGCCTGTCGAATGCAAACGGAACCTTCGGTTTGCCACGTCGGCGCGAGGCGCAACTCAATTTCCTCTGTCTTGAGTTCCGGCGGCTTTCCGGGCATTTCTGTCGTACGCTGTTTGTATTCCGTGAGATTGTCAAAGTCCGGACCCACAAATACACCCGACGAGCGATAGACCTGTAGGAAGACTTGAATGATGTTCTTTTTAATGCCCCCACCAAGCGCACTCTTGTTCTGCATTGTGAGCGGCAACGTCTTAGCATCAGCCTCGAAAGGCAATCCGACTATCACTTTGGACGCAGGCGAATCAAGATCGACCACTCCATTCGTTACAACTTGTTGAGGCATGACGGCACCATCAGCAAGGATAGAAACCGTCTTGCCTTCGAGCCAATTCAAACCGGTAACGTGCGTTGTCGGCTCTCCTGAATACACGCCGCCCGAGTCAACAAAGAACGCATCCTGGATGTTTTCAACGTTCATTGAAGTCATCCGCTCAATGTAGCGTTTCGTCTGCCCGTTGATTTCACGACGAACGACAACGTAAAGATGGTCCTCTTCGCCCTCTTCCACGGCCGCCACGGACTCAAACACACCGTCGGTAATATGCTGATGCCAGGCCAAAACTTCCTGTTCTGGAATGTATGTCAGCCCCAAAAGCGAGCCATCGGAACTGATATACCAAAGAAGCGGTATAGGCGCCAAAGCCAATGCCGAGTCCAAAACTTTTTTGAAGTCGAAAAGATGCGAAGCCCGGAGGCACAAATCCGACGACACAAAGCCGCCCGCCGAATATTCATAAGCAAAGTCTCGGACGTGCCCGCCACGGGCCGCACAATAGACAACGGCATTGCCGACGACCTGCGGCATCACCCGGCTCGATCCTGTATTACTCTGAGGCTTTGCGGCAATGGACGACGGAGAAATCACACTGCCGTCCTGCGGACTGATGCGGAAAGCCATGCTGGACGTGAGGAGAATCAGACTTGTCAGCGAAACGACGTGCTGTACTGCGCTGAATTCTCGACTTGCCATTTGAAAACTCACGCGGTCATCATCGCGATATGGGAGGGAATAACTGAAGTCCGACTCACTGCCCGTACGCGTCATCAGCACACGTTGCGGATCCGAATGCAATCCGGCAAAGATACGCCGCTGCTCGAAGTACCCGACGGCCCGAGGATAGTCACCAGCGCCACCTGTCGTCGCCGTACCCGTAGCACCGGAGCCCGTACCGCCGCGGAATGTCAGTTTCGGTGCCGTGTACTCGGAACCCGCCGCCCTGATCTGTACGGAAACAACCTTCCCGTTTTCAACCACAGCCCGCAGCTGAGCCCCCGAACCCGTACTATCGGACACTTCCACCGTCGGAACGCCAGAATAAGTGGAGAGCGAGTACGTCTCAGTTTTTGTGGACACGAAAAACGCAGAGAGTGTCTGACCGGAAACCACCACCTTCGGAGAAGTGTAGTTGTTCCCTTCGGAGACAATTCGGATGCCTTTCAGCGTCGTGTAGTAGTTGGTATAACTGTTACCGCTTGAAGACGTTCCGGGCGATGAATGTCGCTCAAGCACCAACTCAACTTTGCCGCCGTAGCCAGTATTGGCCGAATCGCTAAGCGTTACTGAAAGCGAAGGGTAGCCAGAACGTGAAATCCACGTCGTGCTAATGTTTTCCACCGGCAAAAGTCCATTGACGCAGTTGGTGTAACCGCTTCCGCCGTTTGTTACCGTCACTGACTTAATGCCGCGAGACGTAGAGAACACATCATCAAAGCGACGAATCGTTATCTCCGTCTTCGGCGTAATGTTGTCGTCGATGATTTCCGGCGTTTCACTATCGCCAATGTAGCCGTAAAGTCCGCCCTTGTTTTTATAGAAGCGATAGAAGGCTGCGCCCTTCATCTCGTCGCAGGTAATCTTGACCGTAGTCCCGTAAGCGTAGAGGTTTGCCACGACACTCACCGCTTCACTCGCTTCGCTTTCCTCTGTTTTGTCGGCATTGAGGCAAGATACCCGATACTTCTGAGTGTACTTGTCGGCGTTCGAATCTTCAGCCGCAGCCGTTGCACGTACCGCCGCTACCCCCGTCGGCTTCGGGAGTTTCGTATTGGTTTCGACTGTTACGATTCGCCAGTCCCGTGCACCATAGCGACGAATTTCAGTCGGCGGATAGTTTTCGTGCGTCACCGTCACAATGTCACCAGACTGTACATAATCCAAAGAGAACAAGTCCGCAGAATCCCAAGGTGTTGTGACCTGATACTCCGTCCCGTCGTCATTCACCAGCGTCGCACCGTAGCTATGGAACCGGGCGTACTTGTGTCCGAGCTCAATAATCATCGTCTGCCCGGCACTGTACGTGAACGGGATCAGCCGCACTGGGCGCGAGTCGTTACCCACTTTGTTCACGAACTCGAACCCCGGGCGGTTGCGGATAGGTCCCTGCGGCAGGCAGATGAAGTTTTGGCACTTCAAAAGCCCGGCCTGATACTTCACGTCGTCGCGGCGGCCATACATATCCGGCGAGATTTCGCCCCCGGCAAAGCTAAGCTGAATTACTTTATCAACGGCCATACCAGCCTCCCATTTCCTCTGGAAGGCGCATATCACCCGTATAAGGCGTTCGTGCCATATCCACCGAAGTGTCCTGCAAAGCGTCGCGCTTAATAGCGTCTTTCACCATCAGCGTGTAAATCTTCAGTTGTTCTTCTGCCATGGAAGCACCAGTCGCCCCGGTAATCGCTGCACCTGCGAGTTTGGCTGCCAGCAAATGCGCCAGAGCATCGGCAAAATCCGATGGGAACAACTCGGCCGGCACCAGCGACGTCGTATACCGAACCCAATCCGCTGGAACGTCCGTCAGAATCGCCATACCGTAATCCGACCGTTCAAGATGATAGGAATACAGGTCACGGCCCGACTTGTCGAATACACGCTGAATCTGCAGGCAATCCGATGGATATCCGTAGGCATAGGCCGCACCAATCGGAGGTTCTTTCAGCTGATTGAGTTTGGTGCGCTTTGTGGCAAATGTCCACGCCGTTTCAGTGAGAATACGGTTAAGCGCCAACGGGTAGAACCGGGCACAATGATCCGCCTGCGGAGAACCTTCGGGCGGATCAATGGAAGTCACCGTGCCCGTATCGCCGAGATACGACAGCGCGATGTTACAAATATCGACAACGGTAGTCATAGGGCCTCCTATGAAAGCGGGGAGCCGTCAGACTCCCCGTAAAACTGCGCACCGCCAACCGTCAGGCCAGCGGAGAGATAAGGATCACCTCCTTAAGCAGCGTAGTTAGGATTCGCTTCATAATCCCCGATTCGCTTCCCGCGCGGGCTGTCCGGACGGAGCGTCACGCCGGCAGACACCTTGCCAGACATGGACGTGCCCGCAAACACCAACTTGGTGTACTGGGGTAAGCCCTGCGGAATCGGGATATTGATCCCACCACCGTCCGTGAGGTCAGTCAGCTTGTAGGAAAGGATTTCCGTGAACGTGGAATTATCGGAACTGCCTTGAAGCGCAACGCTTGCGAGCCCCGTCACGGCACCGACGTTGCGGACGTAGATATAGCCGACACCTTCGGAAATACCGGCCTTACCAATATCAAGAACCTTCGAATCCTTGCTTGCGCCGGAAAGCGTCAGTTCACTGGCATACATGGTTAAAAAATCAACATGCATCGTTCTTTCTCCCTTAGCTGATCTTGGCTTCGTCGATGCGAATAGCGTCGTCGGCTTCAATCGGAATCGTGAAGAAGTGCGTCGCCATCTGTTCGGCAGCTTCCACAATCTTGAGGCACTGCGTGGACTTTTCATAGGCGGCAATTTCCAAGGCCGTCTGAATTTCGGTGCGGCAAAGCATCACCTGATGACGGCGCAACTGAGCCGGAATACGGTTCTTCGCGCGAATCAGCGTCTTGATAAGAGAATCAGACTGCAGATCAACTTCGCCATCCTTCATCGGGATGTTGCACACACGAACGCAGGCTCGCCAATCGTTAAGAGCCGCACCGGGTTGCCACTTGTAGTGGTCAACGTATGCTTCCATCTTGCCCTTGCCGTCGGGGGCATCGACAGTCTGCTGTCCCTTATCTGTATGCTGCAAACCATATTTCGAGCCCTTCGGGTAAAGTCCGAAGAATTCGTCAAAGTTAACAATGTAGACAGAAGTGTAGCCATCAGCCGTACCGGTATAACCAGCATCAGCAGCAACCACATTGTGCGACGCCGGAACCTTTTTGTTCATCGTGGCATAGCGCGTAGCCAAGCCAGTGAACTTGCGAATATCCTTGTCATTGTCGCCGTAATAAAGAGCAGCAGCGACGGCATCGCTCATGCCCTGAATAAAGGCCTTTTCTTCCGAGAGGCGGAACTGAGCCGTGTTGCCGTTTATATTGGCAAGGTCAATATCAACGTTAGCGTAGTTTTCAACGTTAGAGGTCACGTCCACCACAGAGGCAGTCGAAGACTTCGTCGGCTGGACGCCTTCGTACATCCCGCGCCACGTCGGTTCAGGGATGCCAGTTCGGATTGAATGCTTGAAGCCCGTGGTCATGTTGCATTCGCGCCACGGAATATGTCGCAGGATAGCGTTATTCTGCGACAAGACTTCTGCAATCGGAGCAATCTCGCCGTTCTCATCCGTGCGGGATGCGACATCAGCAAGGGTAGGATACTGAGCAATAGCAGCCATGCTTTCCTCTTAGTTCATCTTGGAATTGTTGAAAAACCGGGCCAACGGGTCTCCCTGTCCGCCCTCACCGTTGCCGCGCGGTGAAACGTCGTCGGAGATCGACTGAGCGATCTGATAGAACATCTTGATAATCCCCGGATGCGTATCGAGCCCCGTCTTTACGAGGAGCTCCCGCGCCTCCGGCGGGCAATACTTCTGAAATGCCTTCGCCGCAATGCCGAGGTTTTGTTTGGCCTTCGCGCCGCCGAGTTCCTTGTCCGCAGCGAACGCCTTGAGGTTTTCACTCTTGAAGGCCGCCAGCGCCTGTTCCTGCGCCTGCTGCAGCACCGGACTCATCTTGTTGATGATCGTGGCAAAGGACTTCTGCGAGAGGCCCATTTCGTGGCAGACACCCGCCAACGTTTCGCAAACATCGTCATTCAGTTCCGCGCCTTCGGGAACTTCGATGCCTTCGTTGGTGTAGGAATCTTCGGGCGCACCGAGCCATTCATTGGGCTTATCGCCCTTGTCCGTCCCGTCGTCACCCGCCGCAGGTTCGCCACCATCATTGGCCGCGTCCGCCCCCCCGGTCGCCGGAGGTACTGCATCGGCGGCAGCGGGCGTACCTCCGGCGACACCGGGATCAGTCGTACCGGTATCAGGAGGCGTAGCGCCAGCGTCCGCACCGGTATCCGTAACAGTTGCCGCATCTGTCATTTGTTTTCCTCTCGCATTGAATTGATCTGCTCTTCAAGCCCGGCCGAGCGAAGTCGCCGGAGAATGTCAAGTCCTACATCTCGCCGAGCACTGAGGAGCATCATTCGCATCGGATCAGTACTCGTCACCGAGTCCGCCTGCCCCGTAAGGGAGAGAACCCAGTGCATTGCCCGACGGCCGAACTCGGTTTCCATCAGGCTTTTCAGCGCGTTGTCGAGTTTCTTTTCTTCCTGCTTTCGCAGCCGTTCTTCTTCTGCGCGGGCTTCTTCCTCTTCGAAAATGCCCTGCATCCGAGTGTCTGCCATTGTTTCTGTCATCCCGTCACCTTTATGGACGGCCTTACATCACGCCCTGAGATGGTTGCTCTTGTTCGGGACTCATCGCTATATCCGCGCCGCCGACACTGCCTGCCGCCTGCCCCAAATCCTTGATAGTGGAAGCCGCCTGTGCTGCCTGCATCTGCTGCTGTTGCTGCGCCTGCTCTTCGGCGCGCTGCTTGCGAATGATTGCCACCCGAGAGCCCGCAACGATCATGGACGGCGGAACGCCGTTCATATCCGCCAAGAGATCAATCGTTTCATCGGCATCCAATTTGTCGAGCGCTTCCGGACGCATCTGCGCCAGAACGCCAATCTGCTGCACCGTGCGCATAACGCCGTCCACCGCAGAACTTTTCTGCATCTGCGCCAGTACCGAGATGTATTCAACATTGAGTTCTTTCCCCTGCATTTCCTGCGGAGGTTCAGGCACCAAGTCGGCCTCCACTAGGTATCCAAACGCCGTAGAGACCAACGGATCAAGCATTTCCGTATGAAGGCGCTCAAGCACCGGCCCAAGCATCATCACCTTTTCCTGTTCCAACGCCTGGATTTCGGTAGCCGTACGGTCAGTACCTTGATTCGCCGCGATCATCTGGAAGATGTTCACATTGAAGTAGCGCTGTATCTGCGCCCGTGCGTCTGCGATCTGCGCCTGCAGCATTTCAGGCGATGCCTGCACTGCCCAAGCCGAGCGAATCACGTCGTTGTCCGCAGGGTCAACCGGGATGCGACCGCCGGGACGGAATAGCTGCATTGCGCCCTTGTACTTTGTCGGGTATTGAATCGGTGGATTCGAGAGATAATCCGTGAGGATGCCCATCTGCTTTTGCAGGCGCTGCAGACTTTTAGCCGCCGACAAGGCTTTCGCACCAGGGCCACGCCCGTAAACAGAGCCCGCCGTAGTGAGCCATCGGGGACACAACGCCGGAAATTGGTCATAGCCGGACTCACCCAGCACCTTGCCGTCACTGCGGCCTTGTTCCCAATACACAGACCGCCACGGCTTATTGTGGTTGTCGTGCTTCATCACGTTACGGTCAAGACGCGGCTCAATGGCGTGCATCACGTCAAAGCGACGGTACGGGTTATCGCGTAAGGAACTTCTGACATCGGTGCTGACAGCATCGATACCGAACTTCTGCACCATCTGCTTCGCCGTCATGCTGATATGACGATAAACCGTGTCGATACGGTCGAACGGATCAGCCGCGAGCCAGTATTCCCCAACCGTGAGATTCATCATATCGATGACACGGTCAGGGTGACGCTGCACAATGGAACACGCAGTCCCGAACGCCGGAAGCTCAAGATATGAGCGATGCAGCGAGTTGTAGACCTCCGACTTTGCGAAATACATCAGGATCAAGTCCTGAAGTTCAGACAGCCACTGTTTCACATCCGGCGATTCGTCTAAGTCCGGATCCATTGTCGTAAGACGCAGCCACGGCCGCGACGGCGAACTGACGCCCGCCAAGAGTCCTGCCGCCAAAATATCGGCACTGTCTGCGGCTTCGGCATCATACAGGCGCGTGTAGCGCTTACCGCCCTCGTAGCCACGCTCACCGGGGAACGCCCCCAAGTCCGGCACCTCATAGTCGCGTATGTCGTACCAAAGGTTTTCCCACGTCTCACGTTCCGCTTTCAGCCCAGCCAAGCGCTGCTGAAGCTGCTTGACATCAACTGCCATTCGCGCCCCCGAGCGTACTCGTTTGGTTAAACAGCTTCGTTTTCTTCAGCTTGCCTCCCGTTAGATCAGTAGCCGCCCGCTTGCTGGACGTGTTTGAAGCAAGCAAAGAATCAATATCCGGTTCTTTGCCGTTAGCCTTCTCGCGTTCCTGCGCCTCGTTTTCATAAGCTTGCTTAGTGGCCTGATACTGCTTTTCTGCCAAAGCCTTCTCACGATCCAGTTGGCGCTTTTGGGTATAAATGTTGAGGCCGCCGGTGACAGCACCGATAATTGCCCCAGCGATTGTCTGCGCCATAGCTACGCCCCCAAAAGCTTTTTCTTCTGCAGCTTGAGATCATCCGTACTGATGCCGCCAAGCCCCGTCAACGAATCGCCCGGACCGGAGTCAGCGCCGAAGTCACCAAGCCCTGAAAGCTGAGAGGAATCAGCGTCGTTCCCGTTGGACTTGCGTTGTTGCTGGTCCAACAAAGATTGCTGCTTCTTTTTCTGCGCTGCTAATTCGGCCTCCTGCCGACGTGCTTCTTCCTTGGCCTTGTCGCGGGCGTCTTTGCCCGTTACTTTGTTGAAAGCCTTCTTTACGGCCTTTACCGGATTTAATTTAGAGAAAAATCCCATTTGTTAGCCCCCCAACGTATTGCGCTTGCGGAATAACTTTCCGCCTTCACCGTCCGCAGCACTAGACGTACCAGCGTCCATTGCCGCGTCGTCTGCCCCTGTGGATTCAGCACTAGCAGGCTTGCCAGGAGTGCCGTTGTTACGCCTACGGGATGTAATGCGAGAAACAATGTTGGCAAGGCCCATTTTCAAAGCAAGGCCATGGCTCATTTCTTGTCACCTCCAAGTCGATGCTTTCGCAAATGCCGACGTTCAAACTCTTCTGCTGAAGGTTCAGCCATCACAGACTCCTTATAAATGTCACCTGACAGCCTGAATGCGGCCGTTTCTGCAAAGCCGCGGCGAGTGGTGCTTGCTCGTCGCAGATCCACTGAAACGACGTACACCCCCGCTTTTTTGCCTCACGCTCACACATCACAAAAAGCCGTCCGGGCACCATCGTCCCTCGGTATTCGGGCAATACGAAAATCGTGTCGTTGCAGGCCGTAAGTTCCCCAGAATGCTGATGAGGCGCGACAAAGATCGACGCAGCCCCCACCGCTTTTTCTCCGTCGTAGGCGACAAAGGCAAACGCCAGCGAGTTTTCGGAGAGTGCGCGGTAGAAGTCTTCCGTCGGATCAAAGATCGGGCCGTTACCTGATTCGCGGAAATTCGTTTCAAGCAAATCTCGGTGCTTCCGCAGCAGGTCATAACAGGACATGAGTACGTATCGCATACCCGCAGTTTCAGCGGGGCGACGGTACATTTATGGACGACAATCGCTCAATCGTCCATAAACTTCAAAGCCTTGCAAATACGATGCGTTCATGAAATTTCATGGGAGGGTACTGCAATGGAAATTCAAGTCCGTTGCCGATGCGGCAAACGCCTTTTCGACCTTTCGCTAGACAGGCCTCCAGGCGGACGCATCTACATCTTGTGTCGCTGTAAAACGATGAACGTCATCGACCTTTCAGCGTATTCCAATCTGCAGGCCCATTCGGAGCCTGTTTCAAAAGAGGCCCCTGAGCCCACTTCTCAGCGCCAAGCGAGCGCACAATCCTGAGAACCTTGAGTTCCATAGCAAAAGGAGTTTGCTATGGCTGAATTTGCTTCTAAAGGCCTCGCCAACGGCGTAGGCATCCCTGCCCTTGTTTTGGGCTCTCTCGGCTTTCTTGGCTCTGCCAACAACGGCAACGGCGGAATCCTCGGCGGCCTTTTTGGCGGCGGAAACTGCAATCAGGTTTCTGCGCTGATGGCTGAGAACGCTAACCTCCGCGCGGAGAAGTACTCTGACAACAAGAACGCCGAGGTGTACGTCGCCTCTCGCGCTGAGAACAAGGCGCTACGTGACGAGCTCATGGGCTTTATCCGCCCGCTCTCCAACGAGGCCGCGCAGAACCGTGAACGCATCGCTGTGCTCGAAACCAACGTGGCCAAGAACGCCGAGATCGCCGACCTGCGCGAGAAGCTGGTGCGCGCCGAACTTGGCGCCAAGATTGACACTGTTGCGCAGACGTGCGGCTGTGGTATTGCCCAGCTCAACAACGCTGTCGCCGGTATCAACACCACGTTGAACCAGATCACCCACACGGTTATCCCGCGCACAGCGATCTGTCCTGAAGTGATGGAACGCTACAACTCGTGGGTTGCGCCCACAGCCGCAGCTCCGGCAGTTCAGCCGGTGACTGGCAGCATCAACGTTAACCGGGGTTAAGCCATGAGAATGCCGATTGGAAACTTGCCTGCGGTGGTTGTGGAATTTGCTCAGCAAGTCCTCATCCCGGCCGCAGAAAAGCAGGGCGGTTCTCTGCCCTTCGCCGTCGGCATCGTCTCGGGGCTCGTCGCACAGCGGGCCCCGGCGATGATCGAACCTTACCTGCCGATGCTCAAGTCTTTGGGAGCGGTGGATGAGCAAAACCGAATCGACGTGGACTTACTGTACGGCGAAGCCGCAAAGAACCTTGAAGCGCACCCGTTCGCCATCGGGCCGTACAAGCCTGATCGAGGCGACCTGGATGCGCTGAAGGAAATCATGAACCGGCATGGAGAATAGTCATGGAAATGAAGGAACTTATGAAAGCCCGCGCGGAGCAATCCATGCACTGCCTGCTCGAAAAGATCGACAAGGTATGCGATGAGGCCCGCGACAGTGGCGGCTTAAGCGGTGAGGACGTTCGCACGCTTGAAAAAGCGTGGTGCGCCATCGCCACTATAAAGGCTGTCTGCAAGGAGTAACGAAAAACCCCGGTTCATCGCCGGGGTTCTCATTGCAATCTCAGTTCTACGAGTCGCTGCTGAAACGGGGTTTCGTTACAGCCGCGCCTCAATCTGCGCCAGGCGCCATCTCTGGTAAGCGGCTTCAAGTGCAAGAGCCTCTTCATAGCGGATGCCGTACCGATCGCCCGCAGGAGTCACGAGACGATGCACAACGTGAGTCTGAGCAGGCGTGACGGTACCATCTTCTGCGACGACCTCTGGCGTATCGACAACCTCTACGTCTTCGTATTCGTCATCCCATTTGTCGTAGCAGAGAAGACCGTAACGAGTTGCGTCCAGACCTTCGGACTCGAATGCCGCCTTCACCTCCTGGGCAACGACGCCGACGTGGATTCGAGCGTCGCCGCCCTTCTTCTCTACAGCGTCCTTGAACTGGAAGACCTTGAAGTTCACCTTGCTCCAGGCACGCATGAGGGCGTCGTCGGGGGAGTCGATCGAAGTCTTCGACCGCTCGTCGGACGTGTTGATTGTGCCTGTAGCCGCGAAAAGTTGAGACCAACGTGCCGTTGCTGATCCTAACGCCTGAGCATTACTCAAACCGGGGTTAAGAGATTTTTCTGCACTTAGTAAAACTCGTGCAGTAAATGTAGATCCATCCCACTCCCCAATAAAAAATTGAGTATTTATCGGATAGGAAATGTGCCCTGATTTTGAATATGCATTTCCAAATCGAAAGTGCGGACGGTTTACCCCAACGAATGTTGACGTTGCATTTTGAGCAAAATCTGACTCACAAGCACTGACATTAGTTGCAACGAAGTCTCTTAGCTGCCCCGTAGATGTTTCTGACGATGTCACCAAGACTTTATTTTTCAAGCCTACTATGTCAATGTTTTCAAGAACAACTCGCTCGTTATTAGATATGATGCCCGCAGCTAATCCAGATTGCTTTTCTACAATGAAATTTGCAATTTTATCTATGGATCCAGCCTTATCGAAAAGAGCATACGTATAGCCTTCTAGATTATCCACGAAAACATTTTCGACGATATTGTGCTTAGACGATGCAAAATCCGATACCTGCGTCGTAAACAGCCCGTAGTATTCCGAAGTACCGCTTACATAGCTAATATCTCTGAAGGCGAGATTTCTATATACGCCAAAGAATCCGTTGAGGACGCATTGAACCTTCGCCACGTTTTCAGAACAAATCCCATAAGTTTGCAACCCGTCCACGACTACGTTTGCATAACCTTCCACCTTGACAGGTCGGAGTTTGGTTGCGCCCTCGTATGAAGCACTCAAATCTCTTAACGTAATGTCAGTGAAAATAACATTCCTTGCACAAGTCTTTTCTGCAAGTTCAGTCTGAGGCACTTCCGTAGGAACGCACCAGGCAACACAACCGTTGGCAACCTTTTCAGCAGTTGAAGCTGTAACTGTGATGTTTCTTGCAGGCGGCTCTTGATGGTGCCCAACAGCAGAATATGCGCTTGCATAGCCATAGACGTAGCAGCTTGTAGCAGTGCAATTTTCACTACCCCCATCAAATTCAATGCCGTTTTGATTTTCTTTTGCTTTGACAGATCGATTAAATATTGATTTATGACCATCAACCAAAACATTTTTAGCAAAGTGTGTCGTTAAACCATCGTCGATGACTGAGTTAATTGTCTTTGTATCTCTAAAGACAATTTGCTCACATCCGCCAGACACAGCATCGTAATTAAAGTGACCAACATCGTGGTTGTTTTTTAATTCAAAAGTGCTACAGTCAAACCCGTGCATAACTGCATCTATGACAGTAACATTTTCAACTAAAGCACCTTTTACGCCTGCGAGCTTTACACCGCAACCACCATAACTATCAGTAACCTGAGCGGCTCTATCCCACCCGTTCATCTTGATAGCTAAGTTTTTGATTGTGATGTCAGTATCATAAGTTGTTTGTGCGACTGACTGGTACTTCGCTTTATATCTAGAAAGATTTACGAAACCATCAAGTTCGTTCTTTGCCGTTTTAGCCACGACAAATATCGTTTTCTTTTCGCCATCTCCATAAACGAAGCTGTCAGAGGGCAACGCAATATCTGACGAAATTAAGTAGACGCCTGAAGGCATGTAGCAAGCGACATGTCTGTCAGTGCTTTGAACAATCGCGGCCTGAATGGCTGCAGTGTCATCATGGTGGCCATCGCCAACAGCTCCAAAATCCTTCACATTGACGACGTCCGCGAAGCGGTACCGGAGCTGACGCGGGTAGACGGTACCGGCCGCGGCCACCGGCAACATATCCCCGATGCCTGTGGGCGTTTCCACAATGTGAATATCCTTGCCCTTCTTCTTGGCGAGGGCGACGCCGGAATGGTATTGGATTGTCATGATTAAGCACCCGTGCCGCTACCGTCGTAGACCACGGCAGTCTTTGCACCGACATACATATTTGATTTCATACTGGATCGGCAATCGCTGTACTGCGAGTACATGGGCCCCAACACAAAGAACCGCACACCGGTGAAGCCGTCGGGGAAAGTGAAGGACGCCAGATTCGAATACAGACTTAAGGAGGAGCCCGAGTTCGAGTACACGAGGTAATTCGTCGGAAGGTTTGACGACATTCCGGAGAAGTCGAGGGTATTGATTCGCAGGTCGCAGCGCAGGGTATAGATGGCGTACTGAGGCGACAACGATGCGCCGTCCGAGTTGAAGCTACAGTTTCGAATATCGACCTCTCCGCCTTCGGCATGAACAATCATCCGTATTCCACCGTAGTCCTGAACCCCCTTGAACGTGAGCTGTGAGAATCGCACCGTACTGTCGTTGATTCGGAGAGGCGGAAGAACGGCTGTCGTTTTCCCTGCCCACTGCTGCACGACAACTAGGCGAAGCAGCCCTTGCAGATACAGAACGCTGACGCGGGAGAAGTCCCCGGCCACGTTGATAACCGCGCGGTATGGCTTCTTAGTCTGCTGCAGGCACCAAATTGCCCGGTTCAAAGAGTTGAATGGCTTAGCCGCGGTACCATCCCCGGCGTAGGCCGCCGAGGCATCCACATAGATGGCGACGTTCTCCTGCATCAGATTACCGAAAAAGCCCCCGCTTTCAGCGAGGACTCTATCCTGTGTTTGCGGTAACGCTGATGGCTCCGCCAAGTCGAAATCTGCGAGATAGAAAGGAATTTCATTAGGGCCGTCGTTAAAGCCAAGAAGCATGGCCCCCTTGAAGAAGTCCACGCTTTCCAACTCGGCGAACGATCCCCCAAGGAACCACTTCCACACGACTTCACACTTTGCCGTATCAAACACGACAATGGCTTCCTCGCGCTGCAGAACATTCGTACTGCTTGTGGTACTGCGCGGGAAGAACAACAAGCCCTTGTACACACCAAAGTCCTGCCCTGTCGCCGGAGCCCATGTTGGATAGCTCCACGGGATAGAACGCTCCAATACCCATTCCGTCGTGTACACCAAAACCTTGGCATTGGCATAGGCGTAGAACCGATCGGTATAGGAGTCGTAGGCGATAGCGCCGCCACTAGCTGCAGGCAAAGCGATAAAACCTTCGCGCGTCAATGTAGCCGCGTCAACGACAGCGATAGCCTGAGCCACGTCACTAGCCAACGTCGTGACGTACAACTTTCCATTGCAGTACGTCAGACCATTAGCGTGATAGAGATCAGTGTAATCCGCGGACGTTCGGGCGCCCGTAGACACCGTGTATTTCACAATTCGCTGAGACGCGTTGTCCTGCGTGATTTCAGCGAACCAAACGGTATCCTCTCCATCGGTGCAAAAGCCTTGCAGAAAATAGCGCGAGTTTGAATCCCGCCAGTCAACCGTCGTGGTAAAAAGGATGCCGGGATCAAGGCGTTCGGTAAATTGACGAGTCCGCCACCACGGAGAAGCCAGCACGGCGCTCTTGCTGAGCATATCGGCCAACTTCTCCGCAATCGTCTGAAACAGCTTTTCCAAGGTCTCGCCGCCCACCAACCTGTTCGAAATATCCTCCCCGGCGTTGCCCGGATTGCCGTAGCCCTTGACCCAAAAGTAACCGTCGTAGGGATAAGCCTCGACCTCTTCAAGGGAGTTCACCAGGTGGGGAATATCCCACGAATAACGTTCGATAAAGCCCTTGATGGCTTCGCAGGCGGCAAGCGTTTCCTTGGACGCCCCGGCTGCAGCGATAGCGTCGTCCACCGCGGCGAGCAACTTATCGCGCAGCTGACGAGGGGTGATCGCGTCCGTCGGATCGGTGATGAGCGCGCGGCTGACTTGCTCGACAAGTTGCTGACAGAGAATCGTCAGCCGGTCGAGCGAATCATTGAGCACCGTCGGAAAGAACGCCCCTCGGTTTGTGAAAACCGTCGGCTGTACATAGGCTTCGCCCGAGATAACGGCAAGCGCCGCGCCTTTTACCAGTGGCTCCTTAAGCGTAATCTTGCCGCCAGGGTTGATATCTTGGTCGTCATTAAGGACGCAGACGTACGCATTTGGGTTAAGAACCGCATCAACGCCATGGGGCGGCGCAACGTGAACTTCGGCATCCTCAGACTTCAGTAATTTGAAAGAAAAAGAAAACTGCGTCTGCACACCGTCGCCGACATAAATATCGCTTCGGCGAAGTTGAGATTGAATAGCCATGGGCGAGACCTCAGAATTTAGTCTCTGCAGTCTCGCCCCGTGGCCCCGGCGTTTATGGACGGGTTAACGCCACGACCTATCGAACTCCTCGTTTGCGTCGTAGTCGTTCGAAGAGCCGTAGAGCTGTCGTTCGAGCCGCTGATCTAGTTTCGGCGCGACGGGCGCGGCGAAGGTGAGCGCCAAAGCATCCGCCAAGTCAGTGCTTCGCCCAATGCGTTCCTTGATCTTGTCTTTCGACTCCAAAATCTTCAGCCCTTTGCCCGTGGTGTAGCCGTACGTCGGCGCGGACAAGTCAGCTTGTAGCATCGTATCCGGAGGGATTGCCCCGCCGTCTTGTAGCCATTTCGCCATTTCTGCCCACATTTCCATGCGTTTATTTGCGTAGTGCGGATCCGAAGAGGCACCGGCAAAGGCCACTTCCGTCACATCAAAACGTAATTGCCGCAACCTATCGACAACACCGGAACCATTGCCAATATCGATGAACACCGCATCCGGTTGCCATTCCCTAATCTGAATCGCCACCTGATCCGCGAGTGCCATATTGTCGAGTTTCCGGATGACTGTCGGCGGCCAAGACACAACGCCCTGACGCTTGAATATCACAGAAGCGTCAGACCCAAAGCGTGCCACGTCAACACCCAGGATGCGCGGAGACGCAGCGTAATCGTGCTCTCGGTACTGTCGGCACGCAGCGGCGCGGACGGTATCAATCGAGATCAGCACATTGTCGGCCGCCGCATTGAAGTCACACATGAATTCCTGCCGGAACTCATTCTCGGACATTTCGAGTTTCAACGCCTGCAACTCGTTGTCCGGAATAACGTGCGTCCGATCCACTGAGTAGAGCATTGCAATCCACTCCGGGTCACCGGCGGCCATGCGTTCGAGAGCCTTGTCATACATCTGACTGAAGAGATTTATCCCCTTCGGCGTCCCAATGAATACCGCCCAACCTTTGCGGTCAGCGAGCGCCGGGCGCAAAATTTCGCCCCACACTTCGGGCTTCATCTGCGCCACTTCGTCAAGAACCACGCCGTCAAAATACGCGCCGCGAAGGGCATCCGGATTATCGGCACCGTAAATGCGGATAGTGACGCCGTTCGGCAGTGTGATAGACAACTTCTGCTCATTGACCTTGCACATCGGTATCGGGGCCGTGTAGTGCTTCAGATAACCCCAGGCGATCTGTTCGGCCTGATTCCGGAACGGGGCAATGTAGGCGTAAAAGCCCCGCTCCTTCGCGTCAACGATAGCCCGCTTGATAAGGTGATTGACACTGAGAACCGTTTTACCCATACGGCGATGCGCAACCAGGACAGCGAAACGATGAGTTTCAAGCGCCTGATGAATCTCGTCCTGAGGATACCGGGGCGCGTACGGAATTTTTATCTGTACCGTCATTCTTCGTCGCCGCTCCATCCGATGCTGAGACCGCCAGCAATTGTCGTCTTGTTGTCCTTTTCGTAGAACCCGACGTGCTTTCCGATCAACTCAAGCGCCTTATTGGCGGCCGGTGCGTCTACCTGTTCCTGCACCGGCAGTCCTGCATCGTCGTAGACTTGAGACCGGCGTTCGCCATCGAACTCGGTTTTCCCGTAAGTCTTGGCATTGATCCGGTACTGATCGATATGCCACTGCAGCACCTGATCCTGAGTGATTTCGAGCCGTTGCGTTCGAGCGGCTTTCCCGTCCGCAACAGCCTCCATAACGTTAACATTTGACAACAGGCGTGATGCCTGCTCCCGCGCCGTCTTCGCACTATATCCCGCCCGAATTGCAGCCTGAGTCGCGTTCAGATCGACAAGGTACTCTTGCACAAATCGTTCTTGTTTCGGCGTCAGTTTCGGCACTTTCTCCTCTCCCAATGATCCACAACTCTTCCACGCATGAGCCCCGCCGCCACAGCCCACACGGTTGATTTTGGCATATCAAGCATATCGGCTATGGCCTTGAAGCTGTACCCCTCATCCCGCAGCTGAAACACCTGATCTATCTCAGCGTCAGTGTACTTTGCCACCGGCGAGTCCTCCCCGATCCGTACCCCGTTGCCGCTCACTGCCACCATCCGCAAAGAAACTCGGACACTCTTGTCGAGCTTGCGCGACGGCGTTTTCGATGACGCGCTTGCGGGAGATTGACTCTTTTGGCAAGGCTTGGGCTTCGGCGGCAGCCCGGGCAAGTCGGGTTGCCACCAAAGGCGGGAAAACAAAAGCAATTCCGAGTCGTTCATTCATTTAAAACTCCTCTATGTTCCACCCGCACCCCTGACGCTTCGCCTTTGGGAAGACCACAAACATCCGGAACGGGTACTGAGACGCAGCAACCTTCACCTTTACCCGGGCGTCGTCCTGAAACACGGCGAGCGTCCCTTTGACCTCGTGAAGTTCAATTTCACCGTTTGGCCGGAGCACCATGAAGTCGGGCGTGTACCAGCACTTCCCGGCGGCAATCTTGACTTTCATGGACTCGAACCAAAACTTCTCAATGCGCCCCGCCTGCTGTTCTGCCTTCAGAAAAGCCGCATAAGCGGATTCCGTCGCGTTCATCTCACCAGGCTTCAGCCGACCTTTGGCGTATAGACGTTTCATTGTGGGCTTCATTCTTCGTCCTTCCTGTGGTTCTTTTCGACCTGAGCGTCGCAGACGCCCAGCCAAAAATACCGCTGCTCTAATTTCGTCTTGAACTGTTCAGCCTCTACGGACGGCGCCCAGCCTTTAAGCCCTACGTCGTGGCCGACCTTATAAGCGCGAGTCAGCTTCTCTGCGACAGCGCGTGAAACTCCGGTAGGCGTTTTCATCATTCCTCATCCTCCCTTTCGTACTGCGCGTGAACGCGCCGAACCTCTCGCTTCAGCCGCATGAGCTGAAGCAACAAACCTTGTTTTTTGAAATATCGCGGCGCAGTTGTTTCAACATCTGCGAGAACTTCCACGATCTTCGCGGCGTCCTCAGGCTTCAACTGCACGTGCTTCGGGTTGCTCATGCCAATCCCTCCTTTTTGAGTTTTTCGATAAATTCCACAGCGACCTTTTCGCAGTCCTTTGCTGTCATGCGCCAGTCCGCCGGAACCGGCCACAGTCTGCGTTCGCCCTCATCGAGCCCCACCCAGACGGCAGGCGTCCACTGCACGTACGCCGGAATGCTGATAACGACGTGCCAAGAGTCGTACACCACGTCTTCCGGCCCGAGTACTTTTTCTCTGACAAAGACGTCGCACGAAATCAGACTCGCGTTAGGGGCAAGAAAAGTTTCGGTGCTCATGCCGCCTCTCCGAAAACGTCAGCCGAAAGCGGCCGGCGCATTGAGTTACCTAAAAACTGATAAGCGACGCACTTGCCGCGGATGCGGTCCACAAGGCGCGGACCGAGAACGTTGTTAAGGTCTGCCGGGCGCAGATTCGAGAGGAAAATCGTCGGGCGGTTTTCTGAAATCCGGCTGTCGATGATCGAAAAAAGAATCTGCTTCTCGTTTTCGGTGCCGGCCTGGACACCGACCTCATCAATCACAAGCAGGGAGACCTCCGAGAAAAGCCGAATTGCGTCAAAACTCGTTCTGTCGCTTTTTCCGCTCCAGGTGCTACGGACGTATTGGATGATGTCTGTAGCGCGCGTATAGATGCCTTCTGACTGCGGCAAAAGGGCATGAAGAATGGCGCACGCCAAATGACTTTTGCCGGTCCCCGGGTTACCGAAGAAAAAGAGTCCGTAGCCGGTCTCTTTCGCCTTTTCCCAACCGCGCACGAACCGGCAGGCGAGGTCCAGCGCGCCTTGTTGGCTTTTCGTCTCGGCCAGAAAGTTCGAGAATGTTTTGGTGCGGTATTCGGCCGGGATGCAGGAGCGCCGTAATGCCTCCTCGATGCGGTCGCGGGCTTCGGCCGCTTTCTTAGCCTTTTCGTAGGCCTCACGCTCTTCCTGGCGGCGTTTACGTTCGATCAGTGCGCACTCAGGACACTGAGACTCACACACGACCTGCCCGCCCAAAACGGTCTGAATACCGTTATACGGTCCGTGAATTGCGCAGTTCAAAACGGCGCCCCTGCGGATCGGCATAGGGACTGCGCCCTGCGAGGATTCGATGATGGCTGAAAATGTCTGCATGGTTGCTTACCCCCAATTGGCCGTACCGTCAGGATTCATTGATCCCTCGTAGTAGGCCTCGTCAAAAACTTCAGGTTGTTGGTGTGCGGTTGATCCCGCGGGTTTGGCGTTTCGTGTTTCCTTTTGGCGACGAACCCAGCCTTGCCAAGATTGATTCCACCCTTTGTCAGAACGAAGCTCACCAGTCCCTCGTCCTTTCGTGAAGTAGAAGACGAAATCAGCGAACACCGTCTGCGGGTCAAGATCAGGCCGAACCTGTTTTGCGTAGTCCGCCCATTCAGAAGGAAGAAGGTCAAGGTTGAATGCGTGCGTGATTGCCTGCCGCTTTTCTTTCTTCTTTCTTTCTGTCTCTTTATTGGTTATTGGTTCTTGGTTATTGGTTAGCATTGTGTCCGCATTGCGTTCGCTATGCGTTTGCATTCCGTTCGCATCTGCGTCCGCATTGCAAGTGCATCCGTTTTGCATGTCGTTTGCATTTGCGTCTGAGGCTTTCTTTCCCCTTGAGCCCTTATTCCATCGGGCTTGAGCAGACTTCGCGGCCTTCTCGGACTTCTCCGCGGCCTTGGCAATCTCTTCATCGCACCGGCGATGCGCATAAACGTCACCTTCACGATGGAAAAAGCGGTCAAGCACATATTCCAGTGCGGCTTTCTCTTCCGGCGCATATGCTCGGGAGATGCGTTCGCATTCCGAACGCATAAGCGGACGCTCGACTGAGTAGTAGAGCATCAACAAATCTATGTAGACACCCTTTTCGAGTGGCGACAAAAGACGCGTGCTCGAATCCCAGTCACCTACGTGAAACTGAACGTAGTTCATGGCGAGCCTCCCGGCTACTTGCCCGTGCTTTCAATGAGTTCCCAATCGATCTGAGGAAGAATCGCCCGACGGGAAACCTGCCGGCGCGTTGCCTCTTCGAGTTTGCAAGCAAGCGTGACGGACACACGACGTTCCGGGTGGTTGACGATGTTGTAAAAGTAGTTGAGTTTGATCCCGCACTTTTTGCAAATGGCCTTTTTCTCGACCGACGCAAGGGAGCGGAAATACTGCGATGCAGAGGGAAGCATGAGAGCTACTCCGTTTTAGTTCAATTATGGGTACTGGAATACTACCCCATACATTCCCCAAAAGTCAACCAATACGGCGCAAAACTTTCCTAGACTTTGTGCGACAATCTAACCCATAATTTGACCTAGCCGGACTAAGAGGAGGACAAATAATGGTTGATGATGAACTGACAGCTCGTCGCCGGGTTAATCTGCGACGTATCGCCGATGAGTTAGGTGGAGCCGCTGCTGTTGCCAGAAAGACTCAAAAGAGCGTCCAACAAATAAGCAGTATGCTCAACGGCACCAAGTCCTTTGGCTCAAAGATCGCTCGTGACATAGAACCTAAACTGGGGCTTCCCCTGCAAAGCCTGGATAAGGAAGCGCCAAATTTTGTAGTTGCAGCGGAAACGCCTGAAGCTACGGGGTACGTGCGCATTACAGCGCTTGAGGCGCGGAAAGAGTACAACCTGATGCGCATTCAGGAATTGAGCAAAATCAGGCTGATGGAGTGCAAAGAAGATTGGCTGTACGAACAAGCTCTTTCCACATCCAAGCCCAGTGCGCTAAAGCTATTCTCTGCGCCATCGGACAACATGGAGCCAGAAATTCTCCAAGGCGGATCAGTCGTCGTTGACATCTCGCAAAACACTTTCACCGCCAACGGCATATACGCCATGACGTATAAGGGTTCGGCATTCATATATCGGATACAGATGAACCCTGACGGATCAGTATATTTTTTGTCGGATAATCCAAAATATGAAAAGATGGTAGTGAAGGACACGTCCAACATCGTGATAGTTGGACGGTGTGTCGGCTGCTGTAACACGCACTCGCTCTAATAAAATTCCATTGTTCATCAAATCTCAAGCCCGCGCACTGCGGGCTTTTTTGTTGCCTTTTTGACTCCTATCAAAAACCGGTCACCTAACCAGAATACCCTGAAGTCATCTTTTATAGTTGACAAGCAGGTTAGTGATGTGGTTTAATTTCGGGTACGCAGATGAGTAATTCGGACTCATCTAAACAAAACCACCAGGAGGCAACGAAATGACACAGACGACCATTGTTTTGAACCCCAAGCGGACTGAGTACTCGGCTGAGAAGGCTGCAAAGAGGGCAATGACGGTCGCCCAGATGATCGAGGCGCTGAGGCAGTTCCCTGCGGACGCCCGCATCGTGGTGTCGGATTACGCCGAATACATGTACGCGCCGGTGACGCTCTCCGATCTGCATGAGCACGTTGAGGAGGAGTAACGCCATGACATTGGACTTCGTCTTTCGCATGGGTGAGTTGGCCGACATTGAAGAAGACCGCTTTTGGTCCCAGGCAAACGTGGTGATCGTCATCGCGGCCGTCACGGGTCTTGTGACGCTTTTGAAGTGGGTGCTGGCATGAAGCAGTTCATCGAAAACGTCCTGGCAGCCGCGGCACTCATCCTCACGATGCTCGTGCTGCTATCTCTGCCAGGCTACTAGAAACGAGAAGGGGGGGGGGTGGCGCCCTGCCTTACGAGAAGGTGGCGCCCTGCCTTAACGGAGAAAGAAATGATTGATCTCAGCAAACACAACGAAGATTTGATCCGAGACGCCAACACCTGGAAGCCGCTCAACGTCTACCCGCTTGAGCGCGTGATGGTGTTCGAGAGCGGCAGCCAAAGCTACTTCGTCTACACCGAGCTGCATACCGTTTCAGTGAGCGACGCAAGCCGCAGAGAAGTATCGAACTCCTACGCCTTAACAGAAGACGAGTTCTCCCGCCTGATGGGCGAACTCAACCTCGACTAGGAGGCTACATGAACGAAGACGACAAGGACCTCGACGCCGAAGAGCTCGAGGACGAAGAAGAGGAAGAAGAGCCGGAAGAGGACGATGGCGACGATGGCTTTGAAGATGACGGCTGGATCAATGCCGGCGACTTCTACCACTGGGACCCGTTTAAAGGACAGTAGAAAATGACAGCAGTACAGATCTCTCACGAACAATGGCTCAAAGCCCGACAGACCGGAATCGGCGGTAGCGATGTCGCCCCGATTCTTGGTATTTCCAAATGGACAACGCCGCTGGACGTATACAACGAGAAGGTAGCCGACACCCCAACGGAAAAAGACAGCGATTCCATGGAATGGGGGCGCCGCCTGGAACCGGTTATCCGCCAGGCTTACGCGGATAAGACGGGACGCGTCGTGGCCGTGCCGGAAAAACAGTTCCGCAGCGACGCTCATCCCTTCATGATTGCCAATGTAGACGGTGTTTGCGAAGACCGTCTGTTGGAAATCAAGACCGCACGAACCGGCGCAGACTGGGGAGAAGAAGGCACGAACGAAATCCCAGACTATTACCTGACGCAGGTCATGCACTACATGATCGTCACAGGATACCGGCTTTGCGACGTGGCAGTGCTCATCGGCGCTTCCGACTTTCGCATTTACACAGTCGAGTACGACGACGAACTTGCTCAGATGTTGATCGAAGCCGAAGCAAAGTTCTGGAAGATGGTCGAGAACCGGACGCCCCCGGCTCCTCGTTCGCTTGCAGAAACGAAGGCCGCCTTCCCCTCCTCCGTTCCTTCGAGCATTGAGGCCGACAACAAGATAGCCGAGACCATGACCGAACTCGCCAAGGTACGAAACGAAATCAAACAGCTGAAGGACACGGACGACAAATTGACTGCTGTCGTTCAGGCCTTCATGGGCGAAAGCGAAAAGCTGACTTTCGGAGGCTCAACCCTTGCCACCTGGAAAAGCAGCAAACCAGTAGCCCGACTTGATTCGGCTGCGCTCAAAAAAGCCATGCCGGACATCTACGACCAATACACGAAACAAAGCGCGCCGACCCGCCGCTTCATCGTAAAAATTACTGAGGAGTAAATCATCATGGCAACAGAAATCACCGTAAACCCCTTCGCCACCCCCGCCCCTGTCGCCAGCCGCGGATCCGCCCCGGCTACAGCAGCCGTTGAAAGTTCTCGCGCCGTGGCTGAAGTGCAGGCCGCTTTGGCTATCGCCCGCATGAATCCGCGAGATCAACGCGCCGCGATGGACCGAATCTTGAACGCCTGCACGCGGCAAACACTCGCTCAGGCCGCCGTTTATTCCTACGCTCGTGGAGGAAGCGAAGTTACAGGTCCGTCGATTCGCCTCGCCGAAGCCGTCGCACAGCAGTGGGGCAATATGCAGTTTGGCATTCGTGAACTTTCAAACGCCGGGGGAAAGTCTGAAGTTCAGGCTTTCGCCTGGGACGTAGAAACAAACACCCGCCGCGAAGTGACGTTCTCTGTTCCTCACATTCGTCACACGAAGAGAGGCTCCTACAAGCTCGAAGACCCGCGCGACATCTATGAGCTTATTGCCAATCAGGGTAGCCGCCGCCTTCGCGCCTGCATTTTGGCCGTGATCCCCGGGGACGTGATTGAGGCGGCTGTGTCGCAGTGCCAGATAACGCTTCGCGCCAACGTAGACGTAACGCCGGAAGGCATCAAGAAACTCATTGATGCTTTCTCTCAGTTCGGCGTCACCAAAGCGCAGATCGAGAAGTTCTGCCAGTGCCACGTAGAAGCCATCCGACCGGCTCAAATCGTACGGCTTCGAACGATCTACACCAGCTTGAAGGACGGCATGGCCGAGCCTGCGGACTTCTTCGAACCGGAGTCCGCCCCTGCCGCTCCTGCCATTGAAAAGCCCGCCGAGAAACAGACGCTGAAAGAAAGACTCAAGGCGCAGAAAGTTGCTGAAACGACGGAGATTGCCGACGCTGATACGCCGGATGCCGGAGCGGAACCCGCACCGACGGCCGCGCCCAAAGAACCGCTCCCGGATCTCAATCCGAACGAGCCGGAAGTTCGGGAACCGTGAAAGATCACCCGTAACACACAACTTTCACTTAGGAAGCACAAACAGGAGTCCAAAAAATGACCTTTGACGATAAGGCCCTGGCAGCCGGATCGGTGATCGCCGCGGTGTTCATTTTTCTTTGGCTTTGGCTCAGTCCGGGCGTTTTTCTGGGCTGGTTGATCTGGGGGTAAGAGATGGAAGCACAGGATTTAAAACGCCGCGTCCGGGAGCTGTATGAGCAGGTCTCCTTCAGCCAGGAGGAGACACGACGGCTTCAGATGATCGAGGACGCGATCACAAAGGGAGCAATCGAGAAGGCGTGCGTGCTCTCGATGATCCTCGCGACAAGCACGCACAAAAAGGCAAACGCCGCGGCCCGGCTGCGGGATACGCTGAGGAGAGCGAAAGATGGCCAAAAACAGCAAACCGCGCAAGAAGTATCGGCCGAAGCCCGTGAGGTTTAACTGTTGGGAACGCTCAGACATCGAGCACCTGCAGGCCGTGTTTCAGGAATTTGAGCTTATCACTGAGTTCAAATTCCCGACCGGCGAAGCGAACATGGACGACATGTGCTGTGTCCGGGACGTGCTCAATCTCTGCACCCTCGGGATGGTGACACGGGACTGGCTAGATCGGGACGAGGTCAAGGACTGCACACCGATCGTCAACGCGGCCGGAGACGCGATCAAACGATGCGCCGACCGCGCCTGCGACCGCAATCCGGACGCCCCGCGGTTTGTGTTCGCCGGAGACGAACTCAAGGCAGTCCGGGCAGGAGTCGCGATTGCCGGCCCCTTCATTCGGGACAGTCTGGACGAATCACCAACCCGCCTCATCCTGGAGTTCTACGCGATGCGGCATCTGACAAGGGGAAAGGACGGGCGATACGCCTACACGGACGAACAACTGAAAAGAGCAATTGAACAAGAGAACGACAACATTGACTGGAGCCACCGCCATGGATAACACAACACTTCTGATGGACCAGCGGCCGCAGCCGCCTTCAATGGCCAGTTCGACGATGAGTTCAGCTACGGCCGCGTGCGTTGAAGCCCTCGTTGGCGGTGTAGTGATGGAGCTTTTCGGCGGGGTGCCGCCGTGTGGATTGTTGGAGGAGTGAAGATGCAGACCAAGTTGCTGACTATTAAGGAAGTCGCCAAGCGGCTCAATAAGTCTGTGAGCACGATCCGCAGTTGGATTCGCGGTTACTACGACAACGGCGACGGCCCGCGCCTGCGGGGGCGCGAATTTATTAAGCCGATCCGAGTCGGCGGCACCCTGCAATTTAAAGAATCCGAGCTCGAACGCTGGATTGCCGAAGGAGCTCAACGTTGACAAACGCACAAGAATCCGCGCATAATGCCCGTGCCTCGTCTACCAAGAGGCACCGGATTGGCGCCCGGAAAGCGAAAGGTGTACAGCCGCCTTACTTCCGTATGAGCGGATTTTTTGTGCATAGCAGTCTCCCTTTACGGGCGGACTGTATGGGGCATGCTTGCATGCGCCGGTACCCTTTTGCACCGGTACGCCAACCCGTACAGTCTGCCCACCACGATTGGCGTCGTGAGGGCAGTTCTCAAACTGCAAAAGGAGGACACGCTATGCAAGCGTTCCAAGGTGCTGCTCAAACGCAGCCGTCAACATTCAATCTCCCGTTCGCCATCACGGCGCTCATCAAACACCAGCTGACCTCCGGCGAAGCCAAGGACTACGCGATTATGTCGTGTTCCGAAGCCAAGAACATCCTCATCGCCGTAGCCGATTCGGCCGAAAGCGATAGCCAGATGCTTTCCACCGCAGGGCTTCTCAGCGTCATCAAATCCGCCGCTTCCATTTTGGAATGCGCAGAACTCCTCGTTAATGAGACGGAGAAATGAAAATGACTCATACCGCTATCGTTACCCCGCCCGTCGTCCAAGATCATGACGGGCGTCCCATGACCACGAGCTTCCAGGTTGCGAAGTACTTCAACAAACGTCACGACCACGTCCTCCGTGACATCGACAACCTGATTAAAAAGCGCCCCGATTTAGGTGTGTCCAATTTTGGGGAGTCTTTTGAAAACAAGGCTTTAGGTACTGTTCAGAACCACAAGGTTCGTTTTTATTACATGGATCAAAAAGGCTTTACTCTGCTCTCCATGGGCTTTACGGGCGACAGGGCTCTCGGCTTCAAAATCGCTTATATCGACCAATTCGAGGCTATGGCGAAAGCTATTGCCAACGCAAAGACGAACTACCTGCAAGACTACATCAACAAGCTGACGATGCTGGAGAACAAGAGAGAACGCTCGTCCGTTGCTGGGCAAGCCTTACATGAGTGGAAGACCGAAAAAGGACAACTGGAACTCGAAGTGAAGGAAGCGGAAAAGAAGGTGCAGCCGGAACTGCCGCTGCAGATCAGCGTTTCCATCGAAAATAAGGAGAAGTAAAATGAAACAGATCGACCTCACCCCTATCTATAAGGCCGCCGCGAAGGTTATGGCAGAAAACGGTATCGAAGAAATCCGCCTCCGCCTTTTGAAGGATGATGACGGCCCGTCAGCCATCGACTTCGAGATCAACGGCGCGGGCTATATGTCCAACTTCGAGGAATATATCCCCACCATCAAGGCCGTTGAGTCCGACATGATGAAGTTGGTCATCAGCCGCCCTGACAACGCGTAACCATCTTCGCGGCGTCACGAAAATGGTCCCCGCCAACCGAAGGCTGACGGGGATTGTTTTTATATAAAATCAGTCATTTCATTGATTATATTATCATGCGTATCAGGAATTAAACTAACCAATTCGCCAGTTATCGAATCTACGATATTGGTCGGAACATTTCTTTTCTTGGACACATATATATAAACAACACCGAGAAAGGCCTTAAATTTAAGAGTTTCCGCCAAAGACAATCGCATCAATCCTTGATTATCCAATAATATTTGTTTGAGTGCAAAAAGGAATAGAATTTGAGCCGCACCGGCAGTCCCATATTTCCTAGAAAAAATCACCATCCGCACCCTAATATCTCTATTTGTATATAGCGACCCCGTAGCTAATTTAGCTACATCATTCGCAATCTTAGCCGCTTCCTGATTAACACCAACAACGCTGACTATCCTTTCCACTTCTTTATTGATAGAAACCTGACGCGTAGCATTGTTGAAACAGAAGAGCGCGACGGCCAAAACAATGCCACCAATGACGATCCCGATAATCAGTCCTGAGCTCATCATTTTGCACTCCCTCGTTTGACAGCATTCATCACCGTGCAAAGCAATTGAAGCTCGCTTTCAATTACGGATTGAGGCATAGGATAAAGCCACTCATTTTGGGAAAATTGCTCTGTCACATCGCCCTCTGCAAAATAATCACTAAAGCCGATATTGTTTAGCTTTTTTATTCTCCACCCTTTGCAATCAATTTCATTTAAACTTGCTAATGATTTTGTTTGCGGTTGCCCTTTTACACTCGCGCCTTTTGCGTAGCTAATAATCGACCAGATTTTATTTTCATCATGAACGGGGCCGACAAAAAGAAAAGCGTTTAAATTTTTCAAAAACGTACCGGGGCAAATTTCACCACGCATCTCCTTTTCAACTAACGAAGAACCTTTTTTCGGAACGGTCATTTTGAACCCGCCGACGACAATTTCTTCCGCCGAAAAAGAAGGCACAGACATAGCAATACAAGCCACTCCCGCCAAACAGGCAATAACCCTTTTCATTTGTCCACCTTGCTAAAACAAAAATCCGCCCACGCGGTCATCAATTCACGCCGGCGCAGGAATAACGTCTGCCGCTCATACGCACCGTTGTAGCCGTCGTTCAGTTTGTGGTGCAGACAAAGATGCGCCACCCGCACGTCAAACCGCTTATCGTTTCCCAAACTGTCGTCCTGACTCCAGGTCATAAACGTGGCCCGAGCGATTCCGTGCTGAGTCGGACGTACCGTCTTCCCGCGCTTCAGAGTCTCGGCCTTGTCCGTCCAATCGCCAGGCGTCAATTTGACAAGCCGCCCGAGCATCGTATCCGTCATCACGTTACCGTAACGATTCGGGAAGATCAGCCCTTCATGCGGTCGATCAATGCTTTTCAGAAACTCAATCACCTTCGGGGCCAGCGGCACAATCAATGCGCCGTTGCTGGAGACCTTCAGTTGTTCGGGCGGGACTGTCCAAATCTTCTCTTCCCAGTCTATCTGATCCCAACGGGCTTCCCGCGCCGTCTGCGAACGCGTCGCCGTCAGAATGGAAAACTCAAAGCACTGTCGGCTACTGATCTGCTTTTCGGCCATAGAGGCAGCGAAGAAGTCCGGCAACTCGCTTACCGCCAACGCCCCGCGGTTTTGTTTGACGTGTCGATTGTTCGGCAAAAGAAACTGCAACGCCCCATGACGATCCGCCGGATTGTCCCTGTCGGTGTAGCCCTTCGCCTTCGCCCAGTCGAAGACCTTTTTGGCGAAACCGAGGCACCTATCCACAATGTCCGGTTTATCCCAAATAGCCGCCGCAATCTCGGCCACGTCCGCAGGCTTGATCTCGTCAATAAGCTTGTCACCGATTCTCGGCCACACGTGACAACGCATCCGGCTTTCGAAAACACGATGAGACTTTGAAAGCTCCTCCCAGTTGCCTACGTCGATATTCCACTGCATGTACTCGTCGCAGACTTTTCGGAAAGTTTTCTTTGCCACGGACACGGGCTTTTTCTTTTTCGAGGCTTCGATCTCTTTCACAAAATCTTCAGCACCAAGTCCCATCAGCCGGGCAGTCATAGCCCGCGCATTCGCCAAAGCGATACTTGCAGCACTGCCCAGACCTACGTCATACCTCTTGCCATTTACCTGACGACGCAGCACCCAAGCCCGTGAGCCACCTTTAATCACGAGGTACAAACCTTTGGTCAACTCGTCCCGATATACGCCGTCGCCAAGATTTCCCAAGGTTCTTTGTGAGAGTTTGGCTTTCATAAAAACTCCTCAACCAGGGAAGATTCTCTTCCCTAGTTTCTTCCCTAGTTGAGGTTAACACAAATTGATAAAGGCGAACACTTGTGAATAGGGAAGAACTAGGGAAGCAAGGATGCTTCAAGTCCCGTCATCACTAACGAAAAACCCCTGAAGCCAACGGCGACAGGGGTTCACGCGAAAAGCGAAAAAGCACTGGTTGGTAGGAACTGGGCCTACCATAATTCGAATTTCAGATATTCTCAGATAATCTCCCTCAGTCTCCATTGTTCACCTAATACGATGAATTTAAATGGAAACACTGCCTACCGTCAGTCTCTGTTGTTCTCTGTCGTTCTATATCAAACTCCCTCCAGCTCGCGAATGATTTCACCCAACTATGCTCCCAATGGGTATGATTTCTTCGGAATTTTTCATTTTTTCTTCGGAACTTTTGGGAGCATAGCCTCCAACCCGCAGGAGAGCGGCATGAGAGTAGCTGAACGCCTCACAGCGATACGACTGAAGACCCTTGAAAAGGACACTGCCTGCGGCGTTGTGCCGGGGCTTTACGTGACTGTCCGGAAGCTCGCCGACGGATCGTTTGCCAAGTATTTTGTTCTCAAAGATCGAAAACAAAAACGCTCCTACACCATCGGAAAATTTCCGGACATCTCACTCTCAGAAGCATTCACCAAGGCAGCAGAATGGCGAGACCTCATCCTCAAGGGCGATGACCCTTCCAAACAACTCTTAGAGGCCTCCTCTCCCCAAAAACTGACGTATGAGAATCTCATGTTTCAATGGGTCGAATTCAACAATAAACGCGGCCGGTGGAAAGATGACAAGAAACCTCGACTCGGCGTGTGGCAAGGATATTTCAGAAACCACATTCCAGACTCGCTGCGCCAGTGTCCGGCCGCTGAATTAACGCCCGAGATGTTTGCTGACGCGCTGGCGGAAAAATGGCGGACCATGACCAACACCCCGGAAAAGATTCTTGCTGACACCAGGAATGCCATTGACTGGGCAATCCGACAAGAAATCATTCCGCCAATGATCAACCCGGCGCGCATTCACGGCGGAAAACTTGGAGACCTACTGCCGTTGAACAGACCGGAAACCGGCCACGAACCGGCTCTCCCCGTCCAAAAGATGCCGGCATTCTTCAAAATGCTCATGGAATACACCCTTTCGAGCCCTGCCGCCAGATGCTTGGCCTTTGCCATCCTGACGGCAGCCAGAAACTCTACCGCTCGAGAGGCCACTTGGAGTGAAATCCAAAAGGACGATGACGGCAACTGGATCCACCTGATTCCGCGTTCACGCATGAAGGTCAAGGCCGAAGGCTTGCCGTTTGACCGAAAGACCCCTCTGAGTTCCGTTGCGGTCAGGCTGCTGGAAACCATGCCGAGAGTCAAATATGAAGGACAGGATTACCTCTTTCCCAGTATCTTTCATCGTAGCCTCAAGCCGATGTCTCCGGAAGCCTTCTCGCGCCTCTTGAAAAGAATGCACGACCGCCAGCGCAAAATTGACGGTATCGGCTGGGTTGATCCGGAACAAATCCACGGAGCAACGCAGACACCCCGCATTGTGACGCTGCATGGCTGCGCCAGAGCAAGCTTCAATACCTGGGCCAAGGACGGGAAACGATTTGGACATCCCTTCTTTCCAAAGGATGTCCGGGAGAGCTGCCTCGACCACAGAAATGAGTCTTACCAGTGTGCCTATGACCGCGACCAAGCCACTGGAGAAATGCGCGATGTCTTTGAGGCCTGGGGACAATTCCTGACACAGGAAATGGATGACTTCAACTAAAAAAAGGCGCCATAGGGGCGCAGCCCCATGACGTCATGGACGATGAAGTATTTCCTTTACTGCTGATCGATCTGATGATAACCGGATGACCAATCGGCTGCCCTCTTCAGGAGATTCCGCACTCTCAACAAGAAGGCGTCTACATTCTGCGATTCGTCGCTCACAAAGCTTTCCGGAATCGCAGGTGCCGGCGGGCACTCGACCACCGCCGGCGGCCGCGCCGCGCAGGCGCTCAACATCCCGCCGCATACCAGCAAGCTGAGAGTCAAGCGCATCGATTTCAGCCTGCTTCTTGTCGACCGCGTCGGCGAGCTTCTTCGCATTGTCTGTCTCCCTTTTCGTGAGTTCGGCCTGGTACTTCTGAGCCGCGGCCGCGTAGCCGGCTTTAAGGCGCGCGATGTCTGCAGTGCGCAGGGCGTCCGCAAAGGCGTATCCGGCACTGAAGACGACCACGGCCGCAGCGAGGTAGAGCCACTTGGCCATCTTTAAAGCAGCCAACCGCCGGCAAAGAAGCAGATCATGCCGAAGCCGACACAGACAGGCGCCCAGAAGAGACGGCACTTGCGGCGCATCTCGGTATCGAGCTTGGCCTTCTCGGCCTTGAGTTTTTCGTAGGCGTCCAGCGTGAGATCTTCGACCTTCACGCCGATTTTCTTAAGCCATTCCTGAAAGTCTTCGCTGTTCATCACATACTCCTTGAAAAATTTAAAAACGTATTTGATGATTTCTTCTTTGGTCATTTTTTGCAGTTGTCCCAGCGCGCCTTGAATCCTCTGGCATCAACATGCACAAAGCTGTCATACAGCCCCACTCCGCCGTCAGAATTGAGCTCCAAACAGAGATCCTGAAGTGCCGGGAGGTCTTCCTGATGCTCCGGACGAATGTCAGCCGCGAGGCCCCTGACGTGGTAAGAGTTCTCCACGCCGCCCACGGCGCGATTGTGCTCAGGCGAGCGATAAGCGCTGTTGACAATGATCGGGCGGCCCCATGCCGTACGGATTCGGTTCAATAAAAAGAGCAGTTCTGATCTGACCTGCTGCTCCCCGAACGGAGAGCGCTGGCCGTCCTTGCTGGCGAGCTCTTTTGTGTCAAAGTATCCGATTTGCATTTTTGCCTTCTTTCGGCTTGTCGCCGATCTCTTCAACTGATTCATCCAACCGGGCGTTGATCTGTTTGAGTGCCTTGCGAATAATCGGAGGGATGCATCCGCCGAGATCCATGCGATCGAGGTTCTCGATGATGCTCATGAGTTCTGTGAAGCCGTAGGCCGCGATGACAATGCCTTGGAACACAGCGAGATAGCCCAGCGTGTAGGCAAACTGCACGTCAAGGCCGTGCGCAAAGCCCACGACAACAAACATCAGGCCCTTTTTCAAAAGCCCATGAGACACGATCCGGCTCTCAAAGTCGCGTTTGACGAACGCGGCCGCCATGCCCGTCACAAGGTCTGCTCCGACAAAGATCGCGAGCCATATGATGAGCGGCTTGGTATCGAGACCGAAGAAAAACGAAAGAGCGCCGGTGAGGGCGCCCACGGCCGCGGCAAGTATTTTCTCTGTGCCAACAGGCAAAAAGTCCGGCGTCATGTGCATCCTCTCCGGCATAAATCACTCCCGCAGATCCGGCGGGAATTGCCGCCGGCCCTTTTCGCTCTTCCACGACTCTTCGCAGTGGTTCTTGTCGAACCACAGCAGGGCATCGATCAGCCGCTTTGGCCAGAGCCGCTGGCCCGAGCAGTATTCCCGCCAGGCCCGGCTCGACAAACTCTCATCCGGCCACCCGCCGATCAGGGCGTTGGCGAGTTGATCCAACGCGATCAGCACGTTCTTGATGTATGCGTACATCACGCGGCCGTAAAGTCGACAGGGACAAACTTGATCTTGATTTTCGCGAGGCCTTCTTTCGTCTTCGCGTCATCAATCGCGTCTCGCGTCTTCCACTTGTAGTCGTAAGCGGCGAGGCCTGCAGAGATAATTTCCTGATTCAAGACCTGGAGTTGCTCAAGGTTGAGCGGGTGTTTTACGTTGTTAGCGTCCATAAATTCGACGCCAGCTGCGGTGTAGGTGTTCTGCGCCTCTAAAGCCTCGACAAGGGCGCCGACGTCAGTTTTCGCACGGTCGTCGCTGTCAGCCTCAAAGCCGAGAGAAGACTTTAAGGTGGCGGCTTCACCGCGCCAGGCAGTAAAGGCACCGTCCAGCTCACGCTTCTTTTCTTCTTTCAGCTCATCGAGCGTCTTTTCNCGATTTCAGCCTGCTTCTTGTCGACCGCGTCGGCGAGCTTCTTCGCATTGTCTGTCTCCCTTTTCGTGAGTTCGGCCTGGTACTTCTGAGCCGCGGCCGCGTAGCCGGCTTTAAGGCGCGCGATGTCTGCAGTGCGCAGGGCGTCCGCAAAGGCGTATCCGGCACTGAAGACGACCACGGCCGCAGCGAGGTAGAGCCACTTGGCCATCTTTAAAGCAGCCAACCGCCGGCAAAGAAGCAGATCATGCCGAAGCCGACACAGACAGGCGCCCAGAAGAGACGGCACTTGCGGCGCATCTCGGTATCGAGCTTGGCCTTCTCGGCCTTGAGTTTTTCGTAGGCGTCCAGCGTGAGATCTTCGACCTTCACGCCGATTTTCTTAAGCCATTCCTGAAAGTCTTCGCTGTTCATCACATACTCCTTGAAAAATTTAAAAACGTATTTGATGATTTCTTCTTTGGTCATTTTTTGCAGTTGTCCCAGCGCGCCTTGAATCCTCTGGCATCAACATGCACAAAGCTGTCATACAGCCCCACTCCGCCGTCAGAATTGAGCTCCAAACAAAGATCCTGCAGCTCAGGAAGATCCTCCAGGTTCTCCGGCCTGATGTCTGCTGCAAGCCCCTGGACGTGGTAAGAGTTCTCCACGCCGCCCACAGCGCGGTTGTGCTCTGGCGAGCGATAAGCACTGTTGACAATGATCTGCCGCCCCCATGCCGTCCGGATCCGGTTCAATAAAAAGAGCAGCTCTGATCTGACCTGCTGCTCCCCGAACGGCGAGTGCTGGCCGTCCTTGCTGGCGAGCTCCTTTGTGTCAAAGTATCCGATTTTCATTTTTGTAACGGTCCTTCTTTCGGCTTGTCGCCGATCTTTTCCACTGATTCATCTAGCCGGGCGTTGATCTGTTTTAGTGCCTTGCGGATGATCGGAGGGATGCATCCGCCGAGATCCATGCGATCGAGGTTCTCGATGATGCTCATGAGTTCTGTGAAGCCGTAGGCCGCGATGACAATGCCTTGGAACACAGCGAGATAGCCCAGCGTGTAGGCAAACTGCACGTCAAGGCCGTGCGCAAAGCCCACGACAACAAACATCAGGCCCTTTTTCAAAAGCCCATGAGACACGATCCGGCTCTCAAAGTCGCGTTTGACGAACGCGGCCGCCATGCCCGTCACAAGGTCTGCTCCGACAAAGATCGCGAGCCATATGATGAGCGGCTTGGTATCGAGACCGAAGAAAAATGAAAGAGCGCCGGTGAGGGCGCCCACGGCCGCGGCAAGTATTTTCTCTGTGCCAACAGGCAAAAAGTCAGGCGCCATGTGCATCCTCTCCGGCATAAATCACTCCCGCAGATCCGGCGGGAATTGCCGCCGGCCCTTTTCGCTCTTCCACGACTCTTCGCAGTGGTTCTTGTCGAACCACAGCAGGGCATCGATCAGCCGCTTTGGCCAGAGCCGCTGGCCCGAGCAGTATTCCCGCCAGGCCCGGCTCGACAAACTCTCATCCGGCCACCCGCCGATCAGGGCGTTGGCGAGTTGATCAAACGCGATCAGCACGTTCTTGATGTATGCGTACATCACGCGGCCGTAAAGTCGACAGGGACAAACTTGATCTTGATTTTCGCGAGGTCTTCTTTCGTCTTCGCGTCATCAATCTCGTCTCGCGTCTTCCACTTGTAGTCGTAAGCGGCGAGGCCTGCAGTGATAATTTCCTGATTCAAGACCTGAAGTTGCTCAAGGTTGAGCGGGTGTTTTACGTTGTTGGCGTCCATAAATTCGACGCCAGCTGCGGTGTAGGCGTTCTGCGCCTCTAAAGCCTCGACAAGGGCGCCGACGTCAGTTTTCGCACGGTCGTCGCTGTCAGCCTCAAAGCCGAGAGAAGACTTTAAGGTGGCGGCTTCACCGCGCCAGGCAGTAAAGGCACCGTCCAGCTCACGCTTCTTTTCTTCTTTCAGCTCATCGAGCGTCTTTTCCGGAATCTTTTCAACAATCCACTCCAGATCAGGCCCACGTGCGATTCGATGCGTTGTGCTGCCCTCTGTGAGCTTTTGGAACAACTGGCGAAGCTCATTGCATCTTTGCGTCTGGGACTGATGAGAAACCGCCCCCATCGCAACACAATCTTCTGCCGTCTTTGGTTTCGGTTCCTTAATCCATGAGGACTTATCGTCCGATAGGCGGTAAAACGACTGGGCCGCAGCCGGATCCTCTGCGGGCGCATCAATCTGCGCCACATCATCCGGAAGCAGCAACTCTCCGTCCGGCATTTCCATCACCATCTTGAAATCGCAGAAATAGCCGTCCTCATCAACGCAGGGTAAACGAACTAATTTTGATGCCATGTTAAAAACTCCAATTACCTCAAAAAAGTTAGCCGCACTTAAGCCGCGCCAAAAGCGCTACTCAATCGCGGTTGGTTACGGGCTGTCTTTAAAAGTTCAGCCATCAGGCACTAAGTCCTGGGTACTGCGAATCTGCACACTCGGCCGTGTAGCCGACTTGGCCATCGGCCACTTCCCTGAAATGTCCCTGGCCGAAGCAAAGCAAATCGCCCGCAGAAAGCGGAAAGAGCTGGGCCAGGAGCCGCCTCTTGGCTACACCCTCAAAGATGCTTTCCACTTATGGTGCAATTTAAAAAAGGGGAGAATCACGAGCTACGCTGACGAACGACGAAGGCTCGAGAAGTACGTCATTGGTCCTCTGGGGAATCGCCAAATTGACGAAATCACCGCGCCGCTCATGATCCAAATCGTTCGGCCAATTGAAACCGCCGGACACAGAGCAACACTCAAGCGCGTCATCATGCGGGTGCGCGAAATCCTAGACTTAGCGGTATGTGCCGGCTACATTCAGCACAATCCAATTGATCGCCTAAACCGCATCTTCGCCCCGCCAGTCACTCGCCCCATGCCGGCCCTTCCATGGCAGGAGCTCGAATCAATCATGGCTGTCATAGCCGCCGCCCCGACCAGGCTACAAATCTTGTTTCTTTGGTCGCTATGCTCAATGCTGCGGCCAGGCGAAACTGCAAAGCTCAGGAAAGACTGGATTAAAGACGAAACGCTGACCATTCCCGGAGACCAGATGAAAAAGCGCCGGCCTCACAGGGTTCCACTAACAAATTTCATGCTCCGTCTACTGGCGGAGGAACACAAACTCTCACCTCACCCGAAAAATGCCTTTGTCTTTTCAGGCATGCGGCCAAACGAGCACATGTCAAGCCAGAAGCTTGCCAAGTACCTTCATCAGACAACCCTTTCAGGAAAACTCGTTGCTCACGGACTGCGGTCAATCGCCAGGAGCTGGCTGGCAGACCACGCCATCCCGTTTGAAGTTGCGGAATCATGCCTCTCTCACGTGTCCGGGAGTCAAGTTTCACGCGCTTACCAAAGGTCTGATTATTTGGAGGCAAGACGCCCCGTCATGGACGCGTGGTGCTCTTATGTATACGGCTGTGCCCTGAGAGCCGGTCTTCTTCCACACATTATCAGCGCCAATGAGGAGGCCAAAGAAAAGTCTTAGCCCAAACCACAGGGGGCAGCCACCAGTATTCAGCCCCCTATCTTCTGATGATTTATAGACAGTTTGGGCACCGGACATAACAGGATCGATCATCCCAAAAAACACAACAGACGACACCGTAGATGGCTCATTTAACGGCGCTTTCTATAAATTATCTAGCGGCGGCAAGGGAGCATGGTCTGTCGATGATTCAGAAAATGCTCAGTATGGGCTCGGCTTCCGAGCTGGGTATTCAGACTCGACTTACGGCCAGTCAAGCGGTGTGTCCGTCCCGGCATGCTATGCCTTGATAATCATTAGCGTGTAAGCCGCCGGAACAGATACCCCGGAAGTGCGGCCGTAGACACTGCTCGAATCGGATGCCGTAAAAACCAGTCGTCCGGGAACAGTCTCAGCCACGCTATCTAAGTGCGATGAATAGGCGTCTTTGGTAGCCTTTTCCACTGAGAAAACTCCTGTACTTTTGCGTGTAGGCACGTACTCTATGCCTCTGACCTCCGTATACCCGCTGATGTCCGGCCGGACATCATTGGTGAATTTGACGTTGGGCACGCTGAATTACAATATACAAGCGGCGCTTTTTCTCTCATAGCCAAAGAGCAATCAAATTACGGTGTAGACAAATATCAACACCGAAAAATTGTTAAGTTTATGGCTTCTTCCGAAAACTCAATATATGGAAGATCTAACAATGTCAACGTCCCGTCAGCCTACGCCCTGATGATTATCAAAGTGTAAGAAGCGGGTACTTGCACCGTTGATGAGTTTCCGTAGATGCCATTCGACTTGGAAGCCGAAAAACCTAAAACAGTTGCTCTTATGGAGGAATCTTGGCAATGAGTATCAGCGTTCCCTTGGGATACTGCATAGAACGCCCCTTTGTGGTCAGTTGTCATTAAGGGATAGCCGCCGATTTGTACAGTGCCAGTTATGTCCGGACATAACGGGCACTGCTAATTATTTATCCGTTGGGTTAACTTTCGATGCTAAGCCTCATCCAACCGGGGCTTTCTATTGTCCCAATGTCTCTGCCAATGGGGGTGTTGCTGGGGATTCTCTTTGGCGAATGGATAGTTTTCAGTTCGCTGCCAGATGGTCCAGCTCGACATATGGAAACTCCTCAGGTGTTTCTGTTTCCGCTTGTTATGCCTTGATAATAATTAAGACATAGTAAGCTGGCACAGATACCGTACTGGCACGCCCGAAAATATAGTTACCTTGAGATGCCTCAATATCAATTTTGGCTCGGTAGTGGCTGCTACCTTTAGAGGCATATTGTGAATACGGATTATTCTCCGCTGCCACAGAATAGGAGCACACGCCACCAGCCCAAAAGATAACGCCATTATTTTCTGTATTCGTATCGCAGAGCAATGTACCAGTTATCTGTCCCCGGACATAACCGGAGAATTTCCGAATAATGACGCCGAGTATGACAAATATTACGCAGGAGCTTTTTGGACAGGCACTCCATTTGAAGGAGGTTATTCCGATGACCCTCAATCAAAAGGAAAGACCGGCCGATTTAAAGCATCGTGGGCCAGTTCCATTTATGGATATAACTCAGACGTTTTGGTTGATGCGCTTTATGTCTTAATAATAATTAAAACGTAAACGGCATCCACGGTTACTCCGGAGTAGATGCGGCCATAAGTCGCTACTGATCGTGAGGCTCTGAATGACCTCCATAACGAGTGGTATACCCCCGCCTGCATAATTTGACGAACCTTCACCGGAACTATCAGCAAAAGCCCCGGCTAACGCTCCTGTCTGATTAAGTCCAGATATAAGGCTTCCTGTTATACGTAATGTCCGGACATCAGTGGAACTTGGGGCTCCGCTTTCGAAGCCGATAACAGCGGGTGGCAGTCCACAGGGGCCGTGTATTCAGCAAAAACTGGTTCATTGAGTATGGAGATTCCCGGCTTCTCTGAGACGAGAGAATTTATACGTAGATCTTTTCGTGCCTCTCGTTATAGCGGCTATTACGGAGCATCAGGAGTATCAGTTGATGCCACCTATGTCTTGATGATCATCAAAGCATAGAGAGCATCAACACTAACCCCGTTAGACCGACCGAAGTATCCACTGACCAGGCTTGCGGACAAGTGAATGCCAGGCGTTTTTCCTAAAACAGGCGAATTGATGTGGCTGGCGGAATATGACGTTGACGTATACAACGCTCCGGAAGTTTTTTCTGTACCTCCGCTCACAAGGCTAATACTGCCAGTGATGTCCGGACATAAGTGGTTATGCAACATCCGGCATTATTTGGAAAAGCGCCTGGAGGACCTACGGTGCCCTCTGGACAGAAGACTCGGGAAACAGTGACAAAAAGTCCGTAGCGCCCGGGCCGGATCCGATTGTTAACGTCCGGATGCGTGCCGGCGCGTATGACAGTACGTATGGAAGATCGTCATCTGTGTCTGTCGCCGCGGCTTATGTTCTGATGATAATCAAGGAATAGGCCGCAGGAACGGAGACAGATGATGAATTTCCGTACACATTATTTGAATAATGGGCGGCAAAATTTAAAGCATAGTCATCACCGTAGCGGCCCCATCCGCATGAAAAATCAACCTTTTTTCCACGATTAAAGCAACCGGAATATATAGCACCACTAGAAAAATGAAAGCCACCAGAATCACCATTGAAGTTTGGTGAAAAAGAACCCGTGATGTCCGGTAACCCAGCACTTACGTAGCTACCGAGGTTTCCCGTGTTGGTTGTGCCCAACACATGCCTACCATTGAAATTAGGCAAATTAAACGTGGTAGAGCCGTTGCCTGATCCATACCGGGTACCAATGGCCGCAAACAACTTGGCATAGGTCGTTCTGGAGACCGCTGCACCGTTACATAAAAGCCAACCGTCAGGGATCGTGCTGCCGGCAATCATTTTGTAATCACCGGGCTGAGCCCCTTCGCTCACTGTGATGTCAATCACCTGATCGACATCACCGTTGTATTCGCCGACCTTTACGCCGTTCACATTGACAGTGAGCTTTTTCTGCTGAATGTCGACTGCGACCGCCTTGCTGCCGTCATAATCCCCCAGCTTCGTGCCATTTCTCTTAATCGTCAGTGCATACGGACTCTTGAGGCTCGTCGGAATCTTCGGAAGCGTTACGTTATACGTAGCCTTATTGCTCCCGTCATACGTCACCTTCGTCACACCGCCGATCTGCAAAGTAAGCGCCTGAGGATTTTTCAGCGACTTCGGAGTGCCGCTCAAATCCGAATAATTCNTGGATCGACATCCGGATCGGTGGCCGTGTAGGTCATCACTGCCGGATTTGTGCTTTTCCCGGATACCGGTCGCAGGTTGAAGTCATAACCGCCCGCCTTTTGCTTGGTTTTCTGTTTCGGGTCCCGGTAGGACACCGTACAGGTGCGGTATGACTCGCTCTGAGCACTCTCAAATTCCCAAGAAATGACCTGCGATGT
>NZ_LT635857.1:0-845 GCF_900128485.1 Duodenibacillus massiliensis
GGATTCTTCATGCGGAAACATGGTTCGAGTTTTGATTACCTTCCGAACGCCACGGTTGAGAGCCTCAATACTGTTGGTCGTATACAACAACTTCCGAATCGACCGGGGAAAGTTGAAGAAGGGTATCACCTGTGCCCAGGCAGAGCGCCAACTCTGCGCTACATGCGGGTAACGTTTGCCCATAAAGCTATTTTCAAAGGCCACCAAGGCCGCCAACGCTTCTTCGGGGGTATTGGCCTGGTAAATGGGCTTTAAGCCGGCCATTACAGCCTTTCGATCCTTGTGGCTGACGAAGGCTGTAGAGGCACGTATGAGATGGACAATGCAGGTTTGATGTTGCGCCTGGGGAAATACGGCTTCAATGGCTTGCGTCATACCCTTGAGGCCGTCTGTGACGGCGATCAGGATGTCCTCTACGCCACGGTTTTTCAATTCCGTAAATACCGATGTCCAGAAAGCCGCGCCTTCGTTTTCATGAACCCATATGCCGAGCACATCGCGTCGGCCGTCACAACGTACGCCGAGAGCCAAATGAACCGCCATTTTCTTGATGACGCCGTCCTTACGGATATTGATGCGCAAAGCGTCAAAGAACACCACCGGGTAGACCGAATCCAACGGACGGCCTTGCCATTGCCGTACGTCGTCATTTACCTTTTCCGTCACGGTGCTGATGAATTCGGCACTCACTTCAACGTGGTACTGACTTCTGATGAACTCAGAGATTTCACGGGTAGACAATCCGCGTCCATATAAATCGATGATGGCGTCATCGAAGTCATTGAAATGCCGTGAGTGCTTGGGTACCAGGCGGGGAACATAAGTCCCCTTGCGATCGCGGGGAA
>NZ_LT635857.1:986-32618 GCF_900128485.1 Duodenibacillus massiliensis
TCCGATGCATCCCGGCCCTTGTAAAGGATGTAGACCTGCTCAGCAGACATGGTCTCTGAGGTGATGATGGCAAAGTAACCGCACAGATCGAGTTCACGCTGCACAACCGACTCTTTCTCCTCGGCGTACAGGAACGTCTTTGCCTCATCCTTGGTCTTGCCTTTCATAAAGTGGCAGTGAAAGTAGTTGAGATACTCTTTCGGCAGCTCGACTTTTTGGCCTTCCAGGGATTTCAGCGTTGCAGCCATTCCGGCTATTTTCTTTTCTACCCGGTCTCGCTCAGCGGCCATCTTTGACGGACTGAAATACAGGTGGAAATAACGCTTGTGCTTATCTCCGGAGAAAAGGTGTTTCTCAACGGTAACGCCGTAGCGGTGCTGCACAGTTGCATCAAAGGTTTTTCTACGGGCCAAAAAAACTCTGGAGGAATCCGCCGAAGGCGGAGAGGGCAAAGCCCTCACTGAGCTCAGACTACAACCTACTTTTTAAGAACAAAATCGGCGAAAGCTCACTTGACATTCACCGCAGACGGCCTCAAGGGTATGACACAAGCCATTGAAGCCGTATTTCCCCAGACGCAACATCAAACCTGCATTGTCCATCTCATCCGTGCCTCTACAGCCTTCGTCAGCCACAAGGATCGAAAGGCTGTAATGGCCGGCTTAAAGCCCATTTACCAGGCCAATACCCCCGAAGAGGCGTTGGCGGCCTTGGCGGCCTTTGAAAATAGCCCTATGGGCAAACGTTACCCGCATGTAGCGCAGAGTTGGCGCTCTGTCTGGGCACAGGTGATACCCTTCTTCAACTTTCCCCGGTCGATTCGGAAGTTGTTGTATACGACCAACAGTATTGAGGCTCTCAACCGTGGCGTTCGGAAGGTAATCAAAACTCGAACCATGTTTCCGCATGAAGAATCCGCCAAGAAGCTGATTTACTTGGCACTTCAGCGCATTATGGAAAAATGGAAGTTGCCTGTTCGTGCTTTGAGTGAAGCCATGCCGGTGTTTGCAGCCATGTACGGTGAGCGATTTGCCGCTGGGCAGGCTTGATTGCCGCGGAGTACTGAAACAGTGTTTCAGCATAGCAGTTGCAGTGTTACAACTTAAGGAGACGAAACTGCGATTTTTCCGGTAGCGGCGCGCCGCTGCATGGCCGCCCCATGGGGGCGGCCATGCAGCCCTCCCATGCCGCCGTCGTACCCTGAATCATCGCATAACCTCTGATAGAAAAATTGGGGCTTGACAGCCCCGAAGCACCTGGGGTTAAATACCCCTGTTAGCGAGCCAACAAGCTCAACCGTAAACCCGCGCTAGACACAAAAATCTGCACACACCCTTTTGCAGACTTACCCATCTTCGAATACCTTATGCAGTTTCTGTACGTCAGGTCAGTGGTTTGCCTCCAGCTTCCTTCAGATTCCGCCTTGCGGCGGCCCCCCTTGCTCTTGGCTATGTGCTTGGTGCTACCCCCTGCACTCGGGACTTTCACCCGTTAGAACGCGCTCATGCCGAGCGCACAATGACGAACCGGCTGGTTATACAGCCAGCCGGTCCGAGATTCTGGGGTATTTGATTGCGCTGACAATGCTTGCCACACTGTCCTACGAAATGGAAAGCGAGAAAACAGTGAACGACGAGCGCATGCCTCACCTTTACCAAAACTATTCGGTCAACTCTCTGCTTCATGAACTTATGAACATCCAGATGATTTCTGGACCAGGAGTGGCACCTCGTCTCTCTGAAGCCACTCAGAAGCAACTGTCTATCTTCGACCGAGTCGGTGTGTCTCAACCTTCAGTTTGAAGCAGCACAGTATAACGAGGAGCAGAATTCACGTATACAGCGTCGCGCTACGAGATTTTGGGAGTGCTACAACGACTTCAGGAGTTTTCGACGGCGGTCTACAACTCGAAAGTCCGAGATTGTTGATCCCTTATTAAATCCTCTAGAACAATTCCATTAAACTTTATTAGACATTGATTATAATATTCAGACTCAAAATGACTCGGTGAAAAACCTAGAGGGCTATGCTTATCTGCCACTAAATGACATTCTCTCATGTCAATTGTCCTAATCCCAGTAAATTCCATTAGCAAAGATTCCTCAAGACGATCCCAAACAAGATTATCTTTTAAAATTTTCCACTGGTTTGAAAATTTCTTGATAGAACCATCAGCATCCTTATAATCTAACGCAAACCTTGATCTAACCAATATGATGTTTTTTTCAGGTACGAGTTCCTTTAGGCTTGAAATAAAGATTTTCATCGACCTCTTCCAAACCCGGAAATATTCCTCCCAATTAGATTGTCGGAGCATTGCTTTATTTTCAAAACCATCTAATATAGAAGAATAACGATTATAAAGGTTTATCGAAATATAGGACTCGCCCAGTAACAATGTCGGAATCGTAGCATCACAGTAAAGATCAATCAGGATATACTTTGGTTGAGTAGATTTAAGATGCTCTACATAGTTCTTATGAAAATCTAACTCTAAATATTTCTTAGCCACCCTCTCCATATTTATAAGCTTTTGATCTAGCCCATAATACGGCTTAGAGGCCAAGGAAATCAAAGTAGAATGGAATTGTGTAAACCCACAGGAATACCAAATCTTATAATTCTCATTAAAAAATGAAGTACTCCTAAATATGTTTCTAGTAAAACACGTTCCAAAAACCGCAACCTCTATCTTTCGCGAATCGTGAAAGCTACCCGTATGAGTGTAAAGATATAGCTTTTGATCTTTTATATAAATCCGACCTTGTAGTCTTGAATTAACAGGAAGATAAGTACTCTGTATAGTATTTAGCCCCCCCATTACTGTGACCGGATAGCAATTCCCATTAGAGCGGATGAAGAACTGTAGATTTTCCCGAGCTTGAATATCATCAATAATCGGACCATATTTATTTGAAAGAAAATTGCCTATTGGCAATTCAAACATCATTTTTTCGCCATCTTGAACAGTCGGAGTAAATCTCACACTTTGCCGTTGTTGATAGTTTAGCTCTTCAAAGTTCTTTTGCGAACATATTATCAATTCAGTTTCATCCGATTTGATTGAATCACGATTAAATTGCGACTTCAAAACGCAGGAAATACCAATTTGAATTTTTTCTTCCGTCTCTTTGTATTCATCTAAAACAAAGCTTTGAACTATATCAGTAGAGAGTTTCCTCAAAATAAGCGTTTTTCCAAACCCAACATAAATACGAATTCCGTTAAACGTTAGCGAGCACCCCTCATGGTAGACGTAAGAATCAAAAAATGAGCCATCGGGAAATTCATTACGTATGAAAAAATCCCATAAACTTTGAGGCCTCGTTAAGAAAAACTGATTCAATATCCGCTTATCTAAGCTGATTGAAGTACAATTAAGATCAAATGCATATTGACAATCATGATATTGCCAAAACTTATTCGCCACTCTTCTTTTCAAGAGTAATTTCGTCATTTGAGCTCCAGACAACCCAGAAAATTCAAATGAAATTTCATGCTCTGAATCAAGAATACCAACTAGTTCACATCGTTGTTTTGTTGACTTAAGTTCAAAGGTGATTTTCTTATTATCAGCAACATAAATGTATATATCGAATGCAGCATTTAATCTGAAAACTTTTCCACATTTGATTTCATGATCTTCCTGAACATTAAGCACATATTTAACACCATCATGAAACTGATCGCCTAAGAGATAAGAAATAGGAAATATTGCCTTTCCATTAGGGGTTATTTGAATATCTCTACGAGTGACCATAACTTGATAGTCATAATCATAAACCCTCAACAGACAAACTTCACGGCGTCTTTCGTTTTGGAACGACAGAATGATTTTATCTTCAACGAAGTTAAACCCATTTAAAATCATATTAGTCCTTAGAAACAATCTAAAAAAAATAAGATAGAAGAGACATTTAAGTCAGTCAGCTTTAATGTTTTTCTAAACCCTACGATAATTTATCAAAACAGCTTGTAATTCAAGACCAAGTTTTTATCAGTTGCGAATCAATAAAGCCTAGTTCTTTAAAATATATTCCTTCCCTAACACTTGAGATTACAACTTTGTCAATATCAAGAAACTCAGCGGCGTAGTGAAGCTTCTTAGTACGGCATACGTCACGCTGCATAAAAATAATTTCCCGTAAACTCATTTCTGCGTAAAAATTCTTGTAGCGCGCAGGCTTTATCGGTTGATATATTGCCGCATCAACAATAGAAGTAAAAATTTGCCTTGACGCCAAAAACAAAATTTGATGCTTTATTGATCGATAGTCCAGAAGGGCATCTTCCTTGATATTATGCTTTTCCATCAATGTTCGTTTGTCCGAAATAGAGAAGCAAACATAATATCTATCAACCCCATCATTTTTCTTATAATCTTTTATAAACTGGACGAATGAATTACCGAAAACACCCTCCCGATCATTATAAATATTTATCCTCTTTATTTTTCTCAAACAAATAGAGATCGCCACTAAGAAGCTAGGAATAAGTTTCCAATCTTTATTTTTTACATAATCAAATATAGCGATGCTAGACAAGCTAAACCGCCCTTCTTTTTTGTCAAAGGACAGCGAATAGTCCCCAAGATTTATTTTAAGATCTTTGTTATCTCTGTAATCTTTGAAAGAAAATCGGTTAACCTTATATAATCGTCCATATACCGATACAAAAAAAGCTAGCGTTGTAAAATCATAACCAACTTCGATATCCCAACCTATAAAGTTATTTGTCTCAATTTTTGATCGATGATGTGAGAAATAAGTATATCGCTGCACACATTCAATCATTTGATTTCCGATCAAAGCATAAACCCTAACGTCTTTGTGATCGACATACTCGGTCAAAAATGTTTTATAAAATCCAGAAATCCTTATCTTTCCATTTCGAACTTTGATAGCAGATATGTACAGCTCATTTTGTTTTACATGCTCCTTATAACCATCTAATTCAAACATGATCTTCTGGCCTAAAAAATATATCTGCGGAATCATGCCAGACAACTTTAAAAAGAAATGTTTGTGAAACTTATCTACTTGTGGATGTTCTAAAAGCAAAGACGGTTTTATATATGCCAATATTGTTTTTATTTGATCTTTCTGCTTCTGCCAGAAATCATTTGGCTCAGACTGAAAGTAGTTACCTCGCAATTTACTACTTAAATCATTAACAATTAGAGCCTGAGCATACTCACAAACAAAACCATATCTTTCTTTTGAAATTTTAATTATTCTATGGTAGAACTCCATGCTCTGCGGAAAACAGTATGACCCAGCAGCAAGTTCTTTGCCATTTTTATCATTCCGAACATAAACGGCTTCTTCGCAATACCCATATTTTCCAACAGATAAAGCATTTCTTGCAAAATGATCCTCAATTTCATAAATAAGGAACTGTTCATCAAACAGTAGATTGTTGTCCTTACAATTCTTCAGGCAATAATTTACCGCTGTTACAGCTCCATAGCAGAATTCATTAATATCATATATACCAGACCCATTAAAGCAACCTTTCCAAAAACCTTTGGTGCTACGGATAGTGTTTTTTTCATTAATCACTGTAAGGAAGACGTTGTTCTCTCTTATAAATGCATCCAGTTTTTCCAAGCAGTTATGAGCAAGACGATCCTCGTAATCAACGAAAAGAATAAATTCCCCTTCGGCCGTTTTCGTGGCAATATTTTTTACAGATGAAACGCCACAATTGTTTTTATCTATAAGCTTAATTGTTAGCGAAGGGTTGGCTTTTTTCAATGCATCTACAGCTTTACGTGTACTATCTATGGATCCATTATTGACAATGATCAGTTCCACTCTTTTTAAATCATAGGTGCCTTTTTTTATATCCTCAACACACGATATGATCTTCTGCCCAGCATTATTTGCAGAAATTACAATGGTAAACCTTTTCATGATCATTATCTATTACATTAGAGATCAATAGCCACCTTGGTTGCCACAGCAATTTGGTATATAATTTGCATTATATTTTTGGCAATAAGCATTCCTTTTGTATCTACCTTCGAGAGAACTATAATACGATCCCCCGGTTCAATACCAAGACTATCTGCCAACCCTACTTCACCATTTTGTTTAGCTACCAAAATCTGTTTTTCATTGGCTCTAGCCGACACACCGCCAGCTGCCGCCAAATAATCATCCAGTGTCATTCCGTTCTCATAGGCAACAGCCTTGGGAAGCACAACTTCACCAGTCACCATAACTACGTTAGATTTCTGAGGAATGACAAGCTCATCTCCGTCCTCAAGCCACAAATCTGAGACCTGACCACGTCTAGAAATCACCACAACACCATCAGGTTCAAGCAAAGACGCACGTTTAACGAAATCCTGAATTAATTCGGCCTCCTTAACACGAATTTGAGCTTCTTCCGGGGTGCTAGAAGTTGCCGTCAACGCCGTCTGTTCTAGACGACGTAGTGAATCCTGAATGACAGCCTTCTGATCTCGAGCTACGCTCTTACGACGTAGATAAATTGCATCAGTTGCAGCAAGTTCCGGCTCTACCTCAATTTGGCGAAGCAAATCACGGAGTTTCGTTGTCTTAAGAATCGGGTAGCGAGATGCTCCAGTAATAGCCCCTTCCACCGTCGCCATTATTGTCTCGCCCGGCTTGTCAGCTACAAATTCAACAATATCGCCATCAGCCAAAGAAAAGGATTTGAACTCGTTAAGAGAAAAATACCGGTTGAATGGAGACTGATTCCTTGTACCTGTGACGCTTACATGGGAAACATTACGTTCTGGCGTCGCCAATTCTATAAGTCCCGCACCCTTGGCTACAGCCGGCTTCGAAAATTCATACGCAGCCTGTTCGCGCAACAACCCATAAGCAGATACAGAAATACCCTTCTTCTTGACTAGAATGACATCGCCGTTCTTCAAGCGAAGGTTCGGAACTGTCCCTTCAAATGCAAAGCGATATAGGTCAATCTTTTCTACAACCTTTTTGTTGCGAATCACCTCGATATGGCGATAACTTCCACGTGTAGCATCAATGCCCCCTGCTCGATCAATAAAAGACATTATCGAATCAAGAGATCCGCCAGCATAACGACCCGGACTATTAACAAACCCTGTCACATAAACAGCAACGGGTTGAGCACTTTGCAGATTTACATAAACCTGGACGTTATCGGTAAATACTCGACCAATCGCCTGCTTCACCGTAGAAAGAAGACTCGCCTGACGCAACCCGGCAACATGAATAGGACCAACTTCCGGCAGGAAGAGATTCCCTTGCTGATCAACAACTAGAACATCATCATAACTGCGAGCACCCCAAATGCGAACAACCACGCGATCTCCGGGGGCAAGAATGTAATCAGAGGACGTCATGTCGCTGAACGTCCCAGCAAATCTTCCTTCAAACAGATTGGATGCAAATGGTCGCAACACAACCGAAGTCGCATTAGACAGAGGTCCCTGAGCCCAAGCCGGTGCGGCTACATTTGTGGTTGGAAGAGTCGTACGACGATAGTCATTAGAAGAAAGACTGCCGCTCAACTGCGTACCATTTGGCCCCATCATTGTTGCCATCGGCATCGCCGATGCTGTCGCGGGCATCCCCAGACTGGACGGGGTAGGATTAGAACTTTGACCGAGAACAGACGGATACGCTGCGGCGGTTTCGGCTGCGGCAACCAGGCTCGACATTGTCGTCGAAAGGATGGCTCCCATCACTGTGATTTTCAAGGTATTGAACTGCATTTTAACTCTGATAATTAGAAACCAGCGTGTTCACGAATGGAAGCAATAATCAATCGTACCATTCCATACAAGAAAAAGAATCCGAAGAAAGCACAAAGCGTGAAGATCCAAGTTCGCGGATAACGAGACTCATCCGGAAACGTCGGCTGCTGAATCGGCACAACATATTGAGTTTTAGCCAAAGCCATTGCACGTGCCTGTTCTAGTGCTGTCATGGCAGAAATCAATTGCTTCTGTGCAAACTCGCTTTCCAGCATCAGATTTTCATATTGAGAAACCCATGCATTCAAAGGCACAGCCATTTTCTCATTACCGGCAATCCGCGCTTTCTCTGCCTGAAGTTGGGCTTCTACCGCAGCCAAACGCTTTTCAAGGCTTCTAACCATAGGGGCATCGGTACGCATATAAGAGCGGGCTTCTTCAAGTTGAGCATTGACTTTAGACCGCTCTCCTTCCAGTTCGAACACCAAGGTCTGCAGGCCCGAAGCTGTTGCCTTAGGATCCAACTCACGATGCTCATCTCGGAAAGATTCCAAAGCCTTCTGAGCTTTGGTCACACGCTGTTGAGCAACCTTCACCTCATTCGATGCCAACTTTATCGAATCGTTACGAGAACGCTCATTCATCTCGTTGACAAGGGCTTCACTAGCCTTCAGCGCAGCCTGTGCAATGCTCTGAGCCATTTTCGGGTCATAAGCACGAACATTGAAAGTCACAATTCCACTGTCAACGTCAAGCTTCGGTTGAGAAACACGAGACCAAAAAAACTCCTTATCCCAAACTGTCGGCTCTTTTGACAATCGAGAAATCAAGTCATGAGAGCTTGAAGAATAATGATCGACTACCTTTAGTTCACGATCCAAAGCATTGAAGAGATCCGGGGACTGAAGATATGCCTCCACAATTCGAGCATTCTGTACAGATGAAGAGGAAGTTTTGAAAATTTGTGACGCAATATCGATGCCGGCACCTTGTTCAACAACATCCTTGACTGCAAACTGCGTTTCCGAAACATACATCGGCGAGGCAATCAGGGCGAAGTATCCGAAAGTCAGCAACGTCGGCAGCGCAACAAAACTGCAGAATTCCTTCTCGAAAACGCTACGACGACGCCACCAATTCTTAAGTTTGTACAGTTTCGGTTCTCCAGCAGCGGAAGAACCTACAGTCTCAGGCATCCGATTGGCTTCAGGGACAGAAGTCACCATCGGCACTTCTTTTTTGTCATCGTTTTGCATTGCAAATATCCGTATATTCCTTAATAGCCTGGTTGACATCAGGGTAATAAACCAACTGACCGGCATTGAGCACCGCACCGCACACACAGTTCTGTTTGACGGCCGCCATGCTGTGAGAAACAAAAATCAGAGTGGAAGTAGCTGCTTTTTCTTTTAAAGCAAGATCCGCCTTTTTTTTGAAAGCAGCGTCACCTACAGAATAAGCTTCGTCAATTAGATAGAAGTCGAATCCGATCGCCATGGACAACCCGAACGCCAACTTGCTACGCATGCCGGAAGAATAAGTATTGATAGGCATGTCCATGTAATCGCCGAGTTCTGCAAAATCTTCGACGTAATCCGTAACCTTTCGAATATCTGCGCCGTAAACACGAGAAACAAAGCGCAAATTTTCACGCCCGGTAAGGGAACCGTGAAAGCAACCACTGAACCCAATCGGCCAGGACACGCGAGATGTTCGAATAACGCGTCCGGAATCAGGCTGTTCAGCTCCGCCAATAATCCGGATCATCGTCGACTTACCGGCACCGTTTACGCCGAGTATGCCCATGCTTTTGCCTTCCTCAAAGCGTAGATTGACGTTATCGAGCACCGTATGCCAACCGTTCTTGACACGATAACGTTTGCAGACATTTTGTAATTCGATCATCAATTGTTCCTACGGCTACGAACATAGCGCTCAAGGAATCCCCCCAGAGCGCATACTGTCAAAGTTGTTAAGCCAAAGTAAGTCAGACTGACACCTGGAACAGCATAGGGTGCATGCAAGGCCTCTCTACAAAGCTCAACAGCATGCAAAACAGGATTCCACAATAAACAATCGGCTACTGACTGACTGAAAACAGAAATCGAAAAAAAGACACCGGAAACAAAAAAGAGGATGCGCAAAACCATCGGCACCACCTTTTCTATGGCAGGGACAAAGACAGCGAGTGACGATAGAACCATGCCAAACCCCAATGACTGAAGCGGCACCAAAACTACCAGCGTCAGCAGCAAAGGAAGACTTCCCAACATAAATGGTTCACCCAGAACCAGTGTTCCCGCACAAATAATCATAGCGGTCACCAAAATCTGGGTTGCCGACGTCACCAGAGTTCTGGCAATCATGACATCCAGTTCAGTCACTTGAGGAAAAGTCAGCAAACCTTTATTGCCACTTACCGCCGTCAAGCAACGACTAATGGTATTTGAAAAGATATTCCAAATACCAAAACCAATTGCAAGGAACATTGCCATCCCCATGCCATGCGGAGCCTGCCCGGCGCCCATGAAATGTCGTACACCCCAGAAAACGCTAATACCAAAAACACTCTGAATCAACACCCAGAGATAACCTAGCTTGCTGTTGCCATTAATCGTATGGATTTCGCGCAACATCAGTGCTGAAATTACACGCGCCTGGACGATTGCCCCGCGACGCAAATCATTCCAGAACGTGGGAGCCTCAGTGCACCAACTCGACATAGCGCCAATCCTGATCTTTACCACGGCAAACGGCTACATAATGACGATCGCTTTCAGTCGTAATGCTGAAGCGGTGACATTGTTCACCCAGACCGTTTACATACTCGCGCTCCTTTGAAATCTGTGCCAGACCAAAAGGGGTCGCTTCTTGAACTACGGCATTGCCTGACAACTGCTTAACAAGTGTTTGCGCAAATTGCTGGAGCTCTTCAGACTGTTGTTTGTCTACAACAACTTGAGGTGCAGAGACCTCATGCTGCAACCCTCTTGGAGCCTGACACCCCGTCAACATGACTGCAGTAAAGGCAGTCATCGCAATAATCATTTTGGATTTCATTTCTAACCTTTGCTGTTAAAGACGAATCTGCTACTTTCGAGACAATACCCTGTGCACCACCTTTGCAATGCGGCAGACTTTGATCCACAAACCGACTTCAGGTTGTTCTTTTCTCAAAATGCGATAACAGACGTCCTCCGGACGGCAGACGCATGATGTCTTCCAATCCCAATATTTCGGATACAGTATCATAGCACCCGCGATCAACTCCCCAAGGGTTAACGCTATATCCATACGTTTTTCCGCTGAATAATCAGTTGTCAAGCCCCAACCGGCATAGAAAGGCTTGCCATACGTTACAACCTTCTTGTGACGCAAAAGTGCCTCAAACCCTGACAGACTGGTCAACGTATGCACTTCATCGACATATGGCCAGAAGTCATTCAGACTGCCCGATGTCACAATAAGATTTGTACATGTCCTGACAGTCTCAGCTGTAATAGTTCCTTCTCGATTGCCTGTCACCACATCAGGATGAGGCCTGAAGACAATGAAAGCTTCCGGATTGGCTTTCCTTACAGCCTTGAGCAACTGCTCAGTGGACTGAATAGTTCCACCGCCGCGCCTTACCGAGGCATCCCCATCTACCTGGCCCGGGACCAAAACCACAGTTTTATTGCGAGGCAATTTCTGGAGTTTTTTTACAACTTCCGGATCTGACGGCGTGTTGTATTTGCTAAGTCCATTGTCTACGATCAGCTTAAGAAGGTTGTCGCTTCTATCCAACAGTCGCGGCAAATCCGGATGCTGTTTAATTTCGGCCAAGATATGCGTCATACGAGAAGGTCTTGCCGGATCGTAATAAATACCGCAGTCATCCAAAGCCAAAGAAAACGGATAGTGGTAATCCACGCCCAAGCCTACGGAGCGCAGGAAGCCATCTTCCATACGAATAAGCGGCACACCAAGCTTAGTACATTGTTCAACCACTTTATCCGTAGCCTTGCCCGCCCAGATAAGCACGGTTTTACCTTCTTGAGCCGCCTTTTGAAAGCCGGCATCCAAATCACTTTCAAACTCAATCGTTCCACCGGTAGACGAAGCAAATGCCTTCACATGCGGCCACTTCCAGCGACGAAATCCTACGGCAATGTAATTCCGACGGTTTTCCTCATTGGCCAGACGCCTTGCGGCCATAATGTCAATGGCTTCTGTCAAAGAAATTCTGGTCCGTGTAACCGGATTCACATATCTGCATAGCTTAATATAGGCCGAAGCGAACATTTGTTCACGTGACGGACGGCCTGTGCGACGCGCAGGCACATCACCGTGATCAACCGTGAGTCCCCAACCTGCATAGAAAGGAACGCCGAACGTATGCACAACCTTGCCCATCAGCAGGGCCTCAAAACCCATCTGCGATGTGACTACATAAACTTCGTCGAAAGCGTCCAGAAAAGAGAGAGGCGCATAGTTTTCCGAAATGACACAAACATTGGGCGGCAGAGTCCCGAAACAGCTTCGCTTCTTGCCGCTCAAGACGTCAGGATGCGTCTTGACAACCACGACCGCATCTGGTTCTGCCAATGCCGCAGACAACATAGCCTGAAATGATTCCTTGCTAGCCTTGCCTAGAGCAATACTTGCATCGCCATCAGTTTGATCGACTACCAAGATCAGCTTTTGTCCCGGCTTCACCCCGACCTTGTTGTAAAGCTTGACCTTATCTTCAGCAGAAAAGGACGGCGCATTGTTGTACTTGGACAGATCGTAGATCCTAAAGCGCTCAATGGCCGCACGAGCTTCATTTTGGATATTCCACGTCCACCAGCCCGTATTGTTCAGCATGTCCTCCAAATCGGAGGGCTCACACGCATCGTAATACACGCCGGTACGGTCTACAGACAGCGAAAGAGGTTGCTCACCATCTACGCCAAGCTTGAGCGAGCGAAGAAACCCATCTTCCAAAGCAAAGTATGGCAACGCATGTTTTTTGGCAAATGCACGCGCTTTCTCGGCAGTCTTCTTATGTCCCCAACCTATGACCAAATCGCCAGACGACGCCTTCGGGATTTCCCATGCACTGTGAAACTTCAGCTCTCCGTACTTCCGAATTTCATCCTGTAGGAAAACCTCCAGATTCTGAATCTTAGAAATGCCGGAAGAAAATACATGAATCATGGCGTTTTGTTCTACAGGTAGTTAGGTCCAGATAAGTCCGGTTGCGATTTGAGCACCCTCTAAAAATCCGACTGCAACGACGATCGTCTCAGCCGGCATGGACAATTTGTTCGTTATTCAGTCTTGCCTGACATTCGAGCTACGTCTTCACGTGCCTTGGGCAGTTCTTCGCAAACAATGTCAATTGCACGATGAACATGTTCGACATCGTGCGCAGCCGAAAGGAAGAAACGAAGACGTGCTGCGCCCTCCTCCACCACCGGATAGATGATAGGCATGACGTTGACCTTGCGAGCAAACATTCGCGAGGCTAGCTTGCCCGCGAGCAGTGAACTGCCCAGCATGAGCGGTACGACCGCATACCCCTCGGCAGAACCGGTATCAAGGCCCTTGCTCTTGGCATAGCGAACAAATTCATGGCTCACCGCCTGAAGCTTGGCGACACGTTCGGGTTCGGCAAGCATGATCTTGACGGCTCGTTCAGAAGCGGCCGCCAGAGCCGGCGATATGCCCACGCTGTAAACAAAGCCGGGAGACGTAAATTTAAGAAGCTCCACCACCTCGCGACAGCCTGCAATGTAGCCGCCACAGCCGCAGCAGGTCTTGGAGAGAGTGCCCATCCACAGATCTACTTCCTTAGGATCAATCCCGAAGTGCTCCGCGGTGCCGCGCCCGGTTTTACCTAGGACACCAAGAGAATGAGCCTCATCCAGCATGAGGAAGCATCCCCAGGCCTTCTTCAAACGAACGAGCTCGGGCAGATTCGCCACATTGCCGTCCATTGAGAAGACACCTTCCGTCACGATGAGCGCGCGCTGCGCCTTGGGGCGATGTTCGCGAAGCAGACGTTCCAATGCCTCCATATCGTTGTGCGGAAAGCTGATCCGCTTTGCACCGGACGCCTGAGCACCCATCACGATGGAATTGTGCGACAGGGAATCATGAAAGATCACATCCTGAGCGCCAAACAGCTTGCCGATCGTCGAAACATTTGTCGCATGGCCACTAACATAAGCAATGCAGTCCTCAGCATCGTAAATACTCGCCAATGTTTTCTCGAGCTTTCGATGTGGCGGGCGTTCGCCGGACACGAGACGAGATGCGGATGCACTCGTGCCCCAGCGCTTCAAGGCATCCACTGCGGCCTCTTCCAAGGCCGGATGACCGTTCAGATCCAGATAGTCATACGTCGAGAAGTTGAGGAACGTTTCTCCGTTGATCTTGGTTTCGGCCTTGGCAATGCCGTCGTGGCACTGGAAGAAGGGATTGAGAATGCCTGCGTGCTCAGCAACGCTTCTCTCCATCTTGATCTGCTTGTAAGCCGGGAACTCCTCAAACTTCGTCATTTTAGGATCGGCGCGCCACTGCACTTCATCAAGCGTACGACCGCTCTTTGCCTCTACCGAAGCACTTCCCGATCGCTTGAGGCGGAAGAGAAGTGCCGAACGATCGCCCTGAGAAAGGCCAAAGATATTCTTATTCCCCTGATTGCTGTCCTCTACTGCCATTTACATTCTTCCCAACTTGATTGTTTAGCGCTTATCCCAGATGCCTTAGGCTGAAGCATCCTTCAAAACTTCCTTCTTCATGTCACCGGACAATTCGACGCCGTGCTGGCTGGCAAGAGTATCGAGTACCTGTTCTTCCTCGCTGGACTTGTTGAGCATCTGCCAGAAACGCTCGGCCATGGTCTGGATCGTAGCCCCGCCCGACAAGGAAACAGCCGGGATCTTGAAGCCGATGCGTTCTTCGAGTGCAACGGCCAGTTCTACCACCATCAGCGAGTCCATGCCGATGTCGGAAATGGGCTGATGAACATTCAGTTCCTTCACACTGATGCCCATGAGCTTGGCCACTTCCTGCGCGATGAGATCGGCAAGCGTTGCCACGCCTTCTTCAGTAGACTTGCCCGAGAGAAGCTCAGCCATGGACACAGACTGAACGGCACTGTGTCCCATGCGCTTCCAAATCCCCTCAAAGCGGGCTTCACGCACCACGGGGAGCTTCTGAACACGAGACCAGTCGATGGCAAAGAAATGCGACGACGGTTCACGAGAAGAAATGACGGTTTCCATTGCATTGAGAACGTCATCAGAGGCCAAAGCGGGCGTGCCCAGCGTGTTTTCAAGGAGGCGACGAGCCTGCGGATTAGCGAGCAGCATGCCGACGTCGCCAACAGGACCCCAACCGATCACATAGGCCGGCATGCCCTTGATGCGGAGTTTGTCAGCAAGGGCTTCAAGCGCCATGTTGGCCGCCACATAGTTGGCCTGGCCGGGATTGCCCAGAAGCACGGTGGCGGACGAGAACATCACAAAGAATTCAGGCTTCAGACCGCGAAGCGTCAGATAGTCGGCCAAACGTTCGGCTCCCGTCACCTTCGGACGCCACACCTTGTCGCACGACTCGTTCGTGAGGTTTGCAAAGGCAGCGTCAGCCAGGACGCCCGCAGCGTGAACAACACCGCACACCGGCGGGAGATCCGCTAGAACATCATCCATAGCCTTGAGATAGGTTGCGGTTTCGCCTGCCGTAATGTCAAGGGTCGGCGTCTTAACCGTGACGCCGGTGTCTTCCAGACGCTTCACAAAAGCCTTGGCCTCGTCCGTAGCGGCACCGGAGCGCGACAGAAGAACCAGCGCCTTTGCGCCGCGATTGATCATGCGTTCGGCCACACGGCGGCCGAGACCACCCAGACCGCCCGTGATGACAACCGTGCCATTTACCGCCACATTGCCGCCGGACGCAATATGAGACGCTTCTGCATTGTTTTCGTACGTCACGACAAGCTTTCCGATGTGGAGCGACTGCTGCATCATCTGGAAGGCTTCCTGGACGCGATCATGTGCAAAGAGCGTCATCGGGAGCGGACGGAAGTCGCCGTTCTCGAAGTGTTTGAGCACTTCAACGAAGAGCTCGCCGGCAAGCTTCGGACAGTCGACCAGCATTTGGTCGACGTCGATGCCGAAGTAGGAAAGATTGCGGCGGAACGGACGAAGGAACATCGGAGAGTCGGCATAGAAGTCGCGCTTGCCGAATTCGAGGAATCGACCGAAGGGCGCAAGCAAACCAAGAGACTTTTCCGCAGCCGCACCGGCCAAGGAGTTCAGCACCAAATCGACGCCGCGGCCGTTCGTGTCACGACGAATTTCGTCAGCAAACGCGAGAGAACGCGAGTTGTAGATATGCTTCACGCCCAAGCGACGCAGGAGAGCACGCTTCGTTTCCGAACCAGCCGTTGCATACACTTCGAGGCCGAGAAGGTTGGCAATCTGAATGGCAGCCAAACCGGCACCGCCGGCGGCGCCATGAATCAGGATCGATTCGCCGCGGCGTGCTCGGCCAAGATAAGAAATCGCATACCAAGAGGTGAAGAAGACGACCGGGACCGATGCTGCCTCGGCAAAGTTCAGGCCGGCAGGCATCTTGGCCACAGCTTCGGATTTCGTCGTAATGACGGTGCCGAAACATGCCGGAGCAAAGCCCACAACGGCATCACCGGGCACCACGTGCGTCACATTCGCGCCGACTGCCGTCACGATACCGGAAGCTTCCAAGCCCATGGTAGGACCGGAGAAGCCGTTCTCGAGCGCTTCTTCAGGCAGAAGACCCATCGCCCACATAACGTCGCGGAAGTTGAGACCGGTCGCCTTGACGGAGATGCGAACCTCATCAGCCCCAAGCTCAGCATCGTCGGCAACAGGCACGTCCTTCCAATACAAATTGTCGAGCCTGCCCGGCATGTCGAATGCCAAAACCTTGGCCGTACGCGCAGAGGAATTACCGGCGTCCCGCATTTCCTGCGGCATTCTCTGTGACACAAAGCGACGATAACACACGCCGCGGGCAATCAGACCTTCAACATCATCGGGCTTCACATTGAGAAGCATATCCGCCGCTCGCTCAAGTGTTGCAACCGTTTCATCCTGAAGACTCAGCGTACCGGCATGAACAGCCTGGCACTCGTTGGCGAAAACACGCGTCATGCCGACGAGCGCCGCCCCCTTGAGCGAAGAGGCTTCGTTGAATTCGGGCAAGGCCGCGGTGAGCGACACCAACTCCACGCCCTCTGCAAGAGCGCCCTTGGCGGCCGCAGCCTGCAAGCCCTGCATCAGGGCAAAGGTGTCATGCGGGAAGGCAGCACCCTCTTGCACGCGAAGTTCGTCATCAAGATCCAGAAGCGAAACAACACGCTCACCCTGAGCAAGCTTTTCACTCAAACCGGTCCAGTAATCGGCATCTCTGGCACGGTCATCGGCAACCACCGTCACTACGAACGGGATCTCGGAGGAATCATCCTTGTGCAGACGAGCGGCTACAGCCGTTTCGAGTGCATTGACCATCATCGCCGTTGCGCTGTCAGCTTCATAGTGCTTGGCAACAACATGAACCGGGATCGAAACACGCTCTTCGGTCTTTTGAACAACAGCGGTGGTCTTGACGCCGGCGATCAGCATGCGCGGGGCAAGCGCAAGAGCATCCTCGTCGACACGGCCGGCCTTGAAGCCCGCACGCTCGAGAGTCTCGAGCCAGGCATCGGCAGAGGCCAAGCGGCAGACGCCGCCGGTCTCGCCGTTGAGCCACCAATTTTCGTCGGCACCTTCAAGAAGGTTGATGCTCGCGTGCGGCATCGTTTCAACAAGCGCCACAACACCGTTCGTCAGAAGAGAATCGGAGACGCTCTTAAGAACGGCAGGCACATTTTCATTGAATGCCAAACCATCGGGCAGGAGAGCCACGTCATATGATGCGAACTTGTCTGCTCGGAGCCAGGCGTCGAGCGTCATGACATCAACGCCGACTTCATTTTCGAACACGGCCTTGACGCGATCGGCTGCAACTTCGTTGCCGATCACGAACGTGCACTGAGCTGCTTCGCAGAGGCTTGCACGGAGTTCCGTATAGAAGCTGCCGCCGGTTTCGCCGACCACGAGTACGCGCAGACGCGCCTTGGGCTCGCGGACCTTGGCCAGACCGTCAAGACCTTCCATCCAGCGACGGAGCGCAGACGTCAGAAGCGCACGCTGAGGCATGTGCGAGAAAAGGGTCTTGAGCGCACCCTTGCGTTCCGGCAGGAGTTCGTCAAGCTTAACCGTCCCGGTCAGGAGATCCGGAATACGGCGTCCGACGGTATCGAGCGCAGTCAAAAGCGGCCAGCACGTCGGTTCGGACGAAAGCAAGGTGCGATAGATCACATCGGACGTCGGGCAATCGGTCGTGCCCGGCACCATGATCATGCCATCGTTGTTCTGAGCCAGACCGTTTGAGACGAGCAGATCCGTCATGAAGGCGCGCCAATTGTCGAGCGTCTCCAGTGCAAATCTTTCAGAGAAGAGGAATTCTTCCGGAAGCCACGTGTCATATTCACGAACGGCTTCACGGACATAGGCGAGCACGAGCCAATGGAGCAACTCTTCGGTTTCAGCCGCCTTGTCGGCCGACCATTCGTAGCCGCGAGCAGCTTCAACCACCATGCCGGAGAGCGTCTTAACATCATCATCGCCGGCAAGGGCCTTGCGATCAGAGGGACACTTGAACCAATGTTCGGCATAGAAGGCCGGATCGATATGCTTCGACTTGTGATGCACGCGCAGGAATCGAACGTCCTCAAAGCGTGCGAGCGGCTCGCCATCGGCATTGCGAAGAAGAATCTGGGTCTTGGCAGAACGCTCCGTGACCTGAATGAGATGAATTTCAGCCCAGGCCGGGGTGCCCTGAGACCAAACCACCGTACGGCCGAACCAGCTCGGCAGATAGGACGACTTGGCATCATTGAATTGATGGCGAAGACGTTCGGCGAGGACAAAGAAGAGCCCCTGAAGCGCGCCGTCAACCAAGGCGGGCGAAAGAATCATGCCGCGGTCTGCAGCGCCGTCGCGAGAGGCAAGCTCAACGAGAACGTCGGAAGCGATGCCGTCTTCACCGGCAAAAGTCCAGGCGGACTGAATGGGCTTGAAGGCACCCTTGTACGTAAGGCCGATCTCAGCCAGCGCCTGATAGAATGCTTCTACATCGCAACCACAGCCTTCCTTTTCAACACGAGCCGTCCACGGCTCGTCCTGGGGCTTGGCAGCGTCGGACGCGATGCAGCGTCCTGCCAGATGCAGGAGCGGCTCTTCAGCCGAAAGCTGATCGCGCGAGGTGAGCGTAAGCAAGCCAGCAGGAGACACGCGAGTCTGAACAATCTTTGCGGATTCTTCGGACAAGGCCATCGGACGAAGAATGGCCATATTGTCAAGCTCGACGGTCTGAACGTTCTTCATCGAAAGTCGCGCGGACTCGATGGCCATTTCCAAATAGCCTGCGGCCGGGAAGAGAACCGTTTCATCGATTTCATGACCGGCAAGCCACGGCGTGAGCTGCAGATCAACCGTCTGCTCCCACAGATGTTCGGCATGCGGTACCGGATAGCCGAGAAGCGGATGGACGGGCTTGTTATCGAAGAGCTTCCACGATTCCGTCGTAGAAGTTGCCCAAACCGTCTTCTTGTTCCAGGGATAGCGCGGAAGCGTGCGGTCACGCACGGCTTCGGGCCAGGCATCGGTCGAAATCGCCAGTGCCATCACGTCTGCGAATTGACGACGCACGCCGGCCCAGTCGCCGGATAGATGCATCAGGCGACCGATCTTGACATCGGCCTGATGCTTTTGCGCCGTCGCGCGAATGTAGCCGCCCAGAATGGCGTGCGGACCCACTTCAATGAATCGCGTGAAACCTTCGTCAATCAGCGTGTCAATGGCCGCTTCAAAGCGCACCGGCATGCGCACATTGCGCCACCAGTAGTCGGCCTTGAGCATTTCACCGGACGTCACTTCTCCGGTGACACTCGAAACAAAGCGGATGTCTTCGGTAGCGACAGGCTGAAGGTCGGCAAGCGTTGCAAGCACTTCGCTTTCCAACGGCTCCATGCGGGAGCTGTGGAAGGCATATGCAAGCGGCAGACGCTTGAAGAAGCCGCCCGCTTCCTTGACGAGGGGCTTCAGAGCATCGATCTCGTCGGCATCACCCGAAAGAGTAAAGTTGTCGGGCGCATTCCAGCCTGCGATTTCAACACCGTGCTTGTCGGCGAGAAGCTCCATGAGCTTCTCCTGAGAACACTTGGCAGCGGCCATTGTGCCGGAGCCATGCATCTTGCCCTGCAGAGCGGAACGCTCATAGATAACCTTAGCCGCATCGGCCAGAGACAGTGCTCCGGAAGCCCAGGCGGCCGCCACTTCGCCCACGCTGTGGCCGGTAACGGCTTCGGTTTCGACGCCCTTCTCACGAAGAAGAACGGTGAGACCGACCTGAATGGCAAAGAGAAGCGGCTGAGCCACTTCAGTCTTATCGAGCGCCCAAGCGTCTGCAGACTGCGTCATGTAGGCGCGGATGGACCAGCCGGAAAGCGGGCTGAAGGCCTCGTCAATCTCGTCAATGACTTCACCGAAGCGAAGAGAATTAGCAAGAAGCTCCGCCCCCATGCCGGCCCACTGGCTACCGTTGCCGGAATAAACGAATGCAGTCTTTCCCTGGCGAGGATTGGAAATATGTTCGACCGCAGCAGGAAGATCGTCGCGAAGAGCCCCATGCTCAGCAAAATAAGCCAAAGAAGCCAGTACTTCTTCCAACGTTGATGCATTGACCAGAAGAATGTACGGAAGGCGCTCGCGCTGATGAGCGCTCGCACAAGCCGTGCGATTGAAGAACGCGGCATCCTTGCCCTGAAGGCGGTCGCAATAAATGCGCGACAAAGCCTGCAGGCTTTCCATGCTTCGGGCGGAAATCATGAGAGGCAGAATGGCCCCGTCGGCAAACTCGGGCTCCGCATCCACAATGGCCGGCTTTTCTTCAAGCAGGACATGCGCATTTGTGCCGCCGAAGCCGAACGAATTCACGCAGGCAAGCACGCCCTTGCCGCCCTCCGCCTTCGGGAGCGGTTCGTTTTGGATCGGGACGCGAATGCCCAGGCCCTTGAAGTCGATCTTGGGATTGGGATTCTTCAGCTGAATGTTGGCCGGGATCTCGCGATGTTCGAAAACATTGAGCACTTTGGCCAGACCGGCCATGCCAGAACCCGTTTCCAAATGGCCGAGGTTGCCCTTCACGGAACCGACGGGAAGCGGTGCTTCGCCAGGATTGTGGTGACCGAGAACTTCGCCAATGCTCTTCGTTTCAATCGGGTCGCCCGCTGCGGTGCCCGTACCATGGGCTTCGACGTAGGCAATACGAGAGCGATCGATACGCTCATCTTCATAGATCGATTCCAGCAGAGCCTTCTGCGCCGCACCATTCGGGAGCGCAATACCACTCGTACGTCCGTCGGAATTGACGCCCGTCGCACGAATGACGGCGTGAATGGCGTCATGATCGCGAATGGCAGCTTCAAGAGGCTTGATGAGGATGACCGCGCCGCCTTCAGAACGGACATAGCCGTTTCCGGACTCATCGAAGACCTTGCATCGACCGTCCGCAGACAGCATGTGCGCCTTGGAAAAGCCCACGAACGACAAGGGCGAGAGCAGAACATTGACGCCGCCCACCAAAGCCATCGGAAGATTTTCAGCCTCCATGGCGCGGCAGGCCTCATGAAGCGCGACAAGACTCGACGAGCAGGCCGTATCGATGGTCATGCTCGGACCGTGCAGATCGAAGAAATACGAAAGGCGATTGGCAATGATCGAGAGCGACGTGCCGGTCATGGCATACGGACCGGTCATGCTCGGATCGTCGGCATGAATGATGCCCATGTCGGTCGAAGCTGCACCGACATAAACGGCCGTCTTACTGCCTGCTGCTTCCGAAGGAGCAATGCCCGCATCTTCAAAGGCCTCCCAAGCCATTTCGAGCATCATGCGCTGCTGAGGGTCAAGCGCCTCAGCTTCCTTGGGACTCATGCCGAAAAAGGCGGCGTCAAACTTCTTGACGTCGCCGACAATGCCTGCACTGACGGAACAGGTGCGCCCGGAGGCCTTGCGATCAGGATGCCAGTACCGTGCCAGATCAAAGCGCTCGCCCGGCACGGATGTCACAACATCCTTGCCGCCGGACAGCACATTCCACAAACCTTCAAGCGAGGTTACGCCGCCCGGGAAACGGCAACCAATGCCAACAATCGCAAAACCCTTTTCGTAAACCATACCCATTCCCTTCTGCACATTGACACCTGTTCGCAGGCATTTCATCCTGCACTGAAAGACTGTTGATGCCAAACATGCATACTCTATCTGCTTGGGTTTGTTGTTCGATATCAAGCAACAAACCAAAACAGACTTCCACTCAAAATTGATGCAACCAAGACTCTAAAGAAAAAGAAACCCTCCGTGAACAATGTTACAGAGGGTTTCTTTATTAATCAGGAGACTTTTTCAATCATCCCGATTGTTCCTCATGCGGATTCAATGATGAACGCGATTAGAAGCGGTGCGTCAGACCGGTGTAGGCCTGGCCGATAAACGTCTTACGATCGCTATCATTGTCATTCCATTCATCAATCTTGGCCTGAGCAACACCGCCGCCGAGATAAACTTCGGTGCGCTTGCTGAGAGCATAGACATAGCGAGCGGAAGCGCCGATGTAGGAAACATCATTATCTTTCTGAGGACCGGTTTCACCGGCATTCTTAACGCCTTCAAGCTTGCCGTCAACGTAGTAGACGGCTGCCGTAAGGGTACCGGCCATCACCGGAACCTGAGTGCCGACATGGAGACCGTAGCCCTTCAGGCCCTTGGCAGAAGCAACGTATTCATCGCTAGTGTTCTTGAATTCAGTCTTAATGTCGAAGCCGGCAGCTGCGCTAGCACCTTCGAAGTACTGAGCCAAGACAAAGGTCTTGGCAAAGCCGCAGTCATAATTGCCGCCGAGGTAAATAGTCTGGGCATCCTTGCGAACAATCTGACGATCGGCAGCGCTACGGTTCGTATATTCGTAAGCGCCGACCACATTGAAAGCACCGAATTCACCCGTAGCAGCAGCGGCGAAGACCTGATTGTTCAGAGAAGACTTGTTGCCTTCCTGACCATCCTGATTGAAGGAGTACTGGAACGTGCCCTGCACACCGGCAAACTTCGGGGTCTGGTAGGTAACCATGTTGTCGGCACGGCCGGAGGTCACAAAACCGAAGACTTCGTTGTCGCCGCCGTCAAAAGCGTCGCCGAACAGATAGACGATGTCATACGTACCGGCGCTGGAACCAACGGCACCCATGCGGCCCATGGAGAGCGTACCGAAGTCGGAGTAGACGGAAAGAGAAGCTTCACGGTCGAAGAGACGACCGGCCGTCTTGAACGTGCCATCATCCGCCTTGAAGCCGTTTTCGAGCTTGAAGCCAATCTTCAGGCCATTGCCGAGATCTTCCGTACCCTTGAGGCCGAAGCGGCTGGCGGCGTTGATACCGCTGTTAAGAGCGAGCTTGTTCACTTCGAGATCGGTAGCCGGATTACCATCAGCGACGTCGTTGTACGTGTACATCAGACCAGTGTCGACAACACCGTACATCGTAACCTGAGAAGCCATGGCAGCGCCGGCAAAAGCGCCGAGAACGGCGACAGCAGTGAGAGATTTCTTAAACATAATTGTTTCCTGTTTTAAAAACATTCCCGACATGAATAAGCTGGGTCAATATCAAAGGAACGATACGCTCAGAGTACGGTCATCACAGCGAGCTTAAGTATTCCGCGATCCCCGTACTCTTTCGCGTATCCTATCAAAGAGGTCCTGAAATACCTATAAATTCGCCATTTATTCCATAAACAGCGTTACCATCTGACAACACTCAGGCATCAACCACTCGTATGGTTTTTCTTTTCACATCTAAAGACCTAGGGTTAACTCATGCTCGTCAGCACCTATATTTCACCTGTTCCAGACTCGTCATTCCTTATCCATCCACAAGCCGCCCAACTGCTCCGGCTTCAGTCCTGTCTTCTCTGCAACATCCAGATTCCTCGTCGATTTCAACCCATCCAGAGCCGTGAGATTCCACATCAACCACGCCGTATCGGAAGGTATTTCACGAGTCTTCTTTCGTAGAATCTCAAGTCCAGGCAAATGATCGCCGTACATGAGAACAGACAATGGTTCCCCCTCTTCCTGAGCCTTGACGATTCTGGCTACCCCTTTGTCTAGATGCGCAAGATGAACTTCATAACGTTCAACTTCTGTCAGCGAAGCGGCTCCGTCAAACTTCGAAGGATCCCACGGGCCATGAGCTTCTATGGTTATGATGAACAAAAAGGTCGGCACCTCAGATTCACGCAGATAGTCGACAGCCCATTGGAGAAGAGCGGAATCACTCACATAGTGTCCGCACAGAGCATCTTTCGCCACCATCTGAGGCCAGCCTTCTTTTAAATCGGTCAAATCGATAAACTCGTCAAAGCCAAAATTTTTCATCACCTTGTCGCGATCGAAGAATCGAGCATCGTTGGGATGGCAGACAACCGTTCGGTAACCCTTCACCTTCATCTTCCACGCCAGACTGTCCATGGGGATCATCGCCGCGAGACGGTAGGGATCGAACCCATAAGTTTCCAATTCTCTTGGCGCAAGCCCTGTCAAGACGGCAAATTCGGATCTCATCGTGTACGCACCGCGCCAGTCGAGACTCAGCCTGCCGCTTTTCCCCACGGACATCAGACGATCAATCATCGGGGTTTGACTCGGCCTGTCAAGCAAGCGATGAAGAGGCACAAAGGATTCCGCCTGAATCAACAAGCGATGTTCTGTCGGGTTGCCGGAATTCGATTCCGTGGATCCGTCACTGTGCTTCCGAAAACGAAGGCGAAGCCGATAGCGGCATTGCCCGTGATGAAGAACATGCAAAAGAGCCGCGCCCAGCGGAGTGTATCTTCCGGCATCAACCTGCGCATCAAAGCTCAAGGGATGCCGACCGAGAAAGCGAATAATTCCAACCGAAGGCCTCCTTAAAAGGAGTGCAATCAAGCCACAAATCAAAAGTATCGCGAGTACTCCGCTCATGCGCTCCCCGAGCGTCAACACGTCGATCGGCTTTTCGAGCGTTAAGCACCACCCCAATCCCGCACAGCCAACAATCAACAGCGGCCAAACCCATTTCGGGGCATATCCGAAATAAAGACGCGGATAACGAAGCGCATGTCCGGCAAGAAAGATGTCAGAAAAAACAAGCACCTCACTCAGAATGGCAACCTTCAGTCGATTTCCCGCCCAAAGAAGAAGAATCAGCACCAGTCCGATTGCGATCGTTGTCAGAAATCTGTCCGTCAACAGCAGAATCAAGGAGAAAATGCCCAGCACCAGTCCTGCGCAAAGAACATCCCCTACCCAAAGGCCCTTGCCAAAACTGTTCGAATAAGACGTTCTCGGCGTAGCTTCACGGTTTGCCGCAATCAAACAACCGCTTAACGCGATCAAGGCCAAGGCATAGGATATGAAACTTTGCATCTGTGCTTACTCAAGACGTCACCTGCGGCTTGTCTTGCTTTCGTGATCCGGTTGAACCGTAAAGAAAAAGCCCTTCAAGAAGAGCGGCTGCAGCCATTCCGGCAATAGATTCAGAAGTGATATGCCGATGGCCAGAATCTTCGGGAAGGCGTATTCGGACTTGCCCGCCTCAATGGCGCGCTTCATTTTTCTAGCTCCCTCCTCCGCAGTCATCAGCCACGGCTTCGCACCCTGATAACGCCTGCTCATGTCGGATTCGATAAAGCCGGGAAACAGAACCGTTACGCCGATATTCTTACCTAACGTCAATCGACGCAATGCCTCGGCATACACACGAAGCGTTGCCTTGGACGCAGAATAGCCGGGCGACCCGGGCATCCCGGTCAATGCGGCCAGCGATGCCACCAAAGCAATCTGCACACGCTCCCCGGCCACGCCCCTAGGACAAGACTTCATCAGTTCTCGCACAAATGCATTGCACGCAAGCACATTGCCGACCGCATTCACGGAAAGCTCACGCTCCAAGTCTGTCATGGCTTCCGGCAGATAGTACGCAACAGCACCATCACGACCGAACGCAGGTTCCACTGAAGCAGAGACACCGCCTGCCAGAATCACGCGCGTTGCGTTCAAACTTACCGCCTTTTGGCACCAGCGAACGACGGCTTCAATATCGCGCATGTCAAAGGCGTCAATCTCAACCGTCGCCCCCATCCTTTCCAACAACCGCTTCTGATCAGTCAATACATCCAAACGCCGGCCGGCCAGCAGCAGACGTGAGTCCTCACCCGCATAGACGCGGGCAAGTGCTTGTCCGATTCCACCGGTTGCTCCGGCAATGGCTACCGTCTTCACTGCACGTTCCTTGCGTCGTCGGCCAGCTGCTTGACCCACAATTCTCCGGCCTTCGGATGACGAGCCTTCAGTGCCGAAGCCGTCGGGATTTCTCCCTTAAGGACGAAGTTCTGATGTTCATAAAAACGACGGGCTCGTTCGTTGTCCGCCCAGCAATGAAGCGCAAGACTGCTACACCCCACGCCGCGCGCCATGTCTTCGGCAAGCTTGATCAACAGCTGTGCCAGCCCCTGACCGCGAAACGCTTCGTTCACCCAGAGAGTATTGATCCAATACGCATTATCTGCCTTGGCCTCTAGCAACGGACGCATTTCGTTGACCTTCGTCTCTCCCAAAAAGCCCAACATGATGTCGGAAACCTTCTGAAGCTTGGAGTCATAGGCAAAAAGCAGGCCGGCCAGTTCGCCGCCGACATTGACCAGAAGGATGTTTTTGAGATCGAGATTTCCGCTTCCTCTGGCAAGGATCATCTCAAGAATGGATTGAGGCTTCATCCCGGGAAAAACGCCTCCCAAAAGATGATCAATCACCCCTTCCGAAACTTCGGTGATGATCCCGGCAACCGTAGAAGCATCATCAGGCGTTGCAACGCGAAAATCGATGTCTGCTGCGACCATGAAAACTAAATTCCCTTCTCTCAAGAATTCGAAAATTGCAGTTCGTGTCTTGTTTTGACTTAGATGCCGAACTTGCGATATTTGGAAAATTCATCACGCGAGCGCATGACAATCTGACGATGCTTCGGCTGGAGGTGTACATGAGAATCCTCAAATCTGCGCACCGAATCCGCAACAGCCAGACTGATGCCCTGAGCTGAGTAGAAATTACCGTGAACAAGAGCCTGTGCATTCAAGATGCGCTTGAAAGCGCGATAGAGCGGCTGATTGGGAGCCTTTGGCGCACACCAGAACACATCGAGCGGCGTCGTCGGAAGGCTTTGCGTCAATCCCTCAATGTTGTAGATGGATCTGCCCATGCAGTAGACGGGCTTGTCCTGATCAAGTGCCATAAGACCGACCGTGCTGTTGATCAGCACGACGCCGCGGCTCCCGGCAATCATGTCGGGCGTCGATCCGTCTTCCACATATGTCACACGATCGTAAATGCCAAGTTCTTCCGCAAACCCCTTGATGAACTCGCCGTAATTGATCAGCCCGTTGTCAAGCGGGTGATTCTTGATCAACAGCCTCGTCTTGGGATGAGCATGAAGGGCAAATGAAGTCAAGACATCGGCAATGGCCTCCTGCACGCGCACATAGGGCGAATAAAGCTGCACCTGGCTGTCTGAAACCAGCTGCAGCGGATAGAAGAAGTACGGATCGTCAGACTTCTGAAAGTCTGCCCAGCGCTCCATCGAGCGCTCCTGACGCGACTTTCTCTTCAAATAGCGTGGAAGAATGCCCAGCAGTTCGAAGAAAATGTTGGTCGGACGATGGGTGCGATAGTTGTGAAACTTCGGCCAGAAGCAAACGTTGCCCACATGATGAAGGATGGCCTTGACAACCTTGTCGTGAATGTCGTTTTCGACAACGATCGCCTTGGGATCGGGCAGACCAACCGCCATCTCGCGAATATCCTGCGGATTAACGGGCAACGACGACCTTCCGTTGACGCCGTTTTCCTCCAGAGTCGAAAAGCCTGCACGCAGGTAGCCTTCTTCAAAAACCCAAACACGAATGCCGCGAGCATGCGCAAGACGCACGGCCTCCCAGTGCAGAGGTCGCCAGTCACCATACAGGCAGATGTCTGTCACGCCCTCTTCCCGATAATAGCGGCCGATCCATTCCGGCCACTCATAAAGCGTCCCCGTGTAATTGAGCGCCTTTCGGTTCAATCCCCACAGCATCAGATCGCCGCCGCAGAAATTGACCTTATCCACACGAGCCCCTTCCTTCACCAGAGCTTTAGACAAATGCCTGAAAAAATGACTTTGAGGTCCCTGAAGAAGTAAAAAGTAGCGCCCCGACAAGGGAGCTTGTAAGGACTCTTGAGCAGAATTTGACATATCGGGAATAAACGCCGGCAACCTTGCCAAAAACAGACAACTGCAGGGATTCGCACTCAGTACCGAGTTGTTCGAATCTTTGCGAATTACTTGGCATCGTAACAAAGCGTGGGGTGTGTGTAGATTTTTGTGTCTAGCGCGGGTTTACGGTTGAGCTTGTTGGCTCGCTAACAGGGGTATTTAACCCCAGGTACTTCGGGGCTGTCAAGCCCCAATTTTTCTATCAGTGGTAATGCGATGATTCAGGGTACGACGGCGGCATGGGAGGGCTGCATAGCCGCCCCCATGGGGGCGGCTATGCAGCGGCGCGCCGCTACCGGAAAAATCGCAGTTTCGTCTCCTTAAGTTGTAACCCTGCAACTGCTATGCTGAAACACTGTTTCAGTACTACGCGGCAATTAAGCCTGCTCAGCAGCAAATCGCTCACCGTACATGGCTGCAAACACCGGCACGGCTTCACTCCAAGCACGAACAGGCAGCTTCCATTTTTCCATAATGCGCTGAAGTGCCAAGTAAATCAGCTTCTTGGCGGATTCTTCATGCGGAAACATGGTTCGAGTTTTGATTACCTTCCGAACGCCACGGTTGAGAGCCTCAATACTGTTGGTCGTATACAACAACTTCCGAATCGACCGGGGAAAGTTGAAGAAGGGTATCACCTGTGCCCAGGCAGAGCGCCAACTCTGCGCTACATGCGGGTAACGTTTGCCCATAAAGCTATTTTCAAAGGCGCCAACGCTTCTTCGGGGGTATTGGCCTGGTAAATGGGCTTTAAGCCGGCCATTACAGCCTTTCGATCCTTGTGGCTGACGAAGGCTGCAGATGCACGGATGAGATGGACAATGCAGGTTTGATGTTGCGCCTGGGGAAATACGGCCTCAATGGCTTGCGTCATACCCTTGAGGCCGTCTGTGACGGCGATCGGGATGTCCTCTACGCCACGGGTTTTCAATTCCGTAAATACCGACGTCCAGAAAACCGCGCCTTCGTTTTCATGAACCCACATGCCGAGCACATCGCGTCGGCCGTCACAACGTACGCCGAGAGCCAAATGAACCGCCATCTTCTTGATGACGCCGTCCTTACGGATATTGATGCGCAAAGCGTCAAAGAACACCACCGGGTAGACCGAATCCAACGGACGGCCTTGCCATTGCCGTACGTCGTCATTTACCTTTTCCGTCACGGTGCTGATGAATTCGGCACTCACTTCAACGTGGTACTGACTTCTGATGAACTCAGTGATTTCACGGGTAGACAATCCGCGTCCATATAAATCGATGATGGCGTCATCGAAGTCATTGAAATGCCGTGAGTGCTTGGGTACCAGGCGGAGAACATAAGTCCCCTTGCGATCGCGGGGAACCTGGATTTCTAAATCGCCTTTATTGCCGTGAAGAGTTTTCTTGCTGTACCCATTGCGTTTGTTTTCAACGCGCTCAGCCGACGATTCCTCTTCGTTGAGATTTTCGTCTTCCTGTGTCAAATGGTGCTTCAGTTCCCCTTGCAGGGCGGCGTTGATGAAGCGTTGGGCTACGATCTTCATCGCTTCGTTGAAATGAGCCTGCGTTAAGNGGGGTAAAGGAAAGCTGATCAGTGCCCATGATCGCCAGGAAATCGTTTCGCTGGTTGAACTCGGTCAATCGAAAGGACTGTCGCAGAGGCAATCCTGCGAGGCAGTCGGCATTACCCCACGGACGCTGCAGAACTGGCGGCATGCACCGGATGGTGATGGCCGGCTCGACCGNTGCCGGCTTCCATCAGTTGCTCTACGGCATCGTTCAGAATGGCCTGCTGCTGGTCGGTAAATTTTACGGTGTCGTTTATTTTGGGTGTACGGTGTGCCACGGTGATTCCTTTCGCGCCCTACGGGAGCGCTATTATCGCCTGGACACAAAAAACCTTACATCCTCTGTACCTGCTGCATCTACACCTCGGATTCCGTGTAGCTTCGGGCTTCATCTTGTTTTGCAGACTTACCCATCTTCGAATGCCTTATGCAGTTTCTGTACGTCAGGTCAGTGGTTTGCCTCCAGCTTCCTTCAGATCTCGCCTCGCGGCGGACACCCTTGCTCTTGGCTATGTGCTTGGTGCTACCCCCTGCACTCGGGACTTTCACCCGTTAGAAAGCGCTCATGCCGAGCGCACAATGAAAAACACCCGGTCCTCCGCAATGGAAGAACCGGGCGTTGATCTCTTCAAGCCTCAGCGCCTGAGCGCCGAGGCTTTGAAGGCCGGGTTAGAACACGTACTTGACGCCAACCTTGCCGCCGATGGACGACGTGCCGTATTCGCCGCCGCCAATCATCATGTCGGCATTGAACATCAGGTTGCCGTTGACGGCGCGCAGGCCGAAGTCGGCCTGGACCGGCGACATGTCAAGGACGTCCTGGCTTGCGCCGTAGACCTTGATTTCCTTGTCGCCGAACGTCGGAACGTAGGCAACCTTGAAGCTCGGAGCGAACGTCCAGCCGGAGGCCGCAACTTCACCGCCCGAGATGCGGAGCGAAATCGGCATCTGGACATAGGTGAGGTCGGAGTCCGTCGCCTTGATCGTGCCGATCGTCATGTCATCCGTTTCCAGATGAGAGACGCGCAGGCCGATGCTCGGAACGAACTTGAAGGCACCCGCGGCAAGCTCGTACTGAGCACGCACACCGGCGGAGTAGACGTTCACGTCAAGCTTCTGGTTCATGGCCGTCTGAGAAGCCGTGATCTTGTTTTCAGACTTGAGCCATGCGAGTTCGCCCACCACCTTCGCATCACCGAACTTCTGGCTGGCGTAAGCCGTCAGGCCGTAGTTCTTGATGCTGTTCTTGATGGAGGAGATGTCGCTGCGAACCGAAGCGTCGCCGTACTGCAGAGCCATGCCGGCCGAGAAGCCTTCGGCGACCTGCATGTCGCCGCCGAACATGGCATAACCAGCGTCGGAGCGGAAGCTGCCGTTGTTGTCGAGCTTGTCGGCTTCGTAGCGTTCACCCGTGACGTCGACCCAGAGGTTGACGCCGGCGTTGCATTAGATGTCATACTACCTTTCGCCACCCCTTCAACCTTTCATGGAGTGGCAAAACATGCGATATTCGCAGGAGTTCAAAGACAACGTCGTAGCGTGCCTGCTGAGCAAGGAGCTCAGCATCTCTGAAGCCGTGGAGCAGTACTCGATCGGCAAATCAACGATCTCGTACTGGCTCAGGATTGCCAGAGAGCAAGCAGGTTGCGGCACGCTGCCCAACAAAGGAAATCCCAAGCTCATGACCAGCCTCAAGCTCCCTAAAGGAGTGACCTACCTTCAAGCCCATACTGCTGTGAATGCCAAAGCTTTCATGAGCGAGACTGCCTTCGGCCAGTTCTGCCGCAAGCATGGCTATCTCGCTTCCGCTGTGGATGCCTGGGCCGAATGGTTTAACAATCATCCGGATGCGGTTGACAAGAAGCTCCATGATGCTCAGATGTCGGCCATGTCTGAACTCAAGAAGGA
>NZ_LT635857.1:32892-76858 GCF_900128485.1 Duodenibacillus massiliensis
CGTGACGGCTTCGACAATGCTGAGGAAGCTGAGCAATGGGTGCAGGGCTTTGTAGACCACTACAACGAGCACCACAGACACCGCGGCATCCGCATGGTAACGCCGGGGCAGCGCTATCGCGGCGAGGACGCGGAGGTGCTGCGCCGACGCAGGGAGACGATGCTGGAGGCTCGCAGACGCCATCCGGAGCGCTGGATCACCGGGAGAGTGCTGAACTGTACGCCGATCAAAGAGGTGTGGCTTAACCCCGAAAATGGGCAGTTGGAGGAAAAGCATGCCAAGGCAGCTTGAACAAACGCCCCGCTGTTGCTGCAACAGCGCGTTCGGCGGTTTTCCGCGGGCCTCAGGCTCGGACTCCTCCTGCCTGAGGAGGCTCATTCTACCGGCCTGCCGACCTCTCGCGCGAACGGTGCAACACAGCTGCATCAAAGGTTTTTCTACGGGCCAAAAAACTCTGGGTGAATCCGCCGAAGGCGGAGAGGGCAAAGCCCTCACTGAGCTCAGACTACAACCTACTTTTTAAGAACAAAATCGGCGAAAGCTCACTTGACATTCACCGGTCACGGTACTCAATCAGAAGCTCGGCCAAAGAAATATTGGAACTTTTCTCTTCAGGGCTGAGTTCAAGCGCTGCAGCAAATTTTTTAGCTTCCGTTTTTGTGGGAAACGTTTTTTGCTTTTTACTGCTGCCGGAATACCACAGAACCCGTTATGTACCGTATTGAGTTGTTGAAACTGGGCATTAATGCTCTCCTGTACAAGGTATGACGGAGCAGCGCATCTGCCAATCCAGCGCCACTATTACCGCCACTAAAACGCCACTAACTTGTACGGATTATGCCGTTCTATGCCGATTCAGACAAAGAAAAACCTCGACAAATCAATGTATGCCGAGGTATTCCGATGGCTTGTGGTGGATGCTGAGAGTCTCGAACTCCCGACCTACGCCGTGTAAAGGCGCCGCTCTACCAACTGAGCTAAGCATCCCTGCCGCGCTCAGACAAATCTGAGTGCGGTTAAGCAGTGAAGCTTGTTAGTTTACAGCATCCTTGAGGCTCTTGCCAGGACGGAACTTCGGGGCCTTGGAAGCGGCGATCTTGATCGTGGCGCCGGTCTGAGGATTACGGCCGGTGCGGGCAGCACGCTTGGAGATCGTGAAGGTACCGAAACCGACGAGGGTGACGTCCTTGCCCTTCTTAAGGGAGGTGGTCACCGCTTCAACGAAAGCGTCGACAGCTTCAGCAGCCTTGGCCTTGGAAAGATCCGCCTGGGTGGCGATAAATTCAACGAGTTCAGTCTTGTTCATTTCAGACTTCCTTGGTTATGCCTGTGTCGTTTGCTATGTACCGGCACAGACGGGTTAACTGATGCATTGCCTTATGCATGCGGGGCATTTTACAACACGCAAAATCAATAAAGTCAAGCCCTGCAGGGTTTTGAAGCGATTTCGTGCTGATTTAGTCACGATTGTGTCAATTCTTTGACAGAACGCAGGCGCAGATAAGGTTTTTGCCGGAAATCCGTGGCTTTTTGGGCATTTCTGAGGCCGGAGAAATCTGAGAAATGAGCCGCCCGCCGGTGCGTTTTGCGGCCTCACACAAATTTCTGCGAAAAGAGGCACTCACAGAATTTCCCGCAGGAAGCCCGGGGCTTGAGCCCCGGGAGGAATGCGGGCTTTCGAAATTTTTTAATCTTGGAGCAAACGCAGCCAAACCATGCACATAGTTTTCGCTTAAGGTATATTCAGCCGCTATGAAATCGCGCACACCGTCCTTTGTCATCGAGCTGGGCCTGAAAATCGGAGAGGATCAGGAAAGTGCGCTGGAGACCTGCTTCTCCGATGCACGCCAGCTCTTCAATGCTGTTCTCGGAACGGCAAAGAAACGCGTGCGCGCCATGAAAAGCACTGAAGCATGAAAGCTCACGGCCGCGATGCCCAAGGGCAAAGACCGCAACAAGTGGTTTAAGGAAATTCAGAAGTCCGCCCGCCTTTCCGAGTATGCCCTGCATGATGTCGTGAAAGAGCACCGTGCCAAGGGCGGCTTTACAAAGCGCATCGGCATCAACGAAGCGCAGAAAATTGCCACACGTGTCTGGCAGGGCATTGAGCGCCGGCTGCTTCATCAGGGAGGTCAGCCGCGGTTTAAGAGTGCTAAACGGGGCATGCACAGCGTTGAGGGAAAATCAAACAAAACAGGGTTGCGTTGGAAGGCTAAGACGTGGACGCTCGAGGTTCTGGATCTGGTGATAAAGGCTGAAGCCCCCAACGGCGATGACGCCGTTCAGTTCTGACGCCAGAGTAAAGAAAAGGGCTGAAGCCCGATAAAAAGCTTCAGCCCGTTCGTGTCAGAGCATAAAAGGCTTAATGTGCCGTTGCCTGAGTGCCCGACACGGCGTTGCTGCCCGCGGCAGGAATCGGCGCCGCAGTCGCCGCTTTTTCAGCCGAATCGGTCTTTAAGGGCTCGGGCTTACGCACAAGCGCCTCTTCGAGAACCTGATCAATCCAGCGCACAGGCACGATTTCCATGCCGGTCTTGACGTTATCCGGAATCTCGGCAAGGTCCTTGACGTTGGTTTCAGGAATCAGCACCTTCTTGATACCGCCGCGTAAAGCCGCGAGGAGTTTTTCCTTTAAGCCGCCGATCTCAAGGATTTCACCCCTGAGGGTGATTTCCCCGGTCATTGCAACGTCCGGACGCACCGGAATGTTGGTCATCGCGGAAACGATTGCCGTGCAGATTGCGGCACCCGCGCTGGGCCCGTCCTTGGGCGTAGCGCCCTCAGGGAAGTGAATATGCCAGTCGGTGTTGGCAAAAGCGGAATTTTCAATACCGAGCTTGGCGGCACGCGCACGAACAACGCTGCGCGCGGCTTCCACGCTTTCCTTCATCACGTCGCCCAAAGAGCCCGTGCGCTGCACAACGCCCTTACCCGGGAAGACCACGGCTTCCACGGTAAGGATGTCGCCGCCCACTTCGGTCCAGGCCAGCCCATTGACCTGCCCCACCTGGGGTTCTTTCTGCGCTACGCCGTAGGTGTACTTCCTGACACCCAAAAAGTCGCTCAGGTTCTTCGCGTCCACCGTGATTTCACTGGTGTTCTTGTCACCTTTTTCGGCATTCATGTGCACGACCTTACGGAAGATCTTGCCGATGCTGCGCTCGAGCCCGCGCACGCCCGCCTCACGGGTGTAGTAGCGGATGATGTCGCGGATCGCGTCGGCCTTCACCGTCACTTCGTGGGGCTTGACGCCGTTCATCTTCATCTGCTTAGGAACGAGATGTTCTTCGGCGATGTGCATCTTCTCGTCTTCGGTGTAACCGGAGAGATTGATCACTTCCATACGGTCAAGAAGCGCCGGCGGAATGTCGTAGCTGTTGCTGGTGGCCACAAACATGACGTCCGACAAATCAAAGTCCAGATCGAGGTAGTGATCCTGGAAGGTGCGGTTTTGTTCCGGATCGAGCACTTCAAGCAACGCCGCCGCAGGGTCACCGCGGTAGTCGCGCCCGAGCTTGTCGATTTCATCCAGCAGGAACAATGGATTCCTCACCCCCGCCTTTGTGATCGACTGAATCACTTTACCCGGCATGGACCCGATGTAGGTGCGGCGGTGACCGCGGATTTCGCTTTCATCGTGCACGCCGCCTAAGGCCATGCGAACAAACTTGCGTCCCGTGGCGCGGGCAATGGATTCCCCGAGGCTGGTCTTACCGACGCCGGGACCGCCCACCAGGCACAGAATCGGGCTTTTCACCTTATCGACGCGCTTTTGCACGGCAAGGTACTCGAGAATGCGTTCCTTCACCTTCTCAAGCCCCCAGTGATCGGCGTCCAGGATCTTTGCGGCCTTCTTAAGGTCCGTGCTCACGCGGCTCTTTTTCTTCCAGGGAAGCTCCACGAGCGTATCGAGGTAGCCGCGGATGACGGTCGCTTCAGCGCTCATGGGCTGCATCATCCGGAGCTTACGCAGTTCAGCCTGCGCCTTTTCCTGAGCCTCCTTGGGCATGCCGCATTCGGCAATCTTCTTTTTGTAATTGGCGATATCGTCGCCGTCAGCCGCTTCCTCGCCTCCGAGCTCCTTTTGAATCGCCTTCATCTGCTCGTTGAGGTAGTAGTTGCGCTGGCTCTTGTCCATCTGCTGCTTCACGCGACCGTGAATGCGCTTTTCAACGGCAAGGATGTCCACTTCCCCGGCAATGAGCCCCAAAAGATTATTGAGGCGCTTTCGCACGGAAAGCTCTTCAAGCTGCTTTTGCTTGTTTTCAAGGGAAACCGGCAATTGCGCCGCAACGGCGTCGGCGAGGCTCTCGGCGTCTTTGAGGGCCTTCACGCCCGCGATCACCTCGTCGGTGATCTTTTTGCTTTCCTTGGCGTAACTCACAAACTGCGTTTCCACCGCACGCCGCAGGGCTGCGGTTTCCGTCCCTTCAATGTCGGTGGAGTCTAGGCGCGTCGCCTTACAGGTCATCTCAGGCGACTTATCGTCGATGTCGCTGAGTTGCACGCGCCCGTGCGCTTCCACAAGCACCTTTAAGGTGCCGTCGGGAAGGCGCAGCATCTGCATGAGTGTGGCAAGGGTCCCCACGTCATAGACGTCCGAAGCCTTCGGATCATCCATCTTGGGATCGCGCTGCGTGACAAGCACAATGCGCTTGTCACCTTTCATCGCATTCTGCACCGCACGCACCGTCTTGGGGCGCGCAATAAACAGGGGCAGCATCATGCGCGGAAAAATCACAAGGTCACGGATCGGAAGGACCGGCGCGACAACCACGCCCGGGACTTCACCCGCATTGTTCTCTTTTTCTGTCATGTAATTAATCTCAAAAAACTGAGCGTCTAAAGTTTCAGTAATGGGCTATGTTGGGGCTCAAAGCCCCGATTTCAAGGGGGAAAAAACTTCCCCGCCGATACCTATGGACTATAAAAGGGAAACGGGCTTAAACCTTGCCCGAATACGGCAAAAATGGGGCACATTGTGCCGGGACGGAGGCCGTCCCGACACAAGTTAAAAAAAACGGATCAGGACGCCTGAGATGCTTCAGGCTTTACCGGGTCCTTGCGGGGACAGGCAATCATGTCAACGGGCGCGCCCGTCTCAATCGTGGCTTTATCAAGCACCACGCGGCCGATTTCGGGCTTGGCGGGCACTTCAAACATCGCGTCCAGCAGTGCCGCTTCCACGATGCTTCTTAAGCCGCGGGCACCGGTCTTGCGTTCCATCGCCTTATGCGCAATGGCTTTGAGAGCGTCGGCGGTGACCTCAAGCTCCACCCCTTCCATCGCAAAGAGCTCCTTAAACTGCTTGATTAAGGCGTTCCTGGGCTCGGTGAGAATCGAGACAAAGCCTTCTTCGGTAAGTTCCTGCAGCACGGCAATCACGGGCAATCGCCCCACGAGTTCCGGAATCAGGCCGTACTTCACAAGGTCGGAGGGCTCGACGTCCTGCAAAAGTTCCGAGAGCGACGCCTCTTTCTCGCTTTTTACCTGCGCGGAAAAGCCGATGCCGGATTTCACCGACCGGCGCCGCACGATCTTTTCCAGGCCGTCAAAGGCGCCGCCGCAGATAAAGAGAATGTTGCTTGTATCCACCGCAATCATCTGACCGCGGGGGTTCTTGCGGCCGCCCGAGGCGGGGACGTTGCAGAGCGTGCCTTCCACAAGCTTTAACAGCGCCTGCTGCACGCCCTCGCCCGAAACGTCACGCGTAATCGAGGGGTTTTCGCTCTTGCGGGCAATCTTGTCGATTTCATCGAGGTAAACGATGCCGCGCTGGGCACGCTCGACGTTGCCGTCGGCGGCCTGCAAAAGCTTATGGATGATGTTTTCGACGTCTTCGCCGACGTAGCCGGCTTCGGTAAGGGTCGTCGCGTCCGCAATCGCGAAAGGCACGTTAAGCCCTCGGGCAAGCGTCTGCGCCAGAAGTGTCTTTCCCGACCCCGTCGGGCCCACGAGCAGCACGTTTGACTTGGAAAGCTCGACGCCGTCGTCGTTGGCGTGCCTCAGGCGCTTGTAGTGGTTGTAAACAGCGACCGACAACACGCGCTTGGCCTTTTCCTGACCGATCACGTAGTTATTGAGGTGCGCGTAGAGTTCCTGCGGCGTCGGAAGCTTCCCCTCAAGTTCGGGTGCCGCCGGTTCCTGCGCGGTCTTCGTCTCGCCCGCCGCAGCGGCTTCTGAACCCGTTGCCGCCGTTGCATCAGCCGGACTCTTCGCAGGGGCTTCGATGCCCATCGCCTTCATGAGGCCCTTCACACAGCGGTCGCAGATCAAAATCCCTTGGCCGGTGTCGACGAGCACCTCGGTGTCGTTTTTATGCCGCCCGCAGATCGAGCAGCGCAGATCGTCGGTTTTCTTCTTGTCAAACATTGAACAGTCTGTCCCGGAAATTATTCAGTACGGTGCGTGAGAATCTTATCAATCAGACCGTATTTGAGCGCCTCTTCGGGGCTCATGTAGTTGTCGCGGTCCGTGTCGCGCGTCACTTCTTCAATCGTGCGGCCCGTGCGCTCGGAAAGTACGCCGTTTAAAAGGCCCTTTAACGACTGTATTTCCTGCGCCTGAATCTGAATGTCGCTTGCCATGCCGCGGCTGCCGCCGCTCGGCTGGTGAATCATGATGCGCGAGTTGGGCAGCGAATAGCGCTTGCCCTTGGCGCCTGCGGCCAAAAGAAACGCCCCCATCGAGGCAGCCATACCCACGCAGATCGTCTGCACGTCGGGTTTAATAAACTGCATCGTGTCAAAAATACCGAGCCCCGCGTAGACGCTGCCGCCGGGGCTGTTGATGTAAAGGGAAATGTCCTTATCGGGGTTTTCGCTCTCAAGAAAGAGAAGCTGGGCAATGACGAGGTTTGCGCTCTCGTCGTTAACCTCCCCCGACAGAAACACGATGCGGTCGCGCAAAAGGCGCGAATAAATATCAAAGCTGCGCTCGCCGCGGCCGCTCTGCTCGATCACCATCGGAATCAGCATGTTCTGTGCATTCATTATTTTTTGTGTCTATTTCAAAGGATTACGAACCAGACCGTCCGTTACGTCCGCGCTTGCCGGAAAAAAGCGAAAAAGCGGATAACGAAGCAGTCACCGAGAGCATTCATTGTCCGCCTTTTTGGCGGCGGTATGCGACAGTTTATGCCGCGCACCGTCACCTCTGACTTGTGCCGCAGCAGCCCCCGAAAGAGGCTTTCTGCGGCAGGGGCTGAGCCTTAAAGGCTGCCCGGGTTCTTCATCAGATCGTCAAAGCCGAGCTTTTCGTCGGTGGTCTTGGCCTTACCGAGAACGAAGTCCACAACGCGTTCTTCGAGGGCAAGGTTGTGGTAGTTCTGCGCGGTCTGCGGGTTGGAGAGGATGTACTTCTCCATCTCAGCCGGTTCTTCGTAGGCTTCGGCCACGTTCTTGACGATGCGCTTCACATCATCTTCGGAAGCCGTGATCTTGTTTTCGTCGATGAGCTTACCGACAAACATCGACAGCGCAACGCGCTTGGCGGCCTGTTCGGTGAAAAGCGATGCCGGCAGCTGACGGTTGCGGTCTTTCTTGCTGAGCATGCCGCGGGCCATGAAGTCGTTCATCATGGCCTGAGCCATGCGTTCGCTTTCTTCCTGAATCATCGCAGAGGGCACACGGAACGTGCAGAGTTCCTGCAGCTTATTCATCACTTCGCCACGGGTGCGGTTGCTCACACGGACCTTGACTTCGCGTTCAAGGTTCTTGCGAACCTCGGCCTTCATGGCGTCAACGCCGTCCATGCCGAGTTTCTTTGCAAATTCATCGTCAATGGCGGGGATGTTGGCCTTTTCAACGGCAACGCATTCAACGTCAAAGGTGACTTCTTTGCCCGCGAGGTCCTTGGCCTGATAGTTCGCCGGGAACGTAAGGTTGAAGCTCTTCTTGTCGCCCGCCTTCATGCCTTCGACGGCCTGATCAAATTCAGGCAGCATCATGCCTGCGCCCACGATGAACTTGTAGTTGTCGGCGGAGCCCCCTTCAAAAGCCACACCGTCCTTCATGCCCTTGAAGTTCACCGTCACGCGGTCGTCCTTCTGAGCGGCGCGGCCCTCTTCGGTCGTGTAGGTGGCACGCTGCTTGGCCATGATGTCGAGGGTTTTGGCAACTTCGGCGTCCGTGACGTCGCAGCTGTAGCGCTTCAGTTCGAGGCCGGAAAGGTCCGGGAGATCAAATTCGGGATAAACCTCGACCTTGGCGGTAAAGACGAGTTCGGCGTCACCGGGTTTGCTGCCTTCAGCCGGCGCAATTTCCGGGAAGCCGGCGATACGCAGACCGCTTTCTTCCGCGGCCTTGCGGTAGGCGGCGTCAAGAAGGTTGTTCATCACGCGCATACGGGCTTCGTAGCCGTACATTTCCGCAACCTTGGCGGCGGGCACGTGACCGGGACGGAAACCGGGGAGCTTCGCCTTTTTGCCGAGGCGCTTCAGTTCAGCGGCCACACCGGCTTCGAGTTCGGCGTTGTTCACCTTGAGGGTGAGCGAGCGTTCCAGGGGATTAACCTCAGGCTTTGCGGCTTCTTCGGTCTTCACGTCTTTTGCGTTTTCAGTCATTTTTTTGTCTATTCCGTTTTTATGCCGGAACACAAGGGTGCGGCCGGCAACAGGTAGAGCACGCCTTGCGGCGCACTCTGTTAATCAAACAGGGCGCATTATATCGGCGGTGCGCAAAACTCCGCGTTTTCACGTGTTATACCGTGAAATCAAAGTGTTAATGCGTGTTACGGACAGTCAATTCTGCTAATATCCGCTAAATACTGACCAAGAGTTATTTTTCTATCTGCGAGTATCTGCGAGGATTTTTAAGCCATGCGTATTGCAAGTCCCGAGACGTTTACGGCCGACAGGCGCTACAGAAGGCCTTTGGCCGCAATCGACGAATTCCGCTTCACGCTCTGGCGCGATGCACTTGCGATGAAGCCCGAGGCCGTCACCGCCATGACGCGGGCGGCCTCCGCCGAAACCGTGGCGGCCTGTCTGAGAATCGAAGGCACGGACTTTACGGCCCCGGAAGCCTCACGGCTCATGGTGAAGAAAACGAAACTCAAAACGCAGGCCGCGGAAGCGGCCGCGGGCTGTGCCGATGCGCTTGACCTCATTGTCAAAAGCTACGCGGTAATGCCGTTAACGGAAGATCTTCTGCGGCAGCTGCACCGCATTCTTTTCTGGCACACGACGGACGGCACGGTGCGCGGAGGCGACTACAAAACGGGGCTTGATGAGCGGGCGGCACCGGGGAGCCTCTTTTTTGAAACGGCACCGGCAAGTCAGGCCCCGGCATTAACCCGCGAACTCATCGCGACCGTCAATACCCTCTTGACCGCGCAGGAACTGCACCCGCTTCTGACGCTTGCCTACTTTAACGCGGTCTTTCCGGCAGTGAGCCCCTTTGCCCGCGGCAACGGCCGCCTCTGTCAGCTCATGACCGTCTTAATCATGCTACAGCAGGGGTACGGCTGGGCCTCTGCGGCGTCGCTCACCCGCCTCATGGATAACGACAAGGGACGCTTTATCACGGCGCTTCGCGCAACGCAGCTCACACTCACCCACCCCGCCCCCGCGTGGGAGCCATGGTTTGACTTTTTCACCGACAGCCTTACACGGCAGATGCTTGAAGTGAAGGACCGGCTCACGCTTCTCGGATCGGCAGGACCTCGCCTCTCGCCCCTGGCGGACTTTATCCTCACGCAGGCGCAGATGAAGGGATCGGTGACCGTCAGGAGCCTGCAGCACGAAAGCCGCGCCGTGATGGCAACGGTACGCTATCACGTCGCCGAGCTCGTCAAAAAAGGGCTTCTGATTCAGTGCGGTGCGGGTCCTGCGACCCGGTACACCGCGTCACACGCCGCAAAAACCGATACCTCGGTCTGAAACCGGCCGTAACCGGTTACGGTTTCCCGGCGGTTTTCTACGTACAATGCCGTAGATTTTTAATTTCCGCAGTCAGGCTGCGAACACTTATGAGGATCAGTCATGGCCAAACTTTACATGGGCTTTGATGCCGGCACCCAGAGCGTGAAGGTCGCCGTTTACGATGAGTCGTTGACGCCCCTGGCGCAGGCAACGGCCGCGACAACCCTGCACTACCCGCATCCGGGCTGGGTACAGATGGATCCCGATGAGTTTCTCAGCATCACACTTACCTGCATGAAGCGCTGCACGGATGAAATCCGCGGCAAAGGCTACGACCCCGCCGACATCCGCGCCGTGATGGGTGACGGAATCATCTGCGGTATCTGCGGCGTAAACGCTGAAGGCGACGCCGTGACCCCCTACATCAATTACCTTGACAGCCGCACGCAGGCTGACGCCGATGCCATCAACGCCAAAAACCTCGACATTTGGGGCAAAGAGACCGGCAACCCGGAAGCCAACTGCATGTTCCCCGCGCTTTTTGCCCGGTGGTTTATCAAAAACTCCCGCAAGTTCCGGGAAAAGGGCGTGAAGTTTGTGCACAACGCCCCGTATATCCTCATGCATCTGGCGGGCCTCAAGGGCAAAGACGCCTTTATCGACTGGGGCGCAATGTCGGGCTGGGGCTTAGGCTACAAAGTCGAGGAAAAATGCTGGAGCGACGAGCAGCTCGCAATCCTCGGGATTGACAAGCGCTTTATGCCCACCGTCAAAAAGCCCTGGGATGTTGTGGGCACGGTCACGCAGGACATTGCCAGGGTGACGGGCCTTGCGGCGGGGACTCCCGTGTGCGCGGGGGCCGGTGACACCATGCAGTCGATGCTCGGCGCCGGCGTTTTTGAAGCCAATCAGGGCGTGGATGTTGCGGGCACCTGCGCCATGTTCTGCGTTTCTACCAAAGGCATTGTCCCGGAACTTTCTAAAAAAGGCAGCGGCCTCATTTTTAATTCCGGGTCGCTGCCGGACACCTACTTTTACTGGGGCTTTATCCGCACAGGTGGTTTGGCGCTCAGGTGGTTTAAGGACAATATCTGCGGCAAGGCCGATGATCCGCGCTACTACACGGAGCTCTCGGAAAAAGCTTTAGCCGTGCCCGCGGGCTGCAACGGGGTGCTGTTTCTGCCCTACCTCACCGGAGGCGCCGGAGAGTTAAAGCACGCAAGCGGGTGCTTTATGAACATGACCCTGGACGATGACCGCTTCGTGCAGTGGCGCGCCGTGCTTGAAGCGATCGGCTACGACTACATGGAAATCACGGACACGTACCGCGCCGCGGGCGTGCCGCTCACCCGCATCACGGTGACCGAAGGCGGCAGCCGCGATTCGCTCTGGAATCAGATCAAGGCCGATATGCTCGCTGCCGACGTTGTACGCTTTCGCAACGCCGGGGGCGCCGTCGTCACCAACTGCGTCTTTGCGGCAATTGCCGCGGGCGACGTCACCGACGCCAAAGCGGCTCTTACCAAAACGATCGTCAAAGACGCGCAGTACACGCCCGACGCTGAAAAGTCCGCTCTTTACCGCCGTCTTTTTAAGCTGAAAACACGTTTGGTGCAACAGGATATGAAGACCGCGTTTGAAACGCTCACCGCCATGCGGCCGGTGAGAAGCGAATGACTGACGGGCGGGCTGCAGTCAGCGTGATCTGCCCCTAAAATACCCGACAACAGTGCCCGAAGGCCTCTGCCCGTAACATGGGTATGCAGACAAAGAGGGACGTTTAGCCGACAGTGCTTGCGCTGTCGGCATTTTCATATCGGAAAGTGTCGCCTGAGCGCAGCCCCGTCTGACTCCCGGTCCGGAAGGTTGTCCGGCGTAATCCTGCTCACTCGTTTCTCAAGACTCTCACTGGTAAGCCGCAGCGGACGCAGACACCAACCGGCTGCGGTCTTTACAACCTCGAGACGCGTTCCTTCACTGAGTTTCAGGTCTTCGATGCACTCGTCCGGCAGGAAAAGCCATACGTCTGATTCGTGTTTTTCAATCTTCGCGAACAGTATTCTCTCCTCAATGACTTCCGAGATTACCGAAAGCGTGTTGAGATGGCACGGTTCGCGAACACGGCAAAAACTCACCGGGAAAAAACGCCCCGCTCCGCAGTACATGCAAAACGGGGCTCACGCGTTAACGGGGAAAACGCCGATTAACGGTCGTGCGTTTCAGACTTTGCCTTCTGAGGCTTATAGCCGTCGGGCGCCACAAGCGCCGTATCAAAGCCCGTGATGCGGGTCTTGCCGTTGACGGTATAAAGCCAGAAGTCGTAGACCGTCCCCGGGATCATGAATTTCGCCAGGTCCTTCGCGGCAAAGTTAAAGACCATATCGGCCTTGCCGTCCTTGTTGAAGTCCATGGTGCGGGTGGAAACGGGCTTGGCGAGCTGATCAAGCGTCACCTTGGTGGTGACCGACGACCGCCCCGCGCCCGCGACGGTCTTTTTGACGTCAACCTTGGTGGCGTCAAGGGTCTTGTCCGAAAGAAGCACCACGTCAACCCTCTGATCGCTCTTGGGGTCAATGACGTCTGCGAGAACCACAACCTTGTGCGGCATCAGTTTGGCGACTTCCTTCTGAGCAAGCGCAGTTGCGGCGTCAAAGCTTTCGGCATTAAAGGCATGCAGATAGCGCGCGGCTTTTTCCGGCGAGAAGCGGCAGATCTGCTGCGCAACGGCGGCGGTTTCGGCGGCCTTCTTGCCCCAGACCTTTTCAAAGCCCTTGATCAACTTGGTGTTTGCCTTCATGTCGGCGCCGCGCTTATATTCGAGGGCGTTGGCAAGCTCCACGGAAGCAAAGACGGGCCAGTCGGGGTTGAAGCTGAAGAGTTCGGGCGTCCCCTTAAAGTGTTCGGCAGTCGCCTTTTCGGCCGTGAGGAACCCTGCTTTTTCCGCTTGCTTGGCAAGCGGGAAGAAGGGCACATAAGGCGTTTCGCAGGGACGCGCGATTGAGCGGTACCCCGTCGTGAGAAGCGCATTTTCGTTCATCACCCAGACGCCCGACTCGTGCGTGGTGGGACGGCACAGGCCCAGTCCCTTGTAGTGGTACCACCCGGCGTCAGCGCCGATACCCTTTTCATGCGTTCTCAGAAGGTCCTTCACTTCCTCTACGCCCATCTTCTTTGGGTTAACGGCGGCGTACGGGAACTTCTCGGGATCGGTGATGTTTTGTCCGAGAATCTTCTTCCACGCGAGGTTGTTGCGCGAGAGGTTGTAGTCGGCGGCACGGCGTTCGGCCGGAGCCAGGGCCGCGCGGAAGTTAAAGTCCTTGTAGACGCCGGGCTCAGCGGGCTTATAGCGCCCGTTTTTAATGGCGCGCTCAATCATGCCGGGCGCAAGAATCACGTTTTTCGTATCCGTGGCATCGAGCTTATCCATCATGAAGTTGTTCGGGATATAGACAACTTCATTGTCCTGCACGCGGCGGGCGGCCCAGGTGTTGCCTTGGTGGATGGCGATCTGCCAGGCTTCGTTGGCGTCCGCGACCGTATAGGTGCGGCCTTCGGAGAAATAGCCGTAGGTCGTGAGAAGGTCAATGGCGATGTCAATGGCGTGGCGGGCGCTTGTGGCGCGCTCAGCCATCAGGCGCCGGATACCGTAACCGATACCGCCGTCTTTGACCGGCATGATGTCGTCCTTGTAGATCCCGGTGCAGGCGTTTGAGACAATCACTACACCGTTTTCATTTACAAAGCCGTCGGAAAAGCTCGCTCCGTTGGGATCGAAGGTCTGAGACCAGTAAAAACCGAACGTCTTTTCGACCTGGGGGATCTTCGCGGCCGTCGGTTCAAACGTAATCATCTCGCCTTTGGCGTGCGTCGCTGCAGGCACCCAGTACTGCGCCGAGAGAATGCGCCCGCCGTTATCTTCATTGTGACCCACGATGATCGTGCCGGTTTTACTGACGTCCTTGCCGACGATGACCGTGGAGCAGCCGATTGCGTTAAACGCGAGCGACGCAATAGCTACGCCCAAGGCGGCTGAGAGAGCTTTGATCCGTAATGACATACTTTCCTTCCTTCTGGTTGCTGCGGGCCCGATTGGGATTGCCGGACCCATTGTTTCTGGCGCCTCTCGGGGAAATGACAGGCACCTCGAGGAAGGATTCTAGGCGCACTGACCACGATAAATAACCTAGGGTTATTACCCAATAACCCATACGACACCGACCGTCAGGATGAGGAGCTGCCGCGGCGCAGCCGGTAAAGAACGAAGCGCCCCATCATTACGAACGCAAGGACCGCCACGGACGTGAGCGCAATGAGGCCCCCGGGCGCCGCGTCCACGATTGCAGCAAGCATGAGCCCCCCCACGCTGTCAATGAGGCTCACAATCATGGCTGCCGCAAGGGTCCTTGCAAAGCCCTGCCGGAACTGCAGTGCCGTGGCAACGGGAACCGTGAGCAGCGAACTCATCACAAGTACGCCCGCCACCCGAATCGATGACGCAACAGCCGCAGCAGAGATGAGGGCAAAGACCGCAGCGGTAAGCCGCACCTTAACGCCCGCGGCACGCGCCGCCTCTTCGTCAAAGGCGATGCAGACCAGGGCGTTGTAGTTCAGTGACCCGAGAAGAAGGGCCGCCGCGGTGAGAAGCCCCACGATCACGAGGTCTTCGTCCGTGACCGTGAGGATGCTGCCGAATAGAAAACTCTCGGCGTTCGCGTGCACCGCACCCGAGGTGATGAGCGTTACGGCTATGCCGACCGAAAGCGCCAGAACAATCGTGAGAATGAGGTCGGAAAAGTTTTTAAACAGGCCCCTGAGCGCTTCAATCAGAAGTGCCGCAGCCGACGTAAAGATAAAAGAAGCCCCGACGGGATTGACGCCGCCCGCAAGGCCCACGGCAACGCCCGCAAGGGACGCGTGCGCGAGGGCGTCGCCTGTCATCGAAGTGCGCCTTAAAACGAGAAAGATCCCGATCACCGGGCAAAGCACTGCCATGCAGACGGTGGCTGTGAGCGCTCTCTGCATGAAGTCATAGGAAAAGAGTTCCGTCATGGCGCGCTACTCCAGCCAGGGTTTCTCATCAAAATAGGCGTCGGGCGTCATCGTCCGGGCATGCCCCTCGGCAAACGCGACGATTTTCGTGGCGTTTTCCCGCACGGCCTCAAAGTTATGCTCAACGCTGACAACCGTCACGCCGTGGCTCACGTTTAAGTGCTTTAAAAGCGAATAGATGTCGGTGGCGGACTTTTTGTCTAAGCCCGTGGAGGGTTCGTCAAGAAGCAGGAGCTTACGCTGCGCCAAAAGCGCCCGGGCAATGAGAACGCGCTGCCGCTGCCCCCCTGAGAGCGTGCCGATAAGCGCATTGCGGTAAGCGGCCATTCCGACAGTGGCGAGCACGTGCTCGGATGCGTCTTTGCCGGCCCTGCAAAGTGCCGCATAGCCCTTTAAGACCTCAGAGACCGTAATCGGAAAGGCGCTCATCGCCGCGGGATCGGCCTGAGGTACGTAGCCCGACAAGGGAGCATTCACGGTCACCGTGCCGCGGCCGGGCTCGATAAAGCCCAGGATCATCTTCATGAGCGTGGTTTTGCCGCAGCCGTTGGCGCCCATCAGGCACACGTAGTCACCCTCTTGCACCGTAAACGAAATATTCTCAAGAAGCCACGGTGCGGTCCCCGTGTAGGAAAACGAGAGATCTTTGACGGCAATAACGCTTGACACGGCAAACTGCCTCCAAACCGCAGAGAACCGGCTGTAACCGGACAAAAAAGAGCCCGCGGGCTCTCAGAATTGGTGCCTCCGCCGAGCACCCATCAATGCCGCATTTATGCGGCTTAGCGAAGAGCACTTTAAAAATATATTCAATTTTCTATTCACTTTGCCGAGTTGCTAGGTAGTTTTACCTAGCCCATCTATCGGGCTAAATCGCACCGATTCGCGTGGTGTTCGTCAAAGTGTGCAGAGAAAATATACCCCAAAAAGCGGGAACGGTGGGAACGAATTGCGGAAACTCAGTAACGGCGCGGGTTTGCGGTGTGTTTCAGCTTGGGAACGGCTTGGGAACGCTGTGGGAACGGTGGGAACGGAAGGTAGTAGTAGTAGTAGTAGTAGTAGTAGTAGTAGTTGTTGTTGTTGTTGTTGTTGAGTTTTCCTGAAGATTTCAGACTGTTGCAGTTGTTCCCGTTTTTCCTGCTACCCCTGGGAATTGCTTGGCACTGTTCCCCTATCCCAGGCAGCCGGATGGGGTAAATTTCACTAGGGATTTGTGAAAAAAAGTGCGTGCGCGCGCGAGGGACGGTGTTTTATGGGCGGTTACGGTAGCGGGCGAACAATGCAGGCACGGCGGGGGACGGTCGAATTAGTGCGAAATATCCCCATTGGCTGGGTTAAAAGCAACTGGGATGCACTGGTGTGTGGTCTGTTTATCTCCTGGAATTACGGCGGCAGGCCCGCTGGAGCCGCCCAGGTGCGGCGCGAAGGCAATGAAGTCCTTGTGTCCTACTCCCGAAGGCGCTCAGAGTCGGAGCCGTTTCGCCCGGTATCCGCTGAAGTGGAGATAGTCAGGCAGCCTTGCAACTATGGCGGCTTCCGGCTGTGGTTTGTGTGTCCGCACTGCGGGCGCCGTGTCGGGGCCATTGTCGCTGATGATGTGGTCGGGTGCCGTCATTGCCTCCGCCTGGGGTATCAGTCCGAGCGGGACGGCCGCTTAGATCGGTTGCTGAACAAAAGGCACAAGATAGAGTCACGCATCGGGGCTTGGCTTATCAGGCCCAAAGGGATGCACAAAACAACCTTTTCTGAGCTGCGGCGCCAATATGCCGTGGTTGAACGGCAGTTAACTGCACTCACTGAAGATTTCGTGATGAAGCAGGAAGCACGGAGACAATGGCGGAGAGCCTGTTAAGGATTGTTAAGGTTTAGGGGGCTGCAATGGCCCTGGCTATAGGTCGTTGCGTTGCTCAGAGTTTTTCGACAAGACAGCGCGGGCGCGCGCGAGAAGCGATGAACTGCGGTATTTGAGCCGATGCCGTTTTTACGGCACTCAGTTTTTGAACCCCCTGCATTTATTGGTGCTTTTTGAATTTTTGCACCAGTCCGCGCGGGGGCGCGTGCGCGCGGGAGAGGCGAACGAGCCCGAATAGTTCAATCTGTCCGCCCCAGGTGGCGCCGATTCCTTGAGTTTGGTGACAAGTCCGCGCAAGCGCGCGAGAGACGAACGGGGCCGGGGCACTACGGCGCCGCTACGGGGGGTTGGTTACTCTGCACGGCGCCGTGGCCGTTATGAGTGCGTGGCAGTGCAGGCAAATACGGCGAATTGCGATAAGATAACCGAAGGCGCGCCCAGGGGAAATAGCTACCCCCCGGCCGTTCGATGCTTCCGCCTCGGTTATCGGGCGTACGCGCGCCGCCTTATCTCTTATTCCCGGGGCGGTGTGAGGCGTTGATGAAGCCAACAGATGTTAGTGATTGGGCTCCCTGGGACGATGTTCCTACAAACAACCTGTGCTCATTAGATGATGCGGCTGAAGCCATTTGTGGTTATCAGCATAGGGAACTTAAGCGGGGACAATTTGGCATTGATCTCAATGATGTCAATGATCCTCTTTTTTGTTCAGTGCGGCAGTCGTTGCAAAATTGCATTAGGCGCAATGAGCGGTTCTTTCAATACGAGTTGTTTGGCTTTACGTGGCGCAATGACTTTAACGCATATACCGATGATGATGCTCTGTTCCCGCAACAGGCCTATTTCTGCTGGTGGCTAGAGAATTACAAGGCCATGACCTTCCCGCAATGGTTTAACCATATGCCACACATAGAAAGCTACGTTGATAAAAACGGCATTCCGAAGGTTACGGCAGATGAGGTGCTGACTCAATACCTATGGGGCGAAGAGGACACCTGTAAGGCCACTCACGAAAGCGATGATGTTGAGGTATTTCCTCAGAAGAAAATGCACCCTCATGTGACGGTGGCAGACTTACACGCAATTGCAGAGCGTGTGCCTGCATTTGCTGATTTCTTAAGAGCGGCATTGTTGTTCTTGGACAAGGATGCTCAGGATGAGAAAATTAAAGAAGTCCTAAGCGGGCTTGAAAGAGAAAGCGGCTGGGGAACAAGCACTAAGGGCGGAGTAAGTGAAGCTCAGTGTGCAGCCTTTAAAGCCTTTTTCGTTAAGGCAAAACCAGGGCGGCCATACGGCAAGAAAAAATAGCCCCCCTATTTTTCGCCCTTTGTGTATTGGGTTTTTGCTCATGCGGCGCCGCCCGGTGCAAAAACCCTCCCCCTGTTTTTCTACAAACCTCCCCCGGTTTTCGTGAAATCCCCGCTGGTTTTCGGCGGGGGTTTTGCTTTTAAGGCCGCTTAAAAATTTTTTTGCCGCCTTTTTTCAGGGCAATTTCAGAAAACCCCACCCCATTTTTCTACCGCGCCGTTATTGGCTTTTCTGCCGATTTCGCAGACTGAAGCCCCCGGGGCTGAAGGCAAAAACCTCCCCCGGTTTTAAAAAGCTCCCTCTGTTTTTTCGCTGTTTTCGTCCCGAGAATTCCCCTTGTGCTGAGGCGATTGGCGCCGAGGCAAAACAAGCCATTCACGAGGAAGTGTGACAAATGGACGAAAGCAAAGAACGAACCGTTCCTAGCCTGGCAGAGAAAAAGGCAAAGAACGTTGAAGAACGGGCGGGCGCCCTGGGCGCTGGGCGTTATTGCGACTGCAAAGTGTGTGCGGCAGCACTGGGGCTTGGTCTCACAAAGTTTTGGGAGCTCACCAAAATTTACGATTTTCCGAAGCCGCTGAAGATCGGCCGCTTGTGCCGCTGGAAGGTGGCGGACGTGATCTCCTGGGCTGACCGGAAAGCGAAGGCAGGGGAGCGGTTATGAGCATCATGCCGAAAAACGACAATGCGGCCGCTTGTGGCACTAGTCCCCGGGAACTTTGGCGAGTGACGGGGACAGGTGTCAGGGATGCAGGCCGCAGTGCACATTGTGCCAAAACTGAGGCGAACGCTTGCAGGATAGAACGGAATTGCCATAAAATGCCCGTACCTGGTCGCGTGGCCGGGTGCGAGCGTAGCGGCTTGCAATTCTCTAGGCGAACAGTCGCCGCGCCTTCCCGTGGCGTTTTTCTTTTTGGCGTTTGTTCAATTCGTGGCGTTATTGCGTCCGTAGTTTGTACGGGCGTACCGCGCGGGAACCCTTCGGGGTTGCTGTGTCCTAGAGAGCAGTCCGCTAACCCGCGCGGTGCTGCCCACCCTTTAGCGGAAGGGTGTGCAGCTATTCCGATCTCTCTAGGAGGCACGCCATGAGCCTTAAATCGTTGCGTCAATGCGTTGACTACGCAGACGGACTTGCAACCGTTGCGGCCGCACACGCCGTTATTTCCCATCCCAACACTGCGCCCCAGGAGATCGCCCGGGCAGCGGACGTTGTGGAACTCCTGATGTACGGCGTCCAAACACTTGCTGAGCAGAAAGCAGAGGTGCTGTCATGAAACAGTGTGAACACTTGGCGCCCAACGCGCAGACAGCAGCCAATGCAATTGCAACCGATACGGCGCTCGGGCAGATGGTGGCCCGCCTGGCCTCATTGAGTCCCGCTGAACGGTCTGAGGCAGCAATTGAGGCTGATTTTCTCCTGAATGCGGCTGCCGACACACTGGACTGCCTGGCAGATACCGAGATCGCGGCCCGGGAGCGTGAGGACCGTTGCTTTTCTAACCGTCAAAAGCTGGGGAATGCCCTGGGGCTGCTGGCCTCGGTGATCCGGCTTGTTTCTGATGCTCAGGTGCAGGCAGACGGCTGCCGAATGCTGGCCGGAAATAACTCAGGGAGGTCGCAATGTTAGGAAAACTTTGGCGGCTCCTGTTTCCTGCTCTTGTCGATGTTGTGGTCGGGCACGGCCGCTCAGATGGGTTTATCGCAGTCCCGACTTATTGGCGGTGGAGGCTGAAGCATGAGTAACTTTCAGAGAATCGGCGCCATTTATCCCACACTGGCTGAGGCTTGTGCGGTTGTCGGTATAGCCGTGCCGCGAGCGTTGAAAGGCCGTTACACGGCGATACAGGCCGAGGATGATCGCCGGGGGAAAGCTGCCGGGCGCGTTTATCAGTTTCCGGACGGCCGGGGCTGTGCGGTGATGAACTGGAAAACAGGAGTAATGGCCGTTGTGGTCTACGGCTGGATTCCCGGGCAGCACATTGACCGCAGGGAGCTCGCGCGCCTGAAGGCTGAGGCAGAAAGGGCCCGTGCCGCTGAGTGGGCGCGGGAACAGGCTTGCCGGAAAAAAGCGGCAGCGGTCGCCCGTTCAATCGTGGAGGCGTCCCGCCCGTACCTGGGGGACGATGTGCACGGTTACTTGAGGCTGAAGCAGATAGCCTTTGCCGCCCCTTCCCTGCTGGAGATCAGCAAAGAAAAAGCGCAGGCCCTGATAGCAGCGGGCGGCATTGACTCTCCGCCCCAGGGGTTACGGCAGTTGAAAAGCGCCCGTCTCCTGGTGGCGCCGCTTGTGACGAAACAGGGTGTGAGCTCGGTGCAGCTGATTGACGAATACGGGACAAAAACTTTCTTGAGAGGGGCTTCGGTCCGTGGCGCCGTGTGGTGCCCTCATGAAAAGCCCGTGTGCCCCCAGGTGATCGGAATTGCCGAGGGCGTGGCAACTGCCCTCAGTGTTACCCGGTTGTACGGCGTGCCGTGCGTGGCTGCAATGTCGGCGGGGAACTTGTCGGCAGCAGCCCGAACGGTCTGCGCCCTGTTCCCCTCCAGTCTGCTGGCCTTTTATGCGGACAGGGACCCGAGCGGCATAGGCAGCAATAAGGCTCAGGCCGCCTGGCTGGAGCTCGGTGCGGACCGCAGGAGCGGCAGTCCTATGACGCCGGGCATCTATATCCCGCGCTTCAATGCCGGGGATTACGAAACATTCAAACAGATAAAAAAATCCGCAGGCGCAGTGCCTACGGACTTTAATGACCTGCTCGCGTTGCAGGCACACAATGGAGTGATAACGCCATGACAGACGTTAAAACCACTACTGAAATTTTACAGGCTGAGGCGCCGAAAGAGGTTGTTCTCATCGGCTCACTTATCCCGAAGGCAAACGGCGGTGAGAGCTATCGGCTTGAGCCGGAAGGCGAAGAAAAACCCGGGGTGTGGTTTGAAAAGCGCACGGAAGGCGGCATAGATGTCCGAAGAATCTGCGCCCCGCTGCGTGTGAGTGCCGTTGATTACGATGTGAACGGTGAAGGCTTCGGCATTACGGCCGAATTTCATAACGCAGTGGGTAACTTAAAGGCGGTCCGCATCGGCTTGGATGAACTGAGCACGGCTGCAGAGAAACTGCGGGGGCTTGGACTATCCATTGATGAAGCGCCTGGAGCCCGGCAGAGTCGTGTGCCCGATTACCTCAATGCGGTGTTTCAGAACTACAAACAACAAGGCATTCCCCTGGTTAGACGCGTGACTCGTGTCGGCTGGCTGTCGGATCAATTCACGGCCTTCGCCTTCCCTGACGGCGTCATGATGGCGCCCGGGGAGGACGCAAAAGAGCGCTATTGCATGGACCTCCCTGAAGGGGCACCATCATTTGAAGTAAAAGGGACGTTGCAGCAGTGGCAGGAGAGCATAGGACTCACGGCATTGAAGTCAGATCGACTTATGTTGTCGTTGTGTGTCGGATTCGCGGCCCCCATGATTCAACTGCTGGGGTTACAGAATAGCCCGGGCGTGCACTTTTACGGCGGGAGTTCAATCGGCAAAAGCACGGCAGCCCGTGGCACGGCGTCTATTTTCGGCAGCAGGTTTGGCACTTGGCGGCTAACGGATAATTTCGCCGAGCTCGTGGCGTCCTCACATAACTCTCTGCCAATGGTGCTGGATGAAATCTCCCAGGCTGACCGCAAAACGATGGAGCTGCTGTACATGATTGCCAACGGCCGGGGGAAAGGACGTATGACAACAAAGGGCGGCGCCAAAAAGGTTTTCACCTGGGCTTTAACGTTGGTATCAACGGGAGAGCAAACCACCGATGAAGCCAAACGGGAAAAGACAGGGAAAGCATCGGCAGCGGGTGAAGAAATCCGGCTGATTAACATTCCCGCCGATGTAGGTGCTGGTAACGGCATTTTGAGCCAACTGGCTGAAGGCGAATCCGCCGAGGCTGTAGTCGATGCATACACGGCAGCCGCTCAGAAGTATCAGGGCGCGGCCGGGAGAGCCTTTATTAAAAAGCTGCTGGAGGACGTGCAAGTCCATGGGGTCGAAAGTATCCGGGAAAACTTTGCAGGTTATGCCGCCGATTTCAGCGCAATGGCCTCGGCTGGCCGAGTGCTGGACAATCAGCAGCAACGAGTGCTGCGCTTTTTTGCCGCGTTTGCCTTTGCCGGGGAGCTGGCAACAAACTACGGGGTATTGCCCTGGCAGGAGCGTCAGGCCCAGGCAGCGGCCCTGAGTTGTTTCGCCGCTTGGGATTCACGAGCAGGCAGTCGCCGGGAGCGTATCCGGGACTGTTTGGACGCCCTGGCCTTTGTTGATGAAGAAAAGGCGAAGCGGTTGTACTTTAAAGGCGGCAAGCTGGCTGAAAAATCCGATGCCTACAGTCCTCAGACAAAAGAGTGTTCTGCCCTTGTCTTTGCCGAAAAAGTACGGGTGTTGGCCTGCTATGAGCCCGGAAAGTTTCGGGAGATAATTAACAAAATGGGGGCCGTGGCCGCCGATGTCGAAGCAGCACTCATGAATGTCGATGCCCTGTATTTCAATGACAAGAGTCGCCGGGAGTTCAGGCCCAGGGACGAAAACACAAAATCCCTGCTGCCAAAAAGCCGCTATAAGGCGATTTTTCCCCAGGCAGTGAAGAACGGGGCGCCGTTAACGGATAGCCAAAAACAAGAAATTCTCGATTTGCTGAAAAACGCATGAGGTGGCGCCATGTTGGACTTAGAAAGGTACCGTCAGCACCGGGAGGGCGTCAGCAGTCCGGGTGCTCAGGCAAGAACGACAACTGTATCGCCGCCCGGCAAGCGCGTTGCTGTGGCCTCATTACTGGAGGACTTTGCCGAGCGTGCGGGCATTCTCGAATATGAAGGCGGGGAAGAACACTCCCAGGCGGGGAAACTGGCCTTGATGATGATGGAGGAAAAATACAAGGTGTTCATCCGGTAGTAATCAAAAACGGCGCCAAAACTTAGGTATTAACACCTAGATTTTCACGCCGTTCCCGCTTTTTGTTCCCACCGTTCCCAATTCATTTTTCTGTTTTGGGAACGGATTTTTCTTGTAATATACTAATTATTAACGGTTTTATTTTTCCGTTCCCACGTTCCCACCGTTCCCACGTTTTTTAAGAGCAATGTACATGGATGTGTGTCACCCACCCCGGGTGTTTCACTCGGATTTTGCGAAAACGTCCCCGGCTTCCGAAAAACAGAAATCGGCCCATTCCTGCAGAAGTTTCTTTCTGCCCTGGTAGTAGGGAGAACGGTTGTAGGCTCCCTTGTATTGGTCGCCCATGATGTGGTGGCTCAAACACGCTTCGGCTATCGTCCGATTGCTAACGTCCTTTTCGACTGCCCACGTCATGAACGTAGCCCGGCAGATACCGTGCTGCACGGCGACTTTCGGGGCGCCGTTTTCACCCCTGGTGTTGGGGTCCCTGAAGCCCTTGCCGCCCGCTTCAATGTCTGCCTTGTCGAGCGCCTTTATTCGGTGGTTAACCGTGTTTTCACATAAGGGGCGGCCGTGACTGTTAGGGAACACGAGTGCAGTGTCGTCCGTTGAATCAGAAAGCCCCAGGGAGCGCACGTAGTCAAGCAGTTGGCAGCACTGTTTGCTCAGGGGCACATAAAAATCTCCCTGATTTTTGATTTTCATCTGAGCGGCCGGGATACGCAAAACGGTCTGACCGTCATCGGGGTTTGTTTCAAGCTGACCCCAGGTGAGCGGCGGCACCCCTCTCAGCGGCACCCCTCTGACCATAGCGGAGCGGCCGCAACAAAGAATCAGAAAGAGCAGCGCAAGGGAGCCGACAAGGTGCATCGATTCCGGTGCTGTAAGGACCGCGATAAAACGCGGCATATCCGCTGGCAGTAAAAACGGCTGTACCTCAGCATCGTCCGGCCGTTGCCGCAAAAACGGCTTTAAGAGATTGGCCGAGGTCGGCATACTGTTTTCTGTCTTGTGGTGAGCGGCAATACACCAACTTAGAAAGTTGTTAAGAATTTGTGTTACCTTTGTGACAGTCCCCCGCTTCCCCTCTACGCCGTTCAGAGCGGCCGCGACAATTTCGGGCGTCAGATCATCGGGCGTCAGCTTCCCTAATGTCGGGAGAAAGTGTTTGCGGAACCGCTTTGCAGTCAATTCCGGATTCTCCCCGCGCCCGTCCCGTGCGATGGTTAACGCTTCAATCCATCGTGGGAGAAGTGCCGTTATCGTTTTCGATGCTGGTGAGGTGTCGTTTGTCTTTCGGATGTCTACCCCTTCCCTCATACCCCTTACGAATGCTTCGGCCGAGTCTCGTGCGTCCCTGAGCCTGGGTAGTTTGGCAAGATTGCCTAGCCCCTTATAAGCCCGTTTTCCTGGCTGGGGGTTGTATCTGACCACCCAACGGCGGCGCATCCCCTTAACGCCGTTTTCAACAATGAGCAGCAGGGAGCCTCCGGCGTCAAGCGTGGCGACTGTGTGGCCCATCCCTTTGCTGGGTTTGTTTTTCAGTGCCTGAAATTCTTTGTCCGTGATGCAGGTTGTCATAGCGCCCCCAATTCGATGCCCGGCAAAAATATATTCATTTTTCTATTCACTTTGCAAGCGGCTGTGCACGGGGCGGCACGATAGAGTGCGATATGTCATGAAAACAAAAAACCGCCGAAACCCTTTTATTTTCTTAGGCTTGGCGGTGCATTGTGATACAGGGCGAGTAACGGTGATTTTTGTGGATGGTGCCTCCGCCGGAACTCGAATCCGGATCTAACCCTTAGGAGGGGCTTGTTCTATCCAGTTGAACTACGGTGGCACAACCCGTGACGCAAACATTGCGCGTCGGGGCGGGGATTGTAGCAAAGTTACGCCGCCCGTTTTGATCGTTTTATGCTCGGAGGGTTCACTCGGCAAAAGCCGTTGATTCAAGGCTGCGTACAGCCGCGCCCGATCATGTCCACCGCCATGCTGCAGAACGCCCGTGCCGCGAGACTCTGATACACGTGCTCGTCCCAAGCGATGACCACCGTCTGCACGGGCAGCACGTCCTCAAGAGAGGCAAAACGACAGCGCCGGTGCGGCTCGTGCTGCCTAATAAGATGCTCCTGACAAACCGTCCAACAAAGCCCTTCGGCCACAAACGGAAGCCTGAGGCCCGGCTTTAAGGCCATCACCGGCATTGCGTGCACGGGAATTCCGAGCGCCCGGCTCAGCAGCTCCTTTCTTTCCTGATGATTGTTGGGACAAAGAAACGGCAATCCGGTAATCGGTGTCAGATCGACTGATGCTGCCTTTGGATAAATACCTTCGTCATTGAATGGCACACCGACGTTCGCATACTCCGGCGCATCGGGCACCGCCAGCAGATATCGCTCCTCAACAAGTGGATAGGCGTTGAGATCAGGCGTCATAAGCCGTTGAAAGAGCACACCGACATCGGCTCGCCCGGATGCAAGCGCATCAGGAACGTCCTCCAGCAAGAGATCCAATGTCAGATCAAGCTCTACTTTCGGGTATGCACGTGCAAACGCAGCAGCGACCGGCATCAGCATGCTGATCGACCGCTGGGCGTTGCACGCAACCCGAACGCGTCCGGTGCGAAGTTCCTTGAAGTCGGCACACTGCTGCAGCGTCTCAACCTCAATCAGCGGCATGCGCCGGAGACTGTCATAGACGACCTCGCCCAACGGCGTCAGGCGAATTGGCGAGGCATGGCGGTCCACGATCATGGCGCCGTACTTTTCCTCAAGACGCCGCAAACTCTGAGAAACATGAGGCTGGGTCACGCCGAGCCGCTCCGCAGCCCTGCGAAAGCTCCCCTCCTCCACCAAGGCCTCCAAAAGGCCGAAAGCTCTTTGAGTCATGCCGCCGCCAATAACAACTTAGTGATTGTTTATAAAATTATGATTATTGGATTTTAATGCATCGAGATTTATAGAATGCATTTTGCGCCTCCCTGAAAGATCGAGGCCGGATCTTCGGGAAGGCGGAATACAAAGGAGAAACACAATGCACAAGATAGCTCACATGACCGCCGCCATCCTCGCAGCGGCCGCCTGCTCCGCTCAGGCGGCCGACGTCATCGACCTCTGGCCCGAAGGCGCTCCCAACAAGAGCACCATCACGGCCGCCGAGGAAACGAACGCCCAGGGCTCCATCTTCAACGTCACGCGCGCCCGTCTCGAAGTCTCGGCTCCGGCCAATCCCAACGGCAAGGCCGTCATCGTCATTCCGGGCGGCGGCTACGGCAATCTGTCGATGAGCACCATTGAAAAGAGCTTCGTTCCGTTCTTCCACTCACAGGGCTTTACGACGTTCGTGCTCAAATATCGTCTTCCGAAGGGCAACCCGGAAGTGCCGCTCGCAGATGCCAACAAGGCCGTTGAAACCGTTCGCTCGCTCTTCGGCAAATACAACCTGCACACCGTCGGCGTGATGGGCGCGAGCGCCGGCGGCCACCTTGCCGCCATGTCGAGCGTCTCCTGCAAGGGCGCCGCCTGCCCCGACTTCTCGGTTCTCGTCTATCCGAACATCACGATGATGCAGGAGGAATCCCAGCCCAAGAGCTCCTGCCGCAACAATCTCATCGGGCCCGCCCGCTCCATGAAATACGACACGACGTTCTCGGCCTACAAGCATGTTTCGCTCACGACACCGCCCGCCTTCCTCGCCGTGTCCGCCGGAGATGAATATGCCGGCAGCCTCGGCTCCATGCTCTACGCACGCGCCATGATCGAAAACGCCCGTCCCGTCACGCTTCACGTTTACGAATCAGGCAACCACGGCTGGGGCGCCGAATCCTCCGCCGACTTCCCGGATGGCGACAACTTCCGCACAGATCTCTCCATGTGGCTGAAGAAGATCAAGTAACAAGCTGCGCACAACCCATTGCGGGCGGCCGGACCGGATTGTCCGCCCGCAATGTCATCAGACCAACAAAAGCTGTTTTGCAAGAAGGAGAACAGCCATGCTTTTCCAACGCACTCCTCTCGTCACGGCGCTCGTCCTCGCGGGCGCCTGCTCCATGGCCACGGCCGCTCAGGCCGACGTCGTTCGTGTTGAATCAGGCGACCTCACGGGCTTTCTAAACAACCCGCGCTTGAAAGCGCGGGGTTTCCTGACACGGTGCAGGCTTTCCCGTAACAGCCAAGGTTTTTGAGGCCTTGTCTGCCCGGGCGTCCCCTGCACCACAGGAACATTTAAAACGCAACCGCTCTACGGGTACGGGCTTCATCAGCTCGATCCGTCGGTTCCGGCGAAGGACTGCTTCGTCTTGCCGATTCGCTGGTTTGTACTGCACTATCGATCCGGCGTTCCCTGAGACTTGTTTGAGCCTCGCAAGCGCTGATTGCTCAGCCTTCAGATCGTAGCTGTCAGTGGCGGGATCCGCAAAATACAGGTTCATGGCGGCCGCAAGGTCGCGGTCCATGTACCAGTCCGTGTCTCCCAACTGATGACTTCTCTCCCAAAGAGCCTTCTTACGGTACGTTCCCGTTTCGGGATCGTGCTGACTCGGGCGCAGTTTTCGGGGACTGACTTCCACCACACAACAGCCGGCGCTTTCAGCCTTACTTGTCATCCGGGTTATCAATCCTGCAATACCGCTTTTGCCCAAACTCTTGCCGTATCCGGCTCTCTGAAATGCTTTGTATGAGCTCTTCTCCACAATGACGGTGCCGGCCCTGCCGAACACCTGGTTAATCACTTCGCCGTGCAGGCAACGGCGGGTTTCCGCCTGACGGCGGTACAGATCCGCAAGTTTTGCCTTTGTTGCCTTATAGGTCTTGGATTCCTTCCAGACAATCTTTTTTCCGGCGGCTTTAACGGTGCCGTCCGCGTTGTAGCACTCCCGATTCGTGTCTCTGCGGGAGCGGTCCATGGCACGTAAAAGACGCGCAATCTCCTTTTCCTGAGAGACAGTGCCCGCGCTCACCAAAATCTTTTGCTGCCACTCGGGGCTGTAAAAAGTCATGGTCCTCGGGCCCGGGTCAACAGCCACCTTGAGATCCTTGGGAGCATAAACGTGCTTGACGGGCGGTACGCCTTCGACAATGAGCTGAACAAAGTAGCGCATACGGCCGCGGATCATCCGCCGGACAAGACGGCAGTATTTGACACGCTTAAAACCGGACGGATCTGTTGCTGAAAGAAGAGCTTCTTTCTGCCAGGCATCCGGCGCTTCAGCCTTTATCACCAGATCCAGAACCTCGAGCGTCCACGTCTTAGCCTTCCAACGCAACCCTGTTTTGTTTGATTTTCCCTCAACGCTGTGCAAGCCCCGTTTAGCACTCTTAAACCGCGGCTCACCTCCCTGATGAAGCAGCCAGCGCTCAATGCCCTGCCAGACACGTGTGGCAATTTTCTGCGCTTCGTTGATGCCGATGCGCTTTGTAAAGCCGCCCTTGGCACGGTGCTCTTTCACGACATCATGCAGGGCATATTCGGAAAGGAGGGCGGACTTCTGAATTTCCTTAAACCGGTTGTTACGGTCTTTGCCCTTGGGCATCGCGGCCGTCAGCTTCCATGCTTCAGTGCTTTTCATGGCGCGCACGCGTTTCTTTGCCGTTCCAAGAACAGCATTGAAGAGCTGGCGTGCATCGGAGAAGTAGGTCTCCAGTGCACTTTCCTGATCCTCTCCGATTTTCAGGCCCAGCTCGATGACAAAGGACGGTGTGCGCGATTTCATAGCGGCTGAATATACCTTAAGCGAAAACTATGTGCATGGTTTGGCTGCGTTTGCTCCAAGATTAAAAAATTTCGAAAGCCCGCATTCCTCCCGGGGCTCAAGCCCCGGGAGGAATGCGGGAAATTCTGTGAACATCTATAGGCCCGCCGGCACAGCGGCCGACGCCAATCTCCCGGTCGCCGTCTACCCACACGGCGGCGGCAATACGGGCGGCAACGCCAGCGAGCATGACGGCGCGCGCCTCGCCACCGAAAACGGCATCATCGTCATGACGATCCAGTACCGTCTCGGCGCCTTCGGCTTCCTGAAGCTCCCTGGCATGGATTCGTCAGCCGGCAACTTCGGCATCACCGACACGCAAGCCGCGCTTGCATGGGTCAAGCGCAATGCCGCGGCCTTCGGCGGCAATCCCGACAAGGTCACGCTGGTAACCGAATCCGCCGGCTCGACCAACGCCTGCCGAATCCTCGTTGATCCGAAGTCGAAGGGCCTCGTGGCGGGCGTCGTTCTTCAGAGTGAGGACTGCATCCACGACGTCGACTCGCCCAAGCAGGCCAAGGAGCGCGCCGACAAGTTCCTCGTGCTCACCGGCTGCGCCGACGAAGCTGATCCGCTTGCCTGCCTGAGGAAGCTCCCGACCGACAAGCTGGCCGTCGCCAGCGCCGCGGTCGGCGGCTGGAATCCCGTTTCCGAAACGAGCGCCGTGAGCGAAATCGCGAAGGGGAACTGGATCAAGGTCCCGGTGCTCTCGGGCTCCAACAAGGAGGAAGGCCACTCCGCCGGCGCCGCCTATGTCGGCTGGAAGTATCCCGACTACAAGGCCTGGGTCGTCAAACTCGTGGGCGAGCAGAGAGCCGTCGATGCTCTGAAGATCTACGATCCGAAGAAGCACGAAGGCCAATACGCGCTTGAGTACACGATCGGCGACTTCATCACCGACAGCGGCATGCGCGGCCTGGGCGGCTGCACCAACCTGACGCTCGCAGAAGCCATGGCCAAGACCGGCGCCTTGGCGCCCTGGATCTACACCTTCGAAGACTCCACCGTGCCCACGTCTCCGAGCCGCCACAAGGGCTACGACAACGCCGCGAGCCACGCGGCCGAGCTCACCTACCTCTTCCCGGATGCGGACCAGTACCTGCCGCGCTCCGTTCGCATGACCGACGAGCAACGTGCGCTGGCGCGCCAGATGCGCGCCTACTGGGGCAACTTCGTGAAGCTCCAAAACCCGAACGGCGAAGGCCTCCCCGTCTGGAAGCCCTTTGAAGGCGAAGGCGCCATGATGGCTCTTCGACTCAACGGCAAGAGCCAGACCGTTCCCGCCTCGTACTTTGCGGATCTGCACCACTGCAGCTTCTGGCACTCGATTCCCGTCGTGCTCGACCGCGGCGACCGCTGATCGATCCTGATGACGAAGCCGCCTCCCTGACGGCTTCGCCCGACAATCCGCCCGTCAAGAGGCGCGCATCCTTCCCGGAGCGCGCCTCTTTCCCTTCTTCTCTACTGCCGCAGCCCTCTTCCCTCGCCTTTGCAGTCCATTCGTCTGCTTCCGAGACGTTTTTCTCATTTTCAAACACAAAGCGACCGTTCACATAAATACCACAAAAGAGGTATCATCAATGATCATTACCGGAGTCTTCCTGGCCCCGGCCATGAGAAAGATGCGATGCTTTCGGTTGGCCCGAAGCTGTGCGTCCAAAAAACAGCAGTTGAGGCGATCAAGATCGTGTCGGGTTATTGTGTTTTCAAATCTGCAGAGGGTTGAGCTGTCTGCAGCATCATTAACCCCGAGTGCGGAAAGAAAGCCTTCGTCTTCTGTAATGACGTCGTGGTCAGCCAAATCCTCAAATCCGCAGATATGTGCGAAAACACGCTGCCGAAACATAGCACCGGCGGAATACAGACTGCGGTCTTTCGGCTTGTGTGTCTGCTCCAACGCCTGCTCAAAGGGGGCCAAAAGCTGAATCCGGGAGACCATATCGGCGACGGGCAGCAGCCCCGTCATCATGGTGGCGACAAACCGCCCGTTGGTGATCTGCACGCTGCGGCCGAACCCATCAGTTGTTGCTGTTCGAGCAGAATTCATGGAAAGGTCTTTTATTTTTGATTTTTTGTGGTAGAAAAAATATTAACAAAAAGACATTTTTTTCTTTATTAAAATCAGAATTTAAGACATGAAAAGAGCGCTGTTTTTTCAGCGCTCATGCAAAATTCAGGTTAAAGTCCTCGAAACACCGGAATCTGACCCGAAGGTCATCGCCGCACGAAAGCAGCTGATGACTTTCAAGCCCGTTTGGAAAAATAACAGCCTAGTTTCGGCCGCCCGTAAAGACGCCCCGGCCCACCGTGGTCCCGAACGCCGCACAGGCAAAAATCGCCGGAAGAACCCCCGACAAAGCCCAGGCCGCGGAAAAGTACCAGGCGAGCGTCTTCTCCATCCCGTCGCTACCGAAAGCAATGTACCACAGGGGCACAAGCGCAAGCAGCACAAAATTAAAGACGTTGGTAAAAACCGTAAGCCGCAGCCACGAGGTTTTCTTCGCAGCAAGCCAGGCGGGGAAACCCGCAATCACCATCGTGAAAGTGATAAACCCCATCCAGGTCCAGTTGATATCCTGCATCTGGGGGTTCACATAAAACTTAAAAATGCAGTGAAAAATGAGGCCGGCCAAAACGCCCGCCACCGCCAGGAACGCTTCAAAAGTCCAGAAACTGCGCGTCATCTTTGTCAGAATCCTTTTTCCAGTACTTCGATGTCCTCGCGCCCGCGCACGAAGTTTCGCACCGAAAGAATCAGGTCGCGGATCCCGTAGACCGTCATAAAAAAGGCGCTCACCGGAACCGCGGCATAGGCCCAGCGCATCTGAAGCCACGGGATGGACTGCATGTAAGCCTGCGCGCGCATCACCCAGACAATCCCGTACCAGCACACCGCGGCATAGGTGACGCACTCAATGAGACAGACGAGAATCCTCACAAAACGCCCGGTCTGCGTGCCCGCCATCCGTTCCGTTAAAACGTCCACCACAAAGTGACTGCGGGTGCGCACGAGTTCCTGGGCGCCCAGGAAAATCATCCACACGAGGCACAACTGAATCCAGTCATCGGTCTGCGTGAAGTTATAAACCGGCACAAACCGCACGAAGACGTTTAAAAGAAACATCACAAAGATCGCGGCCAAAGCCACGATACAGATCGTGCGCGTTGTGACGCTTACCGCGTGATCGAGTTTCTTAAGCCATACGAGCAAAGTCTGCATCTTCCCTACTCCTACGGCACGAGGCGCGCAAGGCCCAGCGACAATTCGGGGATAAAGGCGACCGCTGCCGCCCCGAGAATCATGATGAGCACATAACCCAGGGCCTCTCTGGCAATCGCCATGACCTTCACGCCTGAGATCGAGGCCATCACATAAAGATTCAGCCCCACGGGCGGCGTCAGAACGCCCACCGCAAGCGAAATACACATCACGATTCCGAGCTGCACCACGTCAAACCCAAAGGCCTTTGCCAGGGGTACAAAAATCGGCACGGTAATCAGGAGGATCGCGGTGCCTTCCATAAAGCAGCCCATGATCACAAGAAGCGCAATGATGATGAGAAGCACCGGAACGATGGAAGTGAAGCTCGTCGAAATAAAGGCAATCGCTTCCTGGGGAATCCGGGTATAAAGAAGAACGTACTGGAAGAAGCCCGCCGTCGCGATCACAAACATGACTTTCGCGGTCTGCTCGGCCGTCGCCCAAAAGATTTTCGGAAGGTCTTTGACCTTGAGGGTCTTAAAGACAAAGAACCCCAGAATCATCACGTAAAAGGAGGCGACCGCCGCAGCTTCGGTCGCGGTAAAAAGCCCCGCAAACATACCGCCGGTCACGATAACGGGCGTTAAAAGCGCAAAAAACGCTTCCTTAAAGGCGTACCAGCGCTCGCGCCAGGGGGCGGCTTGCGTTTTGGCGTAGCCCTTCATGCGGCAGACGCACGAGGACCACAGCATGAAGGCAAACCCGATGATGAGCCCGGGCACGGCGCCCGCGGCAAAAAGGGCGTTGACGCTCGTCTGCGTGAGCCCGGCGTAAAGAATCAATGTGATGCTCGGGGGAATGATGGGCCCCAAGGCGCCGCCTGCCGCAATCGTTGCACAGGAAAAGGCTTCCCCGTAGCCGGACTTTTTCATTTCCGCAACGGCAATCATGCCGATCCCTGCGGCGCACGCGGCGGCGGAGCCTGACATCGCGGCCATCACGATGCAGGCGGCAATCGCGGCGTTGGAGAGCCCTCCCCAGCGGTGCCCGAGGCTGACGCGTCCGAAGGCAAAAAGGCTTTTACTCACCCCGCCTTCGGTCATGAGGTTACCCATGAGAAGGAAAAACGGGATTGACATGAGGGTGATGCCTGAGACCTGCGCAAACATGCGCTGCGGCACAAGAAAAAGCCGCGCCATGTCCCCGCCCGCAAGTAAAAACGTTGCCGCGGAGGCAAAGCCCATCGTCACGGCCGTTGTGACGCCCAAAAGCATCAGAACGAGCACCGAGGCGAAGATGACAAACATCACCATGACGCAGCCACCCTCTTATTTTGCGGTCTTTGCTTTTGCAACCGCATCAAGAAGATTCTTCATTTCTTTCGTGCCCGCCAAGGCTCCCACCTTTTCGTAGGCGGGCTGCATTTTCTTTACGAAAGACGCACGGTCGGGGTTCGTCACATGCATCCCCTTCTTTTTAAGCTCTTCAATGACAGCGGCTTCCCCGTGACTGATTTTTTCGCGGGTGAGGTTTTGGGCGTTGACGGCCTCTTCCTTCAGAATCGTCTGCAGTTCCTCGGGCATGCCGTCAAAGAGCATCTTGTTGATCAAAAGCACCTGGCAGTCAAAGTAGTGGTTTGTGAGCGCCAACTCATCCTGCGTTTCATAGAGGGAATCCGCAAGGATTGTGAAAACCGGGTTTTCTTCGCCCGTCACCACGCCCTGCTTTAAGGAGGTGTAGAGCTCTGAGTACGCAATGCGCTGGGTGTTGGCGCCCAGGGCGTCAAAGGCCGCAAGAAGGCCCGTTGAAGGCGGCACGCGGATCTTGAGGCCCTTTAAGTCGTCTGCGGAGTTAATCGGCACGCCCTTGGTTGTCGTCTGCCGGAAGCCGTAGTCAAACATGGCAAGGCCCACGGCGTCATGCTGCGAGAGGCCCGCATTCATCCAGTCCATCACAAACGCGTCAATCGTGCGGTGGGCGTGGTCGTAATCGGTAAAAAGAAAGGGCGCCGTCATGGCGTTAAGTTTCTTATCGTACATCGCCATGTTGCCTAGACTCACCACGGCCATGTCCATGGCGCCTAAGGTCACCTGCTCAGCCAAAGCCGGCTGGTCTCCGAGTTCGCCTGCGGGATACACCTCAACCTTCACTTTCCCCTTCGTTCTGTCAGAGACATTTTTGGCAAAAAGCTGCGCGGCTTCATGGTGCGCGTGGGAAACCGCCGCGGTGTGCGCCAGGCGTATTGTCTGCGCGGGGATTTCAGCCTGAGCGGCAACACCGGTAAAGGCCGCAAGGGCGGCGGCACAAAGGGAAGCTAGGATCTTATGCATCGGGTTCTCGGTCTAATGGCCGGCAAAGCATGGGCTGACTCAGAGCGAAACCCTGAGCCCGTGCGGCACTTTGCCTGATTTTGGGGCCGCACTGCGGGCATTCTAACAACCCGCGTCAGGCCCTGCCCAAGGCGGACGGGGCTTTAAAGTACCTGCCAGAGGCCGCGGCGGTTGTTGCCGATGCGGCGCAGGCGCTTTTCTCTTTCTGCAGGCCGGCAAAAAGGCGCTTAACGGTAATGACGCAAGCCCCCAGGGATTTGGCTGCCTCAGACTGCGTCGCCTGCGGCGTGTCTCTGAGACAGGCCATGAGCTTTTCCCTGAGCGGATCGGGAACCTCAGGATCAGAAGCGGTCAATGTATGCGGCAGGGCTCCGTAGGCATCGGTTGCAAACGGCCTGCGCGGTACCGCAATGACGGTGCGGTCAGACATCTCCCGCAAAACCGGTTCTCCCAGGTGCCAGTCCCTGCAACACCGGCAATCAAAGGCAGCGCATTGCCCAAAGACTTCATCAGCCCGATCCGGCGGAAAAAGGGCGGCAAGCGGGCGGTTGCTGGGCCTTGAAGTCAAGGAAGGCCCGGTTTCCACCGAAGTCATGATCGAAACTGCCGCCGGCGAAAAGATCGTCTCCTCCATCACGACGACTTCTGCGAAAAACCTTGGCCTTAAGGTGGGCGGCAAGGCCTACGCGATCATTAAGGCCACCAACGTCATGATCGGCATCGAAGACTAAGACCCGGGACTTTTCCCCAAATCACAAACCGCCCGCCGGCCCTTCCTCCCGCGGGCGGTTTCTGCGTTTAGCGCCCTCCCCATATAATTGCCCATCCGATTCTATTCGCGCAAAGCCCGCGGGCTTTGCAACACACAAACCATATGCTGCACATCATCCGGGGACTTCCGAGCCCGTTTACGCGCATGGACTGCGCGGTGGCCATCGGCAACTTTGACGGCGTTCACAGAGGGCATCAGGCGCTTCTGGCTGAAGTCAGACAGGCTGCGGCCGCGCGAGGCCTTATGCCCGCGGTGCTTACCTTTGAGCCCCACCCCCGTGAGTTTTTCGGCGAGACCGACCTCCCCCGCATCTCAACCCTGCGGGATAAGCTCGCGAACATCGTTGCCTGCGGCATTCAGCGCGTCTTTGTGATGCCCTTTAACGAGGCGATGGCCAAAATGGCGCCCGCAGAATTTGCCCGCGACATTCTCGCCGAGGGCCTCGCGTGCCGCTGGGTGAGCGTCGGGGAAAACTTCACGTTCGGCGCCGGACGCAGCGGCAACTTCGCTACGCTTGAAGAATTGGGGCAACACTATCACTTTGAAACCTTTAAGACGCCCCTTCTTTTTCACGGGCAGGAGAGGATTTCAAGTTCCAGAATCCGCGCGGCGCTTGCCTTGGGAGACCTCCATGAAGCAGCCGAGATGCTCGGGCGAGCCGTCGCGATGACCGGGCGCGTGGTGCACGGTGCGGCGCTCGGCAGGCAGCTGGGGTTCCCCACGCTCAACATGTTTGCCGTCCCCCCGGGCAGTAAAACGCATCCGGCGCTGCACGGCATTTACGCGGTGCGGGTAAAGGGCCTTGACGCGATCGGCTCCGTCTGGCCGGGGGTGGCGAGTATCGGCAACAAACCGACCGTGGTCAGCGACGGCCGGTGGCTTCTTGAAACCCACGTCTTTAACTGGACGGGCAACGCCTACGGTAAGCTCATCGAGGTGGAGTTCGTTGAAAAACTCAGAGACGAAAAGAAGTTTTCGGGCCTTCCGGAACTCACGGCCGCCATTTCTGCCGACTGCGAGCGCGCCAAAGCAATTCTGGGCGTCAAAGTCGAAGCCTGAACGTCAAACTGGGCGCTTTTGCCTATGGCAAAGTACCGCCCCGATGAAATACACTCTCAAATTCACCGCTTCGGCGCGTAATGCTTTTACGCCTGAAGTTTTACTGTCAATCCGGAAGAGCCCGAGGGGGCCTGGAGAAACACATGGCAAAAGCCGACAAAGGTGCTGACGCAGCATCGAAAAAATATCCTCTGAATCTGCCTGACACACCCTTTCCGATGCGGGGAGACCTCGCCAAGCGCGAACCCGGCTGGGTCGCCGACTGGGAAAAGCGCGGTGTGTATCAGACCATCCGCAAGGCCCGCAAAGGCGCGCGCAAGTTCATTCTGCACGACGGCCCCCCGTACGCCAACGGCGACATTCACATGGGCCACGCCTTAAATAAGATTTTGAAGGACATCATCAATAAGACGAAGCTCTTTGCCGGCTACGATGTGCCCTACGTCCCGGGCTGGGACTGCCACGGCATGCCGATTGAAATCCAGATTGAGAAAAAGTACGGCAAGGGCCTGCCTAAGGAAGAAGTGATCGCCAAGGCCCGCGCCTACGCGGCCGAACAGGTTGAGCACCAGAAAGCGGGCTTTAAGCGCCTGGGCGTTTTGGCTGACTGGGAAAATCCGTATCTCACGATGCGGCCCGCAACGGAAGCGGCTGAAATCCGGGCTCTCGCCAAAATCATGGAAAAGGGCTACGTCTACCGCGGTCTCAAACCCGTGAACTGGTGCTTTGACTGCCAGTCGGCTTTGGCTGAAGCTGAAGTCGAATATAAGGACGCCGAAAGCTACGAAATCGATATCGGCTTTAAGCTTTCCGAGGAAGATAAGCCGCGCGTTGAAGAAGCCTTTGCGCACAAGATTGAGAAGCCCTGCTATACGGTGATCTGGACCACGACCCCGTGGACGATTCCCGCGAACCAGGCGCTTAACATGCACCCCGAACTGGAGTATGCGCTCGTTGACTGCGGCGACCGTTACCTTATCCTTGGCAAAGGCCTCACCGAAGCCGCCTTAAAGCGCTACGGAAAGACCGGGACGATTGTTGCGACCGCCAAGGGCGAAAAGTTTGAGGGTGTCAGGTTCTGCCATCCCCTGTACGATATCGACCCGGGCTATAAGCGTTTTTCGCCCGTGTATCTCGCAGACTACGTTGAAGCCGCATCCGGCACGGGTATCGTGCACTCGGCACCGGCCTACGGTGTGGATGACTTTGTGAGCTGCAAAAAGCACGGAATGACCAACGATGAGATCCTTAATCCCGTGCAGGGTAACGGCGTCTACGCCGACTGGCTCCCGCTTTTCGGAGGACTTTTCATCTGGAAGGCGCAGCCTAAGATCGTTGACACCCTGCGTGTCGCGGGCGCTCTTTACGCCGTGGGCAAGATGAACCACAGCTACATGCACTGCTGGCGTCATAAGACCCCGTTGATCTACCGCGCCACGGCCCAGTGGTTTGTGAGAATGGATAAGCCCGATGCGGACACCAAGGGCGTTCTCGGGGAACCGGCCTCCGCGCAGACTCTGCGTGAAGCCGCGCTTAAGGGCGTTGACAGCACGAAGTTTTTCCCGAGCTGGGGCTATAACCGCCTGCACGCCATGATCGAGAACCGCCCCGACTGGTGTATTTCCCGTCAGCGCAACTGGGGTGTGCCGCTTCCCTTCTTCATGAATAAGGCCACGGGTGAACTGCACCCCAAGACTCTTGAAATCATGGAAGAAGTCGCCAAGCGCGTCGAAAAAGAAGGCATTGAAGCCTGGGTGAAGGCCAAGCCCGAAGAGTTCCTCGCGGCCGACGAAGTCAGCCAGTACGTAAAGACGAGTGACATTCTCGACGTTTGGTTTGATTCCGGCTCCACGCACTTTACCGTGATGCGCGGCAGCCACAAGGATGATTTGAACAAGTTCCCGGCAGACCTCTACCTTGAAGGCAGCGACCAACACCGCGGCTGGTTCCACTCGTCGCTTCTCATCGGCACGATGCTGGACGGCCGTCCGCCCTACGACGCCCTTCTCACCCACGGGTTCCTTGTGGACGAAAACGGCGAAAAGATGAGCAAGAGCCGCGGCAATACCGTGAGCCCGCAGGAAATCTGCAACAAGTACGGTGCTGAAATCTGCCGTCTGTGGGTGGCAAGCACCGACTACACGAGCGAACTCAGAATCGGGTCCTCCATCATCGCGCGCGTTGTAGACAGCTACCGCCGTATCCGCAATACGCTCAGGTTCCTCCTTGCCAACACGAGCGACTTTGATCCCAAAAAAGACGCCGTTCCGGTCAGTGAGATGCTTGAGCTTGACCGCTGGGCCCTGGCACGCGTCGACGCCCTGCAGGACAGAATCCTCGAACTTGAGCAGACGTACCAGTTCCATCTGGTGACCTCCCTCTTGATGAGCTTTGCCACGGAAGACCTGGGCGGGTTCTATCTCGATGTTTTGAAGGACCGCCTCTACACGACAAAGGCCGATGGCCTTCCGAGGCGTTCCGCGCAGACCGCGCTCTGGCACATCACGGCAACGCTTCTGCGTCTCATGGCGCCGATTCTGTCCTTTACCGCCGAAGAAGCCTTTGCCGTGTTTTCGCCCAACGAAAGCGGCACGATCTTCACGGAAACCAATCACATGGTGCCCGAAGTCGCCAACGCCCCCGAGCTTCTCGCAAAGTGGGAGGCGGTGCGTTCAGCACGCGCCAAGGTTTTGAAAGAAATCGAGACCCTGCGCGCCGAAGGCAAGATCGGTTCGAGCCTTGCCGCGGACGCCATCATTACGGCCTCCGGAAGCGACTGGCAGTACCTTGCCTCTTTGGGCGAAGAACTCCGCTTTGTGATGATGACCTCAAAGTGTGAACTCCGGAAGGCCGAAAAGGACGACGCGGAACTCACGGTCACCGTGACCCCGAGCCCGCGCACCAAGTGCATCCGCTGCTGGCACTACGTTGACGGCACCACCGAAGACGCCGAACATCCGGGCCTTTGCCCGAGGTGCCGCGTCAACCTCTTCGGTGCCGGCGAAAAGCGTCTTTACGCTTAACGCGCCATGCAGGCCGCAGACCGTCAGAATCCGTCAAATCCCCCCGCAGTTTCGTGGGGGCGGTTTGGCCTTCTTGCGGCTGCGGCCGTCGTTTTTCTCATTCTTGATCAGGCGACAAAAGCCTGGATTCAGGCGGCCTTTTTTGAGGGAGAATTTATCCGCGTTCTCCCCTTTTTTAATCTCTGCCACGTCCGAAACACCGGCGCAGCCTTCTCTTTTTTAAGCGACGCGGGCGGCTGGCAGACCGCGTTTTTCGTGACGATGGCCTCTGTCGTTGCGGTGATTGCGCTTATTACCATGAAGCGCACCGCCAACCGCTTCTTTCAGTGGGCCTCCGTTCTCATTCTCTCGGGCGCCGTGGGTAACGCCATTGACCGCGTGGTTTTGGGAAGCGTCGTCGATTTTCTCGACTTTCATCTTGCCGGCTGGCACTGGCCCGCGTTTAATGTGGCCGATATCGCAATCTGCCTCGGGGCCTTTCTCATTGTCGTTGCGGAATTTAAGTCCGCGAAGAAGTCAACTACCCCTGACTGAAGTCAGAGAAAGCGTCTTCAGCGCAACGGCTCTCAGAGTGCCGGACAGCACCTGAAAAAAGCCTCAGGCCGAGAAAGACGCCATGTGACGCATGTCAATAACGTTGTAAGCAAAGAGATTGTGCAGGAAGCCGTAAAGCGGGGTATCAAGTTAATCGCCCTGGAAGACCTGACGCATATCCGGGATCACATCAAGGCCGGGAAACGCATCAGAAGCCGACTGCACCGCTGGTCTTTCCGTGAGTTGCAGGAGATGATTGTTTACAAAGCGGCAACCGCTGGAATCCGGTGTGTTTTCCTGGATCCGCGCTATACAAGCCAGACATGCTCACAGTGCGGGGCACCAGGCAAACGCCATAAGCACGGGTTCCGCTGCAGCCAATGTGGTCACCTTGCGCACAGCGACTTGAATGCGAGCCGCAACCTGCAGGGTCTGTGCCAACAGCTGTCAGCACAGGGGCTGATGTAAACCAGCCTTATGTTGGGCCGTGTGATGCGGTTACAATAAAGCCCCCGTCTTCAGACGGGGTGTTGTTTACGCCGGCACTTGCCTTAAGCGACCGCGCCTGGGTCGTTGACAACTCGGGGCATCAATTTGCATTGGGAGCCCGAAGCGACAGCAAAAGCGTGAAAGTCCTTGAAGGCGCACCGGCGTGGATCAGAGATCTCCTCCGGTCAATCCCAGACAACGCAATGCGGCAGGCTCAGTAAGCCGGAACCCGCATGGAAACAAGGAATCAGCAATGCAGAAAAAAGAAAACAAACGGCCCGGCACCTACGCATCCCTGCAGACACCGTCCGGAAATGTGGTGCTTGATTTCTCCCAACGCGACTGGGAGCAGCTCCAGTACTACATGCAGCACCCGGAATTCTTTTAGGGCGTCGTGGAAAGGGCGCGGGCTGCGACGAGGCATGTCGGCACGATCACTGAGGATGATGCGATTTGTCCGGAGCGCAGGCAAAAAGTCCGTCGCTGACTGGCTTTCCGGCTATTTTTCTTCCAGTACCCGCACAGCCAGGCAAGGATCAGCGAGCCGACCCCGATGCCCAAAACCATGATGTACGGCGTACTCATTGCTTCTCCTTCAGGAATTAATCACAGAAACGCAGCCGCATTCCGGAACAGAAGCGCCGCTACCAGCCGCACTGAATTATCCGTCACCGGCCCGAAAAGCGCCCGCCTTGTCCCGCTACAATGCCGTCATCAGCTAACTTTTCGATCGTTTGCCTGCCGTGCCCGCTTATCCCACACTCAAAAACCGCTCCGTTACGCTTGCCGTCACGGGCGGTATTGCCGCCTACAAGTCCTGTGAACTCGTCAGGCTCCTAAAAAAAGCCGGAGCCGATGTGAGGATCATCATGACTGAGGCGGCGGCGCACTTTGTGACGCCCTTAACCTTTGAAGCGCTCTGCGGCCACGCCGTGGGCATTGAAAACCTCACGCGCGATATGCCGCACCTTGCGGCCACGCACGGGGCGTGCGACCTCATGATTGTGGCGCCCGCGACCGCCGACATCCTCGGTAAAGCCGCCCACGGGATTGCCGACAATCTTGTGAGCACCGCAATCATTGCGCGTGCGGCGCCCCTCGCGGTCTGTCCGGCGATGAATACACGGATGTGGGAAAACCCCGCGGTGCAGCGCTCCGTCAAAGTATTAGCTGATGACGGCGTCATGATCTGGGGACCTCAGGCGGGAAACCTTGCCTGCGGCGAAACCGGCGCAGGGCGCATGATGGAGCCGGAAGATATTGTGGAACTGGCTGCCGCCGCGCTTGCCCCCAAAACCCTTACGGGCAAAAAAGCCGTTGTGACGGCCGGCCCCACCGAAGAGCCTCTTGATCCCGTTCGGGTGATCACAAACCGTAGTTCCGGCCTTCAGGGCTATGCGCTTGCGCGAAGCCTCATGCAGGCCGGATGCGACACAGTACTGATTTCAGGCCCCACGGCATTAACCGCGCCCGCGGGTGTGCGCGTTATCTCCGTCAAAACGGCAGACGAAATGCATACGGCAGCGCTGAAAGAAACCCAAGACGCCGATATCTTTGCGGGCGTTGCCGCGGTCTGCGACTGGAAGACAGCAGAGGTTGCTCCGCAGAAAATGAAAAAGACGCCGGGAAAAGAGTCGCTTACCCTCACCTTCGTGAAAAACTCTGACATTCTCGCGGACGTTAAAAAAGCGCGGCCCACGCTTTTTGCCGTGGGCTTTGCCGCGGAAACCGAAAACTTAGAAGCCAATGCCCGGACCAAATGTGTAACGAAGGGCGCTGACCTTATTGTCGGCAACCTCGCCCCGGCAGTGTTCGGCAAGAACGAGAATACCGTGATCTTCGTGACAAAAACCGGCGTCACAGAACTTCCGACCATGACTAAAGACGAAACCGCGCAGCTCATCACGGACTTTATTGCGGCAAGCCTTAAGGACGGAAACCATGCGTGATCCCTTCAGTCTTGAGCCGCCCGACGGCGACTATGTGGCCTACCTCGATAAGCTCATAAAAGGCAAAATCGGGAGTCTGAGCCCCTTGTCCGTCACCGCAGACAACGGCATGGTGACCGTGAGAAGCACGGCTGAACCCGCTCCTCTTCAGGGGGACGCGGTGCCCGCCGACACGGACGATGACCCCTACCTTAAAAATGAACCCGTTGTGCGCATGGCCTTTGCCCTCATCCGCCTTGCGGGGCCCTTGATTGCCCTCGCTGGCGTCATTCTCATGGCCACAGGCGTTGCCTTTGACCGTTCCGACAACATCCCCTTAGGTATGATCCTCGTCTTTATCGGCGTGGTGACCACCGCCCAGGCCAGAAACAAGAAAAGATAGATAGATATGAAAGTCGATCTCAAAATTTTGGATGACCGCATCCGCACGCAGCTCCCTCAGTACGCAACACCGGGGTCCGCAGGGCTTGATTTAAGAGCCCTGGTTGATGAACCCCGCACCTTAGCCCCGGGGGAAACGTACCTTGTGCACACGGGTCTTGCGATTCACTTGGCCGACCCCGGCTACGCCGCGGTGATCCTTCCGCGAAGCGGCCTCGGGCACAAAAAGGGCATTGTGCTCGGAAACCTCGTGGGGCTCATTGACTCCGACTACCAGGGCGAACTCATGGTGAGCCTCTGGAACCGCTCTGCCGAGCCCTTTGTGTTAAATCCCTTTGAGCGCATTGCGCAGCTTGTGATCGTGCCCGTGGTGCAGGCGCAGTTTCATGTCGTCGAAGATTTTGAAGCGTCAAGCCGTGCGGCCGGGGGCTTTGGGTCGACCGGGACAAAATAACGGGATTGGTTTCGAAAGAAAGGCTGTCGGGCGTTCATACCGGGCGGCCTTTTTTCTTGTCGGTCATGCGCAGGCTGACGCAACCAACTCAGCCTGAACCGCTTGAAACCGCGCAGACGCAAACTGCCGGCGCCGACATGATGCGCCGTTTCGATAAAGAGGAAGCCGGACATTGAGCGCGGTGATGTCCGGACCTGTCTCTTAGCCGCGTGCCGTCCTTATCGCACAGGACAATGCCCTTTGCGAAGAATTCGGCTTTGCGCATACGACGTATTACCATGCCGCATACCCTGATTGCGCGATGGCAGTTGTGACTACACGAAGCGCTTCCGTCGAACGAAAGGCAGCTGAACTTAAAAGACTTTTCTCCGCAAATTTCTGAAAGCAGCGAACGACCCCGTCACCTTCCACCCTGCCCTTGCCGTTCGAATTCGCTTTACAGCCGGCGAAAGCTCCGTGCATAATGCCCGTCACCGAAAGGCAACGGCCTTTCACCGAATTTGACTCAAAAGGTTTTGTTAACCAAATGCTCTCCGCCAAGAACAACATGATGCGTATGTGCCCGATGTGCTGCTGCACACCGGTAAGCGTCTGTTGTCTGCGAAAAACCGCATAACGCGAAGAAAAGCAAACCGCAAGGCGCTTACGGAAAAACTTCCGAAGCGCCTTTTTTGTTAACCCAAGCAAACAAAACAAACATCATGAACTTCACCAGCACGATCACCGCCCGCCTCATGTGTATGCCCATGTGTATGTGTCAGACCATCCACGTGAGCCCGGTGTCGTGCGCGCAAAAAGTGAGGAAACCCAAGACTTAAAGCGCAAACAACCAACACCACCTGCAAACGCCGGCTCACACGAGAAAAGCCGGCGTTTTTTTATGAACTGCATTTTTAACTGAATCGAGAAAACCCATGACCACGAAAATCCTCTCCGCCCCCTACGCCGTTACGTTTCTTTCTGCAACGCCCGTGCCCGCCTGGAGCCGCAGCCCAGAGCGCCTGCGCTCGCC
>NZ_LT635858.1:0-2017 GCF_900128485.1 Duodenibacillus massiliensis
TCGGTTCCGGCGAAGGACTGCTTCGTCTTGCCGATTCGCTGGTTTGTACTGCACTACTAAAAAAAAAAGCGTCGAAGCCGTCAACAACAATATCAAGCTGATTATTCGGAAAGCCTACGGGTTTCGTAATGTTGAAAATCTCAAGGCAATGGTGCTTTTATGCTGCGCAAGGTCGCGGTCCATGTACCAGTCCGTGTCTCCCAACTGATGATTTCTCTCCCAAAGAGCCTTCNGGTGTAGTTGCTTGATTTTTTTACCCACAACTATGCACGAAGAGCCTTTTTTTACTGACAAACCACAGGACTTGTGCAAAATTTTGCACAAGTCCAAAAACAACAGGAGCACTCATAACTTTTGATGTTAATGGACTCCTGATTCCAAACCCAAAAGAAACTTCTTTGCCTCAAAACCTCCGCCGTAGCCCGTGAGGCTGCCGTCAGCACCCACAATCCTGTGGCAGGGAACGATGATGGAAAACGGGTTTTCGCCGACCGCAACGCCCACGGCCCGCACGGCCTTTGGGCGCCCTATGCGGCGCGCAAGTTCCCCGTAACTCACCGTCTCGCCGTACCCGATCTTCTGAAGCGCCTGCCAGACACTTTTCTGAAAGTCGGTTCCGGCAAAGGCCAGCGGCAGGTCAAACGTTCGGCGTTTACCTTCAAAGTACTCAGCGAGTTCCTTTTGAGCCTCCTCAATCACAGGGCTTGTCCCTTCAACGAAAGGCCCCTTAAAGTACCGCTCAAGGCGCTTTTGCACGCTCGCACAGTGCCATCCGTCCCGCCAGTCACTCATCACAAGGTTTCCCTCGCAGGAGCCGATTAAAAGCACGCCGCAGGGCACCTGAAATTCTTTGACATAAACAGTCATTACCGGCTCCTTTGCATCTGCACTGCTGCATCATGCCCGGCTTCTTTGGGTAAAAACAGTGCAACAGCGCCCAAAAGCGGCGTGAACGACGCAATGACAAACACCGTTTTCAGATCCGTCACGTCGGCAAGCCACCCAAAAGCGGCGGCCGCAATACCGCCCAAACCGAAACTTAAACCGAAGAAAAGTCCCGAAACCATTCCGGTTTTACCGGGCTTTAAATCGAGCGCACAGACAAGTATGGCCGAAAAGGCGGAGGAAATCACAGAATTGCCCGCAGGAAGCCCGGGGCTTGAGCCCCGGGAGGAATGCGGGCTTTCGAAATTTTTTAATCTTGGCCCAAACGCAGCCAAACATGCACATAGTTTTCGCTTAAGGTATATTCAGCCGCTATGACATCTAATGGAAGCCGGAATCACCGACTGAATCATGTCGTTTAAAAAGTGCGCTGACGCCGTGAGCGCCAACATGCCGCCGGCGACCTTCTGAGCTCTGACCGTCATTTCAGTCATGATGCACCTCCCCTTTTTCAAGACCCTTTCCGAAATGTTCCACAGGCTTTAAAACCGTGATCTCAAAACGGGAAAAGCAGCAGTCCTTTCCCTCCCGCTGACACTGTCGGTGCACTTCATCAGCATGCCAAGCGGCCACCGCCGCCTCATCGCGCCAGAGCGATTTCGACAAGAGCTTTCCGGGGACACTAAACAACCCGCGCTTGAAAGCGCGGGGTTTCCTGACACGGTGCAGGCTTTCCCGTAACAGGCAAGGTTTTTGAGGCCTTGTCTGCCCGGGCGTCCCCTGCACCACAGGAACATTTAAAACGCAACCGCTCTACGGGTACGGGCTTCATCAGCTCGATCCGTCGGTTCCGGCGAAGGACTGCTTCGTCTTGCCGATTCGCTGGTTTGTACTGCACTACTGATCCGACGTTCCCTGAGACTTGTTTGAGCCTCGCAAGCGCTGATTGCTCAGCCTTCAGATCGTAGCTGTCAGTGGCGGGATCCGCAAAATACAGGTTCATGGCGGCCGCAAGGTCGCGGTCCATGTACCAGTCCGTGTCTCCCAACTGATGACTTCTCTCCCAAAGAGCCTTCTTACGGTACGTTCCCGTTTCGGGATCGTGCTGACTCGGGCGCAGTTTTGCGGGGAC
>NZ_LT635858.1:2158-9289 GCF_900128485.1 Duodenibacillus massiliensis
TCAACAGCCACCTTGAGATCCTTGGGAGCATAAACGTGCTTGACGGGCGGTACGCCTTCGACAATGAGCTGAACAAAGTAGCGCATACGGCCGCGGATCATCCGCCGGACAAGACGGCAGTATTTGACACGCTTAAAGCCGGACGGATCTGTTGCTGAAAGAAGAGCTTCTTTCTGCCAGGCATCCGGCGCTTCAGCCTTTATCACCAGATCCAGAACCTCGAGCGTCCACGTCTTAGCCTTCCAACGCAACCCTGTTTTGTTTGATTTTCCCTCAACGCTGTGCAAGCCCCGTTTAGCACTCTTAAACCGCGGCTGACCTCCCTGATGAAGCAGCCAGCGCTCAATGCCCTGCCAGACACGTGTGGCAATTTTCTGCGCTTCGTTGATGCCGATGCGCTTTGTAAAGCCGCCCTTGGCTCGGTGCTCTTTCACGACATCATGCAGGGCATACTCGGAAAGGTGGGCGGACTTCTGAATTTCCTTAAACCGCTTGTTGCGGTCTTTGCCCTTGGGCATCGCGGCCGTCAGCTTCCATGCCTCAGTGCTTTTCATGGCGCGCACGCGTTTCTTTGCCGTTCCGAGAACAGCATTGAAGAGCTGGCGTGCATCGGAGAAGTAGGTCTCCAGTGCACTTTCCTGATCCTCTCCGATTTTCAGGCCCAGCTCGATGACAAAGGACGGTGTACGCGATTTCATAGCGGCTGAATATACCTTAAGCGAAAACTATGTGCATGGTTTGGCTGCGTTTGGGCCAAGATTAAAAAAATTTCGAAAGCCCGCATTCCTCCCGGGGCTCAAGCCCCGGGCTTCCTGCGGGAAATTCTGTGAGCGAAGAAAACCGCTCAGCGCTGATAAAACCGTCCGCTGCACGGGCGCGCTCAGCGAGCTTTTGCGCAAGCGCGAGATAGCGCTCCCGGCCGCCCGGAACAAATTCCGCCTCAAACAGGACAACCACAGACATTAATGACTCCGCATCAGGATTTTGATGCGGTGATCGTATGATCTCCGAACATAGATCAAACAGCATTTAACATGGATGAATCAACAAAAGAAGCAACAGAAGGATGGCGCTGGTTTTCCCGTGACTTCGTGCTCGGACAAAAGCGTCCTGAACACCGACACGCTGACGCACAGCTTCTTTACGCAATGAGGGGCGTGATGCTTGTAAAAAGCGGTACGGTGCGCCGCATCATCACGCCCAACCAGGCACTTTGGATTCCGGCGGGAACGCCGCACGCGATTCATTTTCTGTCGGAAACCGCGATGCGTACGCTCTACTTTACAAAAGCGCCGGAGCGCATGCGTGTGTTGCGTACCCTCTCCATTACGCCGCTCATCAGGGAGCTGACGGGAACACTGTTTCTTAAAAACCTCAGTACCAAAACCAACGGCCTCATGCCGGCACTGATTCTTCAGCTTGTGCAGGAAGCACCGGTCACGCCGGCTGATCTTGCACTGCCGGCAGAAACCGGTCTGAGGCGCACGGCGGAAATGATTCTCTCCAAAGGCCTCTGGAACACACCCCTGGAGCAGTTTGCAGCCGCACTCAACATGACGCCCGTCACATTTTCGCGGCACTTTCAAACAGACACCGGCATGACATTTCGGGACTGGCGGCACCGCGCGCGGCTCACGCTGTCAATGGAACTGCTCGCGCAGGGACTCACGGTCAAACAGACGGCGCTGCGTCTCGGATTTTCGGACCCCTGCGTCTTTACGGCCGCGTTCAGGCGCCTTTTCGGCGCCACACCCACGGCACTCATGCGCAACCATACAAAGCCCGCGGCTACCTGAAATAATCCTCTCACAACTTTTGGGGCTTTTCTCTTTTATGCGGTTACTTCACACCTCCGACTGGCATCTGGGCAGAACGCTTTGCGGCGAGCGGCGCGATGCGGCCTTTAAGGCCTTTCTTGACTGGCTGCTTGAGCTCATTGATGCCCGCGCAATCGACACGCTTCTGATCGCAGGCGACATCTTCGATTCGGCGATGCCCCCGATTTCAGCCCAGAACCAGTACTACGAATTCCTGGCGGCACTGCGCACCCGCACGGCCTGCCGCAACGTCATCATTGTTTCGGGTAACCACGATTCCGCGCTCTTTCTTGACGCGCCGGGCGCACTTTTAAACGCCTTAAATATCCGCGTGATCGGGCGTGCTGCGGAAAACCCCGAAGACTCGGTCGTTGCAGTGACTGACAGTAAAGGTGCAACCGAAGCCGTTGTCTGCGCCGTTCCATTTTTGCGTGAAAGCGATCTGCATACGCTCACGGATGCCGACACACTCACCAACCGCACCGAGCGGATTACTGAAAGCGTCGCAGGTCACTACCGCAAAAGTAAGGACGCTGCACTGCGCCTTTACCCAGCTCTCGAAGAGAGCCTCCCCCTTATCGTCACGGGGCATCTTTTTGCCCGCGGCGGCAAGACCGGCACGAGCGAACGGGAGCTATATGTAGGAAGCCTCGGCGACGTCCCGGACAGCGTCTTTCCCCCTGAAGCCGACTATGTGGCGCTAGGCCACCTGCACCGGCCGCAGACCGTAGCCGGCAACCCCGCGCACCGTTACTGCGGGTCACCGATGGCGCTTGACTTTTCCGAGGCCGCCGGCCGCCACTGTGTAAACCTTGTCACCTTTAACGGCAAAACGCCCGCCGTTGAAGAAATCGACGTTCCCGCCTTTGACCAGCTCGCGCACATTGAGGGCGACGAAGCCGCAATCTCTGAGGGGCTCGCAAAGCTCGCGCAGGAAAAAACGCCGGTCTTGGCTGAAGTCATTCACACGGGAGATACGCCGCTCACCGGCCTTGAAAAACTCTGCCGTGACGTGACCGAAAAGTCCTGCGTCAAAATCCTGCGTGTTTCTGACCGCGGCTACGTCCGGGCCGTACTTTCCGGCCAGGACACCGCCAAAAGCATTGCCGATCTCACGCCCGAAGAAATCTTTGAACTGCTTTTAAAGCAAAAGTCTGTGGCTGAAACCGAAAAAGAGGCGCTGCGCACGGCCTACCGCAGCATTTTGGAAACGCTCGCACAAAACGACGTTCCCGCCGGAGACAATCATGCGCATTGAAGTAATCCGCCTCACCAACCTCAATTCCCTTGCGGGCGCCTGGGAAATCGATCTCACCGATCCCGTGTACGGTGCCGAAGGCATTTTTGCGATTACCGGTCCCACTGGGGCGGGAAAGTCGACGATTCTCGATGCCGCAGCGCTTGCGCTTTACGGAAGAACACCGCGGCTTGACAAGGTCAATAAGTCCGAAAACGAGATCATGACCCGCGGCTGCGGCGTTGCCTCTGCGGAAGTGATCTTTTCCACGGGTTCGGGGCGCTACCGCGCCGAATGGCACCAAAACCGCGCGCACGGCAAACCCGAGGGGGCCCTTCAGGACTACACAAAGCGCCTCTCGCGGGAAACGGCGCCCGGCACCTGGGAAGTGCTCGCGGCCGAGAAAAAAGCGGTGGTTGACGCAAAGATCGTTGAACTCACCGGCATGGACTACGACCAGTTCACGCGCTGCGTGCTTTTGGCGCAGGGCGATTTTGCGGCGTTTTTAAAGGCCGACGCTGACGTGCGTGCCGCAACGCTTGAGCAACTGACCGGCACCGAAATCTACAGCCGGATTTCCATTGAAGTGCAGCAAAAGGCCGCGGCTCAAATGAAGGCTCTTGCCGACCTTGAGGAACGGCACAACGCCGTGGGGCTTCTGACCGATGAAGCGCGCACTGAACTTGCCGCACAAAAAGAGGCCTGTGCCAAAGAAAGTGCTGCGGCTGACGTTGAGCGCAAGCGGCTTGAAGCTGTGATCGTCCGCTACGACGCGCTTCACAAAGCCGAAACTGAACTCACCGAAATCCGCGTCCGGCAGGAAAAAGCACGGGCTGAGAACACGCTTTTAAACCCGGAACGCGAAAAACTCGCAGCGCACCGCGCAGCCGCTCCTTTAACAGCCGATGCCCGCCGTGCCGCAGAAGCCCGTCAGTCCGTCAGGAACGCTGACACCCGCGCCAAGGCCGCTCAGGACGCGGCACGCACGGCGCAGACGCAGGCAGACAAAGCCCGCTCGGACCTCACCGCCGCGAAAGACCGTGCGCTCAAGGCTCAGAGTGACTACGAAAGGCTCCTGGCCGTCATTCCGGAAGTGAAGACACTCGATCAGTCCGCGGTAAAACTCACAGCCGAAACGGAAGAACTCAGAAAGCGGGAAACGCTGCTCAAAAACGAAACGGAAACCATCACCCGGGAAATCCAGACACTGCAGGCAACGGTCACAAAGACACAGGCCGATCTTGCCGCAGCCTCACGCTTTGTCAGGGAAAACGCCGCGTTGGCAGGGCTCACGGAAGCGCTTCCCGGGCTATCGGCCGCACTGCAGTCCGTGATCACGGCAACCGCTGATCAGCAAAAAGCGGCGGCTGAAGCACAAGCCGCGAAGACAACTGCCGAAGAGGCAAACAAAGCCTATAAGGCCGTTCTTCCTCAGGCTGAAGAGGCTAAAAAGAAGAAAGAAGCACTCAAAAAAACAGGGCTTGAAACGCGGGAGCGGCTCACCAAGCTTCTTGACGGAAAAACAGAAGAGACCCTGCACTCTGAGGTGACCGCGGGCGAAAAAGTCCTCGGCAATTTAAAGCGCCTTCCGGAACTTCTCGCCGCCCTCAGTGAAAGCCGGGAAACGCAGGCGCGTCTTCAGAAGGAAAAGGAGGAAAAAGCCCGACTTCTTGCTCAAACCCGCACGAGCGTCACGGCAACGGAAGAAGCACTTAAAGCCGTGGAGACGGCCGTCACGGCGCTTGAAGGGCAACTCGCCGCCCTGGACCTTGTGGCGCGGCTTAAGGTTGAGCGCACCAAACTCACCGAGGGTCACCCCTGTCCCCTGTGCGGTGCGACGCATCACCCCTGGGCGCACGAAAGTCCGGAAGCGGATACCGCGGGCATCTCGGCTCAGTTAAAGGACCAGAAAACCCGGGAAGCAAAACTCAAAACAACGCTGGACGAAAGCCGCCTGTCTTACGCGCGGCTTGAAGCACAGTGCACGGAACTTGATAAGCGCCTCGCAGAAGCTGACACCGCCGGCAACAAGTGCCTGACAGCCCTTACCGGACAATCAGCGCTCTGCGGGTTTTCCGAAGTGCCGTCAGCCGATACGGTAAACCGCCGGATTACGGAACTCATAGCGCAGCAGACCGCCGGTCTTAAGCGTCTGACCGACATCCGCTCGGTCTCCGCTGATCTCATGCGTCTGCGGGAAAGTTACGCAAAACTTGAGGAAAAGAACAATGCCCTCACCGCACAGGAAGCCTCCCTCAAAGCACAAAATGATGCTGCTCAAAAGACGCTTGCCGAAGCCCGCAAACGCGTCTCAGATTCGGACCTGACGCTCACGGCTGCCCTCAGCGCCTACCGGAAACTCACCGCACCCTACGCTGAAGACACGGTGTCGGCTCAAAACTCTGATGCGCTTTACAAACGCCTTAAAGAGGCGTCACTGCGCTACGAAAAAGCCAAAAAAGATCAGACGGACCTGCAGGCGCACTGCGATAAGACCACGGCTGAAGAAAACGGCAAAAAGACGCTTTTAACCGCAAAATCACAGATGGCTGCGAGAGCTTCATCCGAACTCAAAACCCACACAGAAGAACTCGCCCGGATTCAGTCCCGGCGCCGAGAGCTTTTCGGCGCGCAAAATCCCGACACCGCGGAAAAAACGGCCGTCACGGCGCGCGATGCGGCACAAAAAGCGCTCGCCGCCGCAGAGACTGCCGCAAAAACAGCTGACGCCGAAGTGACCCGCACGCAGACGGAACTCAAGTCCTCTGTTGAGTTTCTTACCAAAGCTCAGAGTCTTCTCAGTCAGACGGAAGCGGCCTGGACAGCGCTTCTTGCTGAAAAAGGGTTTGAAAACGAAGCGGCCTGGGCTTCTCACCTCATGACCGACACAGCAGCGCAGGCGCTTGAAGTCAAGATTGCCGCTGCCGAACAGTCTGTCATCGAACTCACGGCGCTTTTGCGGGAGAAAACAGCAAAAACCCAGGAACTCAAAAACCAAACCATGCGGGATGACACCGAAGAGCGTGTGCGGCAGCAGGCTGCAGAGGCCGCCGCCCGCATCCGCGCCAACACCCTGCGCACCGGAGAACTCAGCCAGCAGCTCGCCGCGGACGATGAGCGGCGCAAAACCGCGGGGCAGATTGCCGAAGAGATACGGCGTCAGGAAGCTGTCTGCAAAACCTGGTCAACGCTTAATGCGCTCATCGGGTCGCATGACGGCAAACGCTACCGCGAGTTTGTGCAGGGCATTACCTTTGAGCGGCTGATCGCCAACGCCAATCAGTCGCTGTCTGAACTCACCGACCGCTACCTCTTGGTACGAAACCAGGCTCAGCCTCTCACGCTTGACGTGATCGACAACTGGCAGGCGGGTACCGTGCGCTCGGCCAAAAACCTTTCGGGCGGCGAATCCTTCATTGTCAGTCTCGCACTCGCGCTCGGCCTTTCGCGTATGACCGGAAGCTCAATCCGGGTGGATTCGCTCTTTTTGGACGAGGGCTTCGGCACGCTTGACGAAGACGCCCTCAACACGGCACTCGGGATGCTCTCGGGGCTTCGCAGTCAGGGAAAACTGATCGGCGTGATCTCTCACATCAGTCAGATCCGCGAGCGTATTCCGGTACGTATTGAAGTACGCCGCAAGGCGGGCGGCGTCAGCGAGCTCGCCGGTCCCGGCATCCGGCAGAAAGCGGCGGAAAAGACTGTTAAGAAGGAACAGGTAAGATGAAGAATTTATGAATAAATTATTCATATCCGTTCATCGCTGATGCTAAACAACCCGCGCTTGCGCGCTTGAAAGCGCGGGGTTTCCTGACACAGTGCAGGCTTTCCCGTAACAGGCAAGGTTTTTGAGGCCTTGTCTGCCCGGGCGTCCCCTGCACCACAGGAACATTTAAAACGCAACCGCTCTACGGGTACGGGCTTCATCAGCTCGATCCGTCGGTTCCGGCGAAGGACTGCTTCGTCTTGCCGATTCGCTGGTTTGTACTGCACTACTGATCCGACGTTCCCTGAGACTTGTTTGAGCCTCGCAAGCGCTGATTGCTCAGCCTTCAGATCGTAGCTGTCAGTGGCGGG
>NZ_LT635858.1:9563-54504 GCF_900128485.1 Duodenibacillus massiliensis
GGCCCTTTTCAAAAAGAGTTGCTGGCTTCGGGAAAGCGTAAGGAGTGCAACCTTGTTCTGCATCCCCGGAGAGGCCGGAAAGAAGCGTTTTGGGAGCTTCACATCGCTGTGGAGTCCCAAGGTTGTTCGGGCGAAGAGCATTTAAAGAATCTGAAAGCCGACGAGATCATGGGTATTGATGTCGGCGAGAACAATATTGCGGCCGTCAGCACGGGCCGTATTTGGAAAGCAGGAGCATTAAAGGATAAAAGAGACCGATATATGAGTCAGAGAAAGCGTCTTCAGCGCAACGGCTCTCAGAGTGCCAGACAGCACCTGAAAAAAGCCTCAGGCCGAGAAAGACGCCATGTGACGCATGTCAATAACGTTGTAAGCAAAGAGATTGTGCAGGAAGCCGCAAAGCGGGGTATCAAGTTAATCGCCCTGGAAGACCTGACGCATATCCGGGATCACATCAAGGCCGGGAAACGCATCAGAAGCCGACTGCACCGCTGGTCTTTCCGTGAGTTGCAGGAGATGATTGTTTACAAAGCGGCAGCCGCTGGAATCCGGTGTGTTTTCCTGGATCCGCGCTATACAAGCCAGACATGCTCACAGTGCGGGGCACCGGGCAAACGCCATAAGCACGGGTTCCGATGCAGCCAATGTGGTCACCTTGCGCATAGCGACTTGAATGCGAGCCGCAACCTGCAGGGTCTGTGCCGACAGCTGTCAGCACAGGGGCTGATGTAAACCAGCCTTATGTTGGGCCGTGTGATGCGGTTACAATAAAGCCCCCGTCTTCAGACGGGGGATTGTTTACAAATCGACGGTTTTAAAGCTGTCGGTTACGCAGCAGATATTGGCGCATTCCCGCTGAAGCCCTCCCCAAACTTCGGGAGCCAGCTGTGTTCAAATATCATCGGGGAAAAAACGGACGGCGTTCAGATACGCCGGACAAACAAAAACCGCTCAAAGTCATCAGACCTGGCGGCTCAGCACAGTACTTTCACAAGTACCGGAAAGAGAAATTGTATGGTGCGCGATACTGGTTTCGAACCAGTGACCCCCGCCGTGTGAAGGCGATGCTCTACCACTGAGCTAACCGCGCATTGATCCAAACGAATCAAGACTGCGCATTGTACTGAGTTTTTCCGTCTTGTAAAGACTTGCGCGCAGAAATTTTTGCCGCTCAACACCGGTAAGGCTCCCCAAAGAGCTTCCCTCTCAAAGCATTCGCACCCACGGCATCTCGCGTAAAATCGCGTATTCTTTCATTTTTTGTCCCGAAAGCACCGTGTCTGAAACAACCCGCATTCTTGGCATTGACCCGGGATTAAACCGCACGGGCTTCGGCGTCATTGACGCCGTCGGGGGCAAGCTCACCGTGGTGACGGCGGGCTGCATCCGCATCCCCGCGGGCGACTTAAGCGAGCGGCTCGGCACCATTTACCGCAGTCTCTCGCAGATTATTGAAGAAACAAAACCCACGGTCGCGGCAGCGGAAATTGTCTTTGTAAACATCAACCCCCGCTCCACACTGCTTCTCGGACAGGCCAGAGGCGCGGCGCTCACGTGTGCCGCCGTTCATAACCTCAGGGTGCACGAATTTACGCCCTCAGAAATCAAGCAGTCCGCGGTGGGAACGGGCCGCGCCACGAAGGAACAGGTTCAGATGATGATGGGCGAAATTCTCGGTATCCGGGGGCCGCTGCAGGCCGATGCCGCCGATGCCCTTGCGTGCGCCGTCACCTGCGCTCACACCCTAAGGCTTGCCGACGTGACCAAGCTCGGGAAACTGCAGGCAAGAACCGGAACCCGCAGCCTTAAGACGGCTTCAAGCCGCAGAAGCGCCTGGACGCAGCTCGCGCAAAACAGAAATAAGGAAAGCAAATGATCGGACGTATTGCCGGACGGCTTCTGGAAAAGAACCCGCCGATGATTCTGGTGGATGTGCACGGCGTGGGCTACGAAATCGCCGTGCCGATGTCAACCTTTTACAACCTCCCTGAGGTGGGCGCGGAAACGGTGCTTCTCACGCACTTTATCGTGCGCGAAGACGCCCAGCTTCTCTACGGGTTTCTTACCGCTGCTGAGCGCAGCGCCTTCCGGGAACTCATCAAGGTTTCCGGCATCGGCCCGAGAACGGCCCTCTCGGTACTCTCAGGGCTTTCAGTGGAGGCGCTTACCCAGGCCTTGACCGCGCAGGACAGCGCCATGCTCACGCGCATCCCCGGTATCGGTAAAAAGACCGCCGAGCGCCTTGTGCTGGAACTCAAAGGTAAGCTCGGCGCCGACTTCGGCGGAGCACTGACGCCTGCCGCGGGCAGCAAAGCCGACATTGTTTCGGCGCTTGTGGCTTTGGGCTACTCCGAGCGCGAAGCCACCGCGGCCGCACGAAAGCTGCCCGAGGACATCTCTGTTTCCGACGGCATCCGCGAGGCGCTTCGCGGCATGGCAAAATAGTTAGTCTCTCAGAACCCCGATGCAGACCATGGATACGATCGAACGCGTGGTGTCCGCCGACAGCGCCAGTCCCAACGAGGACAACATTGACCGCGCGCTGCGCCCGACGCTTTTAAAAGACTACGTGGGCCAAAAAACCGTCTGCGATCAGCTGCAGATTTTCATTGCTGCCGCGAAAAAGCGTCATGAGCCCCTGGACCACCTCCTCGTGTTCGGACCGCCCGGGCTCGGGAAAACGACGCTTGCGCACATCGTTGCCAACGAAATGGGCGTGAACCTGAGGCAGACATCAGGGCCCGTTCTGGAGCGACCCGGAGACCTCGCCGCGATTCTCACAAACCTTGAGAAAAACGACGTCCTTTTTATCGATGAAATCCACCGGTTAAGCCCTGTGGTGGAAGAAATTCTGTATCCGGCGCTGGAAGACTTTCAGATCGACATCATGATCGGAGAGGGGCCGGCCGCGCGCTCCATCAAGCTTGACCTGCCGCCCTTTACCTTAATCGGCGCCACGACGCGCGCGGGCGCCCTCACCAATCCTCTGCGCGCCCGCTTCGGGATCGTGAGTCAGCTGCAGTTTTACGACGCAACTGATCTGCAGAAAATCGTGGAGCGAAGCTCAGGGCTACTTAACGTTCCGATTACGCCGGAAGGGGCAGCCGAAATTGCCTGCCGCTCCCGCGGCACGCCCCGCATCGCCAACCGGTTGCTGCGGCGCGTGCGCGACTACGCGCAGGTAAGGCACGACGGCAAAATCACGCAGGAAGTGGCCTCCGCAGCACTCAAAATGCTCGACGTCGATCCCATCGGACTCGATACGATCGACCGGCGCTTTATGCTCGCCATCATTGAAAAGTTTGCGGGGGGCCCGGTCGGCATCGACAACCTTGCCAGTGCCGTCGGGGAAGACCGTGAAACCCTTGAAGACGTGGTGGAGCCCTACCTCATTCAGCAGGGTCTGGTGCAGCGAACCGTCCGAGGCCGCATGGCAACGGCACTTGCCTACCGCCATTTCGGTCTTGCGGCGCCGTCCACGCACCCCGCGGCGGCCGACCTTTTCGGCGACCTCGTCTGAGGCCTTACCTGTGGCCGTGCTCGCTTGCCCAGAGCGCGGCCTCAACGCGGGTGGTGAATTTGAGTTTTTTCAGAAGGTGCTTCACGTGCACTTTGACGGTACCGTCAGAGATCGCAAGACGCTCGGAAATCAGGCGGTTGCTCATGCCGCTCGCGATGCATTTCAAAACCTCGAGTTCCCTCGGCGACAGCGTGGAGATATCGCGGTTTTCATCCATGTAAGGGACGTTTCTCAGAGAAAGCGCCAGGGCACTTGTGAGCGTATCGCTGATCACCATTTCCCCGGACAAAATCGCCTGCAGTTCACGGACAAACTCCTGCGCCGTGAGGCGCTTGGTGAGAAAGCCGTCAGCCTGCAGGCGGATTGCGGCCATGAGTTCAGGCTGACTGCCGTCGGCAATCATCATCACGCAGCGGCACTCGGGGCGCGTTGCTTTAATCCGTTGCAAAAGTTCCAGGCCGCCCGCCCCGGCATCGAGATCAATCAAGGCAAAATCAACGCCTTTTTCGTCAAGAACCGGGAGCACCTCCTGGGCCGTGCTCACCGTCACGCAGCCTCTGAAGGCAGGCATGGTGCGCACGACGTCCGCGAGTGCCTCGCGAAAAAGCGGACACAGATCGTAGATAAGCGCCTGAGAGCCCGTCTCAAGGGCGGCTTCTGACCGGGTTGTCATAAGCCACTGTCCTCTTACGCGTCGTAGCCCGTGACGGCCGCTTTCAAAAGCTCTGCCCCGAGCATGAAGTCATCAAGCTTCATGGCTTCGTGCGGGTTGTGTGAGCCGTTTTGATTGGCAACGAAAATCATCGCAACCGGCACGCCTGCGGCACCAATCACCGCTGCATCGTGCCCTGCGCCGCTTGCGATAAGCCGCACGGGCAACCCGATCGTCTTTGCGGTTGCCTCAAGCCGCTGCATCAGTTCCGGATTGACCGAAGCGGGGTCCGTAATGAGTTTCTTATCAAACTCAAACTTCACACCGCGCGCTTTGCTCACAGCCTGCGCCGTTTCAAGAAGCTTTGCGTGGAACTTCTCCACGGTTTCGAGTTTGAGGCTGCGCATATCCACGGTAAAGGTCACTTCACCGGGAATCACAGAGATCGCGGCCGTGGGCGCTGTCTTTAAAACGCCCACCGTAAAGACGAGATCGTCGCCTGCGGCCAAAAATTCATCCCATGCCTTATCCATGCGGGAAAGAAAGTCCGCGCACGCCAAAACCGCATCGTGCCGGTAGGGCTTGTCAACTGCCCCGGAGTGAGCCGTTTCACCGATGATTTTCACCTGTTTATGGCGGATGTTGCCGCGGATACCGGTGACAATACCGGTTCGCACCGTCTCGGAACTCGTCAGCGTCGGCCCCTGCTCGATGTGAAGTTCCACAAAAGCCGCGATTTTCTTTAAGTCCATCAGGGGTTTTCCGGTCGTGAGTTTCTCCGGATCAAACCCGCATTCACGCATGTGCTCCCCAAGCGTTTTTTCCTTGGTACGGTCGGTGAGCGCCGTCACGTCCGGCGTGAGCTTACCGGTAAAGGCAAGCGACCCGATGTAGGACTTACCGTAAAAACTTGATTCCTCACAACGCATCATCAGAACCGTGAAGTCGCGCTTAGGGGTAAAGCCCGCCTTTTTCATGGCGCGCGCCGTGTAAAGCGCTGCGGTGATGCCGGCAAGACCGTCGTAGTTGCCGCCCTCGGGGACGCTGTCGGCGTGGCTGCCCGAAACAAAGGCAGGGAGCGTTCTGTCTTTTCCCGGGAGCGTCATCCAGACGTTGCCGGCCGGATCTTTCTTAATTTCCAGACCGAGGTCACGGCCGATCGCAGTGAGATAGTCAAGCGTTTTGGTTTCCACCGGACCATACCCCTGACGGGTTACGCCGGGGCCGTCCTTACTCATGGCCCGCACATCGTCAAAAATTTTGGAGCAGAACTCCAACCCCTCAGTATCAACGGTCAGCATCATTGTTTACTCTTATGCAAAAGACAAAACTTTTTCGAAAGATATACCCATTTAGGGGGTGTTTTTTCTAATTTGAAAGCATTATTCACCTTTTGCATGCGCGTACACCCGATATTTCTGACACAAGTTTGACTCAAGTCGGTGCATCCCCGCAGAACTAACACTTAAGAGAAATCTCTCTGCGTCCGGCGCATTAGCCGAGTTCTAAAATAGTTTGAGTCAGGCGGTACTGCAGGCGCCTCCCCAAGGGCTTTATTGAAAAGCTCAACCGTCGTCAGCAGATGTCACCGCATTCCTGTTATCACTAGGAGAAGTTCTCATGAGCATTTATCACGATCAACTGATCAGTATCCGCCGCCAGCTGCACCAGAACCCCGAAGAGGGTTGGTCAGAATTCACCACGACGGCCTTTTTGGTGAAGACCCTGCGCAGCTACGGCTACCAAGTGCTTCTGGGCCGCAACATCATTGATCCGGATGCCTGCTTGGGGCGTGAAATGTCGGTTGTGAAGGCCGGTATTGAACGTGCCCGCAAAAACGGCGTCAGTGAAGAGCTTCTTGCGGAAATGCAGGAACTCACCGGGTGCGTGGCCGTTTTGGACACGGGCCGCCCCGGCCCCACGCTTGCGCTGCGCTTTGACATTGACTGCATCCCTGTGACGGAAAGCACGGACGACAAGCACGTTCCCACACACTGCGGCTTTGCTTCCAAAAACCCGGGCTTCATGCACGCCTGCGGTCATGACGCGCACATGTCGATGGGCCTTGCGGTCTGCCACTGGCTCATGGACAACAAGGATAAGCTCAGCGGCAAAGTGAAGATTCTCTTCCAGCCTGCTGAAGAAGGCGTGAGGGGCGCCGCCGGCATGGCCGCAAGCGGCATTTTGGACGACTGCGACTACTTCCTCTCCTCGCACGTTGCAATGCTTGCGAAGTCGGGTGAACTCGCCACGAACCTCTACGGGTTTCTGTGCACCACGAAGTACGACGTCACCTTTAACGGCCGCGCCTCCCACGCGGGCGTGAGCCCCCAGGAAGGCCGCAACGCGCTTGCCGCTGCCGCCAACGCCACCGTTCAGATGCTGGGCATTTCCCGCCACGGCGGCGGCATGACCCGCATCAACATCGGTCAGCTCGTTGCCGGCGAAGGCCGCAACGTGATCCCCTCCAAGGCCGTCATGAAGCTTGAAGTGCGCGGCGAAACGATGGAAATCAACAACTACATGAGCGAACAGGTCACAAACATCGTCGAAGGCATCGCCAAGGGATTCTCGGTCACCTACGACATGCGCAAGATGGGTGAAGCCGTTGACCTCACCGCCGACCAGGAATTGATTGACATCCTCAACGAATCCGGCCGCGAAGTGGGTCTGAAGGTTCTTGATAAGCCCCTGAACTTCGGCGGCTCTGAAGACGCCACGATTCTTGCACGCCGTGTGCAGGCTCACGGCGGCAAGGCGGCCTTCTTCGTCTGGGGTTCGGATCGTCCGAGCGGACACCACAGTGCGCTCTTTGATATCCAGGAAAAGGATATGGCTCCTGCGTTTGACCTCTGGACGCATGTGCTGCCGAAGATCCTTAAGTAACAAGGCACGAAAAAGCCCGGGAGGTTTCTGAAAATCCCCCGGGCCGCCGTCTCTCACGTCCTGCCTTTCAACCGTAAGGCAGGACTTTTTCTGTTCCTCAGATACTGCCCTTTACCGTCGTGGACGAGCCGGTCTTAGGCTGCCAGAGCATCGCGCGGCGCTCAATGATGCCCACGATCCAGTCCAGAATCAGCGCAAAGACCGTGAGCACCAGAATACCCGCCATCACCGTGTTGATGTCAAAGACACCTTCGGCCTGAAGAATCAGGTAACCCACACCTTCACTTGACCCCAGGTACTCGCCGATTACGGCACCCACAAAGGCCATGCCCACTGAGGTGTGAAGCGAAGAAAAGACCCAGCTCATGGCAGAGGGCAGATACACGTAACGCATGAGCTGCGAGCGGTCGGCTCCGAGCATCCGCGCCGACGCGAGCACGTTGGGATTCACCTCCCTCACACCCTGATAGACGTTAAAAAAGACGATAAAAAAGACAAGCGTCACGCCGAGCGCCACTTTGCTCGAGATTCCGAGGCCGAACCACACGGCAAAAATCGGCGCAAGAATCACGCGGGGCATGGAATTTAACCCCTTGATGAAGGGATCAGCGACGGCTGCGGCAAAAGGCGACAAAGCAAGCCACATCCCCACACCGCCCCCGGTCACGGTTCCGATCACAAAGGCAAGCAGCGTTTCAATGAGCGTTACCTGCAGATGGGGATAAATATCGGCGTTGGCGACAAACCAGTCCCAGATGCGCGTGAAAATAACCAGGGGCTCACCGAAAAAGAAGGCAGCCTGCGTGTCGTTGTCAAACACAAAGGGCGGAATAAGGCCCGGTTTCGTGAGCGCCCACCAGACGATGAAAATAACGGCCAGAAGCGAAAACTGCCAGGCGCGCAGTTTGAGCGTGCGGCGTGCGACGTGCATAACGGCATCCATTTTCTTTTTCTCCCTTTTCTCTTAACCCTGAAGCTGCCGCTTGTAGCCGCGCAGCACTTCTTCACGCAGAACCGACCAGATTGCGGTATGCAGTTCAATAAAGCGCGGCGTCACGCGGACTTCGGCCACGTCGCGCGGTCTCGGAAGGTCGATCACGAACTCGCCGATGGGGTGACTGCCCGGCCCCGCACTCATCACGATCACCCGGTCGCTCATCGAAATCGCTTCATCAAGGTCGTGCGTAATAAAGAGCACGGCCTTACGCTTGGCGCTCCAAAGCGTCAGAAGCTCGTTTTCCATCAGCTGCCGCGTCTGAATATCGAGAGCCGAAAACGACTCGTCCATCAAAATGATGTCCGGATCCATGATGAGGGTCTGCGCCATCGCCACACGCTTACGCATGCCGCCGGAGAGATGGTGGGGGTAACTTTCCTCAAAACCGGCAAGGCCCACGCGCTTAAGCCACTCCCGCGCCTGATCATGCGCCTTTTCCCGGGGCTCACCGCGGAAAATAAGTCCGGCGGCGACGTTATCCAAAGCGCTCATCCAGGGCATGAGGCTGTCGGCCTGAAACATATAGCCCGCGCGTTTGTTAAGCCCCTCAAGGGGTTTGCCGAAAATCTTCACGGTCCCGCAGCTCGGCTGCAAAAGTCCCGCGCTCATATTTAAGAGCGTGGATTTGCCGCAGCCCGTGGGGCCCACGACGCTCACAAATTCCCCTTCGCCGATTGTGAGGTTGACGCCCTTTACAGCGGTGTACTGCGTGAGTTTTCCGCTGTCGTTGCTCACAAACGTACAGGCGATGTCACTGAGTTCAATGGCCGGTGTTGTCATTTTCTTTTTTGTTTGATCTTATGAAATGCAGTGCGGCGGGATGCGTTTTTATGTCCGAGGCGCATCCTGCAGTTTTAAAAATCAGGCCGGATAGCGCTTATTGGCTTCAATTGCAAACTTATTGGTGTAGACGGCATCCAAGTCCACCTTAAAGCCCGCCATCTTCGGATTGACGCTTTGCAGAGCCTTCAGAGAAATCGCCGGAGCGCCATCGGGGACGATCCCGTCCTTGGAGAGTGCCGGGCGGTTTTTGAGGAACCCGTCAATGTAAATGGCTTTGTTACCGAGGAAGTAGCTTTCAGGCACTGTCGCCGTGAGTTCTTCGGCGGTCGCTTTGGCAAGCCACTTGTCCGCACGCACCACGGCATTGGTAAGGCCCTGAATGATTTCGGGGTTTTTCGTGATGTAGCGCGTCGGGGCGTAGAGGCACCCGGCAACCATGGGGCCGCCGAAAATCTTGTCGCTTTCATCGACCTTACGGGTGTCTGCGACGATACGGATGAGGTTGTCGCGTTCGAGCGTTGCAATCACCGGGTCAAGGTTTGTGAAGGCATCGATCTGGCCGGAGCGCATGGCGGCAACTGCGGCCGAAGAAGCGCCCACGCCGATAAAGGAGACTTCAGAGGGTTTCACACCTGCCTGACCGAGCACGAAGTTTGCAAGCACCTGAGAGCTTGACCCCGGCGCCGTCACGCCGATCTTCTTTCCGCGAAGATCGGTGAGCGACTTGTAGTCGGGCATCGTCTTGTTGCTCACGGCAAAGACAACCTGCGGGGCTCTGCCCTGCAGCACAAAGGACTGCATCGCCTGGCCGCGCGTCTGCATGGAAATCGTGTGCTCAAAGGCGCCCGAAACGATGTCGGCCGAACCGCCCACAACAGCCTGCAGGGACCTGGAGCCCCCCTGAAAGTCGATGATCTGCACATCAAGCCCTTCGTCCTTGAAGTACCCGAGGCGCTCGGCAATCGAAATCGGGAGGTAGTAGTACAGGGCCTTACCGCCCACGGCAATGCGCACACGGCGGTCTGCGGCAAAGACCGCAGGAGCACTCATCGTAAAGGCAGCGGCGGCTGCGGCGGAAAGAATCTGACGGCGGGTAAAGCTCATTTGATTTTCTCCAAAAACTAAAAAACGCACAGGTGAAACTTCACATGTGCGTCTGAACAAACTCTGTAATTGTCTGCGGCTCTTCGTGCTTTGCCTTTTTACCGCCACTGCAGCCGGATAAAAACTTTCCCCCGACTGTCGTGTCTGCTTGAAGGCAGAACCGCAATGCGGGGGATGTCAATGTCAGTCACCGACGCACAGGCGCTTATCCCCCGCCCGCTTTAGCGGTAGGGATAGCAGACGCAGTAAAGCGGCGCTTGCGCTACGCTTCATTGCATATGTCTGTGCGGTGGTCTGCATGGTAAAAACTGTGTTTCCTTTAATACCGAAAGGCTCCAGCCGCCTTTCAATGCGTGCAAGATAGCGCGCTCAAAAAAGGTTGTCAAAAATTTTTTGCGCTTCTGAGACATTATCCTTAGACAAATCCCGCAGGAAGGCAAAAATGCAGGACGACAACCGCGCCGCAGCGGAAAACTAACCTCGCCGTCCCGGCATCACCTTGCGGTCAACCACTGCTGCCGCAATACTCGCCGCATCCGTATATTCCACCTCAACGCCGGCAGGCAGCCCCCGAGCCAGACGCGTCACACGAAGTTCAGGAATATGGCGTTTGAGCGCAGCTGCCACCATGTGCGCGGTGGCCTCCCCTTCGGGCGTGTAGCTTGTAGCAATCACGACCTCCTTAACCTCAGGATCTGAAGCCTCTTCAATGAGCTTATCCACGCCGAGCTCCTTTGGACCGATTCCGTCCAAGGGATTGACGCGCCCCATAAGTACGAAGTAGCGGCCGCGGTAGGAGACACTGTCTTCAACAGCATTCTGATCCGCCGGCGTTTCCACCACACAAATGACCGAGCGGTCGCGGTCGGGCTGCCGGCAGATGGCGCAAAGCGGTTCCGTCGTGAGCGTATTGCACTGCGGACAACGGTGCACCTTCTCAATGGCTTCAGCCAAGGTGCGCGCCAGATCCATGCCGAGCGCACGCCTGCGGTCAAGAAGATCATCCACGAGACGCGCGGCGGATTTGGGCCCGAGCCCCGGCAGATCGGCAAAAAGATCCGTGAGATGCGAGAGCCGCTCATCGGTATTTAACGGCATGTGTCACCCTGGCATTGAAGTTGGCTGCCGCCGATTGTAATGCGTAGAAAGAAAGCTCAGTCCCGGAGGCAATACCACAAAGACCCGTCACATTCAGAACACTGCCTGCCGCTCCTCTCGTAAAGCCTTACCACTATCAATATATAAAAGGCGGGCCGCAGGGAGACCAGACAAGTAAACAACACCCCGTCTGAAGACGGGGCTTTATTGTGACCGCATCCCACGGCCCAACATAAGGCTGGTTTACATCAGCCCCTGTGCTGACAGCTGTCGGCACAGACCCTGCAGGTTGCGGCTCGCATTCAAGTTGCTGTGCGCAAGGTGACCACATTGGCTGCTGCGGAACCCGTGTTTATGGCGTTTGCCCGGTGCCCCGCACTGTGAGCATGTCTGGCTTGTATAGCACGGATCCAGGAAAACACACCGGATTCCAGCGGCTGCCGCTTTGTAAACAATCATCTCCTGCAACTCACGGAAAGACCAGCGGTGCAGTCGGCAGCGGTGCAGTCGGCTTCTGATGCTTTTGCCGAATTCAACCGCTTTATCGGGTTGAATGCCTATCGGGAATTCGAACAAAAGTACGGCGTCAGACACTGAGACCGATTCCGCCACGGCCTCGTCTTCAGCCCCCGGCAGAAAAAGACTTCTGCAGGCAAATGGCGGATAATGAGACCATTGTCAGCGCATTTGAAGGAGTTTCTCCATGCAGAGAAGACCGATTCGCCGCGGCGGCATTCTTTCCGCGGGCTACGACCCCGAAAAGCGTCAGCTTGACATTGAGTTCGATACGCACCGCATCATGCGCTATGAGGATGTGGGCCAGGAAGTTGCAGACCGGTTTTTAACCTCGGCCGCTCCGGCCTCTTACTTTGCCGATGAAATTGACGGCGAGTACCCGGCGCACGAAGTCAATTCCAAAGAAGCCCGCAGTGCTTCTCCGGCGCCCCGCAAAAAAGGTGTCCCCGAAGAATTAAAGCGGCTCTTTGGAGACGCGTAAACCGACCAAACCTCCCGTTCAGTCTGCAACCGGAAGATGTCCAAAAGCACCTTCCGGTTTTTCTGCATCAAGACAACAGAAATGCGGCTTAATTCCAAAAAGCCGCCATCGAAACAGCGCTACAGCCGTCCCCAAAGTCGCGGACCTGTTGGCTGCAATAAAAGACAAAAGCTCCTACCACTTTTTTACCCTGTTTTTCTTTAAACCAGCGGATGTACCGGAAATCCTCATCGGTCGGTTATGTCATTGGGTTTTCGCCGAATCCGAAAACCCAAAGAATGGTAAAAGAAAACGGTCTGAAGAATCCCCGCCGCAAGATGGTGAAACGCTACACCACGACCGGCATGGCTCACCGCACCATCGGCGAACTCGTCAATTACAAAGCTAAGTCCTGGAAGCAGGAACGTCGGCTCATCGCCCGACGACAGCATGACGCTCGTACCAACCAAATGGATCTGCGCCTGATTCAGACCAACATCAAACATGTCAAAAAGGGGGAAGACGGCTGGTACGGAAAGTATTCCGAGTACGGCGCAGCCAAGCTGTATGAAGACCTTTACTGCGGTCGGGCGGCTGACTGCGAACTCAATATCGCAGAATTTAAAACAGATTGCTTTGGCGGCAGAGCAAGTTCAACGCGCTTCTGCACCAACGGCTACCGCATGATATTGGGCATGGTGACATTGCTGGTGCTCAAGTTGGCCCGGCACTATCTCTTTGGTGTTGTGAAGGAAAGCGCGAAAAAAGCTGTACGCGTTTCCATTGCCCGGCTCAGAGCCACTGTCATCCTGGTGACTGCTAAATGGAGCTCAACGATAAACACCGTTCGACTGACGCTGCCCTCTGTTTTGCCGGGAGCCCGAGAGCTGGGAGCGCTTTTCAAGATACCGATACTCTGACGCCTGAGCGTCCCCGACTCACAGAGCGTGCCATCGGGGGTTGGGGGTATTGCACCCAAAATCGGGCTCCGCGTGAATTTTTGCCATGATGCCCCCAGAATTTTCTCGATTTTTGATCTTGCACCAGCCTGCCTTTCTGAAAAATCAAGCTGCTGCAAAATTCAGGCTAGCCAAGAGGTACTGAGCCGTCCGGCTGCGACAAGCGGCCGGGCGGCTCTTTCCTTATGCCTCAACTATGGCTCAACGCTCCTTACGGCTTTGAGCCGGGACGTCCGGCCTGAGAGGCGTAGTAGACGGCAAGCGCGTTAATCTCGTCATCGGTGAGCTTCTGCACGAAGAAGCGCATTTCCTTCAGGATGTCGTTCGTGCGTCTTCCGTCGCGGTAGTCTCTGAGCTGGCCCGCAAGATAGGCCGGGTTTTGGCCGTGAATGACGGGCACGCTTCCGGTGGCCCTTCCTTTCCCCGTCGTACCGTGACAAGCCGCACACGGCGTGATCGCACGCTTGGGATCTCCCTTTCGGACAAGCCCGGAAACATCGATGCCTGAAGTGTCGGCCATGTTCTTCTTGCCGACCTCAAGCTTCGTTCCGTCGGGGCCGGGAAGCATGGCGTACATGGCGGCGACGTCAGCGATCTGCTGATCGGTCATTGTTTTAACGGCCGCGACCATCAGTTTGGCGCGTTCGCCGCCCGAGCGGCGTCCGTCGCGATAATCCAGAAGCGCCTTGGCGGTGACCTCGAAGGGCTGTCCGGCGACATGCGGCCACGCGGAAGTCTGAGAAATGCCGTTCGGTCCGTGGCAGCTCCCGCAGAACTGCTTGCTGTGCACGGCAAAGCCGCCGAGCGGATTGGGTTCCGGAAGCGAGGCGACGACAGCATCGAACGCCTCGGGCGTGAGCGCAGGAGCGTCCGGATTTGCGGCCGGCGAAGCGACCGCCATCACAGGCAAAGCCGCCATCATCAACATGCAGAGTTTTACTGCTTTCATCTTGTATCCTTAGCCGAAGCTGTCGGCCGTAATGGTGTTCATCCAGCTGTGCAGGTAATGTGCGGCAACGGCCTGCTCCTGCGGGCTCGCCGTCAGGAACTGATAGCGGGCTCGCGTATTGACTCGGGCGATTTTGCCGTTGACGATTCGGAAGACGTCGGCCACGAAAAGACCGTAGTCCTCGCCTGCAAGCGCATAGCAGGTGTTCGACCAGGCGGGCTCGGGAATCGGCCGGCCCGCGAGCTCCTCGACGATGGCGCGGGCCGTCGTCTTCGCCTGCGTATTGGCTGAAAAGCCCGACTTCGGCATGGCATCCGCGATGGACGCATCCCCGAGCACGTAGACATCGGGAATGATCGAGCTCTCAAAGGTCCGGCGATCGACCGGGCAGAAGCCCGTCTTGTCGGCTAGATCCATCTCAAGCGCAATGTTTGCCGCACGCATCGGCGGAATGATGTTGATCACGTCCGCCTTGATCATGCCCGCTTCGGTCCGTACCGTCATGCCGGCTGCATCGAGTTCCAGAGGCTTGCCGCCGTCGTGCGCCTGAATCCACGCAAGCCGGCAGTCGTCGCGTGCGGGCTTTGCGTAGTTGGAAAGCTTCGCCGAATAATCGGCCGGGATCGGGAACCCGTAGAGGCGGTTCCAGCCGAGGATCATCGTTTCATCCGTCACGAAGCTGTTCTTCGGATCGGTGATGATGACCCTTGCGGTCGGATTGTGCTTTGCGCACCATTCGGTCACGAGCGCGGCGCGTTCGTACGGACCGGGCGGACAGCGGTACGGATTGGGCGGCGCAACGATGAGGAACGTGCCGCCGCTGCGCATCGACTGAAGCTGATTGGCAAGGAGCTGCGTCTGAGGACCTGCGATCCAGCCGCTCGGGATTCGGGAGGCCGCCAGATCCGCGCTGTAGCCCGGCAGAGCATCGTAGAGAAGCTCGATGCCCGGCGAAACGATGAGCTTGTCGTAGGCATAACGGCTTGTTTTGCCGATCACGGTCTTTCTGTCGGCATCAAGACCGATGATCGTGTCGCGAACGACCTTGACGCCGTAGCGCTCGTGAAGCGCGTCGTATGAGACCGTGAGATCCTCCATTGTCACGGCGCCCGTCAGAAGTTCAGACGAGCCGTAATGGCGCACGAAGTTCGGATTCCGGTCGATCAGCGTAACGTGGATCTTCGGGTTGAAGATCTTGAGGTATTTGGCCGCGGTAGCGCCGCCGACGCCTGCGCCGACGATGACGATTTTTGCGCCGGCCGCAGGTGCGAGCGATTCGGCTGCCATCCTCGCCCAGGAAGTGCCGGCGGAAGTGCCCGCGGCGGCAAGGGCCATGGCCGTCAGAAGGCGGCGGCGGTGAAGCATGACTGCATTTCTCATTTCTGCTCTCCCGTCTTGATGTTCGCAAAGAAGTCGGCCATGCGTTCGATTTCATCGTCGCCGTAGCCCTGAGCAATGTGGCTCATGATGGAAGACGGCCGCTTGAGATTCTTGAAATCCTTCATCGAGATAATGAATTCGGCGGGCGGCATGCCGGCCAGCGGCACAAAGTTTTCACCCTTAACTTCTCCGAAGGTCCCATGGCACGCGGCGCACGTATGCGCCAGAGAGTCGGCCCTGGGTTCGGACGAAGAAGCGTCGCCGCCGAGAGCACTCCCGGATGCTGCGCAGAAGAAGGATGCGCCCGCCGCTGCAATGATTTGCCTGATGTTCATGTTGTCTCCTTATCCGTTGATCACGATCCAGCCGATGATGAAGTAGCCGGCGACCCAGCAGATATGGGACGCAATGGCGAGGGTGCCTACGCGGGTGAGTCCGGAGGAAGGCGTGTAGAGATCCTTCGTCTGACCGCTCTTCCAAGCCAGTGTCAGAAGGTACGAAAGGTTGAGGCCGCCCAGGACGAGGAAGGTCACGAAGAAGATGGCGGTGCTCGGCCAGTCCATCGTGATCTTGTAGTCGAGCGCATTCCAGCCGGCGGCGTCAAGCAGCGTGACGAAGCGGAGCACTTCGCGAACGGCGGCGAGCACAATCGTCATGATGATCGTCATGCCGAATGCCATGTAGTTGCAGAAAATGCAAAGCTTGCGCTTTTTCTGAATGAAGCTCATGGCGCCGAAGTACGCGATCGGGACCAGCGCAATCCACATCCAGACGGACGTGCGGAACCATTCCATGTTTTCAGGAAGCGCCGCCATCCAAAGCGCGCCGGCAGCGAGGACGAGCACGGCGCCTGCCTTGGCCATGGCGTGTGCAAGGCCTTCGATGAAGTCGACGTAGCCGTAGTCCGTCTCGCCCGAAGAGAGGAGATAGCGGCGCATGCCGAAGAGCCAGGCGGCCGTGACGGGAAGGCTCAGCAACAGGAAGAACGCCAGACGTCCGATCGTGAGGCTGTGAAGTTCCCGGCCGTAGGGCACGATCGTGCCGCCGGGAGCGTACCAGTTCATCCATTCCGCGGGCTGAAGCGACTGATTGACGACCGCGTGCATGATGGCGCCGCAGACGATCATCAGAAGGAGCGAGCCGGCCAGCCAGAAGCCGCCGCGCGGTGCGCCCGGACGGCTCGACGGCGTGCCGTCGTCCGCATATGAATGATTCAGACCGTACCAGCGGTAGAGCGCCAGATAGGCGACCGTGAGAACGGCAAGGAAGCCGAGAAGCCACCAGGCCGAAATCACGTTCGATGTGTACCAGAACGGATCGTAGATGACCTGAACGAAGAGAAGCGGCGCGACGCCCAGCACGATGGCGACCGCGACGGCAGCCTTGGCGGTCGTGCCCAGCGCGCCGGAAAGTCGCTGCCAGTACGGATTCGAAGAGAAGCTTCCCACAGCGGCAAGGCCTAGCGTGCCAAGCATCACATTGACTGCCGTCATGTGAAGCGCGAACGTTACGACGCCGAGCACGAGGAAGACGAGCGGATGAGCCGGCGCTCCCGCAGGATCCATCAGCGCCAGAAAAAGGGATTCATTCATTTGGCGTCTCCTTTCTTGACAAGAGTTTCGATGTAGGCGGCCATGGCTTCACGCTCCGCTTCGGGGAGCGGAACCGCGGGCATGTAGACCGTGTGGCCGCGATGCAGGCCTGCGCCCAGATAGTCGGCGATGAAGCGCCGGTCTGCATCGGACGGGAAGAAGCGCTCAAGCGGCCGAATGCCCGTGGAGGTGAGCGAATGACAGTTGCTGCAAAGCGTGAGCGCAAGCACGCGGCCGGCTGCGACCTCGTTTTCAGGCGTCACCCTGCGAAGGCTTTCCGGTACGAACGGATGCTGAGCGAGAATGCCCTTCTCCGCCATGCGCGGCAGTTCGCTTTTGATGCCAAGAGCCGGAACATCGCGACCGATGATCTGATTGCCGTAGACATACTGGCCGGCCACCCACGGCTTGCGGATGATTTCGCGAGCCGTCTCCTCAGGCGCAAGACCGAGGACGAGAATGACGATCGTCATGACGCCGGCCAGCCACGGACGCAGAACCGCGGGCTTCCAGGCGGTGATGATGAAGTACGCGGCGGAGACGGCCACCGAAGCCGCCATCATGAGGCCGAACTGCTCGGGCAGGCGCGTGGCCGCCAAATCATGCGCCTCGGCCGGAATCGTGGACAGATACCAGTTGAAGGCTAGACAGCCGAAGAACGTGCCGATGAGGCCGGCAGCTGAAAGAATGCGCACGATCGCCCTGCGATCGTCCGCATCGCGGATGCGCCCGGCCACCATGCCGCCGACGACGCCGGTGATGGTGAGCATGAACATGAAGCGCGCGGCCACCTGAGCAAAGGTGTTTTCGCCGAAGAAGGCATTGAGCACGCCGCCCGTCTGATGCCAGTCGGCCTGACCCGGCCACAGCATGAAGGAGAGAATGCCCGCAATCACAAGCAGCGTTGCGACGGACGAGAGCCCGAAGATCGTCGCAATCCGCGTATGGGTCTTCGGATCTACGCGGCCGGCCAGATAGACAAGCAGATAGACGCCGACGACCTCAATGAGGAAGAACACCCATTCGCTCGCCCAGAGCCAGACGAAGCTGTGAATGAGAGCGGAAATGCCGCGCGGGCTCGCAACCGTTGCGGCAAACCAAATGCCGGGACCCGTGATGGAACCCAGCACGTAGCTGAAGATGAGAAGAAAGAGACCGTAGCGGCGAATGAAGCTGAGATAAACGGGCCGGTCCTTGCGAACGGCATAATTGGCCAGCCACGCAAACAAGATGCCGCCGCCAACTGAGGCGTGAGAGAAGAGAACGTGAATCGTGGCAATGATGCCGATGATCCAGCCGCTTCCGACACCCGGTTCAAACCAGGTCGGATAGAGTCCGAGCATATATTGCTCCTGAAGAAACGTTTGAAAGACTTTTAAGGTCGCGCTCATTCCAAACTTATCGCGAATGAGAGCAACTCCTAATTTTTCCATCAAGCGATCTTCGAATGCATTTCGGGTTTATCCGTATGCACGTCATTTAGCCTACATCAGCCGGTCTTCTTTCAAATAATTGTCTTCGCCTGCACCGCTGTCTGTTTTAGCTGTTTGTAGACGAGTCTGAACAACAAATTGCTCCTAAAGACGTAGTCGTCTAATCCTAATTGTCTTCGCCTGCACCGCTGTCTGTTTTAGCTGTTTGTAGACGAGCCTGAACAACAAATTGCTCCTAAAGACGTAGTCGTCCAATCCTTTTGGATATCGAAAAAACAAAGGGATATAAGATTTCCCTATTGAAGCTTTAGCCTGCCTTTTGCACCAGCTTGATTTTTCAAAAAGGCAGGCTGGTGCAAGATCAAAAATCGAGAAAATTCTGGCTCTTCGTGCATAGTTATGGGTAAAAAAATCAAGCAACCACACCGGAAGGCTGTTGTTTAGCGGGCTTTCCGGAGACAGCATGGTTTGGCAAAGGGATCACCAAATTTGAGCAGCATAAAAGCACCATTGCCTTGAGATTTTCAACATTACGAAACCGGCACCGGCAACGGTATCCCCGGGTGGCGTGAACCTGGACCACTGCAGATTTTGTACCGTCAGTTTCGTGGAAGAATTCGATGTCCTCGACGACGGTGCCTTTGACATTGAGAAGATGCTTGAATAAAGTGGTGTCCCGAGCCATTCCGGTCCTTATTTTGTGAGTGTCGACAGCCACAACTTTAAAGACTGTGAATGGCTTTTTTGTTAATGAAATCTGAAGAAAGGCCGGCAGTCGTGCTGCTCGCCCTGCCTATTCGGCGGCCGTTACGGAGAGAGCCCCCGGTAATCGCGCAGGTATGCAGCGTAGCGAGTACCGGGGGCTCTCTCCGTATTTGTTAACAGGCTCTCGTTGCCCATAATCGGGGGACTAACTACCCACACATATGCCCGAAGAATCATTTTCGCGCGCATTTGTGTAAAAGCCACCCCGTCCTCCAACACTTTCCCCGTCCGGCTCTTTGAGTCACCGTCGGGAAAAGCGGCTTTACGCGCTTTGAGTGCAACTGACGTTATTTCACGTCAGCCTCCCGACCTTCCTTAATCGCCTGGTTTTTCGCGCGGATGCGCTCCACCATGGCGCGCTCGGCATCAATCTTTGTGTCCACAAAATCCTTGGCACGCTTGGCGGTTTCATTGTTGATCGCTGCGTCAGCGCCCACTGCGGCACGCTTTTTCTCCACGTCAAGGCGCAAAAGCTCCATCTCAAGCGCCGCCTTTTCATCGGCTCGCTTTTCAGCCTTCGCGGCCTTACGGACACGTTCCTTCGCGGCAGCACGCGCCGCGGCATCCTTTTTCGCCTGAGCGGCGGCCGCAGCCTTTGCGCGCGCCTGAAGTTCGGCCTGAGCCGCAGCCTGCACTTCCTGATAGTTCTGTTTAACAGCCTGAATCTGCGCGTCCACCGGGGAAATGCCCGAAGGCACATAGTCGGGCGGCACGCTGCCCGCGGTCTGTGCAAGCACCACTGAGGCCGCCAGAACGGAGAGCGCGGCCGAGCATACCTTCACCATTACTTTCATCGTCATCACCTCAAACCGTTACTTTCTCGGACAGCCGTAGGGGTTATTGGGCTGAATACGGGTTTCGTTGGGCGAGGGCGACACCATGATGGCCGTCCCGGTCTTAAATTCGCAGACCTGGCCTACCTGGGCGGAATTAAACATGCGGTTGCCGTCACGGAAGGTGATCTGCACGCCGTTGACGAGTTCCTGACGGCCGCCGCCCGCGGCCTGGCCGGCTAAGCCGCCGATTGCGCCGCCCGCAAGGCCGCCCGCGATCTTATTTGACGTGGAGTGGCTGCCCTGATTGGCGATCACGGCGCCGGCGATCGCCCCGAGAAGCATGCCGACATTACGGGCATCCGTGCGGTTGTCGCTGTTGGTGACGGCAACACGCGCCGGAACCACCGCGATGATTTCAACGGTCTTTACTTCCTGCGCCTGATTGACCATCGGAGCCGTATAAACGTCTGAGCGGTAAAGCGAACCGTCCGAAGCACAACCCGTTGCAAGCGCGGCACTCGCAAGCATCGCGGGCAAGAGAAGTTTCTTTGTCATTTTTATTTCCTCTTTTTGGGGCCGCTCCCCTGAAGGCAAAGCGGCCGGGCCGGAGTAAAACTCGCAGCCGGATTCATGGTTTTGGAAATAATGTACCGCATTTGCGCGCAGAGGACACGGTTAAAGCCCAGGCATTAACACTGCGCAACAAATCTTTGCACTGCCGTGTCGTTTTTTAGCCGCAGTGCGCCGGGTTACCGGAAAAAGACCGTGGCGAGTCCGAGGAAAATCAGAAAGCCCCCGGAGTCGGTGGTAAATGTGAGAAGGACCGAACCGCCCATCGCAGGATCCCGCCCGCAGGCTTTCAGTATCAGAGGCACCGCCAGGCCCACGGCCGCCCCCACGATGATGTTTAAAAGCATCGCAAGGAACATCACAAACCCGAGGAGCATCCCCTGAGAGCTGTTGAAGTAAAGTCCCCAGGCACAAAGTCCTGCGATGGCGCCCCACAAGAGGCCGTTGATGAGCGCCACAACAAGTTCTTTTTTCAGGAGGTCAAAGCGGTTGGCGTCGGTGACCTGGCCCATTGCCATTGAGCGCACCAAAAGCGTGAGCGTCTGGTTACCGGAGTTGCCGGCCATACCGGCCACAACCGGCATCAGAGCGGCAAGCGCCACCACACGCTCAATCGTGCCGTCAAAGGCCGTAATCACGCGGGACGCGAAAAAGGCCGTGCAGAGGTTGACGCCCAACCACACCCAGCGACTCTTGGCGGCATCCCAGACACTGCCGAAAATATCCTGATCATCATCAAGACCCACCGCCGCGTATGCGTCTTCATCGCTTTCTTCACGGATGACGTCAACGACTTCGTTCACGGTAAGACGCCCTACGAGACGCCCGGACTCATCCACGACCGGCGCGCTCACCAGGTCATAACGTTCGAAGGCCTGTGCGGCGTCTCCTGCGTCATCCAGAGGGTTTAAGGCGAGAATATCGGTGCGCATGAGGCTTGAAACCGAAGCCTCAGGCTCGTGCACAAGAATCTGGCTTACCGCTAAAGACCCCTTGAGTTTTCCCTGACGGTCAACCACAAAGACCTGGTCGGTATGGTCCGGCAACGAATCAAAGCGACGCAGAAACCGCAGCACAATCTCAAGCGTCACCTCTTCGCGGATGGAGAGCATCTCAAAGTCCATGCGCGCACCGACGCTCTCCTCGGGGTAACTCATCGCGGCGCGCAGCTGTGCTCGCTCTTCGTGCGAGAGCCCTTCCTGCACTTCCGCGACAACGTCAGGCGGCAGGTCTTCCACGAGGTCGGCGATTTCGTCGGTATCGAGCGTTTCAACCGCATCAACGAGTTCATCGCGGTTCATCGCCTCGATGAGGGTCTCGCGCACGCCGTCATTGACTTCAACGAGAATATCGCCTTCACGGTCACCGTCAACCAGCTGCCAGACGGCGAGGCGGTCATCCTGCGGGAGCGCTTCAAGCACGTAGGCGATGTCAGCCGGATGCAGGTCCGCGAGGACCTCCTTTAAGGCTTTCTTTGCTGTTTCCCCCAGGGGCGTCGCGTCCCCCCTGACGTCAGACGCAGGAACTTTCTCGCCGCTTTCGTCCTGCTCGTCAAAGATCTGGGAGATCCGCTCCAGAGCCCGGCTTGCTTCATCCGGGTCTCGCGCCGGCGCTTCGTCCTCACTGCGGGACTGCTGTGCAAGCCGCATCTTTTCAGAGTCGCTTTCTGCCATCGCCAAACGTCCTGCCGGAGGATGAATAAAAAAAGGAGAAGCCGCGTCACCGTCACAAAGGAGGCACGGCAAGACAAACCCGCCGCAGATACGAAAGGTTGCGGCGCGGTTAAACCGCAGGCATTGTAACCACAAAAACCGCGGCTGAGGAGGTGTGTTTTTCCTCCCGCATGCCCCCTCATATCGGGGTTTACAGACAGCAAAAAGCCGGCTTCCAAAGAAACCGGCTCTTTGTCGGAAAACCGCCTCAGGCCTTAGCCGTGCAGCGCCTTTCTGAGCGTTTCGTACACGCCCTTCGTTTCAGGCATCTTACCGTGCCAGACACGGAAGGATTCCGCAGCCTGTTCAACGAGCATTCCGAGGCCGTCCTCGACGCGCTTCACACCGGACTCAGCCGCAAGACGCATAAAGGGCGTGGGCTCGGCCGCGTAAAAGAGGTCGTAGGCCAAAGCGCAGTTTTTAAAGGCCGTGTTGGGAACGGCGGGCGCGGCGTCAGATAGCCCCGCACTCGTGCAGTTCACCACGAGGTCAAAGCCCCCTGCTGCGGTTTCCGTGAAAAGAAGGGGCTTCACGCCGAATTCCTTCACAAGATCATCAACGCGCGAAGGCGTTCTGTTGGCCACGCAAAGCGACGCGCAGCCCTTGTCCTTTAACACGGCAAGCAGACCGCGGGCAGCGCCGCCGGCGCCGAGAATCAAAACCCGGGCGCCCTTAAGGGCAAAGCCGCAGCGCTTTTCAACGTCGGCAACAAAGCCCGCGCCGTCGGTGTTGTCACCCACAGGGCGGTCATCGTAAAAGCTGATGGTGTTGACGGCGCGTGCCGCGCGGGCACGGTCGGAAAGCACCTCGCAGTAGTCTGCGGCATCAAGCTTAAAAGGCACCGTCACGTTGATGCCCGCGGGCTTTTCCTTAAGGCACAACGCCCCCATGCCTTCGGCGAAACGGTTGTCTTCAAAAGCGCGCGCCTCATACGTCATTTCGATGCCGAACTGTTGGGCAAAAGCCTTGTGAATGGCAGGCGACAACGAATGACTGACGGGATTTCCAACGACAAAATAGCGGTTCATACGCCCTATCCTTTGCTGTCCGCGGATCCTCGTAAAGCAGCGGTTCTCCGCGTTCAGCCTTCTATTAACAGATGTTCGCGCCGACTGTGTCGACACACCTTATTTGTCAGGACTATTTTGCCCGATTTCAGCTGTACTTTGGCTGTCTTTTGTCACATTTTCCTCAGTCTGAGGAACGTCCGTCTGCGTAGCCGCCGCGTCATCGTCTTCCTCATCGTCAACGTCACCGAGACCGGCCGACTCAGGCAGCACTTCAATGAGTTTGGTTTCGAGCACAAGCTCAATGTAGTCAAAGCCCAGCACGGCAAGCCGCACACGGCGTCCGCGCTCAAGTTCAGGCAGCCCCGGAATACGCTGCACAAACGGGAAATCTTCGGCGCGCACAAGGTCTTCCTTGATCACCGCGGCCGTAATTTCCTTTAACCCTTCCTGCTCGATCCACCGGAGTGCCCAGTAGCGTTCCAGCCGTCTCTGGAAATCGTTATAGGCGTCGTAGAGCCCCTCAAAGCGGCTTACGATCGTAAAAAAGTCCGCGTCGTTACCCTGATACACGGGGTCTGCGCCCTGCACGGCCGCAATAATCTGACGCTGATTGACCATGTCGACATAGCGGCGCAGCGGAGAGGTTGCCCAGGAATAACGCACCACACCGAGCCCGTCGTGCGGCCCCGGAACGGTGCTCATTTTGACGCGCCCCATGCGCTGACTGCGGTAAATACCGGCATAGCCGTGCTCTTCAAGCCAAAGACCCCAGGTGGAGTTGGCAAAGATCATGAGTTCGGCAACCAAAAGGTCAATGGGGGCACCGCGCTTGCGGGGTTTGAGCGTCACATGCGCCTTATCCTCTTCACCGTCCAGAACAAAGCTCCACTCAATGCGGCCCAGAATTTCGGGCTTGCCGCGCACCTCCTCACGCTCGGCGAGCCGCGCGCGGGCAAAGTGCCAGAGAAACTCCACCGCACGGGCGTGCGGGATCGTGAGCGCGTGATTGATCATCATCTCATCGGTGATCTCGGGCTCAAAGGTGTCGTAGCGCAGATTTGTTTTGACGGCAATGCGTTCAAGCCGCGTTTCCGTACCGTAAATCACCTTGGCGTCGTCGCTGACCGTCACGTAAAGCGACACGCAGGGCACAAGCCGCCCCTCATCAAGGCTTGCGGCCTTGACCCAGGCCTCCGGCAGCATCGTGGTCTTTAACCCCGGCCCGTAAACGGTGGACATACGGTTTCTCGCAAGCCGGTCAATGGCGCTGTCGCGCGGCATGATCAGTGCCGGTGCCGCGATATGAATGCCGATGCGTTTTTTGCCGTCGGGCAGGTCCGTGACGCTTGCCGCATCATCGATTTCCGTGGTCTGAGAGTCATCGATGGAAAAGGCTTCGACCTCAGCAACCGGCAGATCTTCCGGAATTGCAGGCACCGCCGGCACTTCGGCAAAACCGGTGCCTTTGGGAAAATATTCAAAGTAAAAGCCCTTCACAAGCCAATGCCAGGGACTCGGGATGATGCCGAGGTTAAGCATCAGCCTTAACGCGCTCATATGCGCGTTGTCCGCGGCTTCCGCAAGCGCCTTCCACTCGATGCTGTTTTTATCGGGCTTAATCAGAAGCCCGTAGGGATTTGCGGCAATTTCCGCGGGCACTCTGCCTTCTTCGAGTTCCTGCGTCATCGCTTCGCGCCGCTTTTCCATTTCCTCGCGCTTTTTGACGGCTGCCAGCGCCCGCTCGAGAATATCAGCGGGGGCTTTACGGTAGTTGCCGCGGCCCTTGCGGTAAAAGTAGACGGGGTTGCCATGCAGAGCGAGCAAAACCGCGGCGCGCTCAAAGGGTTTGGGGGCCGTGAAGTAGTCGGCGGCAATCGCCTCGTACCCGAACTCCTCATCGGGCGCAACCTCCCACAGGAAGGCCGGATCAAGCTCCGCGGCCGTCGCCTGTGCTTTTTCCATGAATTCGGCCGCGCTCATCCCGTCAAACTCGAAAAAGACGTGCCCGCCCTTAACCTTGGTGCGCCGCCCCGTAGGAAGCTCCGCCTGATAGGCCGTACCGTCCTTTTTCAGAACGTTACCCGCCTTAAAAACACCGTCTTCTTCAAAAAATAACTGCATGGCTTTAGTGCCTTTCGTTGCGAAGGTTGTCCGAAAGAATACGCTTTTGCGCTTCGCCCGCACTGATGGCGGCACGCTTTAAAGGAAGTGTCCCGTTAACGAGGAAATCCGTAAGGGCGTCAGCATAGCGGTCAATGTCAGAGACTGCATGATCCGACCCTTCAATCACATACTGCGGTGAGGCGGGATAGGCCCGCAGGGCCTCATGCCAGTCAAGCACTTCGTCGCCGGTGGTCACCGTCACCAAAACCTGCTGCGGCGAAGCAAAAGCACCGGGCCGCATGGCTTCCAGGGACTGCGCAAAGTCCGGCCTGATAAGAAGTGTGCGGCCGTCGGCTGTCTTTTGCTCCCCGAGATACTTTTCCACGAAAAGCCAGGGGCGCACTGCGGGGTTGATAAGAAGCGTTCTCACGGGCCTTCGGCCTGCAAGCCACGCAGCATAAAAGCCCCCGAGGCTTGAGCCGATCACGGCAACTCTCTCCGCAGACTCCCCCCGCAGCAGATCATCAAGCAGAAACGGCAGACACCTCGGATCCGTCACGTTTAAGTCCGGTGCCTTGTAAGTAAGGCCCCGCGCGCGGGCTTTTTCACCAAATACCCGGCCTTTAAGCGACGCGGGCGAGGATAAAAACCCGTGCAGGTAAATGATCGTTTTAACAGAAGACATGATGGACCGTACTCACGCTTTCTGCGCCGTTGCCGCGAGTTCCTTTAAGAGTTTGGCGTGAATACCGCCGAAACTGCCGTTACTCATGCAAAGAATCACGTCGCCGACGCGGGCCCTGCGGCAAATGTCCTCAATCATCGGCGTCATGTCGCCTCTGAAGGTTTCGGCTTTTTCCCCCAGGGGCAAAAGCGCTTCGTGCGTATCCCAGTGCACGGCGTCTCCGGCCCAGCAAAAGACGCGCTCTGCGCCCGCAAGCGCTCCGGCAAGCTGCGCCTTCATGGTTCCCAACTTCATCGTGTTGCTGCGGGGTTCGAGCACCGCAAAGATGCGGCGCTGCGATCCCACCTTCTGGCGCAGTGCGGCAATCGTTTCGCGGATCGCGGTCGGGTGGTGCGCAAAGTCGTCAATCACGGTGACGCCTCTCACTTCGCCCTTTACTTCCAGGCGGCGCTTGACGCCCGCAAAGTGTGAAAGCGCTTCAAGCGCCGCCTTCGGATCAACGCCTGCGTCGCGCGCGGCTGCGATGGCCGCCGTCGCGTTTAACGCGTTATGGTGACCGGGAAGCGCCATCTCAAGCTGTCCCACGGGATTTCCGGCAAAACTCACGTTGCGCGCATCGTCCACCGTCCAGCCGCCCTCGCGGTCGAAAAATTCCGTGCGGCTCCAGCAGCCCATTTTGAGCACTCTGTCGAGGGCCTCACAGCGGCCGTTTACGACAACGAGCCCCTTTTCAGGCATCGTGCGCACAAGATGATGAAACTGCTTTTCAATCGCCGCGAGGTTTTCAAAAATATCGGCGTGGTCGTACTCGAGGTTATTTAAAACCGTGGTTCTCGGACGGTAGTGCACGAACTTACTGCGCTTATCAAAAAACGCCGTGTCGTATTCGTCCGCTTCAATCACAAAGTGTCGGCCGCTGCCGAGCCGCGCTGAAATGCCGAAATCGTCTGGCACGCCCCCGATCAGAAACCCCGGTTCAAGCCCCGCGTAATCGAGAATCTTTGCCACCATTGAGGTGGTCGTGGTTTTGCCGTGGGTGCCGGCAACGGCAATCACGTGCCGCCCCTGAAGAATGTTTTCGCACATCCACTGCGGGCCCGAGGTGTAGGGGGCGCCAGCGTCAAGAATGGCTTCAAGCAGGGGGTTGCCGCGGCTCACGGCGTTACCGATCACCCAAAGGTCGGGTTTCACGGCCATCTGTTCGGCACCATACCCTTGCGTGAGCTCAATGCCGGCAAGCTTTAACTGGTCGCTCATCGGCGGATAGACGTTGGCATCACACCCCGTCACCGTATGCCCGGCGTGCGCCGCAAGCTGGGCCACACCGCCCATAAACGTACCGCAGATACCCAAAATATGAATGTGCATGAAACCACCTGTGCCCGATAAAATCCGAGTGCCGCGCCATTGTACCGCCCGAACCCGGAGCATTTGCCGGCGTTTCCCGATTGTTTTTCTGAGACTCTTCTGTGTTTGACAACAATCCTGAATTTCTCACCGCCGCCGATGACCGGCGTCTTGAACTCGCGGCCCGGGCCGCTGCGCTTATTGTGGACGACGGCATGAGCTGGGCTGAAGCGCGCGAACGCATCACGGGGGATCTGCGGGGAGCAAGGCGCGCTCAGTGTCCCTCATCGGCTGAAATCGAGTCGGCCGTGCGCGAGCGTCACGCCGTTTTTAATCCCGAAGAACATGCGGCACTTCTGAAAAAGCGCAGGCTTCTGGCGCTTGATGTCCTCGAAAGGGTTTTTGCTGGCTTTGACGCGTGGCTCACCGGTGCCGTTTTAAACGGCGCCGCCACCGAAGAGAGCAATATCGCCCTGGCGATTTTCTGCGACGACGTTAAAAGCGTGGAAGTGGCTCTGATGAACGCCAACCTTACGTTTGAAGCGATGGAATCGGTCGCGGGCCCCATGCCCGAGCCGCTTGAAACGATTGCGGTTCTCATCCCCGACGGCAGGGAGCGTGTAGGCTGCCTCATTGAAGTGCATTCCACCAAGTCAATCGGCATCAATCCCTTTAAGCGAGAACCCGACAGTCATCAGAAGGCCTGGGAAGCCGCAGGCCGCATTACGGCCGCCAAACTAAGGCAGGAACTCATCTGAGCTTATACCGAGCAGTCTGCACATCGCCCGGTAATCGTTAACGAGTTTGGTTTTGTCGATGAGACAATCTTCCTGCGTTCTCAAACCTGACTTTTAAAGCAAACTAACTTTTTGAGAGCCCGTAAAGCCGCACGGGCTCTTATTTTTGTGCCTTTTTCTAAATTGTTTCCTTGTTGTATTCTGTTGTCTTTCCTGATATAATTTCCTTAGAAAATCAAGGTCTCTTTGGGGAAAGACTATGTTCGTAAAAATCACCAAAAGCGGCAACGGCAAGTTCTCCTATGTCAAACTCGTGGAAGGGTATCGGGACGAGAAAGGCCGGGTGCGGCACCGCACCGTCAAAACCCTGGGACGCCTTGATGAACTGACTGCCAACGATCCCGACTATCTGGAAAATCTCAAACAGCAGTTCGGCAGTGAACGTGCGAGCAAAAAGCAGGCCGTTGCAGCCCTTCGGGCCCAGACGGCCGAAGCGGTGGCGCAGGTCCTTGGGCAAAGTGAGAGTCCGGCAGAGGACTTTCCTCTGCTTCGGTATGGTCACTATGCACTGAAGCAAATCTGGAATAAGACCTTGTGCTTACCCCGCAAATTTGATTACCTGCAAAGCAAGCTCAATCAGAAAGTGCAGTTCAGCTTCAATGCCGCCGCTTCTTTCATGATTTTCAGAAAAGCCATGAGACCGAGCTCTGTGTTGGCCGGTTTCCATGATCAGGATGAGTATCTCGGCGCTCCGCTGCAGGGAATCTCTCTGCAGGCCTGCTACAGGACGCTTGATTTTCTGAAAGAGAACAAGGATGAGATTTTCAACTGGGTCAACCGTCAGATGGACAAGCACTACGGTACTGACAGAGCCACGCTTGTTTTTTATGACGTCACCAATGCGTATTTTGAGGCACCTCTGACAGATGCCGAGATGGAAAACTACCACCAGGATTTTCTGGACAAACTGCAGGCTGCTGCTGAGCAGGCCCGCGCAGAAAAAGAACTTCCGGAAGCGTGTTTTGACGATGACGGCTCCGTTCTGCCGGACACTCTGCCGCAGGACTTCATCGATGCCGTGGCTGATGATCACAATCCTGAATTTTTGAGAATGCGCGGTCCCTCAAAGGAACACCGCTCGGATCTGCCGCTGGTATCCATTGCTCTGGTCATTGACAAGAATGGTTTTCCGATGGACTTTGAGGTTTTCAAAGGCAACAGCTCCGAGTACAGAACCATGGAATCCGCCATCAGAAAACTCAAGGATAAATACAACATCGGTCATGCCATTGTTGTTGCCGACAGAGGACTCAATTCAGCTGAAAATCTGTTGATGCTCCAGCGGCTTGAGCTGGGCTACCTGGTGGCCCAAAAAGTGAGTAATCTCAATGACGAAACACTTAAGCAGATGCTTGATCTGTCAGCCTATCAATCGATTAACGACAAAGATCCTGAAAGCAACAAATACCGCGTTATTGAGGACTGGGAGCGCACCGGCAAGAGCGGCTCAGTCAAATGCTCACTGGTTCTGACCTGGAGCGAAAAACGTAAGCGCCGCGATGAAAAACTGCTTGAGATCTGGGCTGATTTGATCCGCAGAAGAAGCGGGAAGGAACTTAAAACAAGAAAGCCGGCTTGGGCAGGCATCGCCACCACCGACACCAAGGAAAAGAAGCAGGTGATCACCGGCATTGACGAAAGTGCTTTGGCAGAGCGCAAGGCGCTCTGCGGGTTTGCTGCTGTCGTTTATGACGAGTACTGCATTGAACGGACTGAAAAGGCTGACGAGCAGGAAAACAAAGCAAAGGAGACTGCAGCTGCAGAAGTCAAAGAGTCGGATAACAAGGGGGAACGGATACTGAAAACGGGCAAGGAAATCGCCTCGATGTACCACTGCCTGAATCAGATTGAAACGTGCTTCCGGATCATGAAATCCAACATCGGCTTGCGCCCGATGTATGTCTGGACTTCCAGCCATATTTACGGCCATATTACGGCTTGTGTACTGGCCCTGTTGCTGCTGAGGCTGCTGCAGGACAAACTGAAAAAGCAGGGAACGCCAATCAGCATTGACACACTGTGCCGTGAACTGCACGACTCAACCGTGATGGCTCAAATCATCGATGACAACCAAATCACCTTCTACCGGTGCGGCTTTGGTCCGAAGCTGCGCAAAGGAAATGAGTTGCTGACAGAAGAAGAACTTGGTGCTCAGTACGTTGCCGGCAAAGCACGCAACCACAAAGCTGACATCCTGCAGGCCTGCGGCCTGTCGCTGCCGCCTCGGGTGTGCTCGAGGCCGGAACTTGCCTCCTGCCTCGGCACCCGCTTCCCCACCAATCGCTCCGCCGTACCCATGCTCCGTGAACTGGGACAGCGGTAGAAGTACAACAAGAAAATAATCAAAACCAGCCGTTAGACCTTGTGGTTACTGGTTTTGTCGATTTTCTGCTTTAAAACTCAGGAGTCTGCACATCGCCCGGTAATCGTTAACGAGTTTGGTTTTGTCGATGAGACAATCTTCCTGCGTTCTCAAAAGGTACTCAAGATCGTTGCTCTCGAAATAGCTGAGAGCGTTGCTGATATCAAATTTCCTTTCTTCCGAAATCCGGTCAAAAAAGAGCCGGATGACAAAAGCCAGGTCATACAGATCCCGAAGATGTCTGCTGCGGTTAAAGGCAAAGCACGCCCGGGAAGCTAAGGTGTCCGGCTCACTGACACGGATGCCGCGGATCACCGGTGTCGGAACAGCCCGGGCCTTACGGTAGCTGACAATGACCCGCAGTTCGTCCGTTGCGCTGCGGATAAGAAACTCGCGCCGGATCAAGACCTCATTGATCAGAGACAGGCTGACGCTGCGGGCTGCGCAAAAGCGGCGCAGCACCCCGGCCGCTTCGCCTCCGGAACAGACAAGTTCCAGATTCTCCACGGGGCTCTCACGCCCGTAGCAAAGCGCGAGCGCCGCCTGTCCCGTCACGGTGAGTTGGTCGACGGCCTGCGTTACAAAAGTTGCGCAGTCTCGGAGAAACGCCGCGTGCGTTGCCGGTAAGGGCATGCGGCGGATAACCTCAAACGGCGTCTCCTCTCCGCAGCCTTCCAGAAAATCCAGCCATTCGGCGCCGTATTCCCGGCCCATGAACGCCGCAATCTGCGACCAGCGCCCGGAGCCCTTCAAAAGCAACACTTTCTCAAAAACCTCCGGCGTGTATCGGTCCGCGCAGATAAAGTCTTTTTTCATTCCGCCCGCCGAACGGAACCGACCATCCGCGATGAGATCCAAAAATGCCCGGATATGGTTGGCCCGCTTTTGCACACCGGATGCTGGGGCACAAAGCTGCAGTCTGCGATACCGTAGGCTCCGAAAACGCTTTTCTCCGTATCAGCCGTCTGCGGCCGCTCCCAGTTAAGCGCCGAAGAGTGCCAGTCGCCCTGTGGTCTCAAGGCTGCAGGGCAGATTGAGCGCGTAAACACCCGTAATGTATTGCACGGCAAAAAATCCTTCTGCAATGATCCCGAAGTTCGCCCAACGCTGTGTTTTTCGAATTTCGTCCGAAAAACGCAAATTTCGGAGAAAAAAGGCCCTATTTGCTCCCATCCGTACGGATGATCCCCAACTTTTCACGCGTTTTTCTCAAACCGCGGCGGCTATAATTTCCGGACAAGGGGTCATTGTTCTGAGAAATTTTGGCTTCTTTCGACGAAATTAACAACAATTCAGTGCATTTTCGGCATTTGCCGGCTCACTGTCCGCGAAAAACGACACTCATTCTTTACGACGGGGATAAGCCCATGGATCTGAGAAAACTCAAAACGCTGATTGATCTTGTCAGCGAGAGCGGCGTTGCCGAACTTGAAATCCGCGAAGGCGAAGATCACGTCCGAATCGTCAATCCCACGCGTGCGTCCGCTGCCGCCGCCCTCCAGCCGCAGACCGTCATTACGGCTGCGGGCGCCGCGGCGCCCGCACCTGCCGCTCCGGTTGCTACCGCAGCCCCCGCGCCTGAAGCACCGGCCGCGGAAAAGAATACTATCAATTCGCCGATGGTCGGCACCTTCTACCGCTCGCCCTCCCCGGGGGCCAAGCCCTTTGTGGAAGTCGGCCAGAAAGTGGCCGCGGGCGACACGGTCTGCATCATTGAAGCCATGAAGCTTTTAAACGAAATTGAAGCCGAAACCGACGGCGTGATCCGCGAAATTCTCGTGGAAAACGGCTCTCCGGTTGAATTCGGTCAGCCGCTCTTTGTGATCGACTGATGTCTGCAGGCGGCCCGTCGGGCCGCCTCTCTGTCTCTGTTTCCTCACCAAAAAAGCTCATGTTCGGAAAGATTCTGATTGCCAACCGCGGTGAGATTGCACTGCGGATTCAGCGCGCCTGCCGCATGCTCAACATCAAAACCGTTGTCGTGCATTCCACTGCAGACGCCGACGCCATGTACGTTAAGCTCGCCGATGAGAGCGTCTGTATCGGTCCGGCGCCCTCTTCTGAAAGCTACCTCAACATTCCGGCCATTATTTCCGCAGCCGAAGTCACCGACGCCGAAGCCATTCACCCCGGTTACGGCTTTCTCTCGGAAAACGCCGACTTTGCCGACCGTGTGGAAAAAAGCGGCTTTGCCTTTATCGGCCCCCGCGGCGACACGATCCGCCTGATGGGCGACAAGGTAAACGCCAAGCGCGCGATGATTGAGGCGGGCGTACCCTGCGTACCGGGCAGCGACGGCGCCCTCCCGGACGACCCCAAGGCGATCATCGCCGCAGCCCGCAAGATCGGCTACCCCGTCATTATTAAGGCAAGCGCCGGGGGCGGCGGCCGCGGTATGCGCATTGTGCGCACCGAAGCCGCGCTCATTAATTCCGTCGCCACGACCCGCACCGAAGCCAAGGCCGCTTTCGGCAGCGACAAGGTTTACCTGGAAAAATTCCTGGAGAATCCGCGCCACATCGAAATCCAGGTTCTCTCCGACAACTTCCAAAACGCGGTTTACCTGGGCGAGCGCGACTGCTCCATGCAGCGCCGCAACCAGAAGGTTCTTGAAGAGTCCCCGGCTCCCGGCATCCCCCGAAAGCTCATCGACAAACTCGGCGCCCGGTGCGTGGACGCCTGTAAGCGCATCGGCTACCGCGGTGCGGGCACGTTTGAATTTCTCTACGAAAACGGCGAGTTCTACTTCATTGAAATGAACACGCGCGTGCAGGTGGAGCACCCCGTGACGGAACTCGTAACGGGTGTGGACATCGTGCGCGAGCAGATTGCGATTGCCGCGGGCGAGCGGCTCTCCATCCGCCAGAAGGATATTGAAGTAAAGGGCCATGCGGTCGAATGCCGCATCAACGCCGAAGATCCCTTCAACTTCCGTCCCTGCCCCGGAAAAGTCACGATGTGGCATATGCCCGGCGGTCCCGGCATCCGCTTAGACAGCCATGTCTTTGCCGGCTACCGCATTCCGCCCTACTACGACAGCATGATCGGCAAACTCATTGCCTACGGACCTGACCGTGAGACCGCAATGGCACGCATGCGTGTGGCGCTGTCTGAAACCGCGGTGGAAGGCATCACCACGAACATTGCGCTGCACCGCATGATTTTGGCCGACAGCCACTTCCTGCAGGGCGGCACGAGCATTCACTACCTTGAGAAAAAGCTTGCCGAATGGAAAGCCGTTCCCAACACCAACCCCGTCGGAGGCGATGACTAAATGGCGTTAAACGAAGCGAGCCTTCTTTGCCCGGAAAACGTTGCCGAGGATTTGGCCGACGCGCTGATGGACGCAGGCGTCATGAGCGTTTCCACCGAAGACGCCGATGCCGACAGTCCCGACGAAGTGCCGCTTTACGGTGAGCCTGGTCTGGAACCCACCACGCAGGCCTGGCGCAATTCGCGTCTCAAACTCCTCGTGGATGAGAGTTTTGATATCGGTAAGGCCGTGCGGGACGCTTCTGAAAGCCTCGGCATTGAACCGCCCGCGCTGGAATCCGTTACGCCGGTTCCGGACGCCGACTGGGTGCGCGTCACGCAGGCGCAGTTCGGGCCCACGCAGGTAAGCCCGCGCCTGTGGATCGTTCCTTCCTGGAGTGAACCGCCTGTTGCCGACGCCTTAAATATCCGGCTTGATCCCGGTGTGGCATTCGGTACCGGTTCGCACCCCACGACGCACCTGTGCCTTGAGTGGCTTGACGCCAACACAAAGGCCGGAGACGACGTGCTTGACTACGGCTGCGGCACGGGGATTCTTGCGATTGCCGCCGCCAAACTCGGCGCAAAGGACGTCTGGGGCACGGACATTGATCCGCAGGCCGTGGAAGCCGCGGTTTACAACGCCCGCGAAAACGGTGTGGACGCACACTTTGTACTTCCCGAAGGCATGCCCGAAGAGAAGAAATTCAAAATCGTGGTGGCCAACATCCTTGCCAACCCCTTAAAGCTTTTGGCGCCCGCGCTTGTCGGCCGCGTCTCCGCAGGAGGTCACCTGGTGCTTTCCGGGCTTCTTGCTCACCAGGCCGATGAGATCATCGCCGTCTATAAAGGTTTTGGAATTGAACTCACCCTTTATAAAGAAATGAACGGGTGGATTTGTCTTGCCGGAAAACGCGGCTAGACTTAAGAGCTGTCCGGATCAAAAAACCGGACAGCTTTTTTCTTGGCCTTTTTCTTTCTCGGGTTTGACTATGGCTTACGTAACACGTTGTCCCTACTGCGGTTCGGTCTGGCTGATGCCGGACAAGGAAACGGCGGACCGCACGCCCGTGAAGTGCCCGGACTGCAATCACAGTTTTGATGCGACATGCTCGCTTACCGCCGTGCCGGATTCTCTTTTCCCGGGACGCGTGCCGGTGATGCTGCAGGGTAGCGGCATGCCCGTTGCCGCTACCGACAAAAAGGAACCTTTTTCCGTGATTCCGGAAATTGCCGCGGAAGAAAAACCTGAGGCCGCGCCGGAAAGCACTGAAGAGAGCGCCCCCGATTTCGCTGACGCCGCGCCGCAGACACCGCAGGCCGACACTGCCGAAAGCACCCCGAAAGAGGCTGCCGCGCCTGAAGGTGAAGATCAGCCCCGGGCTGCGCACGAAAACCCCGCGGAAGCTGAGCCGGAAAAGGCATCTGCGCCCGCGCAAAAAGCCGAACCCGCGCAGAGTACGCAGCCTGAACAGCCCGCGCCCATCGCCGGCGTGCCGCTTGCCAAGCCCGAGACTAAACTGAACGCAACGGCAACGGCGCTCTCCCTCATGCAAAAAGGCTTTTCCAATGAGCCGCGCCTCGGAAACCTTTCGAGTCTGCAGTCGGCCGTTGCCGGCAACGGCACGCCCAAACTCAAAATCGAGGCAGAGGTTGCGCAGGCGACGGACTCTGCCGCACACGGAGCACCCGCGAAAGCCGGGCGCAAAAAGAGAAGCGGCGCCGGAAGCCTCATTCTGACCGTGATCGTTCTCATTGCGATTGCCTGTGTTGCAGCCGTCATCTTCAATCAGCGCCTGATGGCAGCTTTCCCGCAGACTGAACCCTACTTTGACAACGTCTGCCGCACGATCCCCTGCCCGGGCTTTTATCTGCACCAGATCGAAAGCTTTGTGGTGAGTAAAACCAATCTGCGGCCGCTGGACGAATCCGGAAACTATGCGCTTGAAGTGACGGTCGTGAACGGCTCCTCCACCGCACAGGCCGTACCGGACCTGCAGATCGAACTTGTTGACGACAATGACGGGTCGCTGCTGCGAAAAACGCTCACCCCACCCGAATTTCTGGATCCGGGACAGGCTGATGAAAGCATCGCCGCCCGCGGGCAGCTCACGGTGCGCGTGAATCTGCAGACCAACGTCACGCCTGCGCGCTGCATCGTCACGCCCGTCTACTCAAAACAACAGAAGTAACTGTTTCTGAGCCAAAGAAAGCCCGCCTTTTTTCGGCTCTTTTTGTCTTTCGCCTACAATTGGCTAGAAATGCTTAGTTCAGACGGACAGACTTTCCCCTCCGGCCGAACCGGGCAATCCTCGGTTTTTCTTTGGATACAAGAGAAAATGTCTGTTCTTATCAGCGGTTCCATTGCCTATGACAACATCCTGTCCTACGGGTCTCGCTTCAGCGACCACCTGATTCCGGGCAGCCTCGATCACATCAACCTGTCGTTTGTCACCGACAACATGATCCGCGGGTACGGCGGCTGTGCCGCCAACATCGCCTATTCTCTCAAAATGCTCGGCGGCGACCCCCTGGTGATCGGCGCAGTCGGTACCGACGGCCGCGACTATCAGGTCTACTTTGAGATGCACGGCATTGATACGACCCTGGTGAAATTAAACGACACCTTCACGGCCCAGTGCTTTACGACCACCGACATCACGGGCGCACAGATCACGGCCTTTAACCCGGGCGCAATGCTCAGAAGCCATGAAGCGCCTTTCCCGGAAGACCGCAAGATTGAACTCGCAATCGTCGGCCCTGACGGCAAACAGGCCATGCAGCAGCGCTCGCGGGAACTTGCCATCCGCAAGATTCCGTTCATCTTCGATATCGGCCAGGGTGCGCCGCTTTTTAACGGCGAAGAAATGAAGGAGATGCTCTACCTTGCCGACTACGCCGTCGCAAGCGACTACGAAGCCGACCTCATGACCCGTGCCACGGGCCTCACGGTGGATCAGATCGCCTCCGGCCTTAAGGCCTTCATCATCACCCACGGCGAAAAGGGCTCCACCGTCTACTATGACGGCAAGACCCTGGACGTGCCGGCTGTTAAAAGTAACGCCGTTGATCCCGTGGGCGCGGGCGACGCCTACCGCGGCGGACTCCTTTACGGTCTTACCCACGGCTACGACTGGCAGCAGACGCTGCGCCTTGCCTCCGTCATGGGGTCCTTCAAGGTGGAAAGCGCGGGCGCTCAGGCCTACAAGGCCACGAAGGAAGAAATCGCCGCGAAGTACGAAAAGGCTTACGGCGAAAAGATTGAACTCTAAAGTCTGCCCGCAAGGGCTCTGAGTTCCGGCGGCCTGCAGAAAAAACGCTTTCTGCAGGCCGATTCTTTTCAGGCTATACGGAAAATACCGGACAACTTAACACTCCGCGCTTAATCTCTGAGGCGCCTGTCATCAGCTTCTCAAAACTCAAGCACTTCACCGTTGTTCGGAACAAAGAGCTGGTCGAGTTGATTGGCCTTGGCGAACTCACGCAGCATCGGACGATTAACCGTGGCGTGCGAAACACCTTCGACGTGCGTGGCAATCACCTTGAGCGTCGGGAAGCGGCGCATCAGCGAGCGCACATCGTACTGGTTCATGATGATGAGGTGCCCGAGTGGATACTGTGCACCTGCTGCATTAACCGCAACGATGCCGGGCTTGAACTTTTCTACCGCATCCACCACGAGCTGACAGTAGATCGTATCGCCGGCAAGGTAGAAGCGCTCAGTCTCAGCTACACTTTCAAAAACGACCCCGCTGGCTTTTTCCGTTAAGCCTCTGTCTTTGTACCCGTCAACTGTCACCAAATTACTCGAGCCGTGGTCGCATTTGGTACGGTAGAGCCTGACGCCGTCAAAGGCGATACCCTCACCGGAGAGCACACGCACATCATCAAAGCCCATGCCGCGCAAAATCTGCGCTTCTTCTTCGGACTGCGAAAATAGTGTCAGGGCCTTGGGCAAAACTTTTGCCGCTACTTCGTCAAAGTGGTCAAAATGCAGATGCGTCACGATGACGGCATCAACATCAAAGAGGCTTTCGACCGGACATGGCAGGTCACAATCGGGATTGCCCCGGCTTAAGCCTTGTCAGCCGCTACTTCTGCCGGTGCCGTCACAAGGGGCTTTCCGTCCTTTTCAGTTTCTTTTTCCTTGGCCTCTTCTTCAGCCTCTTCCTCTTCCGGAAGCGGCAGAATCAGGGTGAAGGTGCAGCCCGGACCGTCGGCGTTGTTCTTACCGATTAACTGAGCGCCGTGCACGCGGGCAATGGTGCGGCTGATGGCAAGCCCCAGGCCCACACCGGCCACGGCACCGTTACCGGTCTTCACACCGCGCTTAAAGGGATCAAAAAGGCGGTTGACGTCGCCTCCGGGAAGGCCCGGACCGTTGTCGCTGACGCTGATCAGGACGTTACCGGCTGCGGCTTCCGCGGAAAGCTCAATCGTGCAGCCCGCGGAGCAGTATTTCACGGCGTTATCGAGAAGATTCACAAGCAGTCTGCGGATAAGCGCCGGATCCACGGAAATTTCAGCCGGGCAGTCCTTGGCGATGTTGGTGACGATATGGAACTGCTGCCGCTGCGAGGGCGCGATTTCATCAAGCGACTCTTCAAAGAGTTCGGCAATGGGCGTTTTCTTCGCTTCGAGTTCAAAACCTGAAGACTGCAGACGCGACATTTCCAGAAGGTTGCCGGTCAGGCGCGACATACGGCGCACATCGCTTAAAAGCTTGCGGCCTTCGGCGGCTTCAGGCGAATTCTGCACGGAGAGTTTCGCGGAGAGCGCTTCGGCGCCTTCGGTGAGGTCAGACAAAGGCACCTGCAGTTCGTCGCCCAATTCCTGAATCAGCGCATGACGGAACCGGTCGCTTTCCATTTCAACGAGCGTCTTCTGCGACACATCAATGTAGTGCAGACGTTCAAGCGCCAGAGCCGCGAGGTCTGCGACCGCCGTTGCCACACGCCGCATTTCCGGATCAAGCCACCGGTCGGGCTCATCCACCGAGAAAACAATCACGCCGTGCACGCGCATCTGGCCGCGCAGCGGCAGATACAGGTACGGGGAATACGGCAGCGTATGCGTACCGCGCCCGGCTTCGTCCCCGTGCTCCACGCACCAGAGAACAATCGCGCGGTCCACGTTTTTGATGTTGGCGGTCAGGCGCTTCACATCACTCACGGTCCCGCCGCTGCTCCAGAGTTCGATTTTGGCGCCCAAGTCCGAAAAGGCATGCTTTTCCAGAATCTCCGCCACCTCTTCGACCATCAGCGACTTACCGAGCTCACGGCTTAAGGTAAAAAGCATGCGCATGTGCGCCGTGCGGTCATTGGCCTGATCCGAAATCCGGCGAAGCCGCGCAAAAAGCGTGCCCGTGCCCGCGGCCACCAGAAGCATCACAAAGGGAACAATAAGGTAGGAGGGATCGTCGACCGCAAAGGAAAAGGGCGGCTCGACAAAAAAGACAATAAAGGCCGCAGACGATAAGAGCGCGGTGAGCACGCCCGGTGCCCTGCCGTAGCGCATGGAAATGATAAGTGTCGGGATGAGAAGCACCATCACGGCGTTGGCGGGCTTAATGTAGGGCTCAAGCCACATCAGAATAAGCGCCACAACGGCCGTGACCACACAGGACTGCCACCAGCCGTCGCGCTCGGTGATCGCAAAAAGCCCGGTGGTCTGAAAGGTGTCTTTTTCAGTTTCCGTGGGAAGCGCCGTCATTTCGAGGATTCTCAGATCCTCGGCTTCGTTCATGAGCCTTCTGCGTCGCCAGAAATTCATGTAGGCCTTGGAAACGGCGATGGTGCTTGCGCCGTGCGTGCGGGCGTAGTCGCAGACCGCTCGCTCTTCTTCAAAGCCGCTTAAGACTTGGGTGGCCGCGCCCAATTCTTCAGCAAGCGCAAGGCAGTGCATCATCTCAAGGCGCCGCTTTTCGCCTGCGGTTCCGTCGTCATACCAGACAACGTGCCAGTTTCTCTGCTGCGTTGCCGAAAGCCTTGAGCAGCTTCTCACGAGCTCCTCAGCGCCGCTTGCGTTACCAAGCCACAGGACAATGCCTTCGGTCGTAAGATCCGGCGTCTGGCTTAACACGCGCCGCGCATTGGTTTCGGCGTCCGCCCTCTCGGCCATGCGCTTTAAGGAGAGTTCGCGCAGCGCAAGGAGGTTTCCCTGCTTAAAGAAGCTCCCGAGCGCGGCTTCAATCGTCTGTCTCAGATAAACCTTACCGGCTTTGAGGCGCGCAATAAGGTCCGCGGGCGGCAGGTCCACCAGGCGCACTTCATTTGCCTCATCAAAGAGGCGGTCGGGCACCGTTTCGTTAACGGTCACGCCGATCATGCGCTCAACGACGTTATTAAGGCTTTCCAGATGCTGAACGTTTAAGGCGGTGTAAACGTTAATGCCCGCGTCAAGCAACTCTTCAACGTCCTGCCAGCGCTTGGGATGGCGCGAGCCCGGCGCATTGGAGTGCGCAAGTTCATCAACAACAACGAGCCCGGGCCTGCGCTTTAAAACCTCGTCAATATCAAATTCCTGGTACTTAAAGCCCCGGTGCACGATGGTTTTGCGCGGCAGCACTTCAAGGCCCGCAAGCATCGCTTCGGTGTCTTTACGGGCGTGGGTGTCAACCCATCCCACCAGCACATCGAGGCCCTGGGCACGCTTTTCCTGCACTTCCTGCAGCATGGCGTAGGTTTTACCCACGCCCGGCGCCGCCCCGAAAAAGAGCTTTAACTTACCGCGCCGCTCTTTCTGGACTTCTTTCAGAATCTGATCCGCTGTTTTTGTGTTGGAAGCATTGTCGGGCATAACCGTGCATCCTTTTTCCGCATTACTTTCACTGTCAGCCCGTCAGTGGGGGTTCGGGCGGGTTTTGCTGATCTGCGCTTTAAGCCGCAGATTAAGTTCCAGCACGTTCACATACCGCGAACCGCCGAAAAGACTCATCTGAGCGCACTCGTCAATCATTTCCGTGAGCTTATCAGGACTGATCCCGGTTTGGCGCGCAATGCGTCTGACCTGCCAGAGGGCCGCTTCAACGGAAATATGCGGGTCTATCCCTGAAGCCGAGGCCGTGAGAAGCTCCGCGGGCGGCGTGTCGCTTCGGCCTTCACGCGTTTGAAGTGCTTTGAGGCGCTCGGTCACTTCGCTTTTAAACACGGGGTTATCCGTGGAAAGGTTGCTTGCGGCGCTCGCTGCGGCGTTATAGACCGGAGTCGTTGCCGACGGGCGCGACTCAAACCAGGCGCCGCCCGAAAAATCCTGGCCGATTAATTCCGACCCCACGATGCGGCCGTCCGCTTCCACAAGCGACCCCTGCGCCTGATGCGGGAAAAAAAGGTTTGCCGCCCCCGTAATGAAAAGAGGATAAAGGACACCGAAAACCACCGTAAAAAAGGTGAGCACCGTCAGTGCCCTCACCACGATACGGCGCCAGATCACGGGTTCTGCAACCACTGCTGAGCGTTTCACCATCGTTATCACTCCTACGCTCCAAGCCCGGTGAAGGCCAAAAGCCAGTCAGCGGCCTTAATGACGATAAAGGGCGAAACAAGGCCCCCGAGACCGTAAATCAGAAGATTTCTGCGGAAAAGCCGCTGCGCGGACATCGGCCGGTAGCGGATCCCCTTTAACGCAAGGGGCATCAGAGCCGCCATACTGAGCGCATTAAAAATAACGGTCGCCAAAAGCGCGGTCTGGGGATTGGTAAGCCCCATCACATTCATCACCTGCAGCCCCGGATAGATGCCCATAAAGGCGGCCGGAATCACGGCAAAGTATTTGCCGATGTCGTTTGCGAGCGAAAAGGTGGTCAATGCCCCGCGGGTCATGAGCATCTGTTTGCCGATACGCACGATGTCAATGAGTTTTGCCGGGCTTGAATCCAGATCCACCATGTTGGCCGCTTCCCGCGCGGCCTGCGTTCCGGTGTTCATCGCAACCGCCACATCGGCCTGCGCCAGAGCCGGCGAATCGTTGGTGCCGTCACCGGTCATGGCAACCATGTGCCCGGCGTCCTGCAGTTCCCTTACCTTCGCGAGTTTCTTCTCCGGCGTTGCTTCCGCAAGAAAATCATCCACTCCGGCTTCCGAAGCAATCGTTGCGGCCGTAAGCGTACTGTCCCCGGTAATCATCACCGTGCGGACCCCCATGCGCCTTAACTGTGCAAACTGCGCGGCAATACCGGGTTTGACGGTATCTTTGAGTTCGACGACGGCAAGCGCTTTTTCGGCCGTACAGACAATGAGCGCTGTAGAGCCGCGTCCTGAGACAACGTCGGCGCGCCCCGTAAGGTCCGCGGGTACGGTTTTGCCGCCTGCGGCAAGAAACGCTTCCACGGCATCTGCCGCACCCTTACGGTAGGTGGCGCCTGAAAAACTTACGCCCGACATCCGCGACTGAGCCGAAAACGGGATAAACGCCGCTTCGTCCGGAAGGACTTTGAGGCTGCGCCCGAGTTTTCCTGCCGCAAAAGAGGCCAATGACCGGCCTTCCGGCGTCGGATCTGCCGCCGAGGCGTAATAGGCTGCCTGCAGTGCTTCTTCGCGTGTGACGCCCTCGGCGGGAAAAACGGCTTCCGCGCGCCGGTCGCCGAAGGTGATGGTGCCCGTTTTGTCCAAAAACAAAATGTCGACGTCGCCCGCGGCCTCCACGGCGCGGCCCGAGCGCGCGACCACATTTTTCTTCATGAGGCGCGCCATGCCGGCTGCGCCCACCGCGGACAAAAGGCCCCCGATGGTGGTGGGCAGAAGGCACACAAGCAGCCCCAGAAGCACCGTGTGGCTCACGCTGCCGCCTCCCGCGGCCTTTGCGCTGTATTGGGTAAAAGGAAGCAACGTAATCGTTGCCATCACGAAAATCACGGTGAGCACAAGAAGCAAAACGGAGAGCGCCTTTTCATTCGGCGTTTTGCGGCGTTCCGCACTTTCCACCATCCCGATGATGCGGTCGATAAAGGCTTCGCCCGGGTCATTGGCAACCCGCACGATGATCCAGTCACTTAAAACCGTGGTGCCCGCGGTAACGGCACTTGCGTCCGTCCCCTCGCCTCTCACAACGGGCGCGGATTCCCCGGTGACGGCTGATTCGTTCACACTGGCAATGCCTTTGACGACTTCGCCGTCGGCGGCAATGATTTCGCCTTGCCTCACAAGAATCAGGTCACCGCGCCGCAGGTTTTCCGACGTGACAGCTTGACCGGCCGTTCCCGGACCCGCATCACTCAGATCACTTTCGGCAATCCGCACGGCCCGTACGCTTTCCTTCACGGTCTTTAAGGACTCGGCCCGCGCCTTGGCGCCGCTTTCGGCGTAACTTTCAGAAAACGCGGCAATCAAAACCGTTACCCAGAGAACGAAGGCCGTCAGTCCCGTAAAGACCGCAGACTCGGCGTAAACACCGGCAAGCGAGCCGAGCCAAAGGCCCGTCACCACAACGCTTGCAAGCCACACCAAAAACATCACGGGGTTTTCAATCTGCCTTTGAGGCGTGAGCCTTGCCGCCATGCCGATAAGGGCACTGCGGATCAGTTCACTCTGCGCTTTTTCACGACGGCGTCTTGTCATTTCTTCACTCCGTCATTTAGGGAAGCACCGTGCCCGAATAGGCCGCAACGGGCCCGAGCGCCAATGCCGGCATGTAGGTGAGCGCCCCCACCACGAGCACCGTCGCGCTTAGAAACACCGTGAACAAAAGTCCGTAGGTTTTAAGCGTCCCGTCCCCGGCCGCGGTCATCTTCTGCCGCGCAAGGGAACCGGCCAAGGCCGTCACCGAAATGAGGCACACAAAGCGTCCGAACCACATCGCAAGCGCGAGCCCCGCATTAAAGAAGTCCGTGTCGGCGTTTAGCCCTGCAAAGGCTGAACCGTTATTGTTGGCGGCCGAACTCCACGCGTAAAGGATTTCTGAAAATCCCTGTGCCCCGGGGTTTGTGAGACTTTCAAGGGCGGGCGGATAAACGCACGTCACGGCCGTACCGAAAAGCACAATCATCGGGGGCGTAAGCATTGCTACACCCGCAAGTTTCATCTGCACGGGCGTGATTTTCTTACCGATATATTCGGGCGTGCGTCCCACCATCAGGCCCGCGGCAAAAACACCCACCACGGCAAAAACGATCATGCCGTAAAAGCCCGCGCCGACGCCGCCGAAAACAACTTCGTCCATCTGCATCAGCCACAGCGGAAACATCCCTCCGAGGGCCGTGAAGGAATCATGCATGGCGTTAACCGCCCCGCAGGAGGCCGCAGTGGTGGCCATGGAAAAAAGCGCGGTTGCGGCAATGTCAAAGCGCGCTTCTTTTCCTTCCGGATTCATTACGCCTTCGGGGACACCGAGATCGGTGAGTACCTGCGGGGTATCCAGTTCAAACCAGGCAAACGCCACCGTGCAGAGCGCAAAAATAAGCCACATCGCGGCCCAGATCGTCCACCCCTGACGGGTGTCACGCACCATCACGCCGAAGGTATAGGTGAGCCCCGCCGGTACCGCAAGGATGGCAAGCGAAGCAATGAAATTCGTGATCTGCGTGGGATTTTCAAAGGGGTGCGCCGAATTCACCGCAAAAAAGCCGCCGCCGTTGGTGCCGATCATTTTGATCGCTTCCTGGCTTGCAACGGGCCCCATCGCAATCGTCTGCTCTCCCCCGGCAAGCGTCTGAATCACCGCGTAATCCGACCAGTTCTGAATCACGCCCTGGCTCACGAGAAAAAGGGCGTAAATCACGCAAAGCGGCAGATAGACCCAGAGCGCGCAGCGCACCACGTCCGCCCAGAAGTTTCCGAGGTCATCAGTGAGTTTCCGTGAAAACCCCCGCATCAGGGCAAAAGAAACGGCCGTACCGGTGCACGAGCAGCAAAAATTCTGCACGGCAAGGCCCACGGCCTGCGAGAAGTAACTCACCGAGACTTCGCCGCTGTAACTTTGCCAGTTTGTGCCCGTGACAAAACTCACGGCAACGTTAAAGGCCTGAAGCGCCCCCATCCCGTCAACGCCCTGCGGATTAAAGGGAAGCCACCCCTGAAAGCGGAGAATGAGGTAGAGAAACACCGCTCCCGCCATATTGAAAACCACGGCGCTTGCGGCATAGGCCGCCCACGTCTGCGGGGTGTTGGTAAGGCCCAGAAAATGCAGTACCGCGCGGTCGGCGGGTTCAACAACGGCGGGGGCACCCCCCCCTGGCAAGGGGGGAAAGCCCAACCCCCCGGGGGTGGGGGGGGGCCTTTTTACAAACTTGAAGGGGTGT
>NZ_LT635858.1:54859-159152 GCF_900128485.1 Duodenibacillus massiliensis
CCCGCCATATTGAAAACCACGGCGCTTGCGGCATAGGCCGCCCACGTCTGCGGGGTGTTGGTAAGGCCCAGAAAATGCAGTACCGCGCGGTCGGCGGGTTCAACAACGGCGGGCGCACGCCCCTTGGCAAGCGGCGTAAGCCACAGCCCCAGGGGCTTGGTGATGAGAAAAAGCACGATCGAAAAGACCGTGAGGGCAATCAGTGCCGGCTGCATGGGCGGGGACCTTTTTAGCAGGCAGAAACGTCAGAAAAAACCTTACACGTTCCAGAATTTGTAGAGAACCCAGCCGATGATGAGGGCACCAGCCGTGAGAAAAATTATGTCGTCAAGCGGCATGCAGCCTCCTTCGTCAGGATGCATCCTTATCAAGAAAGCGCCTGAAAAGCGCCAAAAGCGCAAGCGTTACGCCGAAAGCGGCGGCCGCGAGAAGCGCTGCCAGCAAGTCCTGCATGAGTACATCCTTAAAACATCAGGATACCAGCGGACACCGGCGCCACAAACCGCAGCACGAGGTTAAGCAGCAGGAAAAGCACGATGGGCGACAAATCAAAGCCGCCGATTCTCGGGATAAAGCGGCGGAAGGGCCGCAGAAACGGATCAATCATCGTTGCCATCAGCGCCATCGTCCCGGAATTGCGGGCACTCGTAAAACTCATGATGCAGTAAATGATCGTGCCCCAGATGAGAAGATCCACGCCCCAGCGCACGAGAAGCGCGACGGGCATCGCGACAAAAGCAGCAACCGTTGCCGGCAGCCCCGTAAATTCCCGCGTAAAGACCGTGTAGGCAACGGCAAGAATAAGTGCCGCCGCAAGGCTTGAGAGATCCCAGTTACCGCGGGGCTTCACCAGATAAGCCACGGGATTGACAAGCCAGTCGGTGAGTTTCCAGGCAAAGCGCACCAGAGGATCGCGGGGGCTGATCGCCAGAGACCAAAGATAGGCGCGCAAAATAAGGAGGCTTCCCAAAAGCCCCACCACAACCGCCAGAACCGTTAAAAGAAATCCCATGAAAGTACTCACTTATGCGTCAGAAGTATCGTGCGGCTAGTTTAGCGGACTTCCGCATGCCGGACCTGCTTTTAAGGCTAAATATCTGAAAACCCGAGCGAATTTAAGGCCGCCGCACCGGGGAAAGCTGGGGCCCCGAACTCAGCCCTTTTAAACCACAGCCGCCGCCAGTCAAAAAACGGACCCGGATCGGTTTTGCGGCCCGGGGCAATGTCACTGTGCGCGACAACTGCCCGCACGGGATAAGCCGCGGCCAGCGCCGCAAGAAGCTCCGTCAGGGCCGCGTACTGGCTTTCGGTAAAGACCGTAAAGTCCGTCCCCTCGATTTCAATGCCGACGGAAAAGTCGTTGCAGCGGCTTTTGCCCTCAAACGTGCTCACGCCGGCGTGCCATGCTCTCTCAAGGCAGCTCACAAACTGAGTGACGCCGCCCCTGCGGTCAATGAAATAGTGGCTGCTTACGCGCACCCCGCGGATATCCTCAAGCCGCGGATCGATCGAAAAATCGAGCCTGTCGGTGAAAAAGTCCGCAACGCACCCGGAGAGAAACTCTCCCGGCGGCAGCGAAATGTTGTGAAGCACCACAAGATAAGGAAGTTGCGCCCCGGACCTCGCGTCAAAGTGATCGGAAGGCTCACGCACAACGCTTTGGCTCCAGCCGCAGGCGTCAACGGCAAACTTATTTTCTGCCATGCAGGGTCTCTTCAAAGGCGCGGCGCCGCGCCTCACCGCGGCACTTTTCCGAGCAGTAGGCAACGCCGTTACCGAGCACAGCCTCTTCTTTGGGGAAATGCGTGCCGCAGACCGGGCACTGCAGCATGGGCTGCGGCGTCTGTGCGGCTGCGGCCGCCGCCTCTGCCTCGCGCCGTGCTTCACGCCTTAAGGCTTTTTCCTCCGCCGACCGGCGCTTTCTGCCGATCACGATGACGGCGTAGATGATGACGGCCAAGCCGACCCAGAAAAGAATACGACCCATGGCGTCTTAACTCAGAAAGAGTTCAATCACAAAACGGTAGACGACGTAGGCGGCCACCAAAAACGCGTAACCGGCCCAGAAAAGCATCAATGCACGCTTGTTGCGCCAGCCGAAGAAGTAGCGCCCGACCATCAGCACGGCAAAGACAATCCAGGATATCCAGGTGAGAACCGTCTTGTGATCAAACACAAAGGGCTGCCCCATGTACTGCTGGGTGGCAAAGCTTCCGATAATGAGCACAAGCGTGAGGCACACAAACCCGCACAAAACAATGCGGTAAAGAATGCGCTCCATCGCCATGAGGTTGGGCATGTTAGCCACAAGCCCCGTTGTCTTATGCGCCGCGGCCGGATCCTTCAACTGCCGCTGCAGCATCCACAAAAGCACCGCCTGCAAAAAGGCGATCGTCATGAAGCTGTAGGCGCCAAGCGCAACAATCAGATGCACGCGGAAAAGTACGGTCCAGGTTTCGCTCGCAACGGCTTCACCCGGAAAGACAACCGGCATCAGGGCGCAGACGGCCGCCACAAAAAGAAGCACCCCCATCAGGCCCGAAACCCGCCGCACAAAGCTTTCCACAAGGGTAATGAAGACCGCAAACAAGAGTGCGATCGAAAGCGCCATGCCGAAACCGAAATAAACCGTGCCCGGGCCGAAAAGGTCGCAGCCCACCGCCGCCGTGTGCACGAGCGCCGCGGCAAAGGAGAGCCACCACATGGGTTTGAGAGCCCCTGCTTCCGGCACGCCCCGGCTGCATACACGCACGATTTTGAGGCCCGCCGCAAAGTAGCCGAGCGCTGCAACGATTGCCAGAATCCAACCCGCTGTTATCTGCGTCATACGAAATCTTTCCCGATAGCTGTTAGAGCATCCCGGCAAAGCACTGCCCGCTCGAGCCGATGCCGTACAATAAGACGTTCGGCGCACGGCACACAAAAAGTGCCCCGGAATGCTGCGCAAAAAAGGCGATTTCCCGTCTTTGCGCGGTCCGCGTTTTGCCGACGCAGACCATTCGTTACGCCGATTTTAGTTCGAAACCGTTGACAGCACACTTAATTAGCCGGTTCTTTGCAAAAAGAAAACGGCGGCCATAACCATGCTTGACACTCTGAGCTCCCGCTTATCCCGCATTCTGAAGACAATGCGCGGTCAGGCCCGTCTGACCGAAGAAAACACCCGCGACATGGTGCGCGAGATCCGCCTTGCGCTTTTAGAGGCCGACGTGGCGCTCCCGGTGGTGCGTGACCTTATTGCCCGCATCAAGGCCAAAGCCATGGGCGAAGAGGTGATCGGGAACTTAAACCCGGGACAGGCTCTAGTGGGCGTCGTGGAGCGCGAACTCACAAGCGTCATCGGCGGAGACCTTCCGCCCGAAGAGCGCACGATCCGCTTAAACGTGCAGCCTCCGGCCGTTATTTTGCTCGCCGGCCTTCAGGGTGCCGGTAAAACGACCACGGCCGGTAAGCTCGCAAAGTGGCTTAAGGAAACCCAGAACAAAAAAGTCCTCACGTTTTCAGCTGACGTCTACCGCCCCGCGGCCATTGATCAGTTAAAGACGGTAACGGAACAGGCCGGCTGTGACTTCTTTCCCTCCACGCCCGAGCAAAAGCCCCTCGATATCGCCCGGGATGCCATGGACTGGGCCCGCCGCCACTTTTACGACGTGGTGATTGCCGATACGGCCGGGCGCCTTGCTATTGACGAACAGATGATGCAGGAGGTAAGCGACTTAAGCGCTTACCTCAAACCCGCGGAAACCCTCTTTGTGATTGACGCGATGCTGGGCCAGGACGCCGTCAACACCGCCAAGGCCTTTAACGAGCGGCTGACCCTCACGGGCATCATCCTCACCAAGGTCGACGGCGACAGCCGCGGGGGTGCAGCGCTTTCAGTGCGCATGGTCACCGGCAAACCCATCAAATTTGTGGGCGTCGGCGAAAAGCTCACAGGTTTTGAACCGTTTAATCCCGAGCAGATGGCCGGACGCATCCTCGGCATGGGCGACATCGTGGCCCTTGTCAAGGACGTGCAGAAGTCCGTGGATATCGAGCAGGCTCAGAAACTTGCGCAAAAGATCAAGACGGGCGAGCGCTTTGACCTCAATGACTTTAAGGCCCAGATTTCTCAGATGAAGTCGATCGGCGTCTCAGGCCTCATCGACAAACTCCCCGCGCAGTTTCAGGAAGCCGCGGCCAAGGTTAAGGACAAGGACGTCAACAAGACGATCGGCCGCACCGAAGGCATCATCAATTCGATGACGCCGAAGGAGCGGCGCAATCCGGACCTCATCAAGGCAAGCCGCAAGCGCCGTATCGCCGCGGGCGCCGGGGTCTCGGTGCAGGAAGTCAACAAGCTTCTCAAGCAGTTTGAGCAGACCCGTGAAATGATGAAGCGCATGCAAAAGGGCGGCCTTGCCAAGATGATGCGTGCGCTCGGCAATTTCGGCGGCTTCGGCGGGGGCTTCCCCGGCTTTAAGCGCTAAAGGCAAGAGCTGATGACGCGCGGCAAAACACTTGCCTGGCTGCAGTTTCTGGGAACGGCGCACGGCGTAACGGTGCTTAACTGGGAACGCGCCGCGTATGCGCGCTCGGTGAAAACCGTCACCGGGTCGCGGGCCGTACAGATCGGCAGGCCCGAACTCGATGCTTTGTCCGGCAGCAGCATCGGCCACCGGATTCTGGTGACGCCAGAGGTATGCCGTCTCTCTGATGATGACTGGCGCGAGCCCGTTGCGGCGCTCCCCGAAGCTCTGCCCCTTGCGGCAGAATGCGCCGACCTCGTTGTATGGCCTCACGGACCGGACGATACCGCAAGCGAAGCAAAAGCGGTTTTAGCTGAAATCACGCGCGTTCTCGCCCCCAACGGCGTTCTCGTTCTCACATTTTTTAATGCTTCGGGCTTTTGGGCCCTGCGGCAGAAGCTCTTTTGTACTTCACCCCGTTTACCCACGGATACGCGCGCCAGCACGGTCGCAGGCGTCAAAGCGCTTCTTGCCGCCGCAGGTCTTACGGTCGAAGGCGGTTTTTACGGTGTCTACGGAACCGCGTCGCAAAAAGAGCGTACCGAAACCACGGAAAAAGCCTCAAACCTTCTGCCCACGGGGCTTGACCTCGCGGGCAACCGCTGGTGGCCCACCTTAAGTAACGTCGTGATTCTCACGGCCCGCAAAAAAGTCTCCGGCTTGACGCTTGTGGGGCGGGCGGCCTTCAGTAAAAGCGCAGTGGCCGCGTCGGTTAACCCTGCCGTGCAGCAAAATGCCTCCCGAAAAGATGTCTTATGAGTGAAACCGTTCTTGAAATCTGGACCGACGGCGCCTGTAAGTTCAACCCGGGCCCGGGCGGCTGGGGTGTGCTGATGGTCTACGGCGGCCACCGCCGCGAGCTTTGCGGCGGCGCGCGTGAAACCACGAATAACCGCATGGAACTCAGGGCCGTGATTGAGGCCTTAAGGGCCGTCAAACGCGACTGTCCCATGAAAATTCACTTGGACAGCAGCTACGTCAAGGACGGCATCACCAAGTGGATTCACGGCTGGAAGAAAAAGGGCTGGAAAAAAGAGGGGAAGACCCCGATTAAAAACATCGAGCTCTGGCAGTGCCTCGACAGAGAGCGCAACCGCTTTACGCAGATTGAATGGTGCTGGGTGAAGGGCCACGCCGGCAACCCCGGCAACGAAAAGGCCGATGAGCTCGCCAACAAGGGCGTGGCCGGTGTTTTGGCAGGCACCATCCCCGAGGACATCCCCATTGGTTCCGCCGCCGCGGAAGGAAGTTTGTTATGAGCACGCGTCAGATCTGTCTGGATACGGAAACCACCGGTATTAATGCCGAGAGCGGCGACCGCATTGTGGAAATCGGCTGCTTTGAGATTGTGGGCCGCACGCTCTCTGACGATCCGAGCCACGTTTACTGGGCTTACATCAATCCTGAGCGTGATGTGCCGGACGAAGCCGTCGCCATTCACGGCCTCACCAACGAGTTTCTCGCGGACAAACCCGTCTTTGCCGACGTGGCCGATGACTTTCTCAAATTCATCAAGGGCGCCGAACTCATCATTCATAACGCCAAGTTCGACGTGGGCTTTTTAAACGCGGAACTAAAGCGCATCGGCAAAGGCCGCGTGGAAGACTACTGCAGCAATGTAATCGACACCCTGGCGATGGCCCGTGAGATCTTTCCGGGGCTAAGAAATACCCTGGACGTTCTCTGCGGCCGCTACGGTGTGGACCGGTCGGCTCGTACGCTGCACGGAGCTTCGCTTGACGCCCGGCTTTTGGGCGAGGTGTACCTCGCGATGACGCGCCGCCAGGAAAGCCTCATCGGAGACACGGTGGAGGAAATGCTCAAGGAGGGCGGCACGATTTCGATGCCCGACAACAAGCTCTTGCTCGCGGCATCCTGTCCGGATGAAGAAATGGCCGTGCACAAAGCCTTCATTGAAAACATGAACAAAAAGTCCAAAAAGGGCCCGTGCCTCTGGACCACAAAGCTGGGAAGTCCCGAAAGCACCGTGCCGCAGCCTGCGGGCTCTGCTGATGCGCCCGCAGCCGCCGCCGCAGCCCCGGCTCAGAAGTAATACCGCAAAGAACCGCCGGATTTTTCGGGAAATACCGGCCTTTTCTCCCTCACGGGCCCAATAACCCGATAGACTCGCGGACACATTACATTGGGACGGGTGGGCGCACACGGTGCGCCTCCCTTCCCTACCAAAGAAAAAACTCACTTATGATCGAGCTGCAACACATTACTCAGCGCTACCGCACGCCGGAAGGCCGCGACTTTTTTGCGCTCAACGATGTCTCCTTAAGCATCAAATCGGGAGAAATCTTCGGCATCATCGGCCGCTCGGGCGCCGGCAAATCCACGCTTGTGCGCTGCATCAATTTCTTAAACCGCCCCACCGAAGGGACGGTGACCGTGGACGGCAAGTGCCTCAACACGATGACGAACGCTGAACTGCGCGCCGCACGCCGTCAGATCGCGATGATCTTTCAGCACTTCAACATTCTCTCCTCGCGCACGGTCTACGACAATGCCGCGTTTCCGCTGGAACTTGCGGGCTGGGACAAGACCGAGATCCGCAAAAAGGTGGAGCCGCTTCTTGACCTCGTTGGCCTGGCGGATCACCGCAACAAGTACCCCTCGCAGCTCTCGGGCGGCCAAAAGCAGCGCGTGGGCATTGCCCGAGCGCTTGCCTCTGACCCCAAGGTCCTTTTAAGCGATGAGGCAACCAGTGCGCTCGACCCGGAAACCACGGTTGCGACGCTGCAGCTTCTTAAACAGATTAACCGCGACCTCGGGCTCACCATCGTGATGATCACCCACCAGATGGACGTCGTGAAGGAAATCTGCGACCGCGTGGCTGTCATGAATAAGGGCGTTGTGGTTGAAGAAGGTCCCGTCATTGACGTCTTTCGCCGTCCGCAGAGCGAAACGGCGCGCGCCATGGTCGGTAACATCATGGGCCAGGAAATTGCGCCCGCGATGGTCGAGAGAATCCGAGCGCAGGTCAAAGCCGTCACCGACGGCATCCCCAACCACATTCTGAGGCTTACCTTTGTCGGAAGCGAAGTCACGCGTCCCATCATTTCCGAAGCCTCGCGGCTTTTTAACGTCGACTTCAACATTCTTCTCGGGCAGATTGCGGAAGTGCAGGGGAAGAGTTTCGGCACGCTCACGGTTCTCACCAAAGCTGATGCCGACACGCTCAGCAAGACCGTTGCCTATTTCCGCGAACACAACGTCACCGTAGAGGAGAAAACAAACAATGTCCTCTGAACTGCTGTTAATGCTTTGGAATTCTCTGCTTGAAACCATCACGATGGTGGGAATTTCAGGGCTTTTGGGGGCCGCAATCGGCATCCCCGTGGGTATTCTTCTTTATACGACAACGCCCACAGGCATTCATCCGATGCCTGTTGCCAACCGCCTGATCGGCTGGGTTGTAAACGCCATCCGCTCCACCCCCTTCATCATTTTGCTGGTGGCAATCATCCCCTTTACCCGTATTGTGGCCGGCACCTCGATCGGCACGACCGCAGCGATTGTGCCGCTCACAATCGCCGCGGCCCCCTTTATCGCACGTCTGGTGGAAACCAGTTTGCGTGAAGTGGATAAGGGCCTTATTGAAGCGGCGCAGTCCATGGGCGCCACGAATCTCCAGATCGTGACGAAGGTTCTGATTCCGGAAGCGCTTCCCGGCATCATCGCGGGGCTCACAATCGCTCTGGTCGCTTTGGTCGGGTCCTCTGCCATGGCAGGCGCCATTGGCGGGGGCGGTCTGGGCGACATGGGTATCCGCTACGGCTATCAGCGCTTTATGCCTGACGTGATGCTCGCCGTTGTCGTGATTCTGATTGTCTTTGTGCAGTCGCTGCAGAGTTTCGGTGACTGGCTTGTGAAACGCATGAGTCACAGATAACCGGCCCGTCATTTGAAGACGGCTCCGCCGGGAATTTTCCTGCGGGGCCGTTTTTTTGCGGGTCGGCGTTGGAAAAAGCCCGCCGATTGCGGCATAATCTCGTGCGCTTCGGTGGTTGCCGGAGCGAAAAACTCAAAGTGTGCGGGCGTAGTTCAATGGCAGAACGAAAGCTTCCCAAGCTTTATACGAGGGTTCGATTCCCTTCGCCCGCTCCACAGAATTCCTGATAACGGATCGTTTAACGAATGAAACGATCCGTTTTTCATATGCACCGCCCGGGGACACCGCCATGGCCACTGACCTCACGCCCGAACAGATTGAAGAGCTCAAGCACCGTCATATCCGCAGCTTTGTGCTGCGCCGCGGACACATCTCGGCCGCGCAGGAACGGGCCCTCGATGAGCTTTTTCCGCGTTACGCCGTTACCTACGAAACAAAGCTTTTTGACGCGGAGGCAGTTTTCGGGCGCAAAGCTCCCCTGGTGCTTGAAATCGGCTGCGGCATGGGGGAAACGACGGCAACAATTGCCGAAGCTCACCCCGAAATCAATTTCCTCGGATGCGAAGTCTTTGCGGCGGGCGTCGGAGCGCTGAGCAAACTTTTAAACGAAAAGGGGCTCACTAACGTCCGTATCTGCCGGCATGATGCGATGGAAGTTGTGCGCGACATGATTGCGGATAACTCGCTTGCCGGTATCCACGTCTACTTTCCGGATCCCTGGCGCAAGGCGCGCCACCATAAGCGCCGTCTCATCCGTCCGGACTTTGTGAAGGTGCTTGCCGCCAAACTTGTGCCCAGGGGCTACATTCACTGCGCCACCGACTGGGAAAATTACGCCGAACAGATGCTTGAAGTGCTCTCCGCGGAGCCGCTTCTTACAAACGCCCACGGCTCGGGATTTTCACCGGTGATGGCCAACCCCTTGTGCGAGCGCCCCTGCACGAAATTTCAGGCCAGGGGCGAGCGGCTCGGGCACGGCGTGTGGGATCTGGTGTACCTCAGAAAAGCCTGATGCATCAGGCATGAGGCTTGGCGTACATCGATTCGGGAGCTTTAAGAACCGTTTCGGCCTCACGCCAGGCGCCGTCAGTTAATTCACGGTAAAAGCAGCTCGCGTGCCCGGTGTGGCACGCCACGCCCCCCACCTGCTCAATTTCATAGATAACGGCGTCGCCGTCACAGTCAAGCAGGATTTTCTTCACAATCTGGACGTTGCCGGACTCTTCACCCTTGCGCCAGAGCTTGCCCCGGGAGCGGGAAAAATACACGCCCCGTCCGATGCGCGCGGTTTCTTCCAGAGCCTCACGGTTTGCCCACGCCAGCATCATGACTTTACCGTCAGAAGTACGCTGTGCAATAACCGGCACCAGACCCTTCTCATCAAACTTTACGTCGTCAAGCCACATGGCGCACCCCTCTGTCAGAGTCTCACGGTGATTCCCTGAGACGCCATAAAGTCCTTGGCTTCCCGGATCGTGTACATCCCGTAGTGAAAGATGGATGCGGCCAGCACCGCGTCGGCGCCCCCTTTGGTGACGCCGTCAGCAAGATGCTGAAGGTTTCCGACGCCCCCGGACGCAATCACCGGCACCGAAACGGCGTCGGCCACAGCGCGGGTGAGTTCCAGGTCAAACCCTGCCTTGGTGCCGTCTGCGTCCATCGATGTGAGAAGAATTTCGCCGGTACCGAGTTCAGCCACGCGCTTAGCCCATTGAACGGCATCCAGGCCCGTTGCCTTTCTTCCGCCGTGCGTATAAACCTCCCAGCCCTTTGAAGGATCGTTTTTGTCGCGGCGTCTTGCATCCACCGCCGTCACGATGCACTGCGAGCCGTAAAGCGCGGCCGCTTCCCCGATGAGGTCGGGGTTATTGACGCCTGCGGTATTAATGGAAATCTTGTCCGCGCCCGCGTTTAAGAGACGGCGGATATCGGCGACTGCCCGCACACCCCCGCCCACGGTAAGCGGAATAAAGACCTGGCCGGCAACGGCTTCGATGACGTCCAAAATAATGTCGCGGTCATCGCTTGACGCGGTGATGTCAAGAAACGTGAGTTCATCGGCGCCCTGCTCGTTGTAGCGCCGGGCGACTTCGACCGGATCCCCGGCGTCCCTCAACTCCACAAAGTTAACGCCCTTCACCACGCGGCCCGCGGTGACGTCAAGACACGGAATAATGCGTTTGGCAAGCATCACTGATGTCCTTTACTTTTGAGCCGCTTCCACGACCTTGAGTGCCTCGGCAAAATCAATCGTGCCTTCGTAGAGGCTGCGGCCCAAAACAGCGCCCGTGACGCCGTCTTTTTCAACCGCAAGGAGCGCCCGCACGTCGTCCAAGGTATGCATGCCGCCCGAAGCAATCACCGGAACCGAAACGGCACGGGCAAGTTCCGCGGTCGCCGCGGCATTAACGCCCGTCAACATCCCGTCACGGCTGATGTCGGTGTAAAGAAACGCCTCCACGCCGAAATCTTCAAAGCGCCGGGCAAGGTCTTTCACCTCGTGCCCCGTGCTCTTGACCCAGCCGTCGGTGGCGACAATACCGTCTTTGGCGTCAAGCGCCGCGATGATGTGGCCGGGAAAGGCCGCGCAGGCTTCACTTAAAAACCCCGGCTGCTTGACGGCGGCGGTGCCGATCACTACGTAGCGCACACCCTCATCGATGTACTTTTCCACCTGGTTTAGCGTGCGGATGCCGCCTCCGAGCTCGATATCGATCCCTTCGCCGATTTCCTGAATCATTTCGCCGATCAGTTTCGCGTTCACGGGTTTTCCGGTCTTGGCGCCGTCAAGATCCACGATATGGATGCGCTCGGCGCCGAGATCAGCCCAGCGCCCTGCCTGATCCACGGGATCTTCGTTATAAACCGTCACGTTGTTTTTCAGGTCACCCTGACGTAGGCGGACGCACTGTCCGTTCTGAATATCAATGGCCGGAATCAGAAGCATGATGAATTGTCGGTGAGTGGTTGTCGGTTAAACGCCGGTCCTTACGGATTCCAGCGCAGGAAATTGGCAAAAAGCCGGAGGCCGTCGGCAGCACTTTTTTCCGGGTGAAACTGCGTGGCAAAAATGTTGTCGTGCGCCACGGCGCACACGAAAGGAAGCCCGTAACTCGACGTCCCCGCCGCGATCGCGTCGTCTTCGGGACAGACAAAGTAGCTGTGGACAAAATAAAACCAGGCGCCGTTTTTAATCCCCTGCCAGACGGGGTGATCCATGCGCTGCGTCACGGTGTTCCATCCCATCTGAGGGACCTTGAGGCGCGTGCCCTGCGCGGTCACAAGGGCCGCTTCCGGAAAGCGGATCACCTTTCCCTTAAAAAGCCCGAGCGCGGCAGAGCCGCCCCCCTCATCGCTTGCTTCAAAAAGCATCTGCATGCCGATACAGACGGCAAGCACGGGTTTATTTGCAAGCGCACGCAAAACTGCTTCCTTAAGGCCCGAGGCATTCAGGTGCACCATACAGTCGCCGATCGCGCCCTGACCGGGGAAAATCACGCGGTCTGCGGCGTCAATGGCCGCTGCCTCGTGCGTCACGATCACGGTATCGGCCGGCGCTGCCGCGCTTTTGACGGCCTGGCTCACACTGCGTAAATTACCGCACCCGTAGTCAACGACAGCAATCGTAGTCACAGCGCCCCCTTGGTGCTCGGTATTGCATCAGGGCAGCGGGGATCGGGGCTCACCGCCATACGAAGCGCCCGGCCGAAAGCCTTAAAGATCGTCTCGGCCTGATGGTGGGCGTTGTCACCCCGGAGATTGTCGATATGCAGCGTCACGGCGGCGTGGTTCACAAAGCCCTGGAAAAATTCCCGCACGAGCTGCGTGTCAAGCTCCCCGATCATCGGTGCCGTAAAGTCCGCGGCAAACACAAGACCCGGGCGCCCCGAGAGATCAATCACCACACGCGAAAGCGCTTCATCCAGGGGCACGTAGGCAAAGCCGTAACGGATAACGCCCTTTTTGTCTCCGAGAGCCTTTTTAAAGGCTTCCCCCAGGGCAATCCCCACGTCTTCCACGGTGTGGTGACCGTCCACGAAAAGATCGCCCTCAGCCTTAACCGTGAGGTCCACGAGGCCGTGGCGCGCAATCTGATGCAGCATGTGGTCGAAAAAACCGATGCCGGTAGCGATGTCAGCCTCACCGGTGCCGTCGAGGTTTACCTCAACGGCAATTGCCGTTTCGGCGGTCTTTCGTTCAATACGGGCACTGCGCATGGGTGTGTCTCCCGAAAAATGTCCAAAACGATGGGCGGCGCTTACTTACCTCTTCAGACGGTAACGTGCGCTCTGAGCGTGCGCGGTGAGGTGTTCGCCTTCGGCGAGAATCCCCGCAACGACCCCAAGGTGCTGCACACCGGCGTCAGAAATATGAATCATGCTCGTGCGCTTCTGGAAGTCGTAGACACCCAGGGGCGAGGAGAAACGCGCCGTGCGGCTCGTGGGAAGCACGTGGTTGGGGCCGGCACAGTAGTCACCGAGTGCTTCAGAGGAGAAGCGCCCGAGGAAGATGGCACCGGCGTGGTGGATTTTTTCCGCCCACTTTTCCGGCTCATCGGTGCTCATTTCAAGGTGTTCCGGCGCGATCTGATCGGCGACGGCACAGGCTTCGGCCAGATCCTTCGTAACGATGATCGCGCCGCGGTTGGCAAGCGACTTCTCGATGATCGCCTTTCGCGGCATGCCGGGCAGCTGCTTATCGATGGAAGCGGCAACGGCGTCGGCAAAAGCGGCGTCGGGCGTGAGAAGAATGGCCTGGGCAAGTTCATCGTGTTCAGCCTGGCTGAAAAGATCCATCGCAATCCAGTCCGCCGGGGTCTTGCCATCACAGATGATGAGAATTTCCGAGGGGCCGGCAATCATGTCGATGCCCACGCGCCCGAAAACCTTACGTTTGGCAGCGGCCACATAAGCGTTGCCCGGCCCCACGATCTTATCGACCGAAGGAATCGTTTCCGTGCCGTAAGCAAGAGCCGCCACGGCCTGGGCGCCCCCGATCGTGAAGGCGCGCGAAACACCGGCAAGGCTTGCCGCAGCAAGCACCAGCTGATTTTTCTCGCCGCCCGGGGTGGGCACCACCATTTCAATGCGGCGCACACCGGCCACACGCGCGGGCATCGCGTTCATCAGAACCGAGCTCGGATACGCGGCCTTGCCGCCCGGGACGTAAAGGCCCACCGAATCAATGGGCGTGACGCGCTGGCCGAGGCGGCTGCCCATGGCGTCAGTCATCGTGAAGCTTTCAGCGAGTTCCTTTTCGTGAAACACGCGGATGCGTTCCGCGGCTTCTTCAAGGGCCTTACGCTGCTCGGAGGGAAGCGTCTCAAGGGCGTGCTTCATCTCGTCGGCCGTCACCATCAGGTCCGAGAGTTTTTCTGCGGGCAGATGGTCAAACTTTGCCGTGTACTCAAGCACGGCGGCGTCGCCGCGTTCGCGCACGTCTTCGACAATGGCTTCCGCGCGCTGGGTGATCACCGGATCGACACTCGCGTCACGCGCCACGAGATGATTGAACTTTTCCTGAAAGTCTGCGTCCTTAGTGGATAAACGCCGAATCGTCATACTGTGTACTCCCGTTAATTTTGTATTTGTTCTCAGGATTTAAGCGCGGCTTTCTGCCGCCGCTCCTCTGCCTTTTTAAGTGCTGTTTCGCGCATTGCGGTGATAATCGGCATCAGGTCCGTGCGCTTTAACTTCATGGCGCCCTGATTGACGATGAGCCGCGAGGAAATCGGCGCCACGGTTTCGATTTCCACCATGTTGTTGGCTTTAAGCGTCGCCCCGGTGCTCACAAGGTCGACAATGGCGTCCGCGAGCCCCGCAATGGGCGCAAGTTCCATCGAACCGTAAAGTTTGATGAGATCAACGTGCACGCCGGCACGCGCAAACCAGTCCCGCGACCACTTCAGATATTTCGTCGCGATTCTGAGGCGCGCTCCGCTTCGGACGTTAGCCGCCCAGTCAAAGGTTTTGGGCGCGGCCACACACATGCGGCAGCGGGCAATCTGCAGATCCACGGGCACATACAGGCCGTTGCCGCCGTGCTCATAGAGCGTGTCCCATCCCGTTACACCCATGTCGGCCGCCCCGTACTGCACGTAGGTCGGAACGTCCGTTGCTCTTAAAACGACGATCCGCAGGTCACTGCGGTTCGTGTCGATCATGAGCTTTCGGGACTCTTCCGGATTTTCAAGCGGCCTGATGCCGGCTGCGGCCAGAAAAGGCAGCAACTCCTCAAAAATGCGGCCCTTGGAAAGTGCCAGTGTGATCACAGGTTTCTCCCCTTATCCCAAACGGCTTTACTTAATCCTAACAATGTCGGCGCCAAGCGCCGAGAGCTTTGTCTCCAGATGCTCGTAGCCCCGATCAAGATGATAAATACGGTCAATCACAGTTTCCCCGTGTGCGGCAAGTCCGGCAATCACAAGGCAGGCCGAAGCGCGAAGGTCGGTGGCCATCACGTTGGTGCCTGCGAGGGCCTCAACGCCTCTCACGACCGCCGTATGGCCGTCCACCGCGATGTCAGCGCCCATGCGCTGCAGTTCCGGCACGTGCATGAAGCGGTTTTCAAAAATTGTTTCCACAATGCGGCCCGTACCGTCAGCGACCGCATCAAGCGCCATAAACTGCGCCTGCATGTCGGTGGGAAATCCCGGATGCGGCACCGTGCGGATATCCACGGCCTTGGGTCGCTCACTGATCCTTGCGCGGATCCAGTCGCTGCCGGTTTCTACCGTAGCGCCCGCTTCTCTCAATTTGCCGATCACGGCTTCAAGCGTTGCAGGCGCCGCGTGCGTCACGAGAACGTCGCCGCGCGTCGCGAGCGCCGCACAAAGAAACGTCCCCGTTTCGATGCGGTCGGCCACCACGCGGTGCTCGGTGCCGTGCAGTTTCGCAACCCCCTCGACCTCGATCACGGGGCTGCCGGCGCCGCGGATTTTGGCGCCCATGGCGTTAAGCATCGCCGCCAGGTCCACGATTTCGGGTTCACGCGCCGCGTTTTCAATGACGGTGGTGCCTTCGGCCAAAACAGCGGCCATCAGAATATTTTCCGTACCGGTCACGGTCACCATGTCGGTGACGACCCGCGCACCCTTAAGCCTCGCGGCCCTTGCCGTCACATACCCGTGATCAATCGCGATATCTGCGCCAAGCGTCTTTAATGCCTTGATGTGCTGATCCACGGGCCGCGCGCCGATTGCGCAGCCCCCGGGCAACGACACCTTGGCCGACCCAAAGCGCGCCGTCAGGGGGCCGAGCACGAGAATGGAGGCGCGCATCGTTTTCACCAGTTCATAGGGTGCTTCGGTGCTCGTAACGCCTGCGGCGCAGATTCGCACCGTGTCGCCGTTGATGCGCTCAAAAGCCGCCCCCATGCCCGTGAGCAGTTTTCCCATGGTTGCGACGTCAGCCAAATCCGGGACATTGTGAAGGATCACCTCGTCCGCGGTTAAAAGCGCCGCCGCCATGATGGGAAGCGCCGCATTTTTTGCGCCCGAGGCGCTTACTTCACCCACAAGGCGCCGGCCGCCGACAATTTTGAGTTTCTGCATGGATTCTGACTTCTTTCGGGGAAAACAACACGGGGAAAAATACCGGTCACGCCGGCTTTTTCCGCACGGGCGGACATTGTAACGGACGGGCCAAAGCCCGCCCTATTCAAAACAGCTCAGGACTCACGCGGCAAAGAGGGTGTTTCTGTCTGCCAGAGACGTACAAAATGATGTACGGGGCCGTGGCCGCTGCCGACACTGAGGCTGTCGGCGGCAGCAATCGCCTCCGCGAGATAGGCTTTTGCCAAGCGTACGGCTTCGGCAGCATCGTCCGTGCGCGCAAGAAACGCCGCCAGGGCTGAAGAGAGCGTACAGCCCGTGCCGTGCGTATTTTTTGTGGCCGTGCGCGGCGCTTCAATCCAAAACGTTTCCCCGCGCGAATAAAAGAGGTCGCTTGCAGCGCTTGAGGCCTCGAGGTGCCCGCCCTTTAAAAGAACGGCGCCGCCGGCCTTCATCATCGCTGAAAGCGCTTCTGCTGCCTCAGCCATTGCGTCTTTCGTTTCAACCGTGCGCCCCAAAAGGTCGCCGGCTTCGGGCAGATTCGGCGTCACGATGTCGGCTAAAGGCAAAAGCTCGGTTTTAAGCGCCTCAAGCGCGTCTTCGCGCAAAAGGCGGTCCCCGCTTTTTGCGACCATTACCGGATCGAGCACCACCCAGCGGGGTTTATAGCGGCGAAGCGCCCCGGCGACAACCCCGATCACCGCCGCGTCGTTCAGCATCCCGATCTTGACGGCCGCAGGCGGCACATCGGTAAAAACGGCCTCAAGCTCTTTACCCACAAAGTCCGCGGGCACGGGCATCACGCCCGTCACGCCCCGCGTATTCTGAGCAGTGAGCGCCGTCACCACGCCCATGGCGTAAACGCCGCAGGCGCTCATTGCCTTAATGTCGGCCAAAACCCCGGCGCCGCCCGAGGGATCAACGCCGGCAATGGAAAGGCAGTTCTTGACGGCGCCCTTTTTTACGCACTCTTTTTCCACAGCTCCTCCGCCTTATCAGCCATCTTGCCCACGGCACCCGTGTAGGTCTTGGCAAAGATGAGCGCCCTTTGCGAAGCCAGACTGCGCAGTGCGGCATTGTCCACAAGTTCCAGGGCCCGGGTGACGCCCTCTCGGGCATCCTTTACGGCAAAAGCCGCGCCCATACGCAGCGCATCCACGGCAATCTGCGCGAAGTTATAGGTTGAGGGGCCAAGAATCACAGGGGAACCGGCCGCAGCCGGTTCAATAAGGTTCTGACAGCCCGTGTTGCCGAAACTGCCGCCCATGAGGCACACGTCCGCAGCCGCGCAGTAAAAACTCATCTCCCCCATGCTGTCGCCCAGAATCACATCGTGCCGGGCGTCAAGCGCCTCAAGCGACGGGCAAGCGCTGCGGCGGACAACGTCAAGCCCTGCGGCCTCCAAAAGCTGCGCCACTTCGTTAAAGCGCTGCGGATGGCGCGGCACCAAAAGCACCGTGGCCTTGCCGGCAAAACACCTTAAAAGCGGCGCAAACATCGCTTCTTCGCCTTCGCGGGTGCTCGCTATCAGAACAACGGGCCGGCCGGCTTTTGCCTTAAAGTCCCGCGCAAGACGCATCTGTCCGGGATCCTCACGCACCTCAAACTTAAGCGAACCGCAGACCGTGATGTTTTTGGCGCCGAGCGCCTCAAAGCGCGCCGCATCGGCTTTACTTTGCGCAAGCACTGCATCAAACGCGGCAAAGGCCGGACGCATGACGGCCTCAAACTGAAGCGCCTTTTTCAGGCTTTTTTCCGACTCACGGGCGTTCGCCAGCACCACAGGAATCCCGCGGCGGTGAATTTCGGCGAGCATATTGGGCCAGACCTCGGTTTCCATGAAGACCGCAAGCCGCGGACGCGTCTCATCCAAAAACCGCCGGGCATACGCAGGCACGTCGTACGGGAGATAACACTGCGTAACGCGCCCGGCAAAGCGTTTGGCAAGTTTCAGGCCGGCATCCCGCCCCGTCGGCGTCATGCAGGTAAGAAGCACTTCAATATCCCCGAAGCGCTTGACGAGTTCTTCAATCAGGGGCGCCGCCGCATTGGTTTCACCGACACTGACCGCATGCACCCAAAGGCGGGGCTTTACGGGGGAGGGAAAAGGCTTTCGGGCAAAACGCTCATCCCAGTTAAGCAGATAGTCGGGCTGCTTTTTGGCACGTTTTTTCAGGTAGAGCTTTGCCAGCGGCACGCAAAGCGACGTGAGCAAGCCGTAGATGCGCGGCGTCACGAGCGTCATACCGCGACCTTTCGGCCGGTAACGGCGTCAAAGGCGTCAAGCACTTCGCTCACGCCCGGAACAACCCCCTTATCACCCACCGTCACGGCTTTACCTTCGCTCACAAGCGAGAAAAGTTGCGCCGAGGTGCCGACAATGATGCCCACGGCCGGCACGGCAAGCGCGGCTGCGAGGTGCGAAAGCCCCGTATCCACGCCGATCACACCCACTGAGTCCTTCATGACGGAGGCAATTTCGGGAATCCGCATATGAGGCGCCACAACGGCTCCGCGCACCTGCGCGGCAATGTCTTCCACGCGGCTTTTTTCTTTCTGGTTACCCCAGACAAAAAGAGGTGTGATGCCGCTTTTAACGAGCGCATCGGCAGCCTCCGCCCACCGCTCGCGCGCCCAGAGCTTTTCCTCGCGGCTTGTGTTGACCGCAAGAACCGCAAAGGGTTCCGCGCAGGGGGCTTCTGTCAGGGGCTTGGCCTTAAGGCCGAACTGAGGGTGTTCCTCATCAATCGTGTAACCGAGGCACCGGGCCGCCATCACACGGTAGCGCCGAACGGGCGTGAGGCTTTCCGGCACCTCTTCGGTTTCGGAATAAAAGTAGCTTGCCAGAGGCTCACGGATCGTGTTTTTGGAGTACCCCACGGACTTCACGCCGCACCAGCGGGCAATAAGCGCCGTTCGGATCAGTCCCTGCAGGTCAATCACGATGTCGTAGTGATTTTCTCTGAGAAGGTGTCTGAGATCCGACACCTCCCTGCGGGTGACCGCAGAAAGCGGATGCTTTCTCCAGCGCCTGAAGGCCGTGACAATCGTGTTGTCGATAAAGGGACTTAAGTCGGTGACGTCCCGGAAACTTTCCTCAATCACCCAGTCAAGCTGCGCCTCGGGCAGCGCCTGTTTGATGTCAAAGGCTGCCGGGAGCGCGTGAATCACGTCGCCCATGGAGCTTGAGCGGATCACTAGAATCTTTTTTACTGTCATCAGAGAATGTCGGCTTCAGCCGAGCGGCTCAGTTTCTTACCGAGCTCCACCCCCGGCTGATCAAAGGGATTGATGCCGAAGAGTGTACCGAGCATTGTGGTCTTGTGTTCGTAAAGCGCCATCAGAGCGCCCAGGCGCCCGGCGTTTAATTCGTCCACGGCGAGGGTGCTCACGGCATTAAAGTACGGTTCTGCCGGATCGCGCGTCACAAGCGCTTCGGCCTGGGCCTTGGCGTTTGCGATCAGCACGCGGTGCAGATCCGCATGACGGTGCCCGGGCTTCTCGCACCAGCACAGATCAATCGAAGAGCACGACGTCCCCTCGCGCAGCCACTGATAGAAGGAGTGCTGCGACTCGTTGCCGTGACCGCCCCAGATCCCCTGCCCCGTGCGGCCTTTAATGCGGCTGCCGTCAGGCGCCCGGTTCTTGCCGAGGCTTTCCATCTCAAGCTGCTGAATCCAGGAAACAAGCACCCGCAGCCTTTCGTCGTAGGGAAGGAAGCAGTGCGTGGGAATAGCCTGCGTGACGGCGTTGTAGTAGGTCATCAGGGCCATTAAAAGCGCCATATTGTCTTCGGCCGGGGTGTCCGCGACGTGTTCGTCCATAGCGTGAGCGCCCGCGAGAAGCTGCCGGAAAACCTCCGGCCCCAGGGCAATCGCGCAGGGCAGTCCCACGGCACTCCAGACGGAAAAGCGCCCGCCCACCCAGTCCCAGATCGGGAAGAAGTTTTCTTCGGGCAGGTTCATCGACTGCGGGGCCTTGGAATTGGCGGACACGACAACCATATGGTGCGTTCTGTCCTTGCCGGAAATACCTGCGTCCAGAAGCCACTGATCCAGCGCCGCGGCGTTAACCGCCGTCTCACGCGTTCTGAAACTTTTGGAAGAAACAACGACGAGCGTCTTAAAGGGGTTTAAGCCGCTCACGACCCGGTCAAAAAGCACGCCGTCAGCCGAACTCATAAAGTGCAGGCGGATTGAAGGCTGCACATAACGCAGCGCGTGGTAAACGGCGCGCGGCCCCATTTCCGAGCCCCCGATACCAACATTGATCACGTCGGTGATCGCGTCACCGCGGCAGCCGCAGAAAAGACCGCTTCTGACGTCTTCGGCAAAGCGGCAGACCTGGTTTAACGCCTTCATCACTTCGGTGTGAAAAGGCGCCGAGACCGAGGGGTCTCTTAAAGCCGTATGCAGTGCCGGACGGTTTTCGCTCGGATTCACGATTTCGCCGCTTCGCATCGCGGCGTTGGCGGCAAGAACCCCTTTTTCTTCGGCAAGGTCGAGAAGCCCCTTTAAGTCCCGTCCCGTGAGGCGCTGCCTTCCGATGTCCAGTGTGATGCCGCAGGCGGTTTTGACGCACCGGCCGGCCAGGGTGTCGCGAAGGAAAGGATGCTGAAGCGTATCGGGCATGACAAAGACGGATTTGTGGTCCAGGCAGGGCAAAAACAGCCGCCGGGAACGTGTTGCAGATAACCTGAAAGTTTATCAGGGTACTTCCCTGAGCCCGCCGCCCTATTCGTTACCCGCCGTTTCCGCGGAAACACTGTTTTGCAGATTGCGCAGCGGCCGCGGACAAAATGCGCAGAAAGCCGCCGTTTTCCCACGTTGCCTCGGCTAAAATCAGCAAAATCGAGCGGCACCTCCCTTATGCCGCGAAAGCTCTGCGAATGATTACAAAAGAAGAACTCTCCGCCAAACGCCTTTTAGTGGTCGGCGACTCAATGCTTGACCGCTACTGGTTCGGCGACACCAACCGTATTTCCCCCGAAGCGCCCGTTCCCGTGGTGCGTATCGTCAAAGAGGAAAACCGGCTCGGGGGAGCGGCCAACGTGGCGCTAAACATCGCCTGCCTCGGAGCCCGCGTGTCTCTGATGAGCGTGATCGGGCGCGACGATGCCGGGCACGCCCTGCGTGACCTTCTCGATAAAGCCGGTATTGAAGGCTTGCTGCAGGAAGACACCTCAGTGCGCACCACCGTGAAACTCAGGGTGCTCGCACGGCGCCAGCAACTTGTGCGCGTGGACTTTGAAGACCACCCCGCCGGCGAAGTGCTTGCCGCACTCACCGAAGAATTTTCCGCCAAGATTGCCGGTTACGACGCACTTGTGCTCTCGGACTACGGCAAAGGCGGGCTCGAACATATCCGCCGCATCATTGCAACGGCCCGCGAATGCTGCATTCCGGTGCTTGTTGACCCGAAGGGCGACGACTACAGCCGCTATCACGGCGCCACCGTCATCACCCCGAACCGCTCAGAACTCGCGCAGGTGATCGGCCAGTGGAAAACCGAAGAAGAACTGCACACCAAGGCGCAGAACTTAAGAAAGGAGCTTGCCCTCAAGGCGCTTCTTTTAACGCGCAGCGAAGAAGGCATGACCTTATTTACCGATGCGGGTGCTCTCACCGTACCCGCACAGGCGCGTGAAGTGTTTGATGTTTCAGGCGCCGGTGACACCGTGATTGCCGTCACCGCCGCCATGCTTGCCGCAGGGCTCAGTGAAGAAGAAGCCGTGCGCATTGCCAACAGAGCCGGAGGCATCGTTGTCGGAAAACTCGGCACGGCTTCTGTGAGTTTTGAAGAACTTTTCTGTCAGGATCATTAAATGTCGATTCTTGTGACCGGAGCCGCGGGTTTTATCGGCTGCAACTGTGTGCTTGCCTTAAACAAAGCGGGCTTTAACGACATCATTGCCGTGGACAACCTCACCCGTGCCGAGAAGTTTTTAAACCTCGCACAGGGACACATCACGGACTACTTCGATAAAAACGACTTTATTGAACGCGTGCGTAAGGGCACGGCTCCGATTCCAGAGGCCGTGGTTCACATGGGCGCCTGTTCCGACACGATGGAAACGGACGGACGCTACATCATGGAGAACAACTACCGCTATACGCTTGACCTTTTTGCCTGGGCCCAGAAGCTCAAGATCCCCTTTGTAAACGCAAGTTCGGCCGCCACCTACGGCGCAAGCACCGTCTTTACCGAAGACCTCAAAAACGAGGGGCCCCTGAACTGCTACGGCTACTCGAAGTTCCTGTTTGACCAGGTGCTCCGAGCCCGCATGGCAAACCTCTCCGCCCCCACCGTGAACCTGCGCTTTTTCAATGTCTACGGCCCGCACGAGCAGCACAAGGGCCGCATGGCCTCCGTCGCGTTTCACCAGTATTTCCAGTTCAAAAAGGACGGAAAGGTGAAGCTCTTTGAAGGGTGCCTCGGTTACGGCAACGGCTGCCAGATGCGCGACTTCGTGTATGTGGAGGATGTCGTCAGCGTCGTGCGGTACTTCCTCACCGCGGGCGTTTCCGGCATCTTTAACTGCGGCACAGGCCGTGCGCAGCCCTTTAACGACATTGCCCTTACCGTCGTGAATTCCCTCACGGGCGTAAACCGCACACTTGAAGAAGCGGTGTCTGCGGGCCTTATCGAATACATCCCCTTCCCCGAAGCGCTCAAGGGAAAATATCAGGCCTACACGCAGGCTGATCTTTCGGCACTGCGAAACGCCGGCTGCAACGTCAAGTTCCGCAGCGTCCAGGAAGGTACGGCCGAATACATGAATTACCTCGCCAAGACCTATCCCGATGGCAACCGGTAATTTGCGCCGCGCGGTTTTCTTAGACAGAGACGGTGTCATCAACGTCGACACCGCCTACTGCTCCCGGATCGAAGACTTCCGGTTTGTGGACGGCGTGCTTGAAGCCGCTAAAGCCCTTTACGCTGCGGGCTGGCTTCTGGTGGTGGTCACCAACCAGTCCGGCATCGGCCGCGGCTACTACACCGAGGTGGATTTCAGGCGGCTTACGGGCTGGATGAAGGATGTCTTTGAAAAGGCGGGAGCACCCTTGGCGGACGTCCGTTTTTGTCCGCACCACCCGGACGCTGCCGTCCCCGAATACCGCTGCCGCTGCAACTGCCGCAAACCCGCGCCCGGGATGATCCTTGAGGCTGCCGAAACACTCGGTATCGATCTCACGCAAAGCGTGATGGTCGGTGACAAACAAGGCGACATGCAGGCCGCCAAAGCCGCCGGGATCCCCCACCGGATTTTGGTCGGTACCGACGGCAAAGCCGTGCCCGAAACCGTCCCCGAAGCCACCGATACGGCCCGATCGCTCACCGAAGCCGCGGCGCTCATTCTCGGGTAGTCAGACTTTTCCGGCCAGCGGCGCAAGAACAAACGCGCACCAGACAGAAAGCGTCACCATCGAAACCAACGTCTGGGCAGTGGTGACGTTTGCCACCGCCGCGGCATTTCCCCGCATCGACGCCGTCATGACGTAACAGGACTGTGCCATCGGAAGCGCCGCAAAGAGAATAAGCACACCGCTTTCGACCGCCCCCAACCCACCAGCGGTACGGCAACAAGCCGCTGCACGGACGAAGCCGCCATCAGCGAAAGCTCTTCCTTAAAGGCCTTCCACTGCAGGCCCGCACCGATGCAAAGCAAACCCATCGCAAGTGAAGCGCTCCCGAGGTGTTGTAAAAAAGACTCCGCGGGCACGGGCAGTTTCAGACCCGCACAATTCACGGCAAGACCCAAAAGCGTTGCGATGATAAGGGGATTTTTAAGAACGGTTTTAATGACCGATGTACGAGGCCGTCCGGACACGGCAAGAAGCCGCAGGAAACCAGGGGGAGGCCGCCAGAACAGCTCTTAGCAAAATGATCAGAAAGTCCGGCAGGACAAGAAACACACTGTCCATCTTTTCTCCCGAGAACCTCGGCCGATACCGCAAGGCTACCGAACTTTCGGCAATCGCGGAGCACCCGCGCCTGAGCGCTCGCTCAAAGACAGGATACAGGCAGCAAAAAGGCCGGGTATCTGCTTTTGATATCCCGGCCTTTTTCTTACCGCTTAACGTGCATTACGGCTTTTTCACCACAACGCCTGCCGCGGGCTTTAATTTGGCCCTGGCCTTTGCGCGCTGCACGCAGATCGCGCCCACAACCACCACGATCGCCGCACCGACAGCGGCGCCGAGGTAATGCCATTCAGGCAGCGTCGGCCAGTACTTCACAAGGAAACCGTCGCTTGTGAACATGCCGCCCGCGATCCACCCGAGAAGACCGCCGCCGAACCACACAATCACCGGGAAGCGGTCAATCAGGCGCAGAATCACCTGGCTGCCGAACACAATAAAGGGCACGGAAACCACAAGGCCGAAGATCACGAGCAGTGTCTGATGGTCTTCATGCGCCTGCTGCGCAGCGCCCGCGATGGCGATCACGTTATCCAGACTCATCACAAAGTCCGCAACGATGATGGTCTTGATCGCACCGAGGAGCTTGGAAGATCCGGCAATGTTTTCATGCGAATCCTCAGGCTCAGGCAGCACAAGCTTCACGCCGATCCACAACAAAAGCGCCCCGCCCACAACTTTCAGGAACGGCAGATCCAGCAGCAGCACGGCAAACGTGATGAGAATCACGCGCAGGATGATGGCGCCGGCGGTACCCCAGAAAACGCCCTTAAAGCGCTGTTCGTGCGGCAGGTTGCGGCACGCAAGCGCAATCACGACGGCGTTGTCGCCGCCTAGAAGAATATCAATCATGATGATCTGGCCCACCGCACCCCAGTGCAGGTTGACCAGAAGATCCCAAAGCCACTCCACTTTTTACGCCCCCAAAACTGTCTCAAAAAATAAGCGGTGCATTATGGCACCGCTGCATGACAATAAATTTACAAAACCGATGCAAGAAGCTCACCGATAGCGGCCGGATCCCGCGTGGTACGGATGCCGCAGGCGTTCATCACCGAGAGTTTCTCTTCGGCCGTGCCGCGCCCCGCGGCGATGATGGCGCCGGCGTGCCCCATACGACGCCCTTCCGGAGCCGTCAGTCCCGCGATAAAGCCCACCACGGGTTTAACCATATTGTCCCGGGCCCAGCGCGCGGCAATTTCTTCGTCTTCGCCCCCGATCTCACCGATCATCACCACGGCGTCCGTATCGGGATCTTCGTTAAAGAGCTTCAAAACGTCAATATGCTTTAGTCCGTTCACAGGATCCCCGCCGATACCGACGGCAGTGGACTGCCCGAGCCCCAGGGCCGTCAACTGCGCCACCGCTTCGTAGGTAAGGGTGCCGGAGCGCGAGACCACGCCGATGCGGCCCTTCCTGCAGATGTGTCCCGGCATGATGCCGATCTTCATCTCATCAGGCGTAATGATCCCGGGGCAGTTGGGTCCCAGAAGCAGCGTACGGCTTCCCATGTCGCGCATGGTATTTTTCACGCGCAGCATATCCATCACGGGGATGCCCTCGGTGATGCAGACCACAAAACGCAGTTCCGCCTTCACCGCTTCAAGAATTGCGTCCGCGGCAAACGCGGGCGGCACGTAGATGACGGACGCGTCCGCGCCGGTTGCCTCTTTGGCTTCCGCCACCGTCGCATAAATCGGAATATCGTCAAAAAGCTGTCCGGCCTTACGGGGATTGACGCCAGCGACAAAGTTGGCGGCATTGGCGTATTCCCGGCAGGCTCTCGTATGAAAAGCTGCCGTCTTGCCGGTAATGCCCTGGGTGATGACGCGCGTGGCGCCGTTAACCAAAATACTCATGACGCCTCCGAACTGTTGACGGGTTTGCCGGCCGCACAGGCAACGGCTTTTTCCGCGGCCTCGGCCATGGTGACCGCCGTAATCACGGGCAGGCCGCTTTCGGCGAGAATTCTGCAGCCGAGCTCTTCATTGGTGCCGTGCATGCGCACCACCAGCGGGACCTTAAGCTGCACCGCGCGGCAGGCTTCGGTCACCCCTTGGGCAATCGTGTCGCAGTGCATGATGCCCCCGAAGATATTCACGAGAACCGCTTTTACCTTCGGATTGGCCAGCATCAGCTCAAACGCGGTTTTGACGCGCTCGGCATCGGCGCTCCCCCCGACGTCAAGAAAATTCGCGGGCTCGCCGCCGTAAAGCTTGATGGAGTCCATGGTGGCCATCGCAAGCCCCGCACCGTTCACCATACAGGCAATGTTGCCGTCAAGGTTCACAAAGCTCAGATGACTTTCCTGGGCCTTCACTTCGGTCGGGTCTTCCTGTGTGACGTCACGCAACGCTGCAATGTCCGGATGCCGGAAAAGCGCGTTGTCGTCAAAAATCATCTTGGCGTCCAAGGCGCAGACCGTGCCGTCAGCCAGGACCGCCAGCGGATTGATTTCAATGAGTGAGGCGTCCTTGTCTTCAAAAAGCCGGCACAGTCCCTCAAAGTACGCGGCAGCGAGTTCGGCCGTCTTGCCTTCAAGCCCCACCGCGCGGGCAACTTCAAGAAATGCGCCGGGCTCAGCGCCCTTTACAGGGTCAATAAGAAGGCGCTTGACGGCATCAGGGGCCTTCTGCGCCACCTCTTCAATATCCATACCGCCCGAAGCGCAGGCAATGAGGCAGAGCTTTTGCGCGGCTCTGTCAACCAAAACCGAGGCATAAAGCTCACGGGCAATCTCTGCGCCCGACTCAATGTAAAGCCGGGAGACCGTCTGACCTTCGGGGCCGGTCTGTTTGGTGACAAGGCATTTACCGAGCATGCCGGCCGCCAGTGTTTCCACTTCGTCCGCGGAGTGCGCGATTTTGACGCCGCCCGCTTTGCCGCGGCCGCCCGCATGAATCTGCGCCTTGACGGCATAAACGGGACCGGCAAGACGCTCTGCGGCTTCTTTAGCCTGGGCTGCACTGAAGGCAGGAAGTCCGGCGAGCACCGCAAGGTCCGCGGCCTTCAGAAGCTCTTTTGCCTGATATTCGTGAATTTTCATTTTGCGGTGTCGGCCGCTCAGGCCGCATCAGTCAAATCGAAACGGGGGGGGGGGGGTTAATTGGGCAGACTTTCCGCGCCCAGTGCCTCAGCAATCAGACTTAGAAATTCCCTTCCGGCCGCGGCCTTTAGGAAAAATCATCCTCGTCGGCGCTGCTGCCGGCTTCCGAGAGAATTTTGGAAATCACGTCAAAGGAAAAGCCGCGGGCCGCCAGAAACCGGATCTGCCGTGCTTTTTCCTTGTAGTCGGCAGGCGCCTCGCCGAACTTACGCTGCCAGACAGCGCGCGCCCTGTCGATTTCGGGTTCGGTCTGCTCCATGGCGGCTGTGATTGCGTCGGCATCCACCCCCTGCTGCCGCAGCTCCTGCGCCACACGGCGGTTGCCGTAGCGCATGCTTCTTACGCGTACCCGCCCCTCAGCGTAACGTTCGTCGGAGAGGTAGCCCTTTGCCTGCAGATCGTCCAAAACCGCAATCACGTCGTCTGCGGTCTCCCCTTCTGTGAGGGTACGCATGAGCTTACGGTAAAGCTCCAGCCGGCTGTACTCACGTCTGGAGAGGGCATCAATGCCCCGCATCATGAGCGAGCGGGGCTTTTTCTCACGTCCGGGCAACTTCGCTTACTCGTAAAGTTCTGCCGGATCAATCACGGTTTCGGCAACCGGATCGACGGTCTTGGCCTTAGCAGGGACCGGGTCCTTCGCTTCCGCCTTCTTGGTGGGCTTGTCGGCCTTAGCGGCCTCAGCTTCGACGGCCGGAGCGGGCTTGGCGTCCAGAGACACCGTCTTATTCTTCATGCCCTTTAACGCACGGATCTTGTTTTCAATCTCAAGGGCCATCTCCGGATGTTCCTTAAGGTAGTTGCGGGCGTTGTCCTTACCCTGACCGATACGGGTGCCTTCGTAGCTGTACCAGGCGCCGCTCTTATCGACGACGTTAAGGTCCGAACCGATGTCAAGGAGTTCGCCTTCGTAGGAGATGCCTTCCCCGTAAAGGATGTCAAAACCGGCTTCCTTAAAGGGAGGCGCCACCTTATTTTTCACAACCTTCACGCGGGTTTCGGAACCGTAGACTTCTTCGCCCTTTTTCAGCGCGTTCTTGCGGCGGATATCGATACGCACGGAGCTGTAGAACTTCAGGGCATTGCCGCCCGTCGTGACTTCGGGGCTGCCGTAAGTGACGCCGATCTTCATACGGATCTGGTTAATGAAGATCACAAGGGTCTTTGTCTTCGTGATCGAAGCGGTGAGCTTACGCAGAGCCTGACTCATCAGACGGGCCTGCAGGCCGGGAAGCGCTTCACCCATATCGCCTTCGATTTCGCTTCTCGGCGTTAAAGCCGCCACCGAGTCAATGACGATGAGGTCAACGGAACCCGAACGCACGAGCGCATCTGTGATTTCCAGTGCTTGTTCACCGGTATCGGGCTGCGACATGTAAAGCTCATCAAGATTCACTCCGAGCTTGGCGGCGTACTGCGCGTCAAGCGCATGTTCGGCATCGATAAAGGCGCAGGTGCCGCCGATTTTCTGCATCTCGGCAATGACGTGCAGCGTAAGCGTCGTCTTACCGGAACTTTCAGGCCCGTAGATTTCAACCACACGGCCGCGGGGAAGTCCGCCCACGCCGAGCGCGATATCAAGACCCAAGGAGCCCGTACTCACCACATCAACGTCTTCGACCTTTTCAGTGCCGGACATACGCATGATGGAGCCCTTGCCGAACTCCTTTTCAATGAAGGAGACGGCGGCGGCCAGCGCCTTCTTGCGTTCTTCCTTGTCGCTGATGCGCTCAACCTTCGGCAGTTCCTTGTCCTTTTTCTTGTCAGCAGCCATGATGCAACTCTTTTCTCTGAAAATATATAATAGAAATAAACTATTTTGCAGTTTTCCACTCCGAAAGCAGCTGAATCAGAAGATCATCAATTGCTACTTTTAGAATATTCAGATTGTTTATTCCTTTATTTAAAAGGGATCAGAACAAACATCCGTCATCTGCTTAATCGGAATCTTGCCTGAAGAAAATGAGAAAAGCGAGAAAATCCGAGTCATTTTTGTTAGAGTTAACCCTAAACATTGAGACACTGTTAACAAAAATTTGAAAAATTCTCTCTATTGATCCTCTGCTCCGGGCGCTCTTTCCCGCAAAAAAATTTGACAAGAGAAAAAAACTCGTGTTTAATTCGCGTCCTCGGTTGATTGTTCCTCTGCGAACTGGACAGATCGCCAGGTTCTGGGGGTCGTTAGCTCAGTCGGTAGAGCAGCGGACTTTTAATCCGTTGGTCGTGAGTTCGAATCTCGCACGACCCACCAACAATTAATCGATCGGGAGCGTAGCTCAGTTGGTAGAGCAGCGGACTCTTAATCCGTCGGTCCAGAGTTCGAGTCTCTGCGCTCCCACCACAATTCAGAAAGCCTGACAATCTCACGGTTGTCAGGCTTTCGTCTTTTCCGCCCCTTCTCCCCGACAAAGAAAACGTCCCGCCAGACGCAAAAAAACCGGCAAAACACAGTGCGCGTCCTGCCGGTTCGGTTCGTTTCGCTTCGCTTCAAAGAGAAGCGTCAGCTTTCTTCCTCGTCGTCATCGTCGTTTCCCTCGTCCCTGCGCCCGAACATACGCACGCAGAGAAGCCCCACTTCAAAGAGAACAACAAGAGGAATCGCAAGCAGCAGCTGCGAGAGCACATCGGGCGGCGTAAAGATCGCCGCCAGCACGAAAGCGCCCACAATGATGAAGGGCCGGGCTTTAACGAGCTTTTCATAGGAAGCCACGCCCACGCGGTTTAACACCACCACAAGTATCGGCACTTCAAAGGTAATGCCGAAAGCAAAAAACATCGTGAGCACGAAGCTGAAGTAGCTGTCAATGTCAGGCGCAAAGTTCACGGAATCCGGCGAAAACCCGGCAATGAACTTAAAGACCATCCCGAAGACGATGAAGTAGCAGTAGGCCATGCCGACGGCAAACATCACAACGCTTGAGATAATCACCGGCAGCGCCAGGCGCTTTTCCCTGCGGTAAAGCGCAGGCGCAATATAGGCCCAGAGCTGATAGAGCACATAAGGCAGAGCCACCACAAAGGCCGCAAAAAGCGTGACCTTTAAGGGCACCATAAAGGGCGCCACAACGCCCGTGGCAAGAAGTTTTACGCCCTGCGGCAGCGCCACCATCAGAGGTCTCGACAGGTAGTCAAAGATCTGCTTCATGAAGGGCGACATGCACGCAAAGACGATCAGAATCGAAATCGCCGCCTTGACGATGCGGTTTCTCAGTTCAATGAGGTGCGAGACAAGCGGCTGCTCGTTGGCCGGATCGTCCGGCGCCTCAAGCTGTTCAGGTTCGTTTTTGATGTCAGCCATAGTGCTCAGTCATCAACGGTAAATACGGACCCGGTTGGAACGGGCACGGGACGCAAAACGGCGGTTGTTGCCGCCCAACTGAGGTGAGCGGTCGCCGAGCTCAGCCTTGAGTTTTTCGATCTGCTCGGCGAGTTCGTCAATGCTCGGCCCCGCCTTATAGCGCTTCTCAAAGACGTGCGAGGTGTCGTTGGCGGACGGATCTTCCCCGTACCAGCTGTAAAAGTCATCCGTGGCACTGGCCGTATTGTCAACGGCCGGCACTTCCTTGTACTTGGGCTCAGGATCGCTTTCAACGGCACCCGTCGTGTTTTCGGTGAGTTCCTTATAGCTGTCGGCAACGTCCTTGGCGGAAGCGTTGATGTCGTTTTCCACGCCCTTGACGTCATTTTCAAGTTGCTTGACTTCCGACTGCAGGCTGTCGGTTTCACCCTTAATGGTCTTGGTGAGGTTGTCTGCGGCGCTTTTGGCTTCTTCCTGAATCTTTTTGAGTTCAGCCAGTTCGGCCTCGCGCTCAATATCACCTTTGACCTGCGCCACCATGCGCTGCGCCTTGCCGATCCACTCGCCGGCGGTGCGCGCCACGACGGGCAGTTTTTCCGGGCCGAGCACGACAAGCGCCACAGCGCCGATCACGACAAGCTCTGAAAAACCGAAATCAAACATTTGGATGTTTCCGTAGGCTTACAAACACGCGAAAAAGGGGATGCCTGCCGAAAAACACGTTCCGGCAGCATCCCGCTTACATCAGTATCAGACCGAAGAAAGAATCAAGCGTCTTTCTTTTCGGTGGCCTTGCCTTCGACCACGTCGGCAGCGGCGGTCTTGGCGGCTTCGGTCTTTTCTTCAGCGACCTGCTTGGGGGCTTCGGCGGTCTTTGCCGCAGCGCCCTTGTCGCCTTCGTTCATGCCTTCCTTAAAGCCCTTGATGGCGCCGCCCAGGTCCTTACCCATGTTCTTGAGCTTGCCGGTACCGAAAACGAGCACAACAATCGCCAGAACGATGAGCCAGTGCCAGATAGAAAGGGAACCCATTTTTTTACTCCTTGGCTTTAAGCCGCTGAATCGATTTACTTATCCCAGGGCTGAGGTCCGCCCAAGACATGAATATGCAGGTGAGGAACTTCCTGACCGCCGTCGCGGCCGGTGTTGATCACCGTTCTGAAACCGTTTTTGCAGCCGGCCTTTTTTGCAAGAACCGGCACAAGATTGATCATTTTACCCAACAATGCCGCATCTTCGGGAGCGGCGTCGGCCAAAGACTGAATGTGCTTTTTGGGAATGATCAGAAAATGCACGGGGGCCTTGGGGTGAATGTCATTGAAGGCGACGACGTCATCGTCTTCGTAAATCTTGCCGGCGGGAATATCGCCGCGTGAAATTTTGCAGAAAATACAGTCATCGAGCTGATGCATGCTTTCTCTCCCGGGTTATTTCTCAACAGTAGTTTGTGTCTGGTTTCTGCGGCGCTTTTCCTCAAGGCCGCTTAGACCCTCGCGGCGGTGAAGTTCCGCGAGAACCGTCTCAGGCCGCAGCCCGTAGTGCGAAAGCATCACGAGTGTGTGAAACCACAGGTCGGCCGTCTCGTAAATGATGTCTTTGGGGCTCTTATCCTTAGCCGCCATCACCACTTCGCAGGACTCCTCCCCGATCTTTTTCAAAATGCCGTCAGGCGCCTTGGAAAAAAGCTTGGCCACATAGCTCTTATCGGGATCGGCTCCCTTGCGGCTCTCAATCACATCGGCAATTTCCGTGAGCGTACGGCTCACATCAAAGTCCGGCGGTTCAATACGTACCTGATCGTGTTCCGACATAAAAACAAAAGTTCCTTACGCAAAGGATTCGTTGTCCGAGAAGGATACCAGCAAAGATTACGTGCGGCATTATCCCGAAGGCGGTATGCGCGCCGTCCTGAATACTCTGACGAGGGTTTCAGCCTTGGTTCGAAATACCCAGATTCCTCTGTACAAGCATTTGATTTATCAGGGCTATCAGAAAATTCAAAAGCAGAGAAACTCGGCTTCCCCGATGCCAAAAATCAGAACTATCCGTCTGCTTTCCCTTCCGGACAGCAGTGCTTAGTCTGAATTTTGCATGAGCGCTGAAAAAACAGCGCTCTTTTCATGGGTTAAATTCTGATTTTAATAAAGAAAAAAGGTCTTTTTGTTAATGTTTTTCTACCACAAAAAACAAAACAAAAGACCTTTTCATGAATTCTACTCAAACAGCAACAACTGATGGGTTCGGCCGCAGCGTGCAGATCACCAACGGGCGGTTTGTCGCCACCATGATGACGGGCCTGCTGCCCGTCGCCGATATGGTCTCCCGGATTCAGCTTTTGGCCCCCTTTGAGCAGGCGTTGGAGCAGACACACAAGCCGAAAGACCGCAGTCTGTATTCCGCCGGAGCCATGTTTCGGCAGCGTGTTTTCGCACATATCTGCGGATTTGAGGATTTGGCTGACCACGACGTCATCACAGAAGACGAAGGCTTTCTTTCCGCACTCGGGGTTAATGATGCTGCAGGCAGCTCAACTCTCTGCAGATTTGAAAACTCAATAACCCGACACGATCTTGATCGCCTCAACTGCTGTTTTTGGACGCACTGCTTCGGGCCAACCGAAAGCATCGCATCTTTTCCAGGGCCGGGGCCAGGAAGACTCCGGTACTCACCACGACCGGCATGGCTCACCGCGCCATCGGTGAACTCGTTAATTACAAAGCTAAGTCCTGGAAGCAGGAACGTCGGCTCATCGCCCGACGACAGCATGACGCTCGTACCAACCAAATGGATCTGCGCCTGATTCAGACCAACATCAAACATGTCAAAAAAGGGGGAAGACGGCTGGTACGGAAAGTATTCCGAGTACGGCGCTGCCAAGCTGTATGAAGACCTTTACTGCGGTCGGGCGGCTGACTGCGAACTCAATATCGCAGATTTTAAAACGGATTGCTTTGGCGGCAGAGCTAGTTCAACGCGCTTCTGCACCAACGGCTACCGCATGATATTGGGCATGGTGACATTGCTGGTGCTCAAGTTGGCCCGGCACTATCTCTTTGGTGTTGTGAAGGAAAGCGCGAAAAAAGCTGTACGTGTTTCCATTGCCCGGCTCAGAGCCACTGTCATCCTGGTGACTGCTAAATGGAGCTCAATGATAAACACCGTCCGACTGACGCTGCCCTCTGTTTTGCCGGGAGCCCGCGAGCTGGGAGCGCTTTTCAAGATACCGATACTCTGACGCCTGAGCGTCCCCGACTCACAAAGCGTGCCATCGGGGGTTGGGGGGGGGCAATGCACCCAAAATCGGGCTCCGCGTGAATTTTTGCCATGATGTCCCCAGAATTTTCTCGATTTTTGATCTTGCACCAGCCTGCTTTTCTGAAAAATCAAGCTGGTGCAAAATGCAGGCTAGTGCTCCGGGAGATCAGGGGGAGGGCGCGCGCTCGATGCGGCGCCCTGCCGCAAGCATCAGCCCGCGCTCTTTTCGGGCTTGGGAATGATGGTGCCGGCCACAAGGCCGCGCACGGTGCCGATGGCCGCGGCGAGCCACACGAGCATCAGGAGCCCAAAGAACGCCTGCGCGAGATGGCTCAAAAGCAGGAGGTTGGCGAGGTTGCTCAGGCGCACGGCGAGCACCGTCAGGGCGCCCACCGGGAAGACGAAGGCCCACCACGACAGCGCAAAGGGCAGTTCGCCGCGCACGTAGTTGCGCACGGTCATGGCGATGCACAGCAGCAGCCACCAGATCGAGGCGCCCATGAAGCCCGTCGAGACAAGGATGCCGTAGGTGAGGGCGCCCTCATTGCCGATGGCGTGCAGCAGCGAGAGGAGGCTCAGCGGAATGACCCCCAGAGGCGCCAGATGCACCCAGAGCGTGGGGGTCATCTTGCCGGTGATGCCCGGGCGCAGGAAGTGTCGCAGCATCGACATGGCGAGCAGCCCGATGTACATGAAGCAGCCCGCACCCAGGCCGAGCATGTTGATGCCGAAGTAGACCTCGCGCATCAGGCCCTCGGCGTGGGCCGCCAAGCCTGCGCCCGCCACCGGAATCACCACCAGGCCCACGGCCGGGATGAAGTGCGCGGGCGTGACCATCTCGAGCTTGAGCTTGTCGAGCGTGAAGAGCCGAAAGAGGATGATGTAGCTCGCAAGGAACGTCCCCGCGGTGCCCGTCCACCACAGCGCGCCCACGCAGACAGGGTCGATGCCGCGAATGCTCCACTGGCCCGCCATCACCAGCATAGCGATGGGGAAGGTGGCGTAAAAGCTCCCTTCGACGGGGTGCGACATCGTCTCAAACACGCGCCGCGGGAACATGAGGATGCGCGCCAGGCCCGCCAGGCCCAGCACGACCATCATGACGATGGCCAGATAGTGCAAAACGTCGGCAACGATCTGCCAGGGGGTGCCGGCAAAAAGAAGCCATGCGGCCAGACTGGCCACCGAGGTGCCCATGACGGAGGCAAACCAGCCCGGCGCCATGGTTTGGATGAAGTGCTTCATGATGAACGTGATGTTTCAATGAATGAGAGAAATCGAAGTGACGGGCGGCGCGGCTTGCCTCAAGCCGGCTGCTCTTCTTTTTCAAGCAGTTCGTCCCTGCCATCACCGCGCCAGTCCATGACGCCCTCGCGGATCACCAGCAGCTCCCGGCCGTACTCGGCAAAGACGCGCGCCGCGCGCTGCGCAAGAAAGCAGTAGGAGCCCCGGCAGTAGGCCGCGCACAGCTTGTCGGCGGGCAGATCCGGGAGCATGCGCTCGATGCATTCAAGCGGCATGCTCTTGGCGTTGGGCAGATGCCCCGCGTCGAACTCCTCGCGCGGGCGCACGTCGATGAGCACCAGATCACCCGCGTCGGCAAGCTTTAAGGCCGACTCGAGATCCACGCCCGCGTCCTCCCGCGCCTGGGGCTCCTCGTGCTCGCCGCCTTGCGCGTTGCTCGCCGCGGCGACTTCTGTGACGCGCGCCGTCTGCTGCAGGACCACCACCAGATGCAACACCTCAGTCGAGGAGATGGCATACTGGCGGAAGCGCCCGAAGCGGCGCACCGACACAAGGCCCGCCTGCAGCAGCACCTTCAGATGCGCGCTCACGTTCTTGTAGTCGATCTGCAGAAGGTCCGTGAGCGTCTCGACCGTGCGCGGGCACTGCGCGAGAAACTCCAGAATCTCCAGGCGCACGGGCTGGCTGCACGCCTTGCCCACGCGGGCGACCTGCTCGTACAGGGCGCGCTTGTGCTCGCGGGGGTCTTCAGGCAGAGGGTACACAAGAGGTGAATCGGTCTGCGGCATGGGTGAACGGGTCCGGGGAAAAGAGAAAAACGTGCTTTGCTGATATTCTAATAAATTTTAGAATGAAGTGAAACCCCCGGTTGAACCCGAATTTCAAGGCAAAAAAGGGGCCCGTCTCCACCCAAACTCCCGGCCTGCTAGATCAGATCCGGCTTGACCTTTGTCAACACGCTGATTAATAAAGTTTTTTGCCTTTGAAAATCCTGCATTTTTCGGTCGCCCGGAATGCAGGATTTTTATTTTTGCTATAATAGATCATACTTTAATTAATTTGATCTATCACGCCGCGAATCACAGATAAAGACGGGAAGCTCTGGTCGTTAATGTCCTACAAATCTGGTATCGGCCGCGTTTACATCCGCGCCTATCGCAATGACTGGGATCGTCAGAAGAAGCGCTCATTTCCGGAGGCGCGCATGCAGGTCGGTCCCTTGCAGCCCGACGGCATGGTCAGGCTCTCAGCAGAGTTTCGGGAGCACTTTCCCGCTTACGCTGAGGGTGATTGGTTCTGGTCGGATCATGAGCTTGTCAGCGAGGAGCAGTTCAGAGAGGAGTTCCCGACAACCCCTCAGCCCAAAGACATCAGCTGGAGCGATGAAACGATCCGCGTGGGTCTGACTTTTGCGGCCTGGACGACTGCTCAGAGAATGGGAATCCTCGAAGATTTGACGAGGATTTTTGGCAGAGAGGGATGGGCTGCTGGGCCATTCGCACCAATGCCATTGACGATCCCTTTGAGACCAACAGCATCTATCGTCAGCGCGACATTATTGAAAAGGGCTTCAACCAACTCAAGAACGAGGTGGATGGCTCAAGGCTGGAGGCCACGGAAAGCGCCTACAGAGGCAAGCTCTTCATCTACACGCTGGCTCAGTCCTTGCGCATGAACATGCTGGTGACGGCGCGCGAGGCGCAGAGGGCTAATAAAGACCTCAAAGTACCCGAGGAGTCCTTGAGCAAGCTCATCGGTCAGTTGGGGAGTATTCAGGCCCGAAAGCACCGCTCGACAGATACGTTTGTAACGGGAGCGGTGGCGAAGAAGCGCCGGGACCTGCTCGCGCTTCTTCGCATTGAAAAACTCCCGAAGTACTTCGATCGTTTTTGATCTAGTGCTCCGGGAGTTCAGGTCTTAACGACAGGAACCAAAGAATATCTGCCGGCAAGAAAAAAGCCGCAAACCTTTCATTTTCGAGGCTTTGCGGCTTGATACGGCAGTTTCCTGAAAAACTGCGGTATTTTGAATTGGTGGCGCATCACGGATTCGAACCGCGGACACAAGGATTATGATTCCTCTGCTCTAACCGACTGAGCTAATGCGCCGTCAGCGAAACGCTGAGCTGTGCATTATGAAGAAGCCTTCGGATTTTGTCAAATGCAGCGTAAACCGAAGATTTCCTCATTTAGCCGCTGTCTCTGACGCACGCTGCGAGCAGAATCCCTTTAAAAGATCCCACACCCCGTAAAGACGCATCAGCGAAACCATTTTCGCCGGAACGTTTAAGACCTGCGGCGTGCCGCCCTTAGCCTGCACGGCACGCACCCAGGAAAGCGTGAGCGCCACGGCCGAGGAATCGGCTTCGGCTACAGCGGCAAAGTCCAGCACGGTTTCGCCCCCGGCAGCAGCCTGCATCAGCGTCTCTTTAAGCGCCCGGGCATTGCCGCGCGTCACCTTATCCGCGGTGATTTTCATACACGTTCCTTACTTTGCGGCGCTCTGCCCGACCTTTTCGCGCAGGCTCTTGATGAGCCCGTCGATGCCGGAGGAGTTCACAACCGAGGCAAACTGACTGCGGTAGTTGTCCACGAGCCAGATACCTTCCACATCAACGTCAATGATGCGCCACTCGCCCCTCACCTTCTTTAAGCGGTAGTTGATGCGCATATCGGGCTTACCCGGCGCCACCAGAAGCGTACGGACAATGGCGTCCGTTTCCGTGGGCTTGACGCGGTTGGGCGCAAGCTTCACCGTCTGATCCTTCACGGTCGCAAGAGCCCCGGAGTAGACGTTGGTGAGCTGAGCGCGGAAAAGGCTCTGCAGTTCGGTGCGCTGCTCTGGCGTTGCCGTACGCCACTTCGGGCCCACGGCCATACGGGTCATGCGCACGAAGTCCACAACCGGCATCACCATTTCGTCCACGAACTTGCGGACCTGCTGGGGATCGGCCTGCGCGAGCTTGGCATCGCCCTTGATGCGCGAAAGGATGTTGTTGCTGATTTCAACGACCCAGGTCTCAGGATCGCCCTTGGCGTCAGCGGCGGCCAAAACGGCCGGAATCTGCGTTAAAAGTCCGAGTGCGGCAGCTGCTGCCGCAAGCGTGCGTCTTGTAATCATTTGGCTTTCTCCGCGGACGCGGCCTCTGAAGCAGTCTGTGCCTCAGCCTTCTCGTCCTCATCTTCAAATTCATCGGGCGTAAGTTCCAGCGGGGGATTACCGTCGTAAACGGCGTTTCTGCGCGTAGAGAAATACGCTTCCCGCGCCATCACATAAGGATCAATCGAATCACGCAGAAGGTCCGTAGCAGGGAGCATCCGCGCTCTCAGATCCACCGCGTACACGCCCCATGAACCCCAGCTCACCAAGTCGTTTTCAACATAGGTCATGGGTTCGCCGAAACAGTCGACAACGTCACCTGCGGCATCCGTCACGGTCGAGGGCCCTAGGAAAGGAATCACGAAGTACGGTCCCCTGGGGACACCCCAGACCTGCAGCGTCTGGCCGAAGTCCTCACGGCGCTCGGGCTGATTGCCCACCGTTCCCGCCACATCAAAAATACCGCCTAGACCGAAGGTGGTGTTGATCAGGAAGCGAAACACCGAGGCAAGCGTATCCTCGCCCTTACCCTGCAGCGCGTTATTGACAACGTTGGAGGGTTCGCCGAGGTTAACAAAAACGTTGGTGACACCGGTGCGCACGGGCTCAGGCACCACGTTGACGTAGCCCTTGGCGATCGGACGCATCACGAATTCGTCCAGAACCGTATTCATCATGAAGGTCTGGCGGTTCATTTTCTCCCAGGGGTCTTCGGGATTGGTACCGGCATCGGGCGGCACCGAAGCGCAGCCCGCAAGCACGAGTGCCGAGGCAAAGCCCGCCGCCAGAGACAATTTATTGAAACGCATCTTCTTATTCCTGCGCGCGTTTTATTTTTTGTCGTCGCCGCCCTTTTCAGCCATCTGGAAAAGGAACTGACTGATCAGGTTTTCCAATACGAGCGCCGACTGTGTCTGTTCGATTTTGCTGCCCTCTTTGAGATCACCGTCGTCGCCCCCGGCCTGCAGCCCGATGTACTGCTCGCCCAGCAGGCCCGAGGTGAGAATCTTTGCGGAGGTGTCGGCCGGGAACTTGTAGCCGCTGTCAAGGTCCATCTTCACCGTGGCCTGAAAAGTCGACTGGTCAAAGGTGATGTCCCTCACGCGCCCCACAACAACGCCGGCGCTTTTGACCGGCGCACGGGCTTTGAGTCCGCCGATGTTGTCGAAGTTTGCCGTCACTTCGTAGGTTTTGGCACTGAAGGAGAAGTTTCCGAGGTTAGCCGCCTGCAGTGAGACAAAAAGCAAAGCGACAAAGCCGGCCAGAACGAAAAGGCCGACCATAAATTCCATGCTTCTGCGTTCCATAGTCTGTCTGTCAACTCAAAAAAGTTAAATTCCGGAAAACATGAGGGCGGTCATCATGAAGTCAACGCCCAGCACCAAAAGCGAACTGATCACAACCGTACGGGTCGTGGCGCGCGAAACGCCGTCAGGGGTCGGGCGCGAGCTGTAACCCTGAAAAAGAGCCACCAGCCCTACAATCACGCCGAACACAAAGGACTTGATGACGCTGTTTACAACGTCAATGTAAAGGTCCACGCCGTTTTGCATCTGCGACCAGAAGGCGCCGTTATCCGTGCCGATTAACTGCACGCCCACAAACCACGAACCGATGATGCCGATGGCGGAGAAAATAATTGCCAGAACCGGCATTGAAATGACGGCCCCCAAAAAGCGCGGCACAATGATGCGCCGCAGGGGATCCACCCCCATCATTTCCATGGCGGCAAGCTGTTCGCCCGCGCGCATCAAACCGATTTCAGCGGTAAGCGAGGTGCCGGCGCGGCCCGCAAACAAAAGTGCCGTCACCACCGGGCCGAGTTCACGCAGCAGTGACACGGCAACCAGAACGCCCAGCGCCTGTTCGCTGCCGTAGCGCACCAAAATGTAGTAGCCCTGCAGCCCCAGCACAAAGCCCACAAAAAGCCCCGAAACCGAAATGATCACCAGGGAATAGTTCCCGATAAAGTGAATCTGCTGGACAACCAGCCCGAAGCGCGAAAACCCCGCACCCAGACGCAGGAAAACCTGCCAGGAAAAAAGCGCGAGCTTGCCGATGCCTCTGACCTGACTGATGACGTAGTGCCCGAGCGCGGCAATCACCTGATAAAGCCACTGACTCATAAGGGCCTCACTGAAAAATCCGCCGCACGGTCGGCTGCCGGATAATGAAAACGCACGGGACCGTCCGGGGCTCCGTCCAGAAACTGCCGCACATAGGGATCCTTGGAAGCCGAAAGCACCTCGGGTGTGCCTTCCGCAGCAATGCGGCCCGCGTTAATCATGTAAACGTAGTCGGCAATCGCAAAGGTTTCCGCAACGTCGTGCGTCACGATAAGGCTTGAGGCGTTTAAGGCATCGGTAAGCCTGCGGATCAACTGCGCGGTAATGCCCATCGAAATGGGATCAAGCCCCGCAAAGGGTTCGTCATACATGATGAGGGCCGGGTCCAGGGCAATCGCGCGCGCGAGCGCCACGCGCCGCGCCATGCCGCCCGAGATTGCCGAAGGCATCAGAGCGGCGGCGCCTCTTAACCCTACGGCATCAAGCTTCATGAGCACCAGATCCCGGATTGTTTCTTCATCCAGATCCGTCTGCTCCCTCAAAGGGAAGGCGACATTGTCAAAAACGGAGAGATCGGTAAAAAGCGCACCGAACTGAAAAAGCATCCCCATCTTGCGCCTGAGCCGGTAAAGCTCTTTCTGATCCGCGGCGTCAAGCGTCTCACCGTCTAGAATAATGCGGCCTTTCTGCGGCTTTAACAGTCCGCCGATGAGCTTTAAGAGCGTCGTCTTACCCATGCCCGAGCCGCCCATGATCGCCACGACCTGCCCGCGGCCGAAACTCAGGCTCACGTCATCCAAAATAACGCGGCTTGAGTAACCGAAGGTCACATCGTCGATCTGAAGATAAGGATCCGTCAGGGACATCGTATTAATGCGTCTGTGAGAATAAAAAGCTGAACGGATGTTCAGCATGGTTCATTCGATTATGGCACGTCAGGCTTACGGCTGCATACCGCAAAGCCCGCTGAAACTGCAACAATTTTTGAGCCCGCCTTAAGAGGCCGCCCGTTTTTGCACCCGACTCCGTCAGAGTGCCGGCTCTTTCAATGGCGCCTTTATGGCCTCAGGCTGCAGCACAGCTTCAGCTTTTACCGCGAGGGGATCGGCCACGCCGATCGCCGCGCTCATCACGGCACTGGCGCGGCGGCACAGGCTGTGACGGTCTTCACCGGCCATCGGCCGGATGGGTTCGCCGATTTTGATCAGAATTGTCAGATCCGGCGTATTCACAACCTTCCAGAGGCACTCAAAAAGTCCGACCTTACCGACGTAGGCGGGCGCTGTTGTAATTTCGCCGCGGCTTTTGTAGCGCAGCACCACCGGAATCACTTCGGCACCGGTTTTGGCGGCCGCATCAAACAAATTGGCATGAAGCTTTAAAAGGCCCGTACCGTCAGAGGTTGTGCCTTCCGGAAACATCAGAAGGGTTTTGCCTTCTTCCAGGGCCTTTTGCATGTTGGAGCCGATTCCGAGCAAAGCCTTGCGGTTGCCGCGCTCAATAAAGATTGTGTTCACGGCCTTGGCGATACCGCCGAAGACCGGCCACTTGGCAATTTCAGCCTTGGCAACAAAAGCCGAGGGCACAACGCTGTCCAGGGAAAAGATATCCAGAAACGACACGTGGTTGGAGACGACCAGCCGCCCCATCGCCCCGGGTGTAATGCCGCAGTCGTGCACTGCTTCTTCGGCAATTCTGCCCTCCACTTCAACGCGAATGCCGAGCCAGCGGGGAAGTTTTCCGGCCCAGCGCCGGATAATGCGCCCCTTTTTCTCATCCGTTGACCGCGGAAAAACAAACGCAATCAGAAAAAGGCAGCAGACGGTGTAGACAAACACCGAGAGAAAACGGGCACAGGCACCGATACGCATTGCTTTAAACCTCCGGATGCCGCTCGGGGCACCCTTCATCAAACCATTGCTGCAGGATAACGGCGGCCGCGGCATCGTCAATCACCTCGGCCCCGGGATTGTCCCGTTCGGCTTCAACCGACGAGTAGCGCTCATCCACCGTGAAAACGGGCAGATGAAAGCGCCCTGCGAGCTGCCTGGCAAAGCGCGAAGCCCGCACGGTCACTTCGTGCGCCGCGCCGTCGGGGTGCCGCGGAATACCGCAGACCAAAACCAGCGGCTGCCACTCACCGATGAGCTTTTCAATGGCGTCCCACCGGCGTTTTGTGGTGCCGTCGATCACGCAGTGAGCGTGCGCTGAGGCCGTGAGTGTGTTTCCGAGCGCCACGCCGATGCGCTTAACACCGAAATCAAAGCCCAAAACGGTTCCCTGCGGCACCATGCCCGTCATCCCTGCTGTTGTTTTAGTACGTCGGGCGCATTTTACGCGTGCCCCGGGCCCGGCATCCGGAAAACCGAGGGGGTGTCGGTGGGCTCAGGCGGCTCGTCTCCGACGGCCGCGAGGGCCGCCTCATAGCGCTCCTCAACAGGCATATCAAAGACAATCCGGTTGTCCGCGGGCGCAATCAGCCAGGCGCCGCTTTCGATCTCCCCTTCGAGCTGCCCGGGTTCCCAACCGGCGCAACCCAAAACGATGTAGGACTTTGCGGGGCCCTTACCTTCGGCAATGGCCTTTAACAGATTGGCCGAAGCCCCGAGCGCAAGTTCCCCGTCCGTGAAAATCAGGGGCTCACCGTCAGCGGCCGGCGCATGCACGATAAAGCCCCGGGTATTGGCAACCGGCCCGCCCCAGCCCAGGCGGGCCGAGGGATCAGCCGTGCATTCAAACCCAAGTTGCCGGCAGGCTTCCTCCATCGTCACCGACGACTCACGGTTAAGCACCAAGCCCAAAGCCCCGGTCCCAGCGTTATGCCCCACAAGCAGAATCACGGTTTTGGAAAAGAACGGATCCTTCATGGAGGGGGTGGCCACCAGAAAGCGTCCGGCCAATGTTTTTTCTGTCACGATTCAATGCCTCCAGGGACTAAAATACGCTCCTAGCCCGCCATACGGGTTCACACCTCCCATATGCGGACGAGAATAAATATATCAAGACCGGCGAAGAAACTATCCGCCGGTTTTCTTTTCCGCGTAAAGCGGATCCGGAAAACGCCATGGTTGAACAGGTTCTTGAAAAACTCTGCACACTTTTTGATGAAGGCAAAGCCCGCTACCGCGTCATGCACCACCCCGCAGGTGAACGCTCAAGTGCGTCGGTGGCTGAACTTCGCGGCACCGAGCTCGGTCAGGGCGCCAAGGCCCTCGTGTGCATGGTGAAGGGTAACGGCGTCAAGCAGTACGTCCTTGCGGTGCTCCCCGCAGACTGCCAGGCCGATCTCGTAAAGATTGCGCACGCTTTCGGCGGCACGCGCTGCGGACTGTGCAGCGCCTCGGAAGTCATGGACCTCACGGGCTGCATCTTCGGAGCCGTCCCGCCCGTCTCCTTTCACGAGAAGCTTCTTAACATCGCAGACCCCACGCTTTTTACGCGCTATGAGAAACTCGCCTTTAACGCGGGCTCGCGCGACACCTCAATCATCATCAATACCGAAGACTTTCACCGCATCGTGCACCCGAAGGAAATCGATTTTCTGAAATCCGCTGAAAACTGATAAAAAAATGAACCATATTGATTTTGCGCAGGTTTTAAGTGCTGCGCTCACACCCATTACGCTCATTTCGGGCGTGGGTCTACTGCTTCTTACCATGTCGGCCCGGTACGCGCACACCACCGGGCGCGTACGGCAGCTGCTGCGCACACGCAACCTGATCGGCAACAACGATCCGAAGCTCAATCACGCCATTGAACTCATCTTCATGCGTGCGGCACTTCTGAAAAAAGCGATTCTGCTTGTGGTGCTCTCAGCGGCCTGCTCGGGGCTTCTCGTGTTGGCAAGCGTTGTTGAAGCGATGTTCGGCACGCCCCTTGAAACCCTCAAAGGCATTCTTCTTTTGGGCGCTGTGGGTCTTATCGTGATTTCAACGATTTTCTTTTCGTTTGAAGTCAACATCTCGCTTAAAGCGCTCGGCATGAGCGTGCATCACTGACGGGGAAAGAAAAATGGAATACATTGACTTTGCCTACGTTTTAAGCACGTCGCTCACCCCCATTACGCTCATTTCGGGCGCGGGGTTTCTGCTGATGACGATGTCGGGGCGCTATGAGCACACCACAGGCCGCGTAAGAGAACTGCTTCAGGCCAAGGATCTCGCAGGCTACGAAAACCCCGAGCTTGATGAAGAGATCGAACTTATTTTCCGGCGCGCGACGCTGCTGAAAAAGGCGATTCTTCTGGTGACGCTTTCGGCGACGTTTTCCGGTCTTCTGGTGCTTTCCAGCGTCGTGGAATCGATGTTTAACGTGCCGCTTGAGATCGTCAAAAGCATTCTGCTTTTAATCTCCGTGGGGCTTATTGTTCTCGCGGCCTTTACCTTTGCCCTGGAGGTCTCAATTTCGGTGCGGGCTCTGGGGATGAGCGTACACCACACGGACAACACGCACGGCTAAACGCACTGCACAAAAAAAATGCCGGAACTCTTTTGTCGGAGCCCGGCATTTTTTTGTTGCCTTCAGCTTTCCTCAGCCAAGGCTTTAAGCGCCTCTTCGTTTTGCCGCAGAAACTGCACCATGGCGGTTTTGCGCTTCACCGCAGCAATCTCGGGATAGCGGTCTTTGAGCCGCGCGACGATTTCCTTCACGGAACTTGCCGCCACAAGTTCGGCCGCAGCCGCGGTCTTAAGGGCTGCGGCCGCAAGGCGCTCAGTGCTTGCGGCCTGGGCACCGGCGGGATAAATCACCCGCTTCGGACGTCCTGCCATCGCCGGAGCAATCCTTAAGAAGCCTTTGCCTGAGGCGCTGCTTCAGGGGCCTTCACCTCTGCAGCAGGCGCGCTCTTAACGGTCTCAGCGGGCTTTTCGGCGGGCGCCGTCTTTTTCACGGACTTTTCGGCGGCGGGTTTGGCCGCTGCCGCTTTCCTGACCGTTGTCTTGCGGGCCGCGGGCTTTTTAGCTGTCGTTTTCTTCGCGGGCACCTTCGTTTCAGCTGCAGTTTCCGCAGCGGGCGCAGCAGCCGGTTTCTCAGCCTCCGCCTTCACGGTCTTTTTTGCGGTTGCACGGGGCTTTTTCGCGGCAGCTGCGGCTGTTTCAGCCTTGGTTTTAGCCGTCCGGGGTTTGCGTGCAGCGGGTTTGGCGGCAGGCTTAGCCTCCGCCTTCTCTTCCGGCGCCGCGGCCGTTACCTTTTCCGGTTCGGCCGTCTTGGCTGTCTTGGTCGTCTTGCGGGCGGCGGGCTTTTTGGCTGCCGGCTTTTTAGCCGCCGTCTTTTTCACAACGGGTTTCTTGGCGGCCGCCTTTTTCGCGGCCGGCTTTTTTCCCTCTCCGGACTCAGCGTCCTTGGCGGCTTCAGCGGGCTTCGTGCGCATATGGCGCTTATCGGGCACAAGGCGCGGTTCGCCGGAATCCTTCGGGGCCTTCACAGCGGCTTCAAGCGTATCAACCGGATCTCCCCCCGTGCGGCTCGGCTCATGACGCCGGACGTCGGTGCCTTCCTGATTGGTCCACTCATAGTCGATTGCCTTGGGGCAATGGCCGGGCTTTGGTTCGTAGAGCTTCCGGATGAAATTGAGAATAGCCTTGAACATCGATTCTGCCTCCTTGCCTGATCCACACATGAGAGTTGTATCAACACACACCGCTCCCATCATAGTCAAGCCATTGACGGAAAAGCCAAACCAACCCCCCGTTTTTCTGCCGTTCGTTGTCGAAAGCACACAAAAAAGACCCGCCGTTTACACGGAATTTGCATTAAAGCCCGGTTTTGACCCGCGGTTTTTGCTGTTGAGCACATCAAGCCAGTCCTCTCCCACGGCGTCCGGCACCTTCACTTCAACGGTGAGTCCGGAAAGACTCAGGCGCCTTGCAAGCTCGAAGGCCGCCGCCTGTCCAGCGAAATTGGCATCGTTATCGGAAAAGACCACCACTTTTTTCACGCCCGCGGGCACCGCCTCAAAAGCGGCAAGATTTGAGGCTCCGAGCGCCGCCCAGACGGGAAAGCCGAAAAGCGCAGAGGCGGCCAGTGCCGTTTCAACGCCCTCCGCGACCCCGAGCACAGCTCCGGGGTTACCGAGTTCAACGGCGGCGCCCCGGATTTTTCCGGGCGTCACGCGTTTGGGCGACTCAATCGGGGCCTTCATGCCCTCCTCGGTGAGATAGGTTCGGTGCAGTGCCGTCACGATGCCTTCGGCGTCCGTCACGCGGGAGAGCATCGCCGGGAAAACGGTCTCAGTCTCTTCCTCACTGTCGCTCACAAAAAGCGCGGGGTGGCAGCGGATTTCGCTCCCGGCGTTTGCCGGGTCAAGTCCGCGGTTTACAAGGTACTTCCATACGGGATCAGCGGGCGCCACGGGACGCGCCTGCGCCCAGAGTTTCAGATGAAAGGCGACCGGTAAAGAGGCATCTTCCTGCGCTTCTCTCACGGACTTTACGGGCTCGACCGGGACGTCAATCCCGCAGAAAGATTCCACTTGTGCCAAAGCCGCCGTGCGCGAAATGCCGTTAACGCGCGCTATAAGTTCAAACCCGTCTCCGGGGCCGCAGCCGCGGCAGAAGAAGTTGCCGGCGCCGAACTTGTCGTCAAAAATAAACCGGTCGCGGCCGCCGCAGTTGGGGCACGGCCCCGCCCGGCGCGATAAAAACGCTTCGTCAATGCCGCAGGCAATAAAGATTTCGCGCCAACGCCCCTGCGCCGCACGCCGGGCCCTCTCAAAGCGCTCCGACAGTACCGTGCTCTGCATGATGAGCCTCCTTATGCAAAAAAGGCCGGCCAAAAACGAAAATCCCCCGCGGATTCAGTTTTAATCGTGGGGGATTTTCAGCCGGCTGTCAAGCCGGCTTCATGCGGAGGCAATGCATGACGGTTACGGGAAGGCCATCCAGTCGGAATCACGGTCCTTCCAGGGGTCCGTGGTCACATCAAGGCTTCTCACGATCCCCTTGGTGTCAAACTGCGGCCACACGGCCATATCAAATCCGCCGTGATCCTTAAAGCGGTACATCCAGGCGTGTTCGTTCACCAGGTGAAACTCGTACTTCTGCGCGCACCGTCCCCAAAGTTTCCAGACATCGGCTTCGGTGGATTCGCCGATTTTGATGAGCGGAAAATATTTTTCCTGCAGCCCCTGCTCACGCCCAACGACGCGTCCGGTCTTATCCATGAAAAGCCACCAGACTTCCTGGCCGAAAGGCTGCATGGAATAGGTCCAGCGTTCCGTGCCGTCAGGCATCGGTGTTTTGGCCATGGGCTCTCCGAGCTCCTGCGCCACAACCGCTGAGGACTCACCCATATCGATTAACTGCGGATGAGCGCACCCGGCAAGAAAAACCACCGCGGCCGCGGCCGCACAGAAAAGACGAAAACCACCCTTCATAACGCAACCTCAACGGGCAAAGAAAACCCCGTACGCCTTCGATTGTAGGAAGGCCGCACGGGGGCGCACAAAAACAGACCGCCAAAAGTCGTTTCAGAGTTTGTCGAGGTGGTGTTCCACGGCAAAGACGGCCGCCTGCACACGGCTCTTGATGTTGAGCTTACGCAACACGCTCTGCACATGCACCTTCACGGTGGATTCCGCGAGGTCAAGCGCACGGGCGATTTCCTTATTGGAAACGCCGCGGGCCAGCCACGCCAAAATCTGACGTTCACGGGGCGTAAGCGACTCCACGTCAGGAGCCGGGGCCGCGAGGTAAGAGTCGCGCCGCAGTTTCATTACGAGCTTACTGGTCATCTCTGGAGAAATGACCGAGTCACCCGCCACGGCGTGGCGCACGCTCTGCAGCAGAAAGTCCGCGTCAATCTTCTTTAAAAGATAACCGCGGGCACCAAGCCGCATGCATTCGGCCAGATCATCACCGTCTTCGCTCACGGTGAGCATCAGCACTGCCATGTTGGGATCGGCTTCCAGAATCTGCTCAAGCGCCTCATGCCCGTTCATGGTGGGCATATCAAGGTCAAGCAGAACCAAGTCGGGCTTAACCTGCTCCACGAGCTTGACGCCCTCAAGACCATCGGCGGCTTCGCCCACGATCTCAAAGTCGTTCTGACGCGTCAGAAGCGCCTTCAGACCGCTGCGGAAAAGCGTGTGATCGTCAATGAGCGCAATCCGGATTTTTTTGACTGCCTCAGTGTTATCGGCGGCTTCCATGCTTTTGACTCCCAAAAGTCCTCAAAAACTGCGCAAACAGAAACAGCTGCACAGTCTCTGACGGTTAAATGTGTTTTACGCGTGCGCGGCGCCTTCATCGGCAGCAGCCGGGGCCGCACCGCTTTCCTGGGCCTTGGCCTGCGCCTGTGCGAGACGCTGCTGATAAAGCGCTTCAAAGTTCACTTCCGGCAGATGCACCGGGGGCAGTCCTGTACGGGTCACGATGTCGGCGAGGTTAGCACGCAGATAGGGGTAAACGATCGTCGGACACATGACGTTGGTGAGGTGCGCCACGGCTTCGTCGGGAATGTTGCGGATATCAAAGATACCGGCCTGCTTGCCTTCCACGAGGAACATCGTCTGATCCTTCACGGTCACGGTGATCGTGCCGCGCACAACCACTTCCCAGGCGCCTTCCATCGGAAGCCGGCGCTGAGAGACCTCAAACTGAATGTCCACATTGGGCTGCTCGGCGGGCGCCGTGAGGAAAATCTCCGGGGCGTGCGGCATTTCAAGCGAGGCGTCCTTTAAATAGCAGCGCACGAGCTGGAAGCTGGGCTGCTGCGCCGCTTCTTCGTTGGCAGGCTGGGCATTGTTGGTGGTGTTTTCTTCGGCCATGGATAAACTCTGTCAAAAAAAATTCGGACTGAAAACAAACGGTCTGCCGGCTTTATCCGAAGCAGCCGGCAGACGCCGAAAAACCGGGGGAAAAAATCAGCGCGAGAAGGGAAGCTTAGCGGTACGCCAGGCGTTTAAGCCGCCCGCGAGAATAAAGACTTCCTTAAAGCCCGTGCCTCTTAAAAGGGGCGAAGCCATCCGGGAGCGCCGGCCGTCGTCATCGACGAGAAGCACCGGGCGCGTCTTATCGAGCTTACCGAGTTCGTTCTGAATACGGTCGGCGGGAATATTAACCGAGCGGGCGATGCATTCCTTTTTAAAGTCCGCCGGGTCTCTGAGATCCACAATCTGGGCGTTTTTATGGTTGATGAGTTCGGTGGCTGAGCGGTTGTCGACTTCCGGCCCCCAGCGGCGCTTGGCAACGTAAGGCCACGCAAGCGAAACCACGCACACGCAGATAATGGCAATCAGCAGAATATTGTCCAGCAAAAAGGCGTTCACGATTGACTACTTTCACTTAAAGGAAAAATCCTTTCGCCGACTGCATCAGCACAGTCTTTTTGGAAAGGGCGCAGTCCGTCATTATAGAATGACGGAATAGGCTTCTTTTTTCCTGATCTAGGGCAGTCAATACCATGCATAAACTCGTTCTGATGCGCCACGGACAAAGTCAGTGGAACCTTGAAAACCGCTTTACCGGCTGGACCGATGTGGACCTCACCGAACAGGGCCGCGCCGAAGCCAAAAAAGCGGGCGAACTTCTCAAAAGCGAAGGCTACGGGTTTGATATTGCCTTTACGAGCGTCTTAAAGCGCGCGATCCGCACGCTCTGGATTACGCTTGACACACTGGACGAAATGTGGATCCCGGTGAAAAACTCCTGGCGCTTAAACGAACGCCACTACGGGGCGCTGCAGGGGTTAAACAAAGCCGAAACCGCCGCCAAGTACGGGGAAAAGCAGGTGCTTATCTGGCGCCGTGCCTACGCCACGGCCCCCAATCCGCTGCCCGAGGGGGATCCCCGCAGTGCGCTCACAGATCCCCGGTATGCTGACGTCGATCCGAAACTCATTCCCGCAACCGAATGCCTCAAAGACACGGTCGCCCGCGTCGTTCCCTACTGGGAAGAAGTGATTAAGCCCACGGTTGCCTCGGGTCAGCGCGTCATCATTGCCGCTCACGGCAATTCCCTGCGTGCGCTCATCAAGCATATTGATAAGGTGAGCGATGATGACATCGTCTCGCTTAATATCCCCACGGCGCAGCCCCTCGTCTACGAGTTTGACGATGCGATGAACCCGATCCGCCACTACTACCTCGGTAACGCCGAGGAGATTGCGGCGGCGGTGGCTGCCGTCGCCGCCCAGGGTAAGGCAAAGTAAGCCCGATCGGAGAAAAACCGGCCCGCCGGAGGTTTACCGGGCCGGCCGGATTATTTCTGCCATGCAGCAGCGCTTTATCCCGCGGGTGTTGGGCCCGCTTGCCGTGTGTGCCGCCCTTTTGGGCGCGGCATCAGCGGTGTTGCCTGCCTGGAGCAAACCATCGCCCGACGCAGACCGCAAAACACTCACCCGTGAGCGCGACTCCCTTAAGGGGCAGATTTCCGACATCCGCCGCGACATCAACCGCAAGGAAGCGCGGCTTGACGCGATCAACACCGATCTCAGAAAAAGCGAACAGGCGATCAGCCGCAGCAGCCGGACCCTTAAAGAGTTGAGCGAACAGAAAAAAGGCGTTGAAAACCAGCTCTCCGACTTAAGGCGAGAAGCCGCGATCGTCGGCGAACACGTTAAGGACGCCGAGGGGACGGTCGCTTTGATCAGCCGGGCGCAGTACATGAACACGCTACGGCATCCCTGGCAGACAGTTTTGATGGGCGGCAACCCCAACGACATCTCCCGCATGACCGGGATGCTCCGATACATGGCGCGCGAACAGGACCGCACGATTGACCGCCTGGAAAACCGGCAGAAAAACATTGCCGAGGTGACGCGCAAAACCAACGCCAAACGCACGGAACTCGCCAAAATCGAAAAAGCCGAGCAGGATAACCGCCGGCAGCTTGAGCGTGAGAAAAAAAGCCGCGAGACGGCGTTAACCGACCTCAAAAAAGCGCTGGACAGCCAGCGGGCCCGCTACGAGCAGCTCGTCAAAAACGACCGCGAACTCAGTAACCTCATCGCAGGGATCGACAAGCGCATTGCCGAGGCCGCCAAAAAGGAAGCCGCCCGGCAGCTTGCGCTTAAAAAAGAGGCGGAAAAGCGCCGCCGCGAACAAAAAGCCACGGCCCGCACCGAGCCCCCTGCAATTGCCTCACCGTCGCTTAATTTCAGGTCACTTCGCGGGAAACTTCTCATGCCCACGCGAGGCACGGTTGCGGCGCGCTTCGGCCAGAAACGCGCGGGCGCTGCGGCAAGCCTTCCCTGGCGGGGTCTTTTAATCCGCGCAAAACCGGGGCAAAGCGTGGTGGCCACGGCCCCGGGCACCGTTGTCTTCAGCGACTGGATGCGCGGCTTCGGCAACCTCCTCATTCTCGATCACGGCTCCAACTACCTTTCCGTCTACGCCAACAACGAGTCGCTTTATAAGTCTGTGGGCGACAAGGTGCGCCAGGGCGAAACCATTGCGAGCGTCGGTAGCTCCGGAGGCGAAGACGAGCCCGGCCTATACTTTGAACTCCGTTACAAAGGAAAACCCTTTGACCCGAGCCGATGGCTTGCCCGGTAAGCCCGCGCTTCGGTATTCTTGACGTCTTTGGTATACGTGTGCACCGCTTTTACTGCGCTTTGCTGCGGCAAAATTTCCGGTGCTCAACCGGCGTACCCTCAACAAACATAAAAAACTGACTCTCCCCTCGAGATCATGACCATTCGTACATTCATGCGCTCAGCGGCACTCGCTGCCGCGGGCGTTGCCTGCGGCGCAGCGCTTACCGTGAGTCTCACGGCTTTTGCCGAAAAATCCCGTACGGTGCAGCTGCCGGTCGAAGACATCCGGCTCTTTGCCGACGTCTTCGGCTCCGTCAAAAACTATTACGTGGATGAGATTTCGGACAAAAAGCTCCTGGAAAACGCCGTCAAAGGCATGGTTGAAGGGCTCGATCCCCATTCGACGTTTCTTGACGCGAAAGCCTACGCGGACATGGAAGAAAGCACGATGGGCGAATTCGGGGGCCTGGGGCTTGAGGTCACAAAAGATCCTTCGGGCGTCAGGGTTGTCTCCCCGATTGACGACACGCCGGCGGCCCGCGCAGGCGTCATGGCGGGCGACCTCATCATCAAGATTGATGACAAAGCCACGGCCGATCTGAGTCTGAACGAGAACGTCAAGCTCATGCGCGGCAAACCCAAAACAAGCATTGTTCTGACGATTGCCCGCAAGGGGTCGGCAAAACCCATCGTCATTAAGCTTGAGCGCGCGATCATCAAGATTCAGTCGGTAAAAAGCAAGCTTCTCACCGATAACGTGGGCTACATCCGCATCTCGCAGTTTCAGGAGCGAACGGCCGATGATGTGGCGCTTGCCTACACAAAACTTGCCGATCAGGCGCCCCTTAAAGGCGTGGTGCTTGATCTGAGAAACAACCCCGGGGGACTTCTGCAGGCCGCCATCGGCGTCTCCGCTGTGTTTCTGCCGGAACACAGCCTCGTTGTTTCCACCCGCGGGCGCACCCCTGAAAACGAGAAAAAGTACCTCGCTGTGCTGCGTGACTACGCCGTCGGAAACGAGTCGCCGGACCATATCGCACAGGTTCCGGAATCCGCCAAGAGCGTGCCGCTCGTGGTTCTCGTCAATCCCGCCTCGGCTTCGGCCTCTGAAATCGTCGCGGGCGCCCTGCAGGACCACAAACGCGCCACGATCATGGGCACGCGCTCCTTCGGCAAGGGCAGCGTTCAGACCATCATCCCGCTGCGCGTCAAAAACGGTGAGACAACGGGCGTGAAATTTACGACCGCACGCTACTACACCCCCTCGGGCCGCACGATTCAGGCCAAGGGCATCACCCCCAACATCGCCGTAGACGATACGCCGGAAGGCAACTACCCGTCCTTTAACCTCAGAGAGTCCGACCTCGCGCACCACATTGAGGTGACGGACGGCAAGGATGAGGACGCAAAGGCGGCGAAAAAGGAAACGGACGACGCCGGTGAGGAGGCCTTTGACGAAGAAAACGCCAAAGTACCGACCCTTCGCTACATGTTCGGAGACGACAAGGACTTTCCGCTTGAACAAGCCAAAAACCAGCTTCTCGGCAAGAAAGTGATCACGCACGCCGAAACGCAGGCAAAGCTTAAGGCTGAAGCCAAGACCGCCAAGGAAAAAGCCGCCAAGGAAGCCGCTCAGAAAGAAAAAGCCAAGGCAAAAACCGACGCCAAGGGGGAGAGCAAATGACAAATCCCGCAGCTGAACGCTACAGCCGGCAGGTGCTTCTGAAAGAATGGGGCGAAGCAGGTCAAAGAGTGCTTTCTGAAGCACACTTTGTGGTGATCGGCGCCGGCGGCATCGGCTGCCCCGCACTTTTGGCGCTCGCGGAAGCCGGCGCCGGCCGCATCACGGTGATTGACTCCGACACGGTGGATGAAACCAACCTGCCGCGTCAGATTCTGCACATTCCGGCGCGCATCGGCATGAATAAGGCTGAAAGCGCGAAGCGGATGCTCTCCGACATCACGCCCGACGTGCCGGTGACCGCGGTCGCGGAGCGCGCAGACGATGCGCTTCTGGCCCGGCTTCTCGACGAAAAAAGCATTCTTCTTGACTGCTCGGACAACTTCAAAACGCGCCACACCGCAAACCGTGCGGCGCACGCCGCACGCAGACCGCTTGTGACGGCCTGCGCCGTGCGCTTCAGCTTTCAGATCGCGGTCTTTGACTTCAGCCGGCACCCCTCGCCCTGCTACCAGTGCACGTTCCCCGAAGACGAAGAAAAGGATGTAAAGGCCGCGCAGACCGGGGTTTCCGGGCCCGTCACCGCGATTGCCGGGATGTTTGCCGCGCAGGAAGCGATCAAACTCGTTTTGGGCGTAAAAGGCCTTGACGGGAAACTGTTGATCGGCGACACGCTCACCATGAAGTTTGACGTCATGGGCCTCTCCGCAGATCCGGCCTGCTCCGTCTGCGCAAAATAATTCCGGCGGCGTCCGTAAAAAAAGCGGCACGGGTTTTTAAGCCTCTGCCGCTTTTTCCACATCAGTGCAGCCGCCCCCAGTAGAAGGTAAGCGCCGTACTGCGACCGAAGGTTTGCCCGAGCACCATGTACATGGGCCCGATCCAGGTGTCCGCTCCCAAAAACACAGACCCCGCCAGCTTCCACTCGCGGCTTTCTTTCGCGTAAAACGCCGTGTCGTTATAGGCGCGCCCCACCTCGTAACTCATGCCGGCGTAAAGCGCGATGCCCTTTTCTTTTAAGGGCGTGGCAATCGAGCGCATGAGCATCACGCGGCCCAGGGCCATATGGTCGCCGGAAAACCGTCCGTAAGGCGACCCCGAGAGGTTGAAAACGCCGCCGAGCGTAAAGATCCCGGGAAGCGTTGATACGCCGTAGCGCCCGGAAAGAATCATGCTCCAGTCGTCGTTTAACACCACGGGCAGCACACCTTCCACCGTGTAGACCGTATCGTTTGTGCTGCGGCTGACGCCGTCGTTGACGTCCGGATTAAAAAGCCGGTGCACCTGCGCGTTTAACAAAAACCCGGAGCGCGGGAAGTTGACGTTATCCAAGGTATCGAAATTCACCTCGGCCCCGGCAAAAGGGGCGTTCGCCCGGTATTTAAGCCCCGGCGCGCCGATGTCGCGGTCGGCGTAAAGCCGCATGTAGCCTGCGGAAACCGATGCAGTACCGAGCCGGCCGAATTCGTAGCCAAGAGAGACGTCTGCCGTCACCTGCGTGTTGTTGTAGCGGGCATACGGAATGTCGTCCCCGTCGTTATCAGCATAGAGATCCACCCCGGTGCGCTCGGCTTCAATGCGCGGCAGCACATACCAGGGAGAGGCTGCCCCCAGAGGCTGATACCACTCGGTTTTGGCTCGCCGCGTCTCACCGAACTGCAGTTCGGTTCTCCACTCGGCTCCCCAGTCATTTAACCACCCCCAGGTGTGCGCAAGAATCACGTTGAAGCTGTGGGTGCGGTCGGCGTCAAACTGGACGTTGCCGCCGAAGCGCAGCACGGAATAACCCCAGCTTTTTTCATCGGGCTCAAAAACGAGAACCTCCGTATTGCGCGGCCCCGGCTCAAAGCGGTAGGGAACGCTTCTGAAGTCACCGTCAGCCCAGACGCGGCGCGCAGAGCGCGCCACATCTTCGTCGGTCACGGGTTTTGAGATATCGAGGTCAGCGTCACGAAGCACCGTTTCGGGATTAACGGTCTTAAGCCCCTCTACCCGCACTTCGGCGACATGATGCACGGCGTTGTCAGTGAGCCCCGCGAGCACCCGGGAGCGCCACTTTTGGTACTGTCCGGGAGACACCCGAAAGCGCTCAAGTTCAGCTCTGTGCTTCATCACGGCCTCATAGCCCGCGCGTTCAATCGCGTCAAAGGCATTGAAGTCGCCCGCCGTAAAGTTCGATAAGTCAGGCGTAATGAGAATGTCGCGGTCGGTGAGCGACGCAATCGACGCCCGTACGTTTTGCTCGGTGAGAATATTGACCATCTGCCCCATGATCCCGAAAACACTCTCGAGCTTCTCACGCCCGAATAAAGGAGTGCCGACATTGACGGCAATCACGCGCTCAGCGCCCATGGCACGGGCTTGATCCACGGGGAGGTTATCCGTGAGTCCCCCGTCCACCAAAAGCGCCTTACCGTAGGGAACCGGCGCAAAAGCGCCCGGAATCGACATCGAGGCACGCATGGCTTTGGAAAGCGTCACGCCCTCCTGTAAAACCACTTTGGCCCCCGTGACAAGGTCCGTTGCTACGCCCGCGAAGGGAATGGAAAGATCTGAGAGGTTATTGATGCGGCTCACGGGCTGCGTCACGCGCGCAAGGAATATATCGAGTTCCTGCGTGGGCATGACTTCTGCGGGAAACGAGACGCCATTTGCCGACACCCCGACCTCACCCGCACCGATTCCCGCAAGGTCATCGGCTTTTCTGCGCCAGGTAAGGCTCGGACGGTCGGCCCGGGGAGCAAACATCTTCGCCCAGTCCACTGCCTTTGTGACGCGCGCGATTTCCTCAGGCGTATAGCCCGCGGCAAAGCCGCCTCCGACCATCGCGCCCATGCTCGTTGCCGCCACCACGTCAATCTGGATACCGAGTTCCTCAAGCGCCCTTAATACGCCGATATGCGCAAAGCCACGGGCACCGCCCCCGGAGAGCACAAGCGCCGTTTTCGGAGGCTCCTCCCCGTCCGCGGCATAAGCCGCCTGCGCGGCACCTGCCGCAGCAAGCGTTAGTAGCAAAGTAAAAAACAGTCGGCGCATAACGGCAGAACAAAAAACGGACTCCAGGAAAGCGCATGATACCTCGGCACTGCCTCTTTTCTCAGAAAATCAAGGTGTTGACACCAAAAAGCGGGGTTATCGGCAACGATTCCTGTCCGTAAGCGCCGCCGCACGCGGAATTTGTGCGGGCGTGCTCTACAATGGCACTTTGAACGAGTGCCGCAGAAGACATTTCTTTTGTCGGCCCTTTTATGATGTTTTTTCGCTTCTGACGGGAAAAGGACTCTGCGCCCATGCCGATGATTGACATTAAAAACGTGAGCAAGTGGTACGGCTCATTTCAGGTTCTCAAGAACTGCTCGACGTCCGTGGAAAAAGGCGAAGTCGTGGTGGTCTGCGGACCGTCGGGTTCGGGTAAGTCCACGCTCATTAAAACCGTCAATGCCCTGGAACCCTTCCAGCAGGGCGAGATTTTTGTGGACGGCGTCAACGTCGGTGACCCGAAGACGGATCTGCCGAAACTGCGTGCGCACGTCGGCATGGTGTTTCAGCACTTTGAGCTTTTCCCGCATCTGACGATTATCGACAATCTGACGCTTGCGCAGATCAAGGTGCTCGGCCGCGGCCGCGAAGAAGCCACAGAAAAAGGCTTAAAGCTTCTGGACCGCGTGGGACTTTTAAAGCAGGCTCCGAAATTCCCCGGTCAGCTCTCGGGCGGCCAGCAGCAGCGCGTGGCAATTGCCCGGGCCCTTGCAATGGACCCGATCTGCATGCTTTTTGACGAACCGACCTCTGCGCTTGACCCGGAAATGATTAACGAAGTTCTGGACGTCATGGTGCAGCTTGCCGGTGAAGGCATGACGATGATGGTGGTGACGCACGAAATGGGCTTTGCCCGTAAGGTCGCTGACCGCGTGGTCTTTATGGAAGCGGGCCAGATTCTTGAAGACAGCACCAAGGAGCAGTTCTTTGAGGAACCGACGAGCGAGCGCGCCAAACAGTTCCTCTCCAAGATTCTCTCGCACTGAAAGAACCGCTGTTTCCTTCGTGCAAAAGCCCGCAGCCGCGGGCTTTTTTGTTGCCCGCGCTTTCTGTTTGTCTTTCTCATCAAGGAATCTACCTTCCCGCGGAAGTGCCCGTTGACATTGTCCAAATGTCCCGGGACACCCCGCACATAGACTCCCCGGCAAGAGATCTGAAGCAATGCAGGCTTTTTAAACCCTCTGCAACGCAACTCTCTCGGAAGATTTCATTCCAAGCAACAACCGCCAAGGAGAACTTTATGCCTAACATCTCGCGCCGCAGCATACTGGGAACAGCAGCCGCACTTATGGGGACCGCAGGCCTCGGAGCCGCGCAGGCCAAACCGGTCAGCGCTCCCGCAAAATATGATGAAACCACCGACGTAATCGTGATCGGTTCCGGATTTGCAGGCTTGCCGCCGCTTACGAGGCCGCCAATGCCGGCAAAAAGGTCATCGTGCTCGAAAAGATGCCGACCTTCGGCGGAAACTCCGTCATCAACGGCGGCGAAATGACAGCTGTCGGCGCACCCCAGCAGAAAGCCGCAGGAATCAAGGACAGCCTTGATCTTTGGTTGAAAGATACCGTTACTGCCGGCCTGGGGCTCAACCACATGGACAAGGCGAAGGAGCTTGCCGACAACATGATGGTCTGCTACGAGTGGCTGAAAAACGAAATGGGCGTCAAATTTAAACCCGTGATTACCCAGGACGGCGGCCATTCCGTCCCCCGTTCAGTGGTTGCGGATAACGGCTCCGGTTCCGGCTTTATCAACCCGATGCTTCAAAAGTGTGAACAAGCGGGCGTATCCCTGCTTGCGGCAGAACTGGCCGAAGGCAGTCTCGCTCATGATTTCCCTGGCAACAACTGCGCTGTGGGCTTGAAGGTAGGTCACTCCTTTAGGGAGCTTGAGGCTGGTCATGAGCTTGGGATTTCCTTTCTTGGGCAGCATGCCGCAACCTGCTTGCTCTCTGGCAATCCTGAGCCAGTACGAGATCGTTGATTTGCCGATCGAGTACTGCTCCACGGCTTCAGAGATACTGTTTTTCCAAAGTTACGGCTTCACCGCAAAATGCACCGGCGTGTTCCCGCTCTTTCTGACCACTTCAAGCGCTTCTTCAGAGAGTTTTCCGAGCGGCACCAAATCCGGGGAGTGCCGGAAAGGCCCCGTAAACACCGCAAGGTTTCCCCACGGGATGTAGTACGTAAGATCCCCTGCCGCAGGCGTTGTTTCCCGCGGCGCGGAGCCGAGGTTAAGCGCTTTTTTGAGATACGCAATACGCTCGACGGCGCCGAAGTTTTCAAACGTGACTTCCAGCGGAAGCCTGCGCATCAGGTCCCGGGCCGCATCGTTTTCAAGAAGTTCGACGGCGTAGCTTTTTTCGCCGACCGTCATTTCAATGACGGCGGCATCGGCCGCCGCTGCACCGGCCGTCACTGCGGCAACGAGTCCCATAACCGCTTTTTTCATTTTTTCTCTCCCGAAGGGCGTCATCCGGGAGAACGTTAACGGGAAAAAGCGGCCGATGACTGACAAGGCCCGTCAAAGTATTGCCCGAAACTCTTTTCAGGCGTTTCTAACGTTTTTCCACCCACCACATGACGGTCGCAGCCGCAATGAGCATGATTAAGGGCGGCAGCACCGCCATCGCCACCGGTGACCAGGTGTTGATCACCCCGAGGAAGGAAAAGATGTTGTTAAGCGCGTAAAACGTGATACCGATCATGAGACCCGCGAAGATCTTGATCGAAATGCCGCCCGAGCGGGCATTAAGGTAGGCAAAGGGCATCGAAACCGCGAGCATCACAAAAATGGCGAGCGGATAGAAAATACGCTTCCACATCGCCGTTTCATAGCGCTCGGTGGTCTGTCCGTTTTCCCGGAGGTAACCGATGTACTGCCAGAGAGCGCCGATCCCCATACGCTCAGGACGAATCGTGAGTACCCCCAGAAGGTCTGGCCGCATCTGCGTGGCAAGCAGAAAGTCCGCATGCCGGCGGATCCCGGCCTTTTCAATCATGGGGCTCTCGTCTTTGGCAAGTTTGGGCAGCGTCTCCACCGTCGCGTTTTTCAGATGCCACCCTTCACCGGTAATGTAATTGGCGCCTTCGGCGTGAATCACGCGCGTTAACGCGTTGTCCGGCGTAAATTCAAAAATACGCCAGGCACCGGTGCGCGAGCCCTTGCCTTCGGCAAGCAGGTTTCTCACGTTCACAAAGCGGGTCAGAAGGGGAGAACCCTGCGCGTCCTTCACGACGTCACGCACCCAGATACCCGAATCGTAGTCGTGGGACGACAAGGTGCTGCCGGAAACCTCCGAGCGCATTTCGTCTCTGAGCTTATAAGTCTCAGGCGCCACGAATTCGCCGATACCGTAGGTGACGACCGAAAGAATGATGCCGGAAACGGAGAGCATTGCCGCAAGGCGCACGGGCGAAAGGCCCGACACGCGCAGAATCGTGAATTCACTCGTTGCGGCCCAGCGGCTCAACGTGTAGACCGCGCCCACAAGTGCTGCCACGGGCATCACTTCGTAGATGCGGGTCGGGAGGTTTAACGCCGTAAAAATCAGGCCGTGAATAAGGTCGTAGCGGGTGCCGATGCGGCCCAGCTGGCGCACAAACTCAAAAAAGGCAAAAAGCGCCGTGAGCGCAAAAAGCACAAAAAGCGACGCAATCAGAACTTCTTTTGTCAGATGCCGGGCGATGACGCTCACTTTTCATCCCTCCCGATCCATTTGTAAGGAAGCTCCGTGAGCTTCAGAGGCAGCCACCGCACAAGCCACACGCGCCGTACAAAGAGCAGTGCCGTGAGCAGAAAGACGCCGCCGTTTAACGCAATCAGTCCCGTCACCCAGCTGATCTTGCCGCCTCTCACCCAGGTCTCCGCAATCGAAATACCGTTTAAGTAGAGAATAAAGATCAAAACGGCAATCACCATCGAAAGGCTTCGTCCGGCTCTGGGGTTCGTGTAGGAAAGCGGAATCGCGAGAAGCACGAGGTTTAATGCCGCCAGAGGCCAGCAGAGACGCCAGAGCAGTTCAGCGTTGGCGGCATTGGTGTTGATCGCCGTGAGCATCGCCACCGGCATCATGTCCACGCTCATGCTCGTAAGCGCCGTATCAGCCTTGACGCGGATCAGCATGTCGTAGCGCGCAAAATCCAAAACCTTCCAGGAGGCCCCTTTATCCGGATCCGTTTCATAGCGGCGGCCGTCAGAAAGCGCAATGTAGCGGTCACCGGCGTCGTTGGTGCGCACCGCGCCTTCGCCTGCGTGCACAATGATTTCCGCGCCGTCCTTGCGCTCACTCATGAAGACGTTGTGAATGCGCGAGCCGTCTTCGGCCGCGTCTTCAATGAAAAAGACGCGCTGTCCGCCCGCGGTTTCAATAAAGCGCCCGGGGGCGATGCGGTTGACGTCTTCTTTCTGCTGAAAGGCTTCGGTCGTGCGTTCAATCTGGCTTTTGGCCCAGGGAGTGAGCGCAATGGAGAGAATCCCCACAACGAGAATCATTGGAAGCGCAAAGCGCAGCACCGGGCGGATCCAGGAAAGAAGGCTCAGGCCCGCGGAGCTGAACCACACCACCATTTCGCTGTCCTGCCAGCTTCGCATGAGCACCATCAGTACGGCCATAAAAAGCGACAGGGCCACCAAAGGCGGGAGATTTACCAGGCTTGAATAGGCCACCAGTTCAAAAACGGTCGCCGAATCGACGCTGCCGTCAGCGGCCTCCCCCAGAATTTGGACGAGTCCGACCGTCAGTACGATGGAAAACAACACCGTAAAGACGCCGCCCGCGCTGTTGGCGAGCTCATTAACGAGTGAACGTCGGAAAATCATGAGTGGACCCGGTCCGGGGGCAAATGAAAGTTAAGCCTGATTCGACCGATTTTAGTTTAAGAACCCGACAAACTGCAGCGGCAAAACACAGAAAAAGCGTTGCTGCTTTTGTCCGTATTCTGCCGCCCGTGTCTGTCGCGCCGATTAAGCGGGAATCTCTTCCGGATCCTTTTTCTGATACCAGAAATGAAGCACCGCGGTTGCAACCAAAAGGCACAGAAGCGCCGCGGAGAAGCTCCAGAGAAGGCTGCCCCCGGAAATGCCGGCCACAAGGTACCCTATACCGGCACACACGGCAACAAGGATTGAGTACGGCAGTTGCGTTGCCACATGCGAAATATGCGTGCAGCGGCTGCCCGCTGAGGACAGAATCGTGGTATCGGAAATGGGCGAACAGTGATCACCGAAGACCGAGCCCGCAAGCGTGGCGGAAAGCACCACCACCGTGAGGTTGGGATCAAGAGCCTGCACAATCGGCACTACGATGGGGATGAGGATACCGAAGGTACCCCAAGCCGTGCCCATTGAGAAGGAAAGAAACGCCGCAATCGCAAAGACAATCACCGGCAGGAACATCGCGCTCATGCCGGAACTTGTGACGATGGACTGCATGAACTGCGGGGTGCTCAAAAGTTCACGGCACACACCCGAAAGGGTCCAGGCAAGAATCAGGATGATGTTGGCAGGCAACATGATCTTCATGCCTTCAACGCTGCCGTTAAAGAAGTCGGCAAAGGAAAGAAGCCGGCGCGGCACGAAAAGAAGCAGTGCCACGACCATGGCGCCGAAGGAAGCCCACACAAGCGACATCGAGGCCGAGGAATTGCCGATTGCCGCCATAAAGGTGTGGTACTTCGCGTCTTCACCCCAGTAGCCGCCGGAATACATAAGCGACAGGACGGAGAAAACAATGAGGGCAACCAGCGGGATAAGCATGTCCCAGACCGTGCCGCGGGGGTTGCTTTTCACCTCACGGTCGACTTCCTGCACGCCTTCTTCGGAGAGTTCCTGATCCCTCTGAGCATTGATTTCAGCTCGGCGCATGGGCCCAAAGTCGTAACTTGTGAGGCAGATAAAGACCACGAGAATAAGGCACAGCAGCGCATAGAAGTTCCACGGAATAGTGGCGACAAACGCGCCCAGTTCGCTTTCAAACGCACCGGTGTCTTTCAAAGACGACCCCACGGCCGCCGCCCACGAGGAAATGGGCGCAATGATGCAGATGGGGGCCGCCGTACTGTCGATGATGTACGCAAGCTTTTCGCGGCTGATGCGGTAAAGGTCCGTCAAGGGCCGCATGACGGTACCGACCGTGAGGCAGTTAAAGTAGTCGTCGATAAAGATCGTAAGGCCCAGACCACCCGTTGCGAGCAACGTTGAGCGGCGGCCCTTGATGAGCTTAACCGCCGCCTTACCGTAGGCTTTGGTGCCGCCCGCCATCGTGATCACGTAAACGAGCGCCCCCAGAAGCGAACAGAAGATGATGATGTTGAAGTCGAGCTTCTGGGCCATCATCTTGAAGGCGACTTCCGTTGTCCCCATCACGATGTTGCCACCCGTACCCACCGCGTAGATGAGCGTACCGGTAAAGATACCCACAAGGAGCGAAGAAAACACTTCCTTCGTCATGAGCGCCAAGCCGATAGCGACGATCGGCGGGATGATGGAAAGCCATTCAGCGGCATAGGGTTGCATAGTGTTGTTTCCCGTGTGTTACTGTGGAGAAACGCGGCCGTGTCATGCCGCTTCTTCTTTGGTTTTATCGAATTCTTCAAAAAGCCGGCGCAGTTTAAAGGACGCGGCTTTACGCAGAAGCGCTTCACGCGTTTCCGTGCGCCGGGGGTTGGTGACGATCACCTCGGGCATCGGGCAGAGCCTTCTGCAGTGCGGCCCTTCGGAGTCCTCGGCGCATTCCGTACAGCGCCCCGCGCGGATCCAGAAGTTGCCGTCCTCTTCGCAGATTGCCTGATGCGGGCATTCGGGCAGGCATACGCCGCAGCCGATGCATTCGTCGGTGATCATCAGAGCCATCAGTGTGCACCCCGCAGATGAGCTGCCTTACGCGCGAGCGCCTCGGCAACAGCCGGTACCACGCACTCCGTGACGTCGCCCCCTAATAGCGCGATTTCACGCACGAGCGTGCCGCTCACGTACTGCAGCTCGGCGCTCGGCGTCAGAAACACCGTTTCAGCTTCAGGCACGAGGTGCCGGTTCATCATCGCCATCTGCAGCTCGTACTCAAAGTCCGTCGCCGCCCGGGAGCTTCTCACGATGACCTGCGCGCTTTTGCGCGCCACAAACCGGCAGAGCAGATCATCAAACCCTTCGACCGCCACGTTGGCGAGGTCCGCGCACTGAAGCCGCGCGAGTTCCACCCGCTCCTCAAGCGTAAAAAGCGGTTTTTTCTTGGGACTGGCGGCCACAGCCACCGTCACAAAATCAAATAGCCGTGCAGCCCGGCGCACCATATCGAGGTGCCCGAGCGTCATCGGATCAAACGTTCCCGGATAAACGGCCTGGATCATCACGGACAAAAATCAAAAGACAAGATTATGAATTTTAACGGAAATTTTGCTGTGCAAGCAAATAAAAGACAGCCCCCGCACGGCCCCGGCGCACCGAGGCAAATCCTTGATCCTGAAGCTTTTCTTCACTAATCTCCCGGTCGCTTTCCACGTAGACAACCGCCTTGTCCGTGAGTCTGGGCTTGACTGCCGAGAGCGCCTCAGCCTGCAGGCTCTCGGCAAACGGAGGATCGATAAAGACAATGTCAAAAGTCTCATTTGTACTTCCGACATAGGAAAAAACGTCCCCGCAGACGACGTTAACCGTCCCGGTTGCGCCGAGTTTTTCCACGACCGCGCGGATCTGCGCCGCGCTTTTGCGGTTTAATTCCGTGCAGACAACACGCCGTGCGCCGCGGCTTGCGGCTTCAAGACCCATGGCGCCGCTTCCCGCAAACATATCGAGCACCGTGAGGTCTTCGATCGTGCCCCCTGAAAGGTGCATGAGCCAGTCAAAGACGGTTTCTCTCACGCGGTCGGGGGTGGGCCGCAGGCCCTCGCGATCCTGCACCGCCAGGGGCGTACGCTTGAAGCGCCCTCCGATGATGCGCACGGCCCCCACACTCTTAGCCCCGGTTGCTAAACTAACCCTTTGGGCGGGCTTAACGCCCCGTCCCGACGACTGATTTTCCGAACCCGCTTTTCTCCCGTGAGAGTGAAGCGCCGGTTCTTTTTTTCCCGCACGAGCCATGGGTTTCTTTTCTCGCTTAAAACAGGGTTTGGAGCGCACGCGCATCAATCTGGCCGGTCTTTTTTCCGGCGCCGTGATTGACGAAGATTTCTTTGAAGAGCTCGAAACCTCACTGATTGCCGCCGATATCGGCGTTGAAAGCACGAATCTTATCTTAGAGCGGCTGCGCGACACGGTAAAACTCAGGGGCCTTAAAACCCCGGAAGAGGTGCGCCTTGCGCTGCGCGATGAAATTAAGCGCATCCTCCTACCCGCGCAAAAGCCGCTTGACGTAAACCGCACCAAGCCCTTCGTGATGATGATGGCGGGCGTTAACGGTGCCGGTAAAACCACCACAATCGGCAAGATTGCCAAGTGGCTTGCCGCCGACAATAAGACCGTGCTTTTGGCCGCTGCCGATACGTTTCGGGCCGCCGCGCGCGAGCAGCTTGCGGTCTGGGGCGAGCGCAACCGCATTGACGTCGTGAGCCAGACCGGGGGCGATCCCGCGGCCGTTGTCTTTGACGCCGTGAGTGCCGGCAAGGCCCGCGGGCTTGACGTGGTGATTGCGGACACCGCAGGACGCCTTCCCACGCAGACAAACCTCATGGAAGAGCTCGGGCGCATCCGCCGAGCGCAGGGTAAAGCCCTTGAAGGCGCGCCCCACGAGGTAATCCTCGTGGTGGACGGCACCAACGGACAAAATGCCCTGGCGCAGGTCAAAGCCTTTGACGCCTTTGCGCAGCTCACGGGCCTTATTGTCACCAAGCTTGACGGCACCGCCAAAGGCGGCGTTCTTGTGGCAATCACCGCAAGCCGAGGCGACAGGCCGCTTCCGATATATTTTGTCGGCGTGGGTGAAAAGATTGACGATCTGCAGCCATTTAACGCCGAGGCTTTTGCCGATGCCTTGGTGGGTATCGAGCACGAATAACCGGTAAAAAACGCTTTTTCGCAACTACTCCTTCTCGGGACGAGACACGATGACGGCAACGGAAAAACCTTTGCTTTTGGGTGCAGTGGATCTGGGCAGCAACAGCTTTCGCGTTGAAGTCGGCCGGGTTGTCGACGATCAGATTCTCACGGAAAGCTACTGGAAGGAAACCGTGCGGCTTGCCGCAGGCTTTGACGAGAAGGGGTTTCTGACGGAAGAAGCGCAAAAGCGCGCCTTGAATGCCCTCTCCCGCTTTAAGGAAAAACTCGCGGGCGTTGATCCCAAGTACATCCGTGCTGTGGGCACGCAGGCGCTGCGCGTTGCGAAAAATTCCGACGAATTTCTTCCCAAGGCCGAAGCCGCTTTAGGCCACCCCATCGAAATCATCGCGGGCCGCGAAGAGGCGCGCCTCGTGTTTTCTGGCTGCGCGCATACGCTCCCGTCTTCCCCCGAGAAGCGTCTGGTTGTCGACATCGGCGGCGCCTCCACGGAACTCATCATCGGCCGCGGGTACCTGCCCAAACAGTGCGAATCGTTTCACGTGGGCTGCGTCAACACCTCGGTTCAGTTCTTTAAAGACGGCAAAATCACGGCAAAAGAGTTTAAAGCCGCGCAACTTTCAGCTCAGGCCGAATTTGAAGAAGCGCACCAGGAGTTCAGCCACCGTCAGTGGGATGCCGCCTACGGCAGCGCAGGCACGATCGGTGCCGTCGCTGACATCGGCACGGCCTTAGGCCTTACAAACGGCGTTGTGACGCCCGCGCTTTTAAAGTACCTCAGAGACGAACTCATCAGCTCGGGCGAAATCCGCCGCATCAAGCTCGCGGGCCTCAAAGAAGACCGCCGCGAGGTGATTGCGGGCGGCATCGCTGTTTTAACCGCCGTTTTCGAAACCTTCGGCATCAAGGAGATGCGGCCGGCTTCAGGCGCCCTGCGCGTGGGGCTTCTTTACGACATTTTGGGGCGCAAGAGCCAGCACGACGTGCGTGACGCCACCGTTACGGCGATTCTTAAACGCACGAACGTCGATAAGCAGCAGGCCGCGCGCGTGGCGGCGCTTTCCGACAAGTTTTTCCAGGCTTTGTCTGACGGCAACCCTGATCCGGCGCGCAGGAAACTGCTGCAGTGGGCAGCGATGCTGCACGAAACCGGCAAGATGATCAGCCCGAGCGGCTACCACCGTCACAGCGAATACATTCTGAAAAATTCGGACCTTCCGGGCTTTTCCCGGTCGGATCAGTCCGATATGGCGGCAATTGTCCTCTCGCAGCGCGGCAACCTCAAAAAGGTGGAAAGCTGCCTTAAGGACCCGATGCTCATGCGCATGATCTGCGCGATCCGCCTTGCGGTCATCTTTGCGCATGCCCGCCGCACAGTGCGGCTTCCGGCCTGGACACTCAAAGCCGACGGGAAAACGATTGAATTTGCGCTTGACAGTGCGTGGCTTACGAAGCACCCCCTTACCGAGTATCTGCTTCATGCCGAAGAAGATGTCTGGGACAAGATGGACATTGACTTTCGTTTTGAGCGCAAAAACTTTAAAGCCGACACATCGGCCGGAGACTGACCGTGGCCGGAACACCGCTTATTGAACTCACCAACGTTGCCGTCGACTTTGACGGCAAGCGCCGCGTCTCGGGGATCACGTTTTCCGTAAACCGCGGCCAGTTCATTTACCTCACCGGTCCCACCGGAAGCGGTAAGTCGCTTGTTTTAAAACTGATTGCCGGGCTTTTAAAGCCCTCGGCCGGCGAAGTGCGCATCGGGGGCGACCTCGTCAACAACTTCACCGAAAACCAAAAGATGTGGATGCGCCGCTCGATGGGCATCATGCTTCCGGACGGCGTGCTTTTAAGAGACCGCTCGGTGATTGATAACGTCATGCTTCCGGCGCTGGCCGCGGACGAATCCTACCGCGAGGCACGCATCCGGGCCCGTCACGCGCTGCAGAAGTGCCGCATTGAGGATCTTGCGGACCTCTACCCCGCGGAACTCTCCTCGGGGCAGCGCCAGATGGCGTGCCTGGCGCGCGCTGTTGTGAACGACCCCGTGATGATTCTCGCGGATGAACCGGCGGCGCACTTAGACCTCACAAACGCCCAGGAACTCATGAACCTTCTGGGGTCCTTCTCGCTCGGAACGGTCTCGGTGATTGTCGCTTCGCACCTGCAGCTGCTCCCTGCGAACGTCTCGCACAAAACCATTTACCTCGGCGACGGTCCCGTGACCTATGAGGACGACGAAGATGAGGAGGGCGCGTCGTGCGGTTACTGACACACATCTACTGGACGATCAGCCAGACGCTGCTCGGCATCCGCGTCAACAAGGGCCCCTTCATGCTCGCCGTGACGCTTGCGGCACTGGCGCTCACCATTCCGATTTTCATCATCAGCGTCATGGTGTGCCTTAACGACACCGTAATCAACGTGCCGATGAATACGGAGATCACGGCCTTTACCGAGCGCTCTGCTGGCCCCAATACCGTCAAAGACCTCTCGCAGAAAATCAACCGGCTTCCGGGCGTCACTTCCGTGCGCATTATCCCCAAGGATGATGCGCTCAAGATGGTCAATAAAAGCCTCGGTCTGCAGTCAAAGCGCTCGGCAAACAACCCCTTGCCTGACATCATCGTTGCAACGCTCGGGAACAACGTCACCGAAAAAGACACGGAAGCGCTCGCTGCTTCCATGGAAAAACTTGAGGGCATTGAGTCGACCGCCTTTGATGACCGCTGGGCGAGTTACCTCGCGCGCCTTAAGGCCGCGCTGTACGTCACGCTCGGGATTCTTGCGTCCGTCATTCTGATTCTCGTGATTCTGGTGGTGATGTCTTCGGTGAGGATGACAACGGCCGCGCAGCGCGAAGAGCTCCTTGACCTTCACATCTTCGGCGCGAGCCGCGGGTTTGCCACGGCGCCCTACGCCTGCCGAGGGCTTTTAACGCTCGTATTTGCCGCCGCGATTTCGCTCGGGATCACCTGGATCGGCATCAGCATTCTCTCGCAGCCCGCGGCGGACTTTGCGTCGCTTTACGGCGTTAATCTGACCCTCAGACTCATCAGCACCGACTGGTGCCTCGTGTACCTCGGAGCCGCCGCCCTGGTGGGCGCCGGCATCGGCCGCTACACCGCCGGTGACGCCTTAAGAAAGCTGCAGAAGTTCGGCTTCTGACTTTACCCTGTATCAGCCTTCGCTCAGATGTTTTGCGACCGTCAAAGGCTGATACCAGCCGCCGCGGCAATAACACATAATCCGAACTTTCCGGATCGGCACGTCAAATGCCGTTCTTTTGTCCCTTTTGGAGGTGGGTCAATTTTTATGTCGTTTTGAGGGTCAATTCTTATGTCGCTTGACATGTAGTTGCTTGATTTTTTTACCCACAACTATGCACGAAGAGCCTTTTGAGTACACTTGCGGCCGGGTTGAGTTTTTGCATCCGGCTGTGTCGCCCCAAACTCCTTGGGATGTAAGGCACAGTACCCCCCAGCGCCGCTTTGTCAAGGGTGGGAGTCCATAAAAATTCAGCCGCTGTTGCATAAAAAACCACGCGTCAGACGGTTGCGTTTTCAAACCTTCGTGACGCCGGCCCAACACTGAAGCCAAGGCCGCATCAGTTGCCCGGTTCAAAGACGCGGCGCTTCACATCTTTGCCGTTTTTCTGAAACACAATCAGCAACACCACCGCGAAAATTTGCCCCGCCTTCGGTGCTAGCATCCCAACACCAAAGTAATCCCATTAAGTCGTCCCGTAAGCCGTGCCAGAAACCGTTTCCGACAAGAAAAAAGCCGCACAATCCGCGCCGAAACTGCCGGCCGTTCGGGCCTCTTCGGCTGTTGCGCTTAAAAAGCCGCAGGCGCTTGTTGCGCGCCCTGATGTGAAGGGCTCTGTCGTCCCGTACAAAAAGCCCGCGGAAAACCTGCCGGCGGTGGTGCCGACGGCCTTGGGCGACTTAGATGCCTTCATCCGTGCCGCAAACGCTGCGCCACTTTTAACCGCTGAAGAGGAAAAAAACTACGCGGTGGCGCTCAGAGACAAAGGCGACCTTCAGGCCGCGCAGGCGCTCGTTGTAAGCCACCTGCGCCTTGTGATTTCCATTGCGCGCGGGTATCTGGGCTATGGGCTGCCGCACGCCGACCTCATTCAGGAAGGCAATATCGGGCTCATGAAGGCGATCAAACACTTTGATCCCGACCGCGGTGTGCGGCTCATGACCTTTGCCGTGCACTGGATCCGCGCGGAAATCCAGGACTATGTCGTCAGAAACTGGCGTCTGGTGAAACTTGCGACCACCAAAAATCAGCGAAAGCTCTTTTTTAACCTGCGTCAGATGAAGGAAAGCGACAAGTCGCTGACACTGGATCAGGCCAAGAAAATCGCAACGGAGCTCGACGTTAAGCCCGAAGAAGTGCTTGACATGGAAGAGCGCATGACAGGGGGCGACACCTCCATTGACGGGCCCGTAAACGACGATGATGACAATCCGACGTTTTCCCCGATTGACTGGCTCTCGCGCGACGAAGACGGTCCGATGCATACGCTCGAAAACCAAAGCCGCGAGAAAATGTCACGGGAAGGGCTGCAAAAGGCTCTTAATGCGCTTGATTCCCGCTCGCGGCGCGTCATTGAAGCGCGGTGGCTCACCGGCGATGAAGAAGACGGCACTAAACCCCTGACGCTTCAGGAACTTGCCGCTGAACTCGGTGTCTCCGCCGAGCGCGTCCGGCAGATTGAAAAGAAAGCACTCGTTACAATGCGACAGGCGCTCACCGATGAGCGCGACGACATCATTGACGGCAATTAAACGCCGCAGCAGGTTCACTCTTTTTTCAATCATGTATCACGTTGTTTTAGTGCATCCGGAGATTCCGCCCAATACCGGCAACATCATCCGGCTGTGCGCCAATACCGGAAGCAAACTGCACCTTATTAAGCCCCTCGGGTTTTCCGTGGACGACAAGCACCTTGTGAGAGCGGGGCTCGACTACCACGAGATGACAACGCTTACGGTTTACGAAAACTGGGATGACTTTCTCGCACGAGAAAACCCGGACCGCACCCGCATGTTTGCGATGACAACCAAGGGCTCTTCCGTCTTTTCCACGATGCATTTTCAAAACGGCGACTGGCTTGTTTTCGGCAGTGAAGGTAAGGGGCTTCCTGACGCCGTCCGTGATTTTTTCCCGGCTTCGCAGCGTATCCGCCTTCCGATGTTTCCCGACAACCGCTCGTTAAACCTCAGTAACGCCGTGGCCGTCACCGTCTTTGAGGCCTGGCGCCAAAACGGCTACGCGGGAGGCATTTAGCAAAAACGGGAGCCCTGCTCCCGTCTTTGTCTGAAACATCCGAAGTTTTCTCAGACCGTCATCACCAGATTGTCGCGGTGGATGAATTCGGGCTGCGCGCAATAGCCCAGAACCCCTTCGATTTCTTCGGTGTGTTTGCCCTTAATCATCCGGATTTCAGACGAGGCGTAATTTGCAAGCCCCCGCGCAATTTCCACGCCCTTTTCATCCGTGCAGGCCACGACGTCACCGCGGACAAAGTCGCCCTCCACGGCCTTAACGCCCACAGGCAGCAGACTTGTTTTGCGTTTAAGCAGCGCCGCCGCGGCACCGGCGTCCAGAATCACACGGCCTTCGCACCTCAGGTGATCCGCAAGCCACTGGCTTCTTGCGTGCATCGGCGCCTGCCGGGGACTTAATTCCGTGCCGATGGCTTCACCTTGAGAGAGCCGGATCAAGACATCTTTTTCCCGCCCCGAAGCAATGATGGTCGCGGCGCCCGAGCGTGCCGCGCGCTTGGCCGCGAGAATCTTTGTGATCATGCCGCCCTTAGAGAGCGTACTTGCCGCGCCGCCCGCCATTTTTTCCAGGGCCGGGTCACCCGCCACAGCCTGCGCCACAAATTCGGCGGTCGGATCCTTGCGGGGATCGGCCGTATAAAGACCCTTTTGATCCGTGAGAATCACAAAGGCATCGGCTTCAACGAGGTTTGTGACAAGGGCGCCCAACGTGTCGTTGTCGCCCACCTTGATTTCATCGGTGACGACCGTGTCATTTTCGTTGATGATCGGCACGCACCCCAGACGCAGGATTTCAATCAGGGTATCCCGGGCATTGAGGTAGCGCTCGCGGTCCGCAAGATCAGCGTGCGTAAGCAGAATCTGCGCTGTTTTGATGCCGTGCCCGGCAAAGCGCGTCTCATAGGCCTGCACCAGCCCCATTTGGCCCACGGCCGCCGCAGCCTGCAGTTCAAAAAGGCGCTTGGGGCGGGACTTCCAGCCAAGCCTTAAGACGCCTTCGGCAATGGCGCCGGAACTCACAAGCAACACTTCTTTGCCGGCCTTTTGCAGCGCGGCAATCTGCGTGGCCCACCGGGCAATGGCTTCAAAGTCAAGACCCCGGCCGTCGTTTGTGACAAGGGCGCTTCCGACCTTCACAACCACGCGGTGCGCATTTTTAAGCACGGATTCCGTCATAGCCGGCCTCACAGAGGCTTTTCACTCATGTCGATTTCTTCGTGAGGAAGTTCTTCCTGCGCGGCCTTTTCCTCTGCGATGGCGCGCGCGGCTTCGGCTTCCTTCTGGCGGCGGTGCAGTTCTTCGGCGATGGCCTTCACGAGTTCCTGCGTACCTTCGCGCGTGGCGGCCGACATCACAAAGAAGGGCCGACCGTCATCAGCTAATGCTTTGCGGTACTTTTCAATCAAAGCGGGCCGCTCGTCTTCGGGCACCAGATCGATCTTATTGAGAACAATCCAGCGGGGTTTGGCCGCAAGCGCCTCATCGTACTTCGCAAGTTCCTGGGTGAGCGCATGCGCTTCTGCCACGGGGTCCGTGCCCTCGGTATCCATCGGCGCACAGTCGATGATGTGAAGTAAGAGGCTCGTTCTTGAGAGATGCCGTAAAAAGAGGTGTCCGAGCCCCGCGCCTTCACTTGCGCCCTCAATAAGGCCGGGCACGTCGGCAATCACAAAACTTTGTTCGCTTGCGATGCGCACGACCCCGAGATGCGGATGCAGCGTCGTAAAGGGATAGTCCGCGATTTTCGGGCGGGCGTTGGAGACCGCCGTAATAAAGGTGGACTTTCCGGCGTTGGGCATTCCAAGAAGTCCCACGTCCGCAAGAACCTTAAGTTCCAGACGCAGTTCACGGTACTCACCCGCTTCCCCGGGTGTTGCCTGCCGGGGTGCTCTGTTCGTACTCGTCTTAAAGTGAAGGTTCCCCAAGCCACCCCGGCCGCCCTTGGCAAGCAGCTTCTTTTCCCCGTGCTCGGTAAGGTCTGCAACGGTTTCACCGGTTGAGGCGTCGATAATCTGCGTGCCCACGGGCATACGCAGAACCACGTCGTCGCCGCCCGCGCCGAAGCAGTCCGCGCCGCGCCCGTTTTCGCCGTTGGGGGCAAAAAAGCGCCGCGTAAAGCGGTAGTCCACAAGCGTATTGATGTTGCGGTCTGCGACAGCATAGACACTGCCGCCGCGGCCGCCGTCACCGCCGTCGGGGCCGCCCTTGGGAATAAATTTTTCGCGGCGGAAGCTGGCTGCGCCGTTACCGCCATTGCCGCCCTGCACCTCAATGCGGGCCTCGTCGACGAATTTCACGGTGATCTGTCCTTGGAATCAGGTAAAAAAGAAGAGATATCAGGTAATTGTGCCACAGCATTAAAAAAGCTCCGCAGGGACACGCCCGACGGAGCTCTTTACTAATGCCGTAAGCGCTTTAATTAAGCAGCAGCCGGCACGACCTTCACAAACTGGTGGTTGCGCGGGCCCTTGACTTCAAACGTCACGATGCCGTCAACGAGAGCAAACAGCGTGTGGTCACGGCCCATGCCGACATTGTCACCGGCATGGAACTGCGTGCCGCGCTGACGGACGATGATGCCGCCGGCGTTGATGAGCGAGCTGCCGAAAACCTTCACACCGAGGCGCTTGGCCTGGGAATCACGACCGTTGCGGGTAGAACCGCCACCTTTCTTATGTGCCATTTTTGTATCTTCCTAAATTGCTGACGTAAACGTGAAAATCAGGCGTTGATCGCTTCGATCTTCAGTTCAGTGTAGTTCTGACGATGACCGGCGCTCTTCATGGAGTGCTTGCGGCGGCGGAACTTGAAAATACGAACCTTGTCGTGACGGCCGTGGCTCACCACAGTCGCCTTGACGCTGGCGCCTTCGAGCACGGGCTTGCCGGCCTTGATGCCTTCGTCCGTGGCAACGAGAAGAACGTCGCTGAGGGTCACTTCGGAGCCGGCTTCGGCTTCGATGGTTTCAACCTTGACGGTGTCGCCGACGGCCACGCGATACTGCTTGCCGCCGGTTCTGATAATTGCGTACATGAAAAATTAACCTCGCCCGTTTCGCTCCCGAACCGAATCGGTTGACGAAACCTTTTTATATTAAAGAAATACCGGCCGGGCTCCTCACAAAAATCAGGGATGGCGCCGCCGATACGCTTTCACTTGCGTGGAAAAAGGCCGCCATTATGCCATGGCGACCACACTCTGTCAACGGATTTTCAACGGAAAATCAGCGGCTCAACAGCGACTCAAAGCGCGGCCCGCGTTTCGGCCACCGCTTTTTCAACAACGGGCGTCAGAAGCTTTGTGACGCGGGCGTTCATCTGCCCGATTCTCAGACGCCGGTAAAGGACGTCGTTTGCGGTGCGCGCGCCGTTTGTTTTCACGCAGTAGGCCGCATAGTCCGCCGCCTCGCGCTTGAGTTCTGCCGTGAGTTTTTCCGTATCAAGCCGCGACTCAAGGCCCTTAACGTCCACCGTCATATCAACGGCGAGAGGTAACGAGCGCGTGGTGCAGCCCGATTTGGGCAAAAGCCCCATCTTCTGTGCCGCTTCAATGGCGTGCTCAGCCATCAGACGGTAACTCGTCCACTTGCCGCCGGTCACTGTAATCATGTTGCCGAATTCCGGAATCACGGCGTGCTCACGCGACAAGCGCGCGCTCGACGGCCCGCCGGAGACAACGTTACCCTTAAAAAGCGGCCGCAGGCCCGAGAAGCTCGCCTTCACGTCCTTCTTTTCGATGGGTTTGGCGAGATACCGGTTTGCGCCCGCAATCAGAAAGTCTGTTTCGTCGTCCGTAATCTGCGGATCAAAGGGCGCCTGCCCCTGCTCCAGATCCGTCGTGCCGATTTCAACGTTTCCCTTCCAGGGAATACAGAAAAGCACACGCCCGTCAGCGGTTTTCGGGATGAGCATCGCCGACTTTGCCGGCATAAATTCGCGCCCCACCACAATGTGTGAGCCGCGGGAAATTCGCACAAGGCTGTCAACCTCGGGGTCGGCAAGCCGCCGGATGTTGTCCACCCAGGGTCCCGTGCAGTTAAAAAAGACACGGCCCCTTACATGAAAGGTTTCACCCGTTTCATTGTCTTTGACCGTCACACTGTCAACACGGCCGTCCTTTAGTTCTGCTTCCGTCACTGAAGCGTAGTTAAGCACCGCGGCACCGCACCCGAGCGCCGTCTGCATCAGAGCCACGGCCGTGCGGGCATCGTCAAACTGCGCGTCAAAAAACTTCACGCCGCCCTTGAGTGCCTTTCTTTTCACCCCCGGCAGTTCACAGAGCGTATCAACGGCGCCCAGCAGCTTGACGGGCCCCAAAAGGCCGCCCCCGATCCCCAGCAGCGTGTAAAGCGTGAGCCCCAGCCCGTAAAAGGCGAGATCGGTCACGCTATAGCAGGGCAGAACAAACGCCTGGGGATGCGCAAGCGCCGGCGCATTTTTCAGAAGAATCCGCCGTTCGGCAAGGGCCTCCCGCACCAGGGACCAGTTGCGGATGTTTTTCATGTACCGCACGCCGCCGTGAATGAGCTTTGTGGAGCGCGACGACGTCCCCGCAGCAAAGTCCTGCGCGTCCACCACGAGGGTCTTCAGTCCCCGGCTTGCCGCATCAACGGCTACGCCCAGACCGGTTGCGCCCGCGCCGATCACGACAACATCAAACGGCCGGGCACTTCTGAGCATCTCAAGCATCCGGACGCGGTCAAGCGCCTTTACTGGCTGCGGCATGAAAGAAACTCCTTTTGGGGGATAACGGCGCCGGTAAGAAACAGTTTTTTCCTCACCGGCAGATGAATGGTTAAGTTTAGCCGCTCAGCGGACGAAAAAAAGCGCACCTGCCGTTAAGACCGTGCGCTTTTACGTGCTTTCCCCTGAAAAACCACTCTTTAAGCCCGTGTGGTTTTCAGGCCGCCCGACAGTCAGAGCGTTTCTTTCTTCTCTTCGGTCGTTTCGCCGGCAGCAGCCTCGGCTTCAGGCGCTGCGGCAGCCTCTTCAGCGTCAGCCGCTTCGGTTTCAAGAGCGACTTCTTCACCTTCGGCGGCTTCTTCAGCAACAGCAGCTTGCGCCTGCGCTTTTTGATCACGCACGGCTTCGGCCTTGGCGGCCTCGTCTTTTACAAGGCGGCTTATCGCAATGATCTGGCGCAGCGCGGCGTTCACGGCCTCAGCGTCCGCAAAGTACGCGGCCACATCGGCATCAAGCCGCACGGTCTGCGTCTGCACAAAGGCGGCACGGTCCGTGTAGCGGCGGGTTTCAAAGGCCTTCGCGCGCGGGCCGGAACGGTCCCCGAAGCGCGGTTCGCTGCGGTCAAAGCGGCGGAAGGGCTTACCGTCGTTAAAACGGCGGTTGCCGCCGAAGGCGCCTTCGCGGCGCTCAAAGCGATCGCCCCCGAAGCGTTCACCGCGGTCGGCAAAACGACCGCCGCGGTCCCCGCCGAAGCGATCGCCCCGGTCAAAACGGTCACCGCCGAAACGGCTGCCGCGGTCTTCGAAGCGGTCATTGGAAAAACGCGGACGGCGCTCGCCCCCGAAACGGTCGCCGCCCTCGGAGAAGCGGTCACCGCGGAAAGCGGGCTTTTCATTGAAACGGTCAAATGCGGGCTGCGGTTTGCGCTGCATGGTATGTCTTCCTATCAGTAAATTTGCGCGGCGGCACCCGAAATGCGCCGCGGCGTCAGGCCTTCTGTACCGTATAAAACACTGAGTGAGGCCTGTATTTTCACAATTTTCTCCGAAAAATCAACGGAGCTCATTTTTTTGGTTCAACACAGCAGGCAAATCCCCTGCCGTCTGAGTACACTTGAAGCATCAGGAAAGTCATTTAGTGACTTACCCAATATAAAAATTCCTACTCAACAGTAAAAAGAGAGGTTCAATATGTTGCAGGTCGTTTTTCACGGTGTAGACCGCTCTCCGGCTGCTGAAGCTGACGTCGCTGAACGTTTTGAAGCACTGAAACGCTTTGACGGCACGATCGGCGAATGCAAAGTCACGATCACCAAAGACGGTCATCAGGGCCTGGGCTCTTTTGCCGTCAAGATTGACCTCGCCATGTCCGGCCGCAGCAACGTGATTGCAACGGAAAGTGATCCCGATGCCATGGCTGCCATCAACAAGGTCTTCGATACCATCCGCCGCGTTGTCAAAGACGAAAACGACAAGCGTCACGGCCGTTAACCGTCGGTTCTGATTGTCTCCCGATTCAGCCGCCCGCTCTCATTGGAGTCCGGGCGGCTTTTCTTTTCATTCACACCCTGCGGCCTTCAGTCTGCCGCGGCCCGATAACACAAAAGCCCGCCGGAAATTCCGTACGGGCTTACTGTGGCGTCCCCAAGCGGATTCGAACCGCTGTACCAACCGTGAAAGGGTTGTGTCCTGGGCCTCTAGACGATGGGGACCCTGAATTCTTGGTGGAGGTAAGCGGGATCGAACCGCTGACCTCTTGCATGCCATGCAAGCGCTCTCCCAGCTGAGCTATACCCCCGAAGGAAGTCCGCATTATGAAGATGTTTTTCACAGAATGCAAGTCTCTTGAAGAAAAAACTTCCCTGACTTTTATTAGTTCACTGTTTTATAACGAAAAATAATTTTCCTCCGATTCCACTTTTTTGCAATGCGCCGGTTTTGTTAGGATTGCCGTAAGCCCTTTTTAGGAACAAACCCGATGTCCACCCGACTGCCCCCGCCTGCCTTTGAACAAAAGATTGTCACGTCTGAGGCGCTGGCCTCACGCGCCGCAGCGCTTCCCAAACCCGTTGTGATGACAAACGGAGTTTTTGACATCCTTCACAGAGGGCACGTCACGTATCTTGCGCAGGCCCGTGCGCTCGGCGGCAGCCTCATTGTGGCGGTCAACAGTGACGCCTCCGTCAAAATGCTCGGCAAGGGTGATGACCGGCCGATCAACACGGAGTGCGACCGCGCGGCGGTATTGGCGGCCCTCGAAAGCGTGGATCTTGTGGTGGTCTTTACCGACAAGGTCCCCCTGAAGGTCATAGAAAAAGCCCGCCCCGACATCTACGTCAAGGGCGGGGATTACCGCGTTGAAGACCTTCCGGAAGCCAAACTCGTGGCCGGCTGGGGCGCCAAAACCGTGACAGTCACGTTTGACTACCAGCGCTCCACCACGGCGCTTCTGAAAAAAGTCCGCTCTTCTTAAATCGAATAGCCCGCAAGGCGCGCGTAGTGCACGGTCGCCGACAAAAAGCCCTGCTTGCTGCCGCAGTCAAACCTCTGACCTTCAAAGCGGTGCGCGTAGGTGTTCGCATCCTTTAGGCGCGCGGCAATGGCGTCGGTCAGCTGAATTTCACCGCCCACACCGCGCGGGATGCGCCGCAGGGTTTCAAAGATTTCCGGTTCCAGAACGTAGCGCCCGATCACGGCCATATCCGACGGGGCGTCCGCGGGCTGCGGCTTTTCCACGATCGAATGCACGCGGCTGGTGGCGCAAAGCGCGTCTTCCACGCCCACAATACCGTACTTGTTGGTCTGATCATGCGGCACGTCCTGCACCGCAAGGACGCTGCCGCCGCCCATGCGTTCACGGGCGTCCGTGAGCTGCTTTAAGGCCGGGGTCTGCGCGTAAACCAGATCGTCGGCCAGAATCACGCCGAAGGGTTCATCCCCCACCACAGGCTGCGCGCAAAGCACGGCATGCCCGAGGCCTAAGGGTTCAGGCTGGCGGATATAGATGAAGTTCACACCAGCGGGCGTAATGGAATGCACCAGGTCCAGAAGCTCGGTCTTACCTTTGCGGGCGAGATCTTCTTCAAGTTCCGGGCTCTTGTCGAAATGATCTTCAATGGCTCTCTTGTAGCGCCCCGTGATGAAAATCATGTCGGTGACGCCTGCGGCCGCCGCTTCTTCCACGGCGTACTGGATGAGGGGCTTATCCACCACCGGCAGCATTTCCTTGGGCATGGCCTTTGTGGCCGGCAGAAAACGCGTGCCGAGACCGGCCACGGGAAAGACAACTTTACGGACGGGTTTCATCGGAATTTTTTCCCACAAAAAGGACTCGGCATCGGACAAGGAAGCGCCCGCTGAGTCAGGTTTTTCTTGAAGACCGCGATTTTAAACGGGTGCGTCCCTTCGCATGAACTCTTTGTGTTACAAAGTCCGCTCAGGTGCGCCCCTTTGCCGCGTCTAAAATGACAGCACTTTTTCGTTTCGGACGTACATTGGCTTATGGCCGGAGAACTTTTTGCCGTCGGCGATCTGCAGGGGTGTCTGGAAAGCCTTAAGGGCCTTCTTGAGCAGCTGCCGAAATCGGCGCACATCATTTTTGTGGGCGACATCGTTAACCGCGGCCCGCAGTCCTTAAAGACACTGCGCAAAGTAAAAAAGCTCTGCGATTCGGGCAGAGCCGAAATGGTTCTCGGCAACCACGACCTGCACCTTTTGGCGGTTGCCGCCGGTGCCGGGCGCGTGCACCGCAAGGACACGATCGGGGAGATTCTTGAAGCACGCGACTGTGATGAGCTCATCGACTGGCTCAGAAAGCAGCCCCTCATCATCAATACGCCCGACACCGTCTTTGTGCACGCCGGAATTCCCCCGGCCTGGACCTTAAAAGACGCCTTAAGTCACGCCGAAGAAGCGCACCGCGCCCTGGCGGGCGACGACTGGAAAGCCTACCTTCAGGGCATGTACGGCAACGACAACTACAGCGACAGTCTTTCGGGCCCCGCCCGGATGCGCGCGATATTAAACGGCCTTACCCGCATGCGCTTTATGGATCCCGAAGGTAACCCCGACTACAGCATCAAAGAGGGCCTGGGCGCAGCACCCGCGGGATACAAACCCTGGTTTGAGTGCCCCCGGCGCGTCACGAAAACAATCTGCTTCGGCCACTGGTCGATGCTGGGGCTCATGCTGCGACCAAAACTCATTGCCGTTGACACCGGATGCCTCTGGGGCGGAACGCTCACTGCCGTGCGGCTTTCCGACCGGCGCCTTTTTCAGGAACCCTGCCCCGAGTGGGCGGCACCTGCCTGCTGATGTTTTCAATCGGGCGGATCGACCTTAACAAGATCCGCCCTCTCTACAATCTCCGCTTATACCTGCCCGTCATTTTGTTTTTTGGCCCGAGGTCACGTCATGCCCGCAAAAACCGCTGCCGCCCCCGAATCCGCCGCCCCCGTCATCGCCATCCGGGGCGCCCGGCAGAACAACCTGAAAAACCTCGATGCGGACATCCGCACCGGAGAGCTCACCGTGATCACGGGCCCCTCGGGTTCGGGGAAAAGTTCGCTCGCCTTTGACACACTCTACGCCGAAGGCCAGAGGCTCTACGCCGAAACGTTCAGCCCTTACGCGCGGCAGTTTCTTGAGCGCTGCGACCGCCCCAAGGTGGACAAAATCGAGGGTGTGCCGCCTGCGATTGCCATTGACCAGAGCGGCACCGTGCGCACCTCACGCTCCACCGTGGGGACAATGACGGAAATCAACGACCACATCAAACTTTTGTTTGCCCAGAAGGCGCGCCTTTTCTGCCCCTTCTGCGGCCGCGAAGTCAAAGACATGTCGCCGGCCGCGATCTGGGACGACATCAAGGCCTTTACGCTGGCTGCGCCCGAAGCCCGTGTCTACATTCTCTTTACGGTGTCGGTGCCGAAGTCCTTTGAGCTTGAAAAAGCCAAAGCCGCATTAAACGCCCAGGGCTTTACGCACATTGAAGACGAAATAAAGACCAAAGACGGCACGGATCTTTCGGTGGCGGCCGACCGCTTTAAGGCGGGAAAAATCACCGATGCCCGCGGCCGTGAAGCCGTGGAAAAAGCGCTCGCGCAGGGGAAGGGCCGCAACGCCGGGCGCCTTACGGTGCGTGTTGTGACCGAAGCCGGTACCGTCGAGCGCCGCTATGCCGCGGGGCTTGTGTGCCCGGACTGCGACAAGACGTTTCACGCCCCCAACCCGTCGCTTTTCAGTTTCAACTCCCCTGTGGGCGCCTGCCCGGAATGCCGCGGTTTTGGCCGCGTGATGGGGCTTGATCTTGCGCTCGCCATTCCGGATCACTCCCGCAGTATCAACGGGGGCGCCGTCCGGCTTTTCAGCGGCACAGCGGGCGGCGAATGCTTAAAAGACCTCGCGCGCAGCGCAAAGGGGCACATCCGGCTTGACGTTCCCTACAGTGAGCTCACGCCCGCCGAAAAGAAGTGGCTTCTTTCCGGCGACCCGGCGCACACCGAAGGTGACCGCCGCTGGTACGGCCTTTACGGCTACTGGCGCTGGCTTGAATCGAAGTCCTACAAGATGCACGTGCGCGTGCTTTTATCGCGCTACCGCAGCTACACTGCCTGCCCGGTCTGCGACGGCTCACGGCTTAAACCCGAGGCGCTCTGGTGGCGTCTCGGAAGCCGCGCTGCGGCCGACGCCGTTTTAGGCAAGGGCAAGACCGGCAAAGGCCTCTACCGCCGCTTTACCGGTAACGGCCTTGCGGGTATCGCCGCGCGCATCGACAAGGACCTTCCGGGCCTTACGGTGCACGATCTGATGCTGCTGCCGGTTGCACGTCTGAAAACCTTTTTCGACACGATTGCCACCGACATCACCGATGAGGCGGGAGCGCTCATTCTCGGCGAAATCCGCCGGCGCCTCATCTACCTCATGGACGTGGGCCTCGGCTACCTCACGCTTGACCGCCAGAGCCGCACGCTCTCCGGAGGCGAAGTCCAGCGCGTAAGCCTCACCACGGCCTTGGGCACCAACCTCACCGACACGCTGTTTGTGCTCGATGAACCCTCGATCGGCCTGCATCCGCGGGACATGGACCGCATCAACGCCATTCTTGAAAACCTCAAAAAGGCGGGCAATACGCTCGTGGTGGTGGAACACGATCCCCAGGTGATGCTTGCCGCCGACCGCATCATCGATATGGGACCGGGCGCAGGAAGCGCTGGGGGCACCATCGTCTTTGACGGCACGCCGCAGTCCATCCGCGCGTCCAAAACCGAAACCGGGCTTTACCTTTCCGGCAAAAAGTCCTGCGACGGCTTCAAGCACAAAGCCTTTGACCGGAAAAAAGATCCGAAGCTCACGGTCGTTAAAGCGCACGGCCACAACCTCAAAAACATCACGGTCGAAATTCCGTTAAACCGCATCACGACGGTAACCGGCGTTTCCGGGGCCGGCAAATCCACGCTCGTGACCGACATCATCGTGAGCAGCCTGCAGCGCGCCTTCGGCACCGCCGCCACCTCTGCAGAACCCGCCGTTGAGCGAATTGACGGGATCGAAAACCTCAAGGCCGTGCACTTTGTGGATCAGTCCGAAATCGGGCGCACGACGCGCTCCACCCCGGTTCTCTACATGGGGGCCTTTGAAGAAATCCGCCGTCAGTTTGCCGCCACAAAGCTTGCCGCAGACCGCAACTACGACAGCTCCTTTTTCAGCTTCAACTACGGCATGGGGCGCTGCCCCACCTGCGAAGGTGCCGGGTTTGAGCGCGTGGAGATGCAGTTTTTAAGCGATGTGCTCATCAAGTGCCCCGACTGTAACGGCAGCCGCTACCGGGATGAAACGCTGGAAGTGACGATTGCGCCCGCGGGCAAAACCGCCAAAAACATTGCCCAGGTTCTTGACATGACGGCCGACGAAGCCATCGACTACTTCGCGGGCAGCGACAAGATCGTCAAAAAGCTCAAGCCCTTAAGTGACGTGGGGCTCGGATACTTAAAGCTCGGACAAAACGTCTCCACGCTCTCCGGAGGCGAAGCGCAGCGCCTCAAACTTGCCTCCATTCTTATTGAAACCACGGGCTTTGCCCGCAGCCGTGCGCTCTACGTCTTTGATGAGCCGACCACGGGGCTTCACTTTTCCGACATTGCCAAACTGATTCCCTGTCTGAGGCGCCTGATTGAGGCCGGGCACTCGGTTCTTATCGTGGAACACAACCTTGACGTCATTGCCGCCAGCGACTGGGTGATTGACCTCGGGCCCGACGGCGGTGACGCGGGCGGCGAAGTGGTGGTCTGCGGCACGCCCGAAGCGCTTGAGAAAAAAGGTGTCGGCTACACCGCCCGGGCTCTCGCGGCCTACCACAAGGCACTCAAAAGCCGCGCGGGCAAAATGACCGGTTGGTTTGACGACACGGCGCCCCTCATTGAAAGCCAGAAGGAAGTCAAAGGCCGGTCGCTTCAGAGCGTGTGGCGTGAAGCGCGTCAGGGCGACCTCGGATTTTTCGGCGCCCGCGAGCACAACCTCAAAAATATCGACGTTGTGTTCCCGAAGAAAAAGCTCACGGCTGTGACCGGTGTTTCCGGTTCCGGCAAGTCAACGCTGGCTTTCGGCATCGTCTTTGCCGAAGGCCAGCGGCGCTACCTTGAAAGCCTCAACGCCTACGCGCGTACCATGGTGCAGCCCGCGGCACGCGCCGAAGCCGACCGTATTGTGGGAATCTCTCCCACCGTTGCCATTGAACAGCGCACAAGCCGCGGCGGCAATAAGTCCACCGTCGCCACGATGACGGAGATTCAGCACTTTCTGCGCCTGATTTATCTGAAACTCGGCGTGCAGTACTGCCCGGACTGTCATGTTCCGGTCAAGGATCAGTCCTTTGATGCGGTGGTGGCGGCCGTCATGCGCCGCCATAAAGGCAAAACTGTTGCGGTGTGCGCCCCCGTTGTCAGTAACCGCAAGGGCATTTACACGGAGCTTGCCGCTGACGCCGCAAAAGCCGGCGTGCGGTGGCTGCTCGTGGATGACGCGTGGAAAGACACGGCGCACTTTCGGCCGCTTGCGCGCTACTACGACCACTCGATTGACTGGCCCGAAGGCGTGGTGAGAATAACACCTGAAAACGAAAAGGAACTGCGGCGGCTCATCTGCGCGGCGCTTGCCCGCGGCAAAGGCACGATCCGCCTCTTTCCCGATCCGGAAAAAACAAAGAGCTGCTCCGCTTTGGGCGTTTACTCCACGGTACGGGCCTGTCCGGAATGCGGCAGAAGTTTTCCTGACCCCGATCCCCGGCTTTTCTCCTACAACAACCGTATGGGGTGGTGTCCGACCTGTTTGGGTTCGGGCGTCGTGTCCGACAAGGGCGGGGCCGCCCCCGAAGACGCGACCTTTGCCTACGCGCATGAACACAAAGGCGACATGGCCGACTTCATGGACAGCGACGAAAACATCACGGCAGCCGAAGGCACACACGTCTGCCCGGACTGCGGCGGCGCACGCTTAAACGCCGTTGCCCGCAATGTGCTGTTTGCCGGACGCTCCATCTGCGAAACAACGGCGCTGCCGGTGGACGAATCACTGGCTGCCCTCAAAGCCGTCCGGCTTAATGGCCGGGAAAAACTGATCGGCGAAGACGCCCTCAGGGAAATCGTCTCGCGCCTTGCGTTTTTAAAGTCCGTGGGGCTCGGCTACATCGCGCTGGACCGTGCTTCGCCCACGCTTTCGGGCGGCGAAGCGCAGCGTATCCGCCTTGCCGCGCAGCTGGGCAGCAACCTGCAGGGGGTCTGCTATGTACTCGATGAACCCACAATCGGCCTTCATTCCCGCGACAACAAGCGCCTCATCGAAAGTCTTGTGGGACTCAGACAAAAAGGCAACACCGTGCTTGTTGTGGAGCACGACGAGGACACGATCCGCGCGGCCGAACATATCGTTGACATCGGCCCAGGCGCCGGAAGCCGCGGCGGCGAACTCATTTTCGAAGGAAGTTTCAAGGACCTTCTGAAAAACAAAAAGAGCGTCACCGCGCAGATGCTGAGAAACCCCTTAAAGCACACGGGTGTAGCCCAGCGCAAAACCACGAAGGAGACGCCCGCAATCACCGTACGCGGCGCGTTCCTGCATAACCTCAAGGATCTCACCGTGAGGCTGCCCCTGGGGCGCCTGATTGTGCTTTCCGGCGTTTCCGGCTCCGGAAAATCGACGCTTGCGCACGACGTGGTGGGCGCTAGCCTTGAAGCCGGGCTCACGAACCTCAAGGAAGTCAGGCGTCTGACGCGTGCCGGCAAAACGCGTTTTCCGGTCTTTACTCCTGCGGGCTGCAAAGCTGTTGACGGGATTGAACAGATCGCACGCGTGCTTGAAGTCGATCAGACCCCGATCGGCAAGACACCGCGCTCGTGCCCTGCGACCTACGTGGAATTTTTTAACCGCATCCGCGATATTTTTGCCAACACCAATGAGGCGCAGGAGAGGGGCTTTAGCGCAACACGCTTTTCCTTTAACACCGAAGAAGGGCGCTGCCCGGTCTGCGCGGGCCAGGGACAGATCCGGGAGGAAATGAACTTCCTGCCGGACGTCACGATGACGTGCGAAGCCTGCAAAGGCATGCGCTTTGACGAAGACACCCTTTCCATTAAGTGGCACGAGCGCTCGATCGGCGAAATTCTCAACATGTCGGTGGACGACGCGCTCGAATTTTTCGCCGCGCAGCCCGCGGTCTCCCATCCCCTGCAGCTCATGCAGGACGTGGGGCTCGGATACCTCAGGCTCGGTCAACCCTCCAACACGCTCTCCGGAGGCGAAGCGCAGCGTATCAAACTCGTGACGGAACTTGCGAAAGCCGGACGTCCCGGCGAGCAGATTCGGCAGAGAAAAACGCCGCACACCTTCTACATCCTGGATGAACCGACGGTGGGGCTTCATATGGCCGACGTTGCCAAACTCATCAACGTCCTGCAGCGACTGACCGCAGCCGGCAACACCGTGCTTGTGGTCGAACATAATCTCGACGTGATTGCCGAAGCCGACTGGGTGATTGATTTGGGCCCCGAGGGCGGCCCCGAAGGCGGCCGCATCGCCGCGCAGGGCGAACCTGTTGATGTAGCCAAAGCCGACACCCCGACGGGCCGGGCGCTTGCGGAATTTCTTGCGCAGCACAAGGGCTCTGAAAAGCCGGAAAACAAACCTCCGAAAAAGGCACCTGCCAAGCCGAGAGCCAAACGCAAACCCACGGAGGCATCCTGATGACAATTGAGATATTTCGTGTCGGAGGCTGCGTCAGAGACCTGCTGCTCAGAAAGGAGGGGCTTGACATTCCCGAGGGCGACCGTGACTGGGTGGTAACGGGTGCCACACCCGAAGACATGGTCTCCAAGGGCTATCTCCCGGTGGGCGCGGACTTTCCGGTCTTTCTGCACCCCGAAACGCATGAGGAATATGCGCTTGCCCGAACCGAGCGCAAAACCGCAGCGGGCTACCACGGCTTTCAGTTTTATGCGGCACCCGACGTGACGCTTACTGACGACTTAAGGCGGCGCGACCTCACCATCAACGCAATGGCCCAAAGTGCTGACGGTACGCTCATTGACCCCTACGGAGGACAGAAGGATCTCAAAGCGCGGCTTTTGCGGCACGTAAGTAGCGCGTTTGCCGAAGACCCCGTGCGCATTCTGCGGATTGCCCGCTTTGCCGCCAAGCTTCCGGGCTTTACCGTGGCACCGGAAACCATGGTGCTTCTCAGAAAAATGGTGGCCTGCGGCGAAGCCGATGCACTTGTTGCAGAGCGCGTCTGGGCGGAATTTAAAAAGGGACTGATGTCGGCGGACCCCGCTGCGATGATTGCGGTGCTGAAAGCCTGCGGCTACTGGGAAAGGGCTTTCCCCGAAGTACCTGCTTCCGGCAACGAAATCCGTGCGCTCACACGGGCAGCGAAAGCCGGTTTTCCCCTCACTGTGCGCGCCGTGCTTCTTTTTGAAACAGCCGGCGAAGACGAAAGCGCCGTGCGCAGACGCTTTAAGGCGCTCAGGGCTCCCGCTGACGTGACGGAACTCGCGCTGCTTGACAACCGGTTAAGAGACGCCGTCACGACTGCCTCAACACCCGAAGCCATGGCCGACGTCCTGGAAAAAAGCGATGTGCTGCGGCGTCCGGCCCGTTTTGAAGCGCTTTTGGAGGCGGCAGAGGCAAGACACCCGGACTTTAATCCCGAGAAACTCAGAAAAGCCGCAGCGCTTTGGTGCGCGGTTGACGCCGGTAGTGTTGCCCGCGAAGCGGTCAGCGAAGGTAAGCCCGCTGAAATTTCCGCGCGCGTTGCTGCCGCACGCCGCAAGGCGCTCATGCAGCCATAGTCTCAGAGAATGCGCGCAATAAGCCACGCTCCGATGAAAATAAGGAGCGTGCTTGCAAGCGGAATGCTGATTTTGCGGCGCCCGAGCATGAAATTGATGTCTCCGGGGAGCCTTCCGAGCCCGAACTTCGAAAGCCACGGCACGGCCGTCATCAGCACCATCAGAACAATTAAAATCGTGAAAATCCAGCGCATGAGCGCATTCTAACGAGCAGCCGCTGCAAAAAACGACTGTTGACGCAATGTCCAATATTTTCGATGAGCTGCGGCTCACCTGCCGCAGACTCACGTTAAACCGCTACCATAAAGAAGCCGCCATCGGCGCTTTAACGAAGGAACACGGCCGCACGCAACCCGTCATTCTCACGATCGACGTGTGGGTCGGAAACACCCTTAAAAACGACCGGCTCGATGCGGTCTACGACTACCGTCTTCTGCCCGCGGCCGCCGACACTGTGATTGCCGCGGGGCACATTGAACTGCAGGAAACACTCGTTGAACGCATCGCGCAGACGCTCCTCGCAGACGACCGCGTCAGAGCCGTGCGCGTTTATTCCGTTAAACCTGAAGCCTATGAAAACTGTGACGGGATCGGGGTGGAAATCTTCCGCCTTGCCCGTCCGGGAAAGACGCTATGACAGACACCGTTGAGGAAAAACCCGTTGCCTGGCCCGCCGCGCCCAAAATGACCAAAAGCGGCGAAGACAATAAAAAGTGTGTTGAAGCAGCACCCGGCCGCCACGTCAAAGCCTCCGTTTCCGTGAGAAAACTCGAAAAGCGCATCGTGCGTCTTACCGCACAGGCCATTGCCGACTACGACATGATCCGTGAAGGCGACAAAGTGATGGTCGCGATGAGCGGGGGCAAAGACAGTTACGTGCTTCTTGAAGTGCTCCGGAAACTCCAGGCCCGCGCGCCCGTACACTTTGACATCATTGCCGTGCACGTCAATCAGCACATTCCGGGCGGGCCCACGCCCATTGTGGAAAAGTTTCTGGCGGGGGCGGGCGTCCCCTATCACATCGAGGATCAGGACACCAATTCCATCATCGAGCGGCTGATTCCCTCCGGTAAAAACGTCTGTTCGCTCTGCGCCCGGCTGCGGCGCGGCATTCTTTACCGCGTTGCCAAAGAACTCAGCTGCACCAAGATTGCACTCGGGCATCAGATGGATGACGTTGTCTCGACGCTCCTTCTTAATATGTTTTACGGCGGACGCATCAAGGCAATGCCCCCGGTTTTGTTCAGTGACGATCACAACAACACCGTTATCCGGCCGCTCATTTACGTACGGGAATACGAAAACCTCAAGTGGGCCAAAATCCAGGAGTATCCGCTGGCGCCCAAGGACCTGTGCGGGGCCGGAGAAAACAAAAAGCGGCGCGAAATCAAGGAACTCATGGCTGAGTGGGACAGAAAGTACGACAGCCGCATCTACAATCTCTTCATGAGCACCACGCGCGTCTCACCCTCGCAGCTTGCGGACAAAACGCTCTGGAACTTCTTTAACCGGGAAGCGGGCGGCGTGCGCATTGCGCCCGAGGCGCCGGGCGATGATGACGATGTCTGAAATTTTGGAGCAACACCTATGCGTATCTACAGCACTGCTTTTGCCGAAGGCGGCGAAATCCCCGTGAAAAACACGCAGGAAGCCGAAGACCTCTCGCCCGAGCTCGTCTTTGAAGACATTCCGGCGGGCACCAAGAGTCTGGTTCTCATTGCCGATGATCCGGACGCTCCCGACCCCAAGGCCCCGAAGTACCTGTGGCTTCACTGGCTCGTCATTAATCTGCCGGCAGACACCAAAGGTCTGCCCGAAGGTGTTAAGCAACTTCCGGCAAAGGCCCGCGCCGGCATCAACGACTGTGATGCTGAGGGTTGGTCGGGACCCCGTCCTCCCATCGGCGTGCACCGCTACTACTTTCACCTGTTTGCGCTTGATACGGAACTGACGCTTTCCGCGGGCTTTAAACGTGCTGACGTCGAAAAAGCGATGAAGGGGCACATCCTTGCCAAGGCTCAGACCTTCGGGACGTATCTGCTGCTTGCGAATCGGTGAGAGTACCTAAGAGGCGACTGTTTTCTCAAGCTTTTTTCTGAGAGAACAGTCCCGCTTCTTGCCGCACTCCGAAATATTCTTCAGAATTACGCCCTGAAGTGCGGCGCTTTCGGCCTGTGTCGGGCCTGCGGCGCCCGTCTTTGTTCAGGAATGTGTCCTGTTCGGCACTCTTTCAATAAATCTGACGCCTATGTCCATCAAAAATCTGCTTGTGGCAGCCGCTGCCGCCGCCACGATTTTCACGGGTTCCGCCAATGCCGCTCCGGTTGAATACACGGTCGGCACGGGTGCAACCTACCGTCCTTTCGAATTCCAGGCGCCCACGAAGGAAATCGTCGGCTTTGACATCGATCTGATGAAGGAGATCGCCAAGGCTCAGGGCTTTGAGGTGAAGTTTGTGAACACCCTCTGGGGCGTGATTTTTGAATCGGTAAAAAACGGCGACCGTGACATCATCATGAGCGGCATCACGATTACGCCGCAGCGCAAGGAGTCCGTTGACTTCTCCTATCCGTACTTTGCCGCGCACCAGCTCATCCTCACGCAGAAAAACCTGAAGGTGAACTCCCTTGCGGAACTCAAGGGCAAAAACATTGCCGTGTGCGCCAATTCCGCCGGTGACATTATTTCCAGCAAGGCTTTCGGCAAGGCTTCCCCCAACATCAAGCGCTTTGACAACACGCCCCTCGCCCTTGAAGAACTCAACGCGGGCGGCGTTGACGCTGCCGTGGGCGACGTCGGTGTCTTTGCCTACTATGCGCAGCAGAACCCCGACAAAGACTTCAACATGACGCGCGACACAAGCTTTGAAGATCAGTATTTCGGTATTGCCGTGCGTAAGGGCAACACCGAACTGCTCAACAAGATCAACGAAGGCCTCAAGAAGGTGATCGCTTCCGGCGCCTACGAGAAGGTCTACCGCAAGTGGTTCGGCGCCAAGGCTCCGATTCCCACACTGCCGATCCCGTAAAATAACGGTCTGACCGGATAAAAAACGCGCCCCGAAGCAGTCACAGCACTGCACTTTCGGGGCTCTTTCGTATATAAAAACCCGTCATCCGGCACCGTTTGTCCGTGCCGGCGGCAGTCACAGAAAGAGCTGCAGCCGGCGCTTTCCGTCGTTTCGTCAACCAGAGGGGAACCTATCCATGAGCGGTTTTCGCTTAGACGTTCTTGCCGAATACTGGCCGCTTTTTGTCGAAGGCGCCACCATGACGATCAAGCTCACCGTAGCCTGCGTCGTCTGCGGCGTGATGCTCGGCATGCTTCTCGGCATGGCCCGCATGGCTTCCGCGCGCCACGATCCCTGGAAATCGATTCTTTACTACGGCGTGCGCTGGCCCGTGACGATCTGGGTGAGCTTTTTCCGCGGCACGCCGCTTTTTGTGCAGATCTTTCTGATGTACTTTGCGGTGCTACCGATCTTCATTCATCCGGTCGACGGCCTCATCATCAGCGGTTCGCTCGCCCGGGAACTGCGCGGCAGCTACGGCGCTCTGATTGCCGGTTTTCTGGCGATTTCGTTAAACGCCGGCGCCTACATGAGTGAAGTCTTCCGCGCCGGCATCCAGTCCCTGGACAAAGGCCAGAGCGAAGCGGCCAGAAGCGTCGGCATGAGCTACTGGCAGTGCATGCGCCACATCATCCTGCCGCAGGCCTTCCGCCGGATGCTTCCTGCCCTGGGCAACAACGCCATCGCTATTTTGAAGGACTCGTCTCTGGTGTCGGCAATCGGCCTGACGGAACTCGCGTACGCCGCGCGTACCGTTGCCGGCGCTTCGGCACGCTACTGGGAGCCCTACCTCACCATTTCCATCATGTACTGGGTGATGACGCTCGGCCTTGCCTGGCTCATCCGCCTTCTGGAGCAGCGCCTCGGTAAGGGAGACGACAAATGAGTGACGCACCCGTGATGATTTCCATCCGCAATCTCAAAAAGAGTTTCGGCGACCTGCACGTGTTAAAGGGCATTGACCTTGACGTGCGCCGCGGTGAAAAAGTGGTGGTTCTCGGCCCCTCAGGCTCAGGCAAGTCCACGATGCTTCGCTGCATCAATGCACTAGAAGACGCCGACAGCGGCACGATCACGGTGGACGGCGTGGAAGTCACCAGCCGCCGCACCAACATCAACCGCCTGCGCGAGCACTTGGGTATGGTGTTTCAGCGCTTTAACCTGTGGCCGCACAAGACCGTGCTTGAAAACGTCATGCTCGGCCAGATGGTGGTCTCGGGCCGTTCAAAGGCAGAGGCCCGCGAGCGGGCTCTGAAAATGCTCGAGCGCGTGGGGCTTGCCGCCAAGGCCGACGAATATCCCGTGCGGCTTTCGGGCGGCCAGCAGCAGCGCGTCGGTATTGCCCGTGCGCTTGCCATGGACCCCAAGGCGATTCTTTTTGACGAACCCACATCAGCCCTTGACCCGGAACTTGTGGGCGAAGTGCTTGCCGTCATGAAAAGCCTCGCCGACGAAGGCATGACGATGATCGTGGTCACGCACGAAATCACCTTTGCCCGTGAGGTTGCCGACCGCGTGATCTTCATGGATGGCGGCGTGATTGTCGAGCAGGGCAATCCCGAAGACGTTCTCGTGCACCCCAAGGAAGAGCGCACCCGCGCCTTCTTAAAGCGCGTGCTCTAAGAGCATCCGGGGCTGTCCGCAAAGCCGGTACCCGTTTGGGGAACCGGCTTTTTCTTTACGACAAAAAAAGGGGCGGAAGTCCGGAGAATTCCGCCCGAAAAACGAAAGCAAGGAGAAGGAGAAATCTGGCTTTCGGTGTATTACGGCACTTTGAAATCAAACTGGTGGCACTGATTGCAGAAGTTTTCCGAGGGCTGGTGCCCGAGGTGGCAGTTCGTGCAGTCAAGCGAATCCTGATAGTGCGGGGACACATGGGGATTGACGGGCTTGACGTTCTTGGTTTTGGCTACAAGAGCCTTCACGTTATGGCAGGCCGTGCAGGTCGCGGTCGTCGGTTCCTGAGGATTGGCCTTATCGGGCCCGTGGCAGACCGTGCACTGCACGCCCTTGGCAACATGGCGGTCGGCAAGCATCGGAGCGGCCGTGACGGTAGAGACGGCTGCGGCTAAAAGGGCCGCGGTAAACACGGCGGTCATTGTCTTTTTCATGGCGGGATCTCTGTTATTGTCAGCCTTCATGTGCTGGCGGCTCTTTTTGAGTGCCGCAGCACTGACTGCGTGAGACGCATCCTAAAGAGAGGTGCAAAGCCGCACTACATCCCGAAGCATGGGATACCTATCCCGCGGGGTGTAGTCACTTTGCCGCTTTGATTTCAGAATGCTCCCCGTCACACAACAAAGGACGCCGGCCGCGCCTTTCAATGCACACGGCGCCCGAACTCAACGAAAGAAGAGGAAACACCATGGATATGATTGATTCAAGCCGCCGCGGTTTTCTGAAGTCCGCTGTTGCCGCCGGTGCCGCCGTGATGGCTTCGGCTGCCGCCAATGCCGGCATTCCGGCCTCGAACGTCAAAAAGTACGACGAAACCTTTGACGTCGTCATCATCGGTTCCGGCTTTGCCGGCATGGCCTGCGCCTATAAGGCTGCTCAGGCGGGACTGAAGATCCTGATGCTCGAAAAGATGAGCGTCGTGGGCGGCAACTCCGCCATCTGCGGCGGCAACGTCGCCTGCCCGAACAACCCCGTGCAGAAAGCCCAGGGCATCAAGGACAGCAAGGAACTCTTCATCGCCGACTGCATGAAGGACGGCCTCGGCATCAACTATCCGGACCTCTTGGGCACGATCGCCGACCGCTGCAACGACACCATCAAGATGGTGGTCGATCTCGGCTGCGAATTCGTTCCCAACCACATGCTCTTTGAAGGCGGCCACTCCGTTCCGCGTTCTTATGAAATCAAGGCCGGCACCGGTTCCGGTTACATCCGCCCGATGCACGCCGCGTTGCAGAAGCTTCCCAACGTCGTGATCCGCACCCGCGCCAAGTTCGATGACTTCATCATCGGCGCCGACGGTGCCGTCGAAGGCGTCACCTACCGCTCCGGCTACCGCTTCAACAGCAAACTGGAAAGCGACGATCTGGAAAATAAGACCGGCCGCACCAAGACCGTTCGTGCCCTCAAGGGCGTGATGCTTGCCGCGGGCGGCTTCTCCCGCGACATCTGGTTCCGCCAGACGCAGGATCCGCGCGTTGTGCCCACGACGGACTCCACCAACCAGCCCGGCGCCACCGCAGGCGTTCTCACCAAGGCGCTCGGGATCGGTGCTGCCCCGGTGCAGCTTTGCTGGCTGCAGTTCCTGCCCTACTGCAATCCCCGTGAAAAGGGATTCGGCGTTTCCGTGAACTTCACCAATCACGCCTGCATGGACCTCGGCATGGTTGTCGACCGTAAGACCGGCAAGCGCTTCATGGACGAACACGCCGGCCGCAAGATCAAGTCCGACGCCCTCTTTAAGGTGATCGGCACGGATGAAAACTACCCGATCGCCGTCTGCGATGATGCGATTGTGAAGGCAATCAACCCGTCCTTTGTGAAGCTGCCGCTGGAAATGGGGACGGTGAAGAAGTTCAACACCCTCGAAGAACTCGCCGATTACTTCAAGATCAACAAGGCCGCGTTCCTTGAAGAAGTCAAGCGCTTCAACGGCTTTGTGAAGACGGGCGAAGACAAGGACTTCCACCGTATTCTGAAGTTCAACAAGGGGCTCGATGTCTCCAAGCCCCCGTTCTACGGCATCGAATGCTGCCCGAAGATTCACCACACCATGGGCGGCGTGAAGATCAACCCGAAGGCTCAGGTGATTTCCGACGTGACGCACAAGCCCATCAAGGGGCTCTACGCCGGCGGCGAAATCGTGGGCGGTGTGCACGGCGCCTCGCGCCTCGGCACGGTCGCCGTGATCGATGCCCTTACCTTCGGCATGATCGCCGGTGAACAGTTCGCTGCGATGGCGAAGTAATTAAAAGAAAACGGCTCCTCCGAAAGAACGGAGGGCACCACGGCTTGTCCCGGTGCCCTCCGTCTTTTTTGCCTCAGAGTTTTTGTAAAGCCCGTTGTGCCGCTTCGCGCCCTGCGGTGCGCCCCATCACAAAGCACGCTGTCATCTGCATGCCGCCCAAGCGGTCACGGCCGAAAATGCCGCCCGCGGTTTCACCGGCCGCGTAAAGCCCCTCAATCACGCCGCCTCCGACTTTGCGCACGCGGCAGGCCGTGTCAGTGCTGATGCCTCCGAGCGTGTTGTGCACGCTTAAAACTTCTTTTCCCCAGTAAAAAGGGGGCTTTTCAATCGTCTGCAGGAAAACGGTTTTGCCGAAATCGGCATCTTTTTTCTCTGCGACGGCCTTGTTGTAGCGCGCAAGCGTGCGTCTTAACACAAAGGGCTCAATGTCCATGCCGCGCGCCATCGCCTCAAGCGTTTCGGACTTATGCACGTAGCCGTTGGTCAGCTTAATGCCGAGCGAGGTCCCCTTAAAGGAGCGTGCGTCCGTGATCACCCACATCGCTTTTTCCGGGAGGTCAAAAATCGCGTCGGAAATTTCGCCGGTGGAAGCCCCTTCATTGACAAAGCGCTTACCCTGCATGGTGAGATAGATTTCTGCGCCTGCGTATTCAAGCAGCCTGCCCCCGGAATAGGCAAGCAGCAGAATATTTTCCATGCCGGCAAGCTGCGCGCCGAGCTTGTCGGCAAGCGCTATGCCGTCGCCTGTTGCCCCGTCAAAATAAAGCCCCTGAGGATTGGCCGTCGTGGGCATTGCCATATCGATTCTCGGATCCCAGCGCATGCGCATCGCGGTGTTGGCGGTAAAGCCGCCACAGGCGAGAATCACCGTGCGTGCCAGGCCCGTGTGCCGGCTGCCGTCGCGGGTATTGAGGACGGTAAAGCGCCAAAGCCCGTTTTCACGCGTGAGGTTTTCGAGCTTATGCATGAGCCTCAGCTCACAGCCTAGCTCCCGCACCCTGCGGTTTAAGACCGTGATGTAGTGCCGGCCGCCCGCGCTGCCCGCGGGACTGATGCAGCGCGGCCTTAAGCCCCCGAGCGCCTGAAAGACGACGGAAGAAAATTCCACGCCCTGCGCCTCAAGCCAGTCGGCTGCTTCTTCGGAGTGTTCGGCCAGAAACCGCACCATCGGCACGTCAATGCTGCCGCCGATACGACGGGCCTCTTCGGTGAGAATGCCGGCGGAGTCTTCAATCCCCTGTGGCTTTTGCCGCCGGGGGCTAACGACTGCCAGTGACCCGCTGCTGTAAACGCTGTGCCCGCCCACCAGGGGCCCTTTTTCAAGTATCAGCACGCGCGAAGCTCCCGCTTCCCGGGCGGTGGCGGCGGCCGTGAGGCCCGCTGCGCCGCTGCCGGCCACAAGAACGTCCCAGGGCGCTTCCTCTTCTGAGGCAAAAGCCTTCTGTCCGAGAAGAGCCGCGGCCAAAGCCGCCTTTGCCACTGTCCGGCGGGCAATCATCGCAAGCCTCCCGGTAAATCGTCCTTCTCACGGATAATGCCGAGCGCCGTAAGCAGCCGGTAGGCTTCCAGGGGACTTTTCACACCCAGTTTGGCAAAGGCGTTGGCGCGGTGCATTTTGACCGTGGGCTCACTGATCCCCAAGGCCTGCGCAATAGCCTTATTGGCCGTATCAAAGGCCGCAAGTTCAATCACCTCGCGCTCTCTGGGGGTGAGCTCATCGTAAACCGCCCGGCGTTTGTTGAGTTCGTCGCGGGCGCGCTGTGCCTCGCAGGACGCTGCAACGGCTTTTTTGACGGCCGCGATAAGGACCTCGGGCTTAACGGGCTTTTCCAGAAAGTCGCTTGCTCCGTTACGCATTGTGTGCACGGCCATACTGACGTCGCCGTGCCCGGTGAGAAAAATCATCGGCAGCGAAAAACGCCGCGTCTGCAGCACTTTCTGCAGATCAAGCCCCGTGAGTCCGGGCATGCGCACGTCGGCAATGAGGCACCCCGGGCGCGTCATCAGGTCGTGTTCCAGAAACGCTTCGGCGCTTGCGTAAGACACCGTCTCAAAGCCGCAGGTCTGCAGCAGCAGTTTCTGCGACATCAGAAAGATTTCATCGTCGTCCACGAGCCGCACCAGGGGCGTTAAATCCGTCATTTGTCTTCTCCGTTTTTCATTTCCTGATGTTTCTCCGGCGCCGCGTCCGTCACAAACCGTACCGTGAGCCCCCCGGAAGGCCGCCGCTCAAAGGTGAGCGTCGCCCCGTGACTGTCGGCAATGCCCCGGACAATTGAGAGACCGAGCCCCAGGCCTTCGGGCTTCACGCTTTGCATGAGCGACTGCAGCCGGCTGAATTTTTCGTCCGTCAGATACGGGCCGTTATCCGTCACTTCAAGCCGCCAGTTGCCTTCATCATCGGCGGCAAGCGTCACGGCAACGGCAGGCCGTACGGTTCCCTCAAGCGCCTCGGCGGCATTTTTAAGGAGATTAAAAACGAGGAGCTCAAGTTCCAGGGCATCCCCGATCACGGGCGCATGCTCCGGCACCGATACCGTCACGGGAACAGGGCTTCTGAGCGAACTCTTCATGCTGCGTACGGCGCGCCTCACCGATTCAGCAAGGTCGCACTCCGTATGCGCGCGTTTCTGGGACTTGGCGTAGCTGCGGACGCGGTTAACGATGCCGGCGATCCGTTCGGCCTCGGTTTGAATCCCCTCCAGGGCCGTATGCACGGTTTTTTCCTCTTTGACGTCTGCGGGCAGCACAAAGCCCAGAATTGCCCTGAAGTTACAGATTGCCCCCACCGGAGTCTTCACCTCGTGGGCAATCATCGCCGACATCTGGCTCACGATATTGAGCCGCTCGAGGCTCCCCAGCCGTTCGCGGTCAAGCCTTGCCTCCTCTTCCACAATATCGCGGCGCTTTAAGGCTTCCGACAACTGCGCCGTTCTGCGGCGCACCAGTACCTGAAGCCGTATTTCATAAGCAATGAGGATCACGAGCACAAGAAGCGCCGCGTGCACGATGCCGCTGTAGCGGTTGTAAAGGCCTTTTAAGGAGTAGTCGCGCAGATAACTGTAGGGGCCGATTTTAAGGGCCTGGTAAAGTGCGTCGACTGAACCGTGCGGCACAAAACTCAGCCACTCAAAGGTCTGCGCAGCAGGCGCCGTAAGAAGCGCCACGGCAACGCCTCTTACTGACTTCTCACTTGTCCACTCAAAGCCCCAGAGGCTTACGTCCGGAAAAAGGGCCGTTGATCGCCGGCACGCAAGCGCCCCGTCGGTTTTTTCGCCGACGACTTTGAGCGCATCGGTAAGAACAGCGCCGCTTTGGTGCAGTCTCTCAAGCGCACAGGCCGGAAAGACGGCCGCGTCGACCGCACCGTTAAGAAGCGCCGACACCACGTTGGGGTAAACGGCATTTAAAAAGAGCGTTTTGGCAAAAAATGTCGCGGGGTCAAATCCTGCGCGCCGCACTTCATCTTCAGCCGCAAGCCACCCCGGCAGCGACGTCGGCAGCGTTGCCGCAACAGTTTTTCCCTTTAAGTCCGCCAGCGTTTTAATGTCGTCCCGGTCGGCCCGGACAACAAAAAGAGCACCCGCCGAGCGCGCGGCGTCAGCTGCAAGCGTTGTCTTTCGCGTTGCCACACGAAAAGGCGCGGTTTTATTCTGTTCCCGGAAGCGCTGATCGAGGTCAGCCGCGGCAAGCACAAAGTCAGGCCTCAGTTTTTCAATGCCGGTGACGATGTCGGCGCCCTGAATCGGCACGACGTTCACCAACCAGTCCTGCGGCAGCTGCCGGGCTAAAAGCGCCTTCATGCCTTCATGAGCTTCGGCGTCAAGCAGGGTGTCCGACACCGCCACCGTCACAACTTCCGAAGCGGATGCTTCTGCCGCCTGCAGCCCCGGCAACAAACTGCAAAACAGGGCTGCTGCAGCCAAAAATCCTGAAATGAGCTTTCGCCCCGGCATAACGCTTACCTTCAAACTCCACGACTCCGAGTCTACCTGCAAAAATGCGCCTTCTTGTTGCCCTCTGCCACAATTTCACGCCTTCGGACAACAATCCCTCTCTTTATAATCGTCCCCTCAATTGTCTTTTCATCCTGAGTGTGCAAGCCGGTCAACCGGAGTGGTGCCGCTTCGCCGGGGAATCTGTCGCGTGAAATCCTCCAAATCCAAATTCGGCCTTTCTTTTTGGGGTAAAGCCGCTGCCTGGGCCGCGGGCCTTGCCGTCTGCGGCGCCGTCTGTGCGGTCGCAGGCTTTCTGATCATCTTTTCGATCGTTTATTCACAGCTGCCCCCGATTGATTCGCTCACGGATTACCGTCCGAAGGTGCCGCTGCGCGTTTACAGCGCCGAAGGCACGTTAATCGGCGAATTCGGCGAAGAACGCCGCGACTTCGTGCACTTAAAGGATATTCCGCTCTTTGTGCGGCATGCGGTACTCGCCGCTGAAGACAACGGCTTTTACGAGCATTCCGGCATTGAATTTTCAGGTATCGCCCGCGCAGCCATCTCCAACGTCATCTCCGGCCGCAAGGGTCAGGGCGGCTCCACCATCACCATGCAGGTGGCCCGCAACTTCTTTCTGTCTTCGGAAAGAACGTACACCCGTAAGCTCTACGAAGTGGCAATGGCCTATAAGATCGAGAAAAACCTGACGAAGGATCAGATTTTTGAGGTCTATCTCAATCAGATCTATCTCGGACAGCGCGCCTACGGTTTTTCCGCTGCCGCCCAGATTTATTTCGGCAAGAAGCTCTCGGAACTCACGATCGGTGAAGCTGCTGCGATCGCAGGGCTTCCCGTGGCACCTTCGGCCTATAACCCGATTGTCAATCCCAAACGCGCGGTGATGCGTAAAAACTACGTGCTCACCCGCATGTACGACCTGGGCTACATCAGTGAAGACGAGTACAACGCGCAGAAAGCCGCACCGCTTGTCACCTACAACAAAAAAGCCGATGAAGACAAGGCTGCCATCGACTCCATTCACGCCGATTACGCAGCCGAACTCGCGCGCATGCTGGTCTACGACACCTTTAAGGAAGACACCTACACGCTCGGGCTCAATGTCTACACAACCATCCGTGATGCCGACCAGACTGCAGCCTGGAAAACCGTTACGGACCACCTGATTGCCTACGACCGCAAGTACGGCTACAGGGGCCCGGTGGGACACATCGATATTTCCGATCCGGCCACGCGGGAAAAGAACATTGAAAGGGCGCTTTCGCGGCTGGCCTCCGTACCGGAGCTGCCGCCCGCGGTTATCACCGATATCCGTGCGCTCATCGTGAAAAACACCGCCAAACCCGGGAGAGGCCAAAAAGCTGCTCCCACGACCACGGCGCACGTGATGACCGCCGTCCTTGAAAACGGGACAACGGTAGAGCTCGAGCCCGATGAGAGATTCGCAGCCAAGTACTTTACGGCGGCAGCAAAAGATAAAGAGCTCAAACCGGGCAGCGTCATCCGCATCATGAAAACGGACAAGGGCCGCTGGACTCTGGCGCAGGTACCTGAAGTGCAGGCAGGCTTTATCAGCTCGGAATTTAATACCGGTGCCGTGCGTGCTTTGGTAGGCGGCTTTGACTTTAACCTCAATAAGTTCAACCACGTCACGCAGGCGCTGCGTCAGCCGGGCTCATCCTTTAAGCCCTTCATTTACTCGGCTGCGCTCGATAAAGGCTTTAACCCGGCAACCGTCATCAACGACGCCCCGATCTTTATTGATCCGCGCTTAACGGGCGGAGAGCTGTGGGAACCCCGCAACTACGACAACCGCTTTGACGGTCCGATGACGCTTGCCACAGGGCTTAAAAAATCCAAGAACCTTGTCTCAATCCGCGTGATGCAGGCCATCGGCGCGCGCTATGCGCAGCAGTATGTGGGTAAGTTCGGCTTTCCGCCGGAGCGCACCCCCGCGCAGCTCACCACGGCTCTGGGCGCCGGTTCCACCACGCCCTGGGAAATGGCAGGCGCCTATTCGGTCTTTGCCAACGGCGGCTACCGCGTCAAGCCTTACCTCATTGACCGCGTCACCGACAACGAGGGCAAGGTTCTCATGAAAGTGCACAACCCGCAGGCAGGCGACGAAACGATCCGCGCCATTGATGAGCGCAACGCCTTCATCATGCACACCCTTTTAAACGGCGTGATCCGCGGCGGCACCGGTGCGCGCGCCTATCGTGAGTTAAAACGCGTGGATATGGGCGGCAAGACCGGTACGACGAACAATTCTTATGACGCCTGGTTTGCCGGATACGCCGGCCCCCTGGTGGCCGTGGGCTGGATGGGGTACGACCAGATGCGTCCGCTCGGAAACCGCGAAACAGGGGGCGGCCTGATGCTGCCGATTTGGGTTGACTACATGAGAACGGCACTTAAAAACGAACCGCTTTACCGGCGTCAGCAGCCTTCCAGCGTCGTTCTCATCAACGGCAACTACTACTATGCCGACAGTGTGGACGCCTCGGTGCGGGATGTGCCGCTTTCCGGCAAGATTGAAGAGCGCAACAGAGCCCGCGATATTCTCAGGGATCAGATTTTCTGATCAGAGTCCGGCCGGAGCCTTCGCCGCCACGGATTCACCGGTGATGAAGCTGACTGCTTCTGAGAGCGCATCCCAAAAATCCCGGCCGTCACGGGTGGAAATCCAGCGGCCGTTATCATAGGAAAAGTGCAGGCCTCCCTTGCGGCTGGCAAGCCACACCTGCTGAGTCGGCGTATGAAGGTTCACAACGGCCTCTTCGCCGCTGTCGGCTTCAATCGTGAGGACGTTACCCGAGCGGTCGGTCTCCACATCGGCTCCGGCCGCATCAAGCGCTGTTTCAATACCGGCAAAAAGCGCTTCGGCACGTTCCACAAATTCTGTTTCGGTCATAATATTGTTCTTTCTTGAAAAAATAACGGAGCACATTCATGCTGCGGACAATCGTCGCCATTGTATGCCTTGCGACTTTGACGGCCTGCGGCCTTAAAGGCCCGCTTTATCTTCCTGACAGTCAGGCCGGCACTCAGGCCCAGACACAGACTGCACCTGACGCCCGATAACCACACTTTTTGCCTGAGCGACACTCACCATGACCGACGTTGCACACCTGCCCGGTTTCTCGCGCCGCAACGGCACGCTTTACTGCGAAGCGCTTGCCGTCAGAAGTCTTGCCGAACATTTCGGCACACCCCTGTACCTCTATTCCCGCCAGGGCTTAGAAACCGCCGCCGCTGACTGGCTTAACGGCATCAAAGGGACGCACCACCGCGTCTTTTTTGCCGTCAAGTCCTGCTCCACGCTCGCCGTTCTTCGTCTTTTTGACCGCCTGGGTCTCGGCTTTGACATTGTGAGCGGCGGAGAACTCGCCCGGTGTCTCGCTGCAGGCGTTGCTGCCGAAAAAATCGTTTATTCCGGTGTCGGCAAAACGCGGCAGGAAATCCGTGCGGCTCTGACCGCCGGCATCGGGTGCTTTAATCTCGAAAACCCGCAGGAACTCGACCGCGTGCAGCAGGAGGCCGAAGCGCTCGGGGTCACCGCCAATATCTCCTTCCGTGTCAATCCTGATGTGGACGCCAAAACCCACCCCTATATCTCGACCGGATTAAAGGACAACAAGTTCGGCGTGTCCTACAAGGAAGCGCTTGCTCTCTACCGCCGCGCCCAGAGCCTGCCCAATATCCGCATTTCCGGCATTGACTGCCATGTGGGCAGTCAGATCACGCAGATTGAGCCCTTTATTGAAGCCTGCCACTGCATGCTCGACATTGTCGCAGCGCTTAAAAGTAACGGCATTACGCTGGACCATATTGATTTCGGCGGGGGCCTTGGTGTTCAGTACAACCAGGAGACGCCGCCCACAGCGTGCGGGGTGATCAGCCGCATGGCAGAGATCTGCCGGGAAAAGGGTTTCGGAGATCTGAGCCTTTGGTTTGAGCCCGGCCGCTCGCTTTCGGCACGCGCCGGGATGCTCGCCATGACCGTGGAGTACCTCAAACCCACCGAAGAAAAAAACTTCTGCATTGTCGACGCCGGCATGAACGACATGCTGCGGCCCGCGCTCTACCAGGCCGATATGGCCGTGATTGCCGCAGAAGACCGAAGTGACACGAAAGCGGAGACCTACGATGTCGTGGGCCCCATCTGCGAATCCAGTGACTGGCTGAGCAAAAACAGACGTCTAGCCGTGAAAGAAGGCGACACGCTGGTCATGACCTGTGCCGGCGCCTATGGCATGACAATGGGCAGTAACTACAACACCCGCCCGAGAGCCGCCGAGGTGCTCGTTGACGGCGGCAAAGTCTCCCTTATCCGAGAACGGGAAACCGTCGGAGAGCTTTTTAAAGCCGAAACGATTCCTGCTTTCTGACGGGCACTCTGCTAAACTCAATCAACGCCGGAATGACGCTTTTTGCGCTTCCCGGCGTTTTTTGTGCGCACCTGCTGCGCGTGATACACCGGAGTCTGCCATGCATATCGACAATGAACTCAAACTCGACTTCAAGGATGTCCTGATCCGCCCGAAGCGCTCAACACTCACGAGCCGCAGCCAGGTCGACATCACGCGTGAAATCAAATTTCATCATACGAGGGAAGTTTTTCATGCCGTCCCGGTGATTGCCGCCAACATGGATACGACGGGCACCTTTGAAATGGCCCGGGTGCTTGGCTCACACGGCATGATGACGGCGCTGCACAAGCACTATGCGCCCGAAGAGTACATTGAATTTTTCCGCAGCCTCAAAAACAAATCCGATGCTTTTTATTCGATGGGCATCGGAGACGCGGATTACCGGAAGTTTGAAACGGTCATGAAAGCTGTTCCCGGCGAAATCCGCTACGTCTGCATTGATGTTGCCAACGGCTACACCGAAGCGTTCGTGTCCTTCGTTAAAAAGGTCCGCGACACATATCCCGACCTTGTCATCATGGCCGGTAACGTCGTCACCGGGGACATGACTGAAGAGCTGGTTCTCGCCGGTGCCGATATCGTCAAGGTCGGGATCGGCCCCGGGTCCGTGTGCACCACCCGAAAAATGACGGGGGTCGGTTACCCGCAGCTTTCCGCCGTGATTGAATGCGCCGACGCAGCGCACGGCCTCGGCGGCCGCATCTGCTCCGACGGCGGCTGCACGCAACCCGGTGACGTCGCCAAAGCCTTCGGCGGCGGCGCTGACTTTGTGATGCTCGGCGGCATGTTTGCCGGTCACAATGAATCGGGCGGTGAGGTCCGTGAAATCAACGGCAAGCGCATGCGCGGCTTTTACGGCATGAGCTCCAAAACCGCCATGGACAAATATTCGGGCGGCGTAGCGAAGTACCGGGCGGCCGAAGGTAAGCTCGTCTGGATTGAAGACCGGGGCCCGGTGGAACAGACCTGCCAGGACATTCTCGGGGGAGTACGTTCAGCCTGCACCTACGTAGGGGCAAAGCGCCTGAAGGAACTCACGATGCGCACGACCTTTGTGCGTGTTTCCCAGCAGTTAAACGAGATCTTCGGCAAGTCCTGAGCCTCAGAGTGCGGTGAGTGACAGAAGCGCCTCTGCAAAGCTCCAGCCCTCCGTGGGGCGCTTCGTAAAGCCTGACTGCGAAAAACGCAGCCAGCGGCCCGTCACAAAACTCACGTACACCTCTGCACAGCGTGCGACATTGGTATCAGCTGCGATTTCCCGGTTGACCACCGCAAGCTTGAGCGTTTGACGGACCGACGTCTCCGCCTTGCTGATGACGTGTGTCATGTACTGCTGTACCCGGTCCTCCTCAAAGACCAAGNGGCTTTTACGGCATGAGCTCCAAAACCGCCATGGACAAATATTCGGGCGGCGTAGCGAAGTACCGGGCGGCCGAAGGTAAGCTCGTCTGGATTGAAGACCGGGGCCCGGTGGAACAGACCTGCCAGGACATTCTCGGGGGAGTACGTTCAGCCTGCACCTACGTAGGGGCAAAGCGCCTGAAGGAACTCACGATGCGCACGACCTTTGTGCGTGTTTCCCAGCAGTTAAACGAGATCTTCGGCAAGTCCTGAGCCTCAGAGTGCGGTGAGTGACAGAAGCGCCTCTGCAAAGCTCCAGCCCTCCGTGGGGCGCTTCGTAAAGCCTGACTGCGAAAAACGCAGCCAGCGGCCCGTCACAAAACTCACGTACACCTCTGCACAGCGTGCGACATTGGTATCAGCTGCGATTTCCCGGTTGACCACCGCAAGCTTGAGCGTTTGACGGACCGACGTCTCCGCCTTGCTGATGACGTGTGTCATGTACTGCTGTACCCGGTCCTCCTCAAAGACCAAGGCCTCCCCAGTCATCAGGCGCGTGAGCCCCGGATTTTTCTCTGCAAACTCAAGCAGCGCCCTCACCTTGGCGGTTGCTCTTTGCGTATAGGTCAGCCCCTCAACGGCATCGAGTTCTGAAAACATCGTCATCACGGATGTTTCGCAAAACCCGATCAGACTCATCAGAACCTCCGCCTTGCTGCTGAAGTGCCGGTACAGGCACGCTTCCGATACCCCGCACAGAGCCGCTATTTCCTTCGTGGTGAAGCGTTCGGGCTTCGGATTACTCAGAAGCATCACCACCGCCGTCAGAATGTCCTGACGGCGTTCTTTGCCGCGTTTGTACTGACGCTTGGCAACCGGTGTGATTTCTTCTTTGTCTTCAGTCATCAACGATTTTTTGCGGGTAAAGAAAAACCCCCGAGACCGTTTTAATCCCGAGGGTTTTAAATGGTAAAGCCCGGCAGTGTCCTACTTTCACTGGAAATACAACCAACTATCATCGGCCCAGAAGCGTTTCACTGTCCTGTTCGGAATGGGAAGGAGTGGTACCGCCACGGTATGGCCGCCGGGCAAAGCCTGTTGTCTCAGAAGTTCA
>NZ_LT635859.1:0-23797 GCF_900128485.1 Duodenibacillus massiliensis
ATCGGAGGGATGCATCCGCCGAGATCCATGCGATCGAGGTTCTCGATGATGCTCATGAGTTCTGTGAAGCCGTAGGCCGCGATGACAATGCCTTGGAACACAGCGAGATAGCCCAGCGTGTAGGCAAACTGCACGTCAAGGCCGTGCGCAAAGCCCACGACAACAAACATCAGGCCCTTTTTCAAAAGCCCATGAGACACGATCCGGCTCTCAAAGTCGCGTTTGACGAACGCGGCCGCCATGCCCGTCACAAGGTCTGCTCCGACAAAGATCGCGAGCCATATGATGAGCGGCTTGGTATCGAGACCGAAGAAAAACGAAAGAGCGCCGGTGAGGGCGCCCACGGCCGCGGCAAGTATTTTCTCTGTGCCAACAGGCAAAAAGTCCGGCGTCATGTGCATCCTCTCCGGCATAAATCACTCCCGCAGATCCGGCGGGAATTGCCGCCGGCCCTTTTCGCTCTTCCACGACTCTTCGCAGTGGTTCTTGTCGAACCACAGCAGGGCATCGATCAGCCGCTTTGGCCAGAGCCGCTGGCCCGAGCAGTATTCCCGCCAGGCCCGGCTNTATCGGCCACTTCCCTGAAATGTCCCTGGCCGAAGCAAAGCAAATCGCCCGCAGAAAGCGGAAAGAGCTGGGCCAGGAGCCGCCTCTTGGCTACACCCTCAAAGATGCTTTCCACTTATGGTGCAATTTAAAAAAGGGGAGAATCACGAGCTACGCTGACGAACGACGAAGGCTCGAGAAGTACGTCATTGGTCCTTTGGGGAATCGCCAAATTGACGAAATCACCGCGCCGCTCATGATCCAAATCGTTCGGCCAATTGAAACCGCCGGACACAGAGCAACACTCAAGCGCGTCATCATGCGGGTGCGCGAAATCCTCGACTTAGCGGTATGTGCCGGCTACATTCAGCACAATCCAATTGATCGCCTAAACCGCATCTTCGCCCCGCCAGTCACTCGCCCCATGCCGGCCCTTCCATGGCAGGAGCTCGAATCCATCATGGCTGTCATAGCCGCCGCCCCGACCAGGCTACAAATCTTGTTTCTTTGGTCGCTATGCTCAATGCTGCGGCCAGGCGAAACTGCAAAGCTCAGGAAAGACTGGATTAAAGACGAAACGCTGACCATTCCCGGAGACCAGATGAAAAAGCGCCGGCCTCACAGGGTTCCACTAACAAATTTCATGCTCCGTCTACTGGCGGAGGAACACAAACTCTCACCTCACCCGAAAAATGCCTTTGTCTTTTCAGGCATGCGGCCAAACGAGCACATGTCAAGCCAGAAGCTTGCCAAGTACCTTCATCAGACAACCCTTTCAGGAAAACTCGTTGCTCACGGACTGCGGTCAATCGCCAGGAGCTGGCTGGCAGACCACGCCATCCCGTTTGAAGTTGCGGAATCATGCCTCTCTCACGTGTCCGGGAGTCAAGTTTCACGCGCTTACCAAAGGTCTGATTATTTGGAGGCAAGACGCCCCGTCATGGACGCGTGGTGCTCTTATGTATACGGCTGTGCCCTGAGAGCCGGTCTTCTTCCACACATTATCAGCGCCAATGAGGAGGCCAAAGAAAAGTCTTAGCCCAAACCACAGGGGGCAGCCACCAGTATTCAGCCCCCTATCTTCTGATGATTTATAGACAGTTTGGNCGTCTCTCTGCATCAACATCAGAAACTCCTTCAGGTTAACCCATAAGTCGGCTTGTCCGCCGGTCTTTCAAGGGAATCTCCAAAAGCCTTTACCGTCAGATTCGAGGCGGCCTCCAAAACCTTAATTCGTTTTTCAGCCGCCTGAAGTTCCGACAGCAGAGCCCCCGGATGACCGCCCTTGGTCTTCCCGTCAAACACATGCACCCGCTTGGTGTCCGTGTTGATCGCCATAACGCCCGCCGCAGCGGCCGTTGAGGCAATCTTGGAAGAAGTCCCCCAGTAAACGGTCTTCCGGTAATTCATCAGGCAATGCTCCCCAGGTCAAAATCAGTTGCCAGGTCAGCAGGAGAAATCTGACTCTTGTGCGCCAAAGCCCCAAAAGCTGCAATGGCGTCATTGGCCGTCTTGGCATCATTGATACCCTGTTGCGCCTTCTTGTCCGTGGCCTGCAGTTCTTTCTTGGTCGCATATCCGGACAGATCCTGTCTTGCGCCAACCTCCGCCCACGCAACCCACGTCACAGTCCCGCCGCCGGCAGCCGTACCGGTACGCATAAAGACGCGTCCCTGATCACCGTCAACACCGCGGATAACTTGCAGAATCACNATTGATTCCGCCCTTGGCGTTCTGCTGAATCGTCAGGGTGTAATGACTTCGCAGGGGTTTTGCGTCATCAACCAGAGACACAATGTCTTCCTGCATCTCAACGTCAATAGTTCCCTCGACGTCAGCCTGAGTTGCCACGATCTCAAACGTATGTGGCTCTCCCTTCGGCGTTTTCNGCTGTCATCACGAACCGACACATGCAGGCGGTTATCGCCGATAGCGCCGCCGGCAATCGCTGTGAGGCGCTTAAATTCAGCCTCAAGGGCCGTCGTTCCGACAGATGCCTCATACTGGCCTGTTCCGAAAGCGACCTGTGTGAGCACCACCGGAGTTGTACCGTTTTGCTCCGCGNGGATTCCCTGCACTTGAAGCCTCCAGCACCCGCCCGCACCAGCGGACGGAGAAGCCCTGGATCTCAATCGACTGCAAGAGCGACACCGCGCCGATGTTCTTCCGGGCCTGTTCCTTTTGTTCCTCAGTCAGGTTTTGCTCCGTAAAAAGCACCCCGTGCTTTGCTCCGGCCGGCCCCTGAATGCCGGGAACCTCAACAACCACCACATCCGGTGAATGCTGCGGCCTGACCTGACCGGGAAAGCACTTGCGCAGAACAAAGTCCGCCGGCGCGATCCCGGTTTTTCTGTTTCCGTCAAACACGTCTCACCCCCGAATGAACACAAATCCAACCGTCAATCACCCGTGTCAGGCGACCGTCCGGTGATTCAATGAGTAANAACGCGTGGTGCTCTTATGTATACGGCTGTGCCCTGAGAGCCGGTCTTCTTCCACACATTATCAGCGACAATGAGGAGGCCAAAGAAAAGTCTTAGCCCAAACCACAGGGGGCAGCCACCAGTATTCAGCCCCCTATCTTCTGATGATTTATAGACAGTTTAGGCACCGGACATGTCCGGACATTAACAGGGAGCCTTATATCTGGACTTAATCAGACAGGAGCGATAGCCGGGGCTTTTGCTGATAGTTCCGGTGAAGGTTCGTCAAATTATGCAGGCGGGGTATACCACTCGTTATGGAGGTCATTCAGAGCCTCACGATCAGTAGCGACTTATGGCCGCATCTACTCCGGAGTAACCGTGGATGCCGTTTACGTTTTAATTATTATTAAGACATAAAGCGCATCAACCAAAACGTCTGAGTTATATCCATAAATGGAATTGGCCCACGATGCTTTAAATCGGCCGGTCTTTCCTCCTGCGGGAAGTTGATCGCTATAACCTCCTTCAAATGGAGTGCCTGTCCAAAAAGCTCCTGCGTAATATTTGTCATACTCGGCGTCATTATTCGGAAATTCTCCGGTTATGTCCGGTAACCCAGCACTTACGTAGCTACCGAGGTTTCCCGTGTTGGTTGTGCCCAACACATGCCTACCATTGAAATTAGGCAAATTAAACGTGGTAGAGCCGTTGCCCGATCCATACCGGGTACCGATAGCTGCAAACAACTTTGCATAGGTCGTTCTGGAGACCGCTGCACCGTTACATAAAAGCCAACCGTCAGGGATCGTGCTGCCGGCAATCATTTTGTAATCACCGGGCTGAGCCCCTTCGCTCACTGTGATGTCAATCACCTGATCGACATCACCGTTGTATTCGCCGACCTTTACGCCGTTCACATTGACAGTGAGCTTTTTCTGCTGAATGTCGACTGCGACCGCCTTGCCGCCGTCATAATCCCCCAGCTTCGTGCCATTTCTTTTAATCGTCAGTGCATACGGACTCTTGAGGCTCGTCGGAATCTTCGGAAGCGTTACGTTATACGTAGCCTTATTGCTCCCGTCATACGTCACCTTCGTCACACCGCCGATCTGCAAAGTAAGCGCCTGAGGATTTTTCAGCGACTTCGGAGTGCCGCTCAAATCCGAATAATTCCCGCTCGTTGCCACTTTCGCGGCATCTTCCACATTGCCGATGCGCGTGATCGGCATATCAATTGTCGTCGTCCCGGTCTTCGGATCCTTTGAGACCAGGCAGACGTCTCTCTGCATCAACATCAGAAACTCCTTCAGGTTAACCCATAAGTCGGCTTGTCCGCCGGTCTTTCAAGGGAATCTCCAAAAGCCTTTACCGTCAGATTCGAGGCGGCCTCCAAAACCTTAATTCGTTTTTCAGCCGCCTGAAGTTCCGACAGCAGAGCCCCCGGATGACCGCCCTTGGTCTTCCCGTCAAACACATGCACCCGCTTGGTGTCCGTGTTGATCGCCATAACGCCCGCCGTAGCGGCCGTTGAGGCAATCTTGGAAGAAGTCCCCCAGTAAACGGTCTTCCGGTAATTCATCAGGCAATGCTCCCCAGGTCAAAATCAGTTGCCAGGTCAGCAGGAGAAATCTGACTCTTGTGCGCCAAAGCCCCCAAAGCTGCAATGGCGTCATTGGCCGTCTTGGCATCATTGATACCCTGCTGCGACTTCTTGTCCGTGGCCTGCAGTTCTTTCTTGGTCGCATATCCGGACAGATCCTGTCTTGCGCCAACCTCCGCCCACGCAACCCACGTCACAGTCCCGCCGCCGGCAGCCGTACCGGTACGCATAAAGACGCGTCCCTGATCACCGTCAACACCGCGGATAACTTGCAGAATCACAGATCCGCTTCTACGCACAGAGACCTGAAGGTTCTGATACGTGTCAGAGACACCACTGGGGCGATCCTTTGCCGTCGGGACAATAAACTCTCCTTCGTCTGTGAGACTGTTCAGGCCGATTGCTTCGCTGCCGCCACCTTCGGCAGCAGCTCCCGCCTTGAGCACGGTCCCGTTGAGCTTTGCAGAAAGCTGTGCGCTCGACACGGCATCAATATTCGTGCGGGCCTGCGTCTTCTGTTCGCTCGTGAGCTGCTGTGCCTCATAACTCACATGTTTGCCGGCAACTGTTTGCAAGGCCGTGAGAGCGTCCTTGTTGTTCTTGATGGCATCCGCAACTTCCTTGAGCGTATCCATCTCAGCGCCGACACCGTTAAGCAGATCATTCTTAACCTGCTGTTTGGCCTGCGTCACCAAATCTTCTGTCTTCTGAGAGCTGTAGACCTTGTTGGCAGCCTTGGCCGTATCATCGATGTTGGGTTTGCCGTCCAACGTAGTCTGCATAGCATCAGTCTTTTTCTGCAACGCCGCAATGGCCGCAGCGTTGGTCTCGGTATCCTTCTGGACGTCGGTGACATCCTTCAGCAACGCACCCGGCAGACCGCCCGGAGTCTTGCCGTCCTGAATGTGCAGACGGTGTGTATCCGTATTGATGACAATGACCTTGTCCTTACCGGTAAAGCCGGCAAGCTGCTCAGTGGTACCGCCCAATTGTTGAATCTGAATCGGTTCAGCCATTTAAATATTCCCCAAATCAATTGAAGTAGAAAGCTCGGTCCGGCCTACATAGTCAAGCTCTGAAAGCTTCCCGAGATGCGGGAGGTTGCTTAACTCCCGGTAGTCCAAAACGCCCAGACGCGCAAGCGACTTCGTAATCGAATATGTCCCCGCCGCCTGATCAATCCGGACGATCTGATAAAGATTGCGCGATGCGTCAATCACAGAATCGCCTTCGCGCACGTTTTTCTTTGGCTCAAGTTCGTCCAGGAGATTCCCTGCACTTGAAGCCTCCAGCACCCGCCCGCACCAGCGGACGGAGAAGCCCTGGATCTCAATCGACTGCAAGAGCGACACCGCGCCGATGTTCTTCCGGGCCTGTTCCTTTTGTTCCTCAGTCAGGTTTTGCTCCGTAAAAAGCACCCCGTGCTTTGCTCCGGCCGGCCCCTGAATGCCGGGAACCTCAACAACCACCACATCCGGTGAATGCTGCGGCCTGACCTGACCGGGAAAGCACTTGCGCAGAACAAAGTCCGCCGGCGCGATCCCGGTTTTTCTGTTTCCGTCAAACACGTCTCACCCCCGAATGAACACAAATCCAACCGTCAATCACCCGTGTCAGGCGACCGTCCGGTGATTCAATGAGTAAGTCCCAATAAAAACGGCCGGGTGTGTACTCGGCCGTAATTCCCCGCGGGAAGGTCATTCGTATGCGCCCTCCGTCTTCAATGACAAGACGCTCATCGGAGGTCTTCAGAGAGTCAAGCCACGTATCATCCTCTGCGCTGCGGATCTGCATATCGGCCTCAAACCCTGTCAGATCCATCGGTCCGCGACCGTCCCTGAGGGCTAAAACGTAATCAGCATCCGTCCCGCGCCAAATCTCGAAGTTAAATCTTGCCGTCACGATTAAGCCCTCACTACGTCAGACCATAGGTCGGCTTACCGTCAGCACGAACACTTCTCTCGCCGTTCCCATGACGAAGCGCAGCCACACCGGAAGGCGTCACAGCTCTTGTTGCATCACTTCCGGCTAGCGTTTCCTCGGTCGAGGCGATCTCAATGAGTCCGGCCCGTGACTGTGTGGACGTCAGCGACTTGAGCCCTGCCGGCGTCACGATGCGCGAATCGTCCTCACCAGCCACAACCTCCTCCGGTGTCGCAAGCTCTGCCATACCCGTTCGGTCTTTTGTGGCCGTCCGCTTGGTAAGGCCATAAGGCGTCACCGCCCGTTCTTTATCCGCACCGGCAGTAACCTCAGCATCTGTTGCAATCTCAATGAGACCGCGTCTTGCATCAGTCGAAGTCAGCGTTTTGAGCCCCGCCGGAGTTACCACGCGTGAGCCGTCACGGCCCTCAACGGTCTCTGCGTCCGTTGCAAGCTCGACAATGCCGCGCTTGGTGGTGGTTGCACCGTTAAGCTGGAAGTTCGTATCCCCAATCGTGACAGAATCCGGATTGATGTTCGTGAGCTCCAGATCAATCGCCATAAAGNCGAATAATTCCCGCTCGTTGCCACTTTCGCGGCATCTTCCACATTGCCGATGCGCGTGATCGGCATATCAATTGTCGTCGTCCCGGTCTTCGGATCCTTTGAGACCAGGCAGACGTCTCTCTGCATCAACATCAGAAACTCCTTCAGGTTAACCCATAAGTCGGCTTGTCCGCCGGTCTTTCAAGGGAATCTCCAAAAGCCTTTACCGTCAGATTCGAGGCGGCCTCCAAAACCTTAATTCGTTTTTCAGCCGCCTGAAGTTCCGACAGCAGAGCCCCCGGATGACCGCCCTTGGTCTTCCCGTCAAACACATGCACCCGCTTGGTGTCCGTGTTGATCGCCATAACGCCCGCCGTAGCGGCCGTTGAGGCAATCTTGGAAGAAGTCCCCCAGTAAACGGTCTTCCGGTAATTCATCAGGCAATGCTCCCCAGGTCAAAATCAGNTCGACAATGCCGCGCTTGGTGGTGGTTGCACCGTTAAGCTGGAAGTTCGTATCCCCAATCGTGACAGAATCCGGATTGATGTTCGTGAGCTCCAGATCAATCGCCATAAAGGCCTCAGCAATCGAAGCCTTCTGGATGATCGGCACGGCCCGGGAGCAGACGGCAAAGAGCGTTCCGGAATCCGTGTAGATACCGACCTCATAAACCGTGTAAGCATCCGCGCTGTCATCACGAACCGACACATGCAGGCGGTTATCGCCGATAGCGCCGCCGGCAATCGCTGTGAGGCGCTTAAATTCAGCCTCAAGGGCCGTCGTTCCGACAGATGCCTCATACTGGCCTGTTCCGAAAGCGACCTGTGTGAGCACCACCGGAGTTGTACCGTTTTGCTCCGCGTTAATGATCTCAGCAAGACCTGCCTGGGTAATCAACATACTTGCCGCAGCCATCATTCACCTCCCTTCCCAGCAGCCCAATCATTAATCAGACGCGCAAACAAAGCCGCGGCAGTGGCCGGCGTCAGCACATGTGTTTCGTCAATACCTCTCACAGCCTCTTCTTCTGTCGCAAGCTCAACAAGCCCCAGACGGCCGTTCGTTGCCGTCACCTGCCGGAGCACCGAAGGCGTAATGAACTTGTCGGCAGAAATGCCCCTGAGCACCTCAGCCAGGCTTGCAGCTCTCGCATCAACTGCCGCCTTAAGCGCTACTGACGTAACAGCCTTCTGATCGTCTGTGCCCTCAACGGCCTCGACCGTCGTAATGAGAGCAATGAGGCCGCGCCTTTCAGTGGTTGCAGTAACCGCTGTCATCGCCGCAGGCGTCAGAGCCTTCTGAGAGTCCGTTCCTGCCTTTGCCTCATCGTCCGTTGCAAGCTGGACAACACCGGCGTTAGCCGTAGTAGCAGCCGCGTTGCCGAAACTCACGTCCCCGAATTGGATCGACTTCACGTCCACATCGGCAAACGTCACGTCAAGAGCCAGCAACAGTTCCGTTGCCTTCGTTTTCTGAACCACGGGCTCTGTCTGCGAACAAACCGCAAAAAGCGTTCCGTCGGCAAGAAAAATGCCGACCTCATAAACCGTATAGGCCTGAGCATCGGCATCCTGCATCGCTACATGGATGGCACCGTCTCCTGTGCCGCCGCTCTCGATGATCGGCAACCGCTTGATTTCCTCCGTGAGCGCCGTCTGCGACTCGGAGGGGGTGTATTTCCCCGCGCCCACGCCAATGTGGCTGATCGTCACGGCATTCGTCCCGGTCTGCCCGGCATTAACAATGGCCTGTCGTCCGACCTTGGTCACGACCATTTTCACTTTCGACTCTCCTCTGCCGCCAGCACCAGCCGCCGCTTAATAAGCGGTCGCACTGCAGCAACAATTCCAACCGTTCCGGAAGACCTGACTTCCGATGCGTCCGTGGGATAAATCTGCGCAAGGACAAGCGGTCTCAGGTACGCCGCCGCATTGATTCCGCCCTTGGCGTTCTGCTGAATCGTCAGGGTGTAATGACTTCGCAGGGGTTTTGCGTCATCAACCAGAGACACAATGTCTTCCTGCATCTCAACGTCAATAGTTCCCTCGACGTCAGCCTGAGTTGCCACGATCTCAAACGTATGTGGCTCTCCCTTCGGCGTTTTCTGCCACCACTCCCGGATAACAGCCGCAGAAGAAACAGACGCAAGCGCCTGTTTGACCGCCTCTACCGTTCCCTTTCGCCGTTTGTCGGCAATGGCCGTTTTCAGCACACTGCGCTTAACGGCCAAAGGCCATGTGTCGCGCCACACCGAAACGTCATACTGTGTTGCAAGATGATCCAGGGCCGTGCTCGACTGACGGTCAATCGAAACGTAGATCGACGGAATATCCACAAACCCCGAAGCAATCTGAAGTTGCGGATCAATGGCCTTGGCCGCAGCAGCAACGCCCTCATCCTTTGCAATCGAATCCGGCAACAGGTCATCCAGAACCACTTTTTCCAGTTCAATTGCCATCGCTATTCCGCCTTTGTGCCTTCATAAACAACCGTTACCTTGGTGCACTGCGCTACCTTGCTGCCGGTGAGTTGCACAAACGAAGACGGCTGCATGCTCGAATCATCCACGCGGGCAGCACCGGCATTGATCACAGCCGCCACCAGACGCCCGGGCAAAATGTCACGTCCGATCTTTGACTGCTGCCATACGCGGTAGCTTTCAACTGCCTCATTCACAGCCTTCTGAATGAACTGCGCCTTGGGCTTGTCCTCATCAAGGATCCAGTAATGCAGCACGATCTCATAGGGGACCGCCTCGGGCGAAAGTACCTGAACGTAGTCAGTGAGCGGCCTGATCGTGTCGGAGCTCAGGTAGTCGCGAATCTGCGCAAGAACTTCTTCAGTGGGAAGCACGCCTCCCTCCAGTAGCGGGTAGACATCTACTTCCCCCGGCACCGGAGACACAACCGACACGTCAATCACCGCAGAGCTCACCGACTTTGCGTGATAGATGTAGGCCTTGCTGGGGCCGGCTACAGAAAAACTGTTTGGCGCGAGCCGCACACGCTCGGCAAACTCTGCGTCACTTTCAGCATCGGCCCCGCCGGTCGTAATCGTGATGTTTTCAGCAGAAGCCACAAAAACGGACGGAATAACCATGGTCGAAATCTGGCCTGCCAGGTAGTCGTTCCCGACAGTACCGGACTGCGTGCAGGTAGCCGTTACTTCACCTTCAAGTTTTCCTGCAGGGATTGCAAGAGCACTGTCCGTAGCAAACGTCACCACACCATTTGTCACCTCAAAGCCCTCTGGGATCTCATAAATGTTTGCCAAGGCCTGAGCCAACCTGAAGCGGATCGTGGTTTTGGCGCTGCTTTCCGCCAGACGTTTCACCGAAAGGTAGCTCCCCAAGGCATCCAGATACTCACCCTGTGCGTAAGAGAGAAGATTTTGCTGTGCCGCCGTGTTCACCGCCGCACGCTGCTGGATGAGAATGTCGGCAATACTGAGCAGAAAAAGTCTCACCGGATCCCCGGCTGCAAGGCTTCGCCCGGTAATCTCCTGGTACTTCGTCAGAATCTCAGACTTGATGCTTTCGGCATCCGTTGTCAGGAACTCAACCGCCGGCAGATTCCAGCGCGGAAAACTTTCTGCCATCACTCTTCTCCCTCGTTCAAGATGGAAACAATCACCCGCGGCCTGATCAGGCCGTCCATGGCTTCTGGTTCCGTCCCTTCAAACTCAACCGATTCAACGCGAACGCGCGGCTCATAGGACTCAACTGCCTCAATCACCGCCGCTGTCATCAGGCTGCGTGCCACCGGATACGGTTTATCCAGATGCTCCCATGAGATCCCCAGATCACGGTCCAGCGGGACACTGCCCTTGCGTGTTGCCAGGATGGTGCGCACGTTCTGCAGGATTTCTTCACGCTCAGAAGACGGCTGAAAGCTCACATCCCTCACCGCAGTCACTGCATAAGCCATCAGACCACCTCCGACAATTCAACCGACGCTTCAGCCACAATGCAGACACCCGCTCCGGTGTGGAAACGCCGCTCTTCCGAAACGGACTCAATCACAAATCGCCCGAGATACTCACCACCGATCACCAGAACATGGGACTCATGCCCGTCCGTCAGGCGCTTTAACATCGTGAGCCCCAAGAGCGGCGGAACGTTCAGTGACGTATCAAACCGCAGCCGCAGGCTGATGCGGTCAAGTTCCGGGCCGATCCATTCAAGTACCGGCTTTTGCCCGATGACATCGTGCTTTGCCCACCTCACCGAGCGGCTTCTCGCCAAATCCTTAAAAGTGAACACCTTGTCAAAAGCACAAATAAAAGGGACCGTACCGAACACCCCCAGAACGGGCATCAGCTTGCTCATCTTTTAAGCTCCTTAATGGGGCCCGGACGTCTCTGCGCCGTCCCCTTGTTCCTTGTGCGTGTGATTCTTCAGACTGATCTTGCCCGCGGTCACGTCACCGTCAGACTTCACATCGCCAGTTGTTTCAAGCGAACCCTCAACCTTGGCGGTCGCTCCGCTGCCGCCGGAAATCGCAAAGCCACCCTGGCCGGTAATCAACTTCTTCACCGTGAGCGCTCCGTCAACCATCAAGTTTCCGGTGACATGTGTCTCAGGCGTATCAACCGTCACCAGCATGGACGCCTTCACCGTGGCCGTTTTACAGGTCACCATCACAGCTTCCGGAACTGTGGCCGATACGTTCTTTCGGTCCGCCGTCAGCACCGTGCCTTCGATAATCGCCGTCAGCACGTGGGCTGCCATATCGTAGGAAATGCGCGTCCCGTCTTTAAACAACGTCGTGCGCTTGTTCTCATCGCTTTCCGGAAGTTCAATTTCACCCGCGTAAAAACTCCCGATAATGAAGCCTTCCTCCGGCCCCGTCGGCAGGAAAAGGCAGAGCACATCCTCGCCGACATTGACGCTGTTGAAGTCCTTCGTGGCAAAGGTGTTGCGCTGCAGAATCGGCAGGTCAAAAGAAACCGTACCGTCATCATCGTCAAAAACCACGCGGGCCGTTCCCTTTTTCGGGTTGATACTTGAAACCTCTCCGATCCGGATCAGGTCATTAATCTTTTCCGGCAGCGCGGAGTGTTCAAAAAGTCCCATCTCAATACGCGTTGTTCACACGCCTCAAACTGATGTCCGTTCTGTAGCCGGACGAATCCAGCGAATGCACTGCTTCTTCGATGATGAAGTTCCCGTCAAAGCTGCCGAAGCCGCTGCACTCAACAACGGCACCGGCCACAAGCATGACATCGCCAATAACTGAAATCCGCCCCGTCACCCGACGTTTGTTGAGGCTGCGCAACTTTGCCGTTGCAAGGCGCTTTGCCTCCTCAAGGGACTTAGCCCGGCGCTTGAGGGCATACTCCTGCCCGTTTGGATCGACATCCGGATCGGTGGCCGTGTAGGTCATCACTGCCGGATTTGTGCTTTTCCCGGATACCGGTCGCAGGTTGAAGTCATAACCGCCCGCCTTTTGCTTGGTTTTCTGTTTCGGGTCCCGGTAGGACACCGTACAGGTGCGGTATGACTCGCTCTGAGCACTCTCAAATTCCCAAGAAATGACCTGCGATGTACCCAACACGAGCGTTTCAACCGGCGCTTTCTTTTCGTAAGCCGCCTGATCAAACACCACAATCTGATCATCTGTGACCTTCAGGGAAAAGCCCGCTTCATCTGTAAGCCTCACCAAAAACGCAAGATCACTCTCTTTTGACTGATCCTGCCTGTCGTACTCCGGATCCGTCTGCGTATCAAAGAGAAGCCCCACACCAGCCTCACCTGCAATTGATCCGGCAATCGCTTTGAGCGTTGTCTTCTCCCAGGCCCGGGTTCGTAGCCTGCGGCGAATCGGCTTATTCATAGGCACCGACACCGCCCTCATTTCGAATACTCTGGGCGATCCGGACACCCGCAGCGTATCTGCGTAAAAAGTACCGCATGCGAGCTCAATGCCGGGGATAAGAACAGTTCCGGCAGACAAAAAAGCCTGAACCACCTCGCCGCCGTCAGGCTTCCACTGCGATGCCCACTTCCCGTCCGGGTCCATGAGCGTCAACGTCACCTCATCGGCCTCGGCATTCTCTTTGTCGGTATAGGAAAAGGAAAGAAGATCCGGCATCAGATCCTCCGTCACGTCCGTTTTCGATGCAGAAAAAAGCAACCGAAGTCTTGTCTGCAGCGGTTCCATCAGCGCCTCCTTTTCCAAGGCGGAAGGTTGAGCTCGTATGCCGCCGACTGCGTGTTGATCTCCGGCACTGCCAGCCGCTTCCCATACGAAAAAACCACAGTCTTCCTGTGGTTTATGTTGGCCCGGATGAGAACATCCAGAAAACGCTCATCCCCATAGAGGCGCTTTGCTATCGCATCCCAGGTGTCGCCCTGTTTGGTGACATACTCCGTCATTAAAGCTCCTTAGGAAAATGAGAGTCTCCGTTCTTCCGCCATAAGGCGCTGCAGATCCTGCTTCAGACTCTTGCTGCCCTCGGTCAACCCGCGGCGCACCCCTTCATATGCATCTTTGCCGCCGGATACATTGATGACCGGCGCGAAGTTCACATTGATGGACGCCGGCCCCTTGCCTCCCACTTCCGGCAAACGGGAGAGCGGAAGAATGGCCTCAGACTCTTTACCTTCGCCAACCATTGCCAAGGTCGGCCCCGTTGCGATTCCGCCCTCAGCAAGCTGGGGAACCTTCGGAATGTCCACAGACAACGTCTTTCCGCCGAGGCCGGGAACCCAGTCCGGCACCTTAAACGAGAGCAGGCTGTTGATTGCACCGATGAGCGAATTGATCATCCCGATCACCGAGTTAATCGGCCCCTTAGCAGCCGCTGCAATGGTGTTCCAGGTCTGCGTCATGTATGCCTTGACGGTATCCCAGTTTTTATAAAGGGCAATACCGGCGGCCACAAGGCCGGCAATTGCTGTGACAGCAAGACCTATGGGATTAGCGCACATAAAGCGCAGAGCAATGCCAAGCCCCTTGACCGCCAACGTCAACCCCTTGGCAACAACCCCGGCTCCGGCGCAGGCTACTGACCATACTTTTGCTGCCGCTCCGCCAGTAAGCATGGATGTCCTGACAGCCAATACAGCCTTTGAAGCAGCAAAAATCGGAGCAAAAATCAGCCCCACAGCCATACGTATTGCATGAAACGCCATCACAGTTGTCAAGGCAGCACCACCCGCCGTCATCAATCCTGAAACGAGGGTCTGATTTCGCGAAACCCAATCACCGACCACCTCGCCCATTCGGACAAACTCAAGCATTGTCGTCCGCAGGGGTTCCAGTAACGGCGCACCCACAGCCCCGCTGACATAACTGATCGCATGGCCGGCCAGTTCCAAAGCATTTGAGGTCGTTTTCATTCGAGCCTCAAATTCACCGAGCATTGATCCGGAGTAGTTCTCCCGCTTAGCCACCAACTCGAAGTTTTTCGCCAGCAGTTCCGTGTTTGCCAGCATCGGACCAAGCGCCCGAGCACCTTCATCCCCAAACATTGCGGTGAGANAATGTCCGTTCTGTAGCCGGACGAATCCAGCGAATGCACTGCTTCTTCGATGATGAAGTTCCCGTCAAAGCTGCCGAAGCCGCTGCACTCAACAACGGCACCGGCCACAAGCATGACATCGCCAATAACTGAAATCCGCCCCGTCACCCGACGTTTGTTGAGGCTGCGCAACTTTGCCGTTGCAAGGCGCTTTGCCTCCTCAAGGGACTTAGCCCGGCGCTTGAGGGCATACTCCTGCCCGTTCGGATCGACATCCGGATCGGTGGCCGTGTAGGTCATCACTGCCGGATTTGTGCTTTTCCCGGATACCGGTCGCAGGTTGAAGTCATAACCGCCCGCCTTTTGCTTGGTTTTCTGTTTCGGGTCCCGGTAGGACACCGTACAGGTGCGGTATGACTCGCTCTGAGCACTCTCAAATTCCCAAGAAATGACCTGCGATGTACCCAACACGAGCGTTTCAACCGGCGCTTTCTTTTCGTAAGCCGCCTGATCAAACACCACAATCTGATCATCTGTGACCTTCAGGGAAAAGCCCGCTTCATCGGTAAGCCTCACCAAAAACGCAAGATCACTCTCTTTTGACTGATCCTGCCTGTCGTACTCCGGATCCGTCTGCGTATCAAAGAGAAGCCCCACACCAGCCTCACCTGCAATTGATCCGGCAATCGCTTTGAGCGTTGTCTTCTCCCAGGCCCGGGTTCGTAGCCTGCGGCGAATCGGCTTATTCATAGGCACCGACACCGCCCTCATTTCGAATACTCTGGGCGATCCGGACACCCGCAGCGTATCTGCGTAAAAAGTACCGCATGCGAGCTCAATGCCGGGGATAAGAACAGTTCCGGCAGACAAAAAAGCCTGAACCACCTCGCCGCCGTCAGGCTTCCACTGCGATGCCCACTTCCCGTCCGGGTCCATGAGCGTCAACGTCACCTCATCGGCCTCGGCATTCTCTTTGTCGGTATAGGAAAAGGAAAGAAGATCCGGCATCAGATCCTCCGTCACGTCCGTTTTCGATGCAGAAAAAAGCAACCGAAGTCTTGTCTGCAGCGGTTCCATCAGNAGCCCGGCGCTTGAGGGCATACTCCTGCCCGTTCGGATCGGCATCCGGATCGGTGGCCGTGTAGGTCATCACTGCCGGATTTGTGCTTTTCCCGGATACCGGTCGCAGGTTGAAGTCATAACCGCCCGCCTTTTGCTTGGTTTTCTGTTTCGGGTCCCGGTAGGACACCGTACAGGTGCGGTATGACTCGCTCTGAGCACTCTCAAATTCCCAAGAAATGACCTGCGATGTGCCCAACACGAGCGTTTCAACCGGCGCTTTCTTTTCGTAAGCCGCCTGATCAAACACCACAATCTGATCATCTGTGACCTTCAGGGAAAAGCCCGCTTCATCTGTAAGCCTCACCAAAAACGCAAGATCACTCTCTTTTGACTGATCCTGCCTGTCGTACTCCGGATCCGTCTGCGTATCAAAGAGAAGCCCCACACCAGCCTCACCTGCAATTGATCCGGCAATCGCTTTGAGCGTTGTCTTCTCCCAGGCCCGGGTTCGTAGTCTGCGGCGAATCGGCTTATTCATAGGCACCGACACCGCCCTCATTTCGAATACTCTGGGCGATCCGGACACCCGCAGCGTATCTGCGTAAAAAGTACCGCATGCGAGCTCAATGCCGGGAATAAGAACAGTTCCGGCAGACAAAAAAGCCTGAACCACCTCGCCGCCGTCAGGCTTCCACTGCGATGCCCACTTCCCGTCCGGGTCCATGAGCGTCAACGTCACCTCATCGGCCTCGGCATTCTCTTTGTCGGTATAGGAAAAGGAAAGAAGATCCGGCATCAGATCCTCCGTCACGTCCGTTTTCGATGCAGAAAAAAGCAACCGAAGTCTTGTCTGCAGCGGTTCCATCAGCGCCTCCTTTTCCAAGGCGGAAGGTTGAGCTCGTATGCCGCCGACTGCGTGTTGATCTCCGGCACTGCCAGCCGCTTCCCATACGAAAAAACCACAGTCTTCCTGTGGTTTATGTTGGCCCGGATGAGAACATCCAGAAAACGCTCATCCCCATAGAGGCGCTTTGCTATCGCATCCCAGGTGTCGCCCTGTTTGGTGACATACTCCGTCATTAAAGCTCCTTAGGAAAATGAGAGTCTCCGTTCTTCCGCCATAAGGCGCTGCAGATCCTGCTTCAGACTCTTGCTGCCCTCGGTCAACCCGCGGCGCACCCCTTCATATGCATCTTTGCCGCCGGATACATTGATGACCGGCGCGAAGTTCACATTGATGGACGCCGGCCCATTACCGGCCACTTCCGGCAAGCGCGAGAGCGGAAGGATGGCCTCAGATTCTTTGCCTTCGCCAACCATTGCCAGGGTCGGCCCCGTAGCGATGCCGCCCTCAGCAAGCAGGGGAACCTTCGGAATGTCCACAGACAACGACTTTCCGCCGAGGCCTGGAACCCAGTCCGGCGCCTTAAACGAGAGCAGGCTGTTGATTGCACCGATGAGCGAATTGATCATCCCGATCACCGAGTTAATCGGCCCCTTAGCAGCCGCTGCAATGGTGTTCCAGGTCTGCGTCATGTATGCCTTGACGGTATCCCAGTTTTTATAAAGGGCAATACCGGCGGCCACAAGGCCGGCAATTGCTGTGACAGCAAGACCTATGGGATTAGCGCACATAAAGCGCAGAGCAATGCCAAGCCCCTTGACCGCCAACGTCAACCCCTTGGCAACAACCCCGGCTCCGGCGCAGGCTACAGACCATACTTTTGCTGCCGCTCCGCCAGTAAGCATGGATGTCCTGACAGCCAATACAGCCTTTGAAGCAGCAAAAATCGGAGCAAAAATCAGCCCCACAGCCATACGTATTGCATGAAACGCCATCACAGTTGTCAAGGCAGCACCACCCGCCGTCATCAATCCTGAAACGAGGGTCTGATTTCGCGAAACCCAATCACCGACCACCTCGCCCATTCGGACAAACTCAAGCATTGTCGTCCGCAGGGGTTCCAGTAACGGCGCACCCACAGCCCCGCTGACATAACTGATCGCATGGCCGGCCAGTTCCAAAGCATTTGAGGTCGTTTTCATTCGAGCCTCAAATTCACCGAGCATTGATCCGGAGTAGTTCTCCCGCTTAGCCACCAACTCGAAGTTTTTCGCCAGCAGTTCCGTGTTTGCCAGCATCGGACCAAGCGCCCGAGCACCTTCATCCCCAAACATTGCGGTGAGATACTGCATCTGAAGCTCTTTGGGAATCTTCACCTTGATGCCGTTGAGCACATCCATGATGGCTTTCGGGGCATCCTTCTGAATCTGCTTTTGCAGCTGAATCGGATCAAACCCGACGTTACCGAATGCGGCAGCCTGAAGATCCGTCATACCCCCGCCACGGGTCAGAGCACGCATGAATGCGTTGATACCCGTGGCTGCCACCTCGGCTTCAGCCCCTGAGCTGATGACTGTGGCAGCAAGAGCGGCCGTCTGTGTTTCCGTCAACCCTGCAACCTTTCCCAAAGCACCATACCGCTGCAGTGTTTCTCCGATCTGTTTAGCCTGAGCCGCGTTTGCATTGCTCAGAGCATTCGTCGCATCCGCCAGGGCCACCGTCTGATCCTGCGTCAGCTGCATACCAGAACGCCACTTCGCCATCATTTCACCGGCATCGGCCGCTGTCATGTCAAAAGCCACGCCCATTTTTGCCGCTTGTTCAGTAAAGGCAGCCAGCTCACCTGCCGCAACGCCGGACTGTCCGGCCGCTGCCGCAATCTGCGCTAATCCTTCTGCAGTCACCGGGATAGACAGACTCATTTTTTCCAAAGTCGTCTGCATTTTCGCAAGTCCCTGAGGATCATCGAAATCCACAACTTTCGCAATATCGGCCATAGCATCCTGCATACTCATGGCCGCCTTAACAGGCGCAGACAGGGCATGAACAGCCTTTTCTCCGACGAACTGCATCATCACAACAGAAGAAACTGCCAAGTCCGCGCTCGCTTGCATGCGCTGTCCTGCCTTCAGCTGTTTTGCCTCTACCAACAGTAACCTGCGGCGAGCCGCAGTCAACCTTACAACCGCCTGCTCCATTTGCGCTTGTGACTGCGCCAAATCCTTTGTCGTCTTACCGTATTGAGACAGGGCAGCATTCCCCTTGCGGACACTGTCTTTCTGAGCATCAAGCGCCCTCTTCGCCTTTCTGAGCTTTTCCTGCTGCTCAGACAAAGCCTTCAGCATTTCTGTTGACGGCGATTTCGTTCCGGCAACTGCTTTACTCAGACTATCAACAGCAGCCTTACAGCGGAAGAACTCTGCCGCAGCCGCTTTTGCCCGTTCCCTGGCAGCAATCAACCCTCTGATGTCTTTACTCGTTTTATTGAGTTCTGCTGTTTTTTCAGACAAATTTTGGGTATTTGCAGCTGCCTTACTGAAATCCGTTGCGAATTGGCTGCTGTATTTCGATTGCAAGCGAAACAAAATTTCGTATTCATTCGCCATATTTCAACCAAAAATCAATAAAATTGCTTAAGAGGAGTATGGAGACACACAATGTTTTACAACAGCGCTTCAACAAACCCTGAACTTCCCATAGAGATCCAGGAACTCGCCAGAACCCCCTTTTCCGACGCGATGGATCTGATCGGTGCCGTGCTTAAATTGCTGGGAATTTTTCTGCTCTTTGCTGTCTGCTTTGGTGCCGGCATCATTTTTTATGTGACCTACTTCATCAAGTAACTACTTTCGGACTTTCAACTCATCCGCAACAGCCTCACACCACTCATAAAGCTCCGTAATCGGCCGCTCAAACCACTCAGCAGCACTTCCTCCGGCACCTGATGCAGCCAATCTGAAACAGCAGCGCATCAGGTTTTTTATTCCTTCGTCAATGTCACCGCCTGCTGCTCTGTCGTTACCCGATCCTTGGCCTGCTGAATTATTCGGGCCTCGACCTCTCCGAAACCCGACAAGAGCAAAAAATTAATCACCGTCTGCGTGATGACGACATAATCCGGAGCCGGAATGTAGTCAAAAAGCTCCACCGGCAACTTAGAAGCTCTGGCCGCCAGATAAGATGCAAAATCAGAATCAGCCGACAACACAAAGGACACCTTTTGAGGATTGGCGAGTTCAAACTCCTTTTTTGCTTCCTTGATATCGCGACCGCTCAACGAGTCCAGATCCAACGGGATCATTTCGTAAGTCTTGTCTTCAAACTTTACCGGCCTTAAAAGCTTGTGCACCACATTGCTCATTGTCACGTCTCCTCATCCCCGGACTGGCCGGGGATATCTTGTCTCATCAGTTCAGTCCCAGATCGCCGCGGACGGACGACAGAATGTCTGTGTCGCCGAACTTAGCCACATAGTTGAACTTGTCGATTTCAATCGCGGCCTTGCCGTCCACATAAAGCTTGAAGGGGTGGCGAAAGTTAGTATGACATCTAATGAAGGCCTGACGCTCGCACGCGCCATGGCATTTGCGGTTCAATCCCTTGGCGAGGCCCGTACGGCCAAACTAATGATTCCCACCCGTGTGAAATTGGAACAGGAAACGCAAGAGGCACAACAGGCATGCCTTCTTACTACGCATTCCACTCCAGAATCCGCCCCAAAAACTTCTTGAGTTCCGCGGTCTTCGGACGCTCAAAAAGCTCAGCGCTTAACCCGGCTTCCAAAATCTTTCCCTGATACAAAAAGGCCGTCGTTTCGCAGGCGCGCCTGGCAAACCCCATCTCGTGCGTGACGATAATGAATTCCACGCCTTCGGCCCTCAGTTCATCCACAACGTCCAGCACTTCCGAGGTGTACTCGGGATCGAGAGCACTTGTCGGTTCGTCTAACAGAAGCAGCCCCGGATTGGGCGCGAGGGCGCGCGCAATGGCGGTTCTTTGCTGCTGGCCGCCGGAGAGTTCCGCGGGACGCTTTAAGGCGTGATCAGCCAACCCAAAGCGCGTGAGAAGCTCCATGGCGCGGTGTTCGGCCTCCTCTTTTTGCACGCCGTGCACTTCACGCAGCGGAAGCGCCACGTTTTCCAGAGCCGTCATGTGTTTAAAGAGGCTTCCCTGCTGAAAGACAAAACCGATGCTGCGACGCCAGCCGGCAAGCGCCTTTTCATCGTGACCCAACGTGCGGCCGTTTACGGTCACGGTGCCGGTTTCAGCACTGATGAGCCCCCCGATAATGCGCAGCAGTGTTGACTTCCCTCCACCCGAGGACCCGATTAACGCAAGCGAGGAAGTTTCGGCTGAAAAACTGATGTCGGAAAGAACCGGCGCGTCTGCGGCAAAAGACTTCGTGAGGTACGAGATCTCAAGCTTCATACCGGAACCTCTTTTCAAGCAGGTTGCTCACAAGCACGACAGGCAACGTCAGAATCAGGTAGAGAACACCCAAAAAGAGATAGCACTCCACAAGGTTTAAGTTCACGGCACTGATTTCGCGCATGGTCTGCGTGAGTTCAGTGACAGAAATCATCGAAAGAAGCGATGAGTCCTTGATGACGGAGGCAAATTGCCCGGCCAAAGCCGGCAGCGTTCTTGCCGTCATCTGCGGAATGATCACAAACCTGAGTGTCTGCACGGGCGAAAATCCCACGGCCCTTGCGCTTTCCAATTGCGACGCCTCAATCGAATTAAAGCTTCCGCGGAGGATTTCCGAGATATACGCCCCCTGAAAGACCGACAGAATGATTACACCCGCCCAAAACCGGTTTTCCACGCCCCAGGCCGTCCCCACCAGATAAAAGAAGAGGTAGATCTGCATGATGAGGGGCGTGCCGCGGATAAAGACCACGTAGGCGCGGCTCAGGTATCTGAGCGGCAGCCACCGGCTCATCTCGCCGCCCGCTGCAAGCGAGCCAAGCAGGAGCGAGACCACCATGCTCGCCAGGCTCACGGCCACCGTAAGCCAAAACCCATCCCAGATGCGGATTTTAAATTCCGGCAGAAACGAGAAGTCCGGCCGGTAGTCGATCCGCGAGAGCGACAACCAGAAAAAACCGACGATAAGGGCCGCGGCAATCACGAGACTGACCGCGGCTTTGGCGGGCGGCGTTTTTTCGTCCGGACGGGTTCTGAAAAAGGCAAGCATTACTTAGCGGGTGTCATGTCAAAAAACCACTTAAAGCCGTAGGCATCAAAGGCTTTCTTTTCGGCTGCAAGGTGCTTTTCGGTGAGATTTTCAAAGCCGCCTTCCTTACGGTAGTTTTCAATGAAGGTGTTTAAGGCCTTCACAAGTTTTTCATCGCCCTTACGCACCGCCACACCCCAGGGTTCCACTTTCTGGAAGGGAATAAAGACCGCGGCCGTTGTATCCGGATTTTTCATATGGTTGCGGTAAATGGTGAGCTGATCGTACAAAAAGCCGTCAGCGCGGCCCGAAGCCACTTCCATCACACAGGCGCTTTCATCCGCGAGCGCCGTCACCGTAGCCTTGGTGAGGTGCTTTTGGGCGTAGAGGTAACCGGTGGAACCGATCTTGGCGGCAATCTTGCGGCCCGACTGGTTGAGATCGTCAATTGAGCGGATATTGGCCGCTTTATTCGTGAGAATCGCAAGCATCGCGTTAGCGTAGGGCGCTGAAAAATCCACCGTCTTTTTGCGGGCGTCCGTAATCGTCATGGAGCTCATCACCATGTCGACCTTGCCGGTCACAAGGGCCGGAATCAGACCGTCAAAGGCAATGTTTTCAATCTTGATTTCTTTACCGACGGCTTTACCGAAAGCCTTCATAAAGTCCGGGCTCACGCCGGCGGGGTTACCCGCGGCGTCTTTTCCCTCAAACGGGGGATATGCGAGTTCCATCCCGACGGTAAGAACCGCCTTCTCCATCGTGTCGGCCTTGGCCTGAGACTGCGCGTCGGACGTTTTATCCGAGCACCCCGTTACGGTAAGCACGAGCCCCACGGCGGCGGCACACAGTACGCTCTTTAAATGCGTCATTTTCCTACTCCCTGTTTTTAATTCGTTAATTTTGAAAGCACCGAAGTGTAACCCGCAGGCAGTTGCCCCTGCGTGCCGGGCATCGGGCGCGTTCCGGTTTTACTGTGAAAGTCCGAGCCCGTGGAAACGAGGAGCTTGTACTCCCTCGCCCACGCGAGGCACCGCGGCGTAAAGTCAGGCTGCTGACTGCCGCTGATCACTTCCACGGCTTCGCCCCCGGCTGCGGCAAAGTCCTTCATGAGTTCGTCCACCGTCCAGTCATTTTTAAAGTGATAGCGGCCCGGGTGCGCCATCACGGCAATACCGCCAGCGGTGTGAATAAGGTCAACCGCTTCAGCTACCGTCGGCCACGGGGCCATGATGTAAGCGGGTTTTCCGTCCCCTAGATACCGGTCAAAGGCTTCCTGCTGGTTTTTCACGGCACCGGCTTCTAAGAGTGCCAGCGCAAAATGCACGCGCGAGACGTTCAGTTTGTTTTCCGCAAAGGCCGTTGCCTTTTCAAGCATTCCGGGGATTCCGAGGGCCGCAAGTTTTTCTGCAATCTGTGCAGCGCGCCGCGTGCGGCTCACTTCAAATTCTCTGACCTTACGCGTAAGAACCGGGTTCGTGTCATCAATGCCGAGCCCCACCACGTGAATCGAACGCCCGCCCCAAAGAGACGACACTTCAATGCCTGCAATAAAGCGGATACCGAGACGGTGAGCCTCGGAGCGCGCCTCAGACACTCCCGCCGCCGTATCGTGATCAGTGAGCGCCACGGTATTGCAGCCGCACTCCGCGGCAAAGCGCATCAGTTCCGTCGGGCTTAACGTCCCGTCACTTGCGGTGGAATGCATGTGCAGATCAATGGTCACTTGGTTTCTCCTTCGCTGCAGGCACGGCAAAGGACTCCATCTGCAGCGGCATCTTCATTGCACGAAATTATGGCAATCCGCAGGCTTTCTGCCGCTTCGGATTTGCAGTCCGAAACAATCCCGAAAAAGAGTCAACAGATCTGATACTGGACCTTTATCAGTCACTGCATCGTTCAGCTAAACAACCCGCGCTTGAAAGCGCGGGGTTCCCTGACACGGTGCAGGCTTTCCCGCAACAGGCAAAGGTTTTAAGGCCTCCTCTGCCCGGGCGTCCCCTGCACCACAGGAACATTTAAAACGCAACCGCTCTACGGGGACGGGCTTCATCAGCTCGATCCGTCGGTTCCGGCGAAGGACTGCTTCGTCTTGCCGATTCGCTGGTTTGTACTGCACTATCGATCCGGCGTTCCCTGAGACTTGTTTGTGCCTCGCAAGCGCTGATTGCTCAGCCTTCAGATCGTAGCTGTCAGTGGCGGGATCCGCA
>NZ_LT635859.1:23938-278471 GCF_900128485.1 Duodenibacillus massiliensis
TCGCGGTCCATGTACCAGTCCGTGTCTCCCAACTGATGACTTCTCTCCCAAAGAGCCTTCTTACGGTACGTTCCCGTTTCGGGATCGTGCTGACTCGGGCGCAGTTTTGCGGGGACTGACTTTCACCACACAACAGCCGGCGCTTTCAGCCTTACTTGTCATCCGGGTTATCAATCCTGCAATACCGCTTTTGCCCAAACTCTTGCCGTATCCGGCTCTCTGAAATGCTTTGTATGAGTTCTTCTCCACAATGACGATGCCGGCCCTGCCGAACACCTGGTTAATCACTTCGCCGTGCAGGCAGCGGCGGGTTTGCGCCTGGCGGCGGTACAGATCCGCAAGTTTTGCCTTTGTTGCCTTATAGGTCTTGGATTCCTTCCAGACAATCTTTTTTCCGGCGGCTTTAACGGTGTCGTCCGCGTTGTAGCACTCCCGATTCGTGTCTCTGCGGGAGCGGTCCATGGCACGTAAAAGACGCGCAATCTCCTTTTCCTGAGAGACAGTGCCCGCGCTCACCAAAATCTTCTGCTGCCACTCGGAGCTGTAAAAAGTCATGATCCTCGGGCCCGGGTCAACAGCCACCTTGAGATCCTTGGGAGCATAAACGTGCTTGACGGGCGGTACGCCTTCGACAATGAGCTGAACAAAGTAGCGCATACGGCCGCGGATCATCCGCCAGAGAAGACGGCAGTATTTGACACGCTTAAAGCCGGACGGATCTGTTGCTGAAAGAAGCGCTTCAGCCTTTATCACCAGATCCAGTACCTCGAGCGTCCACGTCTTAGCCTTCCAAAGCAACCCTGTTTTGTTTGATTTTCCCTCAACGCTGTGCAAGCCCCGTTTAGCACTCTTAAACCGCGGCTGACCTCCCTGATGAAGCAGCCAGCGCTCAATGCCCTGCCAGACACGTGTGGCAATTTTCTGCGCTTCGTTGATGCCGATGCGCTTTGTAAAGCCGCCCTTGGCACGGTGCTCTTTCACGACATCATGCAGGGCATGCTCGGAAAGGCGGGCGGACTTTCTGAATTTCCTTAAACCGCTTGTTACGGTCTTTGCCCTTGGGCATCGCGGCCATGAGCTTTCATGCTTCAGTGCTTTTCATGGCGCGCACGCGTTTCGTTGCTGTTCCAAGAACAGCATTGAAGCGCTGGCGTGCATCGGAGAAGTAGGTCTCCAGCGCACTTTCCTGATCCTCTCCGGTTTTCAGGTCCAGCTCGATGACAAAGGACGGGGTGCGCGATTTCATTGCGGCTGAATATACCTTAAGCGAAAACTATGTGCATGGTTTGGCTGCGTTTGGGCCAAGATTAAAAAAATTTCGAAAGCCCGCATTCCTCCCGGGACTCAAGCCCCGGACTTCCTGCGGGAAATTCTGTGACCGGAGTAGCAACCGCCATTGTCCTCCCGTTTTGCATTCCTCTTGAGAACAGCCTCAAGTGCCCCTATATATTTTAAGATGCGCCGCACAACCGCTCCGGGGCACAATCCGGGCGACAACAAGGAAAACAACGAATGGCCGACGACAAACTCGTAAAACTTCTTTTTCTCGACAAGAACTGCCACGCCGAGGTTCTGCATTTGGGTGAATGCTGGCAGAACATCATCCGCAATCAGCACCTGCCGGTGCCGGTTGCGCATATGCTCGGGGAACTCACCTGTGCAGCCCTTATGCTTGCCGTCAACCTTAAGTTCAAGGGGTCCGTCATACTGCAGATCCAGGGGGACGGCCCGGTGCGGCTTGCGCTCGTTGAAGTCCGTGATGGGCTCACGGTGCGCGCGACCGCCCAGATGAACGTGAAGGCCGAGGAAGTGCCTGAAAACGCGACCTTTAAGGACCTTGTGAACGCTCACGGTAACGGCCGCTGCGCGATGATTCTCGATGCCGCTGACCGTGCGGCGGGCGAGCAGCCCTACCAGAGCGTGGTGCCGCTTACGGGTGAAACCGTTGCGAAGACGCTGGAGAGCTTTCTCACGCAGTCCGATCAGTTAAGCACGCGCCTGTGGCTTGCCGCGGGCGAAACCAGTGCCGGCGGCATTCTCCTGCAGCATGTTGCCAACACCGGCGGCAAGGGCGGCGACAGCGAAAAAACGCCCGAAGAGACACTTGCTGAAATCACGGTTTACGCCGATACCGTAACGCGCGAAGAGCTTCTTAACGACGATGCGATGACGCTCGCGCGCCACCTCTTCTGGGAATTAAATCCCACGGTCTCCAAGGAACTTAAACCGAAGTTTCAGTGCCGCTGCTCGATGGCCGGCATCCGCAGCATCGTCAAAAGCCTCGGTAAAGACGAAGCCGAAAGCATCATCAAAGAGCGCGGCACGATTGAAGTCACGTGCTCCTTCTGCGGCGCAAAGTACGTGATGGACGCGATCGACGTTGAAGCGCTCTTTCATCCGCAGACCGTGACCCCGCCCACCACGAGTCAGCCTCAGTAATTTCAAGCGCAATTTAAAAGCGCCGGAAAGCCAACAAATCTTCCGGCGCTTTTCTTTTGGAGTAACAGCCGGGGTGATTCAGAGAACCCCGGCATTACGCTGTTACACCCACCCCTTCTGACGGAATTCGCGCAGCTTCTTCACAAAGTACGCGGTCTCAGCGGGGGTGCCCAGCGAGACGCGGCACCACTCCACGGCCGGCGGGAAAGGACGGCCCACCAAAATGTGCTCAGCCTTCATGCGTTCGGCAAAGGGCTTTAAGGGGGCCTTCAAGTTCATAAAGACAAAGTTTGTCTGGCTCTTAAGGTATTCAATCCCGAGCTCGTCCAGCGCTTTGCACAGAAGCTTGCGGGCCTTTGCGTTTTCGCTGCGGCTGAAGTCAATGAACGCTTTGTCGGTGATTTCAGCAAGACCTGCCTCAATCGAGCAGATATTCATCATGACGTCGTAGGCGACATGACGGCGGATCTGGTTGATGGTCTTGGGGTGCGCAAAGGCAAACCCGAGACGCATGCCGGCCATGGCAAAGATCTTGGAGAAGGTCTTTAAGACCACGAGGTTTTCATACCCTTCCTTTACGAGCGTCGTCGCGGACACGAATTTCGGGTCGTCCACAAACTCCGTGTAGGCCTCGTCGATCACAAAGAAGGTCTTCGCGGGCTTACTGCGGATCCAGTCAAGAAGCGCCTTGCTGTCGGCAAGCGTCGACGTGGGATTATTGGGGTTCACAAAGTAGACGATCGAGTGGCCCTTATGTGCCGCTACCGCGCTTTTCATCGCGGGAATATCGATCGACCAGTTCTTGCCCATCGCAACGGTCGTCACCTTCATATTGTTCTTGCGGGCCGTGTCGGCGCCGTCACTGTAAGTGAGTTCCGGCACCACGACCTGCACATCAGGCGTGTTGTAGGCTTCAATGGAAGCGCGGATTGCTTCAGCTGAGCCGTGCGAAGGCATGATGTTGGCAGGCTTTGCGCCCATGTAGTCGGCAATCGCCTTTCTCAACACTTCCGTTCTTAAAAACGGATAGCGAGAGCCCTGCACCGTGGCGTGCGCGGCGGCCTTACGGGCAGCGGCACTCATCCCCAGGGGATTTTCGTTAAAGCACAGCAAAAGGGGGTTTTTCGCGGTCGGCGCCTTAAAGGCAGGTACGGCGGGTGCGGCTTCGGCGGCCGACACGGTTGTTCCCAAAAGTGCAGCTCCGGCGGAAGCTGCGGTCAAAAGCGAGCGGCGGTTAAGAGCCATCTTGTATCTCCCGTTAGTCTCATGAGCCGTCAGTGCGTAACCGACAGCATTATTGCCCGCTCATTTTGCCTTGCAGGACGACTCTTCAGAGCAAAGATCCCCTTCTCTTTCCGCTTAATTTCAACTTTCTTGAGCCGATACGGCACCATTTAGGCACAAACACCAAAAGCGAAAAACCCGCCGATACGGATATCGGCGGGCCNACGCCTTCGACAATGAGCTGAACAAAGTAGCGTATACGGCCGCGGATCATCCGCCAGACAAGACGGCAGTATTTGACACGCTTAAAGCCGGACGGATCTGTTGCTGAAAGAAGCGCTTCAGCCTTTATCACCAGATCCAGTACCTCGAGCGTCCACGTCTTAGCCTTCCAAAGCAACCCTGTTTTGTTTGATTTTCCCTCAACGCTGTGCAAGCCCCGTTTAGCACTCTTAAACCGCGGCTGACCGCCCTGATGAAGCAGCCGGCGCTCAATGCCCTGCCAGACACGTGTGGCAATTATCTGCGCTTCGTTGATGCCGATGCGCTTTGTAAAGCCGCCCTTGGCACGGTGCTCTTTCACGACATCATGCAGGGCATACTCGGAAAGGCAGGCGGATTTCTGAATTTCCTTAAACCGCTTGTTGCGGTCTTTGCCCTTGGGCATCGCGGCCGTGAGCTTTCATGCTTCAGTGCTTTTCATGGCGCGCACGCGTTTCTTTGCCGTTCCGAGAACAGCATTGAAGAGCTGGCGTGCATCGGAGAAGTAGGTCTCCAGTGCACTTTCCTGATCCTCTCCGATGTTCAGGCCCAGCTCGATGACAAAGGACGGTGTGCGCGATTTCATAGCGGCTGAATATGCCTTAAGCGAAAACTATGTGCATGGTTTGGCTGCGTTTGGGCCAAGATTAAAAAAATCGAAAGCCCGCATTCCTCCCGGGGCTCAAACCCCGGGCTTCCTGCGGGAAATTCTGTGAATGGACACAACCTTGTGGCCGAAGGGCTTAAAGGCCTTCTGCACGCGGGCTTCGTAGTCGCCGTAGGTACCCGCGACCATCGCGTACGGGATGAAAAGCAGATCGGGTTTCTTACTCTGGAAAAGAAGTTCGTACTGGTCACCCGCAAAATCGAGGTAGCCCGACTTGTGGTAGCGCGAGCTTGACTGGATGAGCACGCGGCGCTTGCTGCTCACAGGCATCGGTTGTAAAGGCGTCTTTTGTTTGGCGGCGGCTTCTAAAGCCGGCACCGTCAGCGCAGCGGCGCCCAGTGCGGCAGCGATCATCGAACGACGGGAAAGTTCCATGGTTAACCTCGGTTTGCCGCATTGTCCGCGGTGGGAATACCGCGGATGGCTTCGGTTAAGAGCCTTCCTTTTGTGTCGGCCCACACAAAAGATGCCGTTGAGCTTACCAAAGAAGTAAGCGATTTATCCTAGGCTTAAATAATTAGTTTCAGTCTTTACAGACAAAAAAAATCCCCGGCAGAAATCTCTTTCCACCGGAGACTCGATTGCCCGAATCCGAAACGGATTATTCGGCAGCCTTCGCGTCCTTGCGGACGAGACGTTCGCGGATGCGAGCGGCCTTGCCGGAACGGTCGCGCAGGTAGTAGAGCTTGGCGCGGCGCACGGCACCGTGGCGCTTCACTTCGATCGAGGCGATCGTGGGCGAATAAAGCTGGAACGTACGTTCAACGCCTTCGCCGGAAGAGATCTTGCGAACGATGAAGGACGAATTGAGACCGCGGTTGCGGCGGGCGATCACAACACCTTCAAACGCCTGAGTGCGCTTGTGGTTGCCTTCGATCACGTTGACGAGAACGCTGACAGTGTCGCCGGCCTGGAAGTCCGGGTAGGTCTTACCCTTGCTGACGCGTTCGATTTCTTCTTGTTCCAGTTTGTCGATGAGATTCATCTTTAACTCCGTTACCATCATTCGGCGGCTCATGAAATTGTCGTTTCTGACAGACCGTCCAGAGGATGGGGTTTCATGTTCCGGGAAGGGTTTGACGCCCGCCCCGGGCTTTAAGAATTTTTCCGCGGATTAATTTTTCCGCAGAAACGCTTCATCTTCAGACGACAAGCGTCCGAGTGAACGCGCGATTTTAATCAAATCCGGACGCTTTTGTCCAGTGATTTTCAAAGATTTTTCACGCGTCCAGCGCGCGATGTTGGCGTGATGGCCGGTGAGGAGCACCTCGGGCACCCCCTTGCCCCGCCAAACCTCGGGCCGCGTGTAGTGCGGTGCGTCAAGTAGCCCCGTCGAAAACGATTCGTCAGAAGCCGAAAGCTCCTTAATGGCCCCCGGCAACTGCCTTACCACCGCGTCAATCAGCGCACAGGCTGCAAGTTCTGCGCCTGACAGCACAAAGTCTCCGAGGCTGACGGTGTGGTCAACATAGGTCTCAAGAAAGCGCTCGTCAATGCCCTCATAGCGCCCGCACACCAGCACCATCTGCCCCGCGGGCTGCGAGGAGAAACTGCGGACATAAGCGTCGGTAAGACGCTCGCCTGTGGGCGAAAACGCAATCACGGGGCCGCTGTTGCCGGACGCGCGGACATATTCCAGTGTTTTTGCAAGAGGCTCAGCCATCATCACCATGCCGGGGCCGCCCCCGAAGGGCCGGTCATCGACCGTCCTGTGAACGTCCTCGGTGACGTCTCTGGGGTTCCAGAAGTGAATGTTCCAAAGGCCCCGCTTCATCGCGCGGGCACTGATCCCGTAGTCGGTGATCGAGGCAAAGATCTCGGGAAAAAGCGTAATAACGTCAATACGCATGGCGGTTAATCCCAGTCGGCGTGCCAGTCAACGTGCACCACGCCCGCTTCCGTATCGATTTTTTCCACGTAGGCGGGCACAAGGGGTATGAGGCGCATGCGCTTTTTGCCCTCTGCAGTAAATTCGATCTTCAACACCTGCTGACCGCCGTTATCCACCACGCTTTCCACGGTTCCGAGGTTCTCCCCTTCCCGGTTAACGACACTCGAACCTTCAATATCGGTCACCCAGTGTTCACCCTCTTCGAGTTCCGGAAAGTGCTCGCGCGGCACGGCAATGCGGCCCTTCATGCGGTCGGCGTCCTCTTTGCTCGTGCTCTCTTCAAAGCGCACGAGCAAAACGTCACCGTGCGCCTTCATCTCAACCGGTGTGAGGGGCTTCACATTGCCCCGGAGATCCTGCAGCCACCAGTCGTCCGTTTCCATGAGCGCCTCCCCCGTTCCCAGGGGCACCACGCGCACCCAGCCTCTGACGCCGTAAGCGCCTGCGGTACGGGCTACCGGCACCAGGTCTTCAGGCGGCGTCAGTGTTTCGTGAGTTGATGCGGTCATGGCACGTGTTCCTAAAAAATGACGGGCAAAAGAAAAGCGGCCTTGGCGTCCTTACTGGAAGGCGCAAAGACCGCTATCCGGTTTATCGGTTCATTGAGGGTTTTGTTTAACTATCCGCACCGAAGGTAGATACCGGACTCATCTCAAAAGAGGAAAGTCGGCTGTCGCATTCGAGTGTGCTTTGACACGGGAGGCACGGCGAGGCAGTCGGCATGGTCCGCGGTCGGAGCGGCGTTAATTAAAACGCAAACCCTTCTTGCCGAAAAACTTATTCAGCAGCAGCCGGAGCAGCGGCGGCAGCCTTCTTGGCCGTCTTGATGATACGGGCCACGGTATCGCTCATAGTGGCGCCCTTTTCAACCCAGTAGTTCAGGCGGTCTTCCTGATAGGTCAGACGCTGCGGACCTTCGGCGATCATCGGGTTGTAAAAGCCGATGCGTTCGTTGAAACGGCCGTCGCGGCGGTGACGGGATTCGGTCACAACGATGTTGAAGAACGGACGCTTCTTGGCGCCGGAGCGGGAGAGACGAATAACAACCATTTTTTCCTCTTTTGCTTGAAATGACGCCCGTACCAGGCGTCGGGAATATGTTTTTTCTGAAGCGGGAACACACGCCCGAGATCAGAAAACGTGTGATTTTACACGCCGAAAGCACTAAAAATCAAGCCTCTGCAAAGCGGCGAAATCCTGAGCCCCCCGCACCGGCGTTTCGGCGGCGGTACCGCGGCCGATCTGAGGCTTCAAGGCAACGATTCCGTGTTCCTCTTTCCTTTTCCGCGGCTTCCGCAATACAAATAAATAATAAAATATTATCAAATAAATGGATTTTCTAGCTCTAACAATAATATGTTGTCAATTAAAGCCAAAACGCCGCCCGACGTTGCGAGCGAACTTGCCGGGCGCGTTAAGGCCAGACGCCTGGAACTTAACCTCACACAGGCAGCCTTTGCCGCGAAGGCGGGACTGAAGCTCCCCACGTACCGGCTGTTTGAACGGACAGGTCAGATTTCGCTGCGCGGGCTTTTGCAGTGCGGCTTTGCGCTGGACATGCTTGCGGACTTCGATGCCGTCTTTGCCCAAAGAAAATTCCGTACGATGGAAGAATATCTGGCAGCAGAAAAACCGCCGCGCAAAAGAGCGTCCTCCCGCAGCAAATGACTGCTGTAGTGTCTTCGAAGAACATCTCATCACAGCCTGCCGGAACAATTCGCTGTCCTGACGAACAAAAACAAAGTTCCGGAAGCGATAAGCCCGGTGCGCTAACACCGGGCCCGTCCTTCACGAGGCGCTTAAGATGCCGCACCATCTGTCCTCGGCGCCGACAGCAACGGGACAGCTCTTCCTCTCGCCCCTTCTTTTGGCATTTATCTGACAAAAGTCAAACAGCCGCTTCGCGTTTTTGCAGGAATTGATCCTCAGGGCAAATCCAACAACAAAGCCCGCCCGCAAAGCATCAGCAATCCGTCAGCACCAAAATATCGCGGTTTTAAGCGGTCTCCGCCACAAGAAGCAGAAGATCAATCATTGAGTTTTTCCGTTTGAGCAGTCGCTTCTCTCACACCACAATGCGGTTCATAACGATCCGTTTTGCGAAAAGCGTCATGAGTACCGTTTTACAAAACCGCCATCCGTGCGAAAAAGCCCGTCAGATTCCTGTCATTGAGCTTGATGCGCCCCTGCACCTGGCGCCCGCGCTCTTTGACTACTTTGCAGGTAAGACGCGCGCGGCTTTTGTGACGACCGGGTCCGGCGCGGCACTCCCCAAAGCCCGAGGGCATTTCGTGAGTCCGTGCGCCACCGTCAAAAGCGCTCTGTGGTGTCTGGAAACCGTGCTTTCCGGCGAAGCCGATGTCCGGTGCCTCTTTGTTGCCGTCACGGACGAAACGGACGCTGACCTCTACCGGCTTTTTGCGGTACTCGGCAACCTTGCTCAACGCCGCTTAATTCCGGTCGTTCTTTTAAGAGCGCCGTCAGCGGCGGCACTTCCCTCGCCCGCCTCCCGACGCTTTGCCGTAACAAGCCGGCCGGGACTTTTCTCAGAAACCGTCTTCATCGCGGAAACAGTGCTCGGGCAGCCGCAATACGCTGATCTCCCGTTACTTGCGGCGCCCGGGCGACTGGCCGCTTATGCAGAATCGGCCGGCCGTTATCTGCACGCGATCACAGAGCGCATGAAGCGGGCAAAAACAGCTCAGAGCCGCCGCACGGTCCCCGCCTGAGACACTGCCTTAGGCGCTGGCGGTAAGCCAGAAGCGTCCCGCGATATAGTCGCCCACGGCGGGACGCTCACCCAAGAGCTTTCTGGAAATCAAAAGATGCACTTCAAAGGGTGCAGCCCCTTCGGCGCGGATACATTCCGCCTGCACGGCAAAGCAGCGCTGCCCGCAGTAGTCACTGTTAAAGACCTTCTTGACAAGCACCCGTCCGTCGTAATAGGCCGGATAGTCCGTAGGAACGAGAAACACGGCGTCCCCCATTGCTAGACCCGTCGCCTTATTCTCTCCGTCCGTAAACTTCGTGCCGGCAGGGATGATTTCTGCCGTAAGTGCCACCGCGGAAAAAACGACCGGCACATCTTTGCCGAGCTGATCCTCGGGAAGCCGTGCTTCCATCACGGGAGCCATGGCGGTGACGGCCCTCTCAGGCGCCACCATAAAGGCCACATCCCCGCACGGGCGCTTTTCCCAGGGACGTGCCGCAACGTAGCGGACCGTGCGCTCGATCCCGGGCATCAGGGGCACAGGCTCATGCACGCCGAACTGATTGCCTTCTTCGAGCTGAAAGCGCATCATCAGCACGGGGTTCTTCGGGGGCATCTGCGTACAGCACACCGGGTGCGGCACACCGGCCTTGGTGCGCTCGGCAAGCATGCGCCCCACCTCAAGCATTTCCTTTTCATTGGCCTTTGCCAGGCCCCCCATAAAGCGGCCGAGCTCTTCTTTACTCTGAAAGCCGATTGCTTCCCAGACTTCCCAGAGATTCTCATCGCTTTTTTCCGGGAAAAGATCCGTTTCCCCGAAGGGTTCGGGGCGGTTTGATAAAAACTGAAACTCTTCGTTTGCTGCGTCTGCCATTTTTTCTTCCTAAAAAAGCGATCCTGTTGTGCCCACCGGCGGGGTCTTTGTGCCTTCAGTCTGTCCCAAAAGGCGCCTTAAGTCATCTTCATCAATCACAAGAACGCCTAGCGCGCGGGCCTTTTCAAGTTTGCTTCCGGCCTCAGCACCGGCCACCACGTAGTTGGTCTTTTTGGAAACAGACCCCGAAACCTTGGCGCCCGCGGCAATCAGCATATCCTTGGCTTCATCGCGCGAAAGCGTGGGGAGCGTCCCCGTGAGAACAAAGGTTTTACCGGCCACTTCCGACGTTTTGGCTTCGGAAGCCGCAATCACGGGCCAGGTGATGCCTTCATTGACGAGTTCCTTAATGACCTTACGGTTGTGTTCCTCGGCAAAAAACGCCGTCACCGACTCGGCAATCACTTCGCCCACGTCGCTTACTTCCATGAGGGCCTCACAATCGGCCTTCATTAAAGCGTCAAGCGTTTTAAAGTGCGCCGCAAGGTCCAGGGCGGTGGATTCCCCGACGTGGCGGATGCCGAGCGCAAAGATAAAGCGCCCGAAGGTAGTGCTGCGGCTCTTTGCAATCGACGTTACAAGGTTTGAGGCACTTTTTGTGCCCATGCGGTCCAGAGCCGCAAGGTCTTCGATCTCGAGACGGTAAAGATCCGTGGGCGTTTTTACCAACCCCTTGTCAACAAGGACGTCCACCATCTTTTCCCCGAGCCCGTCGATGCCCATCGCGCGGCGCGAGGCGTAGTGCACAAGGGACAACTTCATCTGCGCGGGGCACACGAGTCCCCCGGTGCAGCGGCTGTCTTTTTCTTCTTCGTCACGCACGACAGCGCTGCCGCAGACCGGGCACACCGCGGGCATCACAAAAGGCCGTGCGTCCTCAGGGCGCTTTTCGGGGAGCACCCGAACGATTTCAGGAATCACATCTCCGGCACGGCGCACAACGACGGTGTCTCCGATCATGAGGCCGAGCTCGGCAATATGGTCGGCGTTGTGAAGCGTTGAATTAGTGACGGTTGCGCCCCCCACAAAGACGGGCGTGAGACGCGCGACCGGCGTCATGCGGCCCGTGCGGCCCACCTGCACGTCAATGGCCTTGACGACACTCAAAGCTTCCTGCGGCGGATACTTGTGCGCGCAGGCCCAGCGCGGTTCCCGCGCCACAAACCCCAGGCGCTTTTGCTCGTCAAAGGAATTCACCTTGTAGACAACGCCGTCAATTTCAAAGGGAAGTGTCTCCCGGATCTGGGCCACGTGATCATGAAATTCGGCGAGCGGCGCAGGGCCCTCAACGACACGGCGTTCAGAGGCCACCGGAAAACCCGCGGCCTTCAGTTTGTCAAGGAGCTCAGACTGCGACTTGACCCAGGAGGCGTCTGAAATCTCGCCCACGCTGTAGGCGTAAAAGTGCAGCGGCCTTTCCGCCGTAATGCGGCTGTCAAGCTGCCTTAAAGCACCTGCCGCGGCATTGCGGGGATTCACAAAGAGCTTCTGGCCCGCGGCCTTTTGCCGGTCATTCAACTTTTCAAAGTCCGCCTTGTGCATGATCACTTCGCCGCGCACTTCGATCACTTCAGGGACGGCCTTGGCGTCCACCACCAGAGGAATCGAGCGGATCGTGCGGACGTTCGCGGTAACGTCTTCGCCGACGGTACCGTCACCGCGCGTGGCGGCAGAGGTGAGACGGCCGTTCACGTAATGCAGATTGACCGCAAGGCCGTCAAACTTGAGTTCACAGTCGTACTGAACGGGACGGTCGGCGTCGGTGAGATCAAGCTCCTTTCTCACGCGCCCGTCAAAGGCAAAGGCCCCCTGGGCGGAGAAGTCCGTTTCCGTGTGAATGGAGAGCATCGGCACACGGTGCGTGATTTTGGCGAGGTCACTGCGCACTTCGCCCCCCACACGCTGTGTGGGCGAATGCGGCGTCTTTAAGGACGGATACTCGCTTTCGAGCTTTTCAAGCTCCTGAAAGGCGGCATCGTACACGGAGTCCGGTACCGACGGATTGTCGTTGACGTAGTACTCAATGTTCCAGCGGTTGAGCTTTTCGGCAAGTTCCGCCGCACGGCGCGCGGCGTCTTCGGGCACCGTCACGACTTTGGCAGAATCAAACAAATCATCTTGCTGCATGGTTTATCTCAGAAAAAAGCGCGCGGGTTTACACGGCCGCGCGCTTTTTAATGTTCTTAACGGACGGACTCAGACAACCGAGAAAATGCGGCGCGCACGGGCGCTGCCGGCAGCGGCACCCGCAGCCTGCATTTCGCGGTAGCGCTCAGCAAGCTGACGCGCGACACCCGCGGCAGCACGGCTTCCCATGGGAGCGCCGAGCTGGTCGGTCAATTCGAGATCCAAGCGCGCCGCAAGGTCGTTGGCGACACTGAAAATCTGCGCCAAGGGGTCGGAGGCCGGCACCGAGAGCGCAATGTTTAACGCAAGTCCTAGTTCGTTTTTAAATTCGGGCATGCGTCCGAGCACGATCAGGGGTTCGGTCTGCGTGCCCTCACGCTTTTCATAGTGCCCCTCGGTGTAGGAAAAACCGCAGGCCACGGCCGCCTGATTCAGCGCCGAATCATCGATGTCACGGCACCCCACGAGCTTAAAGGTGAGGTACTGCGAGAAGCGCTCCACGATGCGGCGCACTTTTTCGCTTTTTGCAAGAATCGTCTCGCCGTCGGGAACTTCGGCTTCGGCCGGAAGGTCAATCGCCAGGCGCTCAGCCAGCGAAATAAAGCGGGAGGCCGACATGCTGTCAAGGCCTTTCAGGCTGTCCGCGGTCTGCACCGAGAGGTAAATCTGAGAGCACGTGCGGCAGCCGGCAGGCAAAGACGCCGACCAAAGCCCCGTATCGGCATTGAAGAAGCTGAGGTTTAAGGGGAAGGGCATCTCGGTGTCCCTCACCGCGGCCTCACACATCGCAATCGCTTCGGGCGTAAAGTATTCGCCCGCTTCCGGCGTAAAGTGCGCGACCGCCTCAACCCCTTCGTCGATCTCGGCGAGGCGGTGTCCGGCCGGACGCACGTAACGCGGCACTTCAACCGAAGTCTGCGAGAAATTCAGTTCCTTTTGTTCGGGCTCACGGGGCGCTGGCTTTTCTTCCGGGGCTTGCGCAGATTCAGACTCCGCAGCGGCCGAAGCCTTCACTTCCGGCATGATCTGGTCTGCGGCCGAGAGCATCGGCGCCTCTTCTTCGTCGGCGGCGAGTTTGTCCTTGAGTTTTTCCTGATCGGGATCGACCTCGCCCTTTAAGGGGTCGTTTTTCCCCTTCTGATTGCGCAGTTCGTCAAGGATTTTGCGGTCTTCCTTATCGGTTTTGACGTTTTTCTGACGGTAAAACCAATAAGCCCCGCCGCCGATCACGGCAACAGCAAGCGCAATGTGCCACGGCTCGATTTGAAACGACATGAACGTATACCCTGTGTTCTTTCTGTGCTCTTTATTTCAGCAGAGGGCTCACTTACACGCGCACTGTGCGCGCAAAAAGATTCCCTTTGTTCCCTTTGCCAAGCAAATCAGACGAATCATAAGAGAAAGGAGCGCGGCGGGAAAGCGGCGGGACGGAAAAACCGAAAAATTTTCTGTGAGGCGAAGAAAACCCACCTTAATGCTGCGCCATGCGGTCGGCTTCGGCAATGTCCACGCTCACCACGCGGGAAACGCCGGGCTCACGCATCGTCACACCCACAAGCTGCCCCATGTATTCCATCGTCACGCGGTGGTGCGTAATCATCATGAACTGGGTGGAGCTGCTCATCGCCACGATCTGACGCGCAAGGCGGTCCTGGTTGGCTTCGTCAAGCGGGGCGTCAACTTCGTCCAAAAGACAGAAGGGAGCCGGATTAAGCCGGAAAATCGCAAACACCAGTGCCGTTGCGGTCATGGCCTGCTCACCGCCCGACAAAAGCATAATCGTCTTATTTTTCTTGCCCGGGGGCTGCGCCATGACTTCCACACCGCACTCAAGGATTTCGTCTCCGGTCATCTCAAGGCGCGCAGTGCCGCCGGAGAAAAGCGCCGTAAACATTTCGGCAAAGTTGGCGTTTACGGCTTCAAAGGTGGATTTGAGAAGCCCGCGGGTTTCGGTGTCGATTTCGCGGATCGTGGCTTCAAGGTTTCTGATCGCTTTTTCAAGGTCCTCCACCTGCCTCGCGGTCTCTTCCATCGCTTTTTTGCTCTGCTCGAGATTTTCGAGCGCCGCGTGGTTTACGGGCCCCAAAGCCGCCATACTTTCCGCGAGCTTCGTGACGCGGGCCTTCATCTGAGAGGCCTTATAGTGCTCGGTCTCGGCTTCGACCGTGAGTTTTTCACGGTCGGAACCGAGTTCGTTAAGGCGCGCGGTGAAAATTTCGGTCTGCGTCAAACCCGCCTGGCGCTTCGTTTTAAGGTCACCGATCACTTCAAGTAGCGGCCCCTGCTCTGCGGTTAACGCGCGGCTGCGTTCGCTTGCTTCAGCGAGCTTTGCTTCGGCAGCGTCTGACGCCGCAAGCGCCTCAGCTTCCGCGGCCTTAAAGCGCTCAAGCTCCTCAATGACGGCCGCAAGCCCCTCACGCTCTGCGGTTTCATCCAGGCCCTCAAACTGCGCGCGCAATTCCTCGATTTCCGCGGCGGTCATTTCGATTTCGCCGTCGGCATCCTGAAGCTGCCGTTCGGCGTCGGTCTGACGGTCTTTGGTGGCCTGCGCCTCAATCTGTGCGCTCTTGGCTTTCGCCTGCACCGCGCGCTGCCGCTCTTGGGTCATCGCCTGCGCTTCTTCGGCTTCTTCAAGGTGCGTCTGCGCGTCCCCGGCCTTTTGCTGCAGTTCCGAAAGTTTGGCGTCCAGGGTCTCAAACCGTCCTTCGGCTTCTTCCTGACGGCGCGCCAGTTCCTCGGCGCGGGCCGTGAGTTCCTTTAAGGTCTCTTCAATCTGTCCCCGGCGGTTTTTCCAGGCCGCCAATTTTTCGCTTTCGCGCGAATAGTCAAGTTCGAGCGCATGCACTTCACTTTCCAGGCGCTCGGCACTTTGCTGCCGCTCGTCCAAATCGCGCCGGTCGGCGTCAAGCGCGGCTTTGGCGCGCGTCATCGCGGCGTCCGCGGCCTCAAACTGTGCCTTAAGTTGCGCGAGGGCTTCCGTTAAGTGCTTGATTTCCGCGATGCGGCTCATCAGGCCCGCGGCCGCATTTTCTTCGGCCCAGAAGCTCACGCTGTCGCGCTCAACGATGTGGCCTTCCGGCGTCACAAAGCGGGCACCGGCAGGCAAATCCGTCCTCACTTTAAGGGCCGCCGCAAGATCGGGAGCTGTGAGGCTCGTCCCAAGCCATAGTGTCAAAAGTGCCGCCACCGCCGGATCGGAGCTTGTGACGAAGTCCGTCAGGGGCTTGGAATCGATCCCTGCCGGGGGCGTCACGGCCTCTGCCTTTTCCGTAAAAAGCGTGTTGTAAAACACGAGCCGCGCGGGCGGCGCGTCAAGCGCAAACCCCGCCACACGCGCGAGGTCGGAAACCCCGATCGCAAGCGACCGCACGCTTAAAACCGCCTCAACGGCCTTAGCCCACTGCGCGTTAACCATCGTGCGCTCAAAAAAGCGCTTCACGGAACTTAACCCCATTTTTTCGAGCCACTCGGGGAGTTTGCCTTCCGCCTGCGCCTTCGCCTGGACGGCTTCCAGGGTCTGAAGCCTTGCTTCACTGCGGCTGACCTCACCCTGCATCCGCGTTTTTTCTTCGCGGGTTTCTTCTAAAACGGCTTCGCTTTCTTCAAGGGACGCCCTCACGTCCTCCATAACCGCCTTTTGTTCGTCAAGCGCCGCACGCTTTTCACTGAGCTTTTCGCCGAGCTCGGCGACCGCGGCTTCGTCGGGAGCGTCCGAGGCTTTCCTTTCCCCCTCCAATTTTTCTTTCTGGCGGTCAAGTTCAATCGCTTCGCGCTGCATCGATTCGATTTCAACGCTCACAACACTGATGCTTTTTTCCGCTTCCTGCGCATCCGCCCGGGTGTCTTCATAGCGTGAGCGCGCTTCCTCGCACTGCGCGGCGCGCTCTTCGACTTCGTCCGTAAGAGCCTCAGCTTCCGCAGCAGCTTCTTCCGCTTGCGCATTTAATTCCTCGATTTTGGCAGAGAGCATCGCAATACGTTCAGCCGCCTCTTTTTTTGCGTCTTTACGGCGCTCAAGTGCGGCCTGCGTCTGAGAGATACGCTCTTCAAGCGTTCGGCGCTGCTCGATGATGTGGCGGACGTTGCCTTCGGCCTCCGTCACGCGGGCATTGGCTTGCCAGGCGGCTTCGCGGGCTTTGTCGGCGGCTTCGCGCTTTTTGCGGGCGGCTTCTCTTAAGCCCGCTTCTTCTGCGACGAGCTTTGCGGCTTCGCCTTTAGCCGAAATCAGGGCATTTTCTTTTTCGGCAATCTGCGCTGAGAGTTTGTCGGTTGAATTCTTGGCGTCACGCTCCTGAAGGAAGTACCACATCTCTTCCGAGCGCGCTCTTTCGTCGTCCAGTTTTTTCCAGGACTGCGCGGTTTCGGCTTCGGCGGTGAGGCGCTCCACCTCCTCGGCTTTATTGGCCTGCAGCATCGCGACCTTTTCAAGGTTGGCGCGTGTGGAATTAAGGCTTGTTTCGGTTTCCCTGCGGCGCTCTTTGTATTTACTCACGCCCGCGGCTTCTTCAAGGTAAACGCGCAGTTCCTCGGGTTTTGCCTTGATGAAGTTACTGATCATCCCCTGGCTGATGATGGCGTAGGACCGCGGCCCCAGGCCCGTGCCCATAAAGATATCCTGAACGTCGCGGCGCCTCACCTGCTGGCCGTTAATAAAGTAGGCGTTTGTGCCGTCACGGGTCACCACGCGCCGCACGGCGATTTCTCCGTAGCGCCCCCAGGCACCCTTCACCGACCCGTCGTTATTGTCGAGAACCATCTCAACGCTTGCGCGGGAGCTCGCTGGTCTCCCCTGAGATCCGGCAAAGATGAGTTCGCTCATCGAACCTTTACCCCGGAGTTCGCTTACGCGCCCCTCGCCCAGGACCCAGCGGATCGCGTCAATGACGTTGGATTTTCCGCAGCCGTTGGGGCCCACGATGCCGCTTACCGCCCCCGGGAATTCAATCACCGTGGTATCGGCAAAACTTTTAAACCCGCTGATTTTGAGCTGACGCAGACGCACGGCAATGGAACCTGACGGTTAAGGAAAAGACGGAAATGAGCGGGACAAACCCCGATCTCGGGCGGTACGTTAACAGATTTCCGGGAGGCTGCCGCGGTTAACGGGCCCTGAACCGGCTTTCGTCTTTACGCAGCAAACGAAAAACCGCCCGGCAGCCGGTCCACAAACAAAGACCGGCCGCACGGGCGGCGTCTGACTTTAAACGCCTGTCAAACTCAGAACTTCCAGGACGTATTGAGCATAAACGCGTGGTTTTCGCTCTTATCCGACCCGTTGAAGCTGTAACTTAACGTGGAAGAGAACATCTCGCCGGTGATAAACCTCAGGCCCGCGGACACGCCGTAGGAGAGATCCCCGATGGTTTCAGGCCGCACATGGTCAGTACTCGTCAACCCCTGCCCCGTCACAACGTTATCGGCTTCCGTGTCCCGGAAGTTGGGCTGCACGTAAACGTCCATCCGCGGGCGGAGGATGCGGCCTTCCTCAAACTTAAAGTCAGCCTTCATCTTTAAGCCCGCGGAGACGCTCCCGATATGCCGGTTGCTTGCTTCCGTATGGAAGGCGTTAAGGCCGTTGAGTTTCGAGGTGTAGCTTCCGGTTCTAAGCCACGTGTACTGCAGTGACGCGTGCGGCGTCACAGAATTTCCCGCAGGAAGCCCGGGGCTTGAGCCCCGGGAGGAATGCGGGCTTTCGAAATTTTTTAATCTTGGCCCAAACGCAGCCAAACCATGCACATAGTTTTCGCTTAAGGTATATTAGGCCGCTATGAAATCGCGCACACCGTCCTTTGTCATCGAGCTGGGCCTGAAAACCGGAGAGGATCAGGAAAGTGCACTGGAGACCTACTTCTCCGATGCACGCCAGCTCTTCAATGCTGTTCTCGGAACGGCAAAGAAACGCGTGCGCGCCATGAAAAGCACTGAAGCATGGAAGCTGACGGCCGCGATGCCCAAGGGCAAAGACCGCAACAAGCGGTTTAAGGAAATTCAGAAGTCCGCCCACCTTTCCGAGTATTCCCTGCATGATGTCGTGAAAGAGCACCGTGCCAAGGGCGGCTTTACAAAGCGCATCGGCATCAACGAAGCGCAGAAAATTGCCACACGTGTCTGGCAGGGCATTGAGCGCTGGCTGCTTCATCAGGGCGGTCAGCCGCGGTTTAAGAGTGCTAAACGGGGCTTGCACAGCGTTGAGGGATAATCAAACAAAACAGGGTTGCGTTGGAAGGCCAAGACGTGGACGCTCGAGGTTCTGGATCTAGTGATAAAGGCTGAAGCGCCGGATGCCTGGCAGAAAGAAGCTCTTCTTTCAGCAACAGATCCGTCCGGTTTTAAGCGTGTCAAATACTGCCGTCTTGTCCGGCGGATGATCCGCGGCCGTATGCGCTACTTTGTTCAGCTCATTGTCGAAGGCGTACCGCCTGTCAAGCACGTTTATGCTCCCAAGGATCTCAAGGTGGCTGTTGACCCGGGCCCGAGGACCATGACTTTTTACAGCCCCGAGTGGCAGCAAAAGATTTTGGTGAGCGTGGGCACTGTCTCTCAGGAAAAGGAGATTGCGCGTCTTTTACGTGCCATGGACCGCTCCCGCAGAGACACGAATTGGGAGTGCTACAACGCGGACGGCACCGTTAAAGTCGCAGGAAAAAAGATTGTCTGGAAGGAATCCAAGACCTATAAGGCAACAAAGGCAAAACTTGCGGATCTGTACCGCCGCCAGGCGCAAACCCGCCGTTGCCTGCACGGCGAAGTGATTAACCAGGTGTTCGGCTGGGCCGGCACCGTCATTGTGGAGAAGAACTCATACAAAGCATTTCAGAGAGCCGGATACGGCAAGAGTTTGGGCAAAAGCGGTATTGCAGGATTGATAACCCGGATGACAAGTAAGGCTGAAAGCGCCGGCTGTTGTGTGGTGAAAGTCAGTCCCCGCAAAACTGCGCCCGAGTNGAAACCCCGCGCTTTCAAGCACGGGTTGTTTAGGGACACGTTTGTGAGGTTGATAAGCATTACTCGATACGTTTTATTCATTTTTGCAGGTCGAGACTCAATGGCCCGCTCAATGGTTACTGAAAGTTATAATTTTATAAATTTCCACCTTCGTACGCCTCTATCAACCCCATATTTTCCGCGGCTTTCAAGGCTTTGCACACACCCCTTAGGCAACTTTTTTCCAACGAACGCTGGCTCATTCGGACTTCTCCCTGACTTCGACAACCGCACTCAGCTCAGAGAGCACTCCCTCCCACCCCTAAGCCAAACCGCCCAAATGCCCTCAGGCATCCGCCCATATAATGCGGGATTACCAACGGGAAACCGTTTCCCAATTCCACTTTTTGTGTGACGGAGTTTTATCCATGTCAACCACCGCAAGCCGCGCGCTTGAAACGTTCGACAATCCCAATCCCGCACGCGACTATCTCGTGCATATTGAAATCCCAGAGTTCACGTGCCTGTGCCCTCTCACGGGCCAGCCTGACTTCGCAACGCTCGTTCTTGACTACATTCCGGATCAGAAGAACCTGGAATTGAAGGCGCTCAAACTTTACATGTGGAGCTTCCGCAACGAAGGGCACTTCCACGAGGATGTCACGAACAGAATTTTGAACGACTTCGTCGAAAAGACCGATCCGCGCTTTATGCGCCTTGAAGCCCGCTGGTGGGTCCGCGGCGGCATCTACACGACCGTGCGCGCCGAACACCGCAAACCCGGCTGGGAGCCGCAGCCCACGGTGGACCTTCCGCACTTTGCCGACAACAACCCAATGCGCACCATCGGTTAAGAGGATTAACGCCCGTGACAACTCCCCGCCTGCGCGAAACCCGTCCCTACCCGTTTGCCCGGTTACGAAAACTCTTTGAGGGTGTGACACCCAACCCGGCATTCAACCCGGTGTCGCTCGGAATCGGAGAACCCAGGCATCCGACGCCCGAGTGCATTACGAAGGCCCTGGCAGCAAACTTCGCGGGCCTTGCAAAGTACCCCGGCACAGCGGGCAGCCCCGAATTTAAGGCGGCCGTCATCTCGTGGTGCGAAAAGCGCTACGGCGTGACGCTCACGGCAAACCAGGTGCTGCCGTGCCTCGGAAGCCGCGAGGCGCTCTTTAGTTTCGTGCAGTCGGCGGTGGACAGTACGCGCGAGGCGTATGTCGTCATGCCCACGCCCTTTTATCAGATCTATGAGGGCGCGGCGATTTTGGCGGGTGCGAAGCCCTACTTTGTGCCCCTGACACCGGCAAATCACTTCCGGATGAATATTGAGGCGGTACCCGCCGAGGTGCTCACCAAAACCCAGGTCGTTTTTGTCTGCTCGCCCTCCAACCCCACGGGAAGCGTGATGCGCTTAGCTGACTGGAAGCGCATTTTTGAGCTTTCCGACACCTACGGGTTTGTTGTCGCAAGCGACGAGTGCTACAGCGAAATTTATTTTGAAGAAGGCAAAGCTCCCTTGGGCGCCTTAACGGCCGCCAAAGAACTCGGCCGCACCGACTTCAGAAACCTCATCGTCTTTCAGAGTCTCTCCAAACGCAGCAACGCCCCGGGCTTACGAAGCGGCTTTACCGCAGGCGACGCCCGCCTCATGGAAGACTTTCTCCTGTACCGCACCTATCACGGCTCTGCGATGAGCCTTACGGTGCAGGCGGCTAGCATCGCGGCCTGGAGCGATGAAGCGCACGTCATCGAAAACCGCCGTTTGTACCGCGAAAAATTTGCAGCGGCGCAGCCGGTGCTCGCCTCGGTCCTTGCAGCCCCGATGCCGGAAGCGGCGTTTTACCTCTGGGTCAAAACGCCCGGAGATGATCAGATTTTTGCGCGCGAGCTCTACCGCGAAAAAGCGGTGACGGTGCTCCCCGGGAGTTTCCTTTCCCGGCCCGTCAACGGCATTGATCCGGCGGCCGGCTTCGTACGCCTGGCGCTTGTCTCGGAACCAGAGCTCGGGCTCGAAGCCGCGCAGCGCATCCGCGATTTTGTGAAAGAACACTACTGATTAACAAACAACAAAACAGGGAGTCAACGAAAATGACCGACCAGAACCTCATCCGCGTGATCGACACCGCGTGGGACAGCAGAAGCGAATGGAAAGACGCGACAGTCGAACTTAAGGACGCCGTCGAAACCGTGATCGCAGGGCTTGATAACGGCACGCTCAGAGTCGCCGAAAAAATCGACGGCAATTGGGTCACGAACCAGTGGATCAAAAAGGCGGTGCTCCTTTCTTTCCGCCTCACACCCAACACCCTGATGACGGCAGGCCCTGCCGCTTATTACGACAAGGTCCCTCTGAAGTTTTCCGGGGCCTCCGCAGAAGACTTCGCGGCAGCGGGCGTGCGCTTTGTGCCGGGCGCCGTGGCCCGCCGCGGGTGCTTCCTTGAAAAAGGCGTCATTCTGATGCCGAGTTTTGTCAACATCGGTGCGCGCGTGGGCGAAGGCACGATGGTTGATACGTGGGCAACAGTGGGGTCCTGCGCTCAGGTGGGCGCTCACTGCCATTTATCCGGCGGCGCCGGTATCGGCGGGGTTCTTGAACCCGTTCAGGCCGGTCCCACCATCATTGAAGACAACTGCTTTATCGGTGCGCGCAGTGAAATAGTCGAAGGCGTCATCGTGGAAGAAAATTCCGTGATTTCGATGGGCGTCTTTATTGGTCAGAGCACGAAGATTCTGGACCGTGCCACAGGCGAAATCTACCGCGGCCGCGTGCCCGCGGGCTCCGTCGTGGTCCCGGGTTCGATGCCTTCCAAAGACGGCACCCACAGCCTCTACTGCGCTGTGATCGTAAAGCGCGTGGACGCGAAGACCCGTGCCAAAACGTCAGTGAACGAACTGCTGCGCGACTAATCTTTCCAGAGATCAGGCCGGGCCGCATGCCCGGCCGCTTTTTTCTATTCCCCGCCATGACCAAAGCCCTCTCGCTTGCCCAAAGTCTCATCAACTGCCCGTCGGTGACGCCCGATGAAGCCGGCACGATCCGGCTTCTTTCCGACGTTCTCTCGCCCGCGGGCTTTACCGCGGACGTTGAAACAACGCCAAACGGCACCACAAACGCGGTCTTTGCGCACGGCTCCGGCCGCCCCGTCTACGCCTTTGCCGGGCACGTGGACGTGGTGCCCGCAGGGGACCCCGCGCGCTGGGCAACGCCCCCGTTTACCGCGACCGTTAAGGACGGCGAATTACGCGGCCGGGGCGCGGCGGACATGAAAAGTTCCGACGCTGCCGCAGCTGTTGCCTTTGCGCGGTTTGCTGAGGAACACCCCGATCACCCGGGCACATTGATGCTCATCATCACAAGTGACGAAGAAGGTGACGGCGATGAAGGCACGCGCCTTGTGGTGGAAAAAATGAAGGCACAAGGCGTCACGATTGACGCCTGCATCGTGGGAGAGCCCACCAGCAGCAAAGTGTTCGGCGACACCGTCAAAAACGGCCGCCGGGGGTCGTTAAACGGCGTACTCACCGTCAAAGGTAAGCAGGGCCATGTGGCCTATCCGCATCTTGCGGACAACCCCGTGCACCGGGCGGCACCGGTTTTAGCCGAACTCACCTCCCGCGTCTGGGACAACGGCAACACCTTTTTCGGACCCACCACCTTTCAGATTTCCAACATTCATGCGGGTGTGGGCGCCACAAACGTCGTTCCGGGTGAATGCGTCATCACCTTTAACTTCCGCTTTAACACCGAGTGGACGGCAGAAAAATTGAAGGCTGCCGTGACGGATGTCTGTGACAAGGCGGGCATCCGTTATGAAATCAAGTGGCAGTTGTCTGCCGAGCCCTTCCAGTCAACGCCCGCCAAACTCACCGCGGCGCTTACCGCAGCGATCACCAAAGAAACCGGTGTAACGCCGGCTCTGAACACCGCGGGCGGGACGTCCGACGCCCGCTACATCAGCCGGATCTGTCCGGAGACCGTAGAATTCGGGCCGGTGAACGCCACGATTCACGCGGTTGATGAAAGGATTGACGCGCGTGACGTAGAGCGTCTTGCCGCCATTTACCACGACACACTCAAAACGCTTTTTTCCTGAGGAACACTGCCATGCCCCATCAACCCGTTGCCAATTTACTCACCATTCGCGACGTGACCCGCTGGGCCATGACGGAAATGGAAAAAAACTCCATTTCGCTCGGGCACGGCACCGAGGACTTCTGGGAAGAAGCAACCTTTCTTGTGATGCGCACGTTAAAGCTCCCCTTTGACCGCCTGCAGGCCTTCTGGGAAGCGCATTTAACGCCCGAAGAACTTGAAGAGGTGCTCTGCAACATCGATCTTCGCGTGCACATGAAAAAGCCTGTGCCCTACCTCATTAAGGAAGCGTGGCTCTCAGAGCACTGCTTCTACGTGGACGAACGGGTGCTGATTCCGCGAAGCTTCATTGCGGAGCTCCTTGAAGAAAGCCTCTCCCCGTGGATCGAGGATCCGGAGTCCGTCACAAGTGTGCTCGATATGTGCACGGGCAGCGGCTGTCTTGCGATTCTTGCCGCTGAAACCTTCCCCAACGCTAAAGTGACGGGCGCTGACGTGAGCCCCGATGCCTTGGACGTTGCGGTCATCAACCGCAAGCGCTTCGGGATGGAAGACACGCTGGAACTCGTTGAGACCGACCTCTTTGAAAATCTGCAGGGCCGAAAATACGATCTCATCATCAGCAACCCCCCGTACGTGACGCAGGCCGCGATGGACGCGCTGCCGAAGGAATACCAGCATGAGCCGGCGCTTGCTTTGGGCGCCGGTGTTGACGGCATGGACATCATGCGCCGCATGATGCCGGTGCTTGCCGACCACCTCACTGAAAACGGGATCGCCGTCATCGAAATCGGCGACGGGCGTGAAGCCTTTGAAGCGATCTGGCCGGAACTTCCCGTCACGTGGCTTACCACATCAGGGGGCGATGACATGGTCTTTATGGTAAAGGCCGAAGATCTCAGTAACCACCTCAAAGCAGCTGAATAACGCAGTTTATGTTGAGACTCAACGACGTCACCATCGCGCGCGGCACGCGCATTCTCTACGAACACGCCACGGCGGTCGCCGATGCCGCCGACCGCGTGGGGCTTGTGGGCGAAAACGGCTGCGGCAAAAGCTCTCTTTTTGCCGCCATTCTCGGGGAACTCGCGCCGGAAGCAGGCACGATTGACGCGCCGCCCTTAGAGCGCATTTCCCACGTTGCCCAGTCCGTCGTTGAAACTGACGAAGAGGCACTTGCCTACGTTTTAAGCGGCCACGCGCCGCTCATGGCAGCCAAAAAGGAAGCCGAAGAAGCCGCAGAGTCCGGTGACGCGATGCGGGAAGCCGCAGCGCTTGCACAACTCGCGGAAGTCAACGAAGGTGCCGTGCGCGCTCAGGCCTTGACCATTATGGGGGGCTTGGGGTTTCTGCCCGCGGACGCAACGGCCTTGGTTAAAAGCTTTTCGGGCGGCTGGCGAAACCGCCTGGCTTTGGCGCGCGCCCTGATGCGCCCCGCAGACCTCTTGCTTTTGGACGAACCCACCAACCACCTTGACATGGACAGCCTCATCTGGCTTGAGGCGTGGCTTAAACGCGTGCACTGCACCGTTATCATCATCAGCCACGACCGTGAGTTTCTGGATCGGGCCACCAACACCACCTGGGCGATTGAAAACGGAAAGCTTGAGCGCTACGGCGGCAACTACTCCTTTTACGAAACGCAGCGCATTGAAAAAATGCGCCTGCAGGATGCGGCTGCCAAAGCCTATGAACGGCAGGCCTCGCACCTTGCGGCCTTCATTGAGCGCTTCCGCTACAAAGCAACGAAGGCCCGTCAGGCGCAGTCGCGCATCAAGATGCTCGATAAGCTGCAGGCCGTCGAACCCGTGCGTGCGCGGCGCGAATGGCGTTTTGAATTTCCGGTGCCGGAAAGAACGCCTGAGCATCTGATCGACATCGAGCATCTCACCCTCGGATACGGCGAACACGTCGTTTTAAAAGACGTGACGCTCACGATCCGAAGCGGCGACCGTGTGGGTGTTTTAGGTGTGAACGGCGCGGGCAAATCCACGCTCATCAAAGCGATTGCCGGGACTTTAGAGCCCATGTCAGGCACATTGCGGCGCGGCCAGGGTCTTGTGATCGGGTACTTTGCCCAACATCAGCTCGAGCAACTCGATCTTGAGAGCACCCCTCTTGAAGTCTTTAAGCACAAGGCCCCCACGGTGCGCGAACAGGAACTTCGTGACTGGCTCGGGCGCTTTCGCTTTTCCGGGGACTTTGCCGACACCAAAATCCGGACGTTTTCAGGGGGCGAAAAAGCGCGTCTGGCGCTCGCGCTCATTGCCTGGGATAAGCCGAACCTACTCGTTCTTGACGAACCCACAAACCACCTGGATATGGCAACGCGCGAGGCGCTTACGATGGCGCTTTCGCAGTTTGAGGGGGCATTGCTTCTCGTCTCGCACGACCGGCACCTCCTTCGCAGCACCTGCGACAGTCTGATCCTTGTGCATGACGGGAGCTGCGGCGCCTACGACGGAGACCTCGACGACTACGCGGCGCTTGTGCTCGAACACCGAAAGTCCGTTTTGGAAGCCGACCGTCAGAGCCGTGCCGTGCCTCAGGCCGAACCTCAGGTGAACCGTAGGGAAGAGCGCCGCCAGGCCGCGCAGGAGCGTGCGCAAAAAGCGGCCCTTAAAAAACCGCTTTTAAAAAAGCTCGCGGACCTTGAAAAGCGCATGAATGAGGGGAACGCGAAACTTGCGGAACTTGATGCCAAGATCGCCGACAGCGGCTGGTACGCCTCCGCCGCCCCCGAAGAAGTGCAGACGGTGATGAAGGAGCGCGGTCTGCTTGCCGATGAAGTCGCCAAGATTGAAGAAGAGTGGCTCACGGTTTCAGAAGAAATTGAGGCGATCGGCTAAGCTGTCTGGAAAGGAACCTGACAAACGGGTTCCTTTTTTTCATAGCGGCGGACTTTCCTGCACGTGCCCGCATAGGGCAAACTTCCCAGCCCGCTTGACTTTCGAAGAAGCCCGCCCACGGCAAAACCCTGAGCCCAGCCTCTGCCTGATAATCTCCGATACGAAAAAAAACAAAGGCCGCGGATTTACCCCGGCCGCCAGGGAGTATCAACACAAATGCAGGAGACAAACAATCCGGCCCTCAGGCGTTGCTTCGGCATGCGCGAGGCCGTCACGATTACCGCGGGGTCCGTGATCGGCGTGGGCCTTTTTACCGTGGGCTCCAACATCGTGGGCTCGATGGGCTCAAGCGTCATTTTCGCAACGCTGGCGGCGCTCTTGATCAGCATCTATCCGGCGCTTTTGTACGCCGAGATGGGCGCGGCGCTTCCCTACGCAGGCGGCACGTACCAGTTTGCTTCGCTCGGCCTTGGGCGCGCAGCGGGCGTTCTGGCGGGCTGGAACTTCATCATTTCGCTTGTGGCTGTGACGGGCGGCGAAGCGCTTGCCTTCAGCTATTACTTCAAAACTCTCTTTTCCGCGTTCGGTTACACGCTTCCGGTCTCGGACGTTGCGCTCGCGCTCGTTGTGACGCTCGGCTTTATTGTCGCGAACGTCTGCGGCGTCAAAATCGCGGGCAGGCTGCAAAACGGCTTCATGTTCTTTTTCTGGGGCGTGGCGGTCATCTGGTTTCTCACGATGATCCCGAACATTTCGCTTCCCGCCTTTGTGCAGACACCCTCTTTCCTGCCGCAATCCGCGGACATGAGTTTCGGCGCAGCCGTGTGCATGATCTGGTGGTGCTTTGCCGGGTTTGAAGCGTGTGTGGCGATGGGCGAAGAAATCAAGTACCCGCGCATCAACATTCCGCGGGCCCTCTTTTTGGCGCCCTTCGTTGTGTTCGCCGTCAACGCCCTTTTCCAGTGGTTCTTGATCGGCATTACGCCTGTTGACAAGCTCGCGGGCTTGGCAACCGCGCAGGCTCCCTACGCCGACGCCATGGCTGCAGCAGGTATTCTCGGCTTTCCGCTCGCACTTTTAGCCGCGGGCATTGCCTTCGGCGGGGACTTCTCGACGCTTAACGCCTCCACCGCCACCACGAGCCGCTACCTCTTTACGATGGCCCGCGACGGCGTGATGCCGGCCGTTTTTGCCAAAACAAGCAAACGCTTTCAAACGCCCTACGTTGCGGTCATTGCGCTCGGCATTCTGACGCTTGCACTGATTGCAACGGACTCGCTCATTTACATTGCGTCGCTTTCGCTTTTTGCCGATTTGTTCTATTACGTGATCGGCATTGTCGCAGCCTGGGCCCTGCGCCGGAAGTGCCCCGGTCTTGAACGCCCCTACCGGGCACCGTGGCTGATGATCGGCGCGCCGGTCTCCGCGGTCATTTACCTCTACATGATGACGCAGCTTGACACAAACGCCTTTGTGACCGGCATCATCTGGAGCGTTCTGGGGCTAGTGATTTACTTCGTCTGCCGCAAAACACGCGGCACGGCACCGGTGATGACGCCCTCTCCAGAAGAAACAGGTGCGGCTGAGCTTCCCGCAACCGAAAGCGAAAAACGGGCGATGGACCGGGAGTACCGCCTCTGGCAAGTGATTGTGGGAGCGGCGGTGGTGATTTCTCTGGCGCTTTACGCCCTGCCCTGGCTCATGCGTTAACAGCACCGCCTTCAGACGTGGTGCCAAAGCCGGAAGTCTTAAAAAAGACCTCCGGCTTTTTTCAGACCTTCGGTTTAGCAAAGACCGTGGAGGCCCAGCAGATTAAAGATCCCGCCACCACAAAGCCGACGCCTTTCCAGAAGTTGGCGGAAAGCTCCGCCCCCAGAAACATCCAGCAGAAAATGCAGGAGAGCACCGGCGTAAAGTAACTCACGACCGCAAGAACCGTCATGTTGCCGTTCATCATGCCGATGGTCCAGAGCGCGTACGCCAGGCCCATCACCACGGCAGCAACCGCAACCACCACACCTCCCTCAAGGTCAATATGCATGGGTTCACCGACATCTGCGGCCGCCATCGCGATAAAAACGCAGGTGTTGATGAAAAAGATAAGGACGACGGGGTTTGCGCCGTGCGAGAGCGCCCGCGTAATGGAACTATATGCCGCCCAGGAGAGGGCCGATCCGAGCGCAAAAAGGTAGCAGGCCGGGTTACTTTCCATGTTGCGGGCCATTGCCATAAAGTCAAAGCCCCCGGGGCCGGATAAAACCGTGCAGACGCCGTAAATGCAGGAAACAAACCCGAAGACAATCCACCACTTTGCCTTCTGGCCGTTAAAGATCACGGCAAAGACCATCGTGAGGCACGGCCAGAGGTAATTGACCATTCCGGCTTCGGCGGTCTGGGTGCCGCCCCCTGAAAGTGCCAGAGCCCACGTAAAGCAGATCTCACAGGCGACCGCCGTCGTAAGCCCGAAGAAAAGATATTTGCCGGAAAAGTGCGAGAGCCTGGGGCAGCCGAAGATACACGCAAGAATCACGCAGGCAAGCCCGCACAGAAGAATCATGCCGCCCGGCTGTCCGATATGCTCGGACACCAGGCGCACGAAGGGAACGCTCATTCCCCAGCAGATCGGTGCAATGCACCCGATTAACGTAGCATGCGAGCGGGAAAGCTGCATACTCCACCTGCAACCAAAAAAGAGTTACGAAAGCGTGCGGACCTACACAAGCTTAAAGCGCACGGCTCCGGCTCCGGAAACGCCGGCGTTGACCGTTTCACCGCGGTTGACGGCGCCAACGCCCCCGGGAGTGCCCGTAAGAATCAGGTCGCCCGGGGCAAGTTCCCAGTACTTCGAGATTTCGGCAATGACTTCAGCCACCGACCAGATCATGTCGGCCGTCGTGCCGTTCTGGCGCTTTTCGGCATTGATGTAAAGCCAGACGTCTGCCTTATCCATCGCGGGGCACTTTGCTGCCGGACGGATATAGGAAATCGGCGCGGAATGGTCAAAGGCTTTTGCGGCTTCCCAGGGACGGCCCTTGGCTTTGGCTTCAGCCTGCAGATCGCGGCGCGTGAGGTCAACGGCCACGGCCCAGCCCCAGACATGTTTCGCCGCTTCTTCGACCGGAATATTGCGGCCGCCTTTGCCGATTGCGGCCACGAGTTCCACCTCGTGGTGCAGATCATTTGTCATCGGGGGATACGGGATCTCGGCGATGTCGTTGTCGGCAACCGGAAAAACGGCGTCCGCGGGCTTCATGAAAAAGCACGGCAGCGACCGACCCGTGCCGCCCATTTCGAGGTCATGCGCACGGTAGTTGCGGCCCACGCAGTAGATGCGGTGCACCGGAAAGTAATCGTCTTTGCGGCCCCAGACGGGAACAACGGCCTGCTGGCCGGGAGAAAACACGAACATGACTGAACCTGCCTTAATGGTGGTGTGTGTCGGGCAATTCTAGCGGGAGGCAAGGGCTCTCGGAGCCGGTTTAACGGCCGGCTTTTTGAGCAAAACGAAATGCCGGTTGCGGCGGTGCGGCAGGCGGGCCGAAAGCAACACGAGCCAGGCTCAATATTCCCGGGGAAAACGGCTGGCCCCCGGTTAAATCTGCTTAAGCAGCGCAAAACCATGCACCGTTTTTCTAGGACTGCCAAAATGCGGGCAATACCGGACGAATACAGGGAATGCAATGCCGTCAGTAACGTGCAGAATGCATTCTCCGTGTGGGGTGAAGAGTTCGTCAATTTCATTGCCGCAACGCTGACCTGCCGTATTCTGAGACGGGCCGAGAAAGCAAAACTTCTGGACAAAATGACTTTCGGCGAGATGCTCGAGGACCTGGAGCAGTCTTGGCGCCCTGTGAAGGATGCGGAGATAAACGCGATTCCTGACTCCACCGACGGAAAGTGGGTAAATACAACGATCGGGACGATGGAGATGCTTTCGGCTTTGGGTTTGGTTAAATTCCCCGATAAACCTGAGCATAAGAAGCCCGGCAGGCCGAGAAAGCAGAAGTTGGAGTTTGTGGGACCGAAACGCCCGCGCGGGCGTCCCCGTAAAGTTACACCGGCCGCCAGCTCTGCTGCGACGCCTGCCTAAGCGGCTATAGTTCCACAGGTTGAGAAACTTTTAATTCAGCGTATTTTTCATATGCGTATTTTTAATACGCAAAATTCAACAAGACAACACTGCCGCACAAAACTCACCGCCAATCTGCCGCTTTAACAGCAATTCCGCCTACAATCAGAGCATAACAACACGTTTATCCCGCCATGACCACGACCGCCAAAGATCCGATGGCTGCAGTACCCTCTCAGGCCTTTGCCCGCGTCGTTTTCGTTGACTGCGAAACAAACGGCACAGGGACGGAACTGCTTGACTTCGGTGCGGCGGACACCGCAGGGGACGTGCTCCACTCGACCAACCCCCAATCCGTACGAGGCTTTATCGGAGACGCGCGGTTTTTGTGCGGCCACAACGTCTTTGCGCTCGATAAGCGCTTTACGACGGCACTTACCGGGCTCGTGCCCGGAGGACACGCATGGATTGATACGCTCGCGCTTTCCGTACTTCTTTTCCCGCAAAAGCGTTTTCACGCGTTACTAAAAGACGAAAAACTTCTCACGGGCGAAATGAATAACCCGGCCACAGACGCCCTCAAAGCCCGCGATCTCTTTTTCGAGGAACTCACAGCCTGGCAGAAACTCGCGCCCGCGGTCCGCACAATCCTTGCCGCGCTTCTTTCCCGTGACATTCGCTACCGGGGGTTTTTCGCGTACGCCGGTGAAACACCGGCCGAGGACTCAGCGGAGAGCCTTGCCCGTACGATCCGGGAGGCCTTCCCTGACGCCTTCTGCGCCAACGCAAACCTCCCGCTTCTCATTAAAACTAAGCCCGCCGATCTCGGTCTCGTGCTCGCGTTTTTGGCGGCGGGTGACTCTGCCGAATTGCTCCCTCTTTGGACCGTCAAAACGTTTCCGGCCGCGGAAGACGTCTTAACCGCGCTCTGCGGCACGCCCTGCCGCGCAGGTTGCCCCTGGTGCAGCCGCACGTTTAATGCCCGACACGGCCTTAAAACCATTTTCGGGTTTGAGGCTTTCCGCACCTACGGAGGAGAACCTCTGCAGGAAAGAGCCGCGCAGGCAGCCTTAGAGGGCGACTCACTGCTTGCGGTCTTTCCGACGGGCGGCGGAAAGTCAATTACCTTTCAGATTCCGGCTCTGATGCAGGCAAAGGCGACACGGTCTCTCACGGTCGTCATTTCACCGCTGCAGTCGCTGATGAAGGATCAGGTTGATAACCTCACCGCCAAAGGTATTGACGGCGCCTATACGGTAAACGGCCTTTTAAGCCCGGTGGAGCGTGCCCGCGCGTTTGATGCGGTGGTCACAGGCGAGGCGTCACTTCTTTACATCTCGCCGGAACAGCTGCGCTCGGTAAGTATCGAGCGAGTGCTCTCAACACGCCGCATCGCGCGCTTTGTGATTGATGAAGCGCACTGCTTTTCGGCCTGGGGACACGACTTTCGGACCGACTACCTTTACATCGGGGACTTCATCGCAAGGCTTGAAAAGCTTCAGGGCGCGCGGCACCGGATTGCCGTCTCCTGCTTTACCGCCACCGCCAAACAAAAAGTCATTCAGGATATCTGCGAGTATTTTCGGGAGAAGCTCGGACTTGAACTCAAGCTTTTTACCACCGAAGAAGCCCGCAAAAACCTCCGCTACAAGGTGCTGCACGCAGAAAACGACACGGAAAAGATGACGCTCGTCCGGGAGCTTCTTTCCCGTCATCCGTGCCCGACGATTATCTACATGTCAAGCACCAAGGGCACGGAAAAACTCGCGGAAAAGCTCACTGCTGAAGGCTTTAAGGCCCTTCCCTACCACGGCCAGATGGACGCGGCGCTTAAGATCGAGCATCAGGAAGCGTTTCTTTCGGGGGCAGCTCAAGTGATCACTGCCACAAACGCTTTTGGGATGGGCGTGGACAAAAAAGACGTGGGATTGGTCATTCACTATGACATTTCGGCGTCTCTTGAAAACTACGTGCAGGAAGCCGGCCGCGCCGGGCGTGATCCGAACCTTGAAGCCGACTGCTACGTGCTTTTTAATGAGGATGACCTCGACCGCCACTTTGCGATGCTCACGCAGTCCAAGCTCTCGCAGGCCGATATTCAGCTCGTGTGGCGCGCGATCAAACAGATGACGCGCACTCAGGAGAGCGTCCCGGTGTCGGCTCTCGAACTCTCGCGAACCGCCGGGTGGGACACGGAAACGATTCCGGATCTTGAAACACGGATTAAAACCGCGCTTTCGGCCTTGGAAACCGCGGGCTACATCCGCCGCGGCCGCAATGTGAGCCGCGTCTACGCCACAAGTATCGCTGCCAAGAGTTTTGAGGAAGCGCGGCAGCGTATGGAAGTCTCCCCCTACTTTCAGGATGATGAAAGCCGCGTGAGAGCCGGCCGCATTCTGCAGGCACTCATTTCCAAACGCAGCCGCAGTAAAGCCGATGCCGGAGAATCGCGCACCGACTACCTCTCAGACCGCCTCGGGATCCCCGTCGACAAAGTTGTGGAGTCCGTAAATGCCCTGAAACTTGCCGGGATCCTGCGTAACGAAAACGACATGGCGGGGGTTCTCATGAAAAACGCCCGCACGAAGACCGCGGACGCCGTGAGGCTCGAGCAGTTTCTTTTCACGGAGCTCTCCAAGGCCGAGCACGTCACGGAAGTAAACCTCAAGGCGCTTAATGCAGCTGCCGGGGCCGCGGGCCTTACGCGCATCACGCCGCGCTTAATCGGCACCTTGCTGCGGCATATGAAGCGGACCGGCGTTTTGAGTAACCTCCACACCATTCCCGCAACGTCCGTCGTGCGCATTAAAAAGGCGGAGACCTTTGCTGATGCGCTTGAGTCACTGCCCGTCAAAGCCGCGCTTTCTGAATTCATTCTCACGACCTTTGAAAAAGCCGCCAGAGCGGAACCCCCGGAAGGCGCCACCCGTGAAACCGCCTTTTCCACGACGGGGCTTTTAACGGCCTGGGAAGAAGACGCCTTCCGGCAGCAGGCGTACAGTCAGAAGGTGACCGTCCGAGACATCGAAAACACGCTCCTTTTTATGGCAGACGCCGGGGCATTGCGGCTGCAAGGGGGCTTTATGGTGCTCTACCAAGGCATGCTCATCACACGCCTTGTGACCGATCCCAAACGGCGCTACCGGTCCGAAGACTATAAGCTTCTTGACGGCTACTACCGCCAAAAGCTGCAGCAGATTCACATCGTGGGCGAGTACGCAAACCTCATGATGAGAGACTACGAAGCGGCGCTCACCTACGTACACGACTACTTTGCGCTTGACTACAACGTTTTCCTGCGCAAATACTTTGCCGCCGACCGCCGGGAAGAAATGCGGCGCGGAATGACCGCGGCGCGCTTTAAAAAGCTCTTTGCAGATCTCACCGAAACGCAGTTTTCGATCATCGATGAAAAAGCGCAGTTTGTGGTGGTTGCCGCGGGCCCGGGAAGCGGAAAAACGCGGGTACTGGTGCATAAGCTCGCCGCCCTTTTGCTCTTAGAAGACGTCAGGCCCGAGCAGCTTTTGATGCTCACGTTTTCGCGGGCCGCAGCCGGCGAATTTAAAAAGCGCCTGATTGAGCTTATCGGCAAAAAGGCCGCGTACGTAGACATCAAGACGTTTCATTCCTACGCCTTTGACCTCCTCGGACGCCCGGGGACGCTGGAAGAAACGAGGGACGTCGTAAGGCGCGCGGCCGCTCTCGTCAAGGCCGGGGGCGCCGATCCGGCCCGTACCGCCAAAACCACGCTTGTAATTGACGAAGCGCAGGACATGAGCCGTGAGGACTTTGAGCTTGTGATGAGCCTTATTGACTCGAATAATGCGCTGAGAGTCATTGCCGTAGGTGACGACGATCAGAACATCTATGCCTTCCGGGGCTCGGACTCCCACTACCTCAAAGCGCTTCTTTTGGACAAAGACGCCGCCCGCTATGAGATGACGGAAAACTGGCGCAGTACCCCGGCGATTGTCACGCTCGCAGACGCCTTTGCGGGAATGCTGCACGGGCGGCTTAAAACGACACCGAACCGGGCCGTGAAAACCGAAAACGGGATTGTGCGGATTGTGCGGCACACAAGGCCCGGCTTTGAAGCAGCTATCTCGGAAGAAATTGTCGCGGCCCTCAAAGCCGGAACGCTCAAAGGGTCAACGGCGCTTTTAACCGTCACCAATGAAGAAGCCCGGCTCTGCGCCGTGCTTTTAGCGGATGCGGGCGTCAGGGTGCGGCTTATTGAAGGCGAAAAGAAGCTTAACTTCTGTGACCTTCTGGAAACACGCACACTGCTGCATTTCCTTAAAAAACGCGCGGGAGCCGGTGGGCTCATCGAAAAAGGCGTCTGGAATGAAGCCCGGGACTTTGTGAAGGACCGCTACCAGGGGAGCCCCTGGGTAGAAAACGTGACGACCGTCATGACGGCCTTTGAAGGGCTCACGCCCACAGAACACCTCTATCTCTCGGACTTCGCGGACACCGTCACGGAATTGAAACTTGAAGAAACCTACACGGCCGCCCGAGGGCTCGTGACGGTTTCAACGATGCATAAAGCCAAGGGCCGCGAATTTGAGAATGTGTGGCTTTTAGCCTCCCGCACGACGTATCCCGACGATGAAGCGCGGCGGGTTCTCTACGTTGCGATGACGCGCGCCAAAACAAATCTCTTTGTGCATGCGGCAAGCGGCGTGCTCTCGGACTTTACGGTGGAGGGGGTAGAACACAGCATTGACACGCGCACCTTCCCCGCGCCCCGCGAGATTGCCGTGGCGCTCGGGCACGACGATGTGTTTCTTGACTGGTTTATTGCCCGCAAGCAGCGGATCTTTACGATGACGGCCGGAATGCTTCTTACGCCCGCCGAGCATGGCCTCACGATTGCCGGGCCCGAAGGCCGTGACATGATCGTGCGGTTCAGTAAATCCTTTGAAGAGAAACTTGCGGGGCTCACCGCCAAAGGCTACCGCATCACGCGCGCCGCAATCCGTGCGATTGTGGCCTGGAAGAAAACAGAGGATGAAACCCTCTACCCCGTGGTGTTGCCGGAATTAAGGCTCACGAAAGCTACGGACAATGCCGTCATTTCGCCTTAAAAACAAAGGGGTATCCGTGAAGTGTCATACGCAGGTGTAAACATACAGGGCGGGATCTGTTACACCCGCACCGGGGAAGGCAAGCAATTTGTCTTGACAAATAACGCCGGCCGGAAGATCTGCCAAGGCAGCATAATAATGAAAAGAGACATACCCTGAATTACCCAAAGAACCCTCTGCCAATCTGAAGACACCGAGCACTGCATAGCCGACAATCCGAGCTCGATGGAAGAGATTCTCGAAACAGCTATTTTTCGCTCTGTCGTTTCATCACCCACTTCCTGCAGGTTGAGGCACTGATCCCGGTGCGCGCCTGGATTGCCCTCCAGGAGATTCCCTGCGCACGCATTTCAATCACTTTTTCATGGTCTTCTTCGCTGTGCCGCATCTGGTTGCGGGATAACGCAAGACCAAAACGACCGGTCCTGTAGGCCTTGGCCCAATCCCTGACGGTATAAACCGGTAAGCCCAGGATTTCGGCCGCTTTATGGTAGCCAAAGCCGTGAGCAAACAATTCCGCAGCGTGACGCCGTTTGTCATCTGAAGCGAAATTCGGGCGGACTCTGTTCGGCGCAGCGTCTTCAGACGTTGTCATTGTCTTTCTCACCACAACAATCGAAAAAAGACCCCGCTTCCGAACCGGGAAACGGGGTGTGAAATTTGCCTGACATGGAGTTTTGACGCCCGGACTCTAAGTCTCGGAGTTCGGGTCAACCGGCTCAAGCAAAACCGGGGATTTCCTCATCGGAAACCACTTCGTACTGCTTGGCGCACCATCTTGGATACGGGATTAAGAATCTCACCTGGAGTGTTATTCCTTTCTCCCCTCTCCCTTCGGTGCTCTTCCGGCCGGCTCTGTTTCCCGCAGAACGCGACCGGAAGCACTGCTGTTCAAACCTTTCGGTTAGAACGTGTAGCGGACGTTCGCATTGAGCGAGTTGTTCATGCGGTCATCGCCGCCGGCCGTCAGACCATAGTTGATGCCGAAGGTCCAGGCACCGGACTGAGCTGTGACACCGAGCTTGGCCTGCACCGGGTTGGTGTCAACCACGCGGGTGGTGACATCCTGGCCGATGAAGGAAGCCACGGCATCCTTGTCGCCGAAGGTCGGGACAACAGAGACGTCAACCATCGGAGCGACCTTGAAACCGGCAGCTTCAAAGTTGCCGGAGAAGGTGACGCCCAACGGGAGCTGGTAGACCGTCATCTTGTCGTAGTCGGCACCGAACTTGCTCGCGTCCATATCGATCGTCGTCAGACGGATGCCGGCGTGCGGCACAACGTTGACCATACCGGCCGAAGCGAGGAACTCAGTACCCACACCGAACGTGAAGACGTCAGCGTCGAGGCTTTCGGAGTAAGCACCATAGGCACCGTTGGTCTTCAGGTCGTTGGAGGTCTGGGTGTAGCCCAAATCCGCCTGGACGTTGAAGTCACCGAACTGACGTGCGGCGTAGAGGCTCACACCGTAGAAGTCCGTGTCGTTGTCGACCTTGACGCCGTCGCCCACGGAGTTGCCGTCAGCGGTACCGACGTTGAGAGCCAGACCAATGACGCTGCCGCAGGGAGCGGTGTAGTCAAAGCCCAGCACTGCGCCGTAGATATCAGCTTCGTAGCCAGCGTTAGAACCGTAGAGGCGCTTCGCTTCATTCGTCGTACCGAAGACATCAACCCAGGGGGTGATGCCGACTTCAGCGCGCGAAACGTTGAGGTTAGCCAAAGAGGTACGGCGGTTCAGAGTTGCCGTCACCTGGTCGTTGATGTCCAGAGCCGTGGTGAAGGCGCCGCCCGCAACAGCCATGTTGGCAGCAGCGTTCAGAGAGGCGACTTCGTAGGCACCAGCTGCATTTTCAATCGCATCCATCTGAGCGTTGAGAGCTTCGAGCCGGGCCTTGAGCGTGGCGTCCCCCACCTGCGTCGTATCGAAACGGTCCTTCTGAGTGTTGAAGTAAGCGTCATCAATAACAATACCGGCTTCCGTTACCAAAGCCTTGCCGTTTTCAGCCAAAGCATCGATCTTGGCATCCTGCGCTGCCCTGAAAGCATCATGGGCAGCATTACCGTAGATCACGTCACGCACAAGCTGGTTGCCGGAATTGGTCATCGTACGGACATCCTGAGCAACGGCACCGGCGATGTAGACACCGGCATCCTTCAGGTTCTGGAGTTCCGTTTCGTCTGCAGCAACAACAAGGCTCTTAGAGGCCTCATCAAAGCTTGCAGTGTAGAAGCCCGCATCCGTTGCAACCTGACCGGCAACCGTTACGTTGTCACCGAGGAGCATAGAGAACGAACCGTCCGCATTCTTCGTGAAGGCCTTGTTCGTGAGGTTCGTCAGCACCACATCCCCGCTGAGCGTACCGTTATTGGCTGTCACACCGGTAAAGAGTCCTTCCGTCGGAGCATAGTTATGTGCGGCAATGGCCTGCGTGTCGATGACAACAGCCGTATTGACATCAGAAGTCAGCGTACCGTTATTGGCCGGGGCCGGGGCCTTAGCGCCGAGAGCAACAGCGCCGCTTGCCAGGCTGAGATGCTTGTCAACATAGAGGACAGCGGTGGAACCGGACACTTCAGCGCTTTCCAACGCCTTGAGAGCCTTGGCCTTTACAGCCGTATCCGTTGTTCCAAAGACAACAAAGTTAGGGGTAGTACCCTCCGTACCAACCTTGGTTTCAACAGCGAAGGCTGTTTCATACTTCGGCGTTTCCTCTGCAGAAGGTGCAGCAGCACGCAGAGCGAAGGTCCTCTCCCTGGTTTCAGCCTTCGGCGCCGTGCCGGCGACATAGAGATCACCGCCCGTGAGCGTCACGGTGCCGCCCGCCAGAGAAGCGGCAGCAAGCGAACCCGTGACAGTGATGGCACCGCTGTTGGTGATGTCCTTCGCTGTGACAGACGTATCAATACCGAGCTTTGCTGCTTCGCCGACAACAAGCTTATTGGCAACATTGATGGCCTTAGCGTCCGTCACACCGTCAATACCGGCCCCGAGCGTCACATTGCCGGAAACATTGACAGCCTTACCCGAGGCTACACCGGTGAAGGCATTGCCGGAAGCGTCACCGGCGAGAACCACGGCCCCCGAGCTCGGACCGGTAATCGTGACATCGGTCGTCACCTTGGTGGAATCAAAGGCAAGGGCACCGAGCATCGAATCCTTCGAGAAGGTTACTGCAGCATTATCAGACGTTGCGACCGTATTGAGGCTCTTCGTGCCGTCAACAGCTTTAAACGTCAGGTTCTTGCCGTCATTAGCAACGAGGGAAGAATTGGCAAAAAGCAGGGTCGTCTTAACCGAGTCAGTGATACCAAGAGCCGTCTTAATGGCATTGAGTTCGCCAATCTTCATCGCGGTGGTACGTGTTGTATCAACGATCGTGCCGCCGGCCTTACCCGCTGCCGTACCAAATTCAGTGGCAGTAGCCGTAAAGTTGCTGCCGGCTTCTTCAACCTTGGAAATCAGGCTGGCAACACCGACGTTGATTGTGCCGGAGTTGGTAACTGTTGCTCCGGCCTGCGCCGTCGCCGTACCGGTAACAGTCAGCGTGCCGCTATTGACAAGAACACCCTTGGTGAGATCCAGAGCGTTCACCGTCAGCGTGGCATCCGGACCGATCGTAGCAGTCGACTTCACGGTGCTCCCGCTTACAGTGATCGTGCCATGCCAAACAGAGAGCGTATCGAGTTTGTAGTCACCGTTGCCCAAGGTGAGCTGACCAACCGCATCATTGCTGCCGAGCTTGAGATTACCCTGATACACCTTACCCTGGTAGGTCACCTGACCGCCTTTCAACGTCAGAGTGGCGGCACTGGTGGTGTTGCCATAAATCACAATGCCGTCAAACTTTTCAGAGTTCAGCGCCGTAACGGCGAGTTCACCGCCTTCGTTAACCGTGGTGTGAGCCACCTGATAGTTCTTAACCTTGGTTTCCTGGCCGCCGGCATCCTTCGTCGTTGTGGAAATAGCCGTCGTGAGCTTGCCGCCCTTCTTGATCTCCACGGAGCCTGCAATCAGTTCACCGGCAGCGGTATTGGTAAATGCACCGTCACCGTCAACAACCACCTTCTGGGCGTAGAACTTACCGGAGTTTTCGACAACTGCCGCACCATTCAGAACATCGGTGTTGCCGATTGTGACCTCCTTGGTCGGGCCTGCAGCGTCGCCAAACGTACCGGCATTAACAAGCTTGCCGCTCTTCATGGTGAGCGTATCAGGGGCAAGCGTAGCCTTGGCAGCATTAGTCAGCGTGGAGTTTTTAACCGTCAGATTGGCAAGACCCAGCGTACCGGCGTTTGTAACAGCAGTGTCTTCAAGCGTGGCATCATCCATGGAGAACTCGCCGCTGGCGCCGACGTTAACCGTACTGTTTGTGAATGTAGCGGTCGAAGTCTTTTGTGCGTTGCCGGCAAAGAGGGTGGCAGTGTCCGCACCCTGAGCAATCGCACCGACGCTCAGAGAGCCGTTTACGTTGATCGCCGCATTGTCAACGACCAACTTGCGGGTATTGAGAACACCGAACTTATCCTTGGCCACAGAGAGCGTTGTGCCGTTTGTCAACGCCAATGTCACGGCATTGCCTTCTTCGGTGGAGGATGCTGCAAAAATCACAGAAGCCTTCGCTTTGGTAGAACCCGCGAGCGTCACTTGGGCTCCGTCGAAGACGAACTTCGCATCCTTATAACCTTCTTTGGCATGTGCGCCGACACCGAAGTTGGCAGAGTCCGTAATCGTAACCGTAGCCCCCTTCACGAGCGTGGTCTTCGAATCGGTCGGTTCATCAGCAGAGGCACCTTTCACAGCGTTATAGCCGACTAAACCGGCCTTATCCCACGTACCCGTGTTCTTGGAACCGTCAATAACCACAGAGCCACCGAGAACCTGCACGTCGTAGGCATCGTTGTAGCCTTCAAGCTTCACCGTACCTGCATTGATCGTCACGGATTCCTGCTTGGCACCTGTAACTGCGCTCCAGGTGCCGCCGGCAACCGTCGTGTCCGTATCGATCACGATCGTTTTTTCCGTCGACTGGGCGGCCATCGCACCGCCGGCAATCATCGCAGCAGCGGCTGCAGCGATCACCGTCTTTGTGCCCTTGGCCTGAATGGAAGAAGTCGCTTCATTAACGACCATCAGCGCAGAGCGCGCCTTGGAGAAGACGACCTTAAAAGACTTGTTCATTTAACAAAACTCCGAAAATTTTCGTTTTTCTGCACGGCGCTTTGTGTGCCCCGCGCACCCCCGCCTATCGAGGCGGTACACCCGCAGAATAGGAATTTCTTCGCTTGTCTACAGGGGGGGGGTATTCCCTTATATTTTTCGGTAGTTTTTAGCAAAATTTTTTATTTACTGTTGTTTTTCAGCAACAGATAGACCGTTTTTCACCCAGATCTTCGGAATAAATCTTTCATGACGGGTGGCCAGAACACGGTTTGTCAAATCCATCCGGATTCATGTACCGAACACCCGAAGCAATCCCTTAAATGCGCCGGTCACAACACCGGCTCGGCAACATCAGGCGCTCTCCTTTGCTACTTCCACACCAAGGCTCTCAGCTTCCGTCACGGTGCTGATGAATTCGGCACTCACTTCAACGTGGTACTGACTTCTGATGAACTCAGCGATTTCACGGGTAGACAATCCGCGTCCATATAAATCGATGATGGCGTCATCGAAGTCATTGAAATGCCGTGAGTGCTTGGGTACCAGGCGGGGAACATAAGTCCCCTTGCGATCCCGGGGAACCTGGATTTCTAAATCGCCTTTATTGCCGTGAAGCGTTTTCTTGCTGTACCTATTGCGTTTGTTTTCAACGCGCTCAGCCGACTATTCATCTTCGTTGAGATTTTCGTCTTCCTGTGTCAAATGGTGCTCCAGTTCCCCTTGCAGGGCGGCGTTGATGAAGCGTTGGGCTACGATCTTCATCGCTTCGTTAAAATGAGCCTGCGTTAAGGCCGTTAAGCCGCCGGCTTCCATCAGTTGCTCTACGGCATCGTTCAGAATGGCCTGCTGCTGGTCGGTAAATTTTGCGGTGTCGTTTATTTTGGGTGTACGGTGTGCCACGGTGATTCCTTTCGCGCCCTCTACGGGAGCGCTATTATCGCCTGGACACAAAAAACCTTACATCCTCTGGGATTTCCTTTGTTGGGCAGCGTGCCGCAGACTGCTTGCTCTCTGGCAATCCTGAGCCAGTACGAGATCGTTGATTTGCCGATCGAGTACCGCTCCACGGCTTCAGAGATACTGAGCTCCTTGCTCAGCAGGCGCGCTACGACGTTGTCTTTGAACTCCTGCGAATATCGCATGTTTTGCCACTCCATGAAAGGTTGAAGGGGTGGCGAAAGGTAGTATGACATCTAATGCCAGCATCGCTCTAAAACCGTAGCTGGTCACTGAGAAGGTATTGTCGTAAGCGTACGAGAGTATCTGTGCAACTGCCTGTTGAACAAGACGGTCAATGACCGTCGGAATTCCAAGATCTCTGTATTTACCTCTTTCAGGTTTCGGTATAGATACCCGTTTCACGGGAGAAGGGCGGTATTTACCCGTCAGAATCGCACTCCTAAGCTCGCCCGGATGCGCAAAGATATACGCTCGAATTTCTTCAGTCGTCATCCCGTCGACACCGGGAGCACCTCTGTTGCTCTCGACGCGTTTGAGCGCCGTGAGCAGGTTTTCAGTGCTCAGTATCGCTTCAAGTGTGATCCCCGTGAAAGCAGGCGGGGTATGTGCGGTGTTTTCCATGTCCATCACGGCCGTTGCGCCCTCCTGAGTTCCTCTTCCCATTCCGTGGGTACCAAAACTCAGACAGGTTTCTTATGTTTTCTGCGCCATGCGACTTTGTGTCTACGGCACCGTACTCCTATAAATTTGGTCCTTCGTCAGGTACTGCCCTGCTTACTATGACCGTTGCTGACTACTCAGGGCAAGCTTTACTCCGACAATGCTGTTGCATTGAAGTCCGTGAGTCCTCCTCGGGTAAGAACGCGTTCTTTCCCACCATGTACCTGCTGCATCTACACCTCGGATTCCGTGTAGCTTCGGGCTTCATCTTGTTCAGCAGACTTACCCATCTTCAAATGCCTTATGCAGTTTCTGTACGTCAGGTCAGTGGTTTGCCTCCAGCTTCCTTCAGATCCCGCCTCGCGGCGGACACCCTTGCTCTTGGCTATGTGCTTGGTGCTACCCCCTGCACTCGGGACTTTCACCCGTTAGAACGCGCTCATGCCGAGCGCACTGTCAGGAAACCCCGCGCTTTCAAGCGCTGGTTGTTTAGACAGAAGCATCAGCCATAAAAATAAGGGGGTGTTGATAAAGTCGTCAGTTGACGATGAGACAACACCCCTTGTTTTTTCTAGAAAGTCTCGACCGACGTATCGCTAAACGAGCGAAGTTTCGGGGTACGTCTGGCACATTTCTGAATTCCCGGAACCCCAGGCTTGTCGTGATAGGCATCTTGCTACACATAGGTTCGGGAGTTCTTGCACCCGCTGGAAGCTTTTTCGCCAAAAAAACTCGCCGCCGCACGAAAAATCAATGCGTTGCGGCGGGTTTCTCGGGGGCGACTTTATCAACACCCCCTTATTTTTTGCCCAGAACGTCTTGGGCGATGGGAATCTTACCTGAAAAGGCTTACTTCGCCTTCTCTTCCTCAGCTGCAGAAGCAGCAGGCACCGCCTCCTTTTCCCCCGGCACCACGGGATTGGGCTTATCCGCAAAGAAGAGATACGCCTGGTAAACGTAGCCGCTCAAAGCGTACAAGCAGAAGAGAATGAAGACGGCAAGCGACGGGCGGCTTGAAACAAGGATAAAGACGATGCTTCCGAGCACAATCACCCAGAAGGGGACACACTTTAAGCTTATGCCGCTTTTGCCCGAGTAAAAGGGCGCGTTACAGACCATCGTAAGCCCTGCGTAAAGCGTTAAAACAAACGCAATCCACGCGAGGTGTCCGGAGATAAATTCAGGGAGCTTATTTTCCACCGCAAGCCACACAAAGCCCGCGATCAAAGCCGCAGCTGCGGGGCTGGGCAACCCCTGGAAAAAGCGCTTGTCCACAACGCCCACATTGCAGTTAAAGCGCGCAAGGCGCACGCCCGCGCAGAGGCAAAAGACAAACGCCGCAGCCCAACCAAAACCACCTAATTCAAAGAGGCAGAACTTATACATCACCAGAGCCGGCGCCACACCAAAGGCCGTCATGTCGGCAATGGAGTCAAACTGCACGCCGAATTCGCTTTGCGTATGGGTTAACCGTGCCACACGCCCGTCCATGCCGTCAAAGATCATGGACAAAAGAATCATCAAAGCGGCGAAACTGAAGTTCTGATCCATCGCCTGCACGATGGAGAGAAACGCGCAGAAAAGAGAAGCTGCCGTAAAAAGGTTCGGTAGCACGAAAATACCGCGGGTACGCACAATATGCGCCTTACGGCGCCCGGCTTCAATCATGCGGGTGCGTGCCGGACGACGGCGGATGCGGGTAACGGTCATGGCTGACGGCTCCAGCAGGAAAACTGCTCAAAATGGAAGAAAAAGCCCGCACAAAAACTAGCGGGCTCTCATGTTAGGGCTTTTGCACCGCAATTTGCGTTGCAACACCCGTGACTTTCTGTCCGATTGTTACAGAGATGTCCCAATTTAAGGGAATGTAGACGTCAACGCGGGAACCAAACCGGATAAAGCCGTAACGCTCACCGCGGGAGATGGCTTCCCCAATCTGCTTGTAGCAGAGGATGCGGCGGGCAACGAGCCCCGCGATCTGTACAAAACACACGCGCGCCCCGGATTCGGTCGTCACCGTCACAGCGTTACGTTCATTGAGTTCACTGGCTTTATCAAGCGAGGCGTTTAAAAACTTCCCGGGCCAGTATTCGATCTTGTCGATTTTCCCGGACACAGGCGCCTTCTGGCTGTGCACGTTAAAAACATTCATGAAGATCGAAATCACGCGGGCTTTGTCCCCGGTGTACGGGCACACCGTCTCTTCGATCTTAATAACGCGCCCGTCCACGGGGCTCACAACAGCCTGGGGATCCGCCGGCGGTTCACGGCAGGGATCACGGAAAAACTGCAGCACAAAGGCAAAGAGCACCCAGAAAATGAGGGCCGCCCAGCCGCCCGCAAAAAGCTGCACAAGAAGCGCAACGATCAGCGTTCCGCCGATAAAGGGCCAGCCTTCACGGGCAAAGAAGGGATGCGGATAGAGTTTTTGGTTCACGGTAGAAAATACTCCGAAAGAATCCGGACAGAAGTTTTTTAAGCACCCCGTCTCAGAGACGCTTTTCAAGGTGATGACGGACAACGTCAAGGTCTTCAAGGAGCTTGGCGTCCGCCGGGTACGTCTTTTTCACGTACTCGATCGTGCGCACGAGTTTTTCCCAAGCGCGGCGGTTTGCTTCAAGTTCACTTTGAACCGCCATCGCGGAGCGTTGGGAATCTTCCGGTTTGATGTCCAGGAAATTGACATCGGTTTCGTCCTGGCGAAGCGTCGTCATTGCCGTAATCCTCAAGGTTCGTTGTGCTTTATGGGACCGCAGTCCCGCATTTTGATTAGTTTAGGTGAATTATAGAAGCGCGAAGGCCCGATCTTGGGCAGAGTCTCAGAATCAGTGCCGAGTCACGGGCTCCGGGGATTCTTCAGAAGCGTCGTCCTCATCATCGCCCTCATCGATAATCTTGTCGGCAAACCCGAGAAACGAGGGCACCACCGTATCGTCCGTCCCCACAGCTTCCTTGCCGTCAGTGTCTTCCACGTTTAAAACCGTGATGTCAAAGGCAAGCCCCCAGCCTGCGAGCGGGTGATTGGCGTCCAACACGGCCTTGCCGTCAGCAACATCCGTCACACGGTAATGCCGCCCGTCGTTTGCCTCCCCCGGAACATGGTCAAACACAAGACCCGGAACAATCGTTTCAGGGTCCCCGAGCTTTTCCACGTCGGTCACAAAAACCGCGTCGGGATCAAATTCGCCGAAGGCGTCTTCGGGTTCAAGGCGCACACTTGCCTTGTCGCCTTTTTTAAGGCCCTCAAGCGCCGCTTCAATCTTGGGGAAAATATCGGCGTGCCCGTGCAGGTACGCCACACCCTCTTCGGGCGTTTCTTCCAGAAGATTTCCCTGCAGGTCCGACATCCGCACGCGGATCGTGACAAGCGAATCCTTGTTAATCGTTAATTCAGGCATTTACTGTCCTTTGAGAATCCGTTCTTTCTGAGCTCTAAATTCGGCGTCCGTAATGAGGCCCTTGTCTTTGAGGGCCGCAAGTTCCGTGAGCGCCCGCACCGTCTGATCCGCGGGCGTCTCACCGGCGGGTGCGTTCCAGCCCGGCCCCCAGCGGTTTGCTCCGTCGCTACCCGCAAGGCAACCGAGAATCAGAATCCCGATCTGCCCCAGAACCGGCACGATGAGGAGCAGAATCACCCAGAGACCGCTTCGTCCGATATCGTGCAGCCGCCGCACGATAAGCGCAACACCGAAGCAAAAGACAACGAGCGTTGCGAGAACAATCAGTACCTGCGACAGATTCCAGGCGTTTTCGGTCATCTGCACCCAGTAGAGGCCGTCGCTCACGTTCTGCAGAAGCGTCGTCGCGACCGTAAGCAGTATCAACCCCGCCCAGTAGTGTGAGCGCTTTGTGCGGGCGTTAAGCCTGAAACTCAGAATATCTCCCATGTTCTTTTCCTTACCGCTGTCTCATAAAAAACCGGCATCCCGCACTTGTTGAGGACACCGGTTTTTATGCGAGCGGCAAAACCAAAAGGCTTAGCGCGTCTGCTCACCAATGAGGGTCACGATGTTGGGAGCGACTCCCGTGGTGTCGGCCCGGCCCTCGGCGCCCGTCACCGTCACGCGGGTCTTTTCACCCTCAGGCTGCAGACGGATCTGATAGGGAACGGGATCAACGGCAGAGCCCTTACCGAACATATTCGTAAAGAACCCCTGCTCCTGCTTCTGGGCCTTTTCATAGTCCGGATCGAGGTACTTCACCATAAAGAGCCCGCGGCTTCTGTCGCGGTCGGTGACATCAAACCCGGAGCGGTCAAGCGCAAGGCCCACACGGCGCCATGCGCGGTCAAAGGGCTCATTGATCAAAACAGCTTCGGCCTTACCGTCTGCGCCCTTCACGATTTCGCTCTGCGGGGTGTACTTGACAGCAGCCAGGGCATCAAGCTGCTTTTGCTCTTCGGGCTTAGCCTGCGGGTTAAATTCGCTTTCAAGCTTCTGCGCAAGGCGCGTGAGCATCTCGGCCTCAAGCTGCGGGTCCGAGGGGCCCGGCTGCCAAATCGTCGAATCTTCCTGCTTACCCTTTAACACTTCCACCATCTGACGGTGCGTGATGTAGATGTTGCAGGTGTTGTCGTCGTTCCGTTCCATGCGGGCGCGGTACTGATCACGCTCCCCCGTGTCGTAGACGAAGTCGAGAACCTTACCCAAGGTGCCGCGGATGATGTCGCGCGGCAGGTTTGCCTTGTTTTCCGCCCACTCCGTCTGAATCACGCCGCTTGCCGCGTCCTGATCCTTAATCTGAAGACCCATCGTGGCCCAGAAGTCCTGAAGCACCGGCCAGACTTTTTCCGCCGGGGCATTCACGTGCACCCAGCGCACCTGGCCGTCGCGCATGACTTTGGCAACCTGCGTCACAGGGAGCAGCGACCCCGGCTTATCACCGCTTTTTTCCGCGTTAAGTTCCACCTTGGCGGCTTCAGCGTTCGCGCTCACAATCTGCGGGCGCTGCGGCACCGTGTAGCGGTCGTTTTTCGGAATGGCCGTCAGATCCGGCGGGATTTCCAGCGGAGCACGCGACGTGCTCGATTCGTACTGCACCGAGTCGTCGGAAAAGTTGATGCCGAGCATAGAGCAGCCCGACAATGCGGCGGCACACGCCGTAAGCGTCGCTGCACGGATCGCTGTTTTGACCATGAGACGAAGATTCCTTAGGAAAATGCGGTAACGGGCGCGGCAACCAAGTATATACAGTTTCATATACGCATTGCCCCACCCTGAGTAATTCGGGAGTTTAGCAAAGCCCGGTCACAATATACGGGCCATTTGCAGTTCGAAAAGAATTTGAACGGGCCTGCTGATGCTCCAACTTTTCTCCGATCAAACTGCTGACACACATATACCTGAGTTTTAAAGCAGAAAATCGACAAAACCAGTAACCACAAGGTCTAACGGCTGGTTTTGATTATTTTCTTGTTGTACTTCTACCGCTGTCCCAGTTCACGGAGCATGGGTACGGCGGAGCGATTGGTGGGGAAGCGGGTGCCGAGGCAGGAGGCAAGTTCCGGCCTCGNTCCTCGAGCACACCCGAGGCGGCAGCGATAGGCCGCAGGCCTGCAGGATGTCAGCTTTGTGGTTGCGTGCTTTGCCGGCAACGTACTGAGCACCAAGTTCTTCTTCTGTCAGCAACTCATTTCCTTTTCGCAGTTTCGGGCCAAAGCCGCACCGGTAGAAGGTGATTTGGTTGTCATCGATGATTTGAGCCATCACGGTTGAGTCGTGCAGTTCACGGCACAGTGTGTCAATGCTGATTGGCGTTCCCTGCTTTTTCAGTTTGTCCTGCAGCAGCCTCAGCAGCAACAGGGCCAGTACACAAGCCGTAATATGGCCGTAAATATGGCTGGAAGTCCAGACGTACATCGGGTGCAAGCCGATGTTGGATTTCATGATCCGGAAGCACGTTTCAATCTGATTCAGGCAGTGGTACATCGAGGCGATTTCCTTGCCCGTTTTCAGTATCCGTTCTCCCTTGTCAACCGGCTGATTTACCTCGGCACCTGATGCTGCTCCCCTTGCTTTGTTCTCCTGCTCGTCAGCCATTTCCGTCCGCTCAATGCAGTACTCGTCATAAACAACAGCAGCAAACCCGCAGAGCGCTTTGCGCTCTGCCAAGGCGCTTTCGTCAATACCGGTGATCACCTGCTTTTTTTCCTTAGTGTCGGTGGTGGCGATACCTGCCCAAGCCGGCTTTCTTGTTTTAAGTTCCTGCCCGCTTCTTCTGCGGATCAAATCAGCCCAGATCTCAAGCATTTTTTCATCGCGGCGCTTACGTTTTTCGCTCCAGGTCAGAACCAGTGAGCATTTGACTGAGCCGCTCTTGCCGGTGCGCTCCCAGTCCTCAATAACGCGGTATTTGTTGCTTTCAGGATCTTTGTCGTTAATCGATTGATAGGCCGACAGATCAAGCATCTGCTTAAGTGTTTCGTCATTGAGATTACTCACTTTTTGGGCCACCAGGTAGCCCAGCTCAAGCCGCTGGAGCATCAACAGATTTTCAGCTGAATTGAGTCCTCTGTCGGCAACAACAATGGCATGACCGATGTTGTATTTATCCTTGAGTTTTCTGATGGCGGATTCCATGGTTCTGTACTCGGAGCTGTTGCCTTTGAAAACCTCAAAGTCCATCGGAAAACCATTCTTGTCAATGACCAGAGCAATGGATACCAGCGGCAGATCCGAGCGGTGTTCCTTTGAGGGACCGCGCATTCTCAAAAATTCAGGATTGTGATCATCAGCCACGGCATCGATGAAGTCCTGCGGCAGAGTGTCCGGCAGAACGGAGCCGTCATCGTCAAAACACGCTTCCGGAAGTTCTTTTTCTGCGCGGGCCTGCTCAGCAGCAGCCTGCAGTTTGTCCAGAAAATCCTGGTGGTAGTTTTCCATCTCGGCATCTGTCAGAGGTGCCTCAAAATACGCATTGGTGACGTCATAAAAAACAAGCGTGGCTCTGTCAGTACCGTAGTGCTTGTCCATCTGACGGTTGACCCAGTTGAAAATCTCATCCTTGTTCTCTTTCAGAAAATCAAGCGTCCTGTAGCAGGCCTGCAGAGAGATTCCCTGCAGCGGAGCGCCGAGATACTCATCCTGATCATGGAAACCGGCCAACACAGAGCTCGGTCTCATGGCTTTTCTGAAAATCATGAAAGAAGCGGCGGCATTGAAGCTGAACTGCACTTTCTGATTGAGCTTGCTTTGCAGGTAATCAAATTTGCGGGGTAAGCACAAGGTCTTATTCCAGATTTGCTTCAGTGCATAGTGACCATACCGAAGCAGAGGAAAGTCCTCTGCCGGACTCTCACTTTGCCCAAGGATCTGCGCCACCGCTTCGGCCGTCTGGGCCCGAAGGGCTGCAACGGCCTGCTTTTTGCTTGCACGTTCACTGCCGAACTGCTGTTTGAGATTTTCCAGATAGTCGGGATCGTTGGCTGTCAGTTCATCAAGGCGTCCCAGGGTTTTGACGGTGCGGTGCCGCACCCGGCCTTTCTCGTCCCGATACCCTTCCACGAGTTTCACATAGGAGAACTTGCCGTTGCCGCTTTTGGTGATTTTTACGAACATAGTCTTTCCCCAAAGAGACCTTGATTTTCTAAGGAAATTATACCATGACAGACAACGGAATACAACAAGAAAACAATTTAGAAAAAGGCGCAAAAATAAGAGCCCGTGCGGTTTTACGGGCTCTCAAAAAGTTAGTTTGCTTTAAAAGTCAGGTATTCTTCCCATGTCTTGCCACACATATTTGTGGCCAATTGACATCAGGACCAGCCACGACCATTTTTTTGGGAGAAACCAAATGAATCGAGTCTTCAAGACAAAGTGGAGCGCAGCTCATCAGCAGTACGTCGTGACCGACGAACATCATGCAACCAAGGGCAAGTCCTCGAAGAGCGCCGTCGCTCTCGCCGTTTCCGCCCTCATGCTTGCTGCCGGCAGCGCCTCCGCCGCATACATGGGAGCCGGCTTCCTCACCCAGGACTCCTCCGCTGAATCCGTTCAGGCTGCCGTTGCCTCCTGGCAGACTGCCGAATACAAGAAGGACTGGGGTCTTGAAGCCATGGGCGCCGCCAATGCGTACGCTCTGGGCTTCAACGGCAGGTCCGTAACTGTCGGCGTGATGGACTCCGGTGCTCTTCTTCAGAAGCACCCGGATCTTGCCGGCGACCGTTTCTCCGCCACTCACGTCAAGGGTGAATACTCCACCACTGGCAACCGCTATCCGCAGGGTGCCCTCGAACAGTTCGAAGGTAACTACAAGGCTGGCGACACGTATGACATCACGGGCGACTGGAAGCTCAATGTCAATGACTCCCACGGCACGCACGTTCTCGGCACCGTCGGCGCCAACCGCGACGGCAATCAATTCCACGGCGTGGCTTGGGGCGCCAACATCATCTCCGGTAACACCGGCGGCACCGACGACAGCAACTACGGTCCGTTCCTTGACCCGGGCTACTTCCTCAATGCCTGGACGACCCTCGCTGACGCCGTCAACGAAGGCAACAACGGCCGCGGCGGTGTGATCAACAACTCGTTCGGCACCAACACCCGCATTACCATTGAGAACAAGCCCACGTCCGACGCCGAAGCAGAAGCCTGGAATGCTGCGCTCGTTGCCAGCGAAGGCGAACGTCATCACACCTGAAAGAAGGATAAGAAGGGCAACTGGCTACTCTATGGTCCTGACAATGGTAACGTGACCGTTCACTTCCCGGTTGACACGGCTGCTCAGTCCGAATACGAATACTTCCTCTTCAACAACGTCTACGGCAAAGATGCCGATGGCAAGCTCAACAAGAACTTTGTTGACTCCGCTTGGGATGCCGTCAAGGGCAAGAAGGTTGTTCAGGTGATGACCACCGGCAACCGCGACATTGCCAACCCGTTCTTCCGTCCGAACTATCCGTACTTCAATCCGGAAGCAGAAAACCAGTGGATCGCCGTGGCTGGTCTGAAGCAGTCTGCCGACGGCAAGAAGCTTGAACTCATCAAGACCTTCAACGAAGCCGGTACAGGCAAGTGGTGGACTCTCACCGCTCCGGGCAACGCCATCTACTCTTCCGCCGTTGTGGAAGGCAGCTATGTTGAACCTGGTTCTGGTGTAGGTGCAGGCAAGCAGCTCGGCGACTACACCTACGCAGCTTGGAGCGGCACCTCGATGGCTGCTCCTCACGTGACCGGCGCCTTCGGCGTTCTGTTGTCCCGCTACGCCGAAATGGATGCGCTTCAGGTTCGCGAAGTCCTTCTCACGACGGCCAAGCACACGAACACTGACGGCTCCCTCATGGAAGGCTGGATCAACACCGACGGCTCGACGCCCAAGGAAGGTGAAGTTTCCGACCGCATGGGTTGGGGTGTTCCCGACCTGAACAAGGGCATGTATGGTCCCGGCCAGCTCCTGAGCAACTTCGAATACAACATGAAGGGCGGTTCGCTCGACGTGTGGTCCAACAACATCTCCGCCGTGGCTCTCGCTCAGCGCCAGAGAGAAGATACCGCTTGGAAGAATGCTGCCCAGAAGTGGCTCGACCACGGCACGCCTCTGAAGCTTGACGACACCTACACGGACGCTGAAAAGAAACTCATCGGCGACATCATCCTCACCTCGCCCGACACCCTCAAGGGCATCGGCGACAAAAAGACGATCTCCGAAGCCGACGCCATCCAGTGGCGTAAGGACTACTTCCAGAAGCGCATTGACGCCATCAACGCTCGTACGTACAAGGGTTCTCTCGTCAAGATGGGCGAAGGCACGCTCGTCATGACCGGTAACAACACCTATGAAGGCACGACCACCGTCAAGGGCGGCAAGCTCCTCGCCTTTGCCGAATCCATCGGTACGGACAACAAGGTGACGGTTGAAGGCGGGACGTTCGGCGTTCTTGAAAAGTACGACGACAAGTTCACGATGAAGGGCAAGCTTGAAAGCGCCAAGGCCGGTGCCAAGGAACTCGACATCGACATCAAGAACGGCGGCTCCCTCTATATTGATGCAGCTTCCACCGTTGCGGTCAAACAGGTCAACTTCACGGGCGCCAAGAAGGTTGTGGTCGGTCTGGCCGGTGCCAACGCCGATGACCTTCTCGCCATCTACAACGGTGACAACGCCCGCGCAGCTGTTGCCGGCAAGTTCACGGCCAACAACGCTACCACCGCCTTTGACGGTCTGACGGCCGACAACGTCGTTACCGACTCCCTCTTCTTCGAATTTGACTCCCACGCCCTCGCCGGCGGCACGCTCACTGTCAAGATGAAGAAGGCCGACACCACGTTCGAATCCTTCGCCAAGACGGAAAACCAGCGCCGCATCGCCACCGCGATCGCGGCTTCCGGCAATGACCTCACGGCCAACATTCTCGCCGCCACCAATGGCGACAGCGTTACCGCGGTCTACAGCGCTCTGGACGACGACTTCTATGCCACGGCTCGCAACGGTCTCGTGATGAACTCGACCGCCGTCAGCCAGGCTGTCATGGATCAGGCTCGCGGCATGGGTGAAGGCCGCTCCGTTGAAATCGACAACGGTCGTGCCCGTATCTGGGCTGCCGGCATCGGTCACTGGGGCGAAGCCGACGGCACCAAGTCCACGATGGACGTTGACTTCCGCACGGGCTTCCTCGGCGCTGAAGCGATTGTCGTCGACAACACCAAGGTCGGCGCCTTCTTCGGCTATGGCACGTCCAACTACAAGTCCGGTCTGAGCAAGATTGACGCCGATGACATGCACTTCGGTATCTATGGTCTTACCGACATCGCTGACGCCACGATTACGTACGGCGTTGCCTACACGGATGAAGACCGCGACACGAAGCGCGCTCTCAACGGTGCCGGCACGGCTCACAGCGAAAAGGCTTCCGTCCTCCAGGGCTTTGTTGAAGGTGCCTACAACTTCGACCTGAGCGTCGCCAAGGTTTCCCCGTACGTCGGCTTCACGTGGGCCCACGTAAAGGCTGACGGCGCTACGGACGTTGCCATGGGCCAGCAGTTCAAGACCGCAGACATCAAGGACGACATCCAGATCGCCACGCTCGGCGTTCGCACCTCCATGCCGTTCATGATGGGCACCATGCCGGTCGCCGTTAAGGCCGACCTCGGCTGGTCGCACTACTTCGGAGATACCGAAGCTGTTGCCAACGTCCAGATGGGCGCTGACGGCCAGTTCGCCAAGATCGAAGGCAACGAACTCCAGGATCAGTTCAATGTCGGTCTCGGCATCACGGGCCAGGTTGCCAAGCATGCCACGGTTGGCGTGTCCTACTCCGGTGCTTGGGGTAACGACATTAAGACCCACGGCATCTTCGCCAACGTTCGCTTCAACTTCTAAGAAGCATCCTTCTGATGCAAGCTTGACCGCTTGCGGATGACTCAAAACGGCCGGCAGTCCTTCGGGATTGTCGGCCGTTCCGGGTCGGCACGTCAAATGCCGTTCTTTTGTCCCTTTTGGAGGTGGGTCAATTTTTATGTCGTTTTGAGGGTCAATTCTTATGTCGCTTGACATCCCTGGCCCACCAGGATTACACCTCACCGATACAAACTACCGTCAATATTTATCCGAAGCGCATTGTCTTTATCACGCCCGGCGGCATTCCGCCGGAAATAACTCTTGATGATGCACTCACTGAGGGAGTTAGCTTCTGCCGGAACGAAAAGCTTGCAGACCTTTTTCTGCGCCTTCGGTGGATGGAAAAAGCCGGTTCCGGTTTTTCAGATATTTTCCGTGCCTACGCACCCTATGCCGTCAAACCCATACTGCAGCACATTGTCCGCATTTTCCGCGTTGAACTGCCTAGAACCGATACCCCCGTTGACAGTCGGGCCGGAGCAGTACTCTCCTTTGTCCGAGCAGACAAAAACGGCCGCACACGCGCCGATATCGAAAACTATTTAGGCGTCAGCCGTCCGACAGCCCGTAAAATCATCGAGGGCCTTCTTGCCTCCGGCGAGCTCATGCGCATCGGAAAAACACGAGCCGTACGCTACTGTCTGTCCTCCAATAATTCTTAAAAAGTACACTGCGGCCATCCATTTTGAACCATAGGAGAACGGGACTTTACAGAAACCCAAAACTTCAGCCGGCAAAAAGCCCTATGCAACCAACTGATTACAAAGGGCTTCTTCGGTTTCTGTAAACCTTTCTGCCAAAATCTGTAAAGGCCTCTGCTTTACAGATTGGCAGAAAAACGTCAGAGCTTCATGCCGGCTTCGCGCATCGCAGCTTCCACCACCTGTTGATTCGCTTCCGACAAGAGCGTGAGCGGCAGACGGATCGCCTTCCCGATTAAGCCCATACGGTAAAGGGCCCACTTCGGTGCCACGGGATTGGGTTCCACAAAAAGCTTCTGATGCAGGGGCATCAGGCGGTCATTTAACGCACGGGCCGTTTTGATGTCGCCCGAAAGGGCCGCCGCAGCCATCTGATGCATTTCTTTGGGCAAGAGGTTCGCGGTCACGGAAATGACACCGGCCCCGCCCACAAGCATCAGCGCGAGGGCCGAGTCGTCGTTACCGGAATACACCGCAAAATCGCGGCCCCCGGTGGCCGCAGGAAGCCTTCTGATCAGATCAATCGCGCGGGCAAGATCGCCGGTCGCGTCTTTAAGACCCACGATGGAGGGAAGTTTCGCGAGACGCAGCACCGTGTCGTTTTTAAGGTCCGCAACCGTGCGGCCCGGCACGTTATAGAGAATCACCGGAATGTCAACGGCTTCAGTAATCGCCTTAAAGTGCTGGTAAAGCCCTTCCTGCGGGGGCTTATTGTAGTAAGGCACCACCTGCAGGGAGGCGTCCGCGCCCACTTTCTTTGCAAAGCGCGTGAGTTCAATGGCTTCCGTGGTGGAGTTGCCCCCGGTGCCCGCAATCACGGGCACGCGCCCGGCGGCGCTCTTAACCGCACACTCCACAACCGCGTTATGTTCGTCAATGGAAAGCGTGGGCGATTCGCCCGTCGTTCCCATCGAAACGATGCCGTCGGTGCCGGCTTCGATCTGCCAGTTAATGAGCTTTTTATAAGCGTCAAAATCAACCGATTCGTCATCCTTCATGGGCGTGACGATCGCCGTCAGTGATCCGCGCGCAATCATGATTGTTTTCTCCCTGTGTATCGGCGCTTTTGAAAATTCGTATTTTATGCGGCAGGCGTCGCTTTTTTGCCGAGAAGCGCAACGAGTTCGGCAATAACCGGACGCAACTCCCGACGGTCCACGATCATGTCGACGGCGCCTTTTTCGAGAAGCATCTCCGCCCTCTGAAAGCCCTCCGGCAATTTTTCCCGCACCGTCTGCTCGATGACGCGGGGCCCGGCAAAGCCGATTAAGGCATGGGGTTCGGCAATCACAACGTCACCCATAAAGGCAAAGGACGCGGAGACGCCCCCCATCGTGGGATCGGTTAAAACCGACACGTAAGGAATGCGCGCTTCACCCAAAAGCCCCACGGCCGCGTTGGTCTTAGCCATCTGCATAAGCGAGAGCAACCCTTCCTGCATGCGGGCGCCCCCGGAACTAGCAAAGGTCACAAAGGGGATGCGCTCACGTAAGGCGCGCTCAACGCCCAGCACAAAGCGCTCACCCACGACGCTTCCCATCGAGCCACCCATAAAGTCAAACTCAAAGGCGGCGGCTACGATCGGTTCTTTTCTCAGTTCCCCGCGCATCACAACGAGCGCATCCGTCTCATCAGTCTTGGCCTGGGCTACTGCCACACGCGCCGGATAGGGCTTGCTGTCCACGAAGTTCAGGGGGTTGGTGGGTCTTACCTCCGCGCCGATTTCTTCGTGCGTTCCCTTCCAGTCAAGAAAGGCCTTGAGACGTTCACGTGCGGAAAGGCGCATGTGGTAGCCGCACTTGGGGCACACCCTGATGCTGTCCTTTAATTCGCTTTGATAGAGCACCTGCTCGCAGTTGGGGCACTTCACCCAAAGGCCCGCGGGAATCGGGCTCTTGCGCTTTTCGGTCCCTTCATTGGACTTGGCGGAGATTTTCGGAAGGATACGTGTGAGCCAACTCATAAACTGTCTTGTGTTTTTTACGTGTTCGGGCGGGAGCCAGTGTCCGTCAGAGACACGGACGCATTCAGTACGTCTCCCGCAGATAAGTTCAGTCATTTTAAGCCGCAAAGCGCGTTAACGCCTGAGATTTTGTCGGTATCAGTCGCAAAAAGTGCCCAACATCAGCCGATTGGATGACACGGAAAGCGATTTTGCCCATAGATTTTTAACTTCAGGCCGCGAAAATCCGGGGCGCCGCGACCTAAAATAAGCGCAACTTTTATTTGAATGCGCCTCCTTACACCATTTCCCTTTTTCCCCTGCGGTCTGACGCGCATTCCGCACACAAAAACTTATGTCCGACCTTGCCGCTCAGATTACTTCTTTGATGGCCTTAGGGCCTTTTGCAGCCGTTGCCGCCGCAACGGGCTTTACCTTTTCCATGACCGCGCTCGGCGCGTCGTTCGTGTACTTTATCCGCGACACGCACAATCAGTTCATGCAGAGTCTCACATTGGGCTTTGCCGCAGGCGTGATGATTGCCGCGAGTATCTGGTCACTGTTAATTCCCGCGATTGACGCGGCGGAAGCCAGAGGCGACATCGGCTGGATTCCGGCAGCCGGGGGCTTTGTGCTCGGGGTGGCGTTTCTGGCGCTTTTAGATAAGCTCCTGCCGCACCAGCACGCTGACAGCAATACGCCGGAAGGCCCCGTGTGTGACCTCGACAAAACAACACTGCTCGTCTTTGCCGTGACGCTGCACAATATTCCGGAAGGCATGAGCGTGGGGCTTACCTTTGCCGCTGCAGCGTTAACGGGCGACCCCCTCGCCTACTCCGCGGCTGCGGCGCTTGCCATCGGTATCGGGATTCAGAATATCCCGGAAGGCACAGCTGTGGCCCTCCCCTTAAAGGGCTGCGGGTTTTCCGCCAACAAATCGTTTGTCGTGGGGGCACTTTCGGGCATCGTGGAACCCATTTTCGGGATTCTCACGGTCGCGATCGTTCCCTTTGTGAGTCCCTATCTTCCCTGGCTTTTGGCGTTTGCCGCGGGCGCGATGCTTTACGTCGTCGTGGAAGAACTCATCCCGGCCGCGCACCTTAACTCCCATTCGGACACCGGGACCCTTGCGGTGATGACGGGCTTCTTACTCATGATGATTCTTGATACGTCGCTCGGCTAAAGTCCGGTTAACAATTGGCAAAACAACCGCCGGCGGTGCCCTGCTCGGGCCTGCCGGCGATTTTTTAAAATATCGGATTGTTTTTCAATCTTTTGCACGAAGCCCGTCATGCAGTTTCTCATTGTTGACGACCACACCCTGATTGTTTCCGCTTTAAAGGCACTTCTTACCGCCAAATTTCCGGACGCCGTGATTCACACGGGGTCTACGGCTGATGAAGCCCGGGAACTTGCGCGCACCTACGGCGCCGACACCGACCTCATGATTCTGGACCTCAACCTCCCCGGAGCTCAGTCGACCACCGGGTTACTTGAGGAACTCGTTGCCGCGGAAAACGCAATGAAGATTCTGGTGCTCTCGGGAATCGTTGATCAGCAAAATATCCTTAAGGTCCTGCAGCTCGGGGCCGCGGGCTTTGTACCGAAGTCACTGGACGCCGCGATGCTCACGGCCGCCATTGACTTTGTACTGAAAGGCGGAGTCTTTATTCCGACGAAACTTTTGTCTGACAGCCAGAAGGCCGGGCTTTTAACGCAGGGAAACACCGATACCGCCGAAGCTCCGAAAGAGACCGTGCATCTCACCGCACGCCAAAAGGACGTGCTTGCGACGCTTGCGCGCGGGCTGCCAATCAAACGCATCTGCCGGGAACTGAACCTTTCCGAAGGGACTGTGAAGACGCACGTTGCTGCGATCTACCGCGCCTTTGGCGCCACCAACCGTACCGAGGCATTGATTGCTGCGCGGCGCGCGGGATTTCAGATTGACCTCTGATACGTTTTATCGGTAAAGACACTGAGGGCCGAAAAGTTCGGCCCTTTTTAGCAACAAACGTTGCGCTTTGGCAACGGAAAAGCCAAAGTTCGAATTAAGGAAAGACAAAAAAGAAGCACTGAGCCGACTCAGGGGTGCACACCCCTGAAGCGCGTTTTCCGGCATCTACTCTTCTCCGCGCAACTGCCCCTTCCTTTCAAGCGAATGCGCCGCATAGCCGTAAAGCCAAACACCCAAAAACGTCGCAAGCCCGCCCCACATCATCGCCTGCTCGCCGCAGGCGTATAGCGCGTAGAGGGAATAAACGGACGCAAAGGTCGCAACCATGGTCGTGCGTTTGGCGGTTTTGGTGTCCACAGCGCGTTCGTTTGTTGAGGCGCGGTGCATGATGACGTTCACGGCCGCAAAGGCAAGAAGGTACGGCACGAGGTTTGTGACGACCGCGAGGTCTTTGAGAATATAAAACTGCTGCTCAAGCCGGGGGTCAATCGAAAGCAGTGCCGCCGCGGACTGCAGTATCAGAATGATGAAAATCCCCTTCATCGGGACGTTAAGGCGCGTGACCTGTCCGAAAATCTTCGGAAAATACCCTTCATGCGCGGAGACGCGAAAGACCTCCGAAATCGTAAACTGCCAGCTCACAAGGCACCCGATGCACCCGAGGCACATCAGAGCCATCACGACTTTTCCAACCTCAGGCGAAAAAAGCGTGGCAAACACAAGCCCAAACGGGGCCGTTGAGCGCGAGAGAACGGAATTGTCGACAATCCCGAAACTGATGTTGTTCGCGAGCACATAAACAATGCCGGCACCAAGGGTTGCAAGAACCATAGCCCGCGGCACGCTTTTTTCGGGGTTTTCCACGGCTTCGCTGTTTGCGCACGCGGTCTCCAACCCCAAAAAGCCCCAAAGCGTCATGGAGATCCCTGCGGAGATCCCGTCAAAAAGACTCATGTTCTGGGGATTCCATCCGGCGACGTACCGATCCACCGAAAACCCGCTCCAGCCCATGACGATCAAAATGAGAATCGGAATGAGGATCCCGTAGCTTGAAAGATGTGCGAGCGACCCGATAAAGCGCGCTCCTCCGATGTTTGGAAGACTGCACATCCAGATCACAAAGATGCTCGCAAGGCCCACTTCCAAAGGAGTGAGTTGCACATCAAACAAAACCACCGCATACCCCACGATGCTGATCGCGATCGTGAGGTTTGCGATCACCAGAGACAGCCCGTAGCTGAAATTGGCAATGAAGCTACCCGACTTACCGAAGGCGTAGGCGGCGTAACCGCCAAGGCCCCCGGTCTTGCGGCTGAACATCCCACACTTGGCAAAAACATAGGCAATCGTTGTGGCGCCCGTGATAGTGACGACCCAGGAGAGAATCGATAAGGTTCCGACTTCCGCAAGTTTCGTGGGCATCAGGATGATGGAGGAGCCGAGCATATTGAGCATCACGGCCATCGTAAGTTGCAGGCAGCTCATCTTGGGCTTGGTCACAGCGCGCGTTGTCATTGTCTTGCCAGTATCTTTCGCAAAGTGAGTTCAAAAGGAAATGCGGCAGAGAAAGCGCCCTGCCGGTTTGATGCGGAGCCTACACGAAGTTAAGCAAAATGCCCAAGGTGTTAACCCGCAAGGTTTCTGCCGCACACTAACTGTCGGATTTGCACCACAAAAGGCCCGCAAAAACAGAAATTTCAGCGTTCGGCTACGGCGCGCCTTAAGGCCGAGGCCAGAGACTCAGCGGTCGCGGGTTTCTGCAGGATGACGGGCATCGCCTGCCCGGCGTTGTCGGGATTCAGACATAGCTGCCGGTAGGCCGCCCGGATTTCGTCTTCGTTTACGGCCGTTAAAAGCACACAGGGAATCTTGCGGCCCGAGGCTTTCCGTACCGTAAAGATGGCTTCCAGGCCCGTAGGCTTGCCGCTTCCCAGGTTGTAGTCCGAAATAAAGGCAGACAAGGTTCCGTTTGTGGCCCGGTCAATCACGTCACTCATAAAGGCGTCATCGGGTTCGCCCGAAGCCACCACATCCGCGCCCCAGCTTTTCATCATGAGAACCACCGCATCGCGCACGATCGCGTTATCTTCAAGAAGCGCAATCGAGCCCCGGATATCCAGGCCCGAAGCGATCGGAAGGCCGTTACCCGCGGCCTTTACGGTGCTCTCCGTTTCCACAAAGTTCAGATGAAACACAGAACCTTTCCCGACGCGGGAGGCCACACTCACAGGGATTGAAAGCCGCTGCGCAAGGCCCCGGACAATGGAAAGTCCCAGACCAAACCCCTCTTCCATGCCTTCACTGGATTTACCGCGGTAAAAGGCGTCAAAGATTTTTTCGCGGTCCGCGGCCTCAATCCCGGGCCCCTGATCGTAAACACCGATCTGGATTTTCCCTTGGGGGCGGCGCCTTGCACCAAGCACAATCTTGGAGCCGGGCTTTGTGCTGTACCTCAAAGCATTACTGATGAGGTTTCGGAGAATCCGGGATAAAAGGAGCGGGTCGGTTGAAATCATCGCGTCCACGGGCCGGATCTGAAAGAGAAAACCCTTGGCGGCCGCAACCGGCGCAAACTCACGGCTTAACTCGTTAAAGAGGTCCGCAATCCGGATGTTTTCAAACTTGACTTCGATGTTGCCGGTTTCGATGCGGCTGACTTCCAAAAGCTGCTCCACAAGCATCGAAATCGTCTGCGCGGTCTTACTTAACTGCTCCACCGCTTCTTTGTCCGAGCCGGTCGCGCGCGCCTGCAGAATCTGCAGATAAATCCCCATCGCCTGCAGGGGCTGCCGCAGGTCATGGTTCGCGCCCGCGAAAAACCGTGCCCGGCGTTCACTTGCCAGGGCCGTCGCCCGGCGCTCACTTTCCGCGAGCGACTTTTCGGCTCTGAGTTTTTCCACGAGCTGGGCGTTTTGCGCCTCGCGGATAACGCCGCGGGCCACAATGTCGTTAAAGTGCCGCCCGCAATAGAGCACGCACACCGCGACCACCACAAGAATGAGGCTCACGGCGGCTTCCCCCACGCCGTAGGCCGCGGCAAGCACCAAGAGGACCGGGCTCAAAGACACCACGGTAAAGACAGTGAGCCCGGGCAACCAGCAGGAAAACGCGGGCCAGGAGGCAAAAACGACCGCAATGATGATGCAGACCAAAATCATCTGATCAAGCATCTCATGAGCCATGAGCTGAAACACAAAGCCCGCCGCGCCCCACAAAAGGCCGCTTGCGCCGCAGAGCACCATCCAGCGGCTTATCCACTGACGGACGTTAGTCTGCCGGGCGTCGTCCCTGGCAAAGCGGCGCTTAAAGTCGGTCCAGTACCAAAGCACCGCAACCACCGCGGCCGCCCAGACAAAAAGCACGGGCTTAAAAGCGACCGACCAGAAGTAAAGAAGAATCGCAACAGCGGCCACCGCCTGCGTGGCAATCACCACGGGCTGCAGCCTCAGAGACTGACTGATCTGCTCCACGAGCATGTGCGCCGACACCGGGGTCTGGCTCAGGCGCATGAACGACCGTAGTTTTTCCAGGATCACGCTCGTTTTCACAGCCGGTACTCCACAAAAAGTTCTAATGCCACCAAAGGTCTGCCGGGGGCGCTTCCCTCCAGGGAAGACTTGCAGGTGACGCGCACCCGTATGCAGTCACGGTGAGGCTACTGCCGTCAGAAGCCACATCAGACTCTACCCCGAAGGGCAGCGTCAGGGTATCGGCAAGATGGCCGAAGCGAAGCCCTGAGGCGACGGGAATTTTGGCTTCACGGCGAATCCACGCGAGGGCGTCACTTAGGGAAAAGCGCCCGGCGCCCTCACCCGCCGTTTTATCGGCCCCGGTCATGCCGCCCACGATAAGCGCCCTCTGGCGCGTGAGCACTCCCGCCTGGATTAACTGCAGCAGCATCCTTTCAATGCGCCAGGCCGGTTCCGCGACGTCTTCCACGTACAAAATGCCGCCGTCAATCTTAGGAAACCAGGGGGTACCCACGAGGCTTGTCAAAATCGCGAGGTTTCCGCCCCAGAAAATGCCGCTCGCGTTAAACGCCTCGCCCGTCACAGAGGCCTTGAGGTGAAAGGTTTCACTCATCAAGGCCGCTTCAAAGGCGGCGTCTCTTGCGGGGTTTACGAGCCTGAAGGCTCGTGCGACCGGCCCCTGCCAGGAGGCTTTGCCCGTTACCGCGTAAAGCGCGCAATTGACGGCCGTTGTGTCGCTCAAACCCACAAACGCGGCGCAGCTCGCGCCCGCTCTCTCCCAGTCAACTTTTGGAAGGAGCCTTGCCGTCCCGTAGCCGCCCCGAAGACACAAAATGACGTCTGCGTCCACTTCGTCAAAGGCTTCCTGCAGGCCCGCGGCCCGCGCAGCGTCACTTCCTGCAAAGCGGTGATCCATGAGGCGGACGTTGGCGGTTTCTTTGACGCGCCAGCCGCGGCGCCGGAATTGAGCCTCACAAGCGTCAACCGAGGCCGTATCGTAAGCCGCAAAGTCCTCACCCAGCGTGGGCACCCGTGCGGGCGCGGTGATCACAAGAAGCGGATCGCGTACGGTTTTGACTTCCTCAGTCATCGGCCTTCTCCTTTCTGCGTCCGGCAAAAAAGTCCTGCAGGAGTTTGACGGCCGCTTCTTTTTCCACGCCGCAGGTACAGAGGGGGCTGTGGTTCATGCGGCAGGCCTCAATCACGTTCGTGGTGCTTTTAATCGCCCCGCATTTGGCGTCGTCTGCCCCCCAGACGATGCGCTTAACACGCGCAAGGGCCGCCGCGGCCGCACACATAGGGCAGGGTTCAAGGGTCACGTAAAGAACCGCCCCGGTCAAACGTTCACTGCCGAGCATCCGGCCTGCCTGCCGCAGTACCAGCACTTCGGCATGCGCCGTTGCGTCTTTCATTTCTCTCACGCGGTTGCCGGCCCTCGCGATGATGCTTCCCTCATGCACAAGGACCGCCCCCACGGGAACTTCCCCGCGGTCAGCCGCCGCGCGGGCTTCTGCTAAAGCTTCCGCCATACACCGCGCGTCAAATGCGGCGTCAACAGCCGGCGCCTGCGGGGCATTGACGGCCTTGTTTTTCGCCTGCAGCGTTGCGCGGCGCGCGGCGCGCTCGAGGGCGCGCTTTTGACGAAGCTCAGAAACAGCTGCTTCAAAGCCGGCAAAGGAATCCTTGTCCGAAAAAAGGCGGGGAAGAAGAATACGGACCGTGGTGCCGTCAATGGTGACGGCACCGCAAGCCCTTAAAAAATCCGTGATATCGGGGTTTTGGGCGGCAAGCCACCCGCCGTCATGTTTGAGGAAACTGCGGATGCGGCGCAGGAAATTGGTGAGTCCTGCGGTGTCATCCCCAGCGTTGGCGCCCGCCGCGATGAGGACATCGCGCAGCAGGCGTGCCTCTTCGGGGAAACGCGTGAGGCCCGCGGGCGTAATGCCGCGTTTTAAGGACATCCGCTCCCAAAGGAGCGCCGCATCCGTAATGGCCTTTGCCTCAGCCGCGTCCATACAGCCTTTCCTACTTCACGGCCTGACCGGCCTTCACTTCAGCGGGCTTTACGGCCGGCTGACTCTCAACATTGGCGGCCGGGGTGAGCGCCACCGCGCCCGAGAGCTTCACTTCGCTCTTGGCGTACGGGATTTCGATGTTTTCTGCAGCAAAGCGCCGCAGCACCTCACGGAAAATCGCGGATTTCAGGGACCCTACGCCGGCCTCGGGGTCGCGCACCCAGAAGACGCCCTTAAGCATAATTTCACTGTCGCCAAAACCGCTGATCACCACCCTGGGGGCAGGCGTCTGCATCACGCGGGGCTGTGACTTCATGATGTCAAGGAGGATCTCGAGCGCACGGTCAACGTTGGCTTCATAAGCGATACCCACTTCGACGCTTCCGGTTGCCGCCCGGTCGCTGCCGGAGAAATTCTTCACCGAACTTGTCACAAACATTTCGTTCGGGACCACGAGCTCTTCGCCGCTTAAGTTACGGACCACCGAATAACGGGTGTTGATCTTGGTGACCACACCCTGAAATGCGCCGACTTCAACGAGATCTCCGATACGAACAGAGCGGTCGAGCAGAATAATGAACCCCGAGACGTAGTTCGAAGCAATCTTCTGCAGCCCGAAGCCTAAGCCAACGCCGATCGCGCCGCCAAAGACCGAGAGGATTGTGAGGTCCACGCCCGCAAAGGAAAGCGATATGAGAACGGCTAAGGTTAAAAGCCCCACGCGGCACACGCGGGAGATGACGACCCGGAGGTTTACCTCGATGTTGCCGTTAACCATAATCCGGCGTTCAATGAGGCCCGCAATCCAATTGGCAACCACCAGCGCCAAGGCAACGGTCAAGACGCCGACCATCGCCGACCAAAGCGAGAGTGAGCCCGAACCGATCGGAATCGCCACTTCGTGCATGGCGTCAACGACGTTACCCAAAATCCCCGCAATCTGTAAAACAGCGAGCACCCAGAAGACAATCTTGACGCCCTTTTCAATCGCCCCGTTTTCAAACTTGGGACCGATCATGACGCGCAGCACCTGCAGGATGATGATAATGAGAGCCCAGGCGTAAAAGACGGAATACGCCACCCGCGCAAAAACCGGTTCACCGCCCGCGGCAAGCATGCCCGTTTTCTGCAGGATGTTCACACAAAGCGACAGCACCAGGGCCGCTGCGAGTGAAAACGCCACACCCGAACAAATCCCGAAGAAAAAATCCAAGGGGCGGTTAAATTTTTCGCTGATTCTGTTTTTACTGCGCCAGTAGGCGTGCTTTTTGCCGACAAAAGCGGAGACCCCGGCCGCAATGAAAACGGCGAGCGCGACGGCGGCAAACTGTATCCAGAAGTGCTCTGACATAAGCTGCGGCAGGACCCGGCCTGCGATGTCCCGGAGAAATTCCGGAATGAAATTTAATGTTGATTCAGTTGTAGGCATGACGGTGGGGACCGTGTAAAAAAACAACAGTTAATCATGAGGCGGCCGGGACCATCGGCCCGCTTTTTTACGACTTCAGAGTGCGGCGGTTAAAAGAGCCTCCACGTCTTCCGTCGTTAAAACCTTAAAGTGCCCCAGCGGCCCTTTTTTCGTCGCAAGCGCCGCGATTTCCTTCACCGGCACCGGTTTGTCGGTGAGCTCAGAAAGACGCGTGGGAAGTTCCATCTTCTGCAGGAAAACCGTGAATTTGGCGATACCAAGGGCAATCACTTCTTCGGCACGGCCCTCTTTTTCCACGCCCATCACGTTGCGGGCAAATTGAACAAAACGCGCTTCGTTGGCATGCGCCACGTAGCGCATCCAGCTCGGAATAATTGCCGCGAGCCCAAAGCCGTGCGTGATCGTGGTGTCCCACCCGGACAAAGCATGTTCCATGCCGTGGCAGGCCCAGTCTTCTTCAAACCCGAGACCGAAGTAGCCGTTGTGCGCAAAGGTGCCCGCAAGCCCCACCTGACTCCAGGCATCGTAGTCGCGGACGTTTTCCATCACTTTAAGGCCGTTTGCCATAATCGTTTTCAAAGCGGCTTCGGCCTGGCCGCTTGTGTAGTCCACAGCCGGGGTGTTTGTGAAGTAGCGCTCCATGATGTGGCTCATCATGTCAATGACGCCCGCCGCAACCTGCTTTTTCGGGAGCGTAAAAAAGAGCTCCGGATTGATTGCCGCCACTTTGGGGCGGATCACGCCGTTACCCATCCCGAACTTTTCGTTACCCTGGGTGATGACGCAGCGGATTGACGATTCGCTTCCGGCGGCCGGAATCGTGAGGACCGCCCCCACCGGAAGGCACGTTTCAGGCACCACTTTCCCGGTAAAGAAGTCCCAGCCGTCCCCGGCGTAAGGCACGGAAGCGGCCACAGCCTTGGCGGTATCGATGACGCTGCCGCCGCCCACAGCGATGATGAGGTTCACATTTTCCGCACGGGCAAAGGCCGTGACTTCACGCACAAAATCCATTTCAGGGTTGGGCTTGACGCCGCCCTTTACGACCACCGTAAGGCCCGCGGCTTCACAGCCCGCGACAACGTCGTCCAAAACGCCGCTTCGCTTGGCCGATCCGCCCCCGTAAATCACCAGGGCTTTTTTGCCGTCTTTGGCCCAGGGGAGCATGCGCATCCCGATTTCCTTATGCGCACCGCGCCCGAAAACAAGTTCCGTCGGATTACAGTAAACGAAGTTCTGCATGACGCACGACTCTCCCAAAAATCAAAGACTCACCACGGCGCTTTTCTGTGCCGTGCCGCGCGCAAGATTCACGCGCGATAAAACCAAAAGACCGGCAACGAAAAAAAGGCCGGTAACCAAAATCGCAAGGCGCTGGTTGTTGCCGCTCATCCAGCTCACAGCCCCGTAGGTTAAGGGGCCCACTGCAGCCGAAAGCCAAAGCGCCATATTCCAGAGGCCGTAAAACTCCGCAAGGCGCTTTTCAGGGGCCAAAAGCCCCACCATCGCGCGGCCTGCGGACTGACTTGACCCCATCGCAAGGCCCGCGAGGTTGGCGCTCACCCAAAAAAGAGCTTCGCCCTGCGCGGCAGCAGCTGTTGCGACCATCGCAATCCACAAAAGAAGCGTGAGCGCAAGGGCCCGTTTGTGCCCCAATTTATCCTGCACGTACCCAAAACAAAAGGCACCGACCGCCGCCGTAATGTTGACGGCAAGCACCATGATAAGCGTTTTGGTGACGGTAAAACCCATGACGGCCGAGGCATACACGGCCGCAAGCGCAATCACGGTCGCAATGCCGCACTGATATAAAAACCCACAGCAGGTAAGCCACGCAAAATCGCGGTACGCGGGGATAAGTTCCAGCGTCCCCCGCATTTCCTTAAAGGACGCCAAAACCGTTGCGGTAAAGCTTTCCGTGACCGCACTGGCGCTGCTGCGCTCCTTCACCCACAGGAAAAAAGGCAGCGCCGTCACGGCAAAAACAACCGCCACCACAAGGCTTACCGCCGGGACGCTTTCAGTCTGCGGTATATCAAAGGCCCCCGCAATCTGAAGCACAATCAGACAAAGCGCCAATGTCACAAGGCCCCCGCCGTAGCCCAAACTCCAGCCCCAGCCCGACACGCGCCCGAGGGACTCGGGTTTGGCAAGTTCCGGCAAAAACGCCGAATTCATGGATTCCCCGACGCTGAAACCGATGTTGCTCACAATCACAAGAAGCGCCGCGATGACCACCGTTCCCGGGCCCGTAAACGTCAAAAGGGCCGTGGCCGCAATGCAGCAAAGCGTTGCGATAAAGCACCAGCGCTTTTTCTCGGCACGGATGTCGGCTGCCCGCGAAAAGGCGGGCATCAGAATGAGGCAGAGGATGTTGGATGCCGCCACCACCGCGGTCCACAAAAAGGTCGCCCAGTCGGCACTACCGCAGATGACGCTCACAAAATAGGTGTTGAAAACGGCTGTGAGAATGACGGTGCTGTAGCCGGAATTGGCCGCATCAAAAAGCGCCCACCCCCAGACTTCTCGCACACGTACGCCCGTCTTTAAAGCCGCCGGATCAAAAAGCGCCATGATTAATGCAGCAACACTTCGGCGGGCGCCCCGGTAAGAAGCCTCGCCCAGAAGTTGATGAGGCGCGCAGCCTGCGGAGAGTTTTCGACACCGTCCATGTTGACCCCGGACCGGGAGAGGTCGTTCAAAATCCGGTAGAGGTCGGCCAGAAACACCGCGGCCGCCGCAAAAACGACTTCTTCGTTGTCTTCGGGCACCGCCCCGGCGGTTTCTCTGAGCTCATCGGAAATCATGTCCCGCAGAAAGACCGCAAGGCCCCGCGGATTCCAGTCTTCGCCCGAAGCGTAATGGGGGTTTCCGCCCGAAAACGTGGTGCCGAGCCAGTCCACGAGGCGGTTGTCCGCCTCATCGATTTCCTGGGGACTCATGTCGCCCGCGGCCGCCGAAACCGCGCGCCGCACGGTGTTGCGAACCGCCTGAAAAAGAATGTCACCCACGACTTCAATGGAAACAAGGCTCGGCAATTGCGCCGCGCGGCTTGAAAAGTCATGGCAGCCGCACCCCGGAGAGCACCGTCTTGAAGGACAGGACATGGCTTACCTCCTACACCGACGCGATCGACGGGGTAAAGAGTTTGGCCCAGTCGCTGCAGAAATCATGCACGCGCCGTCCGCTCATTTCAGCGTCTTCCACAGACGCCTCGTTTTCCCGGGCAATGAGTTCGGAAACGGCTTTTTGCAGCTGCAGTACGGCAAAAAAGACGCAGGCCTCATCGTCCTTTTCAAAAATCGCGCGGTGCTCGGGATCAAGCGCCGCGATCTCATCGGCAAAGTGTGTGCGGAGAAACTTCCCGAGTCCCCCGTCACTCCACCCGGGCACGGGCTTAAAGTGCTCCGGCAGCGCGCCGCAGAGAATCCCCGTGAGGTTGCCGGCGAGTTCAGAGTCGGCCTTGGCGCAGTCCTGGGCCGTCACCTTTTCCTGCATCAGGGCATCCAACTGCTCCACGTGGTGTTCCACACAGGAAAACACCAGCGCATAAACAACGCGTTCGTCTGCGAGATCCTGAACCGCTCCTGCGGTCTGGTTTGCTTCACCCATGACACTTTTGCCCGTAAAAATTTGTTATTTCGCGATTTTAGCGGCTTGCGAAGCAGGCGACTTCGAGCCTTGAACAATTTTGAGAGCCCCCGTAATGAGCGTTGCCATATCGCCCATATTGGCGGGCACAACAAGGGTGTTGCCTTTTTGGGCAATGCCGGAGAAGGCTTCGACGTACTTTTCGGCAATCTGCAGGTTCACGGCGTTCATGCCGCCCGGGGCGTTTGTGGCTTCTGCAACGCGCTTTAAGGCTTCGGCGGTCGCCGTGGCAATCGCAAGCGTTGCCGCCGCCTCACCTTCTGCCTTATTGATCTGCGCCTGCTTTTCACCCTCAGACTTCGCAATCGCCGCTTCCTTTTCACCGGTTGCGATATTGATCTGCTCGAGTTTGCGGCCTTCAGAGGCAGCAACCACCGCGCGCTTTTCGCGCTCTGCCGTAATCTGCTGCTGCATGGCCTGCAGAATCACCGCCGGGGGCGTCAAATCCTTAATTTCATAACGCAGGACTTTGACACCCCAATTAAGCGCCGCTTCGTCAATCGCGGTCACCACGGACTTATTGATGAGGTCACGCTCTTCAAAGGTCTTATCGAGTTCCATGCGGCCCACGACGCTGCGCAACGTGGTCTGTGCGAGCTGCGTAATAGCAATGATGTAGTTACTCGTCCCGTAACTTGCCCTCTGAGGGTCTGTGACCTGGAAAAAGAGCACACCGTCAACAGTGAGCTGCGTGTTGTCTTTGGTGATACAGACCTGGCTCGGGGTGTCCAGGGGCACTTCCTTGAGGCTGTGCTTATAGGCCACGCGGTCAATAAAGGGGATGATGATATTGAGCCCCGGGTTTAACACGGCATGAAATTTTCCCAGACGCTCCACCACCCAGGCGTTTTGCTGCGGCACGACCTTAATGCACTGCGTCACGAAAATGACGGCAATCGCCGCAAGCACCACGGCAAAAATCAGAAATTCGCTGATGATCATTTAAAAACTCTCGTTTAGGCAATCGGTTCAACAACAAGTGCGGCACCGTCCACACGCACGATGCGCGCAGAGCCCGCGGTGAGCGGGCTGCCGTCCGCGGTTTTTGCGCGCCAGGACGCACCCCGGTACATGACTTCGGCCGTGCCGTCGGCAGAAACCTTTGTGACGGTGACGATATGACCGGCATCGGGGTGGCTCACGGCGTCATCTTTTTCCGGGTGCTTGGCCTTAAAGCCAAACACCATAAGGCACCCTGCCACGGCGCACACCGATGCGGCAGCGCACTGCCAGGCAAGACTTAAATCCGCCCAGTAGACAACGGCCCCGGCAAGGCACCCCAGGCCGATCATCAAAAGGTAAAACGTGCCTGCCACCATGTCGATCCCGCCCAGAATGAGCGCGGCAACGAGCCAGCAAAGTCCGGCAGAAATCTGCATACTCACACTCCTTTGTGTGGTTCGATGCAGATCAGGCTAGCACACAAAGGAATAAAAACCGCGGTTTTTCGCGGCTTGTTACCGGTTTTTTACGGGCGCGTGTTGCCCGGACGATTCGCTGCGGCTCACTCGTCTTCGGTTTTGGGCGCGTAGTGCGCGTAGATCGCACCCGCAAGGCTTTCGGCCGCCGCTTCCTTATCGTTAAAGACCCCGGTGATGCCGGTCTTTTCAAGCTGCAAGGCTTCGTCATTGTTCCGGGCACGCACCATCACTTCGATGTCGGGATTCAGGGCTTTGGCATTTTCAATGATTTTTGTGACCGACAAGGGGTCGCCTGCCGCGAGAACCAAAAGTCGTGCCGAAGCAATATGCGCCTGCACGAGCACCATGGGGTCTGCGGGATCGCCCTGAATCACGGCCCTTTTAGCTTCTCTTAAGCGCTCGGCCGCTTCAGGCGTTGCCACAACGCACACGACCGGAATGTTCTTTTCCGACAGTTTCTTTTCAAGAACCCCTGAAACCATCCCTTCGCCCACGAGAATCACCTGGCCCGCAAGCAACCGCCTCGGGGTTTCCTGCGGCAGTACCGAGAGTTTGTCAACGACCATCGCGGCGCGCCTCGCCCACGCAAAGTGCCGGATGAGAAACCTCCGGCCCCACTTGGTGGAAGCAAAGACCGCGGGGTTAAGCGCAATCGACAAAATGGAGGCTGCCACGAGCAGGCTCATCACGGAAGGATCCATAAGCTTTAACGCGATCGCCTGGCTTGCGAGAATAAAGCTGAATTCCCCGATCTGCGCCAGTGCTGCCCCGACTGATAGCGTCGTGTGCAGGGGGTAGCCCATAAAGTGCACGAGAAGAAATACCGCGACCGACTTACCAAACAGAATGATCGCGAGAACCGTGAGCACGCCCAAGGGGTCGTTGACGAGCACACGCCAGTCGAGCATCATCCCGACGCCCACGAAAAAGAGCACGGAAAACGCGTCCTGCAGGGGGAGCGACTCCACGGCCGCTCGGTGCGCAAAACGGCTTTCGCGCATCACCATGCCGGCAAAAAAGGCGCCGAGCGCAAAACTCACGTGAAAAACCAGAGACGCCCCGTAGGCTATGCCGATTGCGGCGGCCAGCAGCGAGAGCGTAAAAAGTTCGCGCGACCCGGTTTTGGCAATCTTCATGAGTGCCCACGGAATAAAGCGCCGGCCCACGATCATCATCACTGCCACAAAGGCTGCGACCTGCGCAAACGTTTTGACGATCACCCAGGCAACGTCAAGCCAGGAAACCGCCTTTTCGCTGCCCGCGACAAGGCCCGCGGCGGCGGGCAGCAGCACGAGAATTAAAACGCAGATGATGTCTTCGACAACGAGCCACCCGACGGAAATTCGGCCGTCAACGGTGTTTAACGTCCCCTCCATTTCCAGAGCCTTTAAAAGCACTACGGTTGAAGCGCAGGAAAGGCACAGGCCGAAAACCACGGCCGATGATATGGGCCACTGCCAGAATTCGTGCGCCATCCAGGCCCCGAGAACCGTAGCGGAGGCCATCTGAAGGAGAGCCCCGGGAACGGCGAGTTTTTTAACGCGCAAAAGGTCTGTGACGGAAAAGTGCAGCCCCACTCCGAACATCAGGAGCATGACGCCCACTTCCATCAATTGCGAGGCAACATTCATGTCCGCCACCGGCCCCCAGGTGTGTTTTCCGGCCATGATGCCCGCAACGAGGTAGCCTACGAGCGCCGGAAAGCGGCAGCGCTCTGCAATGTAACCGAAACCGATAGCCAGTCCGAACGCAATCGCAAGCGTCGAGATCAGAGGCAGCGAGTGATCCATACAAACGTCAATTCCGAAAAAGCATGGTGGGGAAATGGGATTTTTGTGTTCCGGCACAGTGCTGAACACGTCTAAAAATTGTATAAAAACCACGCGCAAAAAAGCCCGTGCGCACGAAATTTTTTTCGTGCAGTCACGGGCTCTCCGGCACTGCACCCTTCTCTTACGAGCGATTTTTTACCGGTCTTACCTCGATGAACCCCACCTACTTAACCCGGTATCTGAGAAAAATGACAGAAGCCGTCAGGCACTGAAAGCTTAATCCGCTGCCGGCGCATGCCCCGCTAGCCTGAATTTTGCATGAGCGCTGAAAAAACAGCGCTCTTTCCATGACTTAAATTTTGATTTTAATAAAGAAAAAGGTCTTTTTGTTAATATTTTTCTACCACAAAAAACAAAACAAAAGACCTTTCCGTGCATTTTACTCGAACAGCAACAACTGATGGGTTCGGCCGCAGCGTGCAGATCACCAACGGGCGGTTTGTCGCCACCATGATGACGGGCTTGCTGCCCGTCGCCGATATGGTCTCCCGGATTCAGTTTTTGGCCCCCTTTGAGCAGGCGTTGGAGCAGACACACAAGCCGAAAGACCGCAGTCTGTATTCCGCCGGAGCCATGTTTCGGCAGCGTGTTTTCGCACATATCTGCGGATTTGAGGATTTGGCTGACCACGACGTCATCACAGAAGACGAAGACTTTCTTTCCGCACTCGGGGTTAATGATGCTGCAGGCAGCTCAACCCTCTGCAGATTTGAAAACTCAATAACCCGACACGATCTTGATCGCCTCGACTGCTGTTTTTTGGACGCACTGCTTCGGGCCAACCGAAAGCATCGCATCTTTCCCAGGGCCGGGGCCAGGAAGACTCTGGTACTCACCACGACCGGCATGGCTCACCGCACCATCGGTGAACTCGTTAATTACAAAGCTAAGTCCTGGAAGCAGGAACGTCGGCTCATCGCCCGACGACAGCATGACGCTCGTACCAACCAAATGGATCTGCGCCTGATTCAGACCAACATCAAACATGTCAAAAAAGGGGGAAGACGGCTGGTACGGAAAGTATTCCGAGTACGGCGCTGCCAAGCTGTATGAAGACCTTTACTGCGGTCGGGCGGCTGACTGTGAACTCAATATCGCAGAATTTAAAACAGATTGCTTTGGCGGCAGAGCAAGTTCAACGCGCTTCTGCACCAACGGCGACCGCATGATATTGGGCATGGTGACATTGCTGGTGCTCAAGTTGGCCCGGCACTATCTCTTTGGCGTTGTGAAGGAAAGCGCGAAAAAAGCTGTACGTGTTTCCATTGCCCGGCTCAGAGCCGCTGTCATCCTGGTGACTGCTAAATGGAGCTCAACGATGAACACCGTCCGACTGACGCTGCCCTCTGTTTTGCCGGGAGCCCGAGAGCTGGGAGCGCTTTTCAAGATACCGATACTCTGACGCCTGAGTGTCCCCGACTCACAGAGCGTGCCATCGGGGGTTGGGGGCAATGCACCCAAAATCGAGCTCCGCGTGAATTTTTGCCATGATGCCCCCAGAATTTTCTCGCATTTTGATCTTGCACCAGCCTGCCTTTCTGAAAAATCAAGCTGGTGCAAAATTCAGGTTAGTAAATCAACGAATTCCCAAAGGAAGGAGTGCCCGTAGAACTAACAATCAACATGGAACTCAGGATAAATGTTCAACATATTGAACAGTAACATGTATCTTTGTTCATTTTGCTAAACATTCGATATATAATATTGTTCATCCTATTGAACATGCGCCGAAATGATTGCCTCTGAAACACTGATTCAGGTGATGCTTGACAACCGAGAGCTTGTGGCGTCGAAAAAGGTCTTTCCCAGAGAAACCGAGATCGGCACCTTTCCTCGCTACGTGCTGGTCGGCGTTCGCCGATCCGGCAAGTCATATCTCCTCTATCAAAAGATCCAGTCCCTTCTCGTAAACGGGAAGAGCTGGGACGACATGCTGTACCTCAATTTCGAGGATGAACGGCTTCTGGGATTCGACGTCAGCGACTTCAACAGCATTTTGTCCTGCCATACGCAGATTTCCGGAAAGAAGGACTATCCCATCCTCTTTCTCGATGAAATACAAATCATCGACGGCTGGGAGCGTTTTGCGAGACGCATGGCGGATACAGGCTTGGAAATCTACATCACCGGCTCGAATGCCAAGATGCTCAGCACAGACGTTGCCGCTGTTCTGGGCGGACGGTTTATGTCGATCAATGTTTTTCCGTTGAGTTTCGGAGAATTTCTAGGATTCAAGAACATTCCTTCGGACCTGGCTTCCCGTCTCTCAACAGCCGGCACGGCTTTGATAAAGAACGGTTTCTCACAATACCTGCGCTTTGGAGGATTTCCTGAATGTGCAGAGTTCCAGAATCCAAGAGAGTACCTCAACAGTATTTTGCAGAAGGTCTATATCGGCGACATTGCAGTCCGCAACAAAGTCGAGAACCTTTACGCGCTACGAGTGCTTCTGAAGAAAATAGCCGAATCCGTCGGCCAGCCCGTGTCGTACACCAGGCTAACGCGCATCGTCACAGCCGTCGGCGTTTCGCTGGCCAAAAACAGCTGCATCAGCTACCTTAATTTCGCTCAGCAGGCGTGTCTGATTCTTCGCCTTGATAACATTATTGGGAAACTCTCAGACCGAGAGTCCAATCCGAAGTTCTATTTCGTTGATACCGGACTCATCGAGCTTCTCAAACAGGACAACCTGTCTGACCAGCTGGAAAACCTTGTTGCGATCGAACTGCTGCGCCGGTACGGCCGCGAGGAAGCTGTTTTTTTCTACAAACGGGACATAGAGGTAGACTTCTACATTCCGGAAGAGAAAATCGGCATTCAGGTTTGCGTCAGACTGGGAACTGATCCCGACACCATTGCCCGGGAAATTGGGGCCTTCGACAAAATGGAAAAAGAGGTCGAACTGAAGCGCCGGATCATCATTACTTCCGATGAAGAGAAAACACTCCGCTGCGACATGGGTGACATAACTGTTATACCCGCCTGGAAATGGCTTCTCGATGTCGAACGGAAGGCCTGAAGGCCATCTCCTTGATCAAGCTATTTTTGAAGGACCGGCAGACAACAGATTCTGCCAACAGCCTTGATGCGTTGCAAGAAATCTCCGTTATAATAGTCTGTAATCGGCCGGAAATCGTCGTTATAACGGAGAATTCTTGCAATGGCTCTTCTCAAACGTGCCTTACTAGCATCTATTTTGAAACACAAGCCGCCCAAGGCCATGGTAATTTTTGGTCCGCGCCGTGTTGGGAAAACGACGCTTCTGCAACAAGCAGATGTTTCTCTTTCTGCGACATGGTATACGGGTGACAGCCTGACCGACATCCAAGCATTGAACATTCCTTCCACGGATGACTTGCGGAATGTTTTGCTTCAAGGAAAGGCACTAGTTATTGACGAAGCACAACGAGTACCCGATATTGGCCTGCTTCTCAAGCGACTGGTAGACATAAACGCCACGCTGGAGAATCCAGTAATGATCTTTGCAACTGGATCATCATCCTTCGAGTTGGCCTCTGGCGTGAAAGAGTCGGCCCTTGGACGTATTAAGGCACTTCAGATGTGGCCGTTATCAACCAAGGAACTTGCTGATAACTCTAGTTGGGGAAAGGTTGCTCAAAATATCCGTTGGCACATGGTTTATGGCATGTATCCTGAAATTTGCATGGACCCAGAATGCGCAAAAGAGAACCTGATGGAACATTGCAATGCCATGCTGTTCAAGGATATTTTTTCCCTTGGCGGAATTCGCCTCGGTGACAAGTTTGAAAAGCTTGTGCTGTATCTGGCGTATAACGTCGGTTCTCTGATCAGCTATGACAGCGTCAGCCGTGAGATTGGACTCAATAAGAATACTGTTGCAGATTACATCACGCTCCTGGAGCAATGCTTTATCGTGAAGGTTTGTCCTTCATACGCCAAAAATTTGTCGAATGAATTGAAAAAAAGCAAGAAGATTTACTTCTGCGACAATGGCATTCGCAATGCTGTAATTGGGGATTTCTCGCCCATCTCGAATCGCTCCGATGCTGGTGCCTTATGGGAAAATTTTGTATTCACCGAGCGCCTGAAACTGCATACTCTGAATAACGATTTCGCAAGAATCTATTTTTGGAGAACTTCAGACAGACGGCCGAGAGAGTTGGATTTTATTGAAGTTGTTGACGGGAAAATGACCGCAATTGAATGCAAGATGTCCAAGGAAGAAGTTGCCAAGCCAGGGGATGCTTTTGTCGCAGCATATCCGGAATGCCCAATTCATACGATATCCCCGGTGGATGTCATGAATCTTTGGACTATTTGAGAACTCAACAGATCATTCCAACCTTGCTTGAGAGCCTGAGTCCTTGCGATATGCAAGAAATCTCCGTTACGATCTACTAAAATCGGACTAAATTCGTCGCTATAACGGAGAATTCTTGTAATCGATCTTTTCCAACCTTCCTTATGCAGCCAACAGAAACACTCCGCTGCGACAGTGGCGACATAGCGGTTGTGCGTGCCTTGAAAAGGGAGGCTGCGCTTCGTTGAAATGAGCCTGCGTTAAGGCCGTTAAGCCGTCGGCTTCCATCAGTTGCTCTACGGCATCGTTCAGAATGGCCTGCTGCTGGTCGGTAAATTTTACGGTGTCGTTTATTTTGGGTGTACGGTGTGCCACGGTGATTCCTTTCGCGCCCTACGGGAGCGCTATTATCGCCTGGACACAAAAAACATTACATCCTCGATACAGCATCCTTGTATTGGACTCATTGGCTAGCAGACGCTTGACTATGCGGTCTCGTAGCTCTGTAGGATACCCCCCATTTATCTCTCCTGGTGTGGTTTAACTCCTGGAAAGATATTTTGACATTAAGGGGTGTGTTCCTGTGTCCCAATGGTTAAGAATCAGTGTCCCAGTAGATAAGAATCAGTGTCCCAGTAGATAAGAATCAAAAATTTAGGCTGCTGTCCCAATCTTTAAGAAACCCCCGTCCCAGTGTTTGAGAAGCGCCGTGCCAATAAATAAGAAAAGCCATCTATTAATCGATTAACAGAATGACAGAAAAAAACTCCGGCCAAGCAAAACTCAACCGGAGTCCGAAAACGCTGCCGCCGGTTTTGCCCGGCGGGCGTTTTAGTTATTGGAATGGTCGCGCAGACGTTCCTGGAATTCCGGGCTTCTCAGACGCCGGATCGCAGCGCTTTCAATCTGACGCACGCGTTCACGGGTAAGCCCCATCGCCTGACCGACTTCTTCAAGCGTATGGTCGTGGTTCGTGCCGATCCCGTAGCGCAGACGCAGTACCTGCGCTTCGCGCGGCTGCAGCTCACTCAGGCAATGCTGGATTTCGCCTTCCATCGCCGTGCGAAGGAAACGAACCTGGGGATCATCCGTCTCATCGCCCTTCACAAAGTCAATACGGCGCGCATCTTCATCGTCACCGATCGGGGCGTCGATGGATTCCACACCGCGCATGGCCTGCGTGAGAAGCTGAACCTTCGCAAGCGGCACCTGAGACAAACGCGAAAGCTCGGCGTCCGAGGGGTTGCGCCCCGTTTCCTGCAAAAGCTTCTGGCGCACGCGGCGGATCTTGTTGTAAGACTCCGTCATATGCACCGGGATGCGGATCGTGTTGCCGTAATCCGCCACGGCGCGCGTCACGGACTGACGCACCCACCAGGTTGCGTACGTGGAGAACTTATAGCCGCGGCGGTATTCGAACTTATCCACGGCCTTCATGAGCCCGAGGTTACCTTCCTGAATGAGGTCGGTCATCGCAAGGCCGCGGTTGACGTAGCCCTTCGCAATCGAAATCACGAGGCGAAGGTTCGCTTCGATCATCTTTGCCTTGGCGTTTGCGAGATTCGTCTGCGCGAGCTTAATCTGACGCGAGAGATCACGCTGATCCTTAAGCGACAAAAGCGCGGTCTGCTCGGCCTGGCGGAGCTCTTCCTGCAGATGAAGGATCAGCTCCCGGTTCAAACCGATTTTCACGCTGTAGGGCTTGCCGGCAGCGGCAAGTTCATCAACCCACTTCTCATCCATGCAGCGATCGTTCATGTCAGCGAGGAACTGCTGCACGGGCATGCCGCTGCGGTCAACCATCGCGTTTCTCAGGCGGTGCAGGCTGTCGTTGACCTTATCCATGTGCGCGCCGATGACGTCCGCGAGATGCATCACGGTCTTAACGGCAAAGCGCACCGGAGCGAGCTCTTCGGCAATCTTGGCACGGGCCTTGTCGTACTGGGCTTCCTTGCCCGGAACACCGAAACTGGCGCGGATCTTTTCGATTTCCTTGGCGCAGCCAGCAAAGAGCTTTAACGCACGGTCGCGCATCTCTTCGAGCTGTTCGCTTGTCATGGCCGCGGCACCGATATCGGTCTGAACGGCTGCATCGTCTTCGTCGACGTCAGCAAGTTCCTTCGTATCGGTAAAGCCGTCGATCACCTGGTCAATGGCGGATGCGTCATCTTTGAGCTGCTCGGACTGGCGGATCAGTTCCTCAACGGCCATCGGGTGCTGAATGACGGCGGTAAGAAGCTTACCCGTGTACTGTTCAATGGACTTCGCGACTTCAATTTCGCCCGCACGGGTTAAAAGCTTATGAGCACCCACGCCTCTCAGATACGCGCGCAGCGGATCTTTACTTAACCCCGCGCTTTCTTCGGGGGTGAGCATCGCGGCCGCATCTTCTTCACTGATTTCTTCATCATCACCGACGGGCTCGTTCATGATGATGTCTTCTTCGTTCGGGGTGGTTTCAAAGACCTGAATCCCCAGGCGTCCGAGCTGATCGGTGAGTTCGGAGAGCGCTTCTTCGTTGCGGACCGCGTTGTCCGGGAGCTTATCGTTGATTTCAGCGACCGTCACCCAGCCTCTCTGGCGGCCCATGCGCACAAGCGCACTGTAGCCGTTGCCGGTACCGGCCTCGTCTTCATCATCCTCAGAGGACGAGGTCGTCACGCCGCCTTCGGCCTTTTCCACGCTGTCGGCGAATTTGTCGAGATCTTCGAGTTCGGAAAGTTCGTCGCTGTCGCCTTCGGTGTCGCCGTCATCGGCGTCAAGGATTTCCTCGCCCACGCCGAATTCGTCCTCGTCCACAGCCTTCTTCGCGGACTTCTTGGGACGGCCGGCCTTCGCCTTCACGGTCTTTACGGGCGTCTCTTTCTCAGCCTTTGCAGCCTTCTTTTTCGCGGTCTTTGCAGGTTTTTCCTCAGCCGCTTCTTCGGCCTTTACGGCTTCAGTCTTCTTCGCGGCGGACTTCTTTGCGGCCGCGGTCTTTTTCGCGGGCTTTTTTTCAGCGGTTTCGCTCTCAGCCTTCACGGTCTTGGCGGTCGTTTTCTTGGCGGCAACCTTCGCTTTTGCGGGCTTTTTGGTGGCCTTGGCGGGCGCTTCGGTTTCTTCAGCTTCGGCGCTGACTTCAATTCTCGGATGGTCCTTGAGCCACTTGAGGATGTTTTCCTCACCGCTGTTCGTGCCGCTCACGTCCGTCTTTGCCGTCTTTGTGGTTTTCTTTGCCATTGTTAATCTGACTCAGTTTCAAAAAATGGCCGTTGATCCGTGATTACTGCCTCGGCTCTTGCGTTTTTAACGGCAACAGCAAAGCCCCGTTTTCTGATGCATGTCCATCAAAAAGCGTCAAAAATCATCTGATCACGAAAAAACAGCCCTTTGTTTTAGTCCTGTTGCGCCCGTACTTTCCCAAAAGGGAACGCCGGACGGTTTGCCGGAAAGAGTCTTTACGGTGCGGGCTTACTGAAAACGCGTTCAGCGCCGCCTGCTCCGGGTATCCGCGGCGAAGGCTTAAAAAGGGCCGAGAGCGGTAACTTGGGCCGTCCGGACATTCGTGTCCGGTAACAGCCAGTAAAAGGCCTCACGTCGCACTGATTCTCTGTCGCCCCGCCTCCGACGGCTTTCGCTCGGTCTCCTGGGCGTGTTTTTCTTCCGACAGCAAAAAACACGGGCGGCAAAATCTTTTAGATTATCTCAAATTTCAGATGAAAAGTCAAATAACAGAAAACGGCGTGAAATCAGAGGGTCGCCAGTTCCGCTGTGCGGTCAAAGGCCTGACTGATTTCGTCAATCTGGGCTTTAATGGCCATGCGGCGGGCGGTGAGCGCCTGATAGCGCGCAAGGTCCGGATTGGGCGAAGCCGCAATGTCGGTGAGCATCCGCTCGATGCGCTGCAGTTCAAGCCGGTTCATCGCCACATTGATTTCCTGGCGCGCTGCAGCCAGAGGCGTTTCAATGAGCATTTCCCGCGCCAAAAGCTCGCGGTAATAGGGGGCATTGGGGCTTTGCGCGAGCATTTCCAGAAGAACCTGCGGTTTATCGACCGGGTGGTCGCCGTCACCCTGCACCGCGCGCCAGACTTCCACAATCTGCTGCGCCACCGGGTCTTCGGCGTCCACAAATTCTTCGGCAATGCGGGGCCCGAATTCGTACGCGAGTTCCGGGTAACTCACAAAGTACTGCAGGAGTTTTTCGCGCATGTCGGCCACCCCCGGCACGGGCGTGATGCGCCGCGGCGCTTCCCGGTAGCCGCTTCCTCTGAAAAACCCCGGTTTTTTCTGAAAGCCGAAACCGGGCGTGCGGTTAAACGCGGGGACGGCAGGACGCGCCGGAAGCGGCGCCTGCGCAAGCCCGAAGGCCCTCGCCAGTTCGTCCGGTGTCATCCGCGCGTACATCGCAAGTTCCCCGATCAACTGCCCCCTTAAAAGCGGCGCGTTTTTCATCAGAAGCACCAGGGGCTTGGCTTCAGCCAAAAACTGACTTCGGCCTTCAGCGGTGGCAGGGTCTTTGCCTTCCATCACGCTTTTTACGAAAAACTGCGAGAGCGTCAGACTCTTTTTGAGTTCGTCTTCATAGGCCGAGGCCCCGAGCGCCTTAATAAGGCTGTCGGGGTCATGTTCGGGCGGCAGCACCACAAAGCGGATTTCCTGGGCGTCGCCGACGGCAGGAAGCGCCGCTTCCATCGCGCGCCTTAAGGCATGCTGCCCCGCCGAATCTCCGTCAAAACTGAAGTAAATCTTGTCAACGGTTTTCAGAAGCTTTCGGACGTGATCGCTGGTGATGGAAGTCCCGAGCGCCGCAACCGCCTCCCGAAAGCCCGCCTGCGAGAGCTGGATCACGTCCATATAACCCTCGCAGACAATGGCGCGCCCGGACGTGCGCACCGCGTCCGCCGCCTCGTAGAGCCCGTAGATTTCAAGGCCCTTATGGTAAATCGCGGTTTCCGGGCTGTTTAAGTACTTGGGGTGCTCATCCCCGGTCATCGTGCGGGCCCCGAACCCGATCACCTGCCCGCGGCGGTTTCGGATCGGAAACATGATGCGGCCGCGGAAACGGTCGTAGCGGCGTCCGTTTTCGTTCACGATCACGAGACCGCACCCGTTTGTTTCCTCCATTTCAGGGTCTTTGTAGTGTTCTCCGAAAACGCTCTCAAGGCTCTGCCAGGCGTCCGGCGAATACCCCAGCGAAAACCGTGCCGCCGTTTCTCCGGTAATGCCGCGGGTCTTGAGGTAATCCTGCGCCCGCGTGTTTTCCTTAAGCGCTTCAACGTAAAAGTCCGCCGCCTGCTGCATGCGGTCAGTGAGCGTCCGGGCCCGCGCTTCGCGCTTTGCAGCGCCCTTTTCCTCCGGCACCACCATGCCGACGCTGTCGGCAAGCTTTCGGATCGCTTCAGGGTAGGTGAGCCCCTCGTAGCGCATCACAAAGCCGATGGCGCTTCCTGCGGCGCCGCAGCCGAAACACTTAAAAAACTGCTTCTGGGGATTCACGGAAAAAGACGGCGTCTTTTCCTTGTGAAAAGGGCAGCAGGCCATGTAGTTTTTTCCGGTCTTTTTAAGCGGCACAACCTTGTTGATCATCTCCACGATGTCAACGCGGTTTAAAAGCTCCTGGATAAAAGACTCGGGAATCATGGCCTGTTTAAACGTAAGAAAGAAATCCGCCGGCACCGGTCAGGCAAAAAGGCCCTTCCGGATTGGATTACGGCGGATTGTACGGGTTAAGCCCCAAATTAAGCCGAAAGCACGGCCTTCACAACGGCGCTTACCTTACCCATGTCGGCCTTGCCGGCGCACTTACCCTTCACGACGCCCATCACCTTGCCCATGGCGGCCATGCCGGAAGCACCGGTAGCCTTCACCGCTTCTTCAACGATTGCGCGGATTTCATCCTCGCTCATCTGCTGCGGCAGGTACTTCTGCATCACGTCGATTTCAAACTGTTCCTTGTCGGCGAGGTCCTTGCGGTTGGCGGCGGTGTACTGCTCAACCGAGTCGCGGCGCTGCTTGACAAGTTTGCCGATCACGCTGATCACCACGTCATCGGTCGGTTCGATTCTCTCATCCACTTCACGCTGCTTGACGGCTGCCAGAAGCAGACGCAGGCAGGAAAGCTTGGCGGAATCATGGGCGCGCATGGCGTCCTTCATGTCATTTGTTACGGTTTCCTTGAGTGACATTGTCTTTTCTCCGAACAAAACAAAAGCGGCCAACCCGTTTGAAGAGCGGCCGCTTTCTGGCTTATCAAGCTGATACCGACTCAGGGCCGGTACGAAGCGATCAGTAGAGCTTCTTGGGCAGCATCATGCTGCGCAGACGCTTGTAGTGACGCTTGATGGCAGCAGCCTTCTTGCGCTTACGTTCAGCCGTGGGCTTTTCGTAGAACTCACGGGCACGGAGCTCGGTGAGCAGGCCGGACTTTTCGATGGTGCGCTTGAAGCGACGCAGCGCAACTTCAAACGGTTCGTTTTCCTTAACGCGAATGGTGGGCATTGATAAGCACCTAATCCTAAATTCTGTTGTTTGTTGTGGGCGCCGAGTCGTGCACCCCAACCTAAGGGCGCATATCTACCTCAAACGCAAAAAATTTGAGACACGCATTTTGGCATAATCCCGCGCTAAAGTAAACACCCGGCAACAACAAAAAGTTGTGCCGCCGTGTCTTTTCAACCACAGACTCAGTTTGTCCCATGGAAACCGTACTGCTGCACAGCTGCTGCGCGCCCTGCTCAGCCGCGATCATCGAGTGGATGCTTAAAAACGACATCACCCCCGTTGTCTATTACTACAACCCCAATATCTTTCCGCGGGATGAATATGAAAAGCGCAAGGGCGAAATCACCCGGTACTGTGAAAAACTCGGGATCCGCGTGATTGACGGCGACTGGGAGCACGATCTCTGGCGCAAACGCGTCAGGGGCCTTGAGCTCGAACCAGAGCGCGGTGCGCGCTGCCAGTGCTGCTTTGATCTGCGTCTGGAAAAAGCCGCCCAAAAATGCAGCGAGCTCGGGATCAAACGCTTTACAACGACGCTTGCCTCAAGCCGCTGGAAGACCTTAAGTCAGGTTGATGCGGCCGGCCACGCCGCCGAAAAGAAGTACCCGGGCGTGACCTACTGGGAAAAGAACTGGAGGAAAGGGGGCCTGCAGGACAGACGCGGTGAACTCATCAAAATCAATAACTTTTACAACCAGCAGTGGTGCGGCTGTGAGTTTTCGATGGGACACATGGTGCAAAACCGCGACAAAATCGAGGAAAAGAACCTCCCCGACTTTCTGAAAAAAGGCACCTCAGACGCGCAGTAGGCTGGCCGACGGTGCAAACCGGATTTCCCGGGCAATGCTGTATTGCTGAAGTTCCGGCGCATCGTTGGCCAGCACGAGCGCCGAAAAACGCTCTTTATCGGGCGAAGCGATCGCCACGGGCCGCCCTCTTTCAAGATCGATAAAAACCCATTCCGTTGCACCAATTGCCGCCAGTTCCTCACCTTTTTTGACGGCATAGCGTCTCAGGCACACCGGGCCTCTGACGGCCTGAAGCCACGTAAAGACCGTGAGTCTGTCGCCCTCAAAGCAGGGTTTGAGATACTCAATCCAGTGCTCTCGGGCCACCCAGCTTCGTTTCATCGACACCAGTGTTTTCCAGTCCCAGCCGAAAGTGGCCGCGTGTTCGGTGGCGGCCTCTTCCATCCAGCGCATGTACTCACGGTTGTTGACGTGGCCCTGAATGTCAATTGACTCAGCGCCCACCGTGAGCTCTTTTTTATACAAACTGAAATCCGGCATATTGTTTTCCCGCACACAAATTACGACTCAGTGCACGGCATTTTAAGTACAAGAACCCGTTCTCAATTTTCCGACAAAATTTGCTCTGAAAAATCCGTAACATACTTTTGAAGACAGATCGTCACTCACATTTGCGTAATCCTGTAATGGCCGTCTCTTTAAAGTTAGGCCCGAAAGCAACACTGCTCTTAAGCTGACTGACAAATCTGTGCCTCGGGCAAATCGATCAGCCGCACGCAAACTCCTGATTAGCCTTCTTTCATATTTTCTTTTTTAATCAAATAACAAGACTCAAATCCGAGTCAATTCCCCGGTTTCTGCGGCTTAAAATTTTGCGCCGATGACATGATTCATGTATGATGCGCAATTCCGAAGAACTGCGCGAGCAGAAATTCTTCGCGGAGAAGTGGCCGAGTGGCTGAAGGCACGCCCCTGCTAAGGGCGCAGATCAAATATACCTGGTCTCGAGGGTTCGAATCCCTCCTTCTCCGCCATTGATTAAGTCTCACAAGATATTGATCTTGTGAGGTTTTTTGTTATCTCTGGCTCGTAATCCACTGTTTCATAAACCAATTTCGGCATTTCGCCGAAGTTACATTAGATGTCATACTACCTTTCGCCACCCCTTCAACCTTTCATGGAGTGGCAAAACATGCGATATTCGCAGGAGTTCAAAGACAACGTCGTAGCGCGCCTGCTGAGCAAGGAGCTCAGCATCTCTGAAGCCGTGGAGCAGTACTCAATCGGCAAATCAACGATCTCGTACTGGCTCAGGATTGCCAGAGAGCAAGCAGTCTGCGGCACGCTGCCCAACAAAGGAAATCTCAAACCCATGACCAGCCTCAAGCTCCCTAAAGGAGTGACCTACCTTCAAGCCCACACCGCAGTTGTTGCCAGGGAAATCATGAGCGAGACTGCCTTCGGCCAGTTCTGCCGCAAGCATGGCTACCTCACCTCCACAGTCGATGCCTGGGCCGAATGGTTTAACAATCATCCGGATGCGGTTGACAAGAAGCTCCATGATGCTCAGATGTCGGCCATGTCTGAACTCAAGAAGGACAATGCCAGAAAGGATCGAGAAATCGCCAGAAAAGACAAAGCATTAGCCGATGCTGCAACGATGCTGATGCTGTCAAAAAAAGCCGAGGCGATCTGGAGGGTAAAGGAAAGCTGATCAGTGCCCAAGATCGCCGGGAAATCGTTACTCTGGTCGAACTCGGTCAATCGAAAGGACTGTCGCAGAGGCAATCCTGCGAGGCAGTCGGCATTACCCCACGAACGCTGCAGAACTGGCGGCATGCACCGGATGGTGATGGCCGGCTCGACCGTAGCAACTTTACGAGCCCGCGGCAAATCCCTGAGGACCTGCGTGAGCAGATCGTAGATCGCTTCTGCAAAGCCGATGTGCGGGATCTTAGTCTCCCTCTCTGTCAAAATACTTCCTAATCGCTGATCAGGAGGGCACGGGGATTGAACGCACGCCGTGCGCCTACCCGGGAAGCCCGCCGGCGCAGCAAGCCGACTGCCTACAGCGCACAGAAGCCAAACGAGGTGTGGACCTGGGACATCACCTATCTGCGCTCGAGCAAGTACACGGGCAGGTTCTACTACGCGTATGTCATTGTCGACGTCTACAGCCGCATGGTTGTGAGCGCCAGGGTATTCGAGGCTGATAATGCCGACTTCGCCGCGCGCTTTCTCGGGGATGCCTTCAGGCGATACGGAATCAAGCCCGGACAGCTTGTCGTGCACTCAGACAATGGTGCGAGCATGAAGACCGCTCCTACTTTGGCTTTGCTTGAGAAGAACGGAATTACCTTCTCGCACAGTCGTCCGCGAGTCAGCAACGACAATCCGTATTCGGAGTCCTTCTTCCGTACGCTCAAGTACAGCGGCGATTACCTGTACCCCCGTGACGGCTTCGACAATGATGAGGAAGCTGAGCAATGGGTGCAGGGCTTTGTAGACCACTACAACGAGCACCACAGACGCCGCGGCATCCGCATGGTAACGCCGGGGCAGCGCTATCGCGGCGAGGATGCGGAGGTGCTGCGCCGACGCAGGGAGACGATGCTGGAGGCTCGCAGACGCCATCCGGAGCGCTGGATCACCGGGAGAGTGCTGAACTGTACGCCGATCAAAGAGGTGTGGCTTAACCCCGAAAATGGGCAGTTGGAGGAAAAGCATGCCAAGGCAGCTTGAACAAACGCCCCGCAGCTGCTGCAACAAGGCGTTCGGCGGTTTTCCGCGGGCCTCAGGCTCGGACTCCTCCTGCCTGAGGCAGGCTCATTCTACCGGCCTGCCGACCTCTCCGCGCGAACGGTGCTGCACAGCTGCATCAAAGGTTTTCTACGGGCCAAAAAACTCTGGGTGAATCCGCCGAAGGCGGAGAGGGCAAAGCACTCACTGAGCTCAGACTACAACCTACTTTTTAAGAACAAAATCGGCGAAAGATCACTTGACATTCACCGCCGTCAAACACTTCATCCGTCCGGGACTTCAGCAACAGAAGTAGAAACTTTTCAAAGGCCGAGCACCTTACGCAGTGACTCAGAAACCTTCTGCATATCGGATTTCGACAGCTGACAGACTTTGTTTTTTAATGCACTGACAGGCACAGCCATGATCTTTTCCGTCGCAATCCAGCTTGTCTTAAGAAGTCCGTTTGCAGGGCTCGGCTCGATTCTGACGCGCGTCGGAATATCGTCTGACACAAACGACGTAATCAGACACATCACCGTAGAGCCGAACTGTCCGGAAACCGCGTTGTCCTGCACGATGAGGACTGGGCGCGGCTTGGAGGCATAGCCTTCGAGAGGCACGTCCAAACATCACCGCGCTCCATGTCGGGCCTCTTCTTCATCGAATCTGCGCATCATGTCCGCGCCGGTAGCCTGCACAAAATCATTCATTTCAGCTTCCGAGGCAAACGGCTCAGCCTTGTTTTTTTTCCTGATTCAGGCGAATCGGAAAAGGGAAACCGCCTGATTGGACATAAGCGTATGCAAACATCCGGAAGGCATCGGTGGCAGAGATACCCAACCGCTCAGATACCTCCTTCACCTTCTGCCCGACTTCCGCGTCCAGGCGAAAGGCAAACTGCAGTGTTGCCATGGTTTTCTCCGATGAAATTCACCACACACCGCAATTTTATCAGCTGGTTTACAACAAAATGCTGTTAATTTGTTGTTAATTTGCTGACGTGTCATTCCATAAAAAGAAAAAGAGAGCTTCAGCTAACAGCAACTCAAACAAGTGAGAGACTGAGGTTTCGGCTTGTTTGTTTTCTCGATGTTGGCGATGTACATCGGATTGCGGCCCATGGCAAGTGACATTGCCCTTCGGCTCATTCCGAGCGACTTCCGAAGGTTCGTAATCCATACGATCCGCGGATCAAGTGCTTTCTCTTCAGCGGCCTTGCCGTAGTAATCAACATCAGCCTTGTAACCGGCCGCGAGATCCGGATCAATGCCGGAAATACCGGCAAGAGCGCTGAGCCGAAACATGCTTATTTCTCTCAGCCGTGCCGTACCTTTGCTGACGTAGTAGCGAAGATAGCCCTTACCGACCTCGAGCCTTTCTTCGAGTTTGGAGAGATCCTCAAGCCCGTGCTTCCTGATGAAAGCATTAAACGCCTCAGCACTTTTTGGGTACGTCCGTTTCTTTGGCATAGCGACCCATCATGCATACAAACATCTGATTCAAAAAGGATTTTACAGGAGAAGCCGGGCCTGTTTCGAAGTTTCAGCTGAGTTGCCCACTGCCACACATCCCTTCCGGGTACGGTCCAAGCACTGAGACAAGCGTATGAGTAGAATAGCTTAGGTTGTTTTGCTTATCTTTATTTAGAGCGGGTTGAAATGAAGCTCAATATGGTCGCCGCCGCACTCGCCGCGGCCCTGGTCTCGGGTGCAACGCTTGCCTGCACCACGGTTCTTGTCGGTTCGGAAGCCACCTCGGACGGCTCGGTCTTCATTGCGCGTTCGGTCGATTCGAGCGCACTCAATCCCTCGCTTCTCATCATGCACCCGGCAGCCGTCAACAAGACCGGTGCCGTGTACCGCGGGTCAGACAATTCGAAAAAGGAAACCTTTGAGTATCCGCTGCCGAAAAAGTCGCTCGGCTACTCCACAGGCCCGGACTGGGATTCGATGCGCTACGGCGGCTGCGGCTTTAACGATGCCAGGCTCGGTGTCTCCGCCACGGAATCGATCTACGCCCGCGATGATGTGTTAAAGCTCGACCCCCACACCAAGCTCGGCATCAAAGAGCGCGATATCACGGACGTGATCCTAGCGCAGGCCAAGACCGCCCGTGAAGCCGTCAAACTTCTCGGCCGGATCGTGGAAACCCAGGGCGCCGGTGAAAGTTTCGGTGCGGGGTTTGTGGATAAAAACGAGGCCTGGTACTTTGAGGCGGGTTCCGGCCACCAGTGGCTTGCGCAGCGCCTTCCCAAAGACAAGTACTTCGCTACAGGAAACCAGGGACGGCTGCAATCCTACGATCCCAAGAACCCTGACTTCATGGCCTCCAAGACCCTTGTGAGCTGGGCACAGGAACACGGCTTTTATGACCCCGCCAAAGACGGCGCCTTTAACTTTGCCAAGGCCTACATCCGTAACGATGAGCGCGACCTCACGTACAACTATCCCCGCGTCTGGCAGATTCAGAAGATGCTCACACCGTCACTGAAGCAGAACATCACACAGGGGACAACCTTCCCCGTGTTTGCAACGCCCGAAAAGAAGGTGACGCTTGCGGACATGAAGGCGATCCTGCGCAATCATTATGAGGCGGGCGAACTCATGAGCCACGACCCGTATTCCAAGGGCTTAAACAGCAAGGAAGAGTACCGCCCGGTGAGCGTCTTCCGTGCGCAGAACACCCACATTCTGCAGGTGCGCCCGGATCTGCCGCAGGCTATTGCCCAGATTAACTGGTTTGCGCTCGGCATGTCCGACCTCTCGGTCTATGTACCCTTCTACCAGGGGCTCTCAAAATTCCCGACAAGCTACACGGCTGCGACCGATGAAGCCGATGACGTGAGCGCCTACTGGAAATTCAGAAAGCTGCAGACATTGGTGATGACGGACTATCCGACGCTAGCGCCGATCGTCAAAAAAGCATTTGCCGAGTTTGAAGCCGAGACCGAGAAAAAGCAGGCCCGCTTTGAAGCCAAGTACGTGAAGCTCGTCAAGACCGATCCGAAGGCCGCCGCGAAACTTCTTGACGACTTTAACCTTGGGATCGTGGAAGACGCCGTGGCACTCGCAGGGCGCCTCACCAACAAGGTCTACACCCAACGTACGAAGGACATTCAGGCCACGGTTCCCTTTAAGAACCGCAAGAAGAACGACTGAGTCTGTTACGGCTGTCACGCCCGGTTTCTGTCGGTCCGATGACTCTCAGAAACCGGTTACACCTACAGCACAGAGAACTCAGGAGGCAGAGACCGGCGTTCATTAACCCCTGGCCCCGTCCTCCCGGGTTCCTCTCTTTTCAACGGGCTTAACCGCTCCTGATCAGTCAGGCATCAGGAACACGGATACCGAAGAACGGCAGCGGGTTTCAGCGCCGTATGGCTCACGAACCCCGCCCGCCGTCCGCACCAAAGCCTGCTTAGTGAGCCTTGGCGTAGGCTGCCGCATCCTTACCGGCAATACGCCCGAAGGTCACGATATCAGCCACCGCGTTACCGCCGATGCGGTTGCCGCCGTGCACGCCGCCCGTGACTTCACCCGCAGCAAAAAGCCCCGGAATGCTCTTACCGGCCTTGCTCTGCACTTCCGCCTTGGTGTTAATCGTGAGACCGCCCATCGTATGATGAATCCCCGGCGTGATCTGCGCGGCATAGTACGGCGCCTTATCCAGCGCAATCACCATTTCGGGACGCCCGAAAGCGGTGTCTTTCTGCGTGTCGTAGGCCTTCTTGTAGGCGGCAAACGTGGCTTTGAGCGTCTTTGCGGGCACCTTGATCTTCTGGGCGAGCTCATCGAGGTTCTCAGCCTTCACAGAGTAGCCGTCCTTGTAATAGCCGCGGGAGAGCTTGTTGCTATCAAAGATGCTCTGATCGTAGATGAGGTAGGCATAGCCGCCGGGCTGCTTCAAAACATGCTGGCTCACGACGTCGCGGGTGAGAAGTTCATTGCAGAAGCGTTCACCCTTTTGGTTCACCATAATCGCGCCGCGGGCACGCATGGATTCGGAAATCAGGTGACCGTCGCGCTTAATGACGGTCGGATGGATCTGAATCTGTTCGATGTCGGTAAGCGACGCACCGACGTCTTCACCGAGCTTAATGCCCTCGCCCAAAGCGCCCGGGTGGTTTGTGGTGGAAAAGCCCTTCAATTCCGGACGGTACTTCGTCACCATCGCCTGATTGGCGCCGAAGCCGCCGGTCGCAAGCACCACGGCCCTTGCGTCAATCGTCTTCACGCCGTCTTCGGTCTTAACCTCAACCCCGGCAACCGCGCCGTTTTTCATCACGATTTTGACGACCTGGTTTTCAGTGCGGATGGCAATCCCGTCCTTGGCCGCACGCTCGGTGAGCACACGCAGGATTTCAGGGCCCACAGCCGAGCCGTCACAGGGGCCGTGACCGCGGGCAATGGACTGACCGCCGCCGCGGCCCTTGCGGAAGCAGAACTTCGCGCCAAGGTCTACGAGCCATTCTTCCGCGTACTTCGCGTTTTCCGTGAGAGTCTTCAGCAACGCAGGGTTATTGAGATTATGCCCGCCCTTCATCGTGTCCTTGTAGAAGAGCTCAGGGCTGTCCTGCGTCACGCCCGCTGCGAGCTGCTGCTTGGTGCCTGCGGCATTCATGCCGCCCGAAGCAAAATTGGAGTTGCCGCCGATGTAGGCCATCTTTTCCAGAACCACAACCGTAGCGCCGGACTCCTTGGCCGTAATGGCGGAGGAAAGACCTGCGCCGCCTGAGCCCACGACAACAACGTCAAAACCTTCGGCCATGGCGAAGGTGGAAACGGCGGAAAGCGTCAGAAACGCGATGTGTTTTAACTGCATATGATGGCTCCTTCTTTGGTTACCGGATCCGGATGATCCGGAATTTATAATAATCCTCATTTTGCCCAATGCCTGCAGGGAATTTCACGCGTTTTGCGGTCAGCGTTGCTCTGTCTTCGGGACTACAGCGGGCTTACCGCTCTTACGCGGCACTATCACGGCAAAGTTGTAAACGTGATCCTTATTGATCACCACCTGCGGCGTGTCCTTCCCGTCAATCCTGTAGGACGGCACGTAGGCGTACATGCCGGCCGTCATGTGCTTTTGCAGGCCTATCACAAAGTCATGCTGCAGTCTGACTTCATCCTCAATGTTATCTGCTTCGTCCACAAAGAGCGGCCCGAAATGACTGTCTGTGTAACCGAGAAATGCCATCCAGGCGTCTTTCTTACCGTCACCGCCCAATGCATCGGGCACGATGCCTGACTGAAAGAGCCAAGTTTCGTCAAAAGACGGCGTATATGAGGGGTACGGCACCCACTCCACGCGGCACACGTCCTCGCGCTCCGTTGCGTCCGTCACCTTCGGACAGCCTAAAGCCTCATTTTCCAGGGGTTGCCAGATATAGTTCCAGTCAAGGCCCCAGTTGGACTCCCGGAAGAAATTCACCCAAATCGGGCCGACACGGGTAAAACCGAAATCCACGGCGGTTTTGGCTGCCACCTCGACAAATGTCTTCGCAGCAAAGAGGCGTGCGTGCTGAGCATCCTCACCGGGGTACTCCGGCTTATAGCCTTCAACACGCACCTTCTTGACTTTGGAAAACACGTACCCAAACTTAAAGTTTTCCGTGGACGGACTGGTGTTGACGCGTTCGACATACTCGGTGCTGCCGCTCCCGGAGGACAGAATGCCGAGCAGAAGGCCTACGCCGAGGCCGGCACCGATTGACGGACTGTTGTTCCAGACGCCGTCCAGGGAATCGGCCACCATAAAGCCCGAGGCGATGGAAACGCGCCCTTCACCTGAACGTTTCTCTTCTGCCGGCTTAACAGCGGCCTCTTCCCGCGCCCTCCTGATTAGCGATTAGGAAGTATTTTGACAGAGAGGGGCGCAACTCCTCAAACAGCTTGCTTGCCTCTTTAAAAAGAACGCTGTAGCCTCCCAAGGCGATGGCCCGTTTTCCCAAAGCAACGGACAGGTGTGTCTTTCCTAAACCGGAGGGACCATAAAACAAAATATTCTCTCCGCGCGCAATCCAATGGCAGTTAGACAGCTCGGTCAAAACTTTCTTCTGCCTGGTTTGTACTCGTGAGAAATTGAAGTTTTCCCAGGTCATTGCGGGGCAAAGCCGGGCCATCTTCATCAGCATCTCGATTTTCTGAGAGTCGCGGCATTTAGCAATGACAGCAAAGATCCGTTCGACGGCTTGCCTCGGCGAAACATTGTTCTGCTCGCACTGCAGCAAAGCCGCATCAATGGCGTCCTTATAGCCGTTGAGTCCGAGGCGCTCCAGATAAATATTGATTGCGGGTTGCGTGTAGTCAGCCGTGCATAACGGCGTAATTTTTCGTTTCATAGTTACTCCTGATAAAGAACATCCAGATCCGCCATGGCACTGCTCATGTGCCGTGCACGGGGTTGCGCTTGCTGTGTCTGAGCTACCGGGTTAGGGCCTTGATCCCTGGTGCAGTTCTGCAGGTTTCCAACGGGCACGGAGTCCTGCACAAGAACTCTTCCGTCTCCGGACGTGACAATGAATTCACCGTTAAGCCGCATCGCTACGCAGACACGGGTATTTGCCTGTTGCCTGCCAAGTTGGACTTTCGTACCGTAAACGTGAATGACCGAGCTCGAGGACACTTCAGTTGTCCAGGTCGTTACGTCGAAATTCACCCCGAGATCACTGGCAAATGTCAGGTGCTCCCGCTCCTGTGCATACAGCTCTTCAACGGTGCAGAGATTGCCGTCCACCTGATAGCAACGCTTATCGGCGACGTTCTTGATCCAGCGATCCAATACAGCCTGCAGCTCAGAGGCATTACGGATATTGCTTCCTACGGATACGTCAATCAGACCGTTTTCCTGCAGATAGCGGCCGAAGCGCTCAATTCTTCCCTTGGTCTGTGGCCGGGACGGCCGTGCAGCCTTTGGGCGAATGCCCAAAGGCCTGCAGAGCCAGTCAAAGGCGGGGTTGTACTGAATGCGCTTGTGCTGCCAGTCATTCCTGATGACAAGACCTTTATCGTTATCGCAGAGAATCGTCCTGGGAATACCCAAAACAGCCAGACACTTAGCTATGCCCAGCAGCCACGATGCCTGCGTCATGTCGGGGCACACCCATACAAACGATTTACGTGACCAGGCGTAGCAAGCCTCAAAGATGTAGACCGTGGAAGGTGCATCGGTACTGCCGCTGCCGCCGTAGCGGAATTTGGCCTGCACAAAGTCGATTTGCAGCTGCTCGCCTTTCTCGCAATGAAAGGGTTGCACCGGCAACATGGCAGACTTGGCAAAAAGTCCCGGAAACCTGGCTTTTCCATAGCGCTCTACGGATCGCCGGGATACTGTCGTATCAGCCGGCAAGCCATAGCCGACAGGATCCGCATTGATGCGCTGTGTTACCACCGCGCAGTTAGACGGACTGGCTTTGAACAACGCCTCAATCTTGGCCTGATTGCCGGCATCAAGCTTGAATGGTTTGGGCCTCTGCAGCATCTCAGGCCGCAGACCACGCAGTGGGTCTTTTAAATAGGCATAGACCGTTTGACGGGAACAACCGACGAGGCCGGCTATTTCGGCCTTGGGCAGTCCCTCTTTGTGGAGGCGCTTTATTTTGCACGCCATTGCATCATTAATCATTGATTTAACATGAAAAGTAAAGTTAATGCACATCGGAAGTAATGTGCATTTGACCGCGCCTTTGATTACTGCGCGCGATCGGCTTGACAGGCTAAGTTAAATCAATCTTTATTTTGTAATAGATGCAGGCTAAAAATTTTGAGGAGGAATAAAGAGAAGAGAGCTTTATGAGGTTACAGAGGGATAGCTATGCGCCAAAATCGTGTGCATTTGATGCCGCCAATGTCCAATTTTTACGCGCGCATTTGTGTAAAAGCCACCCCGTCCTCCAACACCATACGCCCGCGCCCCCGACAGTGAAGTTTGAAAACTGCCTGCAGTGCCACGGCGGCGTTGATAAGCTCATCTCCCGCAAGCCCGTGCATGCCGTTTTGAAGAACGGTAAGCCCAACTGCGGTATGTGCCACAAGGGCCACAAGGAATAATTTTTTCCGACTGCTGCCCACACAAAAATTCCCCTTTCCGAAACCGGTCAGGGGAATTTTTTTGACTTCAGAAATCCCGGGAAACCCCGGTCAGACAATTAGTACTGATCGAAGTAGTCCTGAAGCTTCTTGTAGTCGTGGGTCTTCGTAAGGCCCAGCTGCAGCAGGATGCGGGCCTTCTGAGGATTGAGCGTGCCGGAAGACACAAAGCCGTACTTGTTGTCGTCGACTTCCGCGTCCTTGGTGGTGGCGCCCGTGGGAACGCGCGAGCTTCTCACAACGGCGATACCGTTCTTGGCGGCCTTTTCAAGCACCGGGAAGATGGACTTATGGATGTTGCCGTTACCGACACCGGCGTTCACGATGCCTTCGTAGCCGGCGTTCACAAGCGCCTTCACCTGCACGTCTTCCACGCCGCCGTGGTTATAGACGATACCGACCTTCGGGAGCTTCGTGAGGTTATCGACCTTAAAGGGCGTCTGGTAGGTGTGCTTGCGCAGGGGCTTACTTTCGTAGGTGACCTTGTTGTTGAAGATCGTGCCGACCTTGCCGAAGTTGCCGGCGATGAAGGTATCGGGCTGCACGGTGTTGGACTTCAAAACGTCACGGGCACCGACAACGATGTTGTTCATCGCAACGACAACACCCTGTTCGGCCGTCGCCTTCGTGGAAGCCACGAGCACGGCGTTATAGAGGTTACGCGGACCGTCCGCACCGAGACCGGTCGAAGGAAGCATTGCGCCCACGAGCACCACGGGCTTCTTGCAGCGCAGCGTGAGGTTGAGGAAATACCCCGTTTCTTCCATCGTGTCCGTGCCGTGCGTGATCACAAAGCCGTCATACTTGCTACAGTCGGCGTTGATGGTCTTATTGAGTTTGAGCCAGACGTCATCGGTCATGTCCTGAGAACCGATCTGCACGACCTGCTTGGGAACGATGTTGGCGATTTCGGCAAGCTGCGGAACAGCAGCCACCAGGTGGTTCACCGAGACCTTGCCCGCGGTGTACGAGGACCCCGTTGCGGAATTGCCGGCGCCGGCAATCGTGCCGCCCGTGGCGAGCACGGCAATGTTGGGCAGGCCGGCAGCCGAAACGGACACGCAGGCAGCGGCAGCGGCGGCTGCCATCATGGTCTTAACTAACTTCATCTTCTCACTTCTCCGATGTAGGCATCCTTTGTGAGCGGACGCCTTCGTGGTGTTTTCCGCCGGACAAAAGGGAAGGTTCCGGCAGAGCTTGAGCGCCCGGCGGCTGGCCTCATCTGAGACCCCCGGCGGGGGAAATGACGGGGGGCCCATTAAGACTTATCCGCAAAGCGTTGTGTCGACGCAAAAATCTACGCCGTTTACCTTAGCAACAATACGATAAAGCGCGGCGCACCGCAAAGAAAAATTCGATTTTTTTCGGATTCTTCTAAACAGCCCGCGCTTGAAAGCGCGGGGTTTCCTGACACGGTGCAGGCTTTCCCGTAACAGCCAATGTTTTTGAGGCCTTGTCTGCCCGGGTGTCCCCTGCACCACAGGAACATTTAAAACGCAACCGCTCTACGGGTACGGGCTTCATCAGCTCGATCCGTCGGTTCCGGCGAAGGACTGCTTCGTCTTGCCGATTCGCTGGTTTGTACTGCACTATCGATCCGGCGTTCCCTGAGACTTGTTTGAGCCTCGCAAGCGCTGATTGCTCAGCCTTCAGATCGTAGCTGTCAGTGGCGGGATCCGCAAAATACAGGTTCATGGCGGCCGCGACATCGCGGTCCATGTACCAGTCCGTGTCTCCCAACTGATGACTTCTCTCCCAAAGAGCCTTCTTACGGTACGTTCCCGTTTCGGGATCGTGCTGACTCGGGCGCAGTTTCCGGAGACTGACTTTCACCACACAACAGCCGGCGCTTTCAGCCTTACTTGTCATCCGGGTTATCAATCCTGCAATACCGCTTTTGCCCAAACTCTTGCCGTATCCGGCTCTCTGAAATGCTTTGTATGAGTTCTTCTCCACAATGACGGTGCCGGCCCGGCCGAACACCTGGTTAATCACTTCGCCGTGCAGGCAACGGCGGGTTTGCGCCTGGCGGCGGTACAGATCCGCAAGTTTTGCCTTTGTTGCCTTATAGGTCTTGGATTCCTTCCAGACAATCTTTTTTCCGGCGGCTTTAACGGTGCCGTCCGCGTTGTAGCACTCCCGATTCGTGTCTCTGCGGGAGCGGTCCATGGCACGTAAAAGACGCGCAATCTCCTTTTCCTGAGAGACAGTACCCGCGCTCACCAAAATCTTTTGCTGCCACTCGGGGCTGTAAAACGTCATGGTCCTCGGGCCCGGGTCAACAGCCACCTTGAGATCCTTGGGAGCATAAACGTGCTTGACGGGCGGTACGCCTTCGACAATGAGCTGAACAAAGTAGCGCATACGGCCGCGGATCATCCGCCGGACAAGACGGCAGTATTTGACACGCTTAAAGCCGGACGGATCTGTTGCTGAAAGAAGAGCTTCTTTCTGCCAGGCATCCGGCGCTTCAGCCTTTATCACCAGATCCAGAACCTCCAGCGTCCACGTCTTGGCCTTCCAACGCAAACCTGTTTTGTTTGATTTTCCCTCAACGCTGTGCAAGCCCCGTTTTGCACTCTTAAACCGCGGCTGACCTCCCTGATGAAGCAGCCAGCGCTCAATGCCCTGCCAGACACGTGTGGCAATTTTCTGCGCTTCGTTGATGCCGATGCGCTTTGTAAAGCCGCCCTTGGCACGGTGCTCTTTCACGACATCATGCAGGGCATACTCGGAAAGGAGGGCGGACNCGCACTTTCCTGATCCTCTCCGGTTTTCAGGTCCAGCTCGATGACAAAGGACGGGGTGCGCGATTTCATAGCGGCTGAATATGCCTTAAGCGAAAACTATGTGCATGGTTTGGCTGCGTTTGCGCCAAGATTAAAAAAATTTCGAAAGCCCGCATTCCTGCCGGGGCTCAAGCCCCGGGCTTTCTGCGGGAAATTCTGTGAATAACAGGTGCGGGCCGTAACAAACCTTTAAGAATCGGCCCTGAAAGGGCCCCCGCCCACGTAAAATGGCGGGTCAACGCGATTTTTCAGTTCCGGCCACTCCCATGCAGTTTTCCTTGTTTTCCTCGGTCTGTGAGGCCGGGCGGCGTCGTTTAGCCCTGTGGCTTGCCGCCGGCACCTCCAAAGCCGCCGCCTGTGTGAATCTCTTTTTTCTCGCCGCGGCCTGGCTGATTCTTCCCTTGGAAAAAGATCCTTGGAAGGGCATTCTCGTGCGCTTTTCCCGCGTGCTCCCCGATCCCGCTAAGGGGGCGCTTCTTCCCCTGGACGCCCTGCGTATCGTCATTGAGTTTGTGTGGCTTACCCTTTTCCGGCAGCCCGCGGAAGGAACGACCCGGTTTGTTGCCTGGGTGAAGGCCGCCCTGCAGGGGGTTTGGGCGAAACTTGCGCTCGCAGGCGACATCTTTGCCGAAAAAGGCCGTCAGTTCATTAACCGCAGTGACGCCGAGATGGACTCGGTGGAAGCGCGCGGCGCCCATTTGTCGCCTGCGGTGCGTAAAGTCCTTCTCTGGACCGTGGGGCTTGTGTCTTTCGGGCTTGCGCTTTTAACGATCACGCAACCCTTTGACCTTGAGGGACAGGTGCTCTTCCTTTCGGCGATGCTCGTTCTGGCGGTTCTCATCGTACAGATTCAGGCGCGCCTGCCCCTGATGCTTCTTTTCGTGATTTCGATTGTGGTCTCCGGGCGCTACCTCTGGTGGCGCTGCACGACAACCATCAGTCCGGACTCCTGGATCGAAATTGTGCTCGGGCTGATTCTGCTTGCCGCGGAAATCTACGCCTTCCTCGTGATGGTGCTCGGGTACTTCCAGGTCTGTTGGGTTTTGGACAGAAAACCGGCGCCCCTGCCTGCGGACCGCAGCACCTGGCCGCACGTTGACATCTTTATTCCGACCTATAACGAGTCCTTAGACGTCATTAAGCCCACCGTTTTTGCTGCGCTTAACCTCGACTGGCCCAAGGAAAAACTCCACGTTTATCTGCTGGACGACGGCTCGCGCCCGGCGTTTGCCGACTTCATGCGCGAAGTGGGCGCGGGCTACATCAAACGCAAAGAACACAACCACGCCAAGGCCGGCAACATCAATCACGCGATGACCGTGACAAACGGCGAATTCATCACGATTTTTGACTGTGACCATGTGCCCTCCTGCGACTTTCTCTTAAAGACGATGGGGTGGCTTGTTGCCAACCCCAAAATTGCGCTCGTTCAGACGCCGCATCACTTCTATTCGCCCGATCCCTTTGAAAAGAACATGCATCTTGAACGCGCAATGCCCATTGAAAACGCGCTCTTTCACGACTTTATTCAAAAGGGGAACGACACCTGGAACGCCACGATGTTCTGCGGGTCCAGTGCCGTGATGCGCCGCAAGGCGCTCGAAGAAGTCGGAGGCATTGCCGTTGAGACCGTGACGGAAGATGCACACACGTCTTTGAAACTCAACCGCCGCGGGTGGTCCTCTGCCTTTATTGATACGCCGGTTGCCTCGGGGCTTTCCACCGACAACCTCGCTGCGCACATCGGACAGCGCATCCGCTGGGCGCGCGGCATGATTCAGATTTTCAGGCTGGACAATCCCCTGTTGGGCCGGGGCCTTACGCTGCCGCAGCGGCTCTGCTTTTTTAACGCCATGCTGCACTTTTTCCACGGTCTGCCGCGCATCATCTTTCTGGTGGCGCCCCTGCCCTACATGTTTTTCGGCACCTACGTGATCTACGCGACGGCAGCGTCCATCTTTGCCTACGTGCTACCGCACATGATTCACTCGGCCTTAACCAACCAGCGCCTGCAGCGCGGCCACCGCTATCCTTTCTTAAGCGGCGTCTACGAGACGATTCTCTCCTGGTACATCCTGCTGCCCACAACCGTTGCGGTGATCTTTCCGCACAAGGGAAAATTTAACGTAACCGCCAAAGGCGGCACCATCGGCCAAAAGTATCTTGACTGGCATATTTCGGTTCCCTACCTCATTTTGCTCGGGTTAAATGCCGCGGGGCTTGTGGTGGGTTTTTTCAAGGCCTTTATGAGCCCCGATCCCGAATATCTGACGCTTGCGATCAATATCGGGTGGATCGCGTACAACCTCATGATTTTGGGCGCCACGATGGCCGTTGCCGTGGAAGACGTGCAGCCCTATAAGTTCCCGCGCATTGCGCTCAGAATCCCCGCGCCCGTGACGCTCCCTGACGGCCGCATCATCAACGCGCAGATGACCGAGTACTCGCAGGATACGGTCTGCATTGCGCTTGAAAATCCGGCCGAAGCTGAAAGTCTTTCGGCCGCCAAATCTGCTTTCGTGACGCTTTCAACCGACGGGCAGGACTACCGCTTTGCGGTGACGCCGTCGCTATTTAAAGCGGGCGGCCGGGCCGAACTCACATTAAACCTCACGACACTGCGCGAAGAAATTGAATTTAACCGCTGCACCTTTGCGCGCCGCGGTATGTGGGCAATTGCTCCCGAAGGGCACGTTGACGACCGGTTCCTCACGGGGTTCGTGCGGCTTGGGAAACTTGCCCTTTACGGCTTTGCCTCCATGATCGAATTTCTGCCGGGACGCTTAGGCGTCATCCGCACCGCCTGCCGGTGGCTTGCGAGCTTTGCGCCGCGAAGCCTCAAAGCGGGCAGCAACACAACCCTTAATCCGTGACCTCGTATGCGAACAAAGAAAATGCAACTGATCCGCAAACTTGCCGTTGCCGCACTTCTGCAAACAGCGCTCGCGGCCGGCGCCGCCGACGTTCTTCCAGCCGCCGCCCCCGCCGTGCCCGCTGCCGCCGACGCCGCGGCCGTCATGTCCGCCTCCTACCCCCTTCTGGACCTTGTGCCCGGGGGCGCAGTGCAGACCGTGCGCCTTACAGGCACCAACGGCACGCAGTTCTTTGACTTCGGCGTTCGTAACGATGAGTCGGTGACGTCCGCCAAGCTCAAACTCGTCTTTACCGCTTCCCCGTCGCTTTTGGCGGAAACCTCGCAGTTAAACGTCTACTTAAACGGGCAGCTGCAGGATACGGTGACGCTGAAAAAAGACCTCACCGGCAAAAGCGTGCAAAGCGAAGTAATGCTTAATCCCAATTCGATCCGCGAGCACAACCAAATCTCGGTGCAGTTTATCGGGCACTATCAGCCCGTGTGCGAAAACCCCACGAACGAAGCGCTGTGGCTTACGTTGGATCCGGCTTCAAAACTCACGGTTGAAACGGAACGCCTGAGGCTTTCCAACGACCTCGCCCGGTGGCCCGCGCCCTTTATTCAGGCTTCAGGCACCAAGCCCACGGTGCTCCCCATTGTCTTTGCGGGTGATCCCGACAACGAAGAAAAGACCGCGGCCGCGGTGTTTGCCTCGGCTGCCGGGAAAATCGCGGGCTGGCGTGGCATTGACTTTCCTGTCTACTACAACACCGTCCCCCCGGAAGGGCACTTCATTGTGTTTGCCGCGGACAACAAACGCCCGGCCTTCTTAAAGGACATGGCCCCGGCTTCGGGTCCTGAAATCCGGATTGCGGACGCGCCGGCAAGCCGCTACGCCAAGATGCTCGTTGTGTCCGGCAAAACCACCAAGGACGTGGTGACGGCAGCAAAAAGTTTTGCCACAAGCGAACACGTTCTGATCGGCGAGCGCCTCCGAATCAAGGACTACAAGGAACCCGCGGTGCGCGACGCTTACGATGTGCCGCGCTGGATCAAAACGGACTCCACGGTCGCGTTTTCGGACCTGATGGAATACCCGGGACAGTTAACGGCCAAGGGACAGACGGCTCCCGCGGTGCATCTGCCCTTAAGGCTCCCGCCCGACCTCTACCTCACGGGCGGCAACGATCTGACGCTTAACCTCCGGTACCGCTACACTAAGCCCAGTGTCGGCGACACCGCGCAGCTTCGCGTGCTCATCAACAATTTCCTTGTGGATTCCGTCAACTTGAGCGACAAGGACAGCCGCGGGGAAAAGACGGTGCACCTCCCCTCCTTTGAAGGCGCCTTAAAGCCGCGCGCGGAAAAAGCGCTTGCTTTGGGGGCAGTGAACGACCTCCGGTTTGAACTCAATTACTCGCAGTCTTTTTCGGAAGGCACTCTGCAGAACTGCCGTTCGGTGACCTTCCTGCCGCACCAGCTTGAGATTGAACCGGGGTCCGTTGTAAAACTCGCCGGGCCCTACCACTGGACTGAGCTGCCGAACCTCTCGCTTTTCACGCAGACGGGGTTCCCCTTCTCCAAGTACGCCGATCTCTCGCAGACCGCGCTTGTGACGCCCAAAAATGCAACGCCCGCCGAAGTGACCTCCATGCTTAACGCCGTGGGGCGCATTGCGGCGGTCACGGGCCTTGCCGCCGTGCACATGACGGTTTCCGACAACCTCAAAGACCCGGCGGTGCGTGACAAAGACATTCTCTACACGGGAAAACTCCCCGACGGGGAACTTGCGGACTTTAACGAGCAAAGCGCCCGGGCGCTTACCTCGCACCTCGCCGACACGTTCAGTAAGGGTGAAGTCACAGAAGGCGCTGCCGCGAAAGAAAAAACCGACGATGCGGGCGCAGGCGTCATCGTCAGTTTTGAGTCGCCCTTTACTCAGGGCCGCACGGTCGTTGCACTTTTAAATGAAGGCGAACGCGGGGGCTACGAACTCAACACGCGCCTGGCTGACCCCACGGCGCTTACGCAGGCCGCCGGAAGCGTCTCCGTTGTCACCGAAGGCAAGACCCTTTCCTTTGACACGGGCTCACACTTTATGAGCGGCAACCTCCCCTGGTACTGGCGCGTCTGGGTGGCGGTGAGCGACCATCCCTTCATCCTCATTATCTGTGCCGTTTTGTGCGCCCTCATCGTGGGAACCGGCATTTTCCGCTTTATGCGCCGTCAGATTAAGGAGCGTGCCTGATGCGACTCACACCGTTTGTTACCGCGGCAGCGGCCGCCCTGATGTTTTCCGCCTCGGCTCACGCCTCCTGGGATCTCTGGGACAAAATGAAGGCCGTCGGGATGGAAGACGCCCGTGTCGTTGACTACAGCGACTCTCGTTCGATCACCACGAGCGAAGGGCAGTCTTATGCGCTCTTTTTTGCGCTCGTTGCCGGTGACCGCGACACCTTTGAAAAAATGGTGAAGTGGACGCAGGACAATCTCGCGGGCGGCAGGCTTGATAAAACCCTGCCCGCTTGGCTCTGGGGCGCAACGGGGGGCGACGGTGCCGCCCGGCGCTGGGGCATCATCGACACCAATAATGCCGTTGACAGCGACATGTGGATTGCGTACTGCTTACTGGAAGCCGGACGCCTCTGGAACCGGCCCGACTACACGGATAAGGGTAAGCAGATGATGGCACTGATTGCCAAAGAGATCCGTGACGTTAAAAACGTCGGCAAAGTCCTTCTGCCCGGGCGCATGGGTTTTGAAACGAAGGACACGGTGAAACTTAACCCCAGCTACTACCCCTTGTTTATCCTGAGGCGCTTTGCCGAAATCGACCCCATGTGGAACGCCGTTTTTGACGGTTCTCTCAGAGTGCTGCTGCGCTCAGCCCCCAAGGGCTTTGCTCCGGACTGGGTGCGGTTTGACAAAGAAGGGCGCATCGTTGAAATGCAGGACCCGGACAACGCGATCGGCAGCTATAACGCCATCCGCACCTATCTTTGGGCCGGCATGATGAGTCCGAAAGACCCGGCCTACGCGGTTTTAAAGCGTCAGTTTCAGCCGATGGTGGAAGCGGCGGTGACGCTCGGAGCACCCCCGGAGAAAGTCAACCTCAATACGCTCGCGATGAACAAGGCCGGCAATCCCGGGTTTGCCGCCTGTATTCTGGAACTTGCCGAGCGCACACCCTCCGCACAGAAAACGGCTGCGAGGATCCGCACGATGCTTACCGCCATGCCCGTTCAAAAGGACAACTACTACACCAACATGCTCGTTCTTTTCGGTCTCGGGTTTGACTACCGGCTCTTTGCCTTTGATGAAAACGGGCGCGTGTGGTTTCCGCGCGCGGCAAAGTAAGGAGGCGCGATGACAGAGAAAGTAACGACGGTTTCCTCCCTCTTTGAGAGCCCCTTTTTACGGGGCCTTGGGTGGTGGAACGTCTTTTTTGCCTGCGAGTTTGCGCTTGCGGCCTGCGACTACTTAAGCCTCAGTGTTCTTTATAACGCGCTGCTCTTTTTCGTGCTGCTTCTGCCGGTTGCAAACCGAAAGATTTCGATTGCCCGGCATGTTCTCGCGGCCGCGGGCGCCGCGGTGCTCGTTTATTCCGAAAGCTGGCTCCCCGGTTTAGACAGCATCACAAGTAACGCCGCCAACATCGCCGGGTTTTCCGCGAGTTACATCAAAGAACTGCTCTGGGACTTTGTGAACTTTGAGATGGTCGGCTGGGGCATCGTGATTGCGCTTGCCTACCTCGTGCTCAGAAACTGGATCCGGCTTTCCGTTGTCACCGTCCTCTATTTTGTCGGCTTTGTACTGACGCCCTATCTCTGGAACGCCGTTAATCCCCCGGAAACGGAAACGCCGGAATTGGCTGCCGCCGACACAACAGCAGCGGAAAGCAAAAAAACGGCTGCGGGCGCAGCTGACTCCGCGACCATCACGAAGTGGCTCGCGGCCTTTCATGAGTATGAAAAGGACCGTAAGGCGCAGCTCCCTGAGGGGCTTTCCGCCAAAGACACGCCCTTTGACATTGTGATCATGAACATCTGTTCGCTCTCCAACGACGATCTCGCGGTGAGCGACCTCACCAACCACAGTGTCTTTTCGCGCTTTAACCTCATTTTCGACCGGTTTAATTCGGCAACGTCTTATTCGGGCCCGGCAACGCTGAGGCTTCTAAACATGGCTTGCGGTCAGCCCTCGCACGACGATCTTTACGTCTCGCGCCCCGAATGCCAGATCATGAACCGGCTCGACAAACTCGGCTTTAAGCAGCATCTCTATCTCGACCACAGCGGCGACTACGACGACTACCTCGAGACGTTGAGAAACAAGGCCGGACTCACCGCGCCCCTGGAAAGCGACAAGCGCTATCCGATCCGCTACATGGGCTTTGACGATGAGCCTTTGGCCGATGACCTTGCCGTGTTAAGAGACTGGAACCGCCGCACGGCGCGTGAAAAGGGAAGAAGCGTCACGCTCATGAACTTCATGGCGCTTCATGACGGCAACCGCCTGCCGCGCCACGCCCACTGGGAAAACTTTAAGCCCCGCGCAAAGATTTTCCTTGATCAGCTGCAGGCCTTTATGCGCGATATTGAGCGAAGCGGCCGCAAGGTGATGCTGATCGTCGTGCCCGAGCACGGTGCTGCCGTAAGAGGCGACCGCGTGCAGACCGCGCGTCTGCGTGACATTCCGAGCATGCGCATCACGCAGGTGCCGACGATGGTGAAGTTTTTCGGTCTTAAGGAACTTAACAGCAAGACCGTGCATGTCACCGGGGACACGAGTTACCTCGCTTTGGGCGCACTGATCGGCAAAGTCCTTGAGACGAACTTCTACTCTTCCCCCAAGGGCACGGTGGACCTTACGGAACTGGCTGCAGAACTGCCGCAGACCAATCCCGTCTCGGAAAACGCCCAATCGGTTGTTCTTACCTATAAGGGCCGCGACTACTTAAAGCGCGGTGATAACTGGGTTGTCTATCCCAAGTAAAAAGCGCGGGGCCGGATTCTACGGCCCCCTGCTTTCGGTCCCCGCCCGCGCCGGACTCACGGTCCTGACGGCTGCGCTCGTCCTTTGCGCGCCGGTGTCCGCGGGCGCTGCGGACACAAAACCCGATGCGGCCCAACTCATTGACCGCGTCATCAACGCGCACCGCGCAGGGCACTTTCAGCAAGCCTCTGATGCTGTCGATGCGCTCATTGCCTTACGGCCCGCGCGCGCGGACTACCGGCTTGAAAAGCTGCGTTTGACAGCACTTACCCCGGGCGAGAACAAGCCGGGGTTAAGCCCTCAGCTTGAAATTCTCTGCAGCAGCAATGACGGCCGCGTCTGTGAGCAGGCCCGCTTTGTCGCGCAGTTAACCCAACCCCGTTATGCCGAGAGGCTCAGGCGCATTTTTGCGCTCGAAAAAGACGGGAAGTACGCCGAAGCTTTGGCTGGTTACGACGCACTTTTCGGGGGCGCACCGGGCGAAAACGGCCTGATGGTGCGTTACTGGCGCAATATGCTGCATACGCCCCGCGTGAAGGACGCGGAAGCCGCGCTTGCGCTCTTGGCAGGCACGGCGCCCACCGATCCCTTAATCGGCCGCCGGGCCGCCTTTGAACTCAAAACCTTCCGGCTTAACCGCCTCTCGGTAAACGGTCTGCGTGACATCGTGAACCCCAAAAAACGCCAGAGAGCCGCGGAAGACTTAAGCCTCGCGCTTTTAACGGCGCCCGAGGACAGCCGCGCCAAAACCTGGCGTAAGGCGCTCGATGAAGGCATTTTCCGGATTGCGGTTGAAAAGGCGAGGGACGCCGTGAAAGCCCGGGAACTCGCGCAGGCTGAAAGCTGGTACTTACGGGCGCTCCCCGCGGCGCCCGCCGCCCGCAAGACCGGCGTGATGCTTGATCTTGCCGACATCGCGCGGCAAAAGGGGGAGTACGGCAAAGCCGGAAAACTCGTTGAGAGGGCGCTCTCCGGAAAGAACTCAAGCGCAGAACTCAGGCGCGAAAAACTCGACGCGATCTACGCTGAAGAGTTGGCGTCACTTGCGAACATCTACGAAAAAAACGGCAACCGCCCGCTTCTGATTTACGTTTTGCGTAAGCAGATCAATCTGGTGGGCGAAACGCCCGTTTTGGTGCGGCGCCTTGCGCAGGCCTATCTCGCCGAAGGCGACAAAACCCGCGCCCTTGCGCTTTTTGAGTCCGGAGACAAAAAGCGCCTTGCGTCCGCCGCCTGGGCCTACGCCTATGCGGTGACGCTTTACGGCGCGGAAAAACCCGATGACGCGATTGATGTTCTCACGAAGGCCGAAGGTAAGCGCCCCGAGCACCTCGCGTTTTTAGAGCGCCTCATCACCGAGCGCACCATCCGCACCGCCAAAGCCCGCGCCAACCGCGGTGAATGGCAGCAGGCCTTAAAGGAACTCAATACCCTCACGACGGCAACGCCTGACATCACAAGCCTCAGGGCGGACTGGGCAAGCCGCACGCCGGATAAAGAAGAGGCCTTGAGGCAGTACCGGCGCCTTTTTGACGAACCGCAGTTTACGGTGGAAGCGCACCTTTCGGCCGCAGCGATTGCGCTTGAGCTGGGGCGCGCCGATGATGCCGCAGGCCTTTTGGACACCATGACTTCGGACCCCCGCAACCGCATGACGATTGCGCAGGTCAGGAAAGCCGTGGCAACCTACGGCAAACTCGGCCGCACGGCCAAGGTGCGAGACCTCTACAAAACCTACTCGCAGAACATCCCCGCGGCCGTTAACCGCGACTACGCGCTCTTTAACCGCGACAAGGCCGCCTGGCTTCAGGAAAGAGGCGACACCGAAGGGGCACTCACCGCCTACCGGCAGGCCTTCGTAAACGCCGGCCTTACCGCAGCCTACCCGGCCGACGACCGCGACTTTACGCGCGCGATGTTGTCGCCTGATACCGAAGACGACTGGATGCGATCGGCCTTAAGGCTTCACTCCTCGCTTCTTTACCAAAACGACAATGTGATCGTCACGACGGGCTACCGCAAGGTCCACGATGAAGGCACCCCGGGGTATTCGGACACGCGCGCCGATATCGGCATGGTGCAGATGATGATGCCCGCCAAGGGCGGCACGCTCACAATCCGCAGCGACACGGTACGCTACGACATGGGGGAGCTTGTTCCCGGCGAATGGGAGTCGATGACGGGAACCTGCTTTTCCGGGGGCTGCAATCCCGCGGGCGGCAAGACCCGCGCCACCGGAAGCCTTATTGCCGCGGCGTGGGACAACGGCGTCTGGGCCTTTGATATCGGCACCACCCCGATCGGTTTCCACTACACCGACATCACAGGCGCCCTTTCCTACAGCTTTAACTGGGGAGGCACGAGTCTTACGGCAGAGGCCTACCGGCGCGCCAAAGACGCGTCGCTTTTAGCCTACGGCGGGCAGCGTGACCCCGCAACCGGCAAATGGTGGGGCGGCGTACGCCGTACGGGCGTGTCGCTTTCGGCTTCGCGCGATGACGGTACCGGAATCGGCCTCTGGGGCAAGATTTCCGCCGAAACCATCCGCGGACGAAACGTCGCCGACAACACCAGCTGGCAGGCAATGGGCACGGCCTACACGCGCCTTATCAGCAAACCCAACCATGAGTTCACACCGTCCTTTTTTGTGATGCTCTGGGGTTTTGACAAGGATTTAAGCGGCTATACGTTCGGCCAGGGCGGCTACTATTCACCCCAGCGCTATGTGGGTTTCAACATTTCCTTAAACGATACGGGCCGCACGGAAAACTGGACCTGGCGAGTGACCGCCACCGCTGGGCGCTCTTACGCCAAAACCGAAGGCATTGCCCGCTATCCGCTCCCCGGAAGTATTCCGGCCTGGCAAAAACCCAATATGTCGGATTTGACAAGCGTAAGTTCCACTTCCGCGGACTGGAGTAACAGCTGGTCGGTGCAGGCCAACCTTGAGCGCCGCCTCGGCAGCCACGTCTCGGTGGGAGCCGCCGCCGGCATTTCGCGCGCCCCCGACTACAACTACCGCTGGGGGCTTGTGTATCTTCGCTGGTACATGCGAAGCTGGGAAGGAAACCTTCCGATGCCAGTACCCCTTTTGGTCCCCTACTCCGAGCGATAAAAAAAGCGCCCTTAACTCGGGCGCTTCAGGATCTTACTGGTCCACAAGCCTGCCGTGCTTTTCGTAGTGCGTCACGCGCACGGGGCGGTTGGCGTCATCGACAAACACGACTTTGGGCTTAAAGCTCTGCGCCTCTTCGGGCGTTACCTGCGCGTAAGCCATGATGATCACCTTGTCGCCGGTGCTCACGCACCGCGCCGCAGCGCCGTTTAGGCAAATGACGCCGCTTCCGGCCTCTCCGGCAATCACGTAGGTCTCAAGCCGCTCACCGTTATCGACGTCGGCAATCTGCACCTTTTCGTATTCGAGGATGCCCGCGGCGTCCATCAACGTCCGGTCAATCGTAACGGAGCCCACGTAATTAAGTTCAGCCTGCGTCACACGGGCCCGGTGGATTTTGCCCTTGAGCATTTCGATGAGCATTTGTCTTTTCGTCCTTTGCGGGCTTATCCCGCGTACACGAAGTTATCGATGAGGCGCGTCTTCCCGATATAAACGGCCATCGCAAAAAGCGTTCCGGGCCGTACGGTCGTCACCGGTTCAATCGTTGCGGCGTCCACCGCTTCAACGTAGTCGATTTTTGCCAGAGGCTCGTCTTCAATCACCGCCTTCATCGCACGGATAATCGTGGCAACATCGGTTTCACCGGCTTTGCAAAGGGCTTCGCCCTTAGCCACCGCCCGGCTTAAAACGAGCGCCGCTTCTTTTTCCTTATCCGACAAATACGTGTTGCGGGAAGATTTCGCAAGGCCCGAAGCCTCACGCACGATGGGGCAGCGCACGATCTCAACGTCAAAATTAAGGTCCCGGACCATGCGCTCGACAATCGCCGCCTGCTGCGCGTCCTTTTGACCGAAGAAGGCCTTATCGGGCTGCACGATGTTAAAGAGCTTCCCGACAACCGTGCACACGCCCTTAAAGTGAATGGGGCGCGTTTTGCCGCACAGGCCCTCGTTTAAGTGCTCGGGCACAATCCACGTGCTGAAATCCGGCGCGTACATCACTTCGGGCGTCGGGTGAAACACCATGGCGCAACCGTTTTTTTCCAGCAACTCACAGTCGTGCTTAAAGTCCCGGGGGTAGCTTGCGAGATCTTCGTTCGGCGAAAACTGCACGGGGTTCACAAAGACCGAGGCAACCACACGGTCACAAAGCGAAACGGCCTTTGTGATGAGGCTTGCGTGCCCTTCGTGCAGATACCCCATCGTGGGCACAAGCCCCACCGTGAGTCCCTCTTTTTTCCAAGCGCGCACCTGTGCGCGCACTTCTTCAACTGTCTGAGCAATGATCATTTGCACTGTCCGTTAATTGGTCTTCGGACCGTCTTCAGGTCCGTAAAGTGTCTTCATTGTTTTTTGAGCCGCACCAAACGTGTGTTCGGGGCCCGGAAACGTGTTTGCCTTCACTTCGCTCACGTAACCGTTAAAAGCGTCTTTTAAAACCGTTGCGGTATCGGCCCAGCGCTTCACAAATTTGGGCGCAAAGTCCGTAAAAAGCCCCGCCATGTCCTGCCACACAAGAATCTGACCGTCACAGGCCGCACCCGCGCCGATTCCGATCGTGGGAACCCTCAGCGCCTCAGTGACGACACGGGCGGCAGAAGCGGGCGTACATTCAATGACCACGGCAAAAACGCCCGCTTCTTCAAGGGCGAGCGCGTCATCGACAAGGCGCTTGACGGCCTCTTCGGTTTTGGCCTGCACGCGGTAGCCTCCGAGGGCGTTCACCGACTGCGGCGTGAGCCCCAGGTGCCCCATCACCGGGATCCCGGCCCTCACGATCGCCGCGATTTCTTCAGCGTAGTCGCTGCCCCCTTCAAGCTTTACGGCCTGGGCGTGCCCGTCTTTCACGAGGCGTCCAGCGTTAATGACCGCATCGCGCACCCCGGTCTGATAACTCATAAAGGGCATGTCAGCCACGACGAATTTGTCCGGCGCCCCGCGCACCACCGCCTGCGTGTGCCGGATCATGTCTTCCATTGTGACGCTTAAGGTGTCGGGGTAGCCGAGCATCACGGTGCCCAAGGAGTCCCCCACCAAAAGGCTGTCAACGGCCGTGGTGTTCATGAGCTTTGCGGTTGAATAGTCGTAGCAGGTGAGCATGGCGATGGGTTCCCCCGCCGCCTTCATCCGCGCAAAGTCCGTTACTTTAAATCCTGCCATTTGTCACCCTACCTTGCTGCCGGAGCGATCGCTCTCAGGTACGCCAGAAGCAGCGCTTCAAGAATGAGTTTGGGCGAAAGGGGATGGTCGCTCACGCGGCAGACGTCTCTCACGGAATTAATCCACATAAAGAGTTTTGCGGCATCCATCCCCTGAGCGATCTCACGGAGCACCTGTCCTTCTTCCGTAAAGTACCGCGGTGCGGCGCCGTTAAAGGCAGCCGCAAGATCCCACGCCCAGCGCGAAAGAAAGACGGAAACCGCCTGAAGCGTCATGTCGCGCGTGACGGCGTTAAGGGCCGCGTCCGCCCCCGCGCGGCGTCCCGCACGCAAAAACGCCAGAAGCTTTTCACGCTGCTCATCGGTGACGATGCGCTTTACATCCTTTTCAAAGACCGCGAGAGGCATGCCGCCCGCAAGCGCGAGCGACTTTTCCGGGTGATCGACGTGCTCATGTTCCAGCCAGGCAAGCGCCTCGGCGTGCGTGGGCATATCAGCCCTTAAAAGCCGGCAGCGCGAGCGGATGGTCGGCAGCACAAAGTCGATGCCGTCGGCTACCAGCAAAAACACCGTGTTTTCCGGGGGCTCCTCGAGGTTTTTAAGTAAGGCTGCCGCTGCTTCGGCTCTCAGCTGATCCGCGGGGTACACAAGCACCACGCGCAGGCCCCCTTCGTTTGTTTTGAGGCTGAAGATTTCCGCAAGCCGCCGCGTCTGGTGAATGAGAATTTCGCGGTACTGGGTTTTGCGGTCGCTTGCGGCGTTATCCGGTTCCTCAAAAGGAATGTCGCGCGGCAGCGCCTCGGCTTCGCTTACCACGTAGACCAAGTCCGGATGGGCGTAAGACGCGGTCAGGCGGCAGCCCTTACAGTGTCCGCAGGGCGTGCCGTCCGCGGCGGGCGACGTGCACATAAGGCTTTTTGCAAACGCATGCACCAGTTCAAACGTTCCGATCCCGCGCGGCCCGTAAATCAAAAGGCCGTTGGGAAGCTTTCCGCGCATCCCGTTTAAGGTGTCCGCGAGGTGCTTTTGCCACGGAAAAACCGCTAAAGCCATGCCTCCGCCTCCTTTAAAACCGCAGCCGTCACCTCAGTCTGAGGGCGCGCTGCGTCCACCACACAAAAGCGTTCGGGGCTTGCCTCGGCACGCGCAAGATACGCCTGCCGCACGCCCGAGAAAAAGCCGGTGCTCAATTTTTCAAAACGGTCGGCTTCGCGCGCGCCCTTAAGGCGCTCGGCGGCCTTCACAGGATCAATGTCAAAAAGCACCGTCACATCCGGCTGCAATGTCCCCTGCACGAGTTTTTCAAGGGTCTCGACAACAGCGGGATCGATGCCCTTACCTCCCACCTGATAGGCGTAGGTCGCATCCGTAAAACGGTCGGAGAGTACCCAGTCGCCCCGGGCAAGAGCCGGTTCAATGACTTGGGCGATATGTTCGGCGCGCGACGCGAAAAAAAGCAGGGTTTCGGTTAAGGGCACCATGTCATCCGCAAGCAGCATCGCCCGGATTTTTTCTCCGAGAACGGTACCCCCGGGCTCACGCGTGCGCACCACGCGGATTCCCTTTTCACGCAAAAACGCCTCACAGGCGTCGATCTGGGAGGTTTTTCCCGCGCCGTCAATGCCTTCAAACGTAATAAAACGGCCGCGGCCGTTTGTGTCCGCACTGATCTTTGTCATAACCCGAATCTCCGGCGTCCCGACCAACGCTCAGCGCCGGTTGCGCTGATACTTGTTGACCGCCTGGTTGTGATGCTCCAGAAAACGCGAAAACTGTGTGGTCCCGTCGCCGCGCGCCACAAAGTACAGAAACTTCGATTTGGCCGGATTTAACGCCGCGTCAATCGAGGCGTAGCCCGGCATGGCAATGGGCGTGGGCGGCAGGCCGTAGTTGCGGTAGGTATTGTAAGGGCCGGGACGCTGCAGATCTTTTTTACGGAGGTTGCCGGCAAAGTTTTCCCCGAGCGAATAGATAATCGTGGGATCGGTCTGCAGGGGCATTCGCACCCGCAGCCGGTTATGAAAGACGGAACTCACAAGATACCGGTCCTCGGGGTGCGCCGTTTCCTTTTCGATGATGGAAGCCAGAATGAGGGCCTCATAGGGCGTTTTGAGTTTAAGTCCCTCGGCACGCTTGTTCCAAAGCGTCTGGAGAACTCCCTTTTGCCGCTGGTAGGCCATGCGGTAGACGGCAATGTCGGTTGTCCCGGAATTAAATTTGTAGGTTTCCGGCGCGAAAAGGCCTTCGGCGGAACCTTCGGAGGCCCCGATGGCGGTGAGTAATTCGCCCTCTGTCATCTCCGCGGTCGTCACCGTAATGTCGGGATTACTTTCCACGGCCTTTCTGAGTTGCCAGATCGTCATCCCGTCGGCGATACGGATGCTTCCGGCTTCCACCGCGCCGGTGGCGAGCTTATCGATCACGGCCTTCATCGTCATGCCGTCGGTGAAGCGGTAGCGTCCCGCGTGAATGCTTAACGCCCCGTGAATGCGCATGGCGGCCACAATCTGATCAGCAGACGTCTTAAGTCCGGCTTCCACCAACTGCGCGGCCGCAACGCGCGCCGAAGTCCCCGGCACAATCCGCACTTCCAGTGTGCGGGAGGCCGTATCCACCGGAATCGGCCGCTCGGCGTACCAGTAAACGACGCCGCGCCAGGCACAGGCCGCAAGAATGAGCGAAATCACAAGGGCCGCCGCGGCTCCCGTAAGCATCGGGCGCGCCGAAGCCCACGCCCAAAGCGCCCTGGCTTTGGTGCGTGCCGCTTCTGCGTAAAGTTTTAACTGTTGCTGATCCAAGACCGCGCCCGCTGCTTAAAAATCCGCACGAAAAAATGTGCCTGCGCATTGTAGCGGGCGCGCAGGACGCCTCTGCGCCAAAAACAAAGTCGGAAACAAAAGAAAGTAGAACCTATGCCCAGCGCGTGTAGGGAGTCTTCGCGAGATTACTGTTGTAGTAGCGCGCCTCGCCCGAGACTTCTTTTCCGAGCCACGCGGGCTTAACAAAGGTCGTACCCTCTGAGGGAAGTTCAATCTCCGCCGTGACAAGCCCCGCATTCTCCCCTTCAAAAACGTCAATCTCCCAGGTGAGCCCCTCTCCGGCCGACACTCTGAAACGGATTTTCTTCACAATACCGCCGCATGAGAGCGTCTCAAGCATCGTAAGCGCGTCACCGGCCGGAATGTCATACTCAAATTCGGCCCGGGAAATACCGGTGTTGCGACCCTTAACCGTCAGAAACCCGCGGTTTCCCGCCACCCGCACCCTCACGACGGCGCGCTCTGTATCAGCAAGATAGCCCTGCGCCATCACGGTACCGGCGCCAGCCGTCGCCCGCCAGGCATCACTTTTCACCAAAAATTTGCGTTCGGTCTCAACACCCATCGCCAGCCTCGTTTCCAAAATCTTTGCAACACGGCATTACAGCACGGTTTCCCGCGCTTTGTCAGCGCTTTGCGCGGGTACAATCTCAGCACCAAAAATCATAGGCAGGACGCGTTTCCGGAAACCCTCGTTTCCGGGCTTACGCCTCCGGCGAAACTCAATTTTTCAGTTATGAGTGAAACAAACCTTTTAAAGGGCGCTGCGGATCTGTCGGCATCCGTTGCCCTGTTGCGCTTCACCGGCGAAGACCGTGAGGCGTTTCTGCAGGGGCAGCTCACCAACGACGTGAGGCACCTTACCGCGGACTCCCTGATGACAGCAGGCTGGTGCTCCCCCAAAGGCCGGCTTCTCGCGGTCTTTCAGTTGTATAAAGACAATGACGCGGTCTACGCCTTCACGGCGCGCGAAACGCTGGACACGACCGTTAAGCGCCTCAGAATGTACATTCTGAGAAGCAAGGTGAAGGTTGAAGAAGTAAAGGACCTCACCGTTGCCGGGATCGTGGGAGACGTGCCCTCTGATCTTCCGACAGTGAAATGCTTTACCCAAACGTCGGGAAGCCCCGAAGCACTTGATGCTCTCGGGCTTACCTCAGGCCGCGCCCTCGCACTCGTTAAAGCCGACACGGAACTCACGGGCAGCGCCGAAGCTTATTGGGCCGCAACGGCGGCCGCGGGCGTTCCCTTTATTGTTTCGGCCACAAGCGACAAATTTGTCCCTCAGGCCGTGAACCTCGAGTGCATCGGGGGCGTGAGCTTTAATAAGGGCTGCTACACCGGTCAGGAAATCGTCTCCCGCGTGGAGCACATCGGTAAGACAGCACGGCGCGCCGCGCTTTTTGCCTGCGGTAAGGCACTTCCCGCAGGAAGCGACATCACCGATGCCGGCGGCACCGTTGCCGGCACCGTGGTGCTTTCAGCGGCCGCAGGCTCCAAGGCCGCAGTGCTTGCGCAGGTCGCAGCCGACAAAACCGCTGACACATACCGAGCGGGCGAGGCGGTGCTCACGGCTCTTTCCCTTCCCTACAGTTATTCCCGCAGCGATAAGTAATCATGGCAGACATTCACATCAATACCCCGGAAGAAATTGAAGGCATGCGGCGCGTGGGCCGCAAGGCAAGTGAACTTCTGGACTTCATTACCCCGTACGTCAAGGCAGGCGTCACGACGCTGGCTCTCGATAAACTCATGCTTGAGTACACGGTGGACGAACTCAAATGCAAGTCCGCATGCCTCAACTACGCCCCCAAGGGCTGCATTCCCTATCCGGCCGCGACCTGCATTTCCCCCAACCACGTGATCTGTCACGGGATTCCGAGCGAAAAGAAGGTTCTTAAAAACGGCGACATCGTCAACATCGACATCACGATCGTGGACGAAGACGGTTACTACGGCGACAACTCCCGCATGTTTGAGATCGGTAAGCCCACGATTGCCGGCCACCGTCTCTGCGAAGCGACGTTTGAATGCATGTGGAAGGGCATTGAAGCCGTTCGCCCCGGCAACTGCTTTAACGATATCGGCATTGCCTGCCAGAAGTACTGCGATTCGCTCGGTTTAAGCGTTGTGAAGGAATACGGCGGACACGGTATCGGCCGCCACGTCTTTCACGGGGACCCGCATGTGAGCCACTCCCCGATTGCAACGCCCACGGCGGAATTCAAACCCGGCATGATCTTTACCATTGAACCGATGGTTAACGCCGGGCGCCGTCACATCATGGACTTAAACGACGGCTGGACGGTGGTCACGAAAGACCGCTCGCTTTCGGCGCAGTGGGAGCTTGAGGTACTTGTCACCGAAACCGGTTACGACATCCTCACCGTGAGCAAAGGCTCGCGCGAAGCGCCCGCCTGGGTTAAGGGCTGGAAAAAGCCGCACTTTGACTGATCACGACAATGGCCGCGCCCGCTGATACCACCGCCCGTTTTGTCACACTGCGCCGGGAGCTCGGCGAGCAGTTTTTAAAAAACGGACGCGTCTCCGCCTATCTCAAATGCCACACAACGATCATTGACCGTTATGTGGCCGAGTGCGCGCAGAAGGCGGGCCTCACCGACGCCTGCGCCGTTGTCGCCGTCGGGGGCTACGGGCGCGCGGAAATGTTTCCCTTTTCCGATATCGACGTCCTCGTTTTAATGCCCGAAGGGCACGATGCGGCCACAGACCTTGCAACGGAACACTTCGTCACCGAACTCTGGAACCTGGGGCTTACGGTGGGAAGCGTTGTGCGTACACCCCGGGAAATGCGCGAAGAGGCTAAGGGCGATATATCCGTTGCAACCGCCTTTCTTGAAGCGCGGTTTCTCTTTGGTAACCGCGCGCTTTTTGACGAAGTGAACTCCGCTTTTCTCAAGGAGCTTGACGCGCGGGCGTTTTTCCGCAGCAAGATGCTTGAGATGCGGCAGCGGCACTTAAGAAGCGAAGACAGCCCATACGCGCTCGAACCCAACATCAAGGAAAGCCCCGGGGGCTTACGTGACCTTCAGGTCTTTTTGTGGTGCGCGAAAGCTGCGGGCTGGGGCGCCAACTGGCGGCAGCTTGCAGCCGCGGGCCTTATCACCGAAACCGAAAGCTACCATCTCGGGCAGTGCCAGCACTTTTTAAATGCCCTGAGAATCCGGCTGCATCTTCTCGCCAACCGTCACGAAGACCGGCTCGTGTTTGACGTGCAGACGCAGCTTGCGGTAAGCGCAGGCTACAAAGACACTGCGGGTTTGAGCGCAAGCGAAGAGCTCATGAAGCGCTACTACCTCAACGCCAAAAACACGGTGCAGTTAAACGCGGTGCTGCTGCAGGCAATTTCCGACAAGCTCTTTGACCGCGGGGAAATGAAGGCCGTTGCAATCGACAGCGTCTTTACCGCGCGCGGCATTTATCTTGACATTGTCTCGGAAGACGCTTTTTACGGCGATCCCCGCAATATCCTCAAAGCCTTTTACGTCTACGCGCAGCACCGGGAATTAAAGGCGATGTCAACGCGGCTGTTGCGTGCGCTCTGGCACTCCCGCTACAAAATCGATGCGGCCTTCAGAAACGACCCCGAAAACAAGGCGCTCTTTATTTCAATTCTGAAGCTGCACTACGGGCCGTACCACTGCCTCAAAAACATGAACACCTGGGGCATTTTGGGGCGGTTTCTCCCGGTCTTCCGGCGCATCGTGGGGCAGATGCAGCATGACCTCTTTCACGCCTATACGGTGGACCAGCACACTCTGCTCGTCGTCAAGAACTTAAGGCGCTTTGCCCACTCCTCCTACGCGCATGAATTTCCGCTCTGCTCCCAGGCAGTAAGCGAACTCCCCGAGCCCTGGCGGCTTACGGTTGCGGGGCTTTTTCACGACATCGCCAAGGGCCGCGGGGGAAATCATTCCGAACTCGGCGCAAAAGAAGCGGAGAGCTTCGGCGTGAGCTTTGGGCTGACGCCCGAAGACACCGACTTTATCGTCTTTCTCGTGCGTGAGCACCTCACGATGAGCCACACGGCGCAAAAAGAAGACATCAGCGATCCGGAGGTGGTGCAGCGCTTTGCGGCGCTTGTGAAGACCCCGGACCGGTTAAACGCGCTTTTTGCGCTTACGGTTGCTGACATCCGCGCCACGGGCCCCAAGGTTTGGAACGCCTGGAAGGAGCAGCTATTGGAGGACCTTTACCGCAGCACGATGCGGGTTCTCTCGGGTGAAGCCAGGGACTCAAGCCGCGCCACGGTCTTTGCCCGGCGGCGCGATGAGGCCTGCCGGCTGGTGGACGCCGAAGGCATTCCCGCCTTCGTGCGCGACGCCTTCTGGAAGGAATTAAACATCGTTTACTTCCTGCGCCACAGCCCCGAAGACATTGCCTGGCACGCCAAGGAACTGGCCTGGGCACCGAGCCTTCCCTACCCCGTGGTGCGCTCGCGGGTTGCACAAAACGGTGCAGGCATTGAAGTGCTCGTTTACGTCAAGGACCAGGAAAACCTTTTTGCGCGCGTGGTCTCCTACTTTGAGCAGCAGGGCCTCTCGGTTCTTGACGCCCGCATTCACACCACGGCCCACGGCTGGGCGCTGGATACGTTTCTTGTGCAGGACCGCAGAAACCGCAGCGACATCGACTTTTTCGTGAGCCAGCTGCAGGTGAGCCTTGCGAAGGTCATAGCAGATGCCAAGCCCCTGCCGGGACCCAAGACCGGGAAACTCTCGCGCAGGGGCCGCAACTTCCCTGCGCCCCCCTACGTCTCAATTGAACGCGATGAATCCAACCACGGCTGGATTCTGCAGATTGCCGGCAACGACCGCCTGGGGCTGCTCTTTGCCATCGCGGTTGTCTTAAGCCGGAACGGCGTAAGTCTTGCGACCGCCAAGATCGCTACGTTAGGAGAGCGCGTTGAAGACGTCTTTCTCATTAACGGCCGGGTGCTTGAAAACGAAGAGGCCTTAATCCGCATCGAAAACGAACTCATCGATGCGCTCAATAACGCCAAATAGCAAAAAGGCAGAGATCAGAAAAATCTCTGCCTTTTTCGTTACCGGTTAAACCTGCCGGTTACTTACGGTCCGCAAGATCCGGAACGTCGCGTTCCGTCGCACCCGTAAAGAGCTGACGCGGACGGCCGATACGGTAAGCCGGATCGTCAATCATCTCATTCATCTGGGCGAACCACCCCACGGTGCGGGCGAGCGCAAAGATAGCGGTAAAGAGCGGCACCGGAATACCCAAAGCCTTCTGCACGATACCGGAGTAGAAGTCCACGTTCGGGTAGAGGTGACGCGAGATGAAGTAATCGTCTTCCAGAGCAATCTTTTCAAGCTTCATCGCGAGGTTAAAGATCGGATCGTTGTGAAGGCCCAGTTCATCGAGCACCTCGTGGCAGGTTTCACGCATGAGCTTGGCGCGCGGGTCGTAGTTCTTGTAGACGCGGTGCCCGAAGCCCATGAGGCGCACGCCGGAGCTCTTATCCTTCACCTTATTAATGAAGTCACCGATCTTTTCCACACCGCCTTCGGCCTGGATCTTATAGAGCATGTTAAGCGCCGCTTCGTTGGCGCCGCCGTGCGAGGGCCCCCAGAGGCACGCCACGCCGGCCGCAATCGCCGCAAAGGGGCTTGTGCCGGAACTTGCGCACAGACGCACGGTCGAAGTGGAAGCGTTCTGTTCGTGATCGGCATGCAGAATAAAGATGCGGTCAATGGCGCGCGTCATCACATCGTTACCTTCGTATTCCTCACAGGGAATGGCAAACATCATGCGCATGAAGTTGGCGGAATAGGAAAGACCGTTCTTCGGATAGACGTACGGCTCGCCGATCGAGTACTTGTAGGCCATGGCGACCAAAGTCGGCATTTTGGCAATCATCTGCACGGCAGCCATACGGCGCTGGTCATCGTCCAGAAGGTTGCTGCTCTTCGGGTAGAACGCGCTCATAGCGCCCACCAGGCCCGTTAAAACAGCCATCGGGTGCGCGTCACGGCGGAAACCGCGAAGGAAGAACTGCATCTGCTCGTGAATCATCGTGTGATGCATCACGAGGTCGTTGAATTCAGCCTTCTGATCGGCGTTGGGGAGTTCCCCGTTTAAAAGCAGATAGCAGACTTCCAGGAAGTCGCACTTTTTGGCGAGCTGCTCAATGGGATAGCCGCGGTACAGGAGTTTGCCGGCATTACCGTCAATGTAGGTAATCGAACTGCGGCAGGCGGCGGTAGCCATAAATCCCGGATCGTAGGTGAACTTGCCGGTCTGCTTGTAAAGAGTCGAAATATCGATTGCATCAGGGCCGACACTGCCCGTCAGAACGGGAAGAGTTACGGACGGTGTACCGTCAGAGAACTCAAGTTTGACGGACTTATCACTGACCTCTGCCATGGACTGTTTCCTCCAAATAAATAGCGTGGGGCATTCCGGTGAACGCGCCCCGTTTCACCAAACAATAGAGATATCGGCCGCAAACGCAAGAGCCTTTTGAAGCTCGTTACGAATTTAGAAAGAATCTTCTAAGCGTTATCCCGATAAAAAAGTGACGATCTCCGGGGCATGGGAGGAAAGCTGTAGGAAGGTCTGCAACACTTTTGAGTGACCGGCACAAGACAAAAATACACCGTAACCTCTGGACTTGCTGCGGGGAAAATCCGAAGAAGGAAAAAGTGCCAGGCAAAGAAAAACCCCCGAGACCGTTTTGATCCCGAGGGTTTTAAATGGTAAAGCCCGGCAGTGTCCTACTTTCACTGGAAATACAACCAACTATCATCGGCCCAGAAGCGTTTCACTGTCCTGTTCGGAATGGGAAGGAGTGGTACCGCCACGGTATGGCCGCCGGGCAAAGCCTGTTGTCTCAGAAGTTCATCAATTGAACTCCCGTGACGAAGTCTTTGCAAAAAGAAGTAAGCGTCGGAACGCGATTATTTGCATTCACTGCGCTTCAAAATCCATTGTCCGTTTCTCAACTGCCTTACATTAGGCTAGGCAGCACGGTTATAGGATCAAGCCTCACGAGCAATTAGTATCAGTCAGCTCAACGCCTCACAGCGCTTGCACTCCTGACCTATCAACGTCCTGGTCTCGAACGACTCTTCTGGGAGGTCTAGCCTCCGGGAAGACTTATCTTCAGGCAAGTTTCCCGCTTAGATGCTTTCAGCGGTTATCTCTTCCGCACATAGCTACCCGGCTGTGCCACTGGCGTGACAACCGGTACACCAGAGGTGCGTCCACTCCGGTCCTCTCGTACTAGGAGCAGCCCCCGTCAATCTTCCAGCGCCCGCGGCAGATAGGGACCAAACTGTCTCACGACGTTTTAAACCCAGCTCACGTACCTCTTTAAATGGCGAACAGCCATACCCTTGGGACCGGCTACAGCCCCAGGATGAGATGAGCCGACATCGAGGTGCCAAACACCGCCGTCGATATGAACTCTTGGGCGGTATCAGCCTGTTATCCCCAGAGTACCTTTTATCCGTTGAGCGATGGCCCTTCCATTCAGTGCCACCGGATCACTATGACCTGCTTTCGCATCTGCTCGACTTGTCGGTCTCGCAGTCAAGCACGCTTGCGCCATTGCACTATCAGCACGATTTCCGACCGTACCTAGCGTACCTTTGTACTCCTCCGTTACCCTTTAGGAGGAGACCGCCCCAGTCAAACTGCCTACCATGCACGGTCCCGGAACAGGTTTACTGTCCGCGGTTAGAACCTCAAACAAATCAGGGCGGTATTTCAACGTCGGCTCCCCAAAGACTGGCGTCCTCGGTTCTCTGCCTCCCGCCTATCCTACACAGATCGGTTCAAAGTCCAATGCAAAGCTGCAGTAAAGGTTCATGGGGTCTTTCCGTCTAGCCGCGGGGAGATTGCATCATCACAAACATTTCAACTTCACTGAGTCTCGGGAGGAGACAGTGTGGCCATCATTATGCCATTCGTGCAGGTCGGAACTTACCCGACAAGGAATTTCGCTACCTTAGGACCGTTATAGTTACGGCCGCCGTTTACCGGGACTTCGATCAGGAGCTCTCACCCCATCACTTAATCTTCCGGCACCGGGCAGGCATCNAACTAGGCTGCTGCGGTTTCGCTCGCCGCTACTGCCGCAATCTCGGTTGATTTCTTTTCCTGCAGTTACTTAGATGTTTCAGTTCACTGCGTTCGCTTCACAAACCTATGTATTCAGTTTGTGATACCGGTTACCCGGTGAGTTTCCTCATTCGGACATCTGCGGATCAAAGTCTTTTTGCCGACTCCCCGCAGCTTTTCGCAGGCTTACACGTCCTTCATCGCCTATGATCGCCAAGGCATCCACCACATACACTTAGTCACTTGATCCTATAACCCTGCAGCCTTTTGCCCGCAGAGTATTCACGTGACTGATTTCGTAACGTGCTGTTCTCTTGGTTAATTCGTTGAGATTCTCGTTCAATGAAGATTTGAAACTCAGTTCAAATGCAATCACATCCCGTTTCAGCGTCTCATCAACGCTGAAATTGAACGCTTTACTTCTTTTTCCAAATTTTTAAAGAGCTCGGCGCATCTTCGTACTGAAGACACTCCGTTTAAAAACTCTCATACAAGAGCTTTTGAACTGAATGTCTGGTGGAGACAAACGGGATCGAACCGTTGACCCCCTGCTTGCAAAGCAGGTGCTCTCCCAGCTGAGCTATGCCCCCGCGTGTTTCATGCACTGCGTTTGGTGGGTCTTGATGGACTCGAACCATCGACCCCCGCCTTATCAAGACGATGCTCTAACCAGCTGAGCTAAAGACCCAACCGCATTACAACTTCAACAGACTCAACCGATAAGTGTGGGAACTTCTTTCTTGTGCTGCAGTCCCTTTCGGAAACTTTCTCTAGAAAGGAGGTGATCCAGTCGCACCTTCCGGTACGACTACCTTGTTACGACTTCACCCCAGTCATGAAACCCACCGTGGGCGCCGCCTTCCTTGCGGTTGGGCAAACGTCTTCTGGTGAACCCCACTCCCATGGTGTGACGGGCGGTGTGTACAAGACCCGGGAACGTATTCACCGCGGCATGCTGATCCGCGATTACTAGCGATTCCGACTTCATGCAGTCGAGTTGCAGACTGCAATCCGGACTACGATCGGTTTTCTGGGATTGGCTTCACCTCGCGGCTTCGCTGCCCTCTGTTCCGACCATTGTATGACGTGTGAGGCCCCAGCCATAAGGGCCATGAGGACTTGACGTCATCCCCACCTTCCTCCGGTTTGTCACCGGCAGTCTCATCAGAGTGCCCTTTCGTAGCAACTGATGACAAGGGTTGCGCTCGTTGCGGGACTTAACCCAACATCTCACGACACGAGCTGACGACAGCCATGCAGCACCTGTGCTCAGGTTCCCTTGCGGGCACTGCCTCATCTCCGAGGCATTCCTGACATGTCAAGGCTGGGTAAGGTTTTTCGCGTTGCATCGAATTAATCCACATCATCCACCGCTTGTGCGGGTCCCCGTCAATTCCTTTGAGTTTTAATCTTGCGACCGTACTCCCCAGGCGGTCTGCTTCACGCGTTGGCTTCGTTACTGAGAATTAAATTCCCAACAACCAGCAGACATCGTTTAGGGCGTGGACTACCAGGGTATCTAATCCTGTTTGCTCCCCACGCTTTCGTGCATGAGCGTCAGTTGCGTCCCAGGGGGCTGCCTTCGCCATCGGTGTTCTTCCACATATCTACGCATTTCACTGCTACACGTGGAATTCCACCCCCCTCTGACGTACTCCAGTCGGACAGTCACAAATGCAGTTCCCAGGTTAAGCCCGGGGATTTCACATCTGTCTTACCCAACCGCCTGCGCACGCTTTACGCCCAGTAATTCCGATTAACGCTTGCACCCTACGTATTACCGCGGCTGCTGGCACGTAGTTAGCCGGTGCTTATTCTTCAGGTACCGTCAGCACTCCGGCATATTACTCCGGAGCTTTTCGTCCCTGACAAAAGCGGTTTACAACCCGAAGGCCTTCTTCCCGCACGCGGCATGGCTGGATCAGGGTTGCCCCCATTGTCCAAAATTCCCCACTGCTGCCTCCCGTAGGAGTCTGGACCGTGTCTCAGTTCCAGTGTGGCTGGTCGTCCTCTCAGACCAGCTATTGATCGTCGCCTTGGTGAGCCTTTACCTCCCCAACTAGCTAATCAATCATCGGCCGCTCCGTCTGCGCCGGGCCTTGCGGTCCCCGGCTTTCACCCTCAGGTCTCATGCGGTATTAGCCATCCTTTCGGACGGTTGTCCCCCACAAACGGACACGTTCCGATGTATTACTCACCCGTTCGCCACTCGCCATCAGAGAGCAAGCTCTCCATGCTGCCGTTCGACTTGCATGTGTAAGGCATGCCGCCAGCGTTCAATCTGAGCCAGGATCAAACTCTTCACTTGAATCCTGCTTTTTGGTCGTACTCAAATCACTCGCAGAAACTGACTGAGATAAATCTCAATCATTTCTTTGGCTTAAAGTCTGAGTACTTCCGATTTTTTTGCGTTTCCATGAAGAAACTGCATTTTTCAGAAGCACCCACACTTATCGGTTCGTCTGTTTCAGATTTTTAAAGAGCATTTGTTGCCGTTTCGTCGGCGACAAGGTTGCGTATATTACACAACCGTTTTTCGTTTTGCAGGTCCGTCGGAAATTTTTTTTGTTTTCTTTCGGCTTTGCGCCTTCGTCTTAACGGCGAAGGGTGCGCATTATGAGCGTGCGTAAAAACGCTGTCAATAACTTACGGGAAAACACCTAATTCAAAGTCTTCCCGGCAGACTCCGGCAGCGGCACCACGCCGATCCCTTCTTCGACGAGCTCCCGGGCTTCCTTTCTTGTGCACATGCCTTTGATGAGGCGCTGCGGCATGGCGCCGCGGTACATGGCCCGGGCCTGACGCGGAAAATCCTCCCCCACGTCAACCGCAGACTCCGCGGCTTTCCGGACGCCTGCAAAAAAGCGTTCGGCAGCCTCGCGTACGACACTCTCTTGAGCAGAAACTGTTCTGTCGGCGTCTTCTGAAGCAGAAACGTCAGCTCCGATGTGCGCGGCCGTGGGCATGCGCTTAACATCGCTTGTTTCGCAGTACGGACAGACAACAAGGCCGCGCGCGAGCTGCCCGTCGCAGTCTTCAAGGCTCGAAAACCACGCTTCAAAACGGTGGCCGTGTGTGCAGCTCATGTCAAAAATCTTGATGCTCATTGCTTGTCTTTCCCGTATACCTCACGCATTGTAGACGGACCGATACCTCATTTTTCATCTGGAAACAAGCGTCAGCGAAATGTATCCGCAGCCGCCCGTCTATTGCCAACTGCAACAGGAACCGCCCGCGGTTAACAAACTGTTGCGTTCACTGACAGTCGGTTTCAGCAGGCGGGCTCTCCGTCCTATAAAGTGCGTCTCCGAGGAAAGGACAAATCCTCGAGTGATTCTCCTTTGGTTACTTTTTCCGGCAGAAGTTCTTCGAGCTTCTGCCGTTTTTTTTCGCGTCGGGCCCGCTGCGCGATACACTCACGGGCAAGAACTTTTTTGAGAAGGAACCGCCAAGTGTCCAATTTTCCGCGTCTTATTCTCGGACTTTCCGCCGCAGGCCTGATTCTTGCGGGCTGCAGCTCGTTTCCTGCCATGACTGACAAAGACAATACGGCCGCAGCTGCCGGCGAGGCTCTTCAGCTCACCGACACGAGCTGGATGATGAAACTGCCGAAAAACTCCCAGTGCGATGTGCCGCCGATGATTGAGTTCGGCGAAAAACAAGCCTCCGGCGACATGGGCTGTAACCGCTTTACTGCCTCTTACAGCGTTGACGGCACCAAAATTCAGTTTGACCAGGTCGCAGCCACCCTGCGCATGTGCGGCCCGGAATACATGAAGCTTGAAGACCAGATGCAAAATCTTCTCAATGCCGCGCGTTCGGCCAAGCAGACAAAAACCGCCCTCACCTTCTTTGATGAAGACGGCAAAGAAATCCTGACGCTTGTACCTGAAGAAGCCGGCGCCTGCGAATAAAGAGCTCTTTTAAGTCAAACGCCGACGGTTGGCCCGCCGGCGTTTTTCTTTGGGATTAATGCGCCGCTTCCCAGTTGTCGGCCACCCCGACCTGCGCGATCAAAGGCACCGAAAGCGAAGCCACAGAAGCCATCAGCCGCGGAAGCGCTTCAGACACGGCCGCCACTTCTTTTTCCGGCACCTCAAGCACAAGTTCATCGTGCACCTGCAGAACCATGCGGCTTTCCAGCTTATTTTCGGCAAGCCACCGGCTCACCGCAGTCATCGCCATCTTGATGAGGTCGGCTGCCGTTCCCTGCATCGGGGCGTTAATGGCCGCGCGCTCTGCCGCGGCACGCATCTGCGCGCGGGCACTGCGGATATCGGGCAGCCACAGCCTTCTGCCGAAAGCGGTCTCAACAAACCCGTCGCGGTGAGCGGCCAGGCGCGTCTCTTCCATGTACTTGGCGACTTTGGGATAGCGGGCAAAGTACTGCTCGATATAGTTGGCGGCCACAGACCGCGCCACGCCGAGGTTTTGCGCAAGCCCGAAGGCGCTCATACCGTAAATGAGACCGAAATTGATGACTTTAGCCATGCGGCGCTCGTCCGCGGTCACATTTTCGGGCGCCACGCCGAAGACTTCCGCCGCGGTCGCCCGGTGAATGTCTTCCCCGTTACGGAAGGCTTTAAGAAGCCCTTCGTCACCGGAAATATGCGCCATGATTCTCAATTCAATCTGCGAGTAGTCGGCCGAAATAATCCGGGAGCCCGCGGGCGCCACAAAGGCCTCACGGATTTTGCGGCCCTCAGGAGACCTCACCGGAATATTCTGCAGATTGGGGTCCGAACTTGCGAGGCGCCCGGTGACGGCCGTTGCCTGACCGAATGTCGTGTGAATCCGGCCGTCGGCGGGATCTGCCATCAGCGGGAGCTTATCCGTGTAGGTGCCCTTGAGTTTCGTGAGACGCCGGTAGTCCAGAATGAGTTTGGGCAGCGGATAATCAAGCGCCAGTTCAGTGAGAACTTCTTCGTCCGTCGAAGGCGTTCCCGAGGCCGTCTTTTTCTTCACCGGAAGCCCGAGCTTATTAAAGAGGACGTCGGCAAGCTGCTTGGGACTTGCGGGATTAAAGGAGTCGCCCGCCAATTCCTGAATCTTGGCTTCAATCCCCTCGATTTCTTCGCCCATCGCAGAAGACAATGCCTTGAGTTTTGCGATGTCAACGTCTACGCCCGTGCGCTCCATTTCCCCCAAGACCGCACAGACCGGCAGTTCAATGGTTTCATAAATGCGCGTGAGGCCGGCGTCCGCGGCCATCCGGGACTTCATGACGGCAGCAGCCGTTCTCAGACACGCCGCTGCCGTCGTGAGAAACGCCCCGACAGCGGCTGCGGGCATTTGAGACACCTTCTTTTTCTGCGCGCCTTTACCCAGGAAATCCTCTTCCGAGGGAAGCGCCACGGCACAGTAGCGGGCCGCAAGTTTCTGCAAATCGTGCTTTAAATGCGCTTCAAGGACGTAACTCATGAGCATCGCATCACCCGAAGCAGCACATTCGGTAATGCCGAAGTTTCTTAACACGTGGCGCGCGTACTTGAGGTCATGCATGACTTTCGGCGCGTCCGACGCAAACCAGGGCGCAAGGCGCTTTATGTCGTGAGCGGCGAGGTTTTTGCCTTCTTCGTGCGTCACCGGCAGGTAATAGCGCTCCAAAGGCGTTACCGCGAGACCGATCCCAACCGTCACATCATGCAGGGGATTCATACGGTCGGTTAAAAGCGTCACCGCAACCGGCGGCTCCTGAGGCTCAATACGGGTAAGACGCGCGATGAGTGCATTGAGTTTTTCCGCGTCATCCACGGTTTCAAAACTTCCCGCCTGCGAGGGATCCACCGCCACCGCATCCGCCGTGTCTGCGGGCGCCGCAAAGAGATCCGTCTGAACCGGAGCACCCGTTGCCGCAGCCGCTGCCTTTGATTTGGGTTTGCCGGTTTTTGCCGCTCCCGCGCGCATCTCCCAGCGCGTGAAAAAGGCGGTGAGTTTTTCTTCGTCCACCGCACCTGCCACGAGCTCTTCGGGCTTAGACGGCAGTTCCACGGCACAATTAATCGTCACAAGCTTTCGGGCCGTTTCCAGAAACGGCAGCCCCGCGCGGAGGTTTTCGCCGATCTTGCCCTTCACTTCCCCGGCGTGCGCAACGAGGTTGTCAAGGCTCCCCCACTCGTTAATCCATTTGGCGGCGGTCACCGGTCCGCACTTATTGATCCCGGGGACGTTGTCGACTTTGTCACCCATGAGCGCCAGGTAGTCGATGATCCGGTCCGGAGCCACACCGTACTTGGCCTTGACGCCCTCAGCGTCCAAAACCTGGCGCGTCATGGTGTTCACAAGCCGGATACGTCCGTCCACAAGCTGCGCGAGATCCTTGTCGCCGGTCGCAATAAACACGTCCCAGCTGAGAGCGTCCGCGCGTTTGGCGTAAGTTGCGAGCACATCGTCGGCTTCAACGCCTGCGATCTGAATCAGGGGCCAGCCGGACAACCGAACCATTTCCATGATGGGCTCAATCTGCACCCGCAGGTCATCGGGCATCGGCGGGCGGTTGGCTTTGTAATCGGCAAAAATCGCGTGGCGGAAGTTTTTCCCGGGCGCGTCAAAAATGCAGGCTTTGTAGTCAGGCTGAACAAGAGAAGCCACATTCTTGAGCATCCCGTTAAAGCCCTTGATGGCGCCCGTGGGCTCCCCGTTACTCGTCATCAGAGGGGGCAGCGCATGGTAGGCGCGGAACAGATAGTTGGATCCGTCGACAAGCAGAAGTCTGGGCATGGTTCACTAGAATAATAGGTTTGTCCGCGCGATTTTAAAGCGCGCCCGCCTCTGTCCGAAAACGCAATTCGCGCGCTTTCAGGAAAAATGCGTGTTCTATTGAGCCCGTGCATGATGCGGCAGGGCCCGCGAGTGCATAATAGATCTAACGAAATGACCGGCCGCGGCGTTAAGCCCGAAGCGGCCCCTTAAAGCAATACCGGCGGCACAGGTCCGCCAAAGGAAGTGCCATGCGCCTCACACTTTTCACTGCACTGATGCTTGCGGCAGTCCCCGCTCTTGCCGCGCCCCTTGATGCGCCGCCCGCCTTTACCGGTAAAGCCGTTGAAGCGCAGCCGGTAACGGAGCCCGCAGCCAAAGCCCCTGCGGCCGACGGCTATAACGATCTTGCCCCCACCGAGGAAGACATGCGCCGCGCGCGGGCCGAGCGGCGTCACCAGTATTCGAGCCAGCCCGAACCCTATATTTCGCCCCGGGGCACCAAGATTGAGGAGCTCCATGACCAAAACAACCGTCTCACGGAGGTCCGTGTGACCCCGGGCACCACGGAAATTCCCTACACGATGAAAAACCGCAGCGACCGTCCGATTGACAACCGTCCGGGCGCTGATCCCCGCAGCACGCTCGATACGCCGAAATTCATTCAGTTCGGCTGGTAGCAACCAACCTAATTTTTGTCCTATGGCTGTTTTTACAACAATTACCGAAGCCGATGCACAGGAAATCCTGCGGCACTTCAGCATCGGCCCTCTGACCAGTCTGAAGCCCATCGCAAGCGGCATTGAAAACACCAACTATTTTCTCGATACGCCGCAGGGACACTGGGTCCTGACCGTCTTTGAAAAGCTCACCCCCGATGAGCTCCCCTTTTATCTGGAGTTCTGCGAGCACTTAGCGGGAAAAGGCTGCCGCGTGGCCTGTCCGGTGCGAACCTCTTACGGCAATCTTTTTGACTTCGTTCACGGCAAGCCCTACAGCATCGCCAACCGGCTTGAGGGTACGGACGTGCGCACGATGGGCGTGGCGGAGTGCCGCTCGATGGGACGGCTTCTTGCGCAGATGCATATCGCGGCCCGGGACTTTCACCGCTTCCAGGAAAACCTGCGGGGTCTGAGCTGGTGGCAGGAGACGGTTCCCAAGCTCAGGGACGTGGTAAGCGATGAGATCTACACGATGCTTACCAAAGAGCTCGCGTTTCTGGAAACGCAGGTGACGCTTCCCGCCTACCGCAGGCTTCCTGTGACCGCCTGCCACTGCGACCTCTTCCGTAACAATGCGTTAATCATGAACGCGGGAACGGATGCGGCTGAAGTTTCCGGCGTCTTTGACTTTTACTTTGCGGGCTGCATGCCCTGGCTCTACGACCTTGCGGTGACCGTGAACGACTGGTGCGTGGATGAGGCGACCGGACACTTCAATCCCGTGACGCTTAAAGCCTTTATGGACGCGTATAACGCCGTGCGGCCCCTCACGGCCGACGAAAAGGCAATGTGGCGCACGTGCTTAAGGGGTGCCGCAATCCGCTTCTGGATCAGCCGCCTCTACGACTTTTATAAGCCGAGAAAAGCGAGCCTCTTAAAGCCCCACGATCCGACGCACTTTCAGAGAGTGTTACACAATCGGCAGACGTGTGAGCTCTATTGGCCCGCGTCAAACTGATAAGCTACGATCAAAGAGCCGGAGACACTCTCTCCGGCCGTTTTTTTCTGTCCACTTTTTCAATGAACGACACCAATCACTCCAGACATCTCGGGCCCGCGGCGGGCTGGCTTTGGTTTCAGGCGGGGCTCGCGGCCGTGCGGCGCGAACCCCTGTCACTCGCGGTCGTCGCGATTTTTTACATGTCGACGATGGCCATTCTCTCGATCCTGCCTGTGGTGGGGTCGCTTGCGGCATCGCTTTTTATGCCCTTCGGGACCGTCTTTCTCGGGCGTGCGGTCAAGGTGACCATGCAGGGAAAGCAACCCGGGTTTGCGCTTTTGGCGGAAATCTTTCGTGATGCCCGCCACCGCCGGGCACTTTTTAACGTGGGCCTGGTGTTTGCCGTGGCGCTGTCGCTCACAAACCTCGTTTTTGACTGGCTTGCCGCCGATGCCGTTGCGCAGTGGGGGTCGCTTGAAAACGGGCGACTTGACTGGTCAACGGTCTCGCAGCACATCCCCTACGACGCCATGATTGCCGCGGCCGTCATCTACATTCCGGCACTGATGGCGACGTGGTTTGCGCCGCTTCTTGTCTCTGAAAAATCGATGAGCGCCGGAAAAGCCCTTTTTTATTCCTTTTTCGGGTGCCTCAGAAACATCCTTGCCGTGATTGTTCTCGGGGTCGTTCTTTCGGTCGCAATCGGCGTTGCCGCAGCGCTTCTCGTCTTTCTTATTTCCTTTCTGGAACTCACGGGCTCAGAAATGTTTCTCATAACGCCCTTTGCCTTTATCGCGTCCACGATCACGTACGCGTGCTACTGGCCGATGTATCAGACGCTTTTTGAAGCCGTAGGTAACCGTGACCTCAGTCAGACGGCCGCAAACCAGCCCGATCTCTGAGCGTACCAGGTGACGGTGGCCTTAAAGGCCTCAGCAAAATCCGCCGACGCTCTCCAGCCGAGCTCCCGGCGGATTTTTTCTGCCGTAAGTGCATAGCGCCTGTCGTGCCCCGGGCGGTCCGTGACAAACCTGATCTGACCGGCGTAAGAGCCGGAAGCCTTCGGGCGCAGCGCGTCAAGCGTTCGGCAGATAAGACGAACGAGCGTAAGGTTGTCGACCTCGTGACAGGCGCCCACGTTATAAACCTCACCCAAGCGGCCGCGCGAGAGCACTGCATCAATGGCGGCTGCATGATCTTCAACGTAAATCCAGTCTCGGATGTTGCTGCCGTCGCCGTAGACCGGAAGGGGTTTTCCTGCAAGTGCCCGCCCGATCATCAGAGGAATCAGTTTTTCCGGATACTGATACGGCCCGTAATTATTGGATGAGCAGGTTGTGAGAACAGGCAGCCCGTAGGTTTCAAACCAGGCCCGCACAGCATGCCCGGCCGCGGCCTTGGAGGCGGAGTACGGCGAATTGGGCCGCCAGGGCGTCGCCTCGGTAAAAGGCGCTTCGCCCGGATTCAGTGACCCGTAGACCTCATCGGTACTCACGTAGAGAAACCGAAAGGCCGCCCGCTTTTCTTCAGAGAGTTTTTCCCAGTAATTCTGAGCGGCGGTTAAAAGCGTGACGGTCCCTTGGACATTGACGTCAAAAAAGAGTGCCGGGCCCGTGATCGACCGGTCCACGTGGCTTTCGGCGGCCATGTGAATGACCGCGTCGGGCTGAAAGCGCGCAAAGAGGTCACAGAGCAGCGCGGCATCGCGGATGTCACCCTTTACAAAGTGATAATCGTCACGCGCCTCAAGACTTTTAAGCGCCGCGGGGCGCGCGGCGTAGGTAAGGGCATCGAGGTTCACGAGGGGGCCGCCCGAGAGCCTGAAGTGCCTCAGGATATAGTTCACCCCCACAAAGCCCGCACCGCCCGTAACGAGAATCACCGCACTCTCCTTAAAGCGCCAGATCCAGAAGCGACTTCGGTTTATACCCGATCGTCTGGATGCAGACCGGGGTCTGGTGTTTGGCAAGGTCCAGGGTCTCAGAGACCTTATCCGGGTCAAAGGTCATGCGCACAAGGCAATTCAAGGTGAGCGCCGCACAGGCCATATAGACGGCCTGCACCTTCACACCGACGTCGAGAATCCGCGCGCGTTCAAGCGCCACATCGGCTTTTTCCGAAAGTTCCGGCTTATCGACGTAACGGATGACGTTTTTGGCCATTTCCGTCACAAAATTTGTGGCGCGGTCGTTTGAAGCTACATAGACAATATGCACCGGCGCGTTTTTCACAAGGGGCTGCCACAGGCACAGGTCCTTACGACGGTCGTGGTCCTTCACAAAAACGAGGGCCGAATTCTTTGCATCCCAGAGCCACACGCCGTTTGCCTTTACGACGTAAAGATCAATTTCCTGCCAGTTCATCGCTGAGGGCGTCGTGCGGCGCCCGTCTTTGCGGTTGATGCCGTCAGCGGCCCAAAGAACTGCGGCGAGGTCCTCGTCGCTTACCGTCTCATCGGAAAAATCGCGGCTTGTGCGGCGCTTTTCAAAGACTTCAGTTAAAGGCATCGTCATCACGCGGGGCGCGGCCAGACGGCGCATCGGCGGCTGCGGCGCCGCGGGCTTTTTGCGCTTTAAGGAGACCATACGGATTTCCTTTACGCGGCAAAGCCGAGCGTGACGCAAAGAAGGGGCGTTGCGTCCTCGCCCAAGGCCCGCGTCAGTTTCTCTGCGTCAAAGGAGCCGCGCACAACGCTTCCCAATCCCACCGCCACACAGGCAAGCTGCGCGGCCATTCCACAAAAGCCCGCATCGTACTTCACGTAGTCTTCAATACCCGCCGCCTTTTTGTTGTCCGCGGCAATCACGAGCGTCACGGGCGCGGTTTTCACAAAGTCCTGATCGGTGGTGGAATCCGCACGGGCGTCGCCCGCGTGCGTGCAGACAAGTGCGTTTTTCACGGGGTCATAGCGCCAGACGCCTTCACTGTCCAAAACGTACGCCGTCATTTCCCGCCTGTCCATCGTTGTGGGAACCGTGAGCTTTCCTTCAGCTGACGACGTCCCGCACGTGCACCAGAGCACGTGCGCGAGAATCGAAGCGTCCACTTTCTGATCGGAAAATTCCCGCACGGAACGGCGCTGGCCGACCGCGGCAATCAGTTTCATGTCCGCTGCAATCGGTGCCGGAAGTTCCCGCACGTCCCCTCTTTTGAGTGTCTGCATTTGTCGTGTCCTTCGCTGCGGCACCGGCAAAAGCACGGTGCCCTGTAAATGTTGCGGCAATTTTAGCGGTCTGCCGTGCCTTGCTCCTTGTCTTAAGATTATGCGGCGTACCGCGTTTACCCATATGCGTTTTTCGGATTTTCTCTGCCATGCCGCCCGTCGTTGCCGCCACGCTGTTTCCCGATGTTTTTGTCCTTGAGCCTGCGCGCTTTAAAGACAACCGCGGCGAATTTCTAGAAGTCTTTAACGCAGAAGACTTTGAAGTGGTGTTGGGGCTCACGCCCGCATTTGTGCAGGATAACGTCAGCGTAAGCCGCAAAAACACCGTGCGGGGCCTACATTGGCAGGCTGCCCCTCACGGACAGGGAAAACTTGTGACCTGCGCGACCGGCACCGTCTTTGACGTAATTGTCGATATCCGCCCCGAGTCGCCTGCGTTTCTTACGGCACGCACCGTGGTGCTCTCGGGCGAAAACCGCCGGGTACTCTGGATTCCCGCGGGCTACGCCCACGGCTTTGCAGCGCTTGAAGACAACACAACGGTTTTCTACAAAGTGACGCACAAACGGGTCCCGGCGGCCGAGCGCACGGCGCTTTGGTGCGATCCGGCGCTCGGTATCCAATGGCCGGTTGCGGCAGCCGATTCGGTCATGTCTGAAAAAGACCGCCGGGCCGCACCGCTTAGAACCGTTCTCGGGCTTTAAGAGAACATTTCGCTCATTTCTTTGGAGCGCGCCGCACAGGCCTTGACGGCCGCCTCCACCGTGCCGCGAAAATCGTGCGCTTCAAAGGCTTCGATGGCCTTGGCGGTGGTGCCGCCCTTACTTGTGACGTTCGCCCTTAACTGCGCAAAGTCTTCGCCGGACTTGCGCGCAAGTGCCGCGGCACCCTCAACGGTGGATAACGCCATTTCGTGCGCATCAGCCGGTGTCGCTCCGCCCTTCACGAGCGCATCCGCCAGGGCTTCCATAAAAAGAAAAACGTAGGCGGGGCCGGAACCCGGGCCCGAAGTCACAAGGTGCAGGCCGTCTTCGTGAGTAAGGTCCTTTACCTCACCCACGCTCTCCAAAACGGCATGCGCGGCTTTTCTTGCGTCTTCATCAACGTCAGAAGGCACATAAAGGCCGGAAAAGCCCTTTAACACCATGGCAGGCGTGTTGGGAATGGCACGCACGATGCGTTTGTGGTTAAGCCACGCTCTGAGAACCTCGAGCTTAACGCCCGCGGCAACGGAAAGCACAAGCGCCTTTTCGCTCACAAAGGGTTTGAGCGTTTCACAGCAATCCTTGAGCTTCTGAGGCTTCACGGCAAGCACCACAACGTCCGCCTTTTTAAGCCACTCTCCCGCCCCCTCAAACCCCACGGCACCGTAAAGCGCATGGAGTTTTTCGCGCTTTTCCGGATGCGGGTCACTTACCCAGATCGTTTCACCGTTGACGCCCTTGGCATGCATGCCGGCAATCATGGCGCCCGCCATGTTTCCGCCACCGATAAACGCAGTATTCACTTCGTGCTCTCCCGAAAGGTTGTTGTATGGCTGGTCATTGTAGGACGCCCGCCGGGAAAAACTGCGTACACTTAACGCATCATCAGCGCCCACAGACACTTCCCGTGCGCACCGTCTCCTTTTTTGAGGAAATGACATCATGTCCGAATCACCGCTTATTTCGGTTAAAGAGCTCGAGGCCAAACTCTCTGACGACAATCTTCTCATTCTTGACGTGCGCGCAAGCCTCACGGACCCGGCTGAGGGCCGCAGACTCTATGAGGCGGGCCACATTCCCGGCGCGCGCTTTACCGACTTGGAAAACGATGTCTCTGGCTGCCGCTCGGGCACCAACGGCCGGCATCCGCTGCCGGATTCCGGGCGCTTCTGCGTCAATATGCGGCGTCTCGGCTTAAATCCCGCAAGCCGCGTGGTGGTCTATGACCAGGGGGATTGCAACTTCGCGGCGCGCCTGTGGTTCACCCTGCGGTGGGTGGGCTTTAAGCACGTGCGGGTTTTGGACGGCGGCTGGGCCACCTGGGAAAAGGCAGGGATGGCGGTGCAGACCGAAGAGCCCGCGTGGGAACAAGGCACCTACCGCGCCACCGCGCCCTTAGAGCGCGTCTTTGACGATGATTTTGTCGAAAAGAACCTCGCCGAGCACGGGCCCTATGTGCTCGTTGACGCCCGCTCGCACGAGCGCTTTATCGGGCAAAACGAAACGATGGATCCCGTCGCAGGCCACATTCCCGGGGCGTTGAACCGCCCGTCAGCGGAAAACATCGGCGAGAACGGGCTTTTTAAGGCGCCCGAGATACTCAAAAAAGAATTTGAAGCCGTGCTTGCGGGCCGCGCAACTGAGAACGTCATCAACTACTGCGGTTCCGGCGTCACCGCCTGCTGCAATCACCTAGCGATGCGCGTGGCGGGCTTAAGGGACGCGGGCGTTTATGTCGGAAGCTGGTCTGAGTGGGTCGCAGACGAAAACCGTCCGGTTGCAACGGGCGACAACTGACCGGCCTTAAAACTCATCATCATCAAAACGCGTGTTTGTGAGATCAGGCTCCCGCCACCCGGCCCGCGCATAGGCCTCATGAAGCACCTCGGTGCCGAAGGCCTTGTAAGCCGCGGGGTCTGATAACGTCCGCCGGTATGCTTTGGCACCGGCAAGCCCGTTTAAAAGCCCGAGCATATGCCGCGTCGTTCCGCGTAACGCAAGGGGATCCGCGGGCACCTTTTCCTTGAGATAGGCCGTCATCCGGTCGATGATTTCGGAGCGCGTCACGGCCCGCACCGTTTCGTCTCCGAAAAGCCGGGCGTCGACGTCCGTTAAAATCCACGGATTCTGATAGGCCTCACGCCCCACCATCACGCCGTCACAGCCTGCGGCAATGATTTCTTCGGCGGTTTCAAGGGTTTTCACGGCACCGTTTACGCAGATCACGGCCTCAGGAAAATCTTTTTTGAGCGCATAGGCGTAGTCGCGCTTTAAGGGCGGCACCTCACGGTTTTCCTTGGGGGAAAGGCCCTTGAGCCACGCCGCGCGCGTATGCACGATAAAGACGCGGCAACCCGCGTCAAAAAGCGTGCCCACAAAGTCACGCACAAAACCGTACGAATCCTCTTTATCGACGCCGATGCGGTGCTTGACGGTGACGTCGATATCGACGGCGTCACGCATCGCCTTAAAGCAGTCAGCGACGAGCTTGGGTTCGAGCATGAGGCACGCGCCGAAACTGCCCCGCTGCACGCGCTCAGAGGGACAGCCGCAGTTAAGGTTCACTTCGTCGTAGCCGCGTTCGGCAACCCACTTTGCGGCCTGCGCGAGTTCCGCGGGGTCACTGCCCCCCAACTGACAGGCAACGGGGTGTTCAACCTCTGAAAACCGCAGCAGCCGGTCACGGTTACCGTGCACGAGCGCGGGTGAGGTAATCATCTCCGTGTAAAGCCTTGTGTGACGCGAGAGCGACCGGTGAAACACGCGGCAGTGCGTGTCCGTCCAGTCAAGCATCGGGGCAACACAAAAGCGCCAGCGGCGGGAAAAATCGGCGTCAGGCATAAGCTTTACGAAGAAAAAGGAAAGACTAACGGTCAGGACTTGTCGGGAAACGTCCCGTCAACATAAACCCACACGCCGTCCCGCTTTTCAAAGCGGGAAATCTCGTGCATGCGGAAAGCCCCTTCACGGGTGCGGCCGCGGGCCACAAATTCCACGGTTCCTTCCGTGGGCGTCTGAAGCGCCGCGTTTTTGACGGTCAGCCCGAGCCACTTCACTTTATCAGCCCCCTCCATGGGGTCTGCAGGGTATGTCTCAGGCGCCCAGGTAGCGCGGATCCAATTTTCACGCCCGAGAACATAGGCACTGTAGCGTGAGCGCATGAGTTCTTCGGGCGTCTCAGGGGTTTGGCCCCCGTCAAGAAAACGCCCGCAGCAGGCGGCAAAGTCCTTGCCGCTGCCGCAGGGGCACAGTGTGTCGGGCGTTGTCTTTTTAGTCATGACGGCAAATTAAAGCGTCATTTCATCGCGTTCGGCACGCGAAGCACGGCGGCGTTCGAATTCCTTGAGCCAGCGCTTTCTCAGGCGGATGGTCTTCGGGGTGATTTCCACGAGTTCGTCGTCGTTAATGAATTCCACGGCGCTTTCAAGCGTGAGCTGCACCGGCGGAACCAGGCGGATCGCTTCATCGGTGCCGGAAGCACGGATGTTGGTGAGCTGCTTGCAGCGGATGGGATTCACAACGATGTCGTTTTCACGGGAATGTTCGCCGATGATCATGCCTTCGTAGAGGGCATCACCGGGGCTTACGAACAGACGGCCGCGCTCCTGAATCTTCCAGAGCGCATAGGCAACGGCGTTACCGTCATCCTGGCTGATGATCGCGCCCGAGCGGCGTTCACCGACCTCACCCTGCTTGATGGGACCGTAGTCGTCAAAGACGTGGCTCATGATGCCCGTGCCGCGGCACATCGTCATGAACATCGACTGAAAGCCGATGAGGCCTCGGGCCGGAATACGGTATTCCAGACGCACACGGCCCTTACCGTCGGGCTGCATATCCTGCAGATCGCCCTTGCGGCGGCCGAGTTCTTCCATGACGGCGCCCTGATGCTCTTCTTCGACGTCCACCGTGAGAAGCTCATAGGGTTCCTGCTTTTCGCCGTTAACCATTTTGAGCAGTACGCGCGGACGGCCCACAGCAAGTTCGTAGCCTTCGCGGCGCATGTTTTCAAGCAGGATCGTGAGGTGCAGTTCACCGCGTCCGCACACTTCCCAGACCGTTTCGTCCGCAGTCGGCCGCAGACGCATGGCGACGTTACTCTTCAATTCACGTTCCAGACGTTCACGGATCTGACGCGAGGTGACGAACTTACCTTCGCGGCCCGCCAGGGGCGAGGTGTTCACCATGAAGTTCATGGTAAGCGTCGGTTCGTCGACTTTAAGCATCGGAAGGGCTTCAGGGGCCGCGGGGTCGGTGATCGTCGTACCGATGTTGAGGTCTTCAATACCGTTCACGAGCACGATGTCGCCTGCCTGCGCGAAGTCCACAACCTTACGGTCAAGACCTTCAAACTGCAGAATCTGATTGACCTTGGCGGGCTTTGGGGTGTCCTCCGGCCCGTTCATGATCACAACGTTCTGACCGGCTTTGAGAATACCGCGGTGCACACGGCCGATACCGATTTTGCCCACGTAGCTCGAGTAATCCAGAGAGCAGATCTGAAGCTGCAGGGGCGCTTCGGTGTTGTCCTCACGCACGGGGACGTACTTAATCACCGTGTCAAAGATCGCGCGCATGTTGCCGATCTTTTTGAGTTCTTCGACGTTGTCGGTGTAACCGGCGTAGCCCTCAAGGGCCGAGGCGTAAATCACCGGGAAGTCGAGCTGATCTTCGGTGGCGCCGAGTTTGTCAAAGAGGTCAAAGGTCTGGTTCACAACCCACTCGGGGCGGGCACCGGGGCGGTCAACCTTGTTGATGACGACGATGGGCTTAAGGCCCGCTGCGAGGGCCTTGCGCGTCACAAAGCGGGTCTGCGGCATCGGGCCGTCCACCGCGTCCACGAGAAGCAGCACGCCGTCAACCATCGAGAGCACACGCTCGACTTCACCGCCGAAGTCCGCGTGCCCCGGGGTATCGATGATATTGATGTGCACGCCTTCGTATTCGACGGCGCAGTTTTTCGCCAGAATCGTGATGCCGCGTTCCTTTTCGATGTCACCGCTGTCCATCACGCGCTCATCGACCTGCTGGTTGCTGCGGAAGGTTCCCGCGCACTGCAGCAACTTGTCAACCATCGTGGTCTTACCGTGGTCAACGTGAGCAATGATTGCAATATTGCGAATAGCTCTTGTCATTTTGTGTGTCTTCCCGAGTTCGTCCCGCTTCAGGACGGGTCATTGTCTGTGTTTCTGATTAATCGGTACGGGTGAATGACGCCGCGTGCGTCGACCTTCACCACGCCCAGTAACTTCATTTCAGGCCCGTAGGCCCGTGCCTCACCGCGCACGGCACTTTTTAATGCCAGACGCTGTCCGTTTCTCAGACGCTCGGCGCCTGCGGCATCAAGCGTCACCGAGGGCAGCGTCTGCAGCAGAAAATCCGCTCCCTTTAAAAGCGCGCGGCGTTCTTCAATTGTCTGATTCTTGTCGTCAACCGCCGCAAACGGCACGGCGTCGGCGATTTTTAAGTCTCCCACTTCGGTGCGGCGCAGGGCCGTCAGATGCGCGTAGCAGCCGAGCCTGCGGCCGATATCGTCGGCCAAAACCCGGATGTAGGTGCCCTTCGTCACACGCACGTCAATGACGGCCTTATCCCCCTCAAAGGCCAGAAGCGTGAGGCTTTTAACCTCAACCTTACGGGGCTTACGCTCCACTTCAATACCCTTGCGGGCGAGATCATAAAGGTTTTTTCCGCCGTGCTTGACGGCTGAGTACATCGGAGGCACCTGTTCGATGACGCCAGTGAATTCCCCGAGAACCTTTACGAGTTCGTCTTTTGTCGGACGTTTGCTGCTGGTTTCCGTCACCGCACCGGTTTTATCCATCGTATCGGTGGCGGCGCCGAACGTGAGCTCAGCCTCATAGCGCTTGTCGGCGTGCAGCAGGTCTGAGGAATACTTTGTGGCGTTTCCGAACGCAAGCGGCAGCAGGCCGCTTGCCATCGGGTCAAGCGTTCCGGTGTGCCCCGCTTTTTTGGCGTTAATGAGCCTGCGGGTAAGCTGCAGGGCCCAGTTTGAGCTCATCCCTGCAGGCTTATCCAGAAGCATCACGCCGTCAATATCGTCACCCTTTGCGCCCATCGCCGCCTCTTTATTCGGTCTTGCCTTCAGAGGCTTCGCTGCGCCGGGTTTCCTGCATTGCCTCTTCAATCACACGGTCCATGGCAAAACCGCGCGCCACACTTTCGTCCAAAACAAAGTGAAGCGTCGGTACCGTATGGATCGTGAGCTTTTTATAGATGAGGCTTCTTAACATCCCCGCGGCCGCATTCAGACCCTCGCGGCACTTTTCCTCGTCGCACCCGATGGTGGTGAAGAAAAGTTTCGCGTGCGCGTAGTCCGGTGTGATCTCACAACCCGTGATCGTCACCAGTCCCACGCGCGGATCGCGCACGTTCTGCGGAATGAGTTCGGCAATGTCGCGCGCGATCTGGTCGGCGACCCTCAGCGCTCTGCCCGGCTTTTTTGCTTTAACAGCCATCAGTATCCACCTCAGAGCGTACGGGCGACTTCGGTGACTTCGAAGATTTCAAGCTGGTCGCCCACCTTGATGTCGTCGTAGCCCTTAAGCGACAGACCGCATTCGTTGCCGGCCTGCACTTCGCGCACATCGTCCTTGAAGTGTTTCAGAGACGCAAGCTCCCCGGTCCAGATGACGACGTTGTCGCGCAAGAGGCGCGCGGACGCGTTTCTGCGCACCACGCCTTCCATGACGCGGCAGCCGGCAATAAGGCCCACCTTCGGAACGCGGATCGTCTGACGGATTTCGAGCATACCGATCACCGTCTCGCGCTTTTCCGGCGAGAGCATGCCGCTCATGGCCGCCTTCACATCATCGACGGCGTCGTAGATGATGTTGTAGTAGCGCATGTCAATGCCGTCCTGCTCCGCGAGCTTACGGGCCGCAGCATCAGCGCGCACGTTAAAGCCGATGATGACGGCTTTGGAGGCTGCAGCAAGGTTGACGTCGGTTTCGGAAATACCGCCCACGGCACTGTGGACAACCTGAACGCGCACTTCGTCGGTGGAAAGCTTCGTCAAAGCGTGCACCAAGGCTTCCTGAGAACCCTGAACGTCGGCCTTGATGATCAGAGACAGCGTCTTTACTTCCCCGTTATTTTCGCCGGAGAAGAGGTTTTCAAGTTTTGCGGCCTGCTGACGCGCAAGCTTCACGTCACGGTACTTGCCCTGACGGAAGAGCGCGACTTCGCGGGCCTTGCGTTCGTCCGGAACCACAATGAGTTCGTCGCCTGCGGCCGGGACGTCGGAGAGACCCTGAATTTCCACAGGAATCGAGGGACCGGCGCTCTGCACCTGCTTGCCGAGTTCGTTCACCATGGCGCGCACGCGGCCGAAGGCCTGGCCCGCCAGAACAATGTCGCCCTTCTTTAAAAGGCCGGACTGAACGAGAACGGAAGCGACGGGGCCGCGGCCCTTATCCAGTCGGCTTTCAATGACGATACCCTTGGCGTTACCCTGATCCGGGGCTTTCAATTCAAGCATTTCTGCCTGCAGCAGAACGTTTTCAAGGAGTTCATCCACGCCCTTACCGGTCTTGGCGGACACCGGGCAGAACGGCACGTCGCCGCCGAAACTTTCAGGAATCACTTCGTTCTGAACGAGTTCGTTTGTAACGCGCTCAACGTTGGCTTCGGGTTTATCGATCTTGTTGATCGCAACGACCATCGGAACGCCGGCAGCGCGGGCATGCGCAATGGCTTCCTTGGTCTGGGGCATCACGCCGTCGTCGGCTGCGACCACCAGAATCACGATATCGGTTGCCTGCGCACCGCGGGCACGCATGGCGGTAAAGGCTTCATGCCCCGGGGTATCCAAGAACGTGACGATGCCGCGCGGCGTTTTCACATGATACGCACCGATGTGCTGCGTGATGCCGCCCGCTTCACCCGCGGCAACCTTGGCACGGCGGATGTAGTCCAAAAGCGACGTCTTACCGTGGTCAACGTGACCCATGATCGTGACGACCGGGGGACGGGGCACGGCGGGGTACTGCTCGGCACCCTCTTCGATTTCACCCAAGAGCGCTTCCGGATCGTCGGCCTTGGCGGCAATCGCCTTGTGGCCCATTTCTTCAACGAGAATCATGGCCGTATCCTGATCAAGCATCTGATTGATGGTGACCATCTGGCCCATCTTCATCAGAACCTTGATGACTTCGGTGGCCTTAACGCTCATCTTGTGCGCGAGATCGGCAACGGAAATCGTCTCAGGCACGCTCACCTCACGCACCACGGGTTCCGCGGGCATCTGCTGCACGCTTTGCTCGTGATGGTGCTGCTTGCGGCTGCGGCCTCTCCAGTTGTCATCTCCCGAGTCATCGCCGCCGCGGGTCTTGATCGTGCGGCGCTTCTGACCTTCGTCATTCCAGCCGCGGTCGTTGTTGCGTTCGCCCTTGCGGCCCTTGCCGCCCTTTTTGGGCTCGTCGTTGCGGTCACCGGAAGCCGCCTTTGCGGGCTTGGCTTCGGTCTTTTTCTTCGCTTCAGCCGGCTTGGCGACAGCGGCCGTTTTTTCCGCATCCTTGCGGTCGTTCTTATCGCCGCGGTCGGCCTTTGCCTTTAAAACGGTCTTGGGCTTAGAAAGCATCTCGCGGATTGCCGCGGCTTCTTCCAAGGCCTTTTTGCGGGCCGCGTCACGACGGGCCCGTTCTTCAGCCGAAACCGCAGTTTCTTCTTTTTCCGCGGCCTTCGGGGCCACGCGCTGAGCGGCAGCCTGTGCACGGCGCTTTAATTCCTGATCGAGCTTTTCGCGCTCGGCCTTTTCCCGCTCCGCCTTTTCACGGGCGGCCTTGGCGGCAGCCTCTTCACGAGCCTTGCGGCGTGCGGCCTCTTCGGCAGCGCGCTCGGCAGCCGCGGCTTCGCGGGCCTTTTCTTCGGCGGCGGCCTTTTCGGCGGCAGCCTGCTCGGCAGCTTCCCTGGCGGCTTTTTCAGCAGCAGCCTTCTGAGCCTGCTGAGCCTTGGCTTCTTGAGCGGCCTTGGCGGCTTTTTCCGCTTCCGCGGCCTTCACGGCTTCCGCGGCCTTTGCGGCGTCGTTTTCGGCCTGCGCTGCCTGCGCCTGCTTTTCTTCCAGAGCGCGGCGTGCGGCGGCTTCGGTTTCCGCGCGCGCAGCGGCAATGGCGCGGGCTCGCTCATCGTCCTGACGGGGCGACTTCACGAAGACGCGGCGGCGGCGCACTTCCACTTCAATCGTGTGCGCTCCGCCCTGGCCGTCCTTCTGACGGATGGTGGAGGTTTCGCGGCGCTTCACAGTGATCTTGCTGGGACGGTCGGGCACGCGTTCGCTTCTGAGGCTGTCCAAAAGCCGGCGCTTGTCGGCTTCGCTTAATTCGTCGGTCTCGCCCGTCTTTTCAATGCCCGCGGCTTTGAGCTGTGCGAGCAGCGTCTGAGCGGGGATCTTCATTTCCCGGGCAAGATCGATAACCGTATTGTTTGCCATATTCTTTTCTTACTCCTGCCGCTGACCGCACCGCAACCGCGGTTGTTTCCGGTGCCTGCCGCCCGATTGACTCACCGGGCGGCTCACGGCCGTTTTCCTTATCGTTAATCGAACTTGTCCCGGACTCACTCGGCCCAGGAAGCACGTGCCGCCATGATGAGTTTGCTGGCGGCTTCTTCATCAAGCCCCGTCTTTTCGACGAGTTCTTCGGTATCCAGATCACCGAGCTCATCGGCGGTCTTCACACCCGCGCCCACGAGCTTACTTGCAAGGTCATTGTCCATGCCTTCAAGCGCAAAGAGCGAGGGGTCGGCCTGACGGAGGTTCTCCTCACGCTTTAAGGCGCGGGCCAGAAGCACCGTACGGGCCTTTTCGCGCACTTCGGGGAGCTCTTCATCGCTAAAGAGCCCGAGGCCCGCGATTTCCTGTTCAGGCACGTAGGCAAGTTCCTCGAGGCTGTAGATGCCGTCCTCAAAGAGCGCGCGGGCCGTGTCTTCGGAAATACCGAGTTCGCTCACGAATTCCCCGGTCGCAGCCTGCATTTCGTCTTCACGCTTCTTGTCGGCTTCTTCTGCCGTCATGATGTTGATCTGCCAGCCGGTGAGTTCGCTCGCCAGACGCACGTTCTGACCGCCCTTACCGATCGCAACGGCGAGGTTGTCTTCGTCGACCGTCACATCCATGCTGTTGGCGTCTTCGTCGGCCAAAACCTTACTCACTTTCGCGGGCTTTAAGGCTTCCACAATGTACTGCACGGGGTTTTCGTCCCAGCGCACAACGTCGATGTGTTCGCCGGCGAGCTCGTTGGTGACGGCGGTGACGCGCGAACCGTGAATACCGATGCAGGTACCTACCGGGTCAATACGCTTGTCGCGACTCATCACCGCGATCTTGGCGCGCATGCCGGGATCACGGGAAGAAGACTTGATTTCCACGACGCCTTCTTCGATTTCCGGCACTTCAAGCTCAAAGAGTTTGTTCAAAAACTGCGGGCAGGCACGCGACAGAATCACCTGACGGCCCTTGGTGTTTTCTTCGACCTTGAGCACAAAGGCACGCACGCGGTCACCGTTACGGAGGTTTTCGCGCGGAATCATTTCGCTGCGGGGCAGAAGCGCTTCAAGGCGGCCGATTTCAACAATGGCGCCGTCCTTCATCACGCGCTTGATCTGGCCGTTGATGATCTGCTCGTCGCGGGCGAGGAATTCCTTGAGGATCTGTTCGCGTTCGGCGTCCCTCAAACGCTGCAGAATGACCTGCTTGGCGTCCTGGGCAAAGCGGCGGCCGGAGCTGTTGATGTTTTCAATCGGCTTTTCGATGTAGTCGCCCACCTTGATCTCAGGATAGTCGTCGATCACGTCGGAGAGCATCTCCTCGCGGTCGGGCTGCTGCAGGCCTTCGTCGCCGCTCACCACAACCCAGCGGCGCTTGGCGGTCCAGTCACCGGTGCCGCGGTCAACGCTCACCACCACATCGGCGTCTTCACCCGGGAACTGCGCCTTTTTCACGGCGCTTGCCAGAGCCGTTTCAAGCACGCCGAACACGGCAGACTTTTCAACATTCTTTTCGTTGGCCAGTACATCGACCATCTCGAGCATATCTCGGCTCATTATTTTTTCCCTCTAAAATCGAGCTCAGCAATCAGATTGGCGCGGTCCACGTCAACCAGGTCAAATTCCACAACCACAGGCGCCGCTGCAGGCGTCTTCGCGGCCTTTTTCTTATCCCGCACAGCCTGCGAGGGCGTACGGGCGATATGAAGTTCCTCAAAGCTGAAGCGCACGCGGGCTTCACTGCCCTCGCCCTCAACGGCAAGGATCTTTCCGTCAAGTTTGCGGCGGCCGGCTTCAGGAAAGCCTTCGGCGTGCATGGGCTCGTAAAGTTCCACGTGCGCGGGCGACCCCACAAAACGCTTCCAGTCACGGGCGCGCTTTAAGGGGCGCTCCACGCCGGGGCTGCTTACTTCCAGGCGCTCGTAGTCGACGCCCTCAACGGTAAAAAGATGCGTGATCTGGTCGCTCACGGCTTCACAGTCGTCCACGGAAATACCGCCTTCGCGGTCCGTGTCGATCGTGATGCGCACAAGCCCCCTGGCGAGTCGCTCGAAGTCGACAAACTCGTAGCCGAGGCCCGTGACCGTGCTCTCGATCAGTTCAGTGATTTGCGCTGTGCTCTTAGGCATTGATGCGAATCTTGTGCGGGGGGATTCCCCGAAAAAACCAAAAAAAAAATGGGCACACTGCCCATCCCTGTTCCTTTCCCGAAGAAAGGGGCCTCACGACAAAACTGCCTGCCGTCAGACCTGAGTGAGTAAAGCCCGCAAAAACCGTTTCACCGGGAAACGCCTCTTTGCGCCGCCGCGCGTCCCCTTAACGGGGCCACGTGCCGGACCGCTCAGCTTCTGAAAACCGAGCGGCGCTTTGTGAAGACCGCCGCGGCCGCATGAAAAATGCGCCCCGACGTCTCCGTGCGGGGCGCATTATACGGATTTTTGTTGTTTTTTCAACAGCGAAGCGCTGTTTTTCCGTGTTTTTCAGCCAACGCTTTCCGGTTAACCGCGGTTACGGAAATTGCGCCTTCCGCCCTGATGCTGGCCGGAGCGGTTGCCGCCGCGGTTTTTGTACTGCGACTGCGGCTGATCGCCGTAGGCCGAGGGGCGCCCCGCAAAGCCGCGGGAATAAACGTTCTGCGCACCGTCGAGACGGCCGCTCGCTATATAGTCCACGGTACTGGTCATCGAATCGGGCTGCCAGCTTTTTCCCTTATTGCGGGGTTTGCCGCCGAAGGGTTTCTTTTTAAAGCCCCCGTTATTAAGGGGTTTGCCGCCCTTGGGTTTATTTCCCTTATGAAAGGGCTTGGCGCCCTGCTTGGGATTGGCCGTTGCGCCCTGCGCCTCAAGGTCGCTTACCCAGGCCTTCACCCAGTCGCCCGCAAGTTCTCGCGTAGCGCCCTTGGCAAGGTCCTTCGGCAACTGCACTGCGCCGTAACGCACGCGGATCAAGCGGCTCACCGTCAATCCCACCGCTTCAAACATGCGGCGCACTTCACGGTTGCGGCCTTCATTGATGCGCACAAGGTACCAGTGGTTGAGCCCTTCGCCGCCCTTGTCGGTCAACTCAGAAAATGCCGCGGGCCCGTCTTCGAGCTCCACGCCCGACAAAAGCGCCTCACGGCCTTCTTCAGTGAGTGTTCCCGCGGTGCGCACCGCGTATTCGCGTTCAATCGCGTAGCGCGGATGCATCAGTCGGTTGGCAAGATCACCGCTGTTGGTAAAAAGCAGCAGCCCCTCGGTATTAAAGTCCAGACGCCCCACCGCAATCCAGCGGCCGTGGCTGATCTTGGGAAGGTTGTCAAACACCGTGGGACGTCCCTGGGGATCGTCCATACTGACAATCTGACCGGTGGGCTTATGGTAGACAAGCACTCGCGGCACGCGCTTGCCGCCGCCTGCGCTTTCGGCCTTTTTCACAATACGGCCGTTCACGCGCACGATGTCGGCGGGAAGCACACGCTGTCCGAGATGGGCGGGTTCGCCGTTCACAGAAATCCGGCCCTCAAGAATTAACTGCTCCATGTCGCGGCGGCTTCCGAGACCGCAGTCGGCGAGAACCTTCTGCAGTTTTTCACTCTGCGCAATGAGCGCTTTTTTTGCCGCTGCCTTACCGCGCTTAAAAACGCGGGGGTCAAAGACATTGTCGGCCATCATGCCGCGGGTAAGCGTCTCTTCGTCAGAAGCGGCCGGCATTTGAAGGGCCTCAGCCGGAAGTTCAGCCTGAGGATCGTCCTCAGAAACCGCCTGGGGCGCTGCGGCCGCCGGGGAGACTTCCTCTTCAGAGGGCACGTCAGCAACCGCAACAGTTTTCTCCGTCTCCGTCACCGCCGCCTTTGTGCGGGGCTTACGGGTGCCGGTTGACGCAGCCTTTCGGAGCTTGCGGGCAACGGGCTTAACTTCCTCAGCCGCAACCGCTTCGGCGGCAGCCTCAGAAGGCGCGGCATCAGCCGGTGCTCCCCCGGCAGTCTCCGCCGCTGCGGTCTCTGTCTTCTTACGGCGCACCGTGCGCTTTTTGGCGGCGGGCTTAACCTCTGCCGTTTCCGCCTCTGCCGGCACAGCTTCCGGGGCGTCCTTATCCGCTTCAGCCGCCTTCGTTTCCGCCGTCTTTTTCACGGACTTTCGGACCGTGCGCTTTTTGGGCGCGTTTTCAGGGGCCGCTTCGGGCACCCCGGCTTTTTTCACGGCCGTACGGCGGCGCCTCACGGGTTTTGCGGAGGCTTCGTCCGCTTCGGGCGTAACAGCCGCGGATGCGGCTTCAGAAACTTCGACTGACTTTTTAGATTCAGGCATCTTTTTTACCTTCGTCGGCTAAAAGCGGTTTCTCTTCGGCAAGCGGCAGTTCAGGCGTCTTTTGTTCGTCCGCCTTTTTATTCTTGTCCGAAAAGTCCAGTTCAAATTCTTCGACTTTGGGTTCTTCGCCCTGTAAGGGCGGCAACTGATCAAGGCTTTTTAAGCCGAGATCATTTAAAAACTGTGCGGTTGTGGCAAAAAGTGCCGGACGCCCCGGCGACTCTCTGTGGCCAATCACTTCAATCCAGCCGCGCTCTTCGAGCTGTCTCAAAGAATTGGGGTTCACGGTCACACCGCGGATTTCTTCAATATCACCGCGCGTGGCAGGCTGCCGGTAGGCAATGATCGCAAGCGTTTCCATCACCGCACGCGTGTACTTCGGCGCCTTTTCTTCAGAAAGCCTGACGAGATACTCGCCGACCTCCGGTGCACTCTGAAAACGCCAGCCCTCCGCCGTTTCAAGAAGGCGCAAGCCCCTGTCCTGCCAGAAAAGGGCAAGCTTACCCACCTCCGTCAGGATTCTGTCCTGCGTATAGCGGTTTTCAAACAAGCGGGCGAGCTCAGCCGTGCTGAGCGGCCTGGGGCTCGTCAGAAGCGCAGCTTCGATCACAAGCCCGGGATTATTTGCCGGATTCACGAAAACAAACGGTTGAGACTGCGCCGGGCGCAGTGTTTGCTCACAAAAAAGGAAAGTGTGCGGAAAAATCTCAAGGGTTCCGCCGGATTTCGGCCTCATGCCGCAAGCACAGTGCGGTTTTCCCCACAGCGGGGACGCAAAGCTGTGCATGACGGGAGCAGACTCTGCCGCCCGGCCGGCCCGACGTTTCTTTCAACGCAGGCGGACAGATTGTAGAGCAAAGGCGGCGTTACGCCAAACAGCGCGGCAGCATGCGGCCTGCCAAAAAGAAACCGGAGAAAAAGGCGCGTCTTTCTCCGGCTTTTCGTGTTAACTCAAGGAGAACACGGAGTTACTTTTTCGCAGCGGCCTTCTTGGCTGCGGGCTTTTTGGCAGCAGGCTTAGCGGCTTTCACGGAAGCCTTCTTGGCGGGGGCCTTGGCTGCGGGTTTTGCGGCGGGCTTAGCCTCTGCTTTCTTGGCGGGAGCCTTTACGGCCGGCTTCTTGGCGGTCTCAGCCTTTTTGGCAGGAGCCTTTAACGCCGTTTTGGCTGCGGGCTTCTTTGCAGGAGCCGCTTTCTTGGCGGCGGGTTTTGCAGCAGGCGCTTTCTTCACCTCTGCCTTCTTGGCGGCCGGTTTGGCAGCAGGCTTTGTCGCGGGCTTTTTCGCGGCCTTTGCCGCTGCCGCCTTCACAGTCTTCGCGGCGGGCTTGGCAGCGGCTTTTTTGGCCGGGGTCTTGGCGGGGGCCTTCTTTGCGGCGGCCTTAGCTGCGGGCTTTACTGCAGCCTTCTTTGCCGGGGCCTTCACAGCCTTTTTCGCAGCGGGCTTTTCGGCTTCTTCTTTCTTGGGAGCAGATTTCGCGGCAGCCTTTTTCACCGGAGCTTTCTTCGCCGGGGCAGCTTCCTTGGCTGCGGGCTTTTTGGCGGCAGCTGCCGGCTTTGCGGCTTTCTTCGCGGCGGGCTTTTTCGCGCCGGTTACTTCCGCAACGACGTCAGCGACCTTGGCCGTTGCTTCCTGTGCAAGCACCGCACCGGCTTCGAGCATCTGACGGGCCGTGTCGTAGATTTCCTGCGTAAGGATTGTGCCGACCTTACCGCCGGCACCTTCGGCCTGTGCCTGGAACTTCGTCACGGCCGCGCTCAACGTCGCGTATGCCTGCTTAAAACCTTCAAAACTTTTGTCCGAAATCTGGATCGACATAGCCCATCCCCACGGGAAATTGTTGTAACGCTTTCAACATTAACACTGAAAAGCAAAAAACATACAAAGAAAAGGGACAGAATTTCCTTTTTCAATCAACGGCGTGACTAAAGGGCAACACCAAAGCAAAAGCTAAAAAGCGCTGTCTCCGCTCCCGCGGCACTTTGCGCCGCTACAATGGGGCGCTGCAGGTGTTCTCAGCACTCACGCTGAAGATGGTTTGATTTCTTTATTTTCCCTTCTTTTATCAATTGAGTATTAGTCATCCGACTTACACCGGCAGCGTAACCGGGCTTTTGCTCGAGAGGGCTGCCTCCGAATTCCAAACAGGTAACTGATGGTATCGTGGGTTCGAATCCCTCCTTCCCGCCGAATCCTGGTTCTGAAACAACCGGACTCTTGCCTCCTGCATCGGTCTCCCTGCGCAAAGACCACCCCCTCCGAAAACGGCGTTTCTCTTTTCGCCGCTCTTTTGCTATCATGCGCGCTCTGTCCTCTTTGGGACAACCACTGTGCGGAAGGGTGGCAGAGTGGTCGAATGCGCCGGACTCGAAATCCGGTATACGGTTATACCGTATCGAGGGTTCGAATCCCTCCCCTTCCGCCATGCACAGCACGCTAAGGCTCGCGACTCGCGGGCCTTTGTTTTATGCGCCTTCCGCGCCTTTTCCAACACCGGCGCACCTTCCAACGATTTCCCGATCTGTTTCGTCGTGTGTCATCGTGTCTCATAATCTCCCATAAAATAGACCTCGAATCCCAGTATTCCCCACGCGTTTGGGGAAACTTTTCCCACACTTTCCCCAAAAGTCAAAAAAGTGTGGGAAACCAAAACGCGTGGGAAACAGCGTCAGGAGCGCTCTTTTTGTGGGAAACCGTCCGGAGACACAATGAAATCAACCATTCCGAACCTTTGCATAAAGACGTCCAAGGGCAGGCAGTATTACGTCGCCCAGGTGACGATTGACGGCAAGCGCATCGACCGCAGGCTAGGGTTAAATACCCCTGTTAGCGAGCCAACAAGCTCAACCGCAAACCCGCGCTAGACACAAAAATCCACACACACCCGCGGTGGGTAATGCGGTTGCAAAATTTGAAGCTGTGTGATCAGTTGAGCGAGTAAAAGGTGCCCAAAAGGCACCTTTGGCATACCTGAAAGAAACAGCAAAAGAAAAGCCCGATCCACCAAGGAAGCGGGCTTTTTTGTTGGTCACGGCTCCTTTTCAAGCGTCAGCGACAATCGGAACCCGAGCTTGCTCATGGCCTCTTCTATCGCCTCTATGCTGGCCTTGTCTTTGGACAGATCAACATACCGCTGAGCCTGAGTCTGTGTGATGTTGTTCATGCGGGCGATGTCTGCGACCCGGTAACGGTTTTCGACCATGTAGTTCCAGAACAGAATTTTCGCCTGCACGCGAGCCGGGATGTAAACCGGCGTCTCCCCGTCCTGAAGCGGGCTAGGCAGCGGGATGGCGCGGCGCTTCTGACGGTACAGAAGCTCCATCACTCCCGGGACGCACTGAGCGGCCGCCGTGACAGCTCCTTCCAGTGTCGGATCCTCGTAAGTGCATTCAGGAAGATCGCGGCAGGTGACAACGAAAACATCCCGATCAGGGGACTTGACAACTTTGATGCCGTAATACATATACTTCTCCTTGGACAGTGAGGTTTGTGGATGCCTCCCGCTTTGGCTTTGGCTTTAGCTTGATTCTGATCTTGAGCCTGATAAACACGAGATTTAAATCAGCTTCGGCCGTTATGCCTTTTACTTTCAGATCCACATATCTCACCTCCTTTATGAGATAGTATTATACATAAAGGGCTTAAAAAGCAAAGCAAATAATGTAAAATGTAGGTCGGTTTATCTGGCCTTTTTTATTGGGCTACGCAATGGCAACCGCAAAGAAGAAACCGGCCGCAAAGCGTAAGACCGGACGGCCCACCAAGTACACGAAAGAGCTCGCAGACAAGCTCTGCGAGCTGCTTGCCGAAGGCAAGTCGATCAACCAGATCAGCAAGATGAGGGGAATGCCCCATCGAAGCACGGTCTGGGGATGGCAGGACGAGCATCCCGAGTTTTTCGACAAGACAGCGCGGGCGCGCGCGAGGTGCGGACGTCTACGATGAGAGACGGCGTCAGAGCGCCACCCGTCTCATCGACATTGTGGAGGCCGCAGTCAAGTCGGGCATCGAAATCCCTAAAGGCGTGGTCGAAGGTCTGAACGTCGCCATGAGAAAAGACGCCCGCAGTGCCGCGAACCTCAACCCGCAACGCTTCTCAGAGAAGCAGAAGATCGACGTCAATTCGACGGTGATACAGCCTCAGACAGTGACCATCGTCAACGACCTCAAAGAGTGAAGCATGGCAGCAGCCGGACGAAAAAACGTTTTAAGCGAGGTCGTCGGCAAGGGTTATCGGGACTTCTGGAACAGCCGGAGGCGCTACCTGGTATGCAAAGGCTCGCGCGGCTCGAAGAAATCGAAGACAACCGCCCTGAGGTTGATCGTCAACCTCATGAGCCACCCGGAGGCGAATGCCCTTGTGATCCGGCGCTACGCCCGATCTCTCCGCGACTCGTGCTTTGCTGACCTTGAGTGGGCCATTCACCGACTCGGCTTTGACAGCGACTGGCGCGCGACTGCGAGCCCGCTTGAGATCGTCCGGATCAGCACCGGGCAGAAGATCCTTTTCCGGGGCCTCGACGACGGCCAGAAGGTGACGTCCGTCACGGTGGCCCAAGGCGTGCTCTGCTGGGTGTGGTGCGAAGAAGCCTCTCAGCTTGAGAGCGAAGCCGAATTTAATAAGCTCGATCTCAGCATCCGCGTCCAAGTGCCGGCGGGTCTGTGGAAAGAGATCGTCCTGACGCTCAACCCTTGGAGCGAGACGTGGTGGGGAAAACGCCGCTTTTTTGACAAGCCGAACCCCGAGGTGACGGCGCTCACGACCACGTACCTCTGCAATGAGTTTTTAGACGACAAGGACTGGGCGCTTTTTGAGGACCTCCGGGTCAACTTCCCTAGACGCTACCGGATCGAAGGTCTGGGCGAATGGGATATCGCGGAGGGCTTGATCTATCCGGATGCGAAGATCGTGAGCTTTGACCGCGAGGCCATGAAGAGCCGGCGCGACCTTAAAGCCTTTTACGGCGTGGACTTCGGCTTCACCGACCCGACTGCGTTTGTGGGCGGCTTCTACGATCCGGCCCCAAAGACCGTTTTTTTGGCCTGGGAGATTTACGAGCGCGGGCTCACGAATCAAGCGCTTGCCGCCCGGATCAAAGGCTTCGGCCTCAGACGCGAGAAGGTCACCTGCAACAGCGCAGAACCGAAAAGCATCGAGGAGCTGAGGTCTGCCGGCATCAACGCGGTGCCGGCCACGAAGGAACAAGACAGCGTCCGCTACGGCATTCAGTGGCTCCAAGGCGTGCACATCGTGGTGCATCCGGACTGAGTGAACGTGGCGCACGAGATTCAGAACTACGCTTGGGCCAAGGACAAGGACGGACGTCCAACCGACAAGCCCGAGCACGATTTCAGCCACAGTATGGACAGCCTGCGCTACGGCGTTGAGCCGTTGTTAACAGGAGCTAGCTCAGTATGGGAGCGAAAGATGTTTTAAACCGATTTCTCGGTCACGTGACCGCCAAGCGCGACAACGCGGCGAGCTTCATGACGTCCCTGCCCGGGGCGCCCGGCTCCACAATGGAGTCGCGCCAGCCGCTCTCGCAGGATCAGCTCGAAAAGCTCTACCGGACGAACTGGATCGCCCGCAAGGTCTGTGACCTCTACGCCGCCGACATGGTCTCGGCGGGCGTTGAGTGGGACATCGATGCCGACACGACCGAACTTCTTGAGAAGGCGTTTCGGCGTCTGCAGGTGTGGGGTGCGCTTGAGCAAGCGGTTAAGCTCGCGCGCCTTTACGGTGGGTCGATCATTCTGATGGGGACGGCCGCGCCGGACCCGACGAGCCGCTCAACACGGGCGAAGCCCTCCTCGGCCTGCGGGTCTTTGACCGCTACGAAGCAAAGCCGCCCCCGAAGGGACGGCCCGTAAGCCCGGCAACGCTCAGGCGTTATTTTGCCTGCGTTCTCTGCCGCACGGTCTCAAACAGGCAGATGCCGCTTGCCACCGAGACGTTGAGACTTTCCACGGTCCCCAGCATCGGGATTTTCGCAAGCTCATCGCACCTCTTGCGGGTGAGCTGTCGGAGCCCCTCGCCTTCGGCGCCGAGCACCCAGGCAAAGGCGCGCTTCTGGTCAAAGTCATAAATCGACTTTTCCGCTTCTCCGGCCGTTCCCACCACCAGTACGCCCGCTTCCCGAAGTTCCACAATGCTTGCGGCAAGGTTGGTGACGCTTACAACGGGCACTGTTTCCCAGGCGCCTGCGGCAGCTTTGGCCGCTGCCGGCGAAAAAGAGGCCGAGCGGTCCTTGGGCGCCACAACCGCCTGCACACCCGCGGCGTCCGCGACACGCAGGCAGGCGCCGAAGTTACGGGGATCGGTGACGCCGTCAAGAATCAGAAGCAGTGTCTTATCGGTGATGCTGTCAAGCAGCTCATCAAAGGTGAGCGTATTGACGATTTCGTCCGCGAGAGCCACCACACCCTGATGCGGCAGATCGGGCGCAAGGCCGTCGAGCCTTCTGGCATCGGCCTGTACAACCTTGATGCCGGACTTATTGAGCCGCGCGCAGCACTCATGCATGCGCTTGTCGCGGCGCTGCGCGTCCACATAAACCACCTTCACACTCTCGGGCTTTAATCTCACCCGGGCATTAACGGCATGAAAACCTGCCAGAACGACCTGCTTACTCATGATTTTTTCTCGCTTTATTTAGCTACGGTTTTGTTTTTGTTCTTATTCTTTTTCTTGCGTTTTTTACGGGGCTTGGGAAAGTCCTCGTCAAAGTCGAAGTCTTCCCGAAAGCTTGACCAGTCGTCTCCGTCGTCGTCATCGTCGTCGAAATCCCAGTCGTCAAACCGACGGCGCCCGAATCCGCGCGAACCAAAGCCCTCTCTTTCCCCGGTATAGATCGTAAAGTCCACGCGCAGTGTTTCGGTGTCTGCGCTTTCGACCGTGGCCTTCACGCGTTTACCGATATAAAACTTCTCGCGCCCGCTGCGCCCGGTCATGGTGTTTTCCGAGGCATCAAACTCGTAGTAGTCGGGGCCGATCTTTGAGACGTGCACGAAGCCTTCGACGTAAGGATCATCAAGCGTCACATAAAGCCCTGCGGCAATAACGCCCGTGACGGTCCCTTCAAAGGACTTTCCGCAAAACTGCGAAATGTAGCGGCATTTAAGCCAGCTGACAACTTCGCGCGAAGCATCATCGGCACGGCGCTCGGCCGCAGAGCAGATGAGCCCCAACTCACGCCAGGCTTCAAGCTGCTTTACCTGGCGCGCAGCAACCGGTGTCTCACGGTTTTGGGCGCGCTCTGCGTTTTCCCGCGTGAGTTTGCGGCCGTTAAAGCCGTCCATGAGCCGCGTGAAATCCCCTTCAAAGACGGGCGAATACTTGCGGCGCGACAAAAGCGCACGGATCGTGCGGTGCACGAGAAGGTCCGGATAGCGGCGAATGGGCGACGTAAAGTGCGTGTAGGCAGGGTAATTGAGACCGTAGTGTCCGCAGTTGTCGGGACTGTAGACCGCGCGCTGCATGGAGCGCAGCATGGCGGCCTGCACGACGTCGCTCACCGGGCTCTCCTTAAGGCTTGCAAGCACCTTTTCAAAGTCAGCCGCCCCGGGTTTATCGCCGCCCCCGAGCCTCAGATGCATCGAGGAAAGCGTCGCACGTAATGCCGCAAGCTTATCGGCGGCCGGCGGCTCATGAATCCGGAATAAGGACATCGCCTTTTTGCGGCCGATAAAGTCCGCGGCACAGACGTTGGCCGCGAGCATGCACTCTTCAATGAGGCGGTGCGCGTCGTTATGGTCTCTACGGTGAATGGCTTTAATGAGGCCCTTTTCGTCGAGATCAAACTGCGTTTCCGTCGTCTCAAAGTCAATTGCACCGCGTCTGACGCGCGCGGCACGAAAGGCCTTATAAAGGTCGTAAAGCGCCTTAATATCTTCAAGGCTTCCGCCGCGGCCGATGAGATCGTCACTTTTTCCCTGCAGTGCCGCCCACACGGCGGTGTAGGTAAGCCTTGCGTGCGAGTGAATGAGTGCCGGATAAAACTGATAAGCCGACACCAGACCGTCCGTACCCACCATCATGTCGCAGACCAAAACCGCGCGGTCTACGCCGGGATTTAAGGAACACAACCCGTTACTTAACTTCTCGGGGAGCATCGGTATGACGCAGCTCGGAAAGTAGACACTCGTGGCGCGGTTTAAGGCTTCTTTATTAAGGGCCGAACCTTCAGTGACATAGTGACTGACGTCGGCAATTGCGACCAAAAGGCGCCAGCCCGATTTCTCCGGCGTACACCACACCGCATCGTCAAAGTCTCGGGAGTCTTCGCCGTCAATCGTCATAAAGCCGATGTCGCGCAGATCGATGCGCTCATCGGCCTCTTCGGCACCGGGGTCTGAGGGCAGAGCCTCGGCTTCCTTAACGACCGCCTCAGAAAAAATGTGCGGCAGATCGTATTTGGCAAGCGCCACCTCAAGCTCACCCGAAGACGTGTCCGCGTCTTCAATCACCTTCACCACGTGTCCGGTGGGTGTGCCGGTAAAACCCAGCGGTCGCGGATCGGTTTCAACCTGGATTTTTACGTCCCTGCCGCCCGGCACCTGCCAGGGTTTGTCCAGATCGATGGAAGCCATGGTGAAAAAACGGCTCACCGGTCTCAGGGACTTCAAGGCTTTTTTCCTGAGGTCCAGATAGTCCAGGGGGCAGATATAACGTCTTGCGGGCTGCTCAAGAAGGGCGGCAATCCAAACGGTATCCGTGCGTCCGTCAGCCTCACAGGCAAGTACCCTGTCGCCCGGCAGCATGTTCTCGCAAACGTCAAGGAGCGTCTCGCAGTCCACTCGCTCACCTCGGTCATTTTCAATGAGCACGTGGTCAGAAACGTTGCTCACCGTTGCGGTAAACCAGCGCCAGCCTTCTTTGCGGAAAAACTGATTCTTTTCCCGGTCGTAGCCCACAAAGGGCATGTCCATGTACCAGAGACCGTCTTTTTCAGTTGCAAATGTCTTAAGCGACTCGGCCTCAAACCCGGTCGTGCGGCTCATGTCCGCCAGAGTCACCCCGTCTTTTGCCTGCCAGAGCACAAAGCAGATACGCGAGACAATCAGAGCCTCATCGCTGCTGCCGCGTTGCTTGCGGGGTTTGATGATTTCGAGCCCGGCCGCCAGCGGCGTTTTCTTTTTCGTTTTTGTCTGAGCCATTCGTTTTTAATTTGACAATCGGAAAATCTTCGGCATAATACGCGTCTCAGGATTTTTGCCCAAGTGGCGAAATTGGTAGACGCACTGTGTTCAGGTCGCAGCGCCGTGAGGCATGCTGGTTCGAGTCCAGTCTTGGGCACCAAATCTCAAAAATCCTGTTCCGAATGAACCCTTGGCAACAAGGGTTTTTTCGTATCCGGCGTTTGTATCGACCCAAAAGCGCGGCTGCCGGTTTTTAAAGCCCTCAGCCGATTCCGTCAACCCCGACCTTTCTCACACGTAGCGCAGGTTAACACACATCGCTCTGCGTGTCTGTTTCATTAACCCGGGGCCGCGGGTACGTATGTCACCCTGAAGCCCCCTGACAGAGCCCGGCTCAGGATTGGCTTATATGCCGCAGATTTTCCGTGATCCCGATGCAACGCCCGAGGAGCGCCGCGCAGGCGTTGTTGAGGCTTTAAAGAGCATACTCGGGCGCTACGACGTCACGTTTTCTTTTTCGGAAAGCCCTAAGACCGACGGTAAAACCGTCTGGCTCGGAAACCTCGATCCCGATGATGAAAGCTTTGAAACCTTTGCGCTCGGCCACGGCATCCACGAGATGATGCACGTCACGCAGACGGATATGAGCGCTTTTGCCGCCAAAGAGAAAACGGAACTCACCGCCGGGCTTATCAACGTCCTGGAAGACGTCCGCATCGACACCTACGGCATGCGGCTTAACCGCCTCTACGGCGTCTGGCGCAATTGTCTCGCGGAAAAACTTGAGGAAAACGGGCGTCTGGCGGCCGCTTCCTACAAGGACCTGCCGCCCGCAGCACTTTTCTGCACGTGGCTTCATGCCGAACTCATGGCCCGGGAAAAGATGGACTGGGCCGTGAAGTTCAAAGACCTTCTGAGGGCGGAAGTCGCAAAGCACCTGCCGTCCGCGCTTCTTGACCGCGTTCTCAATGAGGCGCAGGACGCAGGAAATCTTGCCGACACCGCCGCCGTCATGGCGCTTGCCGAGAGCATTGAAAAGACGGTGCGCGCTGAACTCACTGCGGCCCCGCAGGCAACTCAGGAAGGTGCCGCACAAAACCCCGCCAAGGCGCGGTTTACCAAAACACTGCTTACTGCACAGCACACCGGAAGCGGCCACACGCACTGTCTGGAAGGCGCAGCCTCTGAGGAGCCCGCGCGCGGCAGTCTGCCGCATGTGCAGGAGGCGCTTTACCGCGTGGCAGACCCCGACGCCGTTGAACCGGACGTGGATACCCCCGAGGAAAAGAAGCTTTTCACGGAAAGCTTTTACGGAAAATTTGAAGAAATTGAAAAGCTCAGAGACGCGTTTGAAGCGCTTTTTGCCGGGCCCGCGGAAAACGATGACACGGACGCCGCTTCGGACGGTGACGACCTCACCGAGGACGCGCCCGTTGACATCCTTTTAAAAGAACCCCGGCTTTTTGCCAAACGGGGAACGCCCGTAAAAAAGCCCTCGGGACACCTCATGATGCTTTTGGACCGCTCCGGTTCCATGGGTGTGGAGCGACTCTCCTCGGCCAAAGCGGCCGTCGCCCTCATTTACCGGTCCGCAAAAAAGGTGAACGGCATCACCGTCACTGCCGCAGCCTTTCCCGGCCCCAACAAAACGGACATTCTGCCGTTGACGGCTGACGCAGCCGTCACTGCCGAAGACTTTATCCGGCGCTTTGCACCGCTTTCCTCCTGGGGCGCAACGCCGATTGCTGAAGCGATTGACTGGGCCCGCGACCAGATGGACGCCGTGGAGAGCGAGAGAAAACTCCTTCTTATCATCACCGACGGCGACTTCCCTGAGGATTTCTTCATCCCTCACGAGAAAACGCTCACCGGGCACGGCATTGAATTGGCGGTCTTAGCAATTGCGAGCGACACCGAACCCGAAGGGATCAACGCCCTTGTGGTTGAAGAGGATGCCGCGATTGCCGACACACTCATTGCGCTTATTAAAAACACCGACTTCTCGCGGGAACTCACGCAGTAGACAAACAGCAAAAAGCCCTGCCGACGATCTCGAACAGGGCTTTTTTTCAACCGAGCAACCGGTCAGAGCGCGTCGCCGAACTTGGCGCGGCAGTTGGCGAGGTGCTTTTCAATGCCGATGTCGTCGTAGCACTCAAAGGGCTGATGAATCCAGGGGCTGTCGGTGTACTGAACGACCGAGTAGTCCGGATGAAACACCGAGCAGGCCTTCACCCAAATGACGGCCACACGGATTTCGGTGATCTGCGGGTAGTTGCGCTTTAAGTGTTCCACCACCTTTTTAATCGTGGCGCCCGAGTCACAGAGGTCGTCGACCAAAAGAAGCTTTCCCTTTAACTCCGACACGCCCGTGATGTACTTGGCGATATCGAGATCCCCCTGCACGGTACCTGCGGCTTCACGGTAGGAACTCGTCGTCATGATCGCCAGGGGCTTACTGTAGACGCGGCTGAAGATGTCGCCGGGGCGCATGCCGCCGCGGGCCAGACACAGAAGCGAGTCAAACTCCCAGCCGCTTGCGCCCACACGGGCGACAAGACGTTCGCAGAGATCGCGGTATTGGTTCCAGTCAATATGATCGTGTTGCATAGTGCGTGCAGTCAAAAGAAAACAGGCGGCCCGCTATTGAAAAACAGGCGGTTCGACCAAAATCAGAACCGCCTGTGCGAGTCGTAACTTAGTATTTTAGCTGAGTTACGCGAACGGGTTATCCAAGAGAATCGTCTGGCTTCTGTCGGGGCCCGTGGAAACAAGGGCAATCGGGCAGCCGGCGACTTCGGAGAGGCGCTTCAGATACCGGCGGGCCGATTCAGGGAGATCCTCCCAGCGCGTCACGCCGAACGTGCTTTCCTTCCAGCCCGGGAATTCTTCGTAAACCGGTTCGCAGCGGGCGGCAGCGTCAGCGCCGTAAGGCATGAGATCAACTTCCTGGCCGTCAACCTTGTAACCCACGGCAAGCTTTACCTTCTCCATACCGTCAAAGACGTCAAGCTTCATGACGGCAAGCCCCGTGAGACCGTTAATCTGCACGGCGCGGCGCAGTGCGGCACCGTCAAACCAGCCGCAGCGGCGCGGACGCCCCGTCACGGCACCGAATTCGTTGCCCTTCTTGCGGAGTTCTTCTCCGACGGCGTCCTCAAGTTCCGTCGGGAAGGGGCCGCTGCCCACACGGGTGCAGTAGGCCTTGGTGATGCCCAAAATGTAGTTGAGACGCTGAGGACCGACGCCCGCACCTGCGCTTGCCGAACCCGCCACCGTATTGGACGACGTTACGAAGGGATAGGTCCCGTGATCGATGTCAAGCATCGAACCCTGGGCGCCCTCAAAGAGGAACTGCTTACCGGCGTCCATGGCGCGGTTCAGTTCCGCGGAGACGTCTTTGACCATCGGAGCGAGACGGTCGGCGTAGGAAAGCGCGTCATCGATCACCTTCTGGGGATCAAGCGCTTCGGCCTTGAGGTAATTTTTCAGAACGAAGTTGTGCAGTTCGAGAATCGAACGAACACGCTCGGCAAACACGGCCGGCTGATAGAGGTCAGCGACACGCACGCTGCGGCGCGCGACCTTGTCTTCATAGGCCGGACCGATGCCGCGGCCCGTAGTGCCGATTTTCTTAGCCCCAAGAGCCGCTTCACGCGCGTGATCGAGCGCAATATGGTACGGCATGATGAGCGGGCAGTTACCCGAGACATGCAAGCGGGGTTCGGCATCCACGCCGTGGCTCTTTAATTCATCGATTTCACGGAAGAAAGCTTCCGGGCTCAGAACAACACCGTTACCGAGGTAGCACTGAGACGTCGGATGCATGATGCCCGAGGGAATCAGACGCAAAATGGTCTTGTTGCCGTTGATGACAAGCGTATGGCCTGCGTTATGGCCGCCGTTAAAGCGAACAACGCCGTCCACCTTTTCGGTAAGCCAGTCGACAATCTTACCCTTACCCTCGTCACCCCACTGGGCGCCGACCACCACGACGTTCTTTGACATATTCAGTTGCTCCTAACGGCGGGGCTTGATGACCCTGAGCTCAACCGAGCCCTCACCCCGCACGAGTTCGTGCGTTAAAGTAAAACGTTCGGCCGCCGCCAAGGGGCTCTCCCCGGGCAACAGCGAAATCACAATTTTGCCGCAAGCGCGCAGTTTTTCAACCTCGCGCCGGTAGTCCTTGTCCGTAACCGTTGCATCCGCGAGCACCGCTTCGGGCCGAATGTCCTTTTCCGAGGCATTCAAAACGGCGGAAAGCTCCCGCAGATACACGGTAAAACCGCAGGCCGGCCGCGGCCGGCCGAACGCCAGACCGACTCCATCATAGCGCCCGCCTCTCAAAACCGCCTGAGCATATTGCGGTATGTTCACCGAGAAGGTGGCGCCGGTGAGGTACTGATAGCCGTGCACGTCACAGAAGTCAAAACTCACTTCGTCCGCGCCGCACGTTTTCCCGAGTTCCCGTGCTTCGGCCAGGGCCTTTTGCACGGCCCCGGAGGCGGGCAGCAGTTTCTCGAGTTCATCAATGACGGAAGCGTCCCCGAAGTGCGTCAGAAGCGCAGAAAGCGCCGCGTGCGTCGCGGGCTTTAAAGTTGCGGCCGCACTTTCCAGAGCCGTCGGATCCTTCATACGGAGCGCGCGTAAAATCGCATGCAGTTCTTCTTCGTTTAACGCACGGTCAGCGGCTAAAAGCGCGCGGACAATCGCGGTGTGACCGATATCGACGTGGACCTTTTCCACCCCCAAAAGCCGCAGCGTCTTCACAGCAAGCCGGATCATGTAGCGGTCGGCTTCTTCGCCCGAGCAGCCGAAAAGTTCGGCCCCGGCCACAAAGGGTTCGCGGGACGCAAGCGGATGCAGAGGCCTGGCGTGCAGGCAGGTTGCGGCGTAGCAGAGGCGGCTCACCCCGGTGCTGTTCAGAATATGCGCGTCAATGCGCGCAATCTGCGGCGTGATGTCGGCTCTTAAGCCCACCATGCGGCCGTTGGCCTGGTCCATGAACTTAAAGGTGTTGTTGTCAAGGTCGCTGCCGCTTCCCGTCAAAAGAGACGAGACAAACTCAATCATCGGCGGCTCAACCTGCTCAAAGCCGTGAGACGCGAAAAGATCCAGACACGTCCTGCGCATTTTTTCGAGCACACGCATCTGCTGCGGCAGGATGTCTGCCATGTTGTCGGGCAAAAGCCAGGTAGCCATTTCAAGTAATCTCCGTCACGGTCCAGATGACTGTGAGTGCCGCCGCAAGAATCACCAGAGCAACGCGCCGCACAAACGCCTCATCGGCCTTTGAAAGTTCCGCTAGCGACCGCTTCCATAAGTGCGGAGCAATCACCGGAAAAAGGCTTTCAAAGACCGCGGCAAACGCAAGCGCCAGAACGATGACTTTCATGGGGTCGGCAACGGACGGTCGGTACCGTTACTTATTGTTTTTGTCGTTTTTGAAGTAACGGAAGAATTCACCGTTGGTGTCGGTGACCATCACGTCACCCTTTTTGCCGAAAGCTTCACGGTAGGCTTCAACACTGCGGTAAAAGCGCGCGAATTCCGGATCCCGGCCGAAGGCTTCGGCGTAGATGCGGTTGGCTTCGGCGTCCCCCGCGCCCTTAATCTTCTGGGCGTCACGGTAGGCCTGCGCAAGAATCACTTCACGCTGACGGTCGGCGTCGGCCCGGATCTTTTCGGCTTCCGCGGCACCCGTGGAGCGTTCTTCGCTGGCCACACGCTTACGTTCGGCTTCCATGCGGCGGTAGACGGACTCGGAAATTTCCGGCGTAAAGTCCACGCGCTTTAAGCGCACGTCAACGATTTCGATACCGACGTCCTTGACGCGGGCCTGCAGGCCCGTGCTGATGTCACGCATCGCCTGCTCGCGGCCGCGGGAGGTGATTTCGTTCACGGTACGGCGGTTCACGGTCTGGTTTAAGACGTCGCGCAAAAGGGCGGAGACACGGTCTTCGGCGGCGCGTTCACTGCCCTGAAAGGACACCCAGTAAAGGCGCGGATCGCCAATACGCCACTTCACGAAGCTGTCGATGAGAAGGTTCTTTTTTTCGCTTGTCTGCACGAGGTCGGCCTGCGGCGTGTCAAGCGACAAAATGCGCTTATCAAGGTAAACCACGTTCTGCAGGGGCGCAGGCAGCTTCACGTACAGGCCCGGTTCAGCCTGAATGTGCTTAAGTTCCCCGAGGCCGAAGACAAGTGCGTACTCACGCTCGCCCACGGTATAAAGGCACAGACGCGCAAGGCCCGCGATCACGGCAACGGCCACCACGAGTGTTGTCAGTTTTTTCACTTTTCTCTCTCCCTACTCTCAGCGGCCGCGCAGACGCAGCATTTCACGCGGATCGATATCGCGGACAACCGGCTGCTGCACTGCAGCGGGTGCCTGCACGGCGGGCGTCGTTGTACTCTGAGGCGCGGTATCCGTCACCTTGGCTTCCGACGCGGACTTTTCCATGAGCTTATCCAAAGGCAGATAGAGCAGATTGTTGTTGGTTTTGGTGTCAACGAGGATCTTGGAGGAGTTGGCGTAGAGCTCCTTCATGATGTCGACGTAGAGGCGGTCACGGGTCACCTCAGGCGCCTTTTCGTACTGCGCGAGAATCTTCTTGAAGCGCTCGGCGTCACCGCGGGCGGCCTCGGTCACGCGGGCCTTGTAGCCTTCGGCTTCTTGGTTGAGGCGCGAAGCCATACCGCGGGCCTTCGGGATGACGCCGTTGGCGTAGGCTTCACCTTCGTTGATCTGGCGCTCACGGTCCTGGCCGGCTTTGACCGCATCGTTAAAGGCAGCCTGCACCTGTTCCGGGGGCTGAGCGTTCTGGATCGCGACGCTCATCACCTCGATACCCGTGTTGTAGCGGTCAAGCATTGACTGCATGCCCGTTTTCACGCTCTCGGCAATTTCCTGCTTGCTTTCAAAAAGGACCGAATCCATGGTCTTGCGGCCCACGACTTCGCGCATGGCGCTTTCGGCGGCATGCACCACGGACTGATCAGGGTCACGGGTCTTAAAGAGGTAGTCCTTGGCGGCATTCGGGCGGATACGGTACTGCACGTTAAACTGCACGTCGACGATGTTTTCATCGTCGGTAAGCATCAGCGCTTCCCGTAAGCGGCTCGTCGTTCCGCGGATACCGATCTCAGCCTTTCGGACGCTTGAGACGTCCACGATTTCGGCCTCCTGAATGGGCCAGGGCATGCGCCAGTTAAAACCGGCGGAGGCGTCCTTGGTGTACTTGCCGAAGGTCGTCACGACACCCACCTGCCCTTCAGGGACGATGTAAAAGCCGCTTGCGGCCCACGCGACGACCGCAACGCAGGCAAGTACGGCAATGCCGCCCAAACCGAAACCCACGCCGTCGGGCACCTTCGGGAAACGCGAACGGTTGCCGCGGCCTGAGGGCGGGTTATTCGACGGGGGTTCGTCCCCGCCGTTATCGGGCCTGAAGTCGTTTAACCCGCGGTCATCAAAATTTTTTTCCTGCGGGTTTCTGCCGCGGTTAGCCTGCCCGCGACCGCCCAAAAGGCCGCCCAAGGCACGGTTAAAGTCATCCCAGAGCTGATCAAGGTCCGCGGCGCCGTTTTGCTGCTGCCGGGGGCGGCTGTTATTGTCGGCGCGCGGCTCTTCAGCGCGCGGCATATCCCCGCGCGGCGCCTCGGCCTGAGGCGCACCGGTCCGGGGCGCATCGCTTCCTGCGGGCTGCGTGTTTTCCGCCTCATTTTTGGGCGTCTCGCCTCCGGTCTGCTCCGGTTTTGTCTGATCGTCGCCGGTACGGCCCCAGCGGGGGTCATTAAGGGACATATCAATTCCTCTCTGAGTTTATATTCAATCAGCGGGTCTGCCGGCACAACGCGTCTCCCCGGTGCCGTCAGCTTCCGCACATCAGTTTTTCGGGTCCGAAAGGTTGTCGTTGCCGTCCAAAATTTCCGCCGCCTCGCGCTCCCAGTCTTCGGGTTCCCGGGGCAACGATTTGTTTTCCTCGGCCCAGACGTGCTTAAACTCTGCCACGGCATGACGCAGATCGTCAATGCCCTCGCCCGTTAAGGCGCTCACCGTCACGGACTTCACCGTGCCGTCGTCGCGCCTGACAATCCCGGGCGTCATCCCCGAACGGTCGATTTTATTAAAGACTGTGATGACGGGGACGGTGTCGGCCTCAATTTCACGTAAAACTTCGTTAACCGAAGCAATCTGCTCGTCTTTGACGGCCGAGCTTGAATCAACGACGTGTAAGAGAAGATCAGCATGCACCGTCTCATCAAGCGTTGACTTAAAGGCGTTCACAAGCTGATGCGGAAGCCCCCGGATAAAGCCCACGGTGTCGCTTGCGACAATCCAGTCTTCGCCCTCAAGCCAGCAGCGTCTTGCCGTTGTATCAAGCGTGGCAAAAAGCTGATCGGCCGCATAGGTTTCCGCGCGCGTCAAACGGTTAAAAAGCGTGGACTTTCCGGCATTGGTGTAGCCCACAAGGCTCACCGTCATCGTTTCGCCTTCGCTGCGGGATTTGCGCTGCGTGTCACGCTGCTTCTGCAGTTTTTTGAGCTGATCCCTGAGTTGCTTCACGCGGTTGGAAAGCAGACGCCTGTCCAACTCAATCTGCTTTTCACCGGGGCCGCCGGTCTTACCGAGGCCGCCTCTCTGGCGCTCCAGGTGCGTCCACCCGCGCACAAGGCGCGTGGCGAGGTGCTCAAGGCGCGCCAGCTCCACCTGCAGGCGCCCTTCCTTACTTTTGGCGCGCCGGCGGAAAATTTCAAGAATGAGTTCGGTTCTGTCCATCACCGCTATGCCGCAGGCCTGCGCGATGTTGCGCTCCTGGGCGGCCGAGAGCGCCGCATCAAAGACGACGATGCTGGCTTTTGCTGCCTGCGCGAGATTTTTGATCTCTTCGATTTTGCCGCTTCCTAAAAACGTTGCGGCATCGGGTTTGTCGCGGCGGGCGGCAAGAAAACCTGCGGGGACAAGACCGTCGGAGCGCACGAGTTCCGCGAGCTCATCGCCCGCATCAGCCCAGACGGTGCGGCCGATGGCGACCGTGACAAGAAACGCGCGGGTAGGTTCGGCCTCCCGCGCGCTTTCATAACGAAACTTGGTCAAATTACTCTTCCGGAATACTCGGCATGTTGACGGCGCGGGTCGGAACGACCGTGCTGATGGCGTGCTTGTAGACCATCTGCGTGACGGTGTTGCGTAAAAGCACCACGTACTGATCAAAGCTTTCCACCTGCCCCTGAAGCTTTATTCCGTTCACGAGGTAAATGGAAACCGGAATATGTTCCTTCCTGAGGATGTTGAGAAACGGGTCTTGTAACAGCTGCCCTTTGTTGATCGTGCTCATGTTTTTTCTTCTCCGGCACGGGTTTAACGACCGCGCCTTGGCAATAGTTTTTGTTGTTGGTGCCTCGGGCATACGCCCAGAAAGAAACGGCAAAGGTCTGAAAATCCCCTTTGCCGGCTTACTTTCTGTCTGCGGACGTACGTGTCCGGGGAACGGATTGGGTTATCTTATCATCACTTCAGACGGCCGGTTGCGGTGAAACCACACGCCGGCCGGAAAAAATGTACGCATTTGTCACGCAAAGACTACTTTTTGCCGTCTTCCGCGTAAGGATTGCGGCCCGTGCGGAATTCAATCCTCAAGGGTGTCCCCGCGAGATCGAACTTCTCCCGGAAAAAACCTTCGAGGTAACGGCGGTAACTGTCGCTGACGGCCTGCAGGCTGTTGCCGTGCACCACAACCACCGGCGGATTCATGCCGCCCTGGTGCGCGTAGCGCATCTTCGGACGGATGCGGCCGTCGCGGGGCGGCTGCTGAATGCTCACGGCTTCAAGCAGCGCTCGCGTCAGTTTCGGGGTCGGGAGTTTCGCAAACGCCGCCTTATGCGCGTCCACCACCGCCTTCATGAGATGGTTCAGTCCGTTACGCTTTAAGGCCGAAATGTGAATAAAGCGCGCCCAGCGCAGGAAGTTGAACTTTCGTTCGATATCGACGTCCACCATCGAGCGCTTGTAGGAATCCACGCCGTCCCACTTGTTGATGGCCACCACCAAAGCGCGCCCTGCCTCCATTGCGTAACCGGCGATATGCGCGTCGTTCGCGGACACGCCGTCCATCGCGTCAATCACCAGCACCACGACGTTACTTTGCTCGATGGCCTGCAGCGTTTTGATGACGGAAAACTTTTCAACAGCTTCAAAAACACGGCCCTTTTTGCGCAGACCCGCCGTATCGACGAGCTCAAAAGGCCTGCCGTCATACTCAAACTCGGTTTTAATCGCGTCGCGCGTCGTGCCCGGCATATCGTAGGCAATGAGGCGCTCTTCCCCCAAAAGGGCGTTGATGAGCGTGGACTTACCGACATTGGGGCGACCTGCTACCGTCACCTTGATGCGCTTAGGGGCGTCAGGATCGGTCTCTTCTTCGTCCTGAGCGTTCACGAAGGGCTCAAGCACGGTCTGCAAGAGGCCTGAGACCCCCTGCCCGTGCGCGGCGGAAATCCGCCAGGGGTCTCCGAGACCCAATTCGTGAAATTCCGCGACGTGGCTGTCGTCCAAGCCCTCAGACTTATTGACTGCGAGGAAAATCGGGCGGCCCGCGCTTCTTAAGTGCCGTGCGATGCGCTCATCGTGCGGCGTGAGCCCGCTTCTTGCGTCACAGACAAAGATCACGACGTCGGCTTCGGCAATCGCTGCTTCGGCTTGTCCGGCCATCTCCCGCACGATGCCTTCGCTTCTTACAGGTTCAAAGCCGCCCGTATCGACAACGATATAAGCGCAGGGCCCGACCTTACCCTGACCGTACTGACGGTCACGCGTAAGGCCCGGAAAATCCGCCACGATCGCGTCACGCGTTCTGGTGAGGCGGTTAAAAAGCGTGGATTTACCGACGTTGGGCCGTCCGACAAGTGCTACGACTGGAAGCATCACGTCACCCGTTTGTGTTTTTGTTTCGTGTTATTCGGAAAGCGTCAGCGCGGCAATTTCGCCATCGGCCGTCTGCACGAGCACGCGGCCTTCGCCCAACGCCAAGGGCGCCACATTCACGGCGCCGGAGACCGTGGTGCGGCCCACGATTTCGCCCGTTGCCTGGTCAAGGGCGTGAATCACACCGTCGTAGTCACCGACCAGAATGACCTTATTCATGGGAACCGGCGCCGAGGGCGTACGCCACTTCAGATCCTTGTTGGTCCACACGGGCTTGCCGGTTTCGTAGTCAAAGGCCTGAATGTCGCCCTGAGCGGTCACAACGTAGACGTTATGCCCGTCACTTACCGGGCCCGTGACGGCGTCAACGGGCTGCGACCAGAGAAGCCTGCCGTTTTGAGAACTCATGCAGACGATATTGCCCTGAAACGCCGCCGCGCACATCATGCGGCCGTCCACAAAGGGCGAGCCCACGACGTCGACAAGCCGCTCGACTTCGGTGATGCCCTTGGGCTGCGCAATCACCGCATCGAAAACCATCTTCCCCTGGGCGTCCAGTGCAAGAAGCCTGCCGTTAGCCTGCCCGACGAGGATTCCGGCCGGGGAAAACTTCATCTGAGCCGCAGTGCGCACGGTAAGCGCCGGAACCTGCGACTGATAGCGCCAGCGGCGCTCGCCGGTTGCCGCATCAAAGGCAGTGACACGGGTGTCGGCGGTGCGCACGACGACAAAACCGGAGCCCACCAGGGGCGGCACGCTCATTTCGCCTGAGAGCTTTACCTGCCAGAGTTTCTTACCGGTTTCATCAAAGACTTCGAGTTCACCCGAGGCGGTACCCACGGCCACAAGACGCCCGTCGGTGCCCACACCCGCGGTGATTTCGCTTTCAGTCTCCGTCTCCCAGAGCTTTTTGCCGGTTGCCGGATCCAGGAGGTAAACACTTCTGTCGCCGGCAGCATAGATGCCGCGCTCGGTGACCGCAGGCGTTAAAAGCCCGGTAAGCGACTCACCCACGCCCGCCGTCCAGTCTTCCTTAATCTGCACGAGTTCGCGGTAGTCCTGCAGTTCCGCCGGTTCATGCGGGTCCGGAGAGCCGCAGCCAGACAAAACAAGTGCCGCCGCGGCAGCTGCCGCCCAAAGTGAAAGCGTACGTTTGATTTTCACGGTAAGGTTTCCTTTTACGGAAGTGTTGGGTTTGACGTCTGTCCGTTACTTTGTCTCAACGGGCAGCGACTGCAGTTTGATGTTAAGAAGCGGCGTGACGGTACCGTCAAAGGCGTCGGCCTTGAGGGCCTTTTCCCAGGCGGCCTTGGCTTCGCCGTAGCGCTTTAAGGCAAAGTAGACGTCTCCGAGACGGTCGTTAAAACTCACGGCATCGGCTTCCAGGGGCTTAGCTGCTGTTAAAACGGAAAGCGCCGCATCGGCCTTTCCGGCATCAAGTTCAATGCCTGCAAGACGCACGCGCGCCGCGGTTTCGTATTCCGGACGGCCGCTTTCGTTAATGATCCAGTTTAAGGCCTGACGCGCCTCATCGGGCTTTTTCTGCCGCTGGGCTTCGGCGGCACGGTAAAAACCGGCAAGACCGGCAAAGACGTTGCCGGGATACTCCTTCATAAGGCCGTCGGCAATGGAAACAACGTTTTTGGCGTCGCCCTGCACGAAGGCGTTCTGCAGCTGCACGTAGGCGATCGTCGCCTTAGAGCCCTGATAACGCTGATACCAGTTCCAGCCGTTCCAGGCGGCAAAGGCAAGGCACCCCACGGTAATCACGGAGAGAACGGCTGTTCCCCACTTTTCCCACCAGGCTTTCAGTTGGTCAAGGGACTCTTGTTCTTCCAAATCGTATGCCATTTTTCAGTGTGTCCTTTGTTGTCTTTGCAAAAATTCCGATGACAGAGGGCTGAAAACAAATCAACCCTTGACAATCCGTTCAATCACTTCAGCTTCAGGCTGCGTCACCTGGTCCTCAAAAACCTGTTCGCCCGCAGTGTTTCTCAAGTGCTTCAAAGTGAGCTTACCTTCAGCGACTTCGCCTTCGCCCGCAATCACGCACCACTGCGCAAGCGACTGGTCTGCGCGCTTCATCTGCGTCTTAAAGGCGGTGCTGCCGGCGTGCACAACAACTCTGAGGCCCTTGTCGCGGAGCATCTCACCCAGGGCGACAGCCTTGCGTTCAGCCTCTCCCTCGTGGTGCACGATGTAGACGTCGCAGTCCGCGGCCTTCATCTCGCCCTTCACTTCCTTCATGAGTTCGATGACGCGTTCGGCGCCGATTGCAAAACCGGCTGCGGGCGTGGGTCTCCCCCCGAGCATTTCGATCAGAGGATCGTAGCGGCCGCCGCCGCAGATCGTACCCTGGGAGCCGAGCTTATCAGTAATCCACTCAAAAACGGTGTGGTTGTAGTAATCGAGCCCGCGCACAAGACGGGGGTTCACGGTGTAGCTGATCCCGAGGGCGGAAACACCGTCCTCAAGTTTTTTCAGAAACGCCAGGGACTTTTCACCGAGAAAATCAAGTAACTTCGGCGCGGCGTTCACCATCTCCTGCATGTCCGGATTTTTTGTATCCAGAATTCTCAGGGGGTTTGTGAGAAGCCGTCTCTTTGCGTCTTCGTCCAAAATATCGGCGTTTTGCTGAAAGTACGCAATGAGCGCCTCGCGGTGCTTGGCGCGCTCTTCGAGTTCGCCCAGGGTATTGAGTTCGAGGCGCGCTTCAATTCCGAGCGCTTTCCAGAGACGCGCGATCATCGCGAGAAGCTCGACATCGATGTCGGGACCGGCAAAACCGAGGGCTTCGCAGCCGAACTGATGGAACTGCCGGTAGCGGCCGCGCTGCGGGCGCTCGTGCCGGAACATCGGCCCGAAGTACCAGAGGCGCTGCGGGGCGTTGTAGGTGAGGCTGTGCTCAATGGCGCAGCGCACGACGGCGCTCGTATTTTCCGGACGCAGGGTGAGTTTTTCGCCGTTCATGCTGTCTTCAAAGGAATACATTTCCTTTTCGACAATATCGGTCACTTCCCCGATACCGCGGGTAAAAAGCGCCGTCTGCTCAAGAATCGGCGTGCGGATCTGACGAAAACCGTAGAGCGACGCCGTACGGCGGGCCGTATCGGTGAAAAACTCCCAGACAGCGCTTTCTTCGGGGAGCATGTCGGGCATCCCCTTGATGCCGGCGATCTTAATCTTTGCCATTTTGCTCTTTCCTTTAATTCTTTTTGCCGGACCAGCGCTTCTCGACGTAGTCCTCAATCATCTGTTTAAATTCCCCGGTCATTGCGTCGCCCTTAAGGCCCGCAACCTTGGCGCCGTCCACAAAGACCTGCGCAACCGGCGACTCCCCGCGGCCGGGCAGGCTGATGCCGATGTCGGCTTCCTGGCTTTCGCCCGGGCCGTTCACAATGCAGCCCATCACCGCCACCTTCATCATTTCGCACCCCGGGCGCGTCTTGCGCCACTCGGGCATGCGGCTTCTTAAAAAATCTTCCGTTTCCTGTGCGAGCTGCTGAAAAAGCGTGCTCGAGGTGCGCCCGCACCCGGGGCACGATGTCACCTGCGGGGCAAAGTGGCGCATGCCCATCGACTGCAGAAGCTGCTGCGCGACAATCACTTCCTGCTCTCGCGCCTTACCCGGTTCCGGGGTAATGGAAATGCGGATCGTGTCACCGATCCCTTCGGCAAGCAAAACCGCAAGCGCCGCGGTACTGGCGACCACGCCCTTGGTGCCGATACCGGCTTCGGTAAGTCCCAGATGCAGCGCCCAGTTGCCGCGCTTGCTTAACGCGCGGTAAACCGTGATGAGCTCGGTGACGTCGCTTACCTTCGCGGAAAGCACGATGTGGTCAGCAGGGAGCCCGATTTTTTCAGCAGCCTCAGCGCTTTGCACGGCGCTTTCCACCATTGCGTCCAAAAGCACTTCCTGCGGCGTTTTGGGGTTGGCGAGCGCGCGGTTGGCGTCCATCATGCGGGCGAGAAGCTCTTTATCGATGCTGCCGCCGTTAACGCCAATCCGAACCGGCTTATCGTAGCGGCAGGCCGTTTCCACCATCACCGCAAAATTGTTGCCGTGGTTTTCTCCCTTACCGACGTTACCGGGGTTGATGCGGTACTTGGAAAGGGCCTTGGCACACTCAGGGACTTCGGTTAAAAGCTTGTGGCCGTTATAGTGAAAGTCCCCCACAAGCGGCACAAAGCAGCCGCAGGCATCGAGCCGCTCGCGGATCGCGGCCACGGCCTTGGCGGCCGCCGGGGTATTGACCGTGAGACGCACGAGTTCAGAGCCGGTTGCGGCAAGCCGCACCGTCTGGCACACCGTGGCGTCAATGTCTTCGGTCGCGGTATTGGTCATGGACTGCACGACCACGGGGTGACCGCCCCCGATCACCACGACGTTATCCGCATTTCTGACGCTTACCGCATGCGTTGCACGGCGTTCTTTGTAAACGCTCATCGTTTCAACCGTTACTCTCAGTGTGAGGCCGCCGCATCTTTGACAAGAAGATCATGGGCCTCTTCCTTTTGCTGCACGAGGCGAATCGCACGGCGCGTGCGGTCGCGCACTTCGCCTGCCAACTGCCCGCAGGCTGCGGCAATATCGTCGCCGCGCGTTTTGCGCACCGTCGTGACAATACCCGCGTCGTTCAAAATCTTTGCAAAAGCCAGAACCTTCTCGCGCTCAGGCTGCTTTAAGTCCGAGTCCGGGAAGGGATTAAAGGGAATGAGATTAAATTTGCAGGGCACGGTCTTCACAAGCTTCACCAAAGCCCTTGCCTGCTCGGGCGCGTCGTTGATGCCGCCCAAAAGCAGATACTCAAACGTGATGAAGTCCCGAGGCGCCACCTTCAGATAGCGCCGGCAGGCCGCAAGAAGCTCCTCGAGCGGGTGCTTCTTATTGACGGGCATGAGCTTATCGCGCAGCGCATCGTCGGGCGCATGCAGACTCACCGCAAGCGCCACGGGCACCGCTTCGCCCAACTTATCCATCTGGCGCACAAGGCCCGAGGTGGAAACCGTCACGCGGCGGCGCGAAAGTCCGTAGCCGTTGTCGTCCAGAAAAATTCTCAGGGCCGGAATGACGTTATCGAGGTTTTGCAGGGGCTCGCCCATCCCCATCAGCACAACATTGCTGATCACGCGGTCGTTGGGGTCGGTGATGCCGGCTTCGCGCCTTAATTCCCGCTCAGCGGTCCAAAGCTGCCCCACAATTTCACCGGTCGTGAGGTTGCGGTTAAAGCCCTGCTTACCCGTGGAGCAGAAAAGGCACCCCATGGCGCAGCCCGCCTGCGTTGAAATACAGAGCGTTCCGCGGTCGTCTTCCGGGATAAACACCGCCTCGACGGCGTTGCCGTTACCCACATCAAAGAGCCATTTGCGCGTGCCGTCGGCGCTTTTGTGTTCCCTAATGATCGATGGCGCTTTGATGTAGGCCAGGTCCTTCAACCTGGCCCGGAACTCTTTGGCAAGGTTGGTCATGGCATCAAAATCATCGCAGCAGTAGCGGTGAATCCAGCGCGCAAGCTGCGTCGCACGGAAAGGCTTCTGGCCGATTGAGGCGCACCAGGCACGGATGCCTTCGGCGTCAAGGTCCAGAAGATTAATTTTTTCCTGCTGACTGCTCTCAGTTGTCGTCATGACCGTCCTGTGTCCTTCTTAGCGCTTGCAGATCGCAAGGGTCGGGAAGAAGTAAGCGATTTCCACAGCCGCCGTTTCCGGAGCGTCGGAGCCGTGCACGGCGTTGGCGTCGATGCTTTCGGCGAAGTCAGCGCGAATCGTCCCCTTTTCGGCCTTCTTCGGATCCGTGGCGCCCATGAGTTCACGGTTCTTGGCGATGGCGTTTTCACCTTCGAGAACCTGAATCATGACGGGACCGGAGATCATGAAGTCCACGAGCGCCTTAAAGAAGGGGCGTTCGCGGTGCACAGCGTAGAAGCCTTCGGCTTCGGCACGGGAGAGCTGACGCATCTGAGCGGCAACAATGCGCAGACCGTTGGTTTCGAAACGGGAGTAGATCTTGCCGATCACGTTCTTGGCGACGGCATCGGGCTTGATGATGGAAAGGGTACGCTGAATAGCCATTTCTTCTTTTCTCTTCTTTGAGAAGTATGCGAGTTTGCGGTTAAGTCCGCCGCAGCAGTCTTTGCCGCAGACACAAAAACACATCGGCTGCGCGCGTCCTAAAAAAAACCGCGCAGTCGATGCCTGAAAATTCAATCCCCGGCCCTTAAAGGCCAAGGGGCGGTTATTTTAGCATGGAGCCGGTTTTTAAACGCCGTCTTCAGGCACCTTAGAGGCGGCGTCTTTTGCCGTCGTTTCAGGCGTCTGCAGGCTCTCGGCCGCAACCGGCTCCTCCGGTTTTTTCTCAGGCTTGGGACCGGGCTCAAGCACCGCCATGCTTTCGACGTGTCCGGTGTGCGGGAACATGTTCATGACGCCCGCGGCACGGATGTGCCAGCCGCCTTCATGGTGCAGAATCGCACAGTCACGTGCAAGCGTTGCCGGGTTACAGGACACGTAGACCACACGCGCGGGGCGCTTGTCGGTTTTCGCAAGCACCTGCGCCAAAGCCTGCGCGCCTTCTCTCGGGGGATCAATGAGCACGCGGTCAATGCCGCCCGACCTTTCCCAGAGCGCATTCCAGTCGTCTTCGCTCCAGGTAAAGAGGTTCCGCGCGATAAAGTCGGTTTTCTCAGCAAGGCCGTTCATTTCGGCGCCGGCCCGCGCCCGGGCCACAAGCCCATCACTGCCTTCTAAGCCCGTGACGTGCGCCGCGCACCGCGCCAGGGGGAGCGTAAAGTTACCCAAACCGCAGAAAAAGTCCGCGACCTTATGCCCGGGCTTTACGCCCAGAAGATGCACGGCACGCGAAACCATCGTTTCATTTAAGGCGTGATTGACCTGCGTGAAGTCCGTGGGTTTAAAGACGATGTCAACGCCGAATTCCCCGAGGTGAAGTCTCAGCTTATCGGCGTCTTCCGGGTTCATGGGATAGGCGGTCTCAGGGCCCTTGGGCTGCAGCCAAATGTCGGCGCCCTTGTCTTTGCCGAACGCAAGAAGCCTTGCGGAATCGGCCTCCGTCACCGGCTCAAGATTGCGGAAAACAAGCGCCGTATGGCCGTCGCCTGCGACCGCCACTTCAATCTGGGGCATCCGGTCACGCATATCAAGGGAAGCGACAAGCTCACGCATCGCAGGGAGCATGTCGCTGATTTTCTTCGGCAGAATCAGGCACTCTTTCATATCCGCGACATAGCTGGAGCTTTTTTCGTGAAAGCCCACGAGCACGCCGCCCTTTTTCTCAACGTTTCGGACCGTCAGGCGCGCTCTGTGGCGGTAGTGCCAGAAGGGACCGTAAATGGGCGCAAGAAGCGACTCGGCCTTCAATTTTCCGATGTGCCAGAGCGCGTCGGTTAAAACCGCCTGCTTAAAGGCCACCTGGGCATTGGGTTCAAGGTGCTGCATGGCGCAGCCCCCGCAGCTGCCCGGGCCGATGCCGAAATTCGGGCATTTGGGCGTCACGCGCAGCGAAGACTCCTTGAGAATCGTCTTCACGCGCCCGATTTCAAAGTTGGGTTTATTGCGGAAACACTCGTAATCCACGGTTTCTCCGGGCAAAGCCCCTTCGACAAACGCAACCTTCCCTTCGTGGTGCCCGACGCCGCGTCCCTCGCCGTCCAGGCGTTCAATCGCAATGCGGTAAACCGGATGTTCCTTGACTTTCTTTGCTCGGGCCATTTTTTTCTAATCTGTTCTCAAAGAAATTAATCAGCCCGGCCGGCATCGGATGACGCTCGACCGGGCACGGGGTGTTTTTTGTACGCTCCGCGTTTAGGGTTCTTTACGCGGCTCAAGATACTTCATGGGATCAAGCGGCGGCCCCTGACGCACTTCAAAGCGCATCTTGGCGCCCGTGTCGCTGTCGGAATCCCCCATCAGGGCAATCGTCTGCCCCTTGCGCACGCTTTCATTGATGCGCACAAGGATTTTGGAGGTGTTGCCGTAAACCGTCACCAGGGGCATCGCGCTCTTACCGGGCAGACGCACGTTGTGGCGCACGATCACGAACTGACCGTAGCCCTTGACGTTCTGACCCACGTACTGCACCGTACCGTCAAGCACGGCCTTAATGGGTTCGCCGATCGTGCCCGCGATATCAATCCCCATATTGCCGGTCTGCTCGTAGGTGGCGATCACCGCTCCGGGCACAGGCCACGGGAACTGAATTTCACCGCGGGCGGCGGCTTCACGCATCGCCCTCTGGGCTTCAATTTCGCGCGTCGCGGCTTCATCCGGCGTCTCAGGGCGCTTGGCAACTTCAACCGCCGCACCCGCTGCGGGTGCTGTTGTTGTCGCAGTCACGGTTTCGCCCCCCGCCGCAGGAACCATTTCAATGGTCTCACCCATCACCGTCGTTTCGGCGGGCTCGGTCTGAGGGATTCTGAGTTCAGTTCCGATCGAAATCGTCGTCGGATCGGAAATACCGTTTAAGGCGGCGAGTTCCCTCGGGTTCACGCCGTAGCGCACGCCGATGTTGTAGAGCGTATCGCCGGCAACCACCACGTGCATGCGGCCGCTTGAAACCGGGGCTTTTTCTTTCGCGAGGTAGGGCGAAGCCGGCACCTGCGTTGAGGAACCTTCCTCAATGGGTACGGTCGTTGCCGCACTCTCACTGCCCCGCGCGTGGTTTTCAATCGGGGCCATCGTGGTCGTGGTGGAGCAGCCCACCAGGGTTGCCGCGGCCGCTGCGGCGAAAAGAAGTTTCAGCTGCATGAATTCAGTTGCTCACAAAAATAGGTTCGGGCCGAAAACTGCCGGATATTTTACTGAAGCCATTTGGCGGCATCAGCAACGCGGTTGTGGGCCGTGAGGTCAATCTGCAGGGGTGTTGCCGACACAAAGCCGTGGGACACCGCCCAAAAGTCCGTGCCCGGTCCGCAGTCACGGGGGTCGCCCGCTGCGCCCAAACGGTAAACCGCAGGCTGCTGCGTTCCCGGCTGCAGAATGAGCGGATACGCGTTGTGGCGTCTGCCGAGGCGCGTAGCCATAATGCCCTCAAATTCGTCGGCGGCAAGGTTGGGCATATTGACGTTTAAAAGCACGGGATCCGTTCCCGTTTTACGGCTTAAAAACCGTTCCACCACAACGCAGGCCATATCCACTGCGGCATCGAGATTTTTCCAGCCCTTTTCAATCTGGCTGAAGGCAATGGAGTCAATCCCGAAGACGTAGCCTTCGATCGCCGCAGCGACCGTGCCGGAATAAAGCGTGTCATCGCCCATATTGGCGCCGCAGTTAATCCCGGAAACAACAAGATCTGGCTTATCTTTGAGAAACCCGGTGAGCGCCGTATGCACACAGTCCGAAGGCGTTCCCTTCACCACAAACACGTTTTCCGCCGTCTGCATGACCGAAAGCGTTTTATTAAGCGTCAGGGCGTTACTCGCACCGCTTTGGTTGCACTCAGGCGCAAACACCGTCACGCGGCCAAAATTACTCATCGCGTGCGCGAGCTTCTGAATACCGGGCGCGCTGTAGCCGTCGTCATTACTCACCAGGATATGCATGGCTTTCAAAGAGAAAAACAATCCGAAAACGGCAGTGTACAAGAGGCCAGGCCAAAAGACGTGCCTTCTGGCACCGATTGTGTTTCTGACGCGCAGATGACAGTTCTGTCAGAGAGTGCGTCTTTCAGATTGGGCTCTGCCCGCTCGCGCACCATTGCGCACACCGTCGGTCGCTGACCGATCCCATTTTTTTCGGAAACCTTACAAAAAATGCTGAAAAATCTGTTTACCTCCCGCGCTCTCTGCGCCGACTTCGGACTTCTTATCCTGCGCGCGGGCCTCACGCTTTCCCTGCGGGAAATTCTGTGATTTGGAGACTGAGAACCGGCCGGTTTGTGATTACTGCACACCGGCCGTCTTCTTATTCTGCGGAGAAAAACTGACTCGCTGTCCGGAGCCACGGATAGAAGAATGAAAAAAGGAGACAACTTTCGTCATCTCCTTTCCTGGAATTGGTCGGGGCGGCGGGATTCGAACTCGCGACCCCTTGCACCCCATGCAAGTGCGCTACCAGGCTGCGCTACGCCCCGAATGAGTTGCGCATTGTACAGAGTTCGGCGCCTGTCGGCAAGAAAAATCAGCAAGCAGGCGCCGTTAAACCGTCAACGCATTGAAATCAAAGACTTCTTTATTACTCCGCAGTTTTTGCCGGCATGAGACTTTTGAGTTCATTGACTGCTGCATTTAAAACCGTACGAAGCCGCTCACACTCAGCGCGGCTGACGCGCAGTTCCTCGTCTTTGCCGGCCAAGAGCGTGTCCACCGACTGCCTCTTCTGCGCCTCTTCACTTCGGACAGCTTCAATGCGGCTTACCTCTTCGCTCTTTTGAGCAACGGTCTTCTGTAGCCCCTCGATTTCAGCCTTCAGTGCTTCAATCTGGCGGACCTGCACCTGAGCCTCATTTTCTTTTTCCTGCGTTTCGTTGCGGGCCTTTGTGAGTTCCGCGCGCAATGAGGTCATTTCACCGGCTCTCTGGCGGATTTCAGCCGTCTGTGCTTCAAGGCTCTCACGAACCTTGATGAGGTCAGCCTCAAAGGTTGCTGCGCGGCTCTGGGAAAGCGCAAGCGCCTCCGTTTTTTGCTGCAGCTCCTGCTTAGTCTGCACGAGGTCCGTGCCGCCCGCGGTGAGTTCCGTACGCATCGAAGCCACACGCTCTTCAGCAGCCGCAAGGCGCTCTTCAACGGAAGCCAGCGCCACTTCCTTTTCATTTAAGACGGCCTTGACGCGGCGCAACTCTTCAGTCATTGCCGTGCGGTTAAGACGCAGTTCGGAGAGTTCCGCATCACGCGCGGCCAACTGCTCCTTAAGCGAGGCAAACTGGCCGGAAACGGCATCGGCCTGAGCGCGCACCCGGGCGATTTCCCCGTCGCTCACCTTCTTTGCCTGCGCAAGCGCTTCGTTTACGGCCTTGCGGGAAGCCTGAGCCACCAGCACCGACACATCGGGCTGCACGGCAGAAGGCTCATAAACAGGGGCCTGCGGCGCCGCGGCAGCCGGAGCGGGCTCAGGCCGAACGGGAGCTTGAACGGGCACTTCAGGCTCTGCGGCCTGCGGCACAGTCTCAGGTTCAGCGGGCGCTTGCGGGGCGGAAGCCTCAGCCTTCGCCGCCGCCTGCTCGGTCTGCGTCTTTACGCCCACATGCGGCGCCACGATCGGAAACTTAATCTCTTCAGCGATGCGGGCCTTCGTTTCCTCAATCGAGAGGTGATCGACGTAAAGGAACTTTTTGATGCGCATCACGAGCGCTTCGTCATTGACGGTGAACCGGGTCTTGGGTGACCCGTCGCTTTCCCTTAACTGCGGGAACTGAATCTGCCAGTAACGCAGGATATAAGAGGCCAGTCCGCAACGTGCGGAGAGCTCATCAACAGAATAGGTCTGTGGGTACATTGGACTATCAAACCGGTTGCAACAACATCAATACTCATTGTGCTCAGGGCAGAAAAAAACCGGACTCAGCCGATGATGTGCTGATTCCGGTTTTCTTATTTACACCCCACGCATCATCGTCTGCTGAGTTTAGAGCAAAAGCGGCGCGCGTGCGCAGGCAATTTTCGGACTTACTTAACCGATTCCATGCCTTCGGGTTCTTTAAAGGAGGCCACGCTGTCGCGCATGTGCGGCGCGGCAAGGAACGTCACCACGCTGCGGGCGCTGATTTCGTGCGCTTCGCCGGTCTTGGGGTTACGGCCCGGACGGGCCACCTTGTCGCGGGTGGAGAAGGTCCCGAAGTTGGCAAGCTTCACGTCACGGCGCTGCACGAGGGCACGCAGAATTTCGTCAAACACCGTTTCGACAACGGCGTTGGCTTCGGCGCGCGACAGCCCCATGCGGTCGCAGAGCACTTCAACGAAATTCATCTTCGTAAGCGTTGAGTGATTTGCAGGCCCCACCGGGTACTTACCCCGCGCGGCATCGATCTGAGTCACAGGTTCCATTTTTTTCGTGTTTTAACTGAACGGTTGAATTCAATAAATTGGTTTTCGTTTAAGCACGCAGGCGGCAGCCGAGCACGGAAAGCGCATCGAGCACCGCGGTCACCACGGCGTCGGCGCTTTCGTCGGACAACGCCTCTTCGCTCTTTGACGACAACGTCAGGCGGAAGGCCATGCTCTTTTCGGCCGCAGCCGCATCGTCTTTGGGGCGGTAGACGTCAAAGAGACGGAAGTCGTCGATGACGCTGCCCAAGTTCGTCGCCTTGAGTTTTTCCACCGCGGCAAAAAGAGCCGACGCCTCCACAGCGGCAGGTACCGTCACGGAAATGTCGCGGTGCATCGGCTGGAACTTACTTACGGCAACCGGATGCGGCACCAGGATGGTGGTGAGCGCATCGACGTCAAGCTCAAAGACAACGGCGGGTTTCGGCAGTCCGTATTCGTGGCACAGACGCGGATGCAGTTCACCCATAAATCCCGCTTCGCGGCCGTTAATAAGGATGCGTGCGGAGCGCCCGGGGTGCAGTGCCGGATGCACGAGCTTTTCAAAGGTGGCCTTAAGCGGCGCAATCAGCGCCTCAACGTCGCCCTTCACGTCAAAGAAGTCGACGTTGCGGGCGGCTTCGCCCCACTGCAACGTGTGCGCGTCACCGTAGGCAAGGCCTGCGATATGGTTGGGCTGGCGCACGCCCTTCACGGTAAAGTCACCGTCTTCGACGGTTTCATCCGGGAAGAACACACGGCCCAATTCAAAAACGCGAACGTCTTCGGCCTTACGGTTTAAGTTAAAGCGCAGAATGTCCACGAGCCCTGAAATGAGCTGCGTGCGCATGACGGAAAGCTGGCTTGCGATGGGATTCAGAAGCCGGATGGGCTTGTCGTTCCCCGCAAAATCCTTTTCCCACTTCTCTTCAACGAAACTGAAGTTGATGAGTTCCTGATAGCCGCGCTCGGCGAGAGCCAGACGCAGCGCGTGCTTGCTGCGGCTTGCTTCCGGAGCGCAGCGCATGCCGATACGGGCCAGGGGCGGCCGGTCGGGGAGCTTTTCGTAGCCGTAAAGGCGCGCCACCTCTTCCACGAGATCTTCTTCGATCTCGATGTCAAAGCGGTACGTGGGCGACGTGACCACGAAGTCTTCGCCGTCACGGGTAAATTCAAACCCCAGACGCGTAAAGGCCTGCGCCATGAAGTCTGTCGGAATGTCGATGCCGACGAGCTTGTTGCAGCGCGCCGGACGCATGCGGACCGTGCGGACCTTCGGCAGATTCACGCACTGATCGTCAACCGGACCCACCTTCGTTTCCGCCGTGCCGCAGATGTCGAGCACAAGCTGCGTGATGTAGTGCATGTGTTCGACATTGCTGCCGTAGTCCACACCGCGCTCAAAGCGGTGCGCGGCGTCCGTGGAGAAATTAAGCTTGCGGCAGCGGCCCTGGATCTTGACCGGATACCAGAAGGCGGCCTCAATGAAGATGTCGGTCGTCTCATCGCTGATTGCGGTGGCGTCGCCGCCCATGATGCCCGCGATCGCTTCCGGACCGTTTTCGTCACAGATCACACCGTAGTAGGGATCAAGCTTCACGGTTTCTTCGTTTAAAATCTTGATCGTTTCGCCGTCCTTGGCCCAGCGAACGGTGAGGTCGCCCTTCACTTTCTTGAGGTCAAAAAAGTGCGTGGGACGGCCGAGCTCGAGCATCACGTAGTTGGAGATGTCAACGAGCGCGGAGATCGAGCGCTGACCGCTTCTTTCAAGCCGGTCCTTCATCCACTGCGGTGTGGGGGCCTTCGCGTTTAAACCGCGGATGACGCGCCCCGTGAAGCGCCCGCAAAGTTCCGGCGCCTCAATGTGAACGGGTTCGGTGCAGCTGCAGGTGGCTTCCACCGCGGGCATCGCGGGGATCGTAAGGGGAGCACCGGTGACCGCGTGCAGGTCGCGCGCGACACCCACCACCGAGAGCGCGTCGCCGCGGTTGGGGGTGAGTTTGATTTCAAAGCGGCTGTCATCAAGGTGCAGCACCTTGCGGACGTCTTCACCCACGGGGGCGTCGGCGGGAAGTTCCCAAATGCCGGTATGGTCGCTTGAAACCCCGAGTTCACGGGCCGAGCAAAGCATGCCGAAGCTTTCCACCCCGCGCATCTTGGCTTTCTTAATCTTAAATTCCGGGAGCACGGCGCCGATCTTGGCGCAGGCCACCTTCAGTCCGGCACGCACGTTCGGAGCGCCGCAGACAATCTGCAGAATTTCGCCGTTACCGACATCAACCTTGGTGACGTGCAGGTGATCCGAATTTTCGTGATCCACGCATTCCAGAACGTGGCCCACGACAACCCCGGTGAAATCCGGGGCGATCTTCTGGACTTCTTCAACTTCCAGACCTGCCATCGTGAGCGATTCCGCGAGTTCCTCCGTCGTCAGATCCGGATTGATGTAGCTTCTCAGCCAATCTTCAGAAAAAAGCATCTCAGTAAACTCCTAAACCCGACACGTATCAGTTGAACTGGCGCAAAAAGCGCAGATCGCCTTCAAAGAACAGACGCAGATCGTCCACGCCGTAGCGAAGCATCGTGAGGCGTTCAAGCCCCGAACCGAAGGCAAAGCCGATGTAGCGTTCGGGATCCAGGCCGTAATTGCGGATCACGTTGGGATGCACTTCACCGGCACCGGAAATTTCAAGCCAGCGGCCCTTCTTGGGGCCCGTTGTAAAGGCCATGTCCACTTCGACCGAGGGTTCCGTAAACGGGAAGTAGCTCGGACGGAAACGCACGATGAGGTCATCCGTTTCAAAGAAGCGGCGCAGGAAGTCGGTGTAAACGCCCTTTAAATCCGTAAAGGAGATGTCGTCTCCCACCCAGAGGCCTTCAACCTGATGAAACATGGGCGAGTGCGTGGCGTCGCTGTCCACACGGTACGTGCGCCCCGGGGCGATGACCTTAATGGGCGGCTGATGCGTGCGCGCATAGCGCACCTGCATGGGAGAGGTGTGAGGACGCAGCGGCAGCGGCAGCCCCTGCCCGTCGTTACGGTCCACGTAGAACGTATCCTGCATGGAGCGGGCCGGATGGTTCGGGGGGTTATTTAAAGCCGTGAAGCTGAACCAGTCGCTTTCGATTTCGGGGCCGTCTGCGACATCAAAACCGATCGAGCGGAAGATCTCCTCAACGCGCATCCAGGTGCGGATCACCGGATGCACGCCGCCCGCGGGCACAACGCGGCCCGGCAGCGTCACGTCGACGGCTTCGGTCGCCAGCTTCTTTTCGAGTTCGGCGTTGGCGAGCGCCTCGCGGCGGGCCGTAAGCGCAGCATCGATGGCCTGCTTGACCGCATTAATCGCCTTGCCGCGCTCCTTGCGCTCTTCGGGCGCGAGCGCACCGAGCCCCTTCATGAGCATCGTCACGGCGCCGGACTTACCGAGGTAACGGGCCTTTGCGTCTTCAAGGGCCGCAGGCTGCGTTGCGGCCGCAAAATCGGCCTTGGCCGATTCGATCAGTTGTGTCAGTTCATCCATCGTTCAACCATCAAGAGCGCTGTTGAGAGAGGCGTCACAGACAACGCCCAAAAAGCGCACTTTGCCTTTACAGTATCGGGGAGTCCGTGATTATAGAAAAATCTACCGAAAAATCAACGTGTTACAAAATTTTCAGGCATAAAAAAAGCCCGGCCCCCGTTACAGTTGTCTGTTTTCGGAGAACCGGCGCTTTTATCCGTGCGGGAAAACCCTTTCGGATTGTCCCGCACGCTGAGTCAGTGAAAACTCAGATTAAGCCAGGGCAGCCTTGGCCTGTTCGACGAGAGCGGCAAAACCGGTCTTGTCAAAAATCGCCATATCGGACAGAACCTTGCGGTCCAGAGCGATATCGGCCTTCTTGAGGCCGTTCATGAAGCGGCTGTAGGTCATGCCGTTCGCACGGGTTGCGGCGTTGATACGCGCAATCCAGAGGCGACGGAAGACGTGCTTCTTGTCGCGGCGGTCACGGTAAGCATACTGACCGGCACGCATGACGGCCTGCTTGGCAACACGGAAAACGTTGTTGCGGCGCAGGCGGTAACCCTTGGCGAGGGCAATAATCTTCTTATGACGGGCACGGGCCGTCACACCACGCTTAACTCGAGGCATTGTTCTTCCCCTCCCTTCTTATGCGTAGGGCAACATACGGTGAATGGACTTGCTGTCAGACTCGTGAATGGTGACCATTCCGCGGAGGTGACGCTTGTTCTTCGTCGTACGGTGAGTCAGGATGTGGCGCTTGGTGGCGTGCGCACGCTTGATGGATCCGCCGGAACGGACCTTGAAGCGCTTCGCAGCAGCCTTCTTTGTCTTCATCTTCGGCATTTGCCGTTCTTCCTTCTGATTTATCGGAACATCAGGCGGACCGGACGTTGATTGACTCAACCGTGCCGGCCTCTTCGTTTTGGCCCGCCCCGACTTTTAACCGCGGCCGAAAATTTTTCAGCCGTAGCGTTTTGAAAGTCCGTGATTATATACGAAAAATCACTTCTTTTTCTTCGGCGCCAGAACCATGATCATCTGGCGGCCTTCAAGCTTCGGATTCTGCTCGATCTGAGCCTCCTCAGCCAGATCCGTGCGGATGCGTTCCATGATCTGGGCACCCAAATCCTGGTGCGCCATTTCGCGGCCGCGGTAGCGGAGCGTCACCTTGGCCTTGTCGCCGTCTCCGAGGAAGCGGCGCAGGGCGCGCAATTTGGTCTGATAGTCGTTCTCGTCGGTGGCCGGGCGGAATTTGACTTCCTTGACCTGCACCACTTTCTGACGGGCCTTCATTTCCTGCGCCTTTTTCTGTTCCTGATAGCGGAACTTGCCGTAATCCATCAGGCGGCAGACAGGGGGCTGCGCGTTCGGTGCGATTTCCACCAAATCCACATCGGCCTCTTCGGCCATGCGCAGCGCTTCGGCTGTACGGACAATACCGATCTGGGCGCCGTCGACGCCGGTCAGTCGGACCTCAGGAACCCGGATCTCGCCGTTGATCCGGTGATTGCGATCTTGAGCTATGACACTACTCCTCAATGTTTCTTCTGAATTTCCTCCGCAGACTCAGGAGGAAAGCCGCGGCGCCGGAAATTGCTTCCGGGGCACCGCAAGGAGCCGCCCTTAACCGGGCGGCTCACGCACCGGCAGAAACGGTCTGCGCCTTATTCGTCCTTATTGAGACGACGGGCATTTTCATCGGCCACACGGGCGATGAAGTCAGCCACGGGCATCACACCGAGATTGCGGCCGCCGCGGGCACGGATGCTCACGGTACCGTTCTGCTTTTCCTTGTCGCCCACAACGGCGATATAGGGATGTTTCTGCATGGTAAGCTCGCGGATTTTATAGTTGATCTTTTCGCCGCGCAAATCAGTCGTGACGCGCAGGCCCGCGGCCTTCATCTGTTGGGCAACGCTCTTGGCGTAGTCAACCTGATCGTCCGTAATGGAAGCCACAGCCACCTGGAAGGGGCTCAGCCACACCGGCATCGCGCCAGCGTAGTGTTCGATGAGCATACCGATCCAGCGCTCCAGAGACCCGAGAATGGCGCGGTGCAGCATCACGGGCACCTTGCGGCTGTTGTCTTCGGCGACGTATTCGGCACCGAGGCGGCCGGGCATCTGGAAGTCAACCTGCACCGTACCGCACTGCCAGGAGCGGCCGAGGCAGTCCTTTAAGTGGTACTCGATCTTGGGACCGTAGAAGGCGCCTTCACCGGGGAGCACTTCATAGGGCACACCGATGCTGTCAAGACTGTGGAAAAGGGCTGCTTCAGCCTTATCCCACACGGCGTCTTCACCGATTCGCATCGCAGGACGCGTTGCAACCTTAAAGGCGATGTCTTCAAAGCCGAAGGTGTGATAGACCTCACGCACGATGCGGGTAAATTCCACGCATTCCGAGAGAATCTGATCTTCCGTGCAGAAGATGTGACCGTCGTCCTGCGTGAAGCCTCTCACACGCATCATGCCGTGAAGCGACCCCGAGGGTTCGTTGCGGTGGCACTGACCGAATTCACCCAAGCGCATCGGAAGATCGCGGTAGCTTCTCAGATCCGCATTAAAGATTTGGATGTGGCCCGGGCAGTTCATGGGCTTTAAGGCGTAGTAGCGGTTTTCGCTTTCCGTCGTGAACATGTTCGCGCGGTACTTTGCCCAGTGACCGGATTTTTCCCAGAGGGTGCGGTCGATCACCTGCGGGGTCTTCACCTCGAGGTAGCCGTTATCCTGGTAGATGCGGCGCATGAACTGTTCAACAACCTGCCAGATCGTCCAGCCCTTGGCGTGCCAGAAGATCATGCCCGGGGCTTCGTCCTGCAGATGAAAGAGATCGAGCTCTTTACCGAGTCTGCGGTGATCGCGCTTTTCGGCTTCCGCGAGCATTTCAAGGTAGGCGTTCTGTTCTTTTTCCGTCGCCCAGGCCGTACCGTAGATGCGCTGCAGCATTTCGTTTTTGCTGTCGCCCCTCCAGTAGGCACCCGCGACCTTCATGAGCTTAAAGACCTTGAGTTTGCCGGTTGACGGCACGTGAGGCCCGCGGCAGAGGTCGGTGAAGTCGCCCTGGCGGTAGAGCGAAATCGTTTCGCCCTGCGGGATACCGGCGATGATCTCGGCCTTGTAGTGTTCTCCGAGGCCCTTGAAGTACTTCACGGCTTCGTCACGGTCCATCACGAAACGTTCGACCGGAATATCCTTTTTCGCGAGTTCATGCATGCGCGCTTCGATCGCGGTGAGGTCTTCGGGCGTAAAGGGACGTTCGTACTTAAAGTCGTAGTAAAAGCCGTTTTCAATGGCGGGTCCGATCGTCACTTCCGCCGTCGGATACAGTTCTTTGACAGCCTGCGCCATGAGGTGGGCGGTCGAGTGGCGTAAAAGCTCAAGCCCTTCGGGGTCCTTGGCGGTGACAATCGCCACCGACGCATCCTTTTCAAGCTTATAGGACAGATCGACGAGCTTACCGTCAACCTTGCCGCAGAGGGCGGCCTTCGCGAGCCCTGCGCCGATTGACTGCGCCACATCGGCCACCGTCACGCCCGCTTCATACTCCCGGCGCGAGGCGTCGGGCAACGTCACCGTAATCATTTTGACTCCTTTATCCGTTGCGCCACGTGACGCAGCCGATAGTGTTTTTTCAGTCCAAAAAAAAGTGCGGCCCGTGAGCCGCACTTTTTGTAGAGAAGAAGGATTCGCGCCGCCCGCAGACTTAAAGCTTACGGGTGTTTGTTGTCTCAGATATCAACAAACTGTAGGACACTTTTCCTGTCTCCTGAAAATTCTGGTAGGCACGATTGGACTCGAACCAACGACCCCCACCATGTCAAGGTGATGCTCTAACCAACTGAGCTACGTGCCTGAGAGAGATGCGAACTATACAGAGGCAAAAACAAAATTGCAAACCCGCAAACCTGATATTTTACCTTGTTTTGTTTAACCCCCTGATTTTGAATGCTTCTTAATTTTTGACCTCTTACGCGCGGCGCGCACTCATCACGCCCGGAAGTTCTCTTAAGGCGGCAAGCGAGCGCACGAGGTCACTTGAATCATGCACTTCCACCGAAAACCGCATGTGGGCGTCACCCTTCACATTCATCGTGTTCATGCCGATGATGTTCTGCTTTTCGCGCATGAAGATTTCGGAAATGTCCTTAATAAGGCCCACGCGGTCCTGCGCCACCACGAAGATGTCGACGGGATAAACCGCCTCAGCCGAGTGCCCCCAGCTCACTTCAATCATGCGCTCGTGTTCGTTGGCGGACAGGTTTTTGACGTTGGGGCAGTCCATGCGGTGAATCGTCACACCGCGCCCGCGCGTCACAAACCCGATGATTTCGTCCGGAGGCGCCGGATGGCAGCAGCGCGCAAGCTGCGTCATAAGTGACCCCACCCCCACAACGAGCACGTTGTCCTTGCCGCCCTTTTTGGCGTTACGCACAAGCACGTCGGGTTCGGGCTCATTGTTTGTTTTCTGCGGCTGCAGGGCCTGCTCGATTGAGCGGGGGCTGAGCTCCTCTTTCGCGAAGGCAATGCAGAGGTCATCGACCGAGTCAAACCCGAGGCGCTTTGCAAGATCCTCAAGCTTCACGGCGGTTTTCCCGAGGCGCGCGAGTTCCTTATCGAGCCTTTCGCGGCCCGCATCGGTCTGCTCCCGCAGTGTCTGCGCGTTAAACCACTGACGCACCTTGGTGCGCGTTCTCGGGGAGACGGCAAATCCGAGTTCGGGGTTAAGCCAGTCGCGCGAGGGACCGCCCGTTTTCACCGCGATGATTTCCACGGTCTGCCCGGTCACAAGCTTCGTGTTTAAGGGGACCATGGCGCCGTTAACCTTGGCGCCCCTGCAGCGGTGACCGAGTTCGGTGTGCACCTGGTAGGCAAAGTCGATGGGCGTAGCGCCCGCCGGGAGTTCCACCACCCGCCCCTGCGGTGTTAAGGCGTAGACGTGGTCGTCAGCAAGGCCCTCGGCCTTCGGAGGCTCCACGTCACTGTGCCAGGCAAGAATCTGCCTCAGCCACGCCACACGCTGCTCTTCGGCTTCCGCGCCCTTATCCTTGTTGGAGTTTCCAGTTTCCTTGTATCGCCAGTGCGCGGCCACACCAAGTTCTGCAAATTCATGCATCGCACGCGTGCGGATCTGAATTTCGACCGGTTTTCCCGAGGGGTCAGTCACCACCGTATGCAGCGACTGGTACCCGTTGGGTTTCGGGTGTGCGATGTAGTCGTCATACTCTTTACTTAAAACCGTGAAGTGCTTCTGCACGATGGAGAGGACCTGATAGCAGTGCTCCACCGTGTCCACGATGATGCGCATGGCGCGGATATCAAAAAGCTGGTCAAAGCGCAGGTGCTTACGCACCATCTTTTTGTAAATCGAATAGATGTGCTTGGGGCGGCCGCTTACCTCGGCCTGAATCCCCTCTTCCCGCAAAAGAATCCGGATCTTGTCGACGCAGTCCTGCATGAACTTGAGGCGCTGCTCGCGGGTTTCATCAAGTTCCCGGGAGATTTCTTCGTAGATCTTGGGTTCGGTAAAGCGAAGCCCCAGGTCTTCAAGCTCCCACTTCATCTGCCAGATACCGAGGCGGTTTGCCAAGGGCGAATAAAGCGCGAGCGTTTCGCGCCCGTATTCGGCGGCCTGCGGTGCTCCGGACGCCGCAAACCACCGAAGCGTCTGCAGGCGGCTTGCAAGCCTCAGAATCACCACGCGCAGATCGTGGCACATCGCCAAAAGCATGCGTCTTAAGGCTTCGGGCTGATAGACGTCCCGTTTGTCGCTTCGCGCCCGCTGGCTTACGTTCACCAGGCGCTGCAGGTCAGTGACAAGCTGCAGCACCACCGGTCCGAACGTTTTTTCAATCCACTCTTCGGAGTCATGCACGCAGTCGGCGACGTCAAAGAGGTAAGCCGCACAGAGAAGCTCATCATCGTCGCGCACCCCGCGCAGAATGTCGGCCATGCCGTCGGCGTGCGTGAGGCGGTCTTCTCCCGTAAAGAGCTTTTGCTCACGGTAAAGGGGCTCCACCAGACGGCGCGCGAGACGCCAGTCAGGCGTCCCGGTCACTTCAGCTGTGGGGGTATCAGTGGTTTGCGTGACTTCAGACATCTTGAGACTCTAATCCGGGAAAAACGCGGGCGGCCCGGGAAAATGTCGGCCGCCTGCGGTCTTGGAAAACAGACTTTTTAATTGTACCGACTCAACCCGCAAAGCTTTACTTTCTTTGTGCCCGCAGTGTTGCCGAACGTATCGGGCACACCAACCCCCTCGTCAGAAAAGCGCCCGGTAGGTAAGCGCCGCCCAGACGCCCTTCATACCGTATTGAGCGACTTCACCTCCGGCCTTAACGCCCAGCGTCCAGTAAACAGGAATGAGGTTGCCGGTGGGTTTGGCGCCGAACCCGAAAATGCCGCCCTCGGTTTCTTCAATCTGCCGGGAAGTTGCAAGTTCAAATCCCGCCGAAGCGGCCAGCCGCCACTGCGGCACACCGTTAAAAGTAACGGACGAGGTGACGGTATCGTTGGCAAGGCGGCTCGTGATATTCCAGTCAGTGTCTCCGGTATTTATTTCGGCCGAAAGTTCCGCCGAGGGCGTGAGCGTAAAGTAGCTGTAGGACCAGCTCCCCGCAGCTTTAAGCCCTGCTCTGAAGCTCATCCACTGAAGTTTCTCCGTTTCCGTTTCAAAGGCGGTTCCCGAAACAGCGGTTCCGCCGTTAATCCGCACGGACCCGTCACTGACTTTGGCTGTGTTATAGGAAACAGACGCCGCAGGCTGCCACCACAAATCCGGCGTCCCGTACGGTACGGCCCGCCATTCAAATCCCGCCGTGAGGCTCTTTATTTCGGGTTCCGTGATAAAGCGGCGCTCCACTTCGACTTTTTTTGCTTCGCCCTGAGCGGCCGTATAGGTAACGGCTGCCGTCACCGTTCCCCAGGTTCCCGCATCATAAAAAAGCGCAGCACCGGCGCCGGCCGCGGTGTTCTCCGCAGTAAAGCCGTCAATCACAAAGCCGTTGTTGTCGATATCGGCCGTAGCCGCACTCATCGCGACGGTGACGGCCCATTTGTCGGAGAAATGCCAGTCCAGGCCGAGGATTCCGCTCGTGATGTCAGCCTCATACGTCCAGTCGTAGCCCGAAACCATGTCGCCCGAATCAAAGCGGCCGGTTCTCACGTCCGCCCACCAGTATTTGTTCGTTTCGGTAAGAAGCCCGTTTTGCCTCACGTCGTGGGAAAGCAACATGTCGTGCGCCGTTGTCTGCATGCGCTGCGCAGTCTGCACGAGGCCAAAGGCCGCGGGCATAAAAGCCGAGGAGTCAAGCGCCGCCGAAGCTGCGGTCTCAACACTGTGCCCTGTGGCGCCCTTACCGTCAAAAAGATCGTTGATGTAGCTGTGACCAGCACCGTAAAGCGCGAGGTTAGCCTCGGGCTTGGCGTCCAGAATCGTCTCCACGCGTCCCGCAAGCGCCCGGGCTTTTAACCCCGCCGCATCCTTCCAGTAGCGCCGTGTAACGGCAAGCGTGCCGTTTTCGATCGTGAAGTCACCCCAGAAACGCGTGCCCGTGATGGTCACCATATCATCGGTCCAGGACTGATCAAGCGTGAGGTTTAAGGGGTTTTTACCATCCCAGCCGGTGATCACAAGGTGCGCTCCGGTCAGAGCCGTCACGCTTTTTAGGTCAGCAGATGCCCGCGTTGTTGTTAGGCCCGAAGCGTCCAGAAGCCACCGTCCGGCTGAGCCGATGCGGATCCCGGTAAAGCCCGCGTCCGTTGCCGGGTCGGTTTCAGTGACACCGACCTCCAGCGCAACCCCTGCGTCTTTGATCTGAGATTCCGCGGTGCCGTCGCTCACAAACACCGCACGGGTGCCGGGTTTGGCGAGAGCCCCCTGCGCTAAAAGACTGTTGAGGCCCTTTTGATCTTTGCCGTAGGCTGAAAGAAGACGGTCGCCGATGACAAAGACGCTGTCGCCGGTGACCGTGAGAGCCGCCGGTGCGGCAGACGGCATTTCGCCCGAACTCACGCTGTAACCCAAATCCGGCCTAGCCAATTGTCCGACAAGGACCATGGCAGGCGCGTAAAGCTCTGACGTGCTGCTCCCGGCAACATGAACCGCCGCACCGGAGTCAACCCGCAGAGACGAAACGGAATAAAACCCCTGACCGAATGTCACTTTTCCGGGGGCAGCTTCTTCAACCGCTGCGTCATTCCACACTGTGATCGTTCCCAACAGTCCGTCGCCGGTGAGATCAAGTGAACCCGATATTTCCAGGCTCCCTTCTTCGAACTCAAACTTCCCTGCCACAGAATGCGCTCCCTGATCCAGTATCAGCTTGCCCGGCCCTTTCAATGCTACGTCTCCGCTAATCGTAAGAGGGGCATTTGCAAGCAGAGCATAGGGCTGCTCACCTTCAGTCGCCGGCAGAAACTCAACCCCCGATGAATAATCGGAACAGGCGGCTACACCCTCACCTCCGCAACTGCTCCATTCTTTTATCTGCACTGCCGCCGTCGCCGGCATTGCCGTCAAAATCGCGCACGCTGTGATCAACGCGGCCGTGTGCGGTTTGTACTGCATGACTTTGTCTCCTTGTGCCGACCAGGATCGCTGTATCGACACATTAAAATGAAGCGGCCGGCAGGTTAGTTACCCATCGGCCGCTGAAAAACTACGGAATTTTTGTTTTTATCCGGTGGTGCATCACAGGAAAATCATATCCACGATGAAAAAGACCGGGAAGAGAATCCCCACGGACCAAAGCATGTAACCGAAAAAGCTCGGCATCTTGATGCCGCGTTCGTGCACGATCGCCACCGTCATAAAGTTCGGGGCGTTGCCGATATAGGTGACGGCACCCATAAAGACCGCGCCCATCGAAACGGCCGCCAGAGTCCTTGCGTGCTCAGTCATCAGGCTCATGGGATCGCCGCCCGCCAGGTTAAAGAAGGCGAGGTAGGTGGGCGCGTTATCCAGAAACGCCGACAGCGTACCCGTGAGCCAGAAGAACATGACGTTGTTGAAGTCACCGTTATCGTGCGTCACCAGAGAGACGAGCGCTGCAAACGCGCCGTCGTGACCGGCTCTCAGCATCTCAAGCACCGGCACGATGCAGATAAAGATACCGAAAAAGAGTTTGGCGACTTCGGCAATCGGCGCCCATGTGAACTGATTGGCCGTACGGGCAATCTTGGGCGTAGTGGCAAGCGACAAAACCGCAAAGAGGATAAAGAGCGCATCACGCACAAGACCGGGAAGGGTCAGATGCACCGTGAGCACTTCAAAGTGCACGTCGCTTTTCCAGAAGCCGCTCATCAGCACCGCACCGATAATGCCGACAAGCCAGAGGAAATTGACGGCGCCGTCAATGCCGAAAGGCACGGACTGATCGTTATTCGGTACAAACGTTCCCTCACGGACTTCCTTACGGTAGCAATACACTTCAATGGCGAGGTACACCGCCATCAAAAGCGCCAGCGTCACGAGCAGAGGCGGCAGGAGGTGCACCGTCGTCCAGAAGAAGTCAACGCCGCGCAAGAACCCGAGGAACAACGGGGGGTCTCCCAGGGGCGTAAGGCACCCGCCCACGTTAGCCACAATGAAGATAAAGAAAATGAAGGTGTGCATCTTGAGACGCCGCCCTTCATTGGCCGCAATCAGGGGGCGAATGAGCAGCATCGCCGCGCCCGTTGTACCCATGAGGTTTGCAAAAAACGCGCCGATCAGAAGAAACGCGGCGTTTACAAGGGGCTTACCGACGAAACTTCCCTTCACATGAATGCCGCCCGCAACCACAAAAAGTGCGCCTACAAAGAGCAGAAACGGGATGTAGTCACCGAGAATGGCGTGCGCCACGGCGCCCGTGGCGGTTGACGTGCCCGCATAGATAAAAAGCGGCACCGCGCAGCAAAGCGCCCAGAAAACGGCGACCTTACCGAAATGGTGGTGCCAGAAGGAAGGGGCTAAGAGCGGAAACAGGGCAATCGACAAAAGAATGCCCGCAAAAGGCACGGCCCACCACAAGGAGAGCTCGGCGCCGTTAAGTCCGGCAGCCTGCGTGAGTGCGGGAAGGCCCGTCAGGGCTGCCGCCGTCAAAATGCGTCGCAACAATCTGTACTCCCGTTTTTGAGAGAAAAAGTCGTGCCGACGGGCCAAAACCGCCCCGCCGGAACTTCGGAGGCTTGATTTTAGCTAAAGAATGGTACGAAATTAACAAATTGTCGCATTTAGTCCGTAATTACCCGCACAAAAGTCGCATTACGGAACGCTTTTATCCGGCATACCGAAGACCTGCCGCAGGTACGCGAGATACGTCGGATCGTCGCACATCCCCTTGACGGGGTTATCGGAAATCTTCGCCACGGGCTGGCCGTTTGCCCTCACCATCTTCACGACGATGTTTAAGGGCTGTGGCCCCAGGTCATTCATGAGATTGGTGCCGATACCGAAACCGATGCCGATGCGGCGGTGAAATCTCCGGTAAAGCTCGATGATCCGCGGAACCGTGAGGCCGTCACTGAAAACGAGACTTTTGCCGCGGGGATCACACTTATTCGCCCTGTAGTGTTCGATCATCCGCTCGCCCCAGACAAAGGGGTCGCCCGAATCGTGCCTTGCCCCGTCAAAGAGCTTGCAGAAGTACATATCGAAGTCTTTGAGGAAGGGTTCAATCCCGTAGACGTCAGAAAGCGCAATGCCCAAGTCCCCGCGGTACTCTTTGGCCCACATCTCAAAGCCGAAGACCTGGCTGTCACGAAGGCGCGGGCCCAGGGCCTGACAGGCCTGCAGGTACTCGTGCGCCATGGTGCCGATTGAGACAAGCCCGTAGCGGCGCGCGAGATCAACGTTACTCGTGCCCGAAAAAATGGGGCTTCCGAGTTCATCAATCAAAACCCGCACCACCTTTTCCTGCCAGGCGCGCGAAAAGCGGCGGCGGGTGCCGAAGTCGCTTACGCGCAGATCAGCGTTGTCCGGTTCATTTTTCAGAAGCGCAATCTTGGCTCGTAAGCGCCGCATCCCTTCGGCTTCATCGGGCACGGGCGCAATGTGCCGGAAATAGACTTCGTTCACAATCGCCAAAATCGGGATTTCAAAAAGAATCGTGTGCAGCCACGGCCCCGTGATTTCGATCGAAAGACCAAAGTCACAGGCAGGATCCTTCGTCACCCGGATGTACTTGTCTTTCAGGTGAAAAAGACTCAGAAAATCCACAAAGTCGCTTTTAATAAAGCGCAGCCCCCCTAAGTACGCAAGTTCCGCGTCCTTAAAGGTGAGCGTACAAAGATGCATGACCTCATCGCGGATCTCATCGGCATAGGGCGAAAGATCAACGCCGGGCGTGCGGCAGCGGAAGCGGTAACTCACCTCCGCCCCCGGAAACTGATGCAGCACACACTGCATCATTGTGAATTTGTAGAGGTCGGTGTCAAGAAGCGATTCGATAATCATCGGTTGCCTTTTAATCAGGCGGTTGCGTTACCTCCGTTTTACAGGAAACGGACGCGTTTTGCCTCAAGTGAAAGACCTATTCACGCATTTTTAGCAGACGCACAAAAACCGGCGGGCAAAATCCGGGCTCTCCCTTTGGCCTGGACGCCGCCCGCCGTTCACAGAATTTCCCGCAGGAAGCCCGGGGCTTGAGCCCCGGGAGGAATGCGGGCTTTCGAAATTTTTTAATCTTGGAGCAAACGCAGCCAAACCATGCACATAGTTTTCGCTTAAGGTATATTCAGCCGCTGTGAAATCGCGCACACCGTCCTTTGTCATCGAGCTGGGCCTGAAAACCGGAGAGGATCAGGAAAGTGCGCTGGAGACCTACTTTTCCGATGCACGCCAGCTCTTCAATGCTGTTCTTGGAACGGCAAAGAAACACGTGCGCGCCATGAAAAGCACTGAAGCATGAAAGCTCACGGCCGCGATGCCCAAGGGCAAAGACCGTAACAAGCGGTTTAAGGAAATTCAGAAATCCGCCGGGCTAACCGAGTATGCACTGCATACTGTCGTGAAAGAGCACCGTGCCAAGGGCGGCTTTACAAAGCGCATCGGCATCAACGAAGCGCAGAAAATTGCCACACGTGTCTGGCAGGGCATTGAGCGCCGGCTGTTGTGTGGTGGAAGTCAGTCCCCGCAAAACTGCGCCCGAGTCAGCACGATCCCGAAACGGGAACGTACCGTAAGAAGGCTCTTTGGGAGAGAAGTCATCCGTTGGGAGACACGGACTGGTACATGGACCGCGACCTTGCGGCCGCCATGAACCTGTATTTTGCGGATCCCGCCACTGACAGCTACGATCTGATGGCTGAGCAATCAGCGCTTGCGAGGCACAAACAAGTCTCAGGGAACGCCGGATCGATAGTGCAGTACAAACCAGCGAATCGGCAAGACGAAGCTGTCCTTCGCCGGAACCGACGGATCGAGCTGATGAAGCCCGTACCCGTAGAGCGGTTGCGTTTTAAATGTTCCTGTGGTGCAGGGGACGCCCGGGCAGACAAGGCCTCAAACACCTTGGCTGTTTGCGGGAAAGCCTGCACCGTGTCAGGAAACCCCGCGCTTTCAAACGCGGGTTGTTTAGATCCGTCAGAGCTTGCCGCCTTCAACGACAAGGTCATCGGGGTTAGAAGCCGCGCCGTAGACGGGCGCGAGCGTTTCCTTATAAGCCTTGTGGAAGAACTGTTCCTTACCGAGCTTCACGATTTCAGTGTTGATGAAGTCCAGAAGCGACTTGTTCCCTTTCTGCACAGCCGCGGCAATCGTGTCGAGGTTGCCGAGCTTAGTGATCCCGACGGTAAAGCCTTTGTTCACGAGCGCCCAGGCAAGGACTTCGGTGTTGTCGGTGGAAAACGCGTCACCGCGGCCGTCTAAGAGCGCGTTATAGGCGTCGGCGTATTGATCGTACTTCTGCTGACGCACTTCCGGATGATTTTCCTGGAAGTAGGTTTCAGCGGTTGTCCCTTTGGCGATGATGAGGGTCTTGCCTTTGAGCTGCTCAACCTTTGTGATCGGTGCGCTCTCGGGCGACACAACGCCCAGAGCCACCTTCATGTAGGGCAGCGCAAAGTCCACCTTTTCGGCGCGTTCTTTTGTTACGGTGAAATTGGCCAGAATGATGTCGACTTTATCGGTCACGAGAAATTCCACGCGGCTTGCCGGATCCACGGACACGTACTTCACCTTGACGCCCAAGTCCTTAGCGAGACGGTTACCGAAATAGACGTCGTAGCCTTGATAGTTCCCCTTGGCGTCAACGTAGCCGAACGGGGCCTTATCGGAAAAAACGCCGATTACGACTTCGCCGCTTTTCTGAATTGCATCAAGCGGTCGGGCTTCAACGGAAAACGAAGCGGCCGTAAAGGCGGTGGTAAGCGCTGCCGCAGTGGCGGCAAGGCGACGGATTAAAGAAGAAGACATTTTGTTTTTCCCTGTATGTGTCCATGAATGACGATTGTTTAAGAGTCCCGGCCGAGGGGCCGGGCGTAAGACACCGGCGTCGTCATCTGCCGTCGGTGTCCGCTGAAACCTTGGTTTTTCTTTCGTAATCGAAGGTGTGCAGAAACTCCCGCGCACGCTCGCTCCTTGGGTGCGTGAAGAACTCCTCAGGCCTTCCCTCTTCCACGATGTGGCCGCCGTCAAAAAAGACGATCCGGTCCGCAACAGAGCGCGCAAACTGCATTTCGTGCGTGACGATCACCATGCTTAAGCCTTCGTCGGCAAGTTCCAGGATCACCTGCAGCACTTCGTGCACCATCTCCGGGTCCAATGCCGCCGTCACCTCGTCAAAAAGCATCACACTCGGATTCATTGCGAGCGCCCGCACGATGGCCACACGCTGCTTTTGGCCGCCCGAGAGTTCCCTGGGGTAAAAGTCCCGCTTTTCCCAAAGACCCACGCGCTTTAAAAGCGTCTCGGCCGTTTTCTGTGCCTCAACTTTGGTTTTTCCGGCGACCTGCACGGGAGCAAGCGTCACGTTTTCAAGGACTGTGAGATGCGGAAAAAGGTCGTAACTCTGAAACACCATTCCGAGGCCGTTACGCAACGTGCCCGCGTACGTGACGGGTTTACCCTTGAGAAGCACCTCCCCCGCGTCGATCGTTTCAAGGCCTATGAGGCACCGCAAAAACGTGGATTTTCCGCAGCCGCTCGGCCCCAGAATCACCGCGACTTCGCCTTTGGCAAGCGAAAAATCGATGCCGTCTAGAATCGTATTGGCTCCGAAGCGCTTCACCAGGCCCTTCGTCTGCAGTTCAGGTTGCGTCATGAACGACTCCATTTCTTCTCAAAGTGCCCTGCGGCAAGCGTGATCGGCCAGCAGGCAAAAAAGTACAAAAGAAAGACGGCGGCATAAATCCAAAGCGCCGCGGTCGGAAACTGAAAGCGGTTTGCGTCAATGATCTGCTGACCGACCTTGAGCACTTCAACGAGCCCGATCAACACCACGAGGCTTGTCGTCTTGATCATGCGCGTTACGAGATTGATCGCCGGAGGCACCAGGCGCTGCAGCGTCTGCGGAATGATCACAAACCGATAGGTCTGCAGAGGCGACAAACCCAGCACATGCGCGCTTTCGTACTGATGCCGCGGGATGCTCCCGAGAGCGCCTCTCACGAGGTCCCCCATTTCCGCCGTTCCCCAGGCCGTAAAGACAATGATCGAACTCGTGTAGGCCGAGAGGTTCCAGCCGAAACTGCGCGTAAAACCGAAGTAGACGACAAAAAGAAGTACAAGCTGCGGCATGATCCGGATAAATTCCAGATACGTGCGGCTTGCGATTTTGGTGACCGGATTGTTGATGCGCATCACCATGCCGAAAAGAACGCCCAAGGGAAGCGACAAAGCCACACTCACAAGGCTCACGTTTAAGGTCATCAGAAGGCCTTCCAAAAGGCGCCTCACGTTGTCGACGTTAAGAAGTACCTCATACCCCGAAGCCTGCATGACGCATCCTCCTTTCAAGCCAGGAACCGAAAAGCGACACCGGCAGCAAAATGATGATGTAGGCCACGACGAGCATTAAGAGTGCCTCGTCGGTCTTGTAGTAGTTGCCGATCAGATCCTTTGTGACGTACATCAGGTCCGGCAGCGCAATGGCGCTTACAACCGATATTTCTTTGATGAGGAAAATGACGTTTGCGACAAAACCGGGCATTGCGACGGCAAGCGCCTGCGGCAGCACCACAAAGCGCATGGTCTGCAGGGGCGAGAGACCCAACACACGCGCGGATTCCGTCTGAATTTTTTCTACGGCCGTAAGCCCGCTTCTTAAGGCTTCGGCCATGTAGCTTGCGCCTAAGAAAACAAGGCCTATGACGGCGCACCATTCGCCGGAAAGCCGCACCCCGATTTTGGGCAGTCCAAAGTACAGAAAAAAGAGCTGCACCAGAAGCGGCGTGTTGCGGGAGAGCTCCGTGTAGATGGCCGCGGTTTGCGCGAGCACCGGTATGCGGTAGTAGCGCACGACGGCGACCACAAGGCCCGCTGCGAGCGCGAGCACAATCCCGAGCGCGCCGACACGAAGAGTTAAAAGCGCCGCGTCGGTGTACCACGGGAGGTACTTCGCCATAAAGTCCAGATCAAGCAATTTGTGTTTATCCGGAAGGCAAGGCGCGCAGGCAACAAAAAAAGGACCGCACGCATTGCCGCCGGTCCCCTGTTTCGTTATGTATGACGAGCCTTACTGCAGGCTCAGGCTAACCGGAGGCAGAAAACGCACACAACACGTACAGCAACAATTGCCGTGCATCGTCATCGCGCTCATCGTCCGCCTCCTCTGAAAAAAAATTTGTTTGAGATGTCGGAGAGAATATGGGGATTTGAAAGGCCTGTCAAAGGCTCTTCGGTAATACCTGAGTTATGTCAGCCCGTCTGCGCCCAACCTCCTAATTCCATTGACGGAGTCAGGCGCAGAAGCAGGCACTTTCTCTTAAGGCTTCATCTGCTGCAGCGCCACTTTATAAAGCGCCGTGCACTTGAGTTCGTCGCGCGCAGGCGCCATGCCGCGGGGAACGATTCTCTGCCAGCGCTCGCGAAAGTCGGCGGTGGGCCTCCACTCCAATTTTGCCGTCAGCGTATCGGCTTCTTCCGGGGAATTGCAGACGATGAGCGCATCACACCCTGCCTTAAGCGCGGCTTTGGCGCGCTCCAAAATGTCGCCCCCGGTGCCCGCGCCCTTCATAGAAAGGTCGTCAGAGAACACCAGGCCCGTAAAGCGCAGTTCGTCGCGCAAAATGCCTTTCAAAATCTTTTCCGAGTACGTGGCGGGAACGCTGTCTAAAGCCGGATAAAGGATATGCGCGGTCATCACGGAACAAAGCCCCGCGCCCATCCAGCTGTAGGGCTTGGCGTCCGCGTGAAGGATCCGGTCGGCCTCACGGTCATCCACCGGCTGCTCCTTGTGGCTGTCCGCCGAAACAAAGCCGTGACCGGGGAAGTGTTTGCCGCAGTTGGCCATCCCTGCAATAAGCATCCCCTGGCTCAACGCTCGCGCGAGCCGCGTCACCACGCGCGGATCCAGAGAAAACGCGCGCTCGCCGATCACTTCGCACTTACCCCAGTCAAGGTCCAAAACCGGCGCAAACGTAAAGTCCACGCCGCAGGCTCTGAGTTCGCTTGCCATCACGTAGCCCGCTGCGGTGAGGCTGCGGGCGGCGGCTTCGGGGTCCGCTTTCCAGAGTTCCCCATAGGTGTGCATGCTCGGGATTTCGGTAAAGCCCTCGCGGAAGCGCTGCACGCGGCCCCCTTCGTGATCCACACCGATCAGCACGTCAGGTTTCACGGCATGGATGCTGTAGCAGAGTTTTTTAAGCTGCGCGGGATTTTTGTAGTTGCGGGTAAAAAGAATCACCATGCCCACCAGGGGACTTCTGATGCGGGCAACTTCGTGGTCGGTGAGTTCGGTGGAAGCTATGTCGCAGACAAGAGGACCGGGCATGGCAGATTTCCTTTTCGTGGTGTCTTTCTGACGGTTATTTTGCAAAACGAATACGGTCGTCGGCTCTGAGAATGATGCCGTTGTACCGCCCGACGGTTTCCGTCATCCCGTATTCCAGGGCTTCGGCAATGAGGGCGTGCCCGATCGAGACTTCATCAATGTAGCGGCAGGCAACAAGCAACTCTTCGAGGTTCGCAAGACTCAGATCGTGCCCGGCGTTAACGCCTAACCCCGCTTCGTGCGCCGCCTGCGCGGACTCCGCAAAGCGCGTAAGTTCCGCAGCCGCCGCTCCGGTGCCCCGCGTAGCGGCATAGCTTTCGGTATAAAGCTCGATGCGGTCAGCCCCCACATCTTTGGCAAGTTTCATATTTTCTGGCTCGGGGTCCATAAAAAGACTCACGCGAACGCCTAAGGCCTTGGCTTCGGCAACAACCTTTTCAAAGGCCGCGCCGTCTTTTTTGAGGTCACAGCCGTGATCGCTCGTTTTCTGCGCGAGGCTGTCCGGAACAAAGGTCGCCTGATCGGGGCGGACGTTTCGCACGTGCTCCATCAGGTTCATGAAGGGGTTGCCTTCGATATTAAATTCCCGGCCGGGCCAGGCCTTAAGTAAACGGGAAAGGGCCGTGACGTCGTCGGGCCTGATATGCCGCTCATCAGGCCGCGGATGGACCGTGAGGCCCGCGGCGCCCGCCTTGAGCGCCAGGGCCCCGAAGATCACGGGGTTCGGGGTGTTGCCGTCGCGGGAATTACGTAAAAGCGCAATCTTATTGAGATTAACCGAAAGCTTTGTCGTCATGAGAAATCAAAATCCGCCGTCAAATCACTGGAAAAAGCGCGTCAGAACTGCTGCCACTGAGCCATGGTTTTTCTGACGTTAAGGCCCTTTTGGCCCACATAGTAGCCGATCAGAAGCCGCAGCACATTGCGTGCGGCGACAAGAATCGTTTCGTCACTGAAGTCCTGTGTGAAGACCGCGTGCGCCACACGTGCGGGCACAAGGGGGAGCTCAGAGGCGCGCTGCCCCGCGTCACTGACCGGAACCAATTCGCCGCCCTCCACCACACAGTCTTCGTCTTCTTTACCGGCCCGGGCACTTTGCCCCCAGCCCAGAATCCGAAGCAGGTCCACTTCAAAGATCCTCAGCGCCTGCTGCACGGCCGTGCCTTCGGCAAGAGCCTTCAGGGTCCGCGTATAGGCGTCAAAAAGCGCTGGCTGTGGGTCCGCCGGTTCCGTGAGCTTTAAAACGAGTTCGTTGATGTAAAAACCCGAAAGAAGGGCGTCACCCGCAAGCGGCGTGAGCCCCCCGAGCCAGCGCGCCACCGTGAGGTTTTTCACCTCACCCGCGCCGTTATAGTTGATGATGAGAGGCGAAAAGGGATTGATGAGACCGCGAAAACGGCCCCCGGGGCGCTTGGCCCCCCTTACCGACATCACCTGACGCCCGTGGCGCTTGGTAAAGCATTCGGCAATAACGCTTGATTCCTTCCAGGGCCAGGTGCGAAGGACAAACGCGGGTTCGTCCCTCACCTTTAAAACCTTCGCAGGTTCACCAGCCTCTTTAGCAAAAGCCTTCAGAGCCATGAGCGAGGGCTCAGTGGGCTCCGGCAGCGTGTCACTGTCGTCCGAGACGTCTTTGGTATCAGTCATACCCGAGCGTTTTAAGGGCCTTTACGTCGTCGCTCCAGCCGCGCCGCACACGCACCCAGACCTGCAGATGCACGTGTTTGCCGAGCATCTTTTCAATATCGATGCGTGCAAGCCTTCCGATTTCGCGCAGTTTTGCGCCGCCCTCACCGATCACAATCGGTTTGTGGCTTTCGCGCTCAACAATAAGGCACGCGTCAATCTGCGCTTCCTTGTCGTCCTCCTGCCAGCGCTCGATCGTCACCGCGACGCCGTAGGGAAGTTCGTCCCCTAAAAGGCGAAACGCCTTTTCGCGGATCGTTTCGGCGGCGAGATACCGCGGCGACCGGTCGGTGTAGAGATCCGGATCAAAGTAAGGCACGGACTCAGGAAGCAGTTTTTTCACTTCGTCCACCACTTCATCGAGCCGCTTATTTTTTTCCGCCGACACCGGCACAATCGCCGCAAACGGAAACTTCTGCATCGATTCGGCCATCAGGGGCAGGAGCCTATCGCGGTCCTTGACCTGATCGATCTTGTTTAACACAAGAATGACGTTTGTCTGCTTGGGGTTTAAAAGCCGCAGGACGTTCACATCCTCGGCTTTCCAGCCCTGTGCGTCAATCACAAAGAGAACGGCGTCAACTTCCGAGAGGGTATTTCGCACCGTACGGTTCATGCGGCTTAAAAGCTGCGAGTTGTAGCGCGACTGAAACCCGGGCGTATCCATGAAGATTAACTGGGCATCGGGGTAGGTGACGACACCCAATACGCGGTCACGCGTGGTCTGCGGTTTTTTGCTCGTAATCGAGACCTTTTCACCGACGATCGCGTTAATTAATGTGGATTTACCGACGTTGGGACGCCCGATCACCGCCACATAGCCGCAGTGAAAGGCGGGCTTTGCGTCTGTTTCAGACACGGGATGATTGCTTTGCGTCATCGCACTCTCCTTACGATTTTACGGCCTGCAGTTTCGCGAGCACCGCCGCTGCCGCCATCTGCTCGGCGGCGCGCCGGCTCTTACCCTCACCCTCACAGGTCACCGCCGGATTTTCAATCACGCAGGCACAGCGAAACGTCTGATTGTGCGCTGCACCCGTCGTGGTGATCACGCGGTATTCAGGGAGCTTCATGTGCGCAGCCTGCAGAAATTCCTGCAGCTGCGTTTTGGCGTCTTTGGCAAAGCGCTCGGGTGTGACGTTCCCGGCCGCAAGAATCGGCTCATAAAGCCGCAGAATCACGCGCTGCGCGGCTTCAAAGCCGCCGTCCAGAAACACCGCGCCGAAAACCGCCTCACAGGCGTCCGCAAGAATCGAAGGGCGCTTGGCGCCCCCCGTTTTGAGTTCGCCTTCACCCAAGCGGATAAAGCTTCCGATATCAATTTCAGCGGCGATTTCGTCCAACGTCTTTTCGCAGACGAAATTGGCGCGGGTGCGCGAGAGCACCCCTTCGGTGTAGTGCTTGTCTCTTAAAAAAAGCGCGTGCCCCACCACACAATTTAAAACCGAGTCCCCGAGAAACTCGAGCCGCTCGTTGTGTTCGGCACCGAAACTTCTGTGCGTGACCGCGCGCACCAAAAGCGCGCGCTTTTTAAACGTGTAGCCGATTCTCTCTTCCAGAACCGAGAGATCAAGAAGCACACGACGCGCAGGCATCGACATAAAACCTCCCCTTCTGCGGTTAACGGAAGAAACCGATACGGCTCATATCGCCGAAATTGGCCCAGATCAGAAACGCCCGGCCCACAAGGTAGCTGTCGGGCACCACACCCCAGTAGCGGCTGTCTTCGCTGTTGTCGCGGTTGTCGCCCATCATGAAGTAGTGGCCTTCGGGAACCTTGCAGACAAAGCCGTTGGAGTAGTACTTGCAGGACTCAAGCGCCCGGTCGTAAGGGGTGCCCCTTAAGCCCATCGGCGCGCGCTCGTCAACAGCCATGATGTGCGTGACGTCACCGAGCGTCTCCTCACGCTCAGAAAGCGTCACGAGCGTATCGGAATCGACCCAGTCGCCCAGGATCTTCTGCGGCATTTCCTTGCCGTTTACCATAATCTTTTTGTTCACGTAAGTCACGGTGTCACCGGGCAGGCCCACCACGCGCTTAATGTAGTCAACCTGCGTGTCCATCGGATAGCGGAAGACCACAACGTCACCGCGCTTGGGAGTCCCCACCTCGAGAACCTTGGTGCCGAGAACCGGGAGCCTTACGCCGTACTCGTACTTATTCACCAGAATAAAGTCGCCGATGTGAAGGGTCGGGAGCATCGAGCCCGAGGGAATGCGGAAGGGCTCAAACAAAAAGGAGCGCAGCAAAAAGACGATACAAATAACCGGGAAGAGACCGGCCGTGTAATCAATCCACCAGGGCTCACGCAGGGCGCCCGCCGCAATGCGGCTTCGCTCCTGCAGCACCACGGGTTCACCCCGATCCACAGCCTCGCGGTTGGCGGCATCAAAGTCGTCCGTAAGGCGCTTAGCTTCAGCCTTACGCTTTTTGGCCCAGACAAGTTTGTCGCAGACCCACATCACCCCGGTAAAGACCGTGAGCAGAAAAAGAATGAGAGCAAAGTTCATAGAAATTCCGCGAGGAAACCCGCGTCTTCAGACGCGGGAGGAATCGCGGCCCTCCTTTCTCAGTTCAGTTAAAAACATCTTTCGCTGCTCAAGAAGCGAAAGTTTCTTGTAGGAAATACCGGCAGAAATCTTTGTACCGTCCAGACGGCGCACATCGAATGCACCCGAGGAGCGTCTGCCAAAAATAAAGCCGACTTCCCCTTTGCACAGCACCTTGTCAAAGAGCCTGAAGCCGTGCACTAGGTACGGAGCCTGATGGCGCTTGCGCACACCGCCTTTGAGAATCGTCAGCTTGTGGATCTGGCGATTGTGGCGGCGCGTCTGTTTCTGAAACAGGTATTCGCCCCGACGTTTTGCGTCGAGGACGCCAGCAATGCAGAAAGCGTCCGCGCAATGCGTCTTTGGCAAGCCCGCGACGATGCGCTTGTGTTTTGTCAGATACCCGTAGGTATTCGTGACAGGCAATTCGGGATGGCGCTCGCGCAGGCGGTTGAGCACCGTCCAACGCATGATGCCCATGAAAGTCTCTGCCCTGAAAGAAGCGCCGCGCCGGGGACTGAACTGCTTCAACTTGCCTGCGTGATACGCCTTGTGGCACGTCTCGCACAGTGTGATGAGGTTGCCCGGCGCGTCGCCTCCCGTTTTCCGACTCTCAATGTGATGCACGTTGAGAATCAGATCTTTCGATCTGCCTTTGCAGGCTTGGCAAACGTGACCGTCGCGGAACAGCACATATTCGCGCACGTTCCAAAAGCCAAGCTGCTCGCCCTGCTGATAGCCTTCGCCTTCAATCTCCGGGTTTTTGATCTTCTGAATGTCGAAGGATGCGGTTTCAATCACGATTTTGGTGATCGGAAGCACTCGGCAAACCGCTTCAATGCGCGATATGTGCGCCTGAATGCGGTTCTCCACGGACGGCGCAAGCCAGCCCTTGTGCTTTGATCGAACGCGATTGTCAAAACGCGGCGCACGGTAGCGGGTCTTGTGGTTGCGTCGGGAGCGGCGAAGTGCCAAGCGATCCGAGAGCAAGCCCGTCACGTCCTGCCGCAGTTCGACCTCGGAAGCCAACAACTCTTCCTTGGCGGTCGTTGCGCTCAGGCCGACGTGCTTGTAGCCCGCATCCACACCCAAGCTGATCGGCTGCTTGGTTTCGCCCGTCGGCACCGTCAGTTGAATCACAAAGGGCGTTCGGCGCACAGGCACGGCCTTCCCGGCTCGAAGGAGCTTACGCGCCTTGGGCGGGGAGCACGGCATGAGCGGTTGCCCGCGCATATTCAACACAAAAACTTTCAAAGTGTTCTCCATTGACGGATACCTCACGGGCTCCGTCTGCTCGACCTTGCGGTCGGTGGTGATCCTTCGCCAATGTTGGAAGGGGTTTGTTGTCTGAAGCACCGCTCCTACCTCTCAGAGCTTTTAACCGCAGACCGCAGAGCGCGGGACTAGGATCGACATCCCGCGGTGCCTGTTTGCGTCCCGTCTTGCGACGGAACGGATTCCCAACCAACGGAGTCCGTCCGAAAACGGACTGAGGCTAGTCAACCAAGACTTGTTGCCAAGCCTCTGACTTCAGTCAGGGGTAGTTGACTGTCGTGGGCCCGAATTATTTCTTGTCATCAACCTGAAGGATGGCGAGGAAGGCTTCCTGCGGAATTTCCACGCTTCCCACCTGCTTCATGCGCTTTTTGCCGGCCTTTTGCTTTTCCAGAAGCTTCTTCTTACGCGTGATGTCGCCGCCGTAGCACTTCGCAAGCACATTCTTGCGCAAAGCCTTCACGTTTTCGCGGGCAATAATGTTTCCGCCGATTGCTGCCTGTATCGCCACGTCATACATCTGACGCGGGATGAGCCCGCGCAGACGCGTCACGATGTCACGGCCGCGGCTTACCGCATTGGTGCGGTGCACGATGGAACTTAAAGCGTCCACGCGGTCGCCGTTAATGAGCATGTCGACTTTGACGACGTCAGACGCCCGGTATTCCTTGAACTCATAGTCCATCGAGGCGTAACCGCGGGTGATGGACTTCATGCGGTCAAAGAAGTCAAGCACGATCTCCGCCAAGGGCAACTCGTAGGTGAGATGCACCTGGCGGCCGTGGTAGGCCATATTGATCTGAATACCGCGCTTTTCCTGACAAAGCTTCATCACCGCGCCCACGTAATCGTTGGGGACGAAAATCGTCACGGTGTCAATGGGCTCGCGGATTTCAGCAATCTTATCAACGGGCGGCAATTTACTCGGGTTTTCCACCCGAACGACTTCGCCGTTTGTCATCAGCACTTCGTACACAACGGACGGGGCCGTCGTGATGAGGTCCATGTCGTATTCGCGCTCAAGACGCTCCTGCACAATGTCCATGTGCAGTAAGCCCAGAAAGCCCGCGCGGAAACCAAAGCCCAAGGCCTGAGAGACTTCCGGCTCGAACTTCAAAGCCGCGTCGTTAAGCTGCAGCTTTAAAAGTGCCTCACGCAGCGCGTCGTACTGGTTGGACTCCACCGGGTAAAGACCAGCAAAGACCTGGGGCTTGACTTCCTTAAAGCCGGGCAGGGGTTCAGAGGCCGGTTTCTGAGCGCTTGTGATCGTGTCGCCGACGCGCGCGTCTTTGAGTTCCTTGATGCCCGAAACGACAAAGCCCACTTCGCCGGGTTTGAGGCACTCACGCTGCTTAGCTTTCGGTGTAAAGACACCGACCTGCTCCACAAGGTGCTGAGCGCCCGTTGCCATCAGCATCACCTTGTCCTTGGGACGGATGACGCCGTTTACCACACGCACCAGGGTCACGATACCGACGTAGTTATCAAACCAGCTGTCGATGATCAAGGCCTGCAGGGGCGCGTTTTCATCGCCCTTGGGGGGCGGAATATCCGAAACAATGCGCTCGAGGATGTCTTCCACACCCATGCCGGTTTTCGCTGAACAAGGAATGGCGTCGGTGGCATCAATCCCGATCACGTCCTCGATTTCTTCTTTGGCCGCGTCGGGATTGGCGCTGTTTAAGTCCATCTTGTTTAAAACAGGGACGACTTCAACACCCAAGTCAATCGCGGTGTAGCAGTTTGCAACCGTCTGGGCTTCCACGCCCTGGGTGGCGTCGACCACGAGAAGCGCCCCTTCGCAGGCCGAAAGCGAGCGGCTTACCTCGTAGGAAAAGTCCACGTGCCCCGGGGTATCGATGAGGTTTAACTCATAGGTCTTGCCGTCTTTGGCACGGTACTTAAGGGAGGCCGTCTGCGCCTTAATCGTGATGCCGCGCTCGCGCTCGAGATCCATGCTGTCCAAAACCTGCTCGCTCATTTCACGTGCGGTCAAACCGCCGCAGGTTTGGATCAGGCGGTCGGCAAGCGTACTTTTGCCGTGGTCGATGTGCGCAATAATGGAAAAGTTACGGATATTGTCCATAGCAGAACGTGTCGGTACGACACCGTCTAAAAAGATACGGCCAAAGTCTCGTGCGAAAATCCTGAGCAAGTCAGGACAGCACTTCTCGCACCAAGCTTCGGCTACTGAAAACAACTTATTTTAGCAAAGGAAACAGACGTTTCCGCAGAATCTTTCTCTGTCAAAATTCTTCAGCACGCTGAAGAATTTTGCGTCATTTTTCTTCATCGTAATGAAGATTTTTGTCATCCGACAATCTCTTTCCGCCCTCATCGTCAAAGAGCGGGCTTCTGATGTCTTTGGGTGTGACCAGATAGAGATTCGCGTCCTTAAAGGCACTCAAAAATTCACTCTTTCCCTTTACAGGTGCCGTGGGCGAGAGTTTGCACTCAAAAGCATTGATTTTCTTGGGACCAACCTCCACCAAATCGATCTCCCGGGGCGAGCGGCCGGTGGTACGCCAGAAATAAACCTCAGTGAGGTCCCTTAACTGGCTATGCAGCTTAATGCGCTCCATATAGAAGAAGTTTTCCCAAAGCGCCCCCGCATCTTCGCGTGAAGACAAAGGATCAAAGTTTTTGATGACGGCGTTACGGATCCCGGTGTCGCAGAAGTAGATCTTGCGCCCTTTTTTTAAGGCATTGCCGGGATTGCGTGAGTACGACGGACAAACCTTCACAATGAAACACTCTTCAAGCAGCCTCACATACTGTTCCACCGTGTTGCGGGCAAGTCCCACTTCGCGAGCGAGTCCGTCAAAAGAAACTTCAGATCCGATGTTTAATGCAAGGTGCTTGACGAGGTTTTCAAAAGGCAGCGGCATTCTTACCCCCGCCAAAGCAAAAAGATCTTTAAAAAGGAGTGAGTCCACGTAATCCGTGAGCGTATCGGCCGCCTCCTCCGGCTTGTTGCAGACTTCCGGAAAGAGCCCGTAGACCATATGCCAGCCAAGATTCTGAATGGTCTTTCCTTTGCCGCGAGACTGCGCGAGCTCTCTTAAGGACAAAGGCCAGAGCTGCCGGGTCACGAGCCGCCCCATGGCAGATTCCTTGACGCCCGCGGCAAGCGTAAGCGCCGAAGACCCGGTGACGAATATCGCCGTGGGCTCCTTAAGCGTTTCGTTCATGTCCACGAGCCGCTTTAACGTGAGTCCGATATCGGGGATGCGCTGCGCCTCATCAATCACCAGAAAGCGGGTGCGCGTGAGAAGCGCCTTGACGTCAGCTGCGGAATTCAGACGCAGCATCTCGCGGTCATCGGGTTCGTCACCCGAATACCAAACCACGTCTTCGTCTTTGAGAAGCTCCCGCAGTACCGTTGTCTTGCCGGTTCGGCGTGCGCCGTAAATCACCACGGCTTTGGGCGGCGTCTGCCGCATAAGATCCTCTGCAATTGTCCGCTTGATGTAAGTCATGTCAAAATTCTTCAGTACGATGAAGATATTTTACGCAATTTCTTTCATCGTATTGAAGATTTTTTCACCGAACCGGATCGCCGTCCGGCATCGCCCCCGGTCATCCGGTTGGTCTCCGGCATCCAAAAAGCCACAAAACCGCCGATAAAACACATCAAAAGCTATGCTTCCCTTTTTGCGCGATCTAATCGAAAAGGATTAGTCTTTTTTCAGAAATTAATCCTTTTTTAACGATCCCGCCCTATCCCATTGTGCGTACGACGTCGAAGGCCCTTTCGCGGCCGATTTTCAAAAAAGTCCCGCCGTTATTGCCTATTCGGGCATCCTCCTACTGAAAAGAACTAACGTTATTCATAAAAAGAATAGCGAAAATCCTTTTAAAACATGCTCCGTCAGAACGATTGACGCTCTTCTGAAATTTCTTGAAACTAGCCGCCGACACGCGAAAAAGGGCCTTGTCTGAAAGGTCCTTTCACGCCAAAACGAATAGTGCGGACAGGCGGGCTTAACGGCACCGACCTCAGGTCCGTGCAGTAACCCTTACCTGAATTCAGGAGAGATCCATGGAACTTTCACGCAGAAGTTTCCTCAAGCGCGGACTGGTGTTCGGCGGCGGTGCTGTCGGTGCCGCCTCGGGCACGGCCTTTGCCGCTCAGGAACCGAAGAAACCCTACAAGCTGCGTAACGTCAAGGAAGTGACGAACATCTGCTGCTACTGCTCCGGCGGCTGCGGCACGATCTGCTCGTCGCGCGACGGCGAACTCATCAACCTCGAAGGCGACCCGGACCATCCGGTCAACCTCGGGGGCCTGTGCTCGAAGGGCGCCGCAATGTGGGGCCTGCGTAACGTCGTCACCGAAGACCGTAAGGCAAAACTTCATCCGGACCGTGTGCTCTATCCGCAGGTGCGCCGCCCCGGGAGCAAAACCTGGGAACGCTTAAGCTGGGATCAGGCTGCTGAAGAAATCGCGCGCCACATCAAAAAGACCCGTGACGCGACCTTCGTTGAAAAAGAAGGTGATGTCACCGTAAACCGCTGCGACGGTATGGCAAGCTTGGGGGCCGCTCAGCTCAATAACGAAGAAGGATGGCTTGTGCAGAAGTTTGCCCGTTCCATGGGTATCTGCGCCATTGATAACCAGACGCGCGTGTGCCACTCTTCGACCGTGTCGGGCCTGGCGCCCTCCTTTGGCCGCGGCTCCATGACGAGCCACTGGTGCGACTTTGCCAATTCCGACGTCATCATGTCGATCGGTTCGAACAACGTGGAAAACCACCCGTTGTCGTCGCGCTGGGTGGAGCGCGCACAGGATAAGGGCGCGACCTGGATCGTTGTCGACCCCCGTTACTCCCGTTCGGCCGCACAGGCTGACATCTACGCCCGCATCCGTCCGGGTACCGACCTTGCCTTCTACGGCGGTCTCATCAATTACATTCTTTCGAACAACCTCTATCAGAAGGAATACATGCTGCATTACACCAATGCCGCGTGCCTGCTGACAGACGACTATAAGTTCGATCCTGAGAAGGGCCTTTTCTCCGGCTGGGATCCGGAAACGAAGACCTATTCCAACGCGAGCTGGGGCTACGATGTCGCGAAGCACCTGCAGTGGGACACGTCCGAGGGCTCGGCTTTTGCCTGGGTAAACCGCCCGGGTACGCCCGAATTTAAGACGCCGGATCTGAAGGTTTTAAAGCGCGACATGACGCTCACGGATCCCCATTGCGTTTTAAACATTCTCAAAAAGCACTACGCCCGCTACACGCCTGAGCTCGTGCAGCGCATCACCGGTATGGATCCGGACGTGATGAAGAAGGTCTGGGAGGTTTACGCTTCCACCGGGGCGCGCGACAAGGCCGGCTCCATTCTTTACGCCCTCGGCCAGACTCAGCACAGCTACGGCTCTCAGAACTGCCGTGCGATGTGCATGGTGCAGTTGCTTCTGGGTAACGTTGGTATCGCGGGCGGCGGCATCAATGCCCTGCGCGGCGAACCCAACGTTCAGGGTTCAACCGACGTGGGTGTGTCTTCGCACCAGGCGCCGGGTTACCTCTCCTGGCCCACCGGCAAATCTCATCCGACGCTTGCTGCGTACCTTTCCAAGGAAACGTATGCCGGGGGTTACTACTCCAACAAACCCAAGTTCTGGGTGTCGGCACTGAAGGAATGGTTTGGCGAAAACGCCACCAAGGAAAACGACTACTGCTACGATCTGCTGCCGAAAACGAGTCCCAAGCTCGACTACGGTGACTATTCCACGATCATGTCCTTTAACGACATGCGTGACAACAAGATCAAGGGCTACTTCTGCTGGGGCATGAACCCGGCGCACTCCACCCCCAACGCCAAGCACGCCCGTAAATCGATGGCGAAGCTTGACTGGCTCGTGGTGGCCGACTGGTTCCAGACGGAGACGTCGCTTTTCTGGGCGGCTCCCGACATGAAGGCAGAAGACGTCAAGACCGAGGTCTACTTCCTGCCGGCAGCCCTCCTCTACGAAAAGATCGGCTCCATCAACAACTCCGGCCGCTGGATCCAGTGGCGTGAGAAGGCGGTTGAACCGCCGGGAGAATGCCGCAACGACTTCGAGATGATGATGCTCATCTGGGACAAACTCCGTGCGCTTTACGAAAAGGAAGGCGGCGCCTGCCCCGATCAGATTCTCAAGGCCAATTTCAACTACCGTATCGACGGCAAACCGGACCTGCGTGCCCTTTGCTGGGCCCTTAACGGCTACACCATCAAGGACGGGAAACTCATCAAGGGCTACGGCGAACTGCAGGCTGACGGCACCACGGCCTGCGGCATCTGGATTTTCTCGGGCTACTACAACAACGAAGCCGACAAGATGGATCCCATGAAGCAGCCCATGACCCGCAGAAGTAAGGCTGACCCCACGGGGCTCGGGCTCTTTCCGGGGTGGTCGTTTGCGTGGCCCGCAAACCGCCGCATTCTCTATAACCGTGCGTCCGCCGACCCGCAGGGCAAACCCTGGGATCCCAAGCGTGTGCTCGTGGAATGGAAGGGCGATCATTGGCTGCAAAACGACGTGGGCGACTTCGTCACAGCCGCCAAACCCAACGACAATGCGTTCTTCATGAACTGGGAACAAAATGCGCGCCTCTTTGCCTATCCGATGGTAGACGGGCCCCTCCCTGAACACTTCGAACCGCATGAGTCTCCGGTAAAGAATCTGTTAAACGGCGCTCAGGGTAACCCCTGCATCCGTTTTGCCGATGACCCGTCGATAAAGCGCGGCAATGTGAAAGACTTCCCGTTTGTCGTGACGACTTACTCCGTCGTTGAACACTGGCAGTCTGGTACGCAGACCCGCAACATCCCGTGGCTCAACGAAATCAGCCCCTGCAACTTCATCGAAATTTCCGAAGAACTTGCCAAGGAAAAGGGCATCAAAAACGGTGACGCGGTGCGCGTGTGGAATAACCGCGGCGACGTCAAGGTTGCTGCGATGGTCACCAAGCGCATGAAGCCCATGATGATTGACGGCAAACTCACGCATGTCGTGGGTATGCCCCACCACTTCTCCTGGGCCACGAACCTCGCGCGGGGCGACAACATCAACGACCTGACTCCCAATGTGGGCGATCCCAATTCCTACATTCCCGAGTACAAGGCCTTCCTCGTGAACCTTGAGAAGGCGGCTTAAGTCCGCGCCGTGTCAACTAGGAGATAAAACAACATGGCTAAAGCAAAAGAAGTTGCCATTCTGTTTGATTCATCGCACTGCACCGGCTGCAAGGGCTGCCAGGTTGCCTGCAAACAGTGGAACATGCTCCCCTCGCCGATGGGGTTAAATGAAAACAAGTTCACGGGGTCGTATCAGAGCCCGATGGACTTAAACGGCAATACGCGCCTTATCATGACCTTTGACGAAAAGGAGTCGGGAAACAAATTCCAGCCTCTGAATTTCGCCATCGGCCGCCGCTCCTGCTACCACTGCACGGATGCTGCGTGTGTTGAGATCTGCTCTTCGGGCGCGCTCTACCACAAGGAAAACGGCGTTGTTGCGTTTGATACCGACAAGTGCAACGGCTGCACGTACTGCCAGTCGGCCTGCCCCTTTGATGTGCCGCGCTTCAGAAAAACAGACAGCAGGATCGATAAGTGCACCCTGTGCTTTGACCGTCTGGAAGAAGGCGGGGTTCCGGCCTGCGTCAAGACCTGCCAGCCCGAGGCTCTGAAGTTCGGGCCCCGTGAGGAAATGATCCGCATCGGTAAAGAGCGTGTTGAGTTCTTGAAGAAGAAGGGCTTTGACAAGGCGGAACTCTACGGTGAACATGAAATGGGGGGCTTACATACCCTCACGGTCTGCAAGTACGGTCACGAAGCCTACGGGCTTCCGACCGATCCCAAGCCCAACAGCATGATCGCCACCATGAAGACCATGAAGGCCGTCACCGGTATCGGTACCGCCGCAGTGGTCGCCGGCCTTGCCGCTTCCTTCGTTGCCGCCACCGGCTACCGCCGTAAGAAGGTGACGATTGAAGAGGCCAAGGAACACTGGACACCCGAACAGCGTGAAAAGGCTGACCGGGAAGTGAAAGAACTGCTTGGCCGTGAATCACGGCAGTAACACGATCAGGAGAAACAAATGACCCGCTATATTCAGCGTCACTCCCTTCTGACCCGCGTGACCCACGGTGTTGCGGCCGTAAGCTGCATCCTTCTTGCGATCACCGGTGTCTTCGTTTTCGTCCCGAGTCTCGGGGGCGGCATCATGGGCGGCGACTTCACGTACGCCATGCGCATGCTGCACCGGATCCTCGCTATTCCCTTTATCCTGATTCCTCTCTGGGCAATCATCAAGTCCCCCAAGGGCTTTGTGCATCTCTTTAAAGAGGACATCTTCGGTAAGTGGGACAAGGACGATTTTGCGTGGGCAATGAAGTTCCCGTTCTACCTCTTTGCCCCGGGCAAGGTCCACATGCCGCCGCAGCACCACGTGAAGTCGGCGCAGAGGCTCGCTGACGGCGCTCTCGTCTTCTTCTGCTTCTTCCTTGCCGTTTCCGGCATGGTTATGTGGCTTAACACGGGGCTCTTGCCTGACGGCAGCTGGAAGGTGGAATTCAGCCCGACGACGGTTCTCGTGGCACACCTCGTGCACGACGTCTTCTTCTTCCTCACGGTCTTTGTGGGTATTGCCCACATCTACCTCGGCGCGGGCATTTTCCAGCCCTACCGCGGTACCGCCCGGATTATGTTCGGTGACGGTAAGGTGAGTGAGTCGGACGCCGCCTATCACTGGGGTTACTGGGCCAATGAAGAAATTGCGCTCGGCAAGAACGTGACCACCGTGAACGACGAAAAAGACAAGAAGTCTGCTTAAATCGCCGTTATGAAGGTACAAGGGCCCTCAAAGCCCTTGTACCTTACACTCTCCTTCTCAATCAACAACACTTAAAAAAGAGAACTTTCATGACAAGCCGTCTGTCTGTACGCAATGCCGTCAACCACCTCAATACGCTCAAGGATCCCCAGCTTGAAGCTCAGGCAAAGGACGCCGCAAAGATCCTTCTGGAAGCCTGTGATCTTGCCGGGGATTTGAGCGCCGAGGCGCCCGAATGGACGGGCGACGATGTCCTGAAAGCTCTTACCGGGGTGAAGACCCTCTTGGCAGCCGCCGCTCCGAAATCCACCGCCGAAAATTTCGCAAAGATTGCAGAGGCCTTGACGGACACCTATCTCGCGGAAAGCAAGTTGTCGGACGACCTCAAAGCCAAATGCGCGGCCTGTGACTGGAAGACGGTCACGACGGATGAGGCGCTCAATAAAGGCTTGGTGAATCCCGAAAACTTCGCGGAAGGCTTGGTTGCCAGCATGAACCCGGAAATTGAGCCCTTCACGAGCCTCATCATTCATCTCACGCTTCGTGTGATCCTGCAGGATTCGGTGCGCGAAGCCGACCGCCGCATTGCCGACAACCAGAAAGACACGATTCACTTTAACCGGCCGTTAAAGTGCCCGGTGTGCGGCGGACTTCCGGCGATTGCGTGTGTGGCGAGCACCGCCTACCACGGTAATGTGAAGCAGCTTTTCTGCGGCACGTGCGGCGCGCACTGGCCCTTTGACCGCATCCGCTGCGCGGTGTGCGGGGATCAGGCTGTAAGCGACCTCTCCTATGTGCATGATTCGGGGGACGAGAGCCGGCGTCTGCACGTCTGCAAGTCCTGCCATGCGGCTTTCCCGACGGTTTTCGTGAACGACCTCGAAAACTTCGATCAGGATGTGGACGGTATCGCCATTTCCGGTCTTGCCGCCTACTACAGTGAAGAACAGGCCAAAAAGGCCAATGCCTGAGTCAGATTCCACACAAAGGAAATTCATCATGGCGTGCGACAGCGTAAATAAGGTTTTTCACGAGGGACTCGGGTCAGCGAAGTCTGACATTGAGACCGTGGCCGGTATCCGCCGCGTGACGGTGGATAAGTTGGACTGCGTTGAAAAGCTCGAAGACTGGGTCGCTGAAGAGGTCCCCGTGGCCCTCACCTATAACGGCATTTCGCACGCCGTCATGATGTGTACGCCTCTGATGCTCGAAGAGTTTGCGGTGGGCTTTACGCTCGCGGAGCGCATTGTCCCGACGCTTTCCGACATCTACGGCGTGGAAATCAAAGACGGCTGCCGCGGCGGCAAGGTCGCCGACATCACGATCGCAAGCGAACACTTCTGGCACTTAAAGGAACGTCGCCGCTCGATGACGGGACGGACGGGCTGCGGGATCTGCGGCGTGGAGGATCTCGACTCCGCCGTACGGATTCCGGACACCGTCGCGCACACCCAGACCTTTGACATGCGCCACTTCAATAAAGGATTGGAATACTTAAGCCACATCGAGATGCTCGGCAACCTCACGGGCTGCACGCATGCGGCCGTTTGGGTGAACCCGGACGGCACGTCTGCCGGGGGCGCAGAGGACGTGGGGCGCCACGTGGCTTTGGATAAATTGCTGGGCCTCAGAGCAATGTCGGGGTGGACGGACGGTGCGCTTTTTGTGAGCTCACGCGCCTCCTACGAAATGGTGCAGAAAGCCGCCGCCTGCAACGTGGAGATTCTCTTTGCTGTATCGGCACCGACGGCTCTTGCGATTGACGTCGCCAACCAGTGTGGCGTGACGCTTGCGGCTTTCTGCCGCACCAACCGCGCCAACATCTACACGCACCCCGAGAGGCTCCAGGGCCTTTAAAATCCCCTCCCCGAGCTTAAGCAGCGCGGTAATACATCGGAAAAGGCGCTGATTTCGGGCTCTTAACTGTTCAAAGACGCCTTAAGCCATGTAGACTGCGCCCGCACGCACAATTTGCGGGCGCTTTGCTTTTTTCCCCACCGGTTTAAACCATGGCGAACAACTTTTCTTCTGATATCACGGATATGGATGAGGCTGCTTCTGAGCTCATCCGCTACGCGCGTTTGGCCACAGAAGCCACAAGCCGCTTTGAAGACGGCGTCGTGGACACGGGCTTTGAGTCCGCGGTACGTGCGCCCCTTGATAAGGGAGAAGATGCCGTCATTGAAACGGCCCTAAACCGCCTAAAAGAAGAAGAGTCTCCGGCCTACGAGGAACTCCTTTCGATGGCCGAAGACTGCGCCCAGACGCGCGTGGACGCGAAGGGCGTGCACCTTTTGGTGCTCATCCCCATTATGTGCTGGAGCCGGTATCTGATTCCGCACGGGAAGATTTCCAACGAAGCGCTCAAAGCCACCGCAGAACTCTTTCAGAAGGGTTGGGCTACTGAAAAAGCGACAGTGCAGATCGGGGACTGCCTCTTATCGGCCGATCACCTCCCCGAGGGCCTTGCGGACGTGAGGCACCTTCTTGACCGTCTTACCAAGAAAACGAAGACCGGGATTGTTGATATCGCCAAGGTTGTGACCACGACGCCTCCGCCCGATTTTGCGGATGTCAGGTACCTCGCTTTAGGCGTCTCTGCTCCCGATACAGCGTCGCTTTTTCATCCGCTCAATCAGTCTTATGAAGAGCGCGCCCGCACCGTGATGGATTTTTGTCTGGGGGTGCGGGAGATTCTTCAAAACGACTTTATCGGCACGATGATTGACGTGCAGCCGCCCGCGAGCTTTTTCTCGGGCTGGCGGCAGGCCGATGCCACGATGCGCATCTTTGCCGTACGGTCTTTGGTCGATTACGTCTGCTGCATGGGCTACAGCCCGGCTGACCTCATTGCCACGACTGCGGTCTTTACGAAGATGGGGGGCGAGACGCACGAAGGTGACGGGGACGAAATCCGCGTGAGTATTTCCGTGAAGGACCAGCCCTCAAAGGTGGTGGCGGGGGTTGTGGCGCCCTCGATGCCCGAAGACAATGACAACAATCAGACCTTTATCGGGGCGGTGCTTGATAACTGCCGCGTGGGGCGGATTATTCCCTTGACGCAGACCTTTCCGATGGAATGGTGTGAGGAGTGCGGCGCACCCTTGTACGCCAATCCCGAAGGGTATGTGTGCCACATTGAGCCGCCTGCGGGATTGGATGAATCGAAGTTTGCGCCGACGCTGAATTGATTCTTTTAGCTGGCCAGTAAACAATCCCCCGTCTGAAGACGGGGGTTTTATTGTAACCGCATCACACGGCCCAACATAAGGCTGGTTTACATCAGCCCCTGTGCTGACAGCTGTCGGCACAGACCCTGCAGATTGCGGCTCGCATTCAAGTCGCTGTGCGCAAGGTGACCACATTGGCTGCATCGGAACCCGTGCTTATGGCGTTTGCCCGGTGCCCCGCACTGTGAGCATGTCTGGCTTGTATAGCGCGGATCCAGGAAAACACACCGGATTCCAGCGGCTGCCGCTTTGTAAACAATCATCTCCTGCAACTCACGGAAAGACCAGCGGTGCAGTCGGCTTCTGATGCGTTTCCCGGCCTTGATGTGATCCCGGATATGCGTCAGGTCTTCCAGGGCGATTAACTTGATACCCCGCTTTGCGGCTTCCTGCACAATCTCTTTGCTTACAACGTTATTGACATGCGTCACATGGCGTCTTTCTCGGCCTGAGGCTTTTTTCAGGTGCTGTCTGGCACTCTGAGAGCCGTTGCGCTGAAGACGCTTTCTCTGACTCATATATCGGTCTCTTTTATCCTTTAATGCTCCTGCTTTCCAAATACGGCCCGTGCTGACGGCCGCAATATTGTTCTCGCCGACATCAATACCCATGATCTCGTCGGCTTTCAGATTCTTTAAATGCTCTTCGCCCGAACAACCTTGGGACTCCACTGCGATGTGAAGCTCCCAAAACGCTTCTTTCCGGCCTCTCCGGGGATGCAGAACAAGGTTGCACTCCTTACGCTTTCCAGAAGCCAGCAACTCTTTTTGAAAAGGGCCGGGGCACAGACGTGCCCGAATCCGACCGCTGATGGTTGAAATTGAAACAGTGCCGTCAGGGAAAAATGTCAGCGTGTTCTTGTCGACGTGAACCGAGGGGTGCCTGAACACCAGCGTCTTGAGCTTCTTGTCCTCACTTTTGAGCTGTGCCGGATGCTTGGCAAGCTCCGTCTTGTAGGCTGCCGACACCGAGCGGATGACGTTACAGGCATACTGGCTGCCGAGATCCGGAAATTTTGCCTTGATCTTGTCATAAACTGCGTGATGCAGCGTGAAACGCTGCCAGAGCCTCTTCGTGCGGTCCGCCGCTACTGTCGGAACTACATAGTTACACACCTGCGCATAGAGTCTCTGCGTCGCTGCGAGCTTTTCGTGTGCTGCCGGATCGAGTAGTTCCAGCCGAACGCAGGCTGTGCGGACACACTTGCCGCTCCCCTCAACGCGTCTAACGCCGTCCGCGGATGTGTTCAGTCCTTTCGATGTAGCTTTTGATCGTTTCTGCACTGACACTGCCTGCTGTTCCGACGTAGTAAGAAAGCGACCAAAGATGGCCTGCCCAATGTTCATTTTTGAGTTCCGGATGCCGCATCAGCAGCATCCTTGCACTGGCACCCTTCAATACTCTCACCGCGTCGGCAATGCTGACGGACGGCGGAAAACTGACCAACAGGTGCAGGTGATCCGGCTGAATCTCCAAAGAAAGTATCTCATACTTTCTTTCAGCGCATATGCTTTCAAGCAACTCACGCAGAGACTGCGCAACACCGGTGAATGTCAAGTGAGCTTTCGCCGATTTTGTTCTTAAAAAGTAGGTTGTAGTCTGAGCTCAGTGAGGGCTTTGCCCTCTCCGCCTTCGGCGGATTCACCCAGAGTTTTTTGGCCCGTAGAAAAACCTTTGATGCAGCTGTGCTGCACCGTTCGCGTGAGAGGTCGGCAGGCCTGTAGAATGAGCCTCCTCAGGCAGGAGGAGTCCGAGCCTGAGGCCCGCGGGAAACCGCCATTTACTGGGGCAGAAGCCCCAACAAGCATGGAATCCCCCCGCTTGAGCGGGGGGAGGATGTCAATTTGCTTTCTTCACGTCAAAGACAAAGTGATCGTCCTTGCTGTCCACAACGACATGATCCTTCGGAGCGGCCTTGCCTTCAAGAAGCAACCGCGCCACTTCGTTTTCGATGTGTTCCTGCACGGCGCGCTTCAACGGCCGAGCGCCGTAAAGCGGATCAAAGCCGACCTTCGCAATTTCATCGAGTGCCGCATCCGTGACGTCAAGCACCACGTCCTGCGCCGCCACGCGTTTGGCGAGCTTATCGATCTGGATCTTCGCAATCGCGTGGATTGCTTTGGTATCGAGAGCATTAAAGACCACGATCTCATCAATACGGTTGATGAATTCGGGGCGGAAGTGTTGTTTCACTTCCTGCATCACGGCATCTTTCACTTTGTCATGAGGTTCACCCTGCATCGCCTGGATTTCCTGGCTGCCCAAGTTACTCGTCATGACAATCACGGTGTTCTTAAAGTCGACGGTGCGGCCCTGGCCGTCGGTCATGCGGCCGTCGTCCAAAACCTGTAAAAGGACATTAAAAACGTCGGGATGCGCTTTTTCCACTTCGTCGAGCAAAATGACGGAGTAGGGCTTACGGCGCACGGCTTCCGTGAGGTAGCCGCCCTCTTCGTAACCAACATATCCCGGAGGCGCACCGATCAAACGTGCGACAGAGTGCTTTTCCATGAATTCACTCATGTCGATACGAATCATCGCGTCATCGCTGTCAAAGAGGAATTCCGCAAGGGCCTTCGTAAGTTCCGTCTTACCGACACCCGTGGGTCCGAGGAAAAGGAACGAACCGTACGGACGGTTGGGATCCGAAAGACCTGCGCGGCTTCTCAGAATCGTTTCCGTCACGCGGCGCACAGCCTCAGGCTGCCCGATGACGCGCTTACTTAAGGCGTCAGCCATATGAAGAAGTTTCTGGCGTTCGCCTTCCATCATCTTTGCGACCGGAATACCGGTGGCACGGCTTACGACCTCCGCGATTTCCTCAGCGCCCACGCTTGTGCGCAAAAGCTTCGGACGGCCCTTGTCTTCAACCTTATCCTTCTTTTCAGTCTTTTTGAGTTTTTCTTCAAGCTTCGGAAGGACGGCGTACTGCAGCTCAGACAAGCGTTCGTACTTGGCTTCACGCCTGCAGGCTTCCATTTCCTGACGCACGCGGTCAATTTCGTTACGGATGTTCTTTTCACCGAGCGCTTCGCTCTTTTCAGCCTTCCAGATCTCTTCGAGGTCGGAGTACTTGCGCGACAGCGTCTCGATCTCCGCTTCAATTGCGGCGAGGCGCTTCTTACTTGCCTCATCCGTTTCCTTCTTCATCGCCTCACGTTCAATCTTTAACTGAATCAGACGGCGATCCAATTTATCCAATTCTTCCGGCTTGGAGTCAATCTCCATCTTCACACGGCTTGCGGCCTCATCAATGAGGTCAATTGCCTTATCCGGAAGGAACCGGTCCGTAATGTAGCGGTGCGACAGTTCCGCGGCCGCGACAATCGCTGGATCCGTAATTTCCACGCCGTGGTGCGCTTCGTACTTTTCCTGCAGACCACGCAGAATGGCGATTGTGTCTTCCACACTCGGCTCGTCCACAAGGACCTTCTGGAAGCGGCGTTCAAGTGCCGCATCCTTTTCAATGTACTTGCGGTATTCATCAAGCGTTGTTGCGCCGATCACATGCAGCTCGCCGCGGGCCAGAGCGGGTTTCAACATATTGCCCGCATCCATGCTGCCCTCGGTCTTACCGGCACCGACCACCGTGTGGATTTCATCAATAAAGAGAATGATCTTGCCGTTGGAAGCCGAAACTTCTTTCAGCAGTTTCTTTAAACGCTCTTCAAATTCACCGCGGTACTTGGCACCCGCGATGAGCCCTGCCATATCAAGGGACAGCACGGACTTACCGCGTAGCGTATCGGGCACTTCGTTATTGACGATACGCTGCGCAAGGCCTTCGACGACGGCGGTCTTACCCACACCGGGTTCACCGATCAGCACCGGGTTGTTCTTCGTGCGGCGCTGCAGAATCTGCATCGTGCGGCGGATTTCATCATCGCGCCCGATCACGGGATCGAGTTTCCCCATGCGGGCCCGTTCGGTAAGATCCACCGTGTACTTCTTGATGGCGTCGCGCCCGCTTTCGCCTTCGGCGTCATCGACCTTTTCGCCGCCGCGAACTTGCGCAATCGCGGCTTCGAGCATCTTGCGGGTAACGCCCGCCGAACCCAAAAGCCTGGAGGTGTCAAGCGTGTTGTCCGTCAAGGCGAGCAAAAACATTTCCGAAGAAATGAATTCGTCGCCGTGGGCCATCGCCTCTTTTTCAGTGAGGTTCAAAGCGCGGCCGAGGTCACGGCTTACCTGAACGTCGCCGCCCGTGCCGCTCACCTTCGGGAGGTTTTCAATCGCGGCATCGGCTTCGCGCTTGACCTGCTGGGCGTTGCCGCCCGAGCGTTCAATGAGGCTTACGGTGCCGCCCTCTTCGTCAGCAAGCATTGCCGCAAGCACATGCACCGGTTCGATGAACTGGTTGTCGTGCGCCAGGGCAATCGACTGCGCCTCAGAGAGCGCCTGCTGGAATTTGGTCGTGAGTTTATCTTGTCTCATGTGTCTGAATTCCCTTCGGTTGAGTCCTTAAAGCGGACCCGAACCGACGTCTAAAAGCTGTTAACCGCTATATGCGGCCGACACATCCGCTTTTCAAGGAAAATCCGAATCTGAAAATCCGAATAAAACGAGTCGGGAAAAGGCTTTGCGCCTGTATCGATACAGTCTGATACAAGATTCCCGGCCTCTTGTATTCGTCACTACACCCGAGCCCGGACACCCCATTTTTTTCCTGCCGTACCCCCCCCCGCCTCAGGCCCTGCAAATACAGCATTTTGCATAGGCGGAAATCCCCAACCAATCCTAGAATCAACGGCAGTTTTTCCAATTTGAACAACAAAACGCCGGCTCAATCGCGTCCACTGCGAGGGTGCCGGTGCAGTACGCACGAAAGGAAGATGAAGTGGTAAACAACAACCGTCGCGCCATTCTCGGCGCAGCCCTCGCGGCACCCGTTCTTTCCTGGGCCCCGGTGGCCCTGTCTCAAACCGGCACCGGCTCCAACCCGATCCGCATTGTGGTTCCCTATCCCCCCGGAGGTCCGCTTGACGTTTCGGCGCGCGCCATTGCCGAAGCCGTGCAGAAGTCTCTGGGTAACGTCATCGTCGACAACCGTCCCGGTGCGGGCGGCAACCGCGGCGTAAGCTACCTCGCTAAGCAGCCCGGTGACGGCATGACGCTCTGTGTGGGTGCTGTGGCCACGCACGCCATCAACCCGAACCTTTTTAAGAACCTTCCCTACGATCCGGTGAAGGACTTCCGCCCCGTCACGCTCATCGCACACGTTCCCAACGTGCTCGTTGTGACGCCTGAATTTGAAAAGCGGACCGGCATTAAGTCAGTGGCCGACCTCATTGCCTACTGTAAGAAAAACCCGGATAAGTTGAATTACGCTTCGGGCGGCAACGGTTCGGGCGGCCATATGGCTGGCGAACTTCTCAAAGCCAAGGCCGGCATCCGTATGGTGCATATCCCGTACGCGGGCGCAGCCGCCGCGCAGCTTTCTGTCCTCGCGGGCCAGACGGATCTTATTTTCGATAACCTCGCAAGCGCCACCGCGAACATCAAGTCCGGAAAACTCATTCCGCTTGCTGTCACGACCACGACGCGTGCCGCAGCACTTCCCAACGTCCCCACGATGGCTGAAGCGGGCGTCCCCGGTTTTGACATTTCCACCTGGTACGGTCTTTTTGTGCCGGCTTCTACGCCCGACAAGATCCTTAACCGCTTAAACAAAGTGATTACGGATGCTTTAAAGACCTCGGCCTTGAAGGAACGCCTTGCGCGTTTGGGCGGCGAAGCAGCCCCCTGCTCAAGCGCCGACTTCGCGAAACTCATCCAGAGTGAACTCACGAAGTACGCTGAGATCGTGAAGGTCTCCGGCGCCCGCGTGGATTAACGCATCAGGCGTCAAAACAAAGAAAGCGGTTTTTCGGCAGCCCTTTGCCGGAGAACCGCTTTTCGTACAATTTCCGTCTTTTTTACGGACGTTCTCGGATAAACTCCCCCGCTTTTCCTGAAGAACCGTCCGCAGCAGAAGTTTCATTATGTCCTTGCGCAACGCCAAAGATTTTTGGGCCGGCATTTTGTTTGCCGTCACAGGCGTGCTTGCCATTGTCACCGTCCAGGAGCACAGTCTCGGATCCGCCGCCCGCATGGGCCCCGCGTACTTTCCGACGCTTTTGGGAGGCATTCTCACCGTACTCGGGGTGATTCTCTCTTTGCGCGGGCTTTTCTCGCGTGAAGCGCTTGTTGAGCCCGACGGCGGCCGCGTCGAACCCTTTCACTGGAAGATCTTCTTTCTGGTGCTGGGCTCCGTGCTCGCGTTTTCACTGCTTCTCGCAAGCTGCGGCCTCATGATTGCGATTGCCGCGATGGTGATGATTTCAGCGTTGGCAGACAAAAACTTTCGGTTGAAAGAAACCCTCATCGTGATTGTCGTTTTGGACGTCATCGCCTGGGTAATCTTTGTTTACGGCGTCGGAATGCTCATTCCGGTCTGGCCGGCATTTCTCTAAGGAGCCGGCACCATGGATCTTATTAATAACCTTCTGGTCGGTTTTGAAGCAGCGCTGTCGCTCCAAAACATCCTCTACTGCTTTTTCGGTGTCACGATCGGAACGCTTATCGGCGTACTCCCGGGGATGGGCCCGGTGGCAACGGTTGCGATGCTTCTGCCCGCCACCTACGCGCTTGATCCCTCTTCGGCCCTCATTATGTTGGCCGGTATTTACTACGGCGCGCAGTACGGGGGCTCAACCACCGCCATTCTTGTGAATATTCCCGGCGAAGCCGCAGCGGTTGTGACCTGTATCGACGGCCACAAGATGGCTAAAAACGGCCGCGCGGGTGCGGCTTTGGGGATTGCAGCACTCGGATCCTTCTTTGCCGGGTGCGTGGCAACACTACTTATTGCCGCCTTTGCGCCGCCTTTGACCGCCATTGCCTTTGAGTTCGGGCCCGCGGAATACTTCAGTCTCATGGTGCTTGGCTTGATCGGTGCTGTGGTGCTTGCAACCGGGTCGCTTCTCAAAGCCGTCTGCATGATTTTGGTGGGGTTACTCCTGGGCCTTGTCGGTACCGACGTCAATTCCGGGGCCTTACGGTACACCTTCGGGTTTGACGAACTGCAGGAAGGCATCGATTTCGTTGCGCTTTCAATGGGCATTTACGGCTTTGCCGAAATCATGAGTAACCTCGAGCAAAACGAGCGCAGGACGTTGATCCCGGGCAAAGTCGGCTCCGTTCTTCCGACCAAAGCCGACCTCAAGGCAAGTTCCGGTCCGATTCTGCGCGGTACGGTCCTGGGCTCCCTTCTCGGCGTGCTCCCCGGGGGAGGCGCACTGCTCTCGAGCTTTGCAAGCTACACCATCGAAAAGAAACTTGCGGGTACAAAGGCGAGTCCCGCTTTCGGCCAGGGCAACATCCGCGGCGTGGCGGGACCTGAGTCCGCCAATAACGCCGGTTCTCAGACCTCCTTTATTCCGATGCTGACACTCGGGATTCCGTCAAATGCCGTCATGGCCCTGATGATCGGCGCCATGATGATTCACGACATTGTGCCCGGACCTCAGGTGATGACCTCCAACCCCGCGCTTTTTTGGGGATTGATTGTCAGTATGTGGGTGGGTAACCTCATGCTCATCATTCTCAACCTCCCCATGATCGGCGTTTGGGTGCAGTTACTCAAGGTCCCCTACCGGTGGCTTTTCCCGGCGATTCTCGTTTTCTGCTGCATCGGCGTCTATTCGATCAACAACAATGTCTGGGACGTGTGGATGACGATTGCGTTCGGTGCCCTGGGGTATCTCTTTCATAAACTCGGGTGCGAAGCCGCTCCCTTGATCCTCGGCTTCATTCTGGGCCCCATGATGGAAGAAAACCTCAGACGCGCGCTTTTGATTTCCCGCGGTGACCCCATGGTCTTTTTCACGAGTCCCATTTCCTGCGGGCTTCTCCTCGTGTCGCTTTTGCTGCTCGTGGTGGTCGCAGCCCCCGCGATCCGCAAAAAACGTAACACGGCCTTCCGCGAAGACTGATAATGTTCGGGCTCAGAAACGATTAACGTTCTGAGCCCGAATTTTTTGCCCACATTCTTCCAATGTCCGAGACCTCCTCTTTTGACGCTTTCCCGGCGGTTATCCTCCCCTCAGGCACTGCGCCCGCGGGCACCCTTCAGTGCCCGAGAACGCTGCCTCCGACCGCGTGGGACCTAGCGGCGAAAAACGCAGCCCCGGATTTAGCCAAGGGTGGCTTCGGCCGCATGGGGGCACTGGTGACGATCGACGATGCCGGACGCGTCACCGCGCACTACGCCTTCACGTCCCACGCAGAGCGCGATCGCACCGTGCCGGGACCGGGTAAAGCCCGAACCGACTGGCCGCGTTTGAACCGCACCGACGTTCCGGTGCTCTGCTTTACCGATGCCGCAGGCAACTCCTTTACGCTCGCGGAGCTCCTTACCGAACTCTTTGCGCCCTTCCCGGACAAAAATCCGCTGCAGGGCGGCGCGGAACAGGAGCTCAGACGTGCGCTCTGGCGGTTCACGACGCTTGCTTCAGCGACGTCCCCCCTGGTACGGCTCGTTGCGGCCCTTAACCGCACCCGGGCTGAAAACAGCACCCACGCTTCCCGCATCATCAGCATGACCGAATGGTGGGTGGGCACTTCGCCCGCGCACGACATCCGTTTTAACGGCACCTTTTACGGGCCTGAGAAGTCAGCCGTTTATCTTCTCGAACGCCTTTTAAAGGGCGGGGAAAGGTTGCCGGAACCCTTACCGCGCTGGGATCCGGCCGTCCCCGTCACTCCTCAAATCCTCTACGAAGACCGGGACCTCGTTGTGGTCAACAAACCGTCGCGCCTTGCGTCCGTGCCCGGTATCCGCGAAAAGGTGAGCGCCAAAAGTGTGTTGGAAGAAACGGTCGGGGCCCTGCACGTCGTGCACCGGCTCGACGCCGACACCTCAGGTGTCTTACTTTTTGCTAAAAATAAAGAAGCGCTTGCCGTCATTAACGAAGACTTCCGCGCCCGGCGCGTGCATAAGCGCTATGCGGCGCTTTTGGAAGGCGACGTCGCCGAAGGCAGCGGAAGCGTCGCGCTGCCGCTCGCGCTAAACGTCTTTGACCGCCCTCGGCAGTGTGTGCTCCCCGTCGCAGCCGGCGGTTCTGAGGCCCTCACGCGCTTTGAGGTGGTGCGGCGCATCTCCGGGAAAGAGAGGACCTGCACACTCATCAATCTCTTCCCCGAAACCGGCCGCACCCATCAGCTGCGGATTCACTGTGCGCATCACCTGGGGCTTAATGCCCCGATTGCCGGCGACCCGTTTTACTCACATGCCGGGTTAAAAGCCGAGGCACCCGGAGTCCGTTTGTGCCTGCATGCGGCTGAGCTCACGTTTATCCATCCGATCACAAAAAAGACTATTTGCATCGTCAGTGCCCCGCCTTTTGGTTATGATTAGGAAATACGGCCGCAGAAACACACGTTTGCGGCACCACTCTTGACAGAACACAAATGCCGGACGAACAATCTAAGCCACCTCTTGCACCCTTTGTTTTCTTTCGGGGACATCGCCATGCGCGCTGAACTCGAAACGTGGCTTCACGCCCAGTGGGCCAAGCGCGGTCTTGCCGCCTGGCTTTTAAGTCCTTTAAGCCTCATTTACCTTGCCGCGGTACGCATGCGCGCACACCGCATCCGCGCTGAAAAGCTCCCCGTCCCGGTTTTGGTTGTCGGCAACATCTATGTCGGGGGCACCGGCAAAACCCCGGTCACGATTCAACTCGTGCGGACACTCAAAGCCGTGGGCTATAAGCCCGGCGTCATCAGCCGCGGTTTCGGCCGCAAGGGGGATACGCCGCAGTTGGTGACTCCGGAATCAGACGCCCGCGTCGTGGGCGACGAACCGCTTCTGATTGCCCAGCAAACCGGGTGCCCGGCAGCCGTGGGGCGCGATCGTGTGGCCGCAGGAAAGCTTCTTCTTGCTTCGCACCCCGAGATCAATGTGATTGTGAGCGATGACGGTCTGCAGCATCTGCGCCTTGCGCGTGACTTTGAACTGGCCGTGATCGGCGCGCGCGGCATCGGTAACGGCTGGGTGCTCCCGGCGGGGCCCTTACGTGAACCGCCCTCAAGGCTTGACACCGTTGACGCATTGGTTTTAAACGCCACAACGGACACCATCGCAAGCAGAACGCCGCGCTTTGCCGCAACAAGCCAGATCGGCGCCGCGCATCAGCTCGCAACCGGGGCGACTGCCCATATTGACGACCTTTCGGACAAAATCAATAAGGCGAAATCGCGCGTTTTGGCCGCAGCCGGCATTGCCTCGCCCGAGCGCTTTTTTGCGATGCTCAGGGCCCACGATATCGCCTGCGCGGAACTGCGGCTCGGTGACCACTACAGCTTTGAAGTCAATCCCTTCGAGCACTGGGACACCGACTATATTTTCGTGACGGGTAAAGACGCCGTGAAGTGCAGGCAGATTCCGGAACTTGCCCAAGACCCCCGCATCTGGGCGGTGGACCTTGAGATGCATCTTGATCCCTATCTGATTGAACTTGTTCTGGGGCGCTTAAAAGAACTCAAACAAACCGCACCAAAAAACCACTAAAGTCTGAAACAAAAATGGATACCCGTTTAACCGATGTTCTCGTCTGCCCCGTCTGTAAGGGGCCGCTTCACTTTGATCACGCAACTTCGGAACTTCAGTGCGCCAAGTGCGCGCTTGCGTTTCCCGTCAAAGACGACATTCCGCAGATGCTGGTGAAAGACGCGCGCGAGCTCACCCCTGAAGAAATCGAAAAAGCCCGCGTCAAGCCCGCGGAGGCCTAGATCATGTCCTTTGCCGTCATCATTCCGGCGCGCATGCATTCAACGCGCCTTCCGAACAAACCCCTCATGGACATTGCCGGCAAACCCATGGTCGTGCGCGTTGCGGAGCGCGCGGCGCTTTCCGGTGCCTCGCGCGTTGCGGTGGCAACGGATCACGACGACATCGTAAAGGCCTGCACGGAAAACGGCATTGAAGCCGTTCTCACCAAAGAGACGCACCCCACGGGAACCGACCGGCTCTCGGAAGCCGCAACGCTCATGGGCCTCGCGGACGACACGATCGTTGTAAACGTCCAGGGTGATGAACCCTTGATTCCGCCGGAGGTTGTGGGGCGCGTTGCGAAAACGCTTGAAGAGGCGCCTGACTGTGCGATTGCCACGGCCGCGCACCCGATTGAGACGCTCGAGATCTTTTTAAATCCCAATGTTGTGAAGGTGGAATTGGACGGCACAAACCGCGCAATGACCTTTTCGCGGGCCCCGATCCCCTGGCCGCGGGACGCTTTTAAAGACGGCCAGAAGGCGCTTCCCCAAGGCTTTACGGCCCTGCACCATATCGGAATCTACGCTTACCGCGTTGCGTTTTTAAAGCGCTTTCCGGCGCTCACCCGCGCGCCCATTGAAGCAGCAGAGTCGCTTGAGCAGCTTCGCGCCATGTGGCACGGCTACAAAATCGCCGTGACGGTACTTTCTGCCAACCTCCCCGCGGGCGTTGATACGGCAGAAGACCTTGAGCGCGTGCGGCGCCTCTGGCCCGCTGCGTAAAACGCGTTTTCCGTCAAAACGGCCGCCCGTGATGAGCGGCCGTTTTTGTTGCGGGCGTCTTACGGGTAGTACCAGAGGCCGTTATTGTCAGCTTTCAGGTACTCACGGAACTCCTTGGACTGGTACGCCTTCACGATGTCGGAAGATGAAAGGCACCGAGCGCACGACGTTAACCACGCTGTTAAGAGCCGCAAAGGCCTGAGGGACGTGTCGTCCTGAGTTTTTGCCAAGCTTCTGAGAAACACCGGCGGCACACGCCCCGCCCCCTCCTTTCGGCCCATGTTTTTGCCCGCTTCTTTGGGCTAGAATGCTTGGAATCGACTGTTCTCAACGCCGCAGCCCGAAGGGTTTTGCTAACCCGTTGTCGGACTATGCCGCAGACGGGCGTCGGAAAAGAAAAACAGACTAATTTTTGGAGACGATCAAATGCGTTTGATTCTCATCGGACCTCCCGGTGCCGGTAAGGGCACTCAGGCCGCTTTCATTAAGGAGCGCTTCGGCATTCCCCAGATTTCCACGGGCGACATGCTGCGCGCTGCTGTCAAGGCCGGCACCGAACTCGGCAAGGCCGCCAAGGTCATCATGGATCAGGGGGGACTTGTGAGCGACGACATCATCATCGGTCTTGTGAAGGAACGCCTCACGCAGGATGACTGCAAGAAGGGATTCCTCTTTGACGGGTTTCCGCGCACGATTCCCCAGGCACAGGCCCTGCAGGCCGCCGGTGTGCCGATCGACTTCGTTTTGGAAATCGCGGTTCCCGATGCGGAAATCGTTGAACGCATGTCGGGCCGCCGCATTCACCCGGCTTCAGGCCGCAGCTACCACATCAAGTACAACCCCCCGAAGGTTGAGGGTAAGGACGATGTGACGGGCGAGCCCCTGGTGCAGCGCGACGACGACAAAGAAGAAGTCGTGATGAAGCGCCTTGCGGTCTACCATCAGCAGACAGAAGCTCTAGTGAAGTTCTACAGTGACCTCGCCAAGAGCGGCGCCAAGGGGGTTCCGCAGTACCGCGCGATTTCGGGCATCGGCTCGATCGACACGATCCGCGAACGCGTTTTTGAAGCGCTCAAATAAAGTTTTACCTGTAAGCCCACGGAAATTTCCCCGATTTTCGCGGGCTTATTCTTTAACAACCACTGGAAAATCACCGGCGTACGCCTTTCCTGCGATAAAAAGGAAAGCGACACCAAAGGAAGGTTCTATGACTACAGCTTTGTGGCTTGCCATTGCCGCCGGCATCCTAGCCGTCATCTTCGGCCTTGTCACCCGCAGCTGGGTGCTTGCCAAAGACCCCGGCAATGCCCGCATGCAGGAAATTTCGTCCGCTATTCAGCAGGGCGCTCAGGCTTATCTCACCAAACAGTATTCGACCATTGCGGTCGTAGGCGTCATTCTTTTCGTTGTGATCGCCTTTGTTCCGGCTCTTGGCTGGAAGACCGCCGTTGGTTTTGCTTTGGGTGCCGTTCTCTCCGGCGCCTGCGGCTTTATCGGCATGAACGTTTCGGTTAAAGCCAACGTCCGTACCGCCCAGGCCGCGAGCATCGGCATGAAGGAAGCCCTTAACGTCGCCTTTAAAGGCGGCGCCATCACGGGTATGCTCGTGGTGGGTCTGGGCCTTTTGGGCGTTGCAGGCTACATGGCGTTTCTCACCCAGACCGCTCCGGCTGACGCCAACCTCTACGCCACGATCAAGCCCTTGATCGGTCTTGCCTTCGGTTCGTCTCTGATTTCAATCTTTGCGCGTCTTGGCGGCGGCATCTTCACGAAGGGCGCCGACGTCGGCGCTGACCTTGTGGGTAAGGTGGAAGCCGGCATTCCCGAAGACGACCCGCGTAACCCCGCCGTGATCGCCGATAACGTGGGCGACAACGTCGGTGACTGCGCCGGTATGGCCGCTGACCTTTTTGAAACGTACGCGGTGACCCTTATCGCGACGATGATGATCGGTGCGCTCGCCACAACGGGCGACGCCATGCGTCTCGTGGAATACCCCCTCATTCTCGGGGCCGTTTCCATCATCGCAAGCATCATCGGCACGTTCTTTGTGAACTACATCCCGGGTAAGAAGATCATGACGGCTCTCTACCGCGGCTTGATTGTCGCGGGCGTGATCGCCGCCGTTGCCTTCTGGTTTGTGGGCGACTTTGTCTTCTCCGATCCGGCAATGCTCCCTGAAGGCGTGACAACGGGTGCGCTTTTCGGTACCGCCATTGTGGGTCTGGTTCTCACGGGGCTGATGGTTGTCATCACCGAGTACTACACGGGTACCGAATATAAGCCCGTGCAGGATGTGGCCAAAGCCTCCACGACCGGCCACGGCACGAACATCATCGCGGGTCTTGCGGTTTCCATGAAGGCCACCGCCATGCCCGTGATCTGCGTTGTGATCGCCATTATTGTGAGCTACTGGCTCGCAGGCCTCTACGGTATTGCCGTTGCCGCGACCTCGATGCTGACGATGGCCGGTATCGTTGTGGCGCTTGACGCCTACGGTCCGATCACCGATAACGCGGGCGGTATCGCTGAAATGAGCGAATTGGACGAAAAGGTCCGCGCCGTCACCGATCCCCTGGATGCCGTCGGTAATACCACCAAGGCCGTCACGAAGGGCTACGCCATCGGTTCCGCCGGTCTTGCGGCACTCGTCTTGTTTGCCGACTACACGCACGCTCTGAAGCAGTCCTTTAACGTCGACTTCACGTTTGACCTCTCCAACCCCTACGTGATCGCCGGGCTTATCATCGGCGGTCTGATTCCCTACCTCTTCGGTGCAATGGCGATGGAAGCCGTGGGCCGTGCCGCAGGGAGCGTGGTGATTGAAGTGCGCCGTCAGTTCAAGGAAATCGCGGGCATCATGGAAGGTAAGGCCAAGCCCGACTACTCCAAGGCTGTCGGAATGCTCACCGGCGCCGCCATTAAGGAAATGATCATTCCGTCGATTCTGCCGGTGATCGTTCCGATCGTGGTGGGTCTGGCTCTGGGCCCGCAGGCTCTGGGCGGTGTGCTGATGGGCACGATCGTTACCGGTATCTTCGTCGCAATCTCCATGACCACCGGCGGCGGTGCCTGGGATAACGCCAAGAAGTACATCGAAGACGGTCACTTCGGCGGCAAGGGTAGCGATGCCCACAAGGCAGCCGTCACGGGCGACACCGTGGGCGATCCGTACAAGGATACGGCTGGTCCCGCCGTGAACCCGTTGATTAAGATCATCAACATCGTGGCACTTCTCATCGTTCCGCTGCTCTAACCGGAACTGACTGAGTAAGTTAAAAGCCCCGGACGTCTTACGGATGCCGGGGCTTTTTCATTGCCGTCTCAAACCATTGACCAGATCGACCAAACGTTTTGTACGACAACGTCAGGCGCCACTGCGTAAGCTCCCGGTGCCGTGCTAATGACGGCAGCCGGTCCCGTCTTTACGCCCAGCCGCGCGAGCTTCAGACTCCATTTGGAGTCCGCGGGCAGCGGATGCCGTTTTGTCGTCACGGCCACCGGAAAGTACTTTCCGCCGCTTCGGATCAAAAGAGCAATTGCCATCCCGCGGCTTTCTTTGAAAAAGCAAAAGTCAGGCGTGCGGCCGTTATTCACCCAGCTCTTGAGAATTTCTGTAACCACAAACGTCTCAAAAAACTTTTCGGCCAAAGGATGCTCGGCCATTGTCTGCGGCGAATCGATGCGCAGAAGGTGCGCAAGAAGCCCCGTGTCGATGAGGTAAATTTTCGGGCTTTTAACAAGCTGCCGTCCGATCCTGCCGTCAAAGGGCGGCAGCAGATAAATGAGGCCCGTCCTCTCAGCGACCGTCAACCACCGTTTCACAGAATTTCCCGCATTCCTCCCGGGGCTTGAGCCCCGGGAGGAATGCGGGCTTTCGATTTTTTTTAATCTTAGCCCAAACGCAGCCAAACCATGCACATAGTTTTCGCTTAAGGTATATTCAGCCGCTATGAATTTGCCTGAGGCGGCTGCCTGCAATTTTTGGAGAAACTCTGTCGTGACACTCATTGAGGACCTTCGCGCGGCGATTGGCGACGCAGCCGTTTTAACCGATCCGGCGCAGTTTGCGCCGATGCTCACCGACAACCGCCGCCGCTGGCACGGACAAGCAGCCTGCTGCGCACTGCCCGCCTCAACCGATGAGGTCTCACGCCTGATGGCGGTCTGCACCAAACATAAGGCCCTCGTTTTTACGCAAGGGGGCAACACCGGTAACGCCGCAGCCGCCACCCCTGTGGTTGCTGATGCCGATGTCGGCCGCACGGTGCTTGTCAATACCGCCCGCATGAACCGGATCGAGGCCATTGACCGCGTCAACGCCACCGCGGTTGTTCAAAGCGGCGTGATTCTCAAAAACCTTCAGGATGCGGCGGCCGAAGAGGGACTTCTTTTTCCTGTGAGCCTTGCCGCCGAAGGCACCTGCACGGTGGGGGGAACCCTTTCCACGAACGCCGGAGGCGTGCACGTGCTGCGCTACGGCAGCATGCGCGCGCAGTGCCTCGGTCTTGAAGTCGTGCTTCCTGACGGGCGGGTGCTTTCAATGTTAAGAAGCCTCAGAAAAGACAATACCGGGTACGACCTCAAGCACCTTTTTATCGGCGCAGAAGGAACGCTCGGCATCATCACGCGGGCAGCGCTGGCGTTTGCCGCACTTCCTGCCGCACGCACCGTGTTTGTGGCGGCCGTTGATTCACTGCAGGCTGCCGAAAAGCTTTTTGAGACGCTTTCGAAAAACTATTCGGCAAGGCTCTCAGCCTTTGAACTCATGCACGCTGCAACGATTGCCAAGGTCCGAGAGCAATTGCCTGACATCCCCGTGGGTTTTGAGCTCAATCATCCCTGGTACGTCCTCGCGGAAATCCGTTACGACACCACCGAAGAGTCTGAGGCCACGCGCCCTCAGATTGAAAACCTGCTTGCCGCCCTTTTTGAGTCGGATACGGTGGCTGACGCCGTCATCGGTCAGAGCGAAACCCAGAACGAAGCCCTCTGGCGCGTGAGGGAATCCATTCCTTCAGCGCACAAAAAGGCCGGGGGTAACGTGAAACACGACATCAGTGTGCCCCGATCCTCCCTTGTTGCCTTCATCACCGAATGCACGACAGAGCTTGGAAATCGCTTTTCCTGGATCGCCCCGAGCATTTTCGGGCACTTCGGCGACGGCAACCTTCACTACAACATGGGCGTCAAACCAGGGCTTGATCCCAGACTCTGCTTTACGCACGAAGAGGCAATTCACGCCGTTGTCTACGCGTATGTTCAAAGGTTCCGCGGGTCGGTCGCTGCCGAGCACGGCGTGGGACGCATCAAGACCGGGTGGCTGCGCGTCATGCGCAGTCCCGAAGAATACGAGGCAATACGATCCGTCAAAACCCTCTTTGACCCCGAAAACCGGTTAAATCCCGGTGTACTTTTCGATTCTTAAGCAGAAAATCCGCCGTTCTCGTCTATGATGCTCAGACACTCCATGTTGCTGAGACTTCACTCATGACGTTTACCACGATTCGCACGACAGCCGCCGCAGCCGCTGCAGTTTTGTTTTTAGCGGGCTGCGCCACAGCGCCGCAGCCCCCCACGGCCAAAGCCGACTACAAGGAATTCACGGATGCCCGGTGGCTGCCGGAAACCGCGGTGCGCGCCCCGAAGGATGCCAAAGAAGCGGCCGTGACCACCGAAGAAGCGCTTAAAAACGGGATTCACGTTTTCTACGGGCCGCATGACACGCGCTTTGCCTTAAACGCGGAAGGTAACCGCCTGCGCGTCACCGAAAGCCAGACGGCAGACAAAGAGCCGTTTCTCTCCTGGGGCGCGGGTGCGCATACGCTTTTCCGCAACAGTAAACCGGTCGCGAACACCGGCGCCGAAGAAATCCGGTTTTTGGAGGACGGCCGCGCGCTTATCCGCTTTAAGGGTGACGCCAACTACTTCCTCGCGGTCGCCGTGCGCGCCTACGACGTCTCCGGCAAACCCGTGCGCCAGTACATGCGGGACGGCAATAACCTCCCGACTGCGCTTGCCTGGTACACCGATAAAAATGCCGTCTTCCCTGAGGGGAGCCTCGTTTACCAGACAACCTGGTGGCTCGGAGACGATGAGATCGTGATGCCCGCAAAGGCCGCCTTCACAGGGGCCTCGTCACTTGAGCGCCTCACCACGACCTTTACCCGCGGCAACCTCTTTTGCCTTCCCTACGTCAACCACCAGGGTGCCAATCCCTGGGGTGTGACCTTTGACCCCGTCAAACGCGGCCGCAGGGCCGCTGAAGGCGTCTTTCAGGTGCACCCCGCCAAACGAAGCGTCTTTTGTGAGCGCGATGACGCGGCCGAACGCCCTGTGCCCGCCGAAGGCGGCAAATGGAAGGTACGCACTATCCGCGGTAACCGCGTGATGGAATTGATTCCGAACGACGCGGTGGCAGCCGCCGACATCGGGATTCAGCCGGTTAACGCGGGCTCCATGGCCGTGGGCTTTGCTGAAGTGGCCGCCACCGACCCCGCCGAATTCGCGCGCCAGAGCAAAACCGTGCGCCGCACGATGCGCGTGGTGCCGGTGCGGATTTTGAAGAGCAACCAACCGATCACGGATTTCCGGCTGCGCTACAACGACACGGCGGCCGCTGCGGTAAAGGCGGCCTCGGACAAGGCCCTCGAAGCCAAGCAGTATTGGGAAGCTTCATCCAAAAAAGTCATTTTGAAGTAAGGAATCAACGTGACTCAGATTATTGACGGAAAGGCGCTTGCCGCCTCGATTCGCGCCGATCTTGCCAAGCGCACGACGGTACTCACCGAAAAAGGCCACCGGCCGGGCCTTGCGGTTGTCATCGTTGGGGACGACCCGGCAAGCCAGGTCTATGTCAGAAACAAAATCCGCGCCTGTGCCGACACCGGTATCGAAAGCATTGAATACCGGCTTGCCAAAGACACCTGCGAAGAAGAGCTTTTAAAGCTCATCGGGGAACTCAATAACGATAAGCGAGTCGACGGCATTCTCGTGCAGCTCCCTTTACCCGAGCAGATTGCTCCGGAAAAGGTAATTGCCGCCATTGCCCCGGAAAAGGACGTGGACGGCTTTCACGTGATGAATGCCGGGAAGCTTCTCACCGGGACCGGGGGCTTTATGCCCTGCACGCCCTACGGCGTCATGAAGATGATCGAAAGCGTGGACTACGACTTAACCGGCAAAGAGGCCGTGGTGGTAGGCCGAAGCAACATCGTGGGTAAACCCCAGGCACTGATGCTTTTGGCCAAAAACGCCACCGTGACGGTCGCGCACAGCCGCACAGCTGATCTCGCGGACGTCACCCGCCGCGCCGACGTTTTGATCGCCGCCGTGGGGCGCGCGAAGATGATCACGGGCGACATGGTCAAACCCGGGGCCCTTGTGATTGACGTCGGCATGAACCGCGATGAAAACGGGAAACTCTGCGGGGACATTGATACCGCGTCCGTGATGGGGATTGCCGGCTGGGTTTCGCCCGTTCCGGGCGGCGTGGGCCCCATGACGATTGCCATGCTCATGACCAATACCGTGGAAGCCGTTGAACGGCGAATGAACAAGTAACGAATATGACTGAAACCAATCCTTTGATTCACCAGGCGCATCTGCTTGACTTCGCGGCAATCCGCGCCGAGCACGTGTCACCGGCTTTGGACGTCCTTTTAAAGGACGCAGCTGACGCTTTAAAAAAGGCCACGGACCCGGCAACGGCCGCAGACTGGCAGCACGTGATTGATCCGCTTGACGCGGCCCTTGAAAAACTGTCGCGCGCCTGGGGTGCCGTCGGCCACTTAATGGGCGTGATGGATTCGCCTGAGCTGCGCGATGCGTTTAACGGGAACCTTCCCCGCATGACGCAGTTTTACATCGATCTCTCGCAAAACGAAGCGCTCTACGGCAAGTACAAGGCGATTGCTGCGGGCGCGGGCTACGCAGCGTTATCCGCACAGAAAAAGCGCCTGCTTGAGCACGAGATGCGGGACTTCCGTTTGTCGGGCGCCGACCTTCCCGCAGACAAAAAGACAGAACTGAAGGCCTGCGGCGAAAAGGCGGCAGCGCTCTCGCAGAAATTCAGTGAGAACCTTCTTGATGCCACAAACGCCTGGACGCTTGACATCACCGACGAAAAGGAACTCGAAGGAATCCCCTCGGGTGACAAGGCCCTGATGGCACAGACCGCCAAGGCCGCGGGCGTCGACGGCTGGCGCATCACGCTGCAGTACCCGATTTATCTGCCGGTGATGAAATATGCCGCAAACCGCACGCTCCGCGAAACGGTCTACCGCGCCTTTGTGACGCGGGCCTCTGAATTCGGTCCCAAGGAAAAAGACAACGGCCCTGTGATTCAGCAGTTGCTCGAGCTGCGTCAGAAAGAAGCCGAACTCCTCGGGTTTAAGAATTTTGCCGAAGTGTCGCTTGCCACCAAGATGGCGGAGACGCCCGCCGAAGTCATTCATTTTCTCCGTGACCTCGCGGCCCGCGCCAAACCCTGGGCACAAAAAGACGAAACGGAACTTGAAGCCTACGCGCGCGAGAAACTCGCGCTCACCGACATGCAGCCCTGGGATCAGGCCTGGGCCTCGGAAAAACTCCGTGAGGAGCGCTACAGTTTTTCTGACGAAGAGGTGAAGCAGTACTTCACGCTGCCTGCGGTCTTTAAGGGCCTTTTCGGGCTCGTTGAGCGGCTTTTTGACATCCGCATTACGCCGGACACTGCGCCCGTCTGGCACAAGGACGTGCGCTTTTGGCGCATCAGTGACGCAAAGGGCAACCTCATCGCGCAGTTTTACACCGACCTTTTTGCCCGTGCGAGCAAGCGGGGCGGCGCCTGGATGGACAACGACCTTACGGCCTGCACGCTTCCTGACGGCACGCACCGCACGCCCACCGCTTACCTGGTCTGTAACTTCGCCGAGCCCGTCGGGGACAAACCGTCGCTGTTGACGCACGACGATGTGCAGACGCTTTTTCATGAGTTCGGCCACGGCCTGCACCACATGTTGAGCCGCGTTGAAACCGCGGGACTTTCGGGGATTAACGGCGTTGAGTGGGACGCGGTTGAGATGCCGAGCCAGTTCATGGAAAACTGGGCCTGGCAGTACGACGTGATCAAAACGATCAGCGCGAAGGATGAAACCGGAGAGCCCCTGCCGAAGGCGCTTTTTGACAAGATGCTTGCCGCGAAAAACTTCCACGCGGGGCTTTTCTGCGTGCGCCAGCTTGAGTTTGCTTTGTTTGACATGCTGCTGCACGGCTGCGGGGACGGCAAAGCCGACTTCATGAAGGTTCTTTCTGACGTCCGAAAGGAAGTTGCCGTCACCCCTTCCGTTCCCTTTAACCGGTTCCCCCAGAGCTTCTCGCATATCTTTGCCGGGGGCTACGCCGCGGGCTACTACAGCTACAAGTGGGCTGAAGTGCTTTCCGCTGACGCCTTCAGCGCCTTTGAAGAGGAAGGGCTCTTTAATCCGGCCGTGGGTAAACGGTGGCTCGATGAAGTGATCAGCCGCGGCGCAAGCCGCAGCGCCATGGAAAACTTCATTGCCTTCCGCGGCCGCAAGCCCACGCTTGACGCACTGATGCGTCACAGCGGCATGCAGGGCACACCCGCTTAAACAAACGGTACCTGCCGTGGGTCTTACAGCGTCACTTGCCTCGCTTGCTGCGTCAGCCTTTATTTCGGCAACGCTTTTTCCCGGAGCAAGCGAAGCGGTACTCACGGCAGTGCTCGCGAACTATCGCGAGGCCTGGCCCGCGGCACTTCTTACTGCCGCTGCCGCCAATACCCTGGGCGCCATGACGACCTACGCCGTCGGATGCCTCATTCCGCAAAAGAAACTTCCTCAAAAGGCGCTCACGCGCCTTCAGCACTACGGTTCCCCGCTTCTGATTCTTTCCTGGCTTCCGGTGGTTGGCGACGCTTTATCGCTTGCCGCGGGGTGGCTGAAACTTAACGTCTGGGCGGCGCTTTTTTGGACGGCGCTCGGGAAATTCCTGCGCTACGGGGTGATTACGCTCATCTTTTTCGGCGTTTGGCCACAGTGAGGCTGAGGAATCGGGATGTCACTCAGCGATACCGGAACTTAACGCACTGCTTGGCTGAAAACGGTTCTGCCCGCAGGCATCAACACCGTGCGGGCAGATTTTTAAGGACTCAAAAAGTCAGGCGGCAATCAGCCGACGTAGCGCAGTGCCATCGCTTCCAGAACCTTTGCGCCGTTAACAAGATACTTCGGATCAAAGTGCATGTTGCGGTCATGAAGGCCCGGCTCACACCCGACGCCCACACCGAAGTAAGCGCAGCGCAGTTCCGGCTTCATCTGTTTGTAGAAGTGGAAGTCCTCACCGCCGCCACCGCAGTCCTTATCGAGATGCTCCTTGCCCACAACCTTCTTGATTTCTTCAGCAACCTGGGCCGTCAGTTCGTCATCGTACTCAGCGGCGGGCAAAATTCCCTGGCAGTCGATTTCGGCTTCGGCGCCCACGGCCTTGGCGGCATAAATGCCGGCGTCCTTTAATTTGGCCTGCAGCTCCGTCATCAGGGGATTGGTTTGCGCACGGCAGTCGAGCCAGACTTCCGCATGGTCCGGAATGATGTTGTGCGCGCTTGCCATGGCGTTAATCCCCGTCACCTTCACCGACCAGGTCTTTGTGGGATCAAGCTTAATGGCACAGACAGCGTTTGTGACCAAAGCCGCAGCCTCAGCACAGTTCACGCCGAGATGCGGGCGCGAGGCGTGCGCTCCGCGCCCCTTAATGCGGATGCAGACAACGGAGCTTGAGGTGTGGCGCACAGCCGCACACATGTCCCCGGCCTTTAAGTCCTGCACCGGGCGGATATGAAGCCCGAGCGCAATTTCAACGTCATCGATAATCCCGCTCTTATAGGATTCCACCGCGCCTTTCAGGGTTTCTTCCGCGGGCTGAAAGAAGATTTTGAGTGTTCCCTTTTTCACCTTGTCAAAAAGTTCCGCGGCAGCTGTGAGAAGCATCGCACAGTGCCCGTCGTGCCCGCAGGCATGAAGGCAGATGGGGTTGCCGGCCTCATCCTTAAAGGGCAGTGCATCCATGTCGGCACGCAGCAGCATCACCGGGCCCGGCTCCGTCCCCTTTTTCACAGCAAGCACACCGGTACCCGCAATGCCGCGCGTGACGGCGTAGCCCATCTTTTCCAGCGCCGCCGCAATGTAGGCGCTCGTTTTAAATTCCTGAAAACCCAGTTCCGGGGTTTTGTGCAGGTCATTCCAGACCGCAACGGTGTCTAATTTCATATTTGTTTCTCCCTAAACAACAACCCGAAATTTATTCACCAAAGAGGCTCTTCCAGAGCGTAAGCACCGCAGTGCGCTCAGGCTTAAGCTCCTCAAAGGGCACGCGCACGGGGCCGCCTTCAGCTCCGAGAGTGAGTCTCACCTCGCGCTGAATCGAACGATAGCGCCGGTAGGCGGCAACGGCAGCCAAGGCTGTGTCTTTCGCTACAAGCCCCAGGTCCGCCGCCATTTCAAGTAAGAGAATATTCCCGAAATTGTTTACAAGCTGGGGATAGCGGTGCGCGTAGGTAAGCACCAGCATCTGCACGATGAATTCCACGTCGACCATGCCACCCCTGTCATGCTTGATGTCAAAAAGCTCCGTGGTGTTGGGGTGGCCTTCAAGCATTTTGGCGCGCATCGCGGCCACTTCTTTTGCGACCACCGCGGGATCGCGCTCGAGCATCAGTATGTGGCGGCGTTCTTCTTCAAAAGCGCGGCCCACGTCCGGATCCCCGGCGCAAAAGCGCGCACGCGTTAAAGCCTGATGTTCCCAAAACCACGCGCCGTTACCGTCGTCGTTACGCTGGTAGCGCTTAAACATTTCAAGGGATGAGACCGTGAGGCCGTTCTGGCCGTTGGGGCGCAGGCGCATATCGATGTCAAAAAGAATGCCGGAACTTGTCTGTACGGTAAGCCAACTCAACATCCTGCGCACGAGCTTTGAGTAGTCGGCGTCCGCCGCGGGATCCGCGTCGTCGTAAAGAAAGATGAGGTCAAGGTCGGAGGCGTACCCGAGTTCCTTGCCGCCGAGTTTCCCGTAAGCAATCACCGCAAAATGCGGCTGCTCACAGTGGTGGTTGGGAACCGACTCCCAGGCAAATTCAAGGACGAGCTCAATGACGGCGTCCGCAAGCGCCGAGAGGTGGTCTGCGAGCCGCTCAATCGTGAGGCGCCCCGCGAGGTCCGCAAGGAGCAGGTGAAAAAGCGCCCCGTGATGCGTGTCACGCAGGAGGTTCATCTGCTGCTCACGGTCGTCTCCGAGTTCAAGGAGCCCGCTTCTTAACGTCTCACTCCACTGCGACCAGTCAACCGGCGTGTAGTTGTCGATACTCTGCCCACGGCCGTCCACGAGCTCATCCAGAAGAAGCGGATGCACCGTGAGGTAGTCTGCGGCCCAGCGGCTCACGGCAAGCAATTTTCCGACGCGCGCCGCTGCGCTCGGATACTGGTTTAAAAGCGCAATGTAGGTGGGACGTCCGAGAATGACTTCCAATAAACTCAGATAGCGCTGAAAGACTTCGTCGGCGGCGACCGCGGCGCGCTGACTTGTCGCCCACTCCGGACACTTTTCAGCCGTTGCCGCCATGAAATTTGCAAACTGCTCGCGCTGCTGCGGCGTGCGCGACGCAAGCCACCGGGAATTAAGAAGCTTCATCATCCGAGCGGCAAGTGCGTCCGCGTCCTTATACCCCAGGCCCGTCAGTTTCTCAGCGACACTTTTCTGCGCTTCATCGTCCCCGGCTTCCCAACCCACGGGCCAGCCGCTTCGGGTTTTTATTCCGCTTTCAATATGGAAAATCCCGTCAAAGGTCTGCGCGGTGAAGTGCCGCACGTCGTCAAGCCTTGTATCCAGCGCTTCACGCGTCATCCCGAGCATCGCCGCGATTTTTTCATGCGTTTCGGCGTCATCCATCAGCATCTGCGTCTGGCGGTCATCTACATACTGCAGCGCGTGCTCGAGGTTTCGCAAAAACACATAGTCGCGCGAGAGTTTTTCCGCCGTTTCTTTCGTAACGGCGCCGTCTTCGGCAAGGGCTGCGAGCATCGGAAGCGTCGAGCGGCCTCTTAACTGCGGCTCGCGGCCGCCCCGCATGATCTGAAAGGTCTGCGTGATGAATTCAATTTCGCGGATCCCGCCGCGGCCAAGCTTGACGTTGATCCCGGGCTCTTTTCCGGCTTCGCGCCGCGCAGTTTCCGCACGGATCATCTCGTGCATGCGCGTCAACGAACTTAAGGCCGAAAAGTCGACGTACTTACGGAAAACGAAAGGACGCACGAGGCTTCTTAAGCCCTTCGTGGCTTCGTCAAAGGCCTCCGCCGTCATAAAGACTGGGTCGTTTACAACGCGGCCCTTAAGCCACGCAAAGCGCTCCCAGTCGCGCCCTTCGGCATAGAGGTACTCTTCGAGCATGTCACGGCTTACGACAATGGGGCCGCCGTCACCGAAGGGCCTTAAGCGCATGTCGACGCGAAACACAAAACCCACGCCCTCCACATCGTTAATTGCCGGAATCACGCGTTTGGCGAGGCGCTCGAAAAACTCGTGGTTGCTCACGCTTTTGCGGGCATCGGGAAATTCGGCCGTGGGTTTGGTGTCGCCCGCCTCATCGTAAACAAAGATGAGGTCAATATCAGAACTCACATTAAGTTCCCGACCGCCAAGTTTTCCCATGCCGACCACCAAGAGGTCCTGGGGCACGCCCTCAGTGCTTGTGGGCACCCCGTAGCGGCGGGCCAGATCCCGGCTGTGCACCCGCACGGCGGCGCTTACCGTCACCTCAGCTAAGTCTGACATCGTGCGCACGACTTCTTCGAAGTCCGCGAGCCCCGTCGTATCGCGCGCAATGAGCGCAATCATCACGTCGCGCCGTAAGCGGCGCATGGCGTCGGCTAAAAACTCACCGGTTTCGCACCCGGCAAGGCACTCGACCATCATTTCGCGCGTCACCGGCGCTTTTGTGCGTTCTTCAAGCATCGCAAGCATCCGGGCGTCGTCTGCGCCGTAGTCAATCGCCTGAAGGCTCCTTTTCACGTAAAAGGAGTACCTGGGAACCTGAGAGAGTGTGATGCGTTCCATAAACGGTCTCACCCGCAGAGAAACTGAAAGATTCGGAAAAAGATTCCTGCCGTGCCCCGGGGCGCCTTATGCTAGAGTCCTTTTTTAAGGAATTGAAGCCCCGAGAGAGCCCGGCAGGGAACCGGTTTTGCCGCTGATTTTACAGCCCGCAGGCCGTCTTCTTCTGATTTTTGCGGGCCCGCACATACTGACGCCACCCCTATGCCATCGATCGGAAAACTGCTGCCTTTGCGCCTGAGGGCCTGGTTACGGCACCCGCGCATCCGCGGCATTGTTGCGCTCACGGTTTGGTCGCTGGTGGCTGCGTACTTTCTTCTCGCGGCCCTTATTCTCACCACCCGCTGGTATCTGCTGCCGCATGTGGCGGACTTTAAGGACGACATTGCGCGCGCAATCGGTGACGCCACGGGCACTGAAGTCACGATCGGCGCGGTGGAGCCGAGCTGGGAAAAATTCTGGCCGCAGCTGCACCTTGAGGACGTCCTTTTAAAGAAGGCCGACGCCCGGCATGACAAAGACGAAGTGCTTGAAATCGGGGAAGTCAACGCCACGCTTTACTGGTACAGCGTTTTCGGAACCCCTGCTTTTTACAACCTGTCGGTAAAAAACGTCGATCTCACGGTACGGCGCACCGGAAAATCCGCCTACGAGGTCGGAGGCTTCGGCTTTGACCTTGCCGCGGGCGAGAAGACCGAAAAGGACCGTGAGAACCCCGTCATTGCCTGGCTTTTAAAGCAGCGGCGCATCAATATTTCCGACTCCACCCTGCGGCTTATTGACCTCACAAACGACACGCCGGCGGAGAGCCGCTTCACGGACTTAAACCTCACCTTTGAGCGAAGGCTTACCGAATGGATTTTCGGCGCGCAGGCCGTGCAGGAAACCAACGCCAAAAATCCGGTGGACATCCGTGCCCGGTTTGAAACGTCACTTTTCAGTCCGTCGGCCGACTGGCGAACGTGGAAGGGCGAGGCCTACGCCGCCACCCCCAACTTTGACTTTGCGCGTTTTGCGCGCGGTACGCTTTTAGCGCCCGTCGTGGAGGAAGGCACGGGAAGCCTGCGGCTTTGGGTGGGGCTTGATGAAGGCAAACTCACCTCCGCCACCGCTGACGTCGGCGTCTCCCGCGCGCGGCTTAAATTTGCGCCGCAGCTTCAACCCATGGTGATTGATGACCTCTCAGCGCGCCTTACGCAGTCCTACGACGGCAAAGACCTCACGGTAAAGGCCGCAAACCTTACCTACACCAACGCCTTCAGGCGCCGCATCGGTCCCACGGACCTTGAGGCCACGATTGCCCTTACCGCGGACGGCATCAATACCGAACGCGTCACGGTGGCGGCGTCCGTCATTGAGCTTGAACCCCTGCTGCAGATGCTGCCGCGCCTGCCGGTACCGCGTCCACTGGCGCAACTTATTATCAAGCACCGCCCCTCGGGGCACCTGACGCAGTCCGTCATTGCCTGGGACGGGCCCTTGGATAATCCCCACGACTGGCGCTTTTCCACGCACTTTGAAAACCTGCGGATTGCCTCGGGCCTTTACGGCCCCGGCGGCAAGAAAAAAGAGGGGGTGGGCTTCGGTTTTTCCCGCGTCTCAGGGCAGGCCGACATTTCGCAGAAAGGGGGCGAAATGCGGCTTACGAGCACCAACCCCCGTCTGGTTCTGCCGGGCATTTACGCCGATCCGGTCTTTGAGTTTGACAAACTCACGGGGACCGTGAGCTGGCGGGGCGCCGACACCGCGGGGACCTCGGGCACGCCCTTGCCCTTTGAACTCACGCTTAAAGACGTGCGGGCAGAAAACACGGACCTCGCGGTCACGGCTTCGGGCACCTGGCACGACACAGGGGAAGCGGGCACCGCGGCGCTTTCAGGGACGATTGAGCGCATGAAGGCTGAGCGCGCCTGGCGTTATATGCCGCTGGCGGTGGGAGAGGCTACCGCGAAGTGGCTGCAGGCAGGCCTTGTGGGGGGGACCGCGAAAAATGGGAAATGGGAACTCACCGGTGCCTTAAACGACTACCCGTGGACGGCGCCCGGAACCAAGGGAAAGTTTCTCATTGAAGGCAACGTGGAAAACGGGGCCGTTGACTACGTGCCCAATTACGTGAAGACCGCCGACGGCCGGTTTGAAACGGGATCGGAGTGGCCGATTTTGTCGGACATTCAGGGCACCATCCGCTTTGAGGGCGCTTCGATGACGGTTGTGGCGGACGCCTCCCGCACAATGGGAGTGCCGATTGAACACGCCACGGCCCGCATTCCGGATCTCGCAGCGGGAAACGATGTCCTTCTTGAAGTGCGGGGCCGTGCCAAAGCCGATCTCGGCGCCATGTTGGGTTATGTGTCCGCCAGCCCCGTCCGCGGTTACTTGAAGGACAGCTTTGAAGGCAGTCAAGGTAGCGGCACGGCTGCCCTTGAACTCACCCTCGACATTCCGCTTCTGCACGCCCGCGACACCAAGGTGAAGGGAATCGTGACGCTGGAAGAAAACGTTCTTGCCATGCCCTGGCCCGTGCCGCCGGTGACTGACCTCACCGGACGCGTCACCTTTACCGAAAAAGGCGCCTGGGCTGAACGCGTGACCGCGAAGGCCTTCTCGCGCGATGCAACGCTCAACATGCACACCGAAGAAGACGGCACCATTTCCCTGGCGTTTTCAGGGCTTGCTCAACCCCGGTCCGTCACCTACTTCAACAATAACCCGATTCTTGCTGAGGCGCTCACCCACGTAAAAGGCGAAACAAGTTACGTGGGTGCGGTCAGTATCTCTCCCGCAACCGGCGTCTCCGTGTCCGTGCAGTCGGACTTAAAAGGCGTTTCAACCGACCTCCCCTCGCCCTTAAATAAAAGCGCTGGGAGCGTCTGGCCCCTGACCTTTGCGTTTTCCAACGCCGGAAGCGGCAAAACGGCCCGCCACCGAATTGCCGTCAACGTTGCGAGAAACCGCTTCTCAGGCATTGTTGAAGTCCCGGCTGAGGGCTCTCGCGTGAGCCCCCGGGGCAGTTTTGCCGTGGGCCGCAGAACCTATCTGCCCCGCTCGGGCTTTGCGCTGGAAATTACCGGGAAGACGCTCGATGCCGACCGCTGGCAGACTGCGGGTGAAGCCTTGATTGCTGCGGCGAAGAAACTCGCCGTGACCGGCGACACCGAGGGCGGCGCAACGCTTGAGCGCGTGTCCGTTGACCTTGAGGAACTGAAATATTCCGGCATGAATCTCGGCGCTGTTGAAGCGCGCGCCGACCTTATGAGCGGGAGTGAATGGCGTGTCCGCGTGGGTGGCACGAACGCCGACGGCACCGTCACGATTGACACCGAAGGGGCCGGCCGGCTTCATGCCGACTTTAAAAAACTGCACCTGCCCGCCTATGACAGGTCAGGTATTCAGACCATTCTCACCGGTAACGGACGCCGCCTGATGCCGGAAGCCGACATCGACGTTGAAGACCTCCGTTACGGCGAGATGATTCTGGGGAAAGCCTCGGTAAAGGCCAACATTGAGAAAAAAGCCGACGGTGAGCGCGTCTGGAGGCTGTCGTCACTCACAATCGCCAACAGCGGCGGCACCCTCACGGGGCAAGGCGAATGGCACGAAAAAGGCGGCAAGAACACGCATTCGCTGCACGCCGACCTCAAGGTCCATGACGCGGGCGTGCTTCTTACCGAACTCGGCTACCCCAACGTGCTGCAGAAGGGGAACGGGGAAGCGAGCGTCTCGCTTACCTGGGACGGCACGCCCTGGTCGCCGGTTGTCTCCACCATTGAGGGCCCGGTGAAGGTGTCGCTTGCAAACGGCTCTTTCCAGCAGGTCAACACGGGCGTCGGGGGTGCGGTGCTGTCGCTTCTTTCCATGCAGTCCCTATTAAAGCGCCTGCAGCTTGATTTCAGCGACCTCGTGCAAAACGGCTTTTCCTTTGACACCCTGACAAGTGAATCCAAGGTCGTTAAAGGTGTTGCCTACACCGACGGCACCAAGGTGATCGGCAGTCACGCCTCAATCATTTCCTCGGGCAAGGCTGACTTCAACACGCGTACGATTGACTACGACGTGCTGGTGCTCCCCGACATCAATGCCGCGGGCGCTTCGATTGCGCTTGCGGTTGTGAATCCCGTCGCGGGGATCGGGTCGCTCGTGGCACAGCTTTTACTGAGAAACCCCTTGAGCAAAATCTTTTCGACCGAATACAACGTGCAGGGCTCTTTTGACAACCCAACGATTGAAAAGAAGTCGGCGGCCTCGAAAACGCTTGAAGCGGCGGAGAAATGACAGTCCCCGACTCACGGGCAACAGACCTGTGCCCGAACACCGAACCTCGGCTTCTCACGAACGCAGATGAGGACCGAAGGCGCCAACATCCCAACCCAAAGCGTAGCCAGCCAAACATTCATCTGTCGCCTCCATCCGAACTTGTTCCAAAATGGAACAAGTTGCCCGTTAACCATTGCTGGACGGTCGAAGCTGCGCTTCAAAAGCCGCTGTATTCCGGCACTTTCGATTATCCCGCAGCAGTGTCTTCACTGCATGGTTTCTCAAAAAACCGCCGAAACCGGTCCGCCTGCGCCCTCCCCTTTTGTGTCGACCTTATGCAACACCGCCTTACCGACAGCACAAGGCTTTGTCACATTCCCGATTTAAAATGGCGGGTACTGTATTTCTTTTAAGACCAGGGTGACGTTTTGTTCAAATTTCAGTTGATGACGCCGATTGTCTGGCTCACGCGGCTTTTGGTCGGCGCCTACCCGCAGTGGATGGGCTGCAACCCCTCTCACAAGCAGAGGATTTACTTTGCCAACCACACAAGCCACCTCGACACCGTTGTCATCTGGACAGCGCTGCCCGGGTTACTGCGGCGCGTCACGCGCCCGGTCGCTGCAAAGGACTACTGGGATCATGGGCTCTTCCGTAAGCGCCTTGCGATGAAGGAATTAAACGTCGTTTTGATTGACCGCAAGGGCGCTGACCGCAGCGATCCGTTAAAGCCTCTGAAGGAAGCCCTGGCCGCGGGCGACTCCCTCATCATTTTTCCGGAAGGCACCCGTCGTCCGCAGCCGCTGCCGAGTGAATTTAAAAGCGGCCTGTGGCGTCTGATGCGCGACTTTCCGGACGTGGAACTCATCCCGGTTTATATCGAAAACCTCTACCGCGCGATGCCCAAGGGTGTTTTGATCCCGGTTCCGACGATCTGCTCGATCCGGTTCGGGGCGCCGCTGGAACACTCCCCGGACGAACCCAAGGAAGAGTTTTTAACCAAGGCCCGTCAGGCCGTTATCGATCTGGCCCAATCATCATGATGCGACTCGGAATCAGCCTGCAGTCAGGCTACCTCATCATTCTCGCCTCGCTCATCATTCTGATGGGCGCAGGCACCATTTACGGTCTCTGGGCACAGGGACGCGCAAAGAGCCCCGAGGCCGTACAGCGCCTGGCGGTTGTGAACGCCCGCACCCGCATGGGCTGGTGGCTTATCGCGATTTTTGCGATTGCCTGGTGGTTCGGACAGGGAACGCTCACGATTCTCTTTGCGGTCTTTTCCTTTTTCCTGCTGCGCGAATTTATTGCGCTTACCCCCATTAAGCACACGGACCACTGGGTGCTAGTGGTGGCGTTTTATCTCGCGATCCCCATTCAGTACCTCCTTGTGTACTTAGACCTCTCGGCGGTCTTTACACTTTTTATTCCGGTCTATCTCTTCTTGCTGTTGCCGGTGATTGCAGCCTTAAGCCACGACACGGACCGGTATCTTGAGCGTGTCGCCAAGGTCCAGTGGGGCGTGATGATCTGCGTGTTCTGCGTGAGCCATGCGCCCGCGATTGCGACGCTTGACATGACGCGCTACGGGTCTTCCGGCCCCCTGATGCTTCTCTTTTTCCTGCTGGTCATCTTCTCAGCGGATCTTTTCTCGGTGATTGCGAGTTCCGCACTGGGCGGCAAGCCCCTGAGAATGAACCCCAATAAGACGGTGAAGGGCATGTCACTCGGGTGCTTTTTGGGGCTTTTGGTGGGCGTTGCGCTTTACTGGCTCACCCCCTTCCGTCTCTGGCAGGCGGCGCTTTATTCGCTTGCGATTGTTTTAGCTGGCGCCATGGGCGACATCGTCATCAATTCGGTGAAGCGTAGTCTCGGCTCACGCAGCTGGGAAGGGGAACTCTACATCGGCCGCGGGATTCTCGAGCGCTTTGCGCCGCTCACTTTTGCCGCGCCCGCTTTCTATCACCTCACGATCCTCTTCTTTAAGATTCTGAACCTCTGATTTTGTGACCGCCGAGAGCTGTTAGACTCTCCTTCAAGATTTTCCCTCCGGTACGCCCCAAGCGTACCGGTCGTTTTTTCAACCTGTTTGGAGCCCGAAGATGACGCCTGTAAGCAATCAGTACGAAACCCTTTTACGGCACGTTTTCGAAACGGGCACGCAAAAGACCGACCGCACGGGCGTGGGCACCCGCTCGGTCTTCGGCTACCAGATGCGGTTTGACCTGACCGAGAGTTTTCCGCTGGTGACCACCAAGAAACTTCACCTGCGCTCGATCATTCACGAGCTTTTGTGGTTTTTAAACGGTGACAGCAACGTCAAGTACCTCCACGACAACAAAGTGACGATCTGGGACGAATGGGCCGACAAAGACGGCAACCTCGGGCCCATCTACGGCGTGCAGTGGCGAAGCTGGCCCGCTCCGGACGGAGAGAAGATCGACCAGATCTCGCAGGCCCTGGATCTCATTCAGCACCACCCCGACAGCCGACGCATCATTGTGTGCGCCTGGAATGTCGCAGACATCGACAAAATGGCGCTGCCGCCGTGTCACTGTCTCTTTCAGTTTTATGTGGCTGACGGCAAACTCTCCTGCCAACTCTATCAGCGAAGCTGCGACATTTTTCTTGGCGTTCCCTTTAACATCGCGAGTTACGCACTTCTGACCTGCATGATGGCGCAGCAGTGTGACCTCACGCCAGGGGAATTCATCTGGACGGGCGGGGACTGCCACATCTACAACAACCACTTTGAGCAGGTCAAAGAACAGCTTTCCCGCACGCCACGCCCCTATCCGAAGCTAGTGATTAAGCGCCGCCCGGCCTCGCTTTTTGACTACAAGTTTGAGGACTTTGAGATCGTGGGCTACGACCCGTACCCGACGATTAAAGCCCCGATTGCCGTTTAAGGAGACGCCCGAATGTCCGCACCCTTGGAAATGATTGTGGCCCGTGCCGCAAACGGCGTCATCGGAAACGCCGGCACCATGCCCTGGCATATTCCGGAAGACCTCAAGCACTTTAAGACGGTGACGATGGGCGCTGCGGTCATCATGGGCCGTAAAACGCGCGAAAGCATCGGGCGCAACCTCCCGGGGCGCACCAACATTGTGATAAGCCGCAATGCAGCAACGCATTACGACGGAGCCCTTACCGTACCATCGCTTGCTGACGCCTTAAAGGCCGCTCAAAACGAAGCCAAAGTCTTTGTGATCGGGGGCGGTCAGATTTACCGCGCAGCGCTCCCCCTCGCGCAGACCTGCTGGGTCACCGAAATTGCGGCGGAATGTGCGGGTGACACGACCTTTCCGGAACTGCCCGCGTGCGAATGGAAAAAAACGGTTTTACGGGAAGTCCCCGCAACGGACACGACCCCGATGTTGACCTTCTGCCGCTACGACAGGATCTAGTCACGAAGCGCCGACAGCTGCGGCCGGCGCTTTTTCTTTAGCCGCCACGTCGATCACGTCGGCTGCCGCCTTGGTGCTTACGCGCTCAGCGGGAAACACCACGGTAAAGGTGGAGCCCTTCCCAAGCTCACTTTCAATTTTCATCTGTGCGTTGTGGTGAAGGAGCACGTGCTTTACGATCGCAAGTCCGAGGCCCGTACCCCCGGTGTTTCGCGAGCGCGACTTATCCACGCGGTAAAAGCGTTCCGTAAGACGCGGCAGATCCTTCTTGTCAATGCCGATACCGTTATCTGAGACGCTCACCACAGCCTGCCCTTCGGGCGTTACGGCAACCGTTGCGTGGATATGGCCGCCCGGCGGCGTATAGCGCACGGCGTTTGTCATGAGGTTGACGACCACGCTGCGGATTTCATCGGAATACCCGTTAAGCCACACCGGCACCACCGAGCAATCCACCGTATGGCGGTTTTTTGCGACGACCTGCATCTCTTCCGTGACCGTTGAGACCAACTCATGCAGGGCCACGGTTTCGCTCTTTTTGTCCGTAGAGCCGCTCTCAAGGCGCGAAAGCGTCAGAAGATCGTCGATTAAGCGCTGCATCCTGAGCGCCTGCTCACGCATGAGTTCCAAGTGCTGCGGCTGCAGTTCGGCTTTACCCGAGACGCCGCTTACCGCCATATCAAGAAAGCCGTTAAGGACCGTGAGAGGGGTTCTCAATTCGTGCGAGACGTTCGCGACAAAGTCGCGCCGCATGGCATCGAGCTTTTCCTGTTCCGTCACATCCCGCGCAATTAAAAGGGCGTTTTTGCGGTCGGCAACGACCACGCGGATTTCGTAGGTTTTATCCGTCCCCACCTTGGGCCAGATCAAGGGCGTCTCATAGTGTCCGGCCTTAAGGTACGCCACGAGTGTCTCATCAGGCACAAGCGCAAAGACGTGCCGCCCCACATCGTTTTCGCCGCTCACGCCGAAAATCGCTTCGGCGTTGGCGTTACACCAGGAAAGCACCCAGTCGCGCTTTAAAAGAAGGATGCCTTCCGGAAGCGCTCCGAGCGTTTTTTTGTAGCGCGCTTCACGCTCTTCCAGACGCCGTGCGTTTTTATCAAAGGCCCGGCGGGTTTTATAAACCCGCGCAAAAATGTCGGCCCAAAGGCCCATTGCGGCATCGGGCACTTCGGCCGCGTCCGCGCGCGTCACCGACACCGAGTCATCGAGCCAGTGCGCCAGCCGCGCGATGTAATTTAAGTGCATCAGGATTTCGGCAAAAAATCCCAGAATCACCACGCCCATGCCCCAGTAGGGGTTGGTAAGCCCCGCACACGCAAGGCCCAGCACAATGATGAGAATGAGCCGGAAAAAGACCGGCCCCATGAGTTGGATCCGTTTCATCGCCAAAGTCCCCGAAGGTTTTTACGCTGCCGATTCCACCGCGCGGTACCCGAGCCCGCGCACCGTTTCCACAATGTTTTTGGCGTCCGTTGCCGCAAGCTGCTTTCTGAGTCTCAGAATATGCACGTCCACCGTGCGCTCATCAAAGCCGTCGGCATCGTCCCACACACGCTCCAAAAGCTGCGCGCGGGAGTAAACGCGCCCGGGGTTGGCGGCGAGCACCAACAGCATCTTGAATTCAATCACGCCCAAGCGCACTTCATTGCCGTTAACCTTACAGCTGAAGCGCGCTTCATTCATCGTGAGCGGCCCGCAGACGATGTTCTTTTCGGCTTCACTGTGCCCGCGGCGCAGAACCGCCCGCATGCGGGCAATCAATTCGCGCGGAGAGAAGGGTTTGACGATATAGTCGTCTGCGCCGGCCTCCAGCCCCGCCACCTTGTCGCTTTCCGTGCCGCGCGCGGTGAGCATGATGACGGGTAGCCCCTGGGTTTTCTCATCGCGCCGCAGTTGCTCAAGCCACTGCAGGCCCGAGAGGTCCGGCAGCATCCAGTCAAGCAGGATAAGGTCGGCGTGATCCGCGGCAAGCAAAGACTGTGCTTCCTTTACGGTTCCCGCACGAAAAACCTGAAAGCCTGCGGTTTCACAGGCAAATCCGATGAGTTCCCGAATGGCGGGCTCATCTTCCACAACCAAAACGCGTTCCGGCATAGCTCAGACTTCAAGTTTAAGTTAAGCGCATCGTGCGCACCGAATATGACAGAAAAATGACAAAGACCCAGCCAATAAAAAAGCCTGCCCGGAAACTGCCTTAAATGCGCATCCCGGTACAGGCTCCTTTGGCGTTAATCCGCTCAGAAACGTCAGACGTACTTCACGGAAATAATCGCGTAGTGAATGAGACCCTTGGGGGCCGGGCACGTCACCTCATCGCCCTCGAACTTGCCGATAAGGCTGCGCGCGAGGGGACTTGAGATCGAAATGCGGTTTTCCTTGATGTCAGCCTCATCGTCTCCCACGATCTGGTAGGACTTCGTGTTGCCGGAATCCTCGTCTTCAAGCTCCACGGTCGCACCAAAGACGATGCGCTCCCCGGCCTGCAGCGTCTTCGGATCGATGATCTGCAGCATCGGGATCTTCCCTTCGAGTTCGGCAATACGCCCTTCGATGTGGCCCTGCATTTCCTTGGCCGCATCGTATTCGGCGTTTTCAGACAAGTCGCCCTTTTCGCGTGCTTCGGCAATTGCCTGCACGACGGCGGGGCGCTTGACGCGCTTTAACTCATCGAGCTCGCGGCGAAGCTTCTCGGCCCCGGCCACGGTAATCGGAATACGTTTATCCATTGCTACTTACTTCCAATAAATTCCCAACAGCAAGCCCGCCATTTTACTCGGCCGCGGCATGCATCTCCTGCAGCGAATAGACCTGCGCGTCCTCAAGGTGCTTGATGCCCTCAACGGCTGCGCGGCCCCCGGCGATCGTCGTAAAGTACGTGACGCGGTTTGCAAGCGCCGCCATGCGGATTGCGCGCGCGTCGCTGATCTCGCCGCGCGATTCGTTGCTCGTGGTGATCACAAGCTGAATCTCGTGGTTCTTGATCTTGTCCAAAACGTTCGGACGGCCGTCGCTCACCTTATTCACAACCTTGCAGTCGATGCCGGCTTTGGCAAGCGCAGCACCGGTGCCGCGGGTGGCAACGAGCTTGTAGCCTGCGTCCGCCAATTCCGCGGCCACGACAATCGCGCGCGGCTTATCTTCGTCACGCACGGAAATAAAGACCGTGGCGCCCGCCGGAGGCAGCATGTTGCCCGCCCCCAACTGGCTCTTAAAGAGCGCTTCGCCGAAGGTGCGGCCCACGCCCATCACTTCGCCCGTGGAGCGCATTTCCGGGCCGAGAACCGGGTCAACACCCAGGAACTTCGCAAAGGGGAAGACGGCTTCCTTCACGCAGACGTAGCTGGGTTTGACCTCAACCTTCACGCCCTGCTTTTCAAGGGAATCCCCCACCATGCAGCGCGCGGCGATCTTTGCAAGCGGCACGCCCGTGGCCTTCGAGACAAAGGGCACCGTGCGGCTGGCGCGGGGATTGACTTCCAAAACGTAAATCAAGGGATTTTCAGTGACGGCATTTTTCACCGCAAACTGCACGTTCATAAGGCCCACAACACCCAAAGCCTTTGCCATCACCACCGTCTGGCGGCGCACTTCCTGAAGGATGTCTTCACGAAGGCTGTACGGGGGCAGCGAGCAGGCCGAGTCACCGGAATGCACACCCGCGGCTTCCACGTGCTGCATGAGTCCGCCGATTTTCACTTCCTTGCCGTCACTTACCGCATCAACGTCCATTTCAACGGCGTCGTCCAAGAAGTGATCCAAAAGCACCGGGCTGTCTTCGCTCACCACAATGGCTTCGTGCATGTAGCGCATCAGTTCCTTACTGTTATGCACGATATCCATGGCGCGGCCGCCCAGAACGTAGCTCGGACGCACCACGATCGGGTAGCCGATTTCTTCGGCAAGTTTCAGAGCCGCTTCTTCGGTGTGCGCCGTGCGGTTGGGCGGCTGACGAAGGCCCAATTCATTGATGAGCTTCTGGAAGCGTTCACGGTCTTCGGCGCAGTCAATCGCATCCGTTGACGTACCGATGATGGGCACCCCCTCTTTTTCCAGAGCCCGGCAGATTTTCAAGGGCGTCTGCCCGCCGTACTGAACAATCACGCCCGCGGGTTTTTCGCTGTGGCAGATTTCCAGAACGTCTTCAAGCGTGACCGGTTCAAAGTAGAGGCGGTCGGGGGGGTCGGAGTCGGTGGGAACAGGCCCCGGGGGGCGGGTCCCCCTCTGTCTCTTTTTCAAACCTTTATGTGTATATG
>NZ_LT635859.1:278745-289358 GCF_900128485.1 Duodenibacillus massiliensis
CCCGCCGTACTGAACAATCACGCCCGCGGGTTTTTCGCTGTGGCAGATTTCCAGAACGTCTTCAAGCGTGACCGGTTCAAAGTAGAGGCGGTCGGAGGTGTCGTAGTCGGTCGAAACGGTCTCGGGGTTGCAGTTCACCATAATCGTTTCGTAACCGTCTTCGCGCATCGCAAGCGCCGCATGCACGCAGCAGTAGTCAAATTCGATACCCTGACCGATTCGGTTGGGGCCGCCGCCCAAAACGACGATCTTCTTTTTATCCGAGGGCTGCGATTCGTCTTCCGTCTGGTAGGTCGAATACATGTACGCGGTCTTCGTTTCAAATTCCGCGGCGCAGGTATCCACGCGCTTATAAACCGGGCGGATATTGAGGGCATGACGGCGGTTACGGACGTCGTCTTCATGGCACCCCGTGAGTTTGGCAAGACGCTTGTCGGAAAAGCCCTTCTGCTTTAAAAAGAACAGATCTTCGCGGCTGATATCGGCAAGATTTACGCCTTCCACGCGCTTTTCGATGTCAATAAGCTCTCTCATCTGCGCGAGGAACCAGGGATCAATCGACGTCATCTCATGGATTTCGTCGTTGGTAAGCCCCAGACGCATGGCGTCAGCCACATAGAAAATGCGTTCCGGACCGGCTTCGCTGATTTCGTGAATGATTTCTTCGCGGTCCGTGGACAAGGGCGTCAAACCGTCCTTACCGGTTTCAAGACCGCGCAACGCCTTCTGGAGCGACTCCTGGAAGGACGACCCGATCGCCATCACTTCACCCACGGACTTCATCTGCGTGGTGAGACGGTCATCGGCCTGCGGGAACTTCTCAAAGGCAAAACGCGGGACCTTGGTGACAACGTAGTCAATCGTCGGCTCAAAGGACGCGGGCGTAGCGCCCCCGGTGATGTCGTTTTTGAGTTCGTCAAGCGTGTAGCCCACCGCAAGTTTGGCAGCGACCTTGGCAATCGGGAACCCCGTTGCCTTGGAGGCCAGGGCCGAGGAGCGCGAGACACGCGGATTCATTTCGATGACAATCAGACGCCCGTTTTTGGGGTTCACGGCAAACTGCACGTTGCTGCCGCCCGTATCCACACCGATTTCACGCAGCACCGCAATCGACGCGTCACGCATGATCTGGTACTCGCGGTCCGTGAGGGTCTGCGCCGGAGCCACCGTAATCGAGTCACCCGTATGAATGCCCATGGGGTCGAAGTTTTCGATGGAGCAGACGATGATGCAGTTATCCGCCTTATCGCGCACGACTTCCATCTCGTACTCTTTCCACCCGAGAAGCGACTCTTCAATGAGAAGTTCGTGCGTCGGGGAAAGCGCGAGACCACGCTCGCAGATTTCCACGAATTCCTGCATGTTGTAGGCAATGCCGCCGCCGGAGCCGCCGAGCGTAAAGGACGGGCGGATCACCGCGGGAAAGCCCACGCGCTGCTGAACAGCCAGCGCCTCCGACATGTTGTAGGCAATCCCCGAGCGCGCGGACTCAAGCCCGATGCGGGTCATCGCTTCCTTAAAGCGCTGACGGTCTTCGGCCTTATCGATCGCTTCGGGCGAAGCGCCGATGAGTTCCACATCGTACTTTTTAAGAATGCCCTTTTCGTCCAATTCCATCGCGAGGTTTAAGGCCGTCTGCCCGCCCATCGTGGGGAGAATGGCGTCCGGTTTTTCGCGCGCGATGATGCGCTCCACCACCTTCACGTTTAAGGGTTCGATATAAGTGGCGTCCGCCGTATCCGGGTCGGTCATGATGGTGGCGGGGTTGGAGTTCACCAGAATCACGCGGTAACCCTCTTCCCGGAGCGCCTTACACGCCTGTGCGCCGGAATAGTCAAATTCGCAGGCTTGGCCGATCACAATCGGACCGGCCCCGAGAATCATGATGGATTTAATGTCGGTACGTTTAGGCATGTTCACTACCCGTCTGATAATTTTTGGGATCAAGCTCACGCTCAACGAGCTCAATCAGAATATGAATAACTTTAATGTGCAGTTCCTGCACGCGGTCGGCCCAGGCGCCGCCCGGGGTGACGACCGCGATGTCGGCCAGTTTCGTGATTTCTGAGCCGGCTTTCCCTGTAAGGGCAATCACCTTGACACCCTTTTCGCGCGCCGTACGCGCGGCCTTGACGACGTTTTTGCTCGTGCCTGAGGTCGTGATCGCCAAAAGCACATCGCCGGGCTTGCCGAAAGCCTCAACCCAGCGGGAAAAGACGTCTTCGTAGCCGAAGTCGTTTGCGACACACGCAAGGTGCGAGGCGTCTGCGATCGCCTGCGCGCGGTAGGGACGGCGGTTTTGGCGGTAGCGCCCCGTCATCTCCTCGGCAAAGTGCATGGCGTCGCAGAGACTTCCGCCGTTGCCGCAGCTCATCACCGTGCCGCCCGCCTTCTGGCTTTGAGCAATCAGGTGTCCGGCCGCAGCCACCGCCTCCAGCATCGCTTTGTCGGCGATCAGGGCGTCAAGGGCCTGTCTGGCTTCAGTCAAGTCCGCAAGGACTACGTCAGCGCCCGTCATCAGCGGCGGCTCCGCATGAGTTCGGCAAAGCGGTCAAACAAGGGGGCAATATCGTGCGGACCGGGGCTTGCTTCAGGGTGCCCCTGAAAGCTGATTGCCGGGGCGTCGACAAACCGCAGCCCCTGCAGCGACCCGTCAAAAAGGCTCTTGTGGCTTGCCTCAACCCCTTCCGGAAGCGTCGCCGCATCCACCGCAAACCCGTGGTTCTGGCTCGTGATGTAGACGCGCTTAGTCTTGAGATCCACCACCGGGTGGTTGCCGCCGTGGTGGCCGAATTTCATCTTGAGGGTCTTACCGCCGCAGGCAAGGCCCATGATCTGATGCCCGAGGCAGATACCGAAGAGGGGGATCTTCTTTTCAAGGCACACGCGCGCCGTTTCGATGGCGTAGGTGCAGGGCTCGGGGTCACCGGGCCCGTTGGAGAGGAAGACGCCGTCCGGGTTCATCGCGAGAACCTCAGACACGGGCGTGGTCGCGGGCACCACGGTCACTTCCATGCCGCGCTCGGCCATCTCGCGCAAAATGTTGCGCTTGATGCCGAAGTCGTAGGCAACAACCTTGTACTTAAAGGTTTCGGGCTTATTAAAGCCGGGCTCGCCGTCAGCAGCCTTAAGGCCCCAGAGGCCTTCCTTCCATTCGTACGTCGTCTTCGTGGAGACTTCTGCCGCGAGATCGCGCCCCACCATCGAGCCCCAGGAGGCAGCCGCCTTTTTGGCCGCCTCAATGTCGGCGTCGGTTAAAGCTCCTTCCTTTGCGGCCACAAGGCAGCCCGCCTGTGCGCCGAACGTTCTCAGGCGCCGCACCAGAGCGCGGGTATCGATGTCGCTTACCGCAACCGTCCCGGCCTTTTTGAGGTAGGAAGACAAGTCGTCGGTCGCACGGAAGTTACTCACAACGGGGGAAGCGCAGCGCACGATAAGGCCCGCGGCGGCCACACGGGCGCTTTCTTCGTCAGAGGGGTTCACGCCCACGTTACCGATATGCGGATAGGTAAGCGTCACAATCTGGCCGGTGTAGCTCGGATCCGTGAGTATTTCCTGATACCCCGTCATCGAGGTGTTAAACACCACTTCGGCCGTCACGGTGCCCGCAGCACCCAGGCTGCGGCCGCGAAATACCGTACCGTCGGCAAGCACCAGCGCTGCCTGAGGGCGTGTATCGGTTTGAATGGATCTCAAGATAGTCTCCCGCACGAAAAAATCTTAACTGTCAGTCGTCAGCGGCGCCCGGTAAAACGGTCACTTCCCCGAGCGTCGGTAAAATCGACAAATTATAGCTTTCAGCCGCGCTTTCCTCTCTTCGGGATAAGCCGAATTTTCTAGGCCGATTTAAGTAGCTCACAGCCGCTATCCCGCAACAGTTCTGCAGCTTTTTCCCGATACCGTCTCTGCAGGATTTCGGTAGGATAAAGCGAAAACAGGGAGAGGCCCTGCCCGGCAGGGTCCGATACATCTTTTACAAAAGATAAAAATGACAGACACCAAGAGCGAGCTCTCGCAGCTAAAGACCTGGACCACGGTTGTGGCCGATACCGGCGACATTGATGAAATTGCGCGCGTGCGGCCCACGGAAGCCACCACCAACCCCTCGCTCATTCTCAAAGCCGCCATGACGCCGCGGGGCGAAGCGGTTTTGCGCGAAGCCCGCCGGGCCCCGGAATCGGCCTCTGACCGCATTGACCGGGTTTTGACCGCCTTCGGCGCTGAAATCCTGCGTCACATTCCTGGGCGCGTAAGTACCGAAGTCGACGCCCGCCTCTCCTTTAATCCGCGCGCCACGGTGGAAAAAGCCCGCCGCATCATTGCGCTTTATGAAGCGCTCGGCATTTCACGCGAACGGATTCTCATCAAGATTGCCTGCACGTGGGAAGGCACACAGGCTGCGCGCGTGCTGGAGCTTGAAGGCATTCACTGCAACATGACGCTTATCTTTGACCTGCCGCAGGCCATAGCCGCCTCGCAGGCCAGGGCAACGCTCATCAGCCCGTTTGTGGGCCGCATCTACGACTGGTACAAAGCCAAGGAAGGCGCCCTCTGGGACGAAACCGCGATGGCGGGCGTGAACGACCCGGGCGTACAGTCCGTCACACGGATCTGGAAGGCACTTAAAGCAAGCGGCAGCAAAACCCAAGTGATGGGAGCGAGTTTCCGCAACAAAGGGGAAATCACGGCGCTTGCCGGCTGCGACCTCCTCACGATTGCGCCGAAATTTATCGACGAACTCAACACAACCTTTGCCCCTCTGCCCCGCGTTTTGGACGCTGAGAAACTCAAGTCCGTTGAGTCCCTCACGATCTCAGAATGCGACTTTCGGTATGCGTTAAACGCTTCGCCCCTGGCTAACGGCAAACTTGCCCAGGGGATCCGCAGCTTTGCCGCGGACACCGAAAAACTCGAAGGCCTGCTGCATTAAGGAAACAGGGCGATGACAACGGCGGCATGGCGGGTTCTCATTGTCGAACCGGACGAAATCCGGATGCGGCACTACATGCTTGAGCTCATGCAGGACTCGGCGTTTCATCTGGCGGCAACGGCCCCCAACAAACGTCGTGCGATGCCCCTGATTGACCGCACGCCCGTGGATCTAGCGGTCGTAAACGCCCGGCTTCCGGACGGGTGCGGCGCGGAAATCACGCGCGCGGTGCTTAAAAAAAATCCGGATGCCCATATCCTCATTGCCACGGACGTGAGCGAAGAAAACACCGTCATGCAAAGCGTGGAGGCCGGAGCCGACGGCTACATTCTCGTCACGGACGATGCGCCGCGTATTGCTGACAGCCTTAAGGTGATGGCTGCGGGCGGGTCGCCTGTGAGCCCCCTCATCGCCCGTTCGGTTTTGCGCGCCCTGCACTCAAGAAACACCGCGGCGCCTGCGCCCGCAAGCGACATCCTCTCGCGCCGGGAGCTTGACATCATGGGGCTCCTCGCTAAGGGCCTCACGTTGACGGCAATTGCTGAGATTCTTTCGATCAGCGAACACACCGTCACCACGCACGTCAAGAAGATCTACAAAAAGCTTAACGTCCACTCGCGCGGCGAAGCCGTTTACGAAGCGCGGCAGCTGCACCTGATTCAATAAACCAAAAAGCGTTTTAGGACGGCCGCGCAGTCAAGGGCACCCGCCGCGGCTATCATTGCGTCCATGGTTCTGTGCTTCAGATGGTTTTTCTGCCGTACAGCCTCCTTAATCAACTTTCTGTTTTTCACCATGGCCACCACTACCGCCACCAAAGAAGCCGTCCGTGCGGCGCTTGCTCCCATTGCCGCCGATATGGCTGAAGTCGAACGCGTCATCGCCGAAGAGATGTCAAGTTCCGTTGCCCGCGTGCAGGAAATCGGGCGCTACATCACGCAGGCGGGCGGCAAACGCATGCGCCCGGCGCTTCTCATCCTGATGGCGCGCGCCATGGGAGAAAAGACAAAGGCGGCACCCTTTCTCGGTGCTGTGATTGAGATTCTTCACACCGCAACGCTCATGCACGACGATGTGGTCGATGAAGGCATGATGCGCCGGGGACGGGAAACCGCCAACGCCCGCTGGGGTAACGGCCCTGCGGTGCTCGTCGGGGACTTCCTCTACACGCGCTCATTTCAAATGATGGTGAGAGCCGGAAACCTTCGGGTGATGCAGGCGCTGGCCGATGCCGCCAACCGCTTAAGCGAGGGCGAAGTCCTGCAGATGGCCAATACCCACGATCCGGATGTCGATGAAAAGCGCTACTTTGCCGTGATCGAACGCAAGACCGCGTGCCTTTTTGAAGCCGCGGCACACATGGCAGCAGCTTTAGCTGACGCCCCCAAGGCCTACGAAGACGCCTGTGCACAGTATGCCCTCTGCCTTGGTAACGCTTTCCAGATCGCTGACGACATCCTTGACTACAAGGGCGTGGCCGCCGACATCGGCAAAAACCTCGGAGCTGACCTTCGCGAAGGCAAGGTGACGCTTCCCGTGATCTACGCACTGCAGGCGACTTCTGACGCGGACAAGGAAATGATCCGCGCAGCCATCCGCGCCGGAGACGGTGACTTTGAGGCAATCAGCCGCATCGTTGTGGAAACCGGAGCCATCGAAAAGTGCCACGCACGGGCGCTTGAAGAGGCAAAAAAAGGCGTGGAAGCATTAAATTCTCTTCCGGCTGGACAATTCCGCGAATCTCTGATAAAGTTTCTGTCCTTCGCAGCGGAGCGGGACCGATAAAAAGTCCTGATGCCGTACGAAGTTTCGGGGTGTAGCTCAGCCTGGTAGAGTACTACGTTCGGGACGTAGGAGTCGGAGGTTCGAATCCTCTCACCCCGACCAGAATTTCGACAGGGAGATAACTTTTTAGTTGTCTCCCTGTTTTTATTTCCTGCCATGCCTGTCTTCCATCGAGAAAAAGCCATTGAGCTTGCAGCCCGTCTCCTTTGGCTCGCCGGTACGAGTGTTTCGGCCTTCAGCCTCTTGCTGCTCCTTTACCTCGCTGAAAGAGCCTTTTTACTTCGGCATGCCGAGCGATTTACCGGCAGCTCCGCAGAAGCCCTGCCCGACGGACCAATGCTTACCGACGTTGCGGCTCTTTTCTCCGGCGAAGCATCACCGGCCGCGGACGGCTTTGCCCGAGGCCCCCACGGGCTGAGACTTGCGACAACCTGCAAACCAAGTTTTGATCACCTTTCCGCCGCGGACATTGAGACGGCTGACAGCATCTGGGCACAATTCGGGAAACTCTCTGAAGCAGAACTCAAAGTTCTGCTTCAGAACGGGCTTTGCCCGGAGTGGCAATCAGGCGTGACTGCGACGATCACAGATACACAGATCCTGGTTGCCGGAGGAAAAACACCGCGGGAGATTGCGGCCTTCCTTGAAAATCTCAAGGAAGCGGATGACCTGGCAACGGTTCAGCAAAAGCTGATATAGCTTGCGGTCGAACCTGTTCGCAGTCAATTCTCCAAGCCATACACCTCCACAACTCGTGGAGGAACCTACAGAAATTTATCCGTTACAGTGCGTACTTTACCGAAAGGTCGTAGAGCTTTTGTACGTCTTCAGGCATCGCTTTGTACCCCGCAAGCTCAAAGGGCTGCTTTTTCAGGTAGTCAAGCGCAAAAACCTGCAGGCGGTCAAGATCGATAATGTCACCTGATCCGTTCACAACGCCCGCGTCCTGCAGTTCCGGGATATAAGAGCGGATGAGAAGCGGCGAAGTCTTCACCGCAAGTGCCCCCAGGGGCACAATGGTCATGGCCTGTTGCACGACATACTAAAGTACCCACCAAACGACATTAATTTTGACCCACCTCGAGGGGGCGTCGTGAGGTACTTTTACAATGACGAGAAAGTCGAGGATCATGGGTTCCGTTGTTCATCACAACGGAGGTTCCAAAACCATGATTACCAAAGAATGCCGTCTTCTTGTGCGGCAACTTGTTCTTGAAGAACACAAACCCATCCGCCATGTCGCCCGGATCTTGGGCATGGCACGCAACACGGTTAAGCGGTGCCTGCAGACGGATACCGACCAACCCCGCCGAGACACCCGCAGTCAGGCCGGCCGCTTTCTGGCCGAGCACTCCGACGAGGTGCGAAACAGCTTCTACACGTGCGAGAGCCGCTGTCCACCACTGCAGAGTTTGTTGCGTGAGACTTACGGCGTTGACATCCCCCTGAGAACGCTTGAGCGGTTTTGCAAGCCGTTTCGTGAGGCTGCCCGAGCTTGCCTGCAGCAGCAGGCTATTCACGGTCGCTACGAGACTGCTCCGGCACAGCAGTTGCAGATCGACTTCGGCGAGAAGGTTGTTCGGTTGGGCGGGAAGATGACACGCCTGCACTTTTTTGTTTGCAAGCTCGGTTACTCACGCCGATTGTTTGCCAAGGCCTATCCGTCTGAGACCCAGACTGCCTGGCTGGACGGGCTTGAGTCGGCCTTCCGCTACTTCGGCGGTCTGCCTTACTGCATCGTGTGCGACAACGCTTCCAGTCTGGTTCGCAACCACTATGCCAAGACGGCGGTCGAACGCTTTACCGAGCGCTTCTACCAGTTCTGCACCTACTACGGTCTCAAGCCGATTGCGACCGCCGTGTGTAAGCCTCGCAGCAAGGGAAAAGTGGAATCGGGGGTGAAGTATCTCAAAGGCAATCTGGCCGGCGTCAACAAACCCACCATCGAGGATTGGAACCTGTGGCTTGAGGCTTGGTGCCGATCTTCCGACGAGCGCAAGCTCTCGACGGTGTTTGACGGTCCTCGGACTCCTGCCCAGAGGTGGCAAATCGAGCTCCCCAAAATGCGTGCGCTCAGTAAGCCGCCGATGATCCACACCTACGTGGAGACTCGCAAGGTCGGCAACAACGACGGTCTTATCCGTGTTGACAACAAGTACTACCGAGTCCCCCAACATCTTGTCGGAATGAAGGTGCAGATTCAGATCGACGAGGCAACGATTTCTGTGTTGCAAGGGGGTGTTATGGTAGCCACACTCGATAAGACCGCCGATGTATTTAACCCTCAAGCTCAAAATCTGTCAAACGGTGAGATCGAGAAGGATGCCTACGACAAGAGTCGGGACAAGCTTGCCGAGGATCCTCAGTGGCAAGCTTACAGTGAGCACCGCAGCGCTCTCAGCGCCGATACGCGTGCCTATGACGACAGCATCGGCTGGACCGAGCCCAAGGAGCAAGAGTGATGAGCCGTGAATCTGATGAGAGGCTCTGCTCTCTGGCCGATCGTTTGCGTCTGCCCTATCTGCGCGACCACATGACCGAAGTTCTCGAGAATATTGCGCAGGCCAAAATGACGCCCCGTCAGGCTATCGAGTACGCCTTCGGCAAGGAAGTGCAACAGCGTGAATGCAATCGCTTCAAGCAGTTGCTGCAGTCGGCGCATCTGCCGACGATCAAGAAGCTGGAAGATTTCGATCTGACGGCGCAGCCGTCTATCAACCCCGGGACTANCATGGCCGTAATGCCGCCCTTTTCAAGTGCCATCGGTTTAAGCACCGTCTCGTAGAACTCGCCGATGACAAGAGGCATCTTGGATACAAGCATTTTCATTGCAGAAGCTCAATTTTCAGGCACGCCTTAAATTTGACCAAGAGAAAGCCGATGTTTTGCAATGTCCTTCTGTCACCTACCCGCGAGTGAACAAACTTCTGTTTTTGCATCAATCTCAGATCAACAGTTTCTGCAGGCCGTTGACAGTGGCAAAGAGCGATTCGGCAAAGGTGACGTTCTCGTAGTCGAACTCGAAACGATACAGGTTCTGAAGGACCGCAAAATTCAGACGCTGTGGGATATCAGAAAAGTGGTCGAACACAAGACCTCAGTTGAGTAGCTTTCACTGTTCTGACAATTTGTCTTGTTTATGCACCAAGAGAACGGCTCACATCCCGATGCTTTGGCAGGACAGTCAGAAAAAAATATGACTTAACTACAAGGAAAGGAAACAAGAGAACTTGCGGATGGTGCCCGAGAAGAGACTCGAACTCTTACGCTTATTAGGCGGAGGATTTTGAGTCCTCTGCGTCTACCATTCCGCCACTCGGGCACTTTGTCGGCCGGCGAAGAAACCGCCGGGAAACGACAGGTCGTGAATTATCCCGATTTTCGCGGGCAATTGCAACAGGTTGGGAAAAAAACGGCACTTCAAAAGTCATCCGATTATCCATACCCCAATTGATATAAAATCGATCATACATGTTTTAAATCATCAGCAGGCATCTTGTTTTACCGTTTATTTTCAATAAGTTAATCGATCAGATCGATGCGATCGATTGACAAACACTCAATTGCATAACTCTCGTCCTGCCGAAATTTGACACACTCACAACCGCTGTCCGGAAAACCTGGGACAAAGCGCCGGTCACTGAAACGCTGGTCGCCTTTGCCAACACCGCCGGAGGCGATCTCTACATCGGAGTGGATAATGACGGCCGTCCGGTCGGCGTGGACTGCCCTGAGCGAATCATCAGAAACATCGCCACCGCTGCCCGCCGCATCTGCCCCTCTATGATCGGGTGTATCTCCGCAGAGGTGCTGAGAGAAAACGAAATCGCTGTAGTGCATGTACATGTCACGGCGGGAAAACTGCGTCCTTTCTCAATGACTGTCTCTTATAACCATC
>NZ_LT635859.1:289713-328699 GCF_900128485.1 Duodenibacillus massiliensis
GCCCGCCGCATCTGCCCCTCTATGATCGGGTGTATCTCCGCAGAGGTGCTGAGAGAAAACGAAATCGCTGTAGTGCATGTACATGTCACGGCGGGAAATCTGCGTCCTTACTCAATGATCCCCGATCGACCTGAGGGCGTCTACGTCCGCACGGAATCAGCCAGCGTCCCCGCATCCTTGGCCGATATCGCCCGGATCGTAAGAGACACACCTATCACTCCGTTTGAAGCGCAACCGTCCGCCGTCCAGACACTGAGCTTTAATGCCATGAACGCTTTCTGTGCGCAAGCCGGCGTCATCATTCCCCCGAAAAGAGAGCTGCGGTACGGACTTTGGAGCGGGACTCTCGGCTGCTGGACCAATCTAGCCCTACTTTGCTCCGATCAGAGCTCAACAGAGCTCATCCTTACGGAGTTCGCTGACGATGCGATGCACACGGTAGTCAGGACTTTAAAAATCAAAGGTTCGATTTTTAAGGCTCTTCGCGCATAGTTGTGGGTAAAAAAATCAAGCAACTCACCGGAAGGTTGTTGTTTAGCGGGCTTTCCGGAGACAGCATGGTTTGGCAAAGGGATCACCAAATTTGAGCAGCACAAAAGCACCATTGCCTCGAGATTTTCAACATTACGAAACCCTTCCCGGGCTCGATCAAGACTTGGTATTGGCCGGCATGATGACAAGACGAAACGAGCATCTGGAAGCGCTCAGTAACGGCGGGTGACGGCAGCGATTTTCGGCTGATTCGTTCTGCTTTTCCAGGCATGCTCGCAGATGACCTTCTGGAGATCGCTCCCAGGCGCTTTACAATCAAACTGCTGATGAGCCGCTCTGCTGCGGCGCTCCCGGACAATGCCGATGCCGGTACAGTACTTGAAGTACTTCAAAAGAAAGGTGCAGCCCGGTCCCGTATCCGGGAGCTGGACACCCATGGACTTATCGAGCAGGTCGGCAAGGGCCCCGCTTCCCGCCACAGGATCAAAACGCACCTGACTTAATAAAGAGCCTGCAGGCTGATGCCGGCGGTCAACACACTGCCGGCAGCCCAAGCACTTAAGCCGACCGGAAGATGAAATAGACCGCCCCCACCATGCAAAGCGCCGCCCAGACGTAATCCATCCGGAAAGGCTCCTTCATCACGAAAAGCGCAAAGGGGATAAAGACCGTGAGCGTGATCACCTCCTGCATGATCTTGAGCTGCGCCAAAGAGAGCTCCGAAAACCCGATGCGGTTTGCGGGCACCTGCAGAAGGTACTCAAACAGCGCAATGCTCCAGCTCACCACGGCTGCCACATACCAGGCGCTTCCCGAGAGGTACTTTAAGTGGCCGTACCAGGCAAAGGTCATGAAGCAGTTGGAAAGCACCAAAAGGCCCGCTGCCTGTACTGCTACAGGCAGCTGCGTAAAAAAATTCAGCATCGAAACGTATCTCAGAAAAAAGCCCGCCGGAAATCAGCGGGCCGCTCATTATGCAAGTTTTTCGATTCCCTGGTCAGCTACGGACGCAAGAAAGTCCTTCGCCTTCCCCACGCCAGGGATCTCAATCTCAGGGGCAATTTCACAAAGCGGAAAAAGCACAAACGCCCGCCCGTGCATTCTCGGGTGCGGCACGGTAAGGCGAGACGTGTGAATCACCGTATCCCCGTACAGAAGAACATCGAGGTCAAGCGTTCTCGGGGCATTGTGCACACCCGCGGGCCGCACACGCCCGTGCCGGTTTTCAATCGTCTGCAAAGCGCTCAAAAGCGCGTCAGCTGAAAGCGTCGTCTCCACTTTGCAGACCGCGTTGGTGTAGTCCGGGCCGCTTGAGTCAACGGGCGCCGTGCGGTAAAAGGACGAGGTCTTTACCACGCGGATACCGGGCACGGCATTGATGTCCGCAAGCGCCGCACGCAGTGTCGCGGGCGCCTCACCGAGATTAGCGCCCAAAGCCACATAAGCCGTTGTCATTTATGCCTCAGCCTCAACCGGCTTTTTGCGGCGCACAACACGCTTTTTGGGTGCGGCTTTACCGGTTTTTTCCGCATCGTCCGCAGTCTTCGTGCGGCGTTTGCGCACGGTCTTTGCGGGGGCCTCTTCGGCAGCTGTTGCTTCAGGCTGAGCTTCAGGCGTCTCCGCCTTTTTCACCGTGCGGCGACGCTTGGGCTTTTCTTCTGCAACAGTGTCCGAAGTTTCCGGTTCGGCCTTTTTACAGCGGCGCACCGTCTTTTTCACAGCGGCTTCCGGTGCCGCTTCCTCAGAAGCCGGCGCCGCACCTGCCGCTTCGCCTTCAGTCTTTACGGTTTTACGGCGCACAGCGCGCTTTTTAACAGGTGCTTCCGGAGCAGGTTCTGCCGGCGTTCCGGCGGGCTTTTCTGCCACAGTGTCCGCCGCCTCAACAGCCTTCTTACGGCGCACCACACGCTTTTTCGGCGCAGCCGGTTTTTCTGCCGGCGCTTCAGGCGCCGCAGCTTCCGGTGCGGCGGCAGGGGTTTCAGCAACCGGCGCTTTTTCGGAAAGTTCGGGTCCCTTCTCGGGCACCGCCGCTTTCACATCCGCCGCCTTCTTCGTACGGCGCCGGCGCGCGGGCTTTACTTCATCTGTCTCGGCCGCATCCAGCCGCGTTTCCACCTGCACAAGCGTTTCGCCCTCAGAAGTTACTACCGTGCGTTCGTGCGGCAGCATCGCGTGCGCTTCATGCGTAATCTTTTCGGGTTCGGGCTTTTTGGCAATGAGAAGCGGCTCTTCCGTCTTTGCCGCAGGAGACGTCACTGCCGGCACTTCAGACGTCTTCGGCGCTTCTTCAAAGCGCTCTGAGCCGCGGCAGCGTCGGCCGTTTTTCTTGCGGCGGCTGCCTTCGCGTGCGGCCTCCGCGGTCTGGCGCGCCTGCTGCTCCACGGCTCTTACCATCCGCACCTGCTCATCGGGCGTCGTGTAGGCAAAGGTGTCCCACCACTGCACGAGGTCCGCGGGCACGTGCCCCAAAAGCGATCTGAGCAGCAAAAAGTCGTACGCAGCCCGGTATTTGAGGTGCTTAACAAGCGTAAAGGGGTTCTTGCCGGTGCGGCGTTCAAAGCGAAGCTGCATCATCCAGATGAGCTTCATGTCTTCCACGAAGCGGTTGTGAATCGCAAGGCGGCTGCACTGCGTCGCAATCACGTCGTTACTGGCGGCAAAAAGGGCTTCGGCACGCTTCATGCCTTGCTTCACTTCGTAGGCTTCCCAGCGCTTCACAACCTGGGGCCACAAAAGTGTGCAGAACATAAAGGCCGGGGAAATCTTTTTGCCGGAGGCGATGCGCTCATCCGTGCGCTTTAACGCGAGCATCAGAAACTTTTCGCCGTCGGGCTCAGAGAGGATCACGTCAAGCATCGGCAGCAGCGACCGGTGCAGGCCCTCTTTTCGCAAACCGATCAGACACTCTTCGGCGTGCCCGCTCGTAAAAAGCTTCATCATCTCGTCAAAAAGGCGTGCGGCCGGGACGTTTGCCAAAAGCCCCGCCATCTTCGGAATCGCCTTTTCGGTCGCGGCTTCCATCGTAAAGCCCAACTTTGCGGCAATACGCACCGCACGCATCATGCGCACGGGGTCTTCACGGTAGCGCTCTTCGGGGTCCCCGATCATTCTGAGGCGCTTTCGCTGCAGATCTTCCCAGCCGTGGTGGTAGTCAAACACGTCGCCCTTCATGGGATCGTAGTAAAGGGCGTTTACCGTAAAGTCGCGGCGCGCAGCGTCTTCCCACATTTCGCCGAAAACGTTGTCACTTACCACCCGCCCCTGAGCATCTTTTCGGACGCCGTCGGCGTCCAGGGCTCTGAAAGTCGAGCACTCAATGATTTCCTGACCGAAAACAACGTGCACAAGGCGAAAGCGCTTACCGATGATGAAGGCGCGCCGCTGAATGCGCTTTACCTGCTGCGGTGTGGCGTCGGTTGCCACGTCAAAATCTTTGGGAGTTGCGCCCAACAGGAGGTCACGGACGGCTCCGCCCACGATATACGCCTTAAAGCCCCGGTTTTGCAGGAGTTCACAGGTGCGCTTCGCGCTGAAGGGCACAAGTTTCGGGTCAATGCCGTGCTCGGAGGCGGGAATCACGCGCGGGGTCTTGCTGAGCGTTCTGTCCGGCCCGCTCAGAAAGTCGGTCACCATACGACGGATACGATCAAACATGACGGAAAACCTCCGGATAAAACTGTGCGCCCATGGCGGGAATCATAGCCCGCGCGAGCATCTCCTCGGTATAAGTCGCGATTTTCTTCCAGCCGCGGCGGTCGGCTTCGGCCGCAAGTTCCGGCGACGCGTTCACCGCCACACACGTGCCGCCCGCGGCGTCCACAAAGTTAAAAAGCGGCATATCGACCATCGAGTCGGAATAAAAAACAACGTCGGCTGCGGTAAGTCCCCGGCATGTGTCGGTTGCGAGAAAATCCTTTACGTACGCAATCTTTGAGGGGCCGAAACTGTTTCTGCCGGCAAGCCGCCCCGTAAATTCACCCCGCTCATCCGTTTCCGCCCGGCACGCCAAAAGATGCTCGACGCCGAAAAGCCTGGCGGAAGGGGCGCTAGCAAAAGAGTACGTGGCCGTACAGACGGCGGTCACGTCGCCCACGGCGCGGTGGCTTTCAACGAGGTCGAGGGAGGCCTGCGGCACGTTGGGCGCGAGCCAGTACTTCGTGAAGGCTTCCCGCACGCGCTCCAGATGCGCCCGGCGAAACCTGGCGAGCCACTGCATCTGGGTTGCCATAAATTCGTCGATATCAAGGCACCCGGCGTCGTAATCGGCGTCAAACTTACGAACGGCGGCAAGGACCGGTTCAAGCCTTAAGCCTGAGGCAGCCGTCATCCAGATCACCCAGGAGCCGCTTGTGTCCATCGGCATCAGGGTGTGGTCGAGGTCAAAAACAGCGAGTTTCATAGAAATTCCGCGAGGAAACCCGCGTCTTCAGACGCGGGAGGAATCGCGGTCCTCCTTTCTCAGTTCGGTTAAAAACGTCTTTCGCTTCTCAAGAAGCGAAAGTTTCTTGTAGGAAATACCGGCAGAAATCTTTGTACCGTTCAGACGGCGCACATCGAATGCACCCGAGGAGCGTCTGCCAAAAATAAAGCCGACTTCCCCTTTGCACAGCACCTTGTCAAAGAGCCTGAAGCCGTGCACTAGGTACGGAGTCTGATGGCGCTTGCGCACACCTCCTTTGAGAATCGTCAGCTTGTGGATCTGGCGATTGTGGCGGCGCGTCTGTTTCTGAAACAGGTATTCGCCCCGACGTTTTGCGTCGAGGACGCCAGCAATGCAGAAAGCGTCCGCGCAATGCGTCTTCGGCAAGCCCGCGACGATGCGCTTGTGTTTGGTCAGATACCCGTAGGTATTCGTGACAGGCAATTCGGGATGGCGCTCGCGCAGGCGGTTGAGCACCGTCCAACGCATGATGCCCATGAAAGTCTCTGCCCTGAAAGAAGCGCCGCGCCGGGGACTGAACTGCTTCAACTTGCCTGCGTGATACGCCTTGTGGCACGCCTCGCAGAGCGTAATGAGGTTGCCCGGCGCGTCGCCTCCCGTTTTCCGACTCTCAATGTGATGCACGTTGAGAATCAGATCTTTCGANGATGAGATTGCCCGGCGCGTCGCCTCCCGTTTTCCGACTCTCAATGTGATGCAAGTTGAGAATCAGATCTTTCGATCTGCCTTTGCAGGCTTGGCAAACGTGACCGTCGCGGAACAGCACATATTCGCGCACGTTCCAAAAGCCAAGCTGCTCGCCTTGCTGATAGTCCGTGCCTTCGACTTCGGGATTCTTGATCTTCTGAATGTCGAAGGATGCGGTTTCAATCACGATTTTGGTGATCGGAAGCACTCGGCAAACCGCTTCAATGCGCGATATGTGCGCCTGAATGCGGTTTTCAACGGACGGCGCAAGCCAACCCTTGTGCTTTGATCGAACGCGATTATCAAAACGCGGCGCACGGTAGCGGGTCTTGTGGTTGCGTCGGGAGCGGCGAAGTGCCAAGCGATTCGAGAGCAAGCCCGTCACGTCCTGCCGCAGTTCGACCTCGGAAGCCAACAACTCTTCCTTGGCGGTCGTTGCGCTCAGGCCGACGTGCTTGTAGCCAGCATCCACACCCAAGGTGATCGGCTGCTTTGTTTCGCCCGTCGGCACCGTCAGTTGAATCACAAAGGGCGTTCGGCGCACAGGCACGGCCTTCCCGGCCCGAAGGAGCTTACGCGCCTTGGGCGGGGAGCACGGCATGAGCGGTTGCCCGCGCATATTCAACACAAAAACTTTCAAAGTGTTCTCCATTGACGGATACCTCACGGGCTCCGTCTGCTCGACCTTGCGGTCGGTGGTGATCCTTCGCCAATGTTGGAAGGGGTTTGTTGTCTGAAGCACCGCTCCTACCTCTCAGAGCTTTTAACCGCAGACCGCAGAGCGCGGGACTAGGATCGACATCCCGCGGTGCCTGTTTGCGTCCCGTCTTGCGACGGAACGGATTCCCAACCAACGGAGTCCGTCCGAAAACGGACTGAGGCTAGTCAACCAAGACTTGTTGCCAAGCCTCTGACTTCAGTCAGGGGTAGTTGACAGTTCTTATAAGGTTTCAAGAAGCTGCTGCATCAGAGGAATCGTGACGCGGCGCTTGCGCTGCAATGAATACACATCGGCGGCGTTTAAGAGCCGCATGAGCGTTTTCATGTCCCGCGGGCAGGTGGTCTCAATCCAGTGAAGCACTTCGGGACTGAGGTCAATGCCCCGCATCACGGCGCGGCGCTCAAATTCGGCCATTGCGTGCTCTGCGTTTAAGGGCCGGATTTCAAAGGTAAGGCCCCAGGCAAGGCGGCTACGGATATCTTCGCGCACGGCAAGCATCAGAGGGGGCCTGTCGACTGAGGTCACCAGGCGCGAGGCCGGGTGCGCCCTTACCTCATTCATGAGGATAAAAAGCCGCTCCATGTCTTCGGCGTCAAACGCTTCGACGTTATCCGCGGTGTAAAGCCGGATGCGCTCATCAAACTCCGGCACGCGCCGCGACTGCTGCGGCGTTAAAGCGCGCAGCAAATGCGTGCGGCCGCTTCCGGCCCGGCCCCAGAGGCAGATAAACTGCGGCCCCGTGCCCGCACGGCAGGCAGCCAGCGCAGCCACCGCCTCACGGTTACCGTCGGCGTCGAAATTTTCCAGTGTCGGCGCTTCGGTCTCGGTCAGATTGAGGGCTAATTGCTCAAAGGGCATGCAAAACCGCGGTTTCAAAGAAAAAAGTCAAAAAGTGAGCCACTCCCGCACAAAAAACGGGAACCCGGGGCGCCGCCTTCCGTTACAATAATCGTTTGCAGAGAATGCGGGCCGCGGCAAGTGTAGCGCGACTTCTTTCTATTCCCTATTTTTAGCGGTAATTTTTCCTATGACACAACTGTCTTACGCCGGCGCAGGCGTTTCCATTGAAGCCGGTGACGAACTCGTTGAACGCATTAAGCCCGCGGCAAAGCGAACCCTGATTCCCGGCGTCTTAAACGGCATCGGGGGGTTCGGCGCCCTCTTTGAAATCGGCCGCGAATACCGCAACCCGGTGCTCGTTTCCGGCACCGACGGCGTTGGCACCAAGCTGATGCTTGCCTTTAAGCTCGGCCGCCACGACACCGTGGGTCAGGACCTTGTGGCAATGAGCGTGAACGATATCCTCGTTCAGGGCGCAAAGAGCCTCTTTTTCCTTGACTACTACGGCTGCGGAAAACTGAACGTCGACATCGCCGAACGTGTTGTCAAAGGCATCGCCAAGGGCTGTGAACTTGCGGGCTGCGCCTTAATCGGCGGCGAAACCGCGGAAATGCCCGGCATGTACCCCGAGGGCGAATATGACCTCGCCGGTTTTGCCGTGGGCGTTGTGGAAAAAGACGAAATCATTGACGGTAAGACGATTGCCGCGGGCGACGTGGTCTTGGGTCTTGCCTCTTCCGGCCCCCACTCCAACGGCTTTTCCTTAATCCGCAAGGTCGTGGAAGTCGCCGGAGCCGACTGGAACATGCCTTTTGACGGCGCAACGCTTGCGGACCGCGCGATGGAACCCACCCGCATTTACGTCAAACAGGTCTTAAACGTCCTGCAGAAGGTGAAAATCAAGGGGATGGCCCACATCACCGGGGGCGGCCTCGTGGAAAACATTCCGCGCGTTCTGCCTGAAACCGTGAAGTGCGAAATCGACGCGGGCAGCTGGAAGCGCCCCGCCATCTTTGACTGGCTGCAGGAAAAGGGCGGCATCACCGACCACGAAATGCACCGCGTCTTTAATAACGGCATCGGCATGGCCGTGGTGGTCGCAGCCGAAGACGCTGAAAAAGCCGCGGAAGCCTTCCGCGCCGAAGGCGAAACGGTTTACCGCATCGGCACCATCACGCCGCGCGCTGAAGGTGAAGACGGCTGCATCGTCCGCTAAGCGGTTTTAATGGCGGTGAACGGGAGCGCTCGTATCTGAGTTGCTCCCGTTTTTGTTGCCCGCCTACATGATCATCAGGGCCACCGACATCGAGGCAATCGAAACCGCGACACACACGGAGCTTAAGTTTGCCGCCATCGCGAGGTCTAGCCCCAGGCTTGCCGTGTAGATAAGACTCATTGCGGGCATGGGCGCAAGACACGTTAAAACAAGCGCCTTTCGTACCTCGTCGTCTGCCGGAATGTAGTGGTAGGCAAACCAGGCCAAGGCAATGCAGGGGATAATGCGCAAAGCCACGATGCGCGCGACGATCAGAAACTTTTTCAGTGTCATCGAGAGGTCAATGCTCTCCCCGATCATGATCATGCACAAAAAGGCGTTCGCGGCCGCGCCGATCTTGGCAATCTCCACCACGCCCTGAGGAAGTTTCAGAGAAAACAGCGACAACACCACCATCACGGCAAAGGCAACCAGAGGGCCCGAGCGCACGAGTTTTGAGGCGATAAGTTTTACGGCCGCCCTGAAGGTTGTCTGTACGCGGCTGCCGGATATGAGCGCATACGTGCCGCCACCGCTCATAATGACGTTTCCGACGTCAAAAACACACGTTGCGAGCACCCCATGCGACGGATAAAAGGCCGAAACGTAGGGGACGGCAAAGGGCCCCACCGAAAAGCCCCCGAGGTTCAAACGGATAAAGTCCCGCATATCCCGGTCTTTCGTTCTCAGTGTCAGGATCCAGGCGTAGGTGAGAAGCAGGATGTTTGCGGCAAAGCCAAAAAGCGCGATCAGAAGCATCGTGCCTTCGATGCGGATGCCGTTAAGGTTTGCGGCAATGACGCAAGGGAGCGTCACATAGATCACCAGGCCGCTCACCGCGTGGAAAGTCTCCGCCTTTAAAACACCCGTGCGCCGAAGGATGTAGCCCAGGACGATAAAGGCCACAAACGAGAGAATTTTGGCAAGGCTCTCCTGCATACAGACTCCGGTCGGCACGATAGGCACGAAAAAAGGGATCCGTATTCTTTCACAAGCCTTCGGCGGCGTAAATAAGGAGGTACCTCCGGCCGCATGTAAAAGTCTGTTCGCATTGTTGAAAAAAAATGAGGCCTCTCAAGTCTCTCCCGTTATACTTGCGGCCATCATGAGAGAGGACGAAATCACAACGCTCACGTTAGCCGATGAAGCGGCCACGGCGCACCTCGCTGCCACACTCTGCGCGGCGCTTCTGGCACACGCACCCGCACTGCGGGAAACCGGTTTTAACCTGCGCCTTGAGGGAAACCTCGGCGCCGGAAAGACCACGTTTACCCGCGCGCTTTTGCGCGCTGCCGGTTTTGCCGGGCGCGTGAAAAGCCCCACGTTTGAGCTTGTGACCGATTACGACTTCACTGACGGCATCACGCTGCACCACTTTGATTTCTACCGGTTTGAAGACCCGCAGGAATTTGACGATGCGGGTTTCCGGGATCTTTTCGGTGCCGGCAACGTCTGCGTATCCGAATGGAGTGAAAAAGCAGAACCGTTACTGCCCGCGGCGGACCTTGTGATTGAACTCACGCCTGAGACGCCCCTTTCGCGCACCGCGAAAATGACGGCCACAACAGAGCTTGGCCGCCGCGTTTTAAAGAAGGTGCAAGTAACGCCATGACCTCCCGCCGCACACTTTTAGCGTCCATGATCACGCTCGCCTACGGCGTGCCCGTTGTGACGCTTGCCGCTGCCGCCAGGCTTTCCGCCGACTACGATCGGACATCCTCTTACGGCGTGCTCACGGTCTCGGCGCCGGGGGCCTCAAAAATCCGCACGCATGTGTTGGGCGGCCGCAACCCCGTGCGCTACCTCATCGATATTGAGGGCGTGAAACTCACCGAGGAACTCTCGCGCGATATCCGGCGCATTGCCTCGGACCGCTTTGTCTCGGACGTACGCTGCGGGCAATATAAGCCCGACACTGTGCGTATCGTCGCGGAGATGAAGAAGGGCGTGGGCGGTGCCGTCCTTACCGGCAGTTCCCTCTCGCGTTTCCGCGTGCGCTTTGCCGAAGGAAAGTCCGCTCAGATCACGCAGACAGAAAGCACACCCCGGCAGACAGCGAAGGCCGCCGAGCACAAACCCGTGAAACAAACCACCGCCCGCAAAAAGGAAACAATCTGCGTGGTGATTGATGCCGGGCACGGCGGTGCCGACCCCGGTGCCGTGGGCCGCAAAAAGACCTACGAAAAGCACGTGGTTCTGGAGATTGCCAAAAAGCTCGCTAACCAGATTAACCGCACGCGCGGAATGCGCGCCGTTCTTACCCGTACGACCGACGTCTTTATCCCCTTACATAAACGCGCGCAGCGCGCGGTCACCGAAAAAGCGCATCTTTTTGTGAGCGTGCACGCCGACGCCTGGACCTCGTCCTCTGCGCACGGGGCCTCGGTCTTTACGTTAAGTACGACGGGGGCTTCGTCCCTGCAGGCCCGGTGGCTGGCGCAGACACAAAATAAGGTGGACGAAATCGGGGGCGTTGACTTTTCCACCGTCCCGCAGCAGGCGCGCCAGGCCGCAGTTGACATGCTCGCCGAATCCAAACTCATTGCGGGGCTACAGATCGGGCACGCGGTGCTTGCTGAAATGGGTAAAGTCGAATCGCTGCACAAAGACAGCGTGGAATCCGCCGAGTTTGCGGTTTTGAAAGCCCAGGGCATTCCCTCGATTCTCATTGAAACCGGATTTCTGAGTAACCCGAGCGACGAGAGCCGCTTGAGAAGCTCCCAGCACCAGACGCGTGTGGCGCAGGCCGTCTGCCGCGGCGTGGTGCGTGCCGTGCGCGAGTACCCGGGGTACTTCACGCCAAAAGGCTGATGCCTTTCCAACCAAAGCCCGCCCGTGAGTTTCCGGGCGGGCTCGTCATGCAGAGAACAAACAATCCCGCTACGATTGTGCGTATCAAAAATTTGTTTGTTCGGTAAGTCCTATGCCGCTTCCCTCTGCCCCCAAAGTTGAAGGCGATATCCTCGCCCGCCGTGAATACGGTGCCCGTGTCAAACCCGAAGACCTCAAAAAGGCTGCCAAACCCGTGAAGGCGAAAGCCCCGGCGGCTGTTAAGGCCAGAACCGCAAAAGAGGGCTCTAAGCCCGCAACCAAGACGCCCGACGCAAAGGCTCTGAAACACGAGAAACCCGCAAAGAGCCCCAGGCCCGCAGCGCCCGCCCTGAAGTTACCTGGAAAAGCCGCCAAAGAGGAGCGTTCGGTCCCCAAAGAGGCGGACGCGGGTGCCAGCCGCCTCAGAAAAGGGCGCGCTGCCAAAACCGCCGACAAACCGCGCGTTTTTGTGCTTGATACGAACGTCCTTTTGCACGACCCGATGTCGATTTTCCGGTTTGAGGAGCACGATGTGTTTCTCCCGATGACAACGCTTGAGGAACTCGACAACCACAAGACCGGTGTGAGCGACATTGCGCGTAACGCCCGACAGGTAAGCCGCAGCATCGATCAGCTGCTGGAAACCTCCGCGGGCGACATCACCGAGGGTGCGCCCCTAAATGCGCTCGGAAACCGCGAATGTAAGGGCCGGCTTTTCTTTGAGACGGAGGAACTGAGGGCCGAACTCCCCTCGGGACTTCCCGCGGGAAAAGCCGACAACATGATCCTTGCGACCGTAAAGGCGCTGCAGGCAAAACTTCCCCACAAGTCCGTGGTGCTTGTGAGTAAAGACATCAACATGCGCATCAAAGCGACGGCCCTGGGGATGGCCGCCGAAGACTACTTTAACGATAAGACGATCGACGACACGGACATTCTCTACACGGGCCGCACGGTTTTGCCTGAGAACTTTTGGGACCTCACCGCCAAAAGCCTTGAGTCCTGGCAGGCGGACGGCCGCACGTGGTACCGGTTTGCGGCACTGCCCGGCCTCACGTTTTACGTGAACGAATTTGTGGCCTCAAAAGACGCCGAGTTTCTTGCGCAGGTGCAAAGCGTTGAAAACGGCATCGTGACGCTTGCAACGCTTAAGGACTACATGCAGCCGCAAAATGCAGTTTGGGGCATTCACGCGCGTAACCCCGAGCAGAGCATGGCCTTAAACCTTTTGATGAACCCCGAGATCGACTTTGTGACGTTACTCGGGCAGGCCGGAACCGGCAAGACCCTTCTCACGCTTGCGGCGGCTCTCACGCAGACACTGGATATGCGCAAATTCAGCGAAATCATCTTTACGCGTGCGACCGTCTCTGTGGGCGAAGACATCGGGTTTCTGCCCGGCACTGAAGAAGAAAAGATGCAGCCCTGGATGGGGGCTCTGGAAGACAACCTCGAGGTTTTAAATAAGAGCGAGCGCGGCACAAGCGACTGGAGCCGCAACGCCGCCAATGATCTCATCCGCAGCCGCATCCGCGTCAAATCCATGAGCTTTATGCGCGGCAGAACGTTTTTAAATAAGCTTGTCATCATCGACGAAGCCCAGAACCTCTCGCCCAAGCAGATGAAAACGCTCATTACGCGTGCGGGTCCGGGATCAAAAATTGTGTGCCTCGGGAACATCGCGCAGATCGACACGCCCTACCTCACCGAAGGCTCCTCGGGCCTTACCTACGTCGTTGACCGCTTCAGAGGCTGGAAGCACGCAGGCCACATGACGCTTGAAAGGGGCGAGCGAAGCCGCCTCGCGGACTTTGCCGCTGAGGCGCTCTAAACCGCGTCTTTCAAGCACTCACGGGCGGAATTTCCGCCCGTTTTTTTTCGCGTCAAACAGCACTGCTGTCCAAAATAGACTCTACTACACTACTGTCCAAAACGGATTTGTGCATCAAAAAATAGTTTGTTGATTTAAAAGAGAAAACGCGAATTTTCGGTTTTAGGGGCCTACCCTACAACAACGCTCCCTCAGTTCAAACGGCACACCCCAAAAACAAAGGCCCGAAAGATCATAGCCTCCCGAGCCTCTGCGCTGTCCGGCAGTGCAGAACACACCGCCGGCACACCCCTAAAAATTCTCTATCAGAACCAAAGGGCAAAACAAATGATGCCGGTCATCATGAACGCCAGCGCAATCTTAAGTGCCGACCCCACCATCATGCCGATCCAGGTGGCAATGCCGACGTTGCCGGCCACCTTGAGGTTGCGCTGCGCAATGAATTCCCCGATAAAGGCGCCGATCAGGGGCATAAAAAGAATCCCGAAAATGCCCATAAATAGCCCGGCGATCGTGCCGATCAAAGCGCCCGCGGTACCGTACTTCGTGGCCCCGGCTTTCTGCGCGCCCATTGTCTGCGCGCCCCAGTCAACGGCAAAGCCGATCACCGTGAGTACCCCCAGGATAACCAACGTCACCCAGCCGATTTCCTGATAGTCCCCGATCCAGGCGGCAAGCCACCCGCCCGCAAAAATCATGGGATGCCCGGGCAGCGCCGGCACAATCGTCCCGGCAATCCCCACAAGAATCAGAACAATGACCGCACACCACAGTGCAACGTCCCCCCAGTTAACTGAACTCAGAGTCTCCCACATACATCTCTCCCAATCTTTACTGCGCCATCTCGGGCGGAACGTTTACGTCTTCGGCCAAGTTGTCAAAGCGCGTGAACATACCGTCAAAGCGCATGCGCACAATGCCCGTGGGGCCGTTACGCTGTTTGCCGATAATGATTTCCGCGACGTTCTTGTCGGGCGTTTCTTTGTTGTAGACCTCATCGCGGTAAATAAAGAGAATGACGTCGGCGTCCTGTTCGATAGCGCCGGATTCACGGAGGTCACTCATCACGGGGCGCTTGTCGGTACGCGCGTCCACGCCGCGGTTTAACTGCGAAAGCGCAATGACGGGGACGTCCATTTCCTTGGCGAGGCCCTTCAGTCCTCGGGAAATTTCCGAAATTTCGGCCGCACGGTTTTCGGCGGCAGCAGCGCGAGCCGACCCGCTCATGAGCTGCAGGTAGTCAACGACGATTAAAGACAAGGGCCCGGTCTTACGCACAAGGCGCCTTGCGCGGGCACGCAGTTCGTTTACCGTCAGGCCCTGCGTGTCGTCGATATAAAACGGGGCCTTTGCCATATTCGCGACCACTTCGGTGTAGTGCGACCAGTCGGTGTCATCAAACCGGGCGCGGCGCATTTTCTGCGCGTCGATGCGGCCCACGGAACTGATCAAGCGCTTCGCGAGCTGCACCGAGGTCATTTCCATGGAAAATACCGCCACGGGCATTTTGAGTGAAAGCCCCGCGTACTCTGCGATATTCAAGGCAAAAGACGTCTTACCCATGGAGGGACGCCCCGCGACGATGATGAGATCCCCCTTTTGCAGCCCCGAAGTCATGCGGTCCAATACCGTAAAGCCGGTGGGAAGCCCTGTGACGTCATCACTGCTTTTAATCTGGTAAAGGGCCTGCAGTTCGCGCGTGACGTCTGCGGCCAGTTCATTTAAGACGCGGAAACCCTTCTTACCCTTGTTGGACTTTTCGTCAATGGCAAAGACGACGCTCTGGGCCTGGTCAAGGAGCTGCGAGACGTCCCCGGTCTGAGGGGCAAGCGCTGAGGTGGCGATCTGGTCGCCCGCGGTCACCAGCTGCCGCAGAATCGAGCGGTCACGCACGATTTCAGCGTAGCGGCGAATGTTGGCCGCGGAGGGCGTGCCGGTCGCGAGGTTTGAAAGGTACGCCAAGCCCCCTGTTTCCTGGGCTTTGCCTTCGCTGTCTAAAGCCGTAAAGACGGTCACGACGTCGGCGGGCTGACCGGCCGTGCACATCTGCTGAATCTTTTCGTAGATGAGGCGGTGATCGTGCCGGTAGAAGTCGTCCGGGCCGATGACGTCGGCAACGAGGTCAAAGGCGTTGTTGTCAAGCAGAAGGCCCCCAAGAACACTCTGCTCGCTTTCAATTGACTGCGGGGGGCGGCGTACGGACGCTACTTCCGTATCCGCATTTTCAACGGGGATCGCCCCCAAATCCATATCGTCCATCATCACTCCAGACTCGGTCTTCTTTTCTTTCGAGGCCGCTATCTTATCCGACTCAAGGCCCCTGCTCAATCCGTATTTTTCCAATTTTTTCAAGGCAAAAGAAAACCGGTTCATTTCGCCGGGCCGTCGAAAAAAGACAGCCTGCAAAACAAACCGGTTTGCAGTGCCGGGGCACGTCTGAGACGCGCCCCACACTAAGCAAGAACCCCGAGGGCTTCTTACTCTTCGGCCACCACCTGGACGGTGACGTCGGCGGTGATGTCGGTCATCAGACCGATGGTGATCGTGAAGTCGCCCACGGCCTTGATGGCGCCGAGCGGCGTACGGACCTGGCTCTTCTTGATCTGGAAGCCGAGCTTGTCAACCGCTTCAGCGATGTCAGCGTTCGTGACGGAACCGAACAGACGGCCGTCAACACCGGCCTTGCTCTTAATCACAACGGTCTGACCGTTGAGCTTGGAGGCCACGTCCTGAGCCGCAGCGATGCGTTCAGCCTGGGCCTTTTCGAGTTCGGCACGGCGGGCTTCGAATTCAGCGATGGCGGCCTTGGTGGCGCGCTTGGCGTGACCCTGAGGAATCAGGAAGTTACGGGCGTAGCCGTCCTTGACCTTAACGACAGCGCCGAGTTCACCGAGGTGAGTAATTTTTTCGAGAAGAATGACCTGCATGATTAACGCGTCCCCTGGTTATCGGTGTAGGGCAACAGAGCGAGGAAGCGGGCACGCTTGATCGCGGTGTCGAGCTGACGCTGATAGTGCGCCTTGGTTCCGGTCAGGCGGGCCGGCATGATCTTGCCGTTTTCCTGAATGAAATCACGCAACGTATCGATGTCCTTGTAGTCGATCATTTCGACGTGTTCGGCCGTGAAGCGGCAGAACTTCTTGCGCTTAAAGAGAGCGCTCTGCTGGTTGCTGCGGCGGGGCTTGCCCTTACCTTTTGCACCAAATGCCATTTTTCAACTCCTAGTTTTTGAATTCCGTTATGTGAACAACGAGTCTTTGTGTCCTGACCGACCGCGGCGAAAGAAACCCTTTGATTTGAATTGCCTTACCTGTTGCTGTCTTTGCCAGGGCAAGAGCCGCTTCGGCAAAGGCAATCGCGGGAAAGTCAAATTCGAGCTTTCTCACCGCTCCGGCCTCGAAAACCTCGGCCGTGTGATGCAGGCGCCCTTCCCAGACGGGGATACCGCCCGGCGTGTAGCGCAGCTCGCGGGCTTCGACGACAACACCGGAAATTGCAAGGGTGTTGATGCCGCAGGCCTTGGTGGTTTCAGTCACTGAGCCTCTTTGTTCTTAATCCGTTATCAGGCCTCGGTTGCGGCGGCTTCGGCAGCCGGAGCAGCTTCAGTTTCGCGGGCAGCGGCGGCTTCAGCAGCAGCGGCAGCCTTGCGGGCCTCATCCTTCTCAACCGTCTTCATCATGACGGAGGGAGCCGTTTCGGCCTTCTTCATCTTGACGGTGAGGTGACGCAGAATCGCGTCGTTGAAGCGGAATCCGTTTTCGATCTCAGCAAGCGTTTCGCTCGTGCACTCAATGTTCATGAGCACGTAGTGAGCCTTCACGAGCTTCTGGATTGGATAAGCGAGTTGACGACGGCCCCAGTCTTCGATGCGGTGAACATTACCGCCCTGTTCGAGGATGAGGGACTTGTAGCGCTCGATCATCGCGGGGACCTGTTCGGACTGATCCGGGTGCACGATGACGCACAGTTCATAATGACGCATTGATTCCTCCTTACGGAAATAAGCTGCCCGAGCGTCGTATCGGTGCAGCAAGGATGCGAAAACGCGATATTGTAGACAGGTTTAACCCGAAAAACAAGCGTCTAAACCCTGTTTTTCTTTGCTTTTGCTTCTTTCTCCGTCTGCGTCAACACAGCCGCAGATCGCCCGCCGCACGCGCCCTGCGCGCGGATTATGATTTCTAGGTAAGCATCTTTACCGAGGGACTGCGGCGGCGCGTATGCCGCCCGTACTCCCCGTTTTCGCAAAGTAAGGAGAATCCATGTTGTTTCGTCAGACTCTTTTAGCAGCCGCCGTCGGTCTTATGTCCGCCGCTGCCGTTGCCGCTCCCGTCACCACGCAGGGTACGGGCGTCGGTAAACACGGTGACATGACGGTTGCCGTCACCTTTGATAACGGCCGCATTCAGGCGATCGAGATCGTGAAGGAAGCCGAAAACCCGGTGCTGGCCAAGAAGGTCTACACCGACCTGAAGGCAGCTGTGATCACCTCAAACAGCGCCGACCTGGATGCAATCTCCGGCGCCACCTTCTCCTCGAAGGGCTTTCTTGATGCCGTCAAAGACGCCGCCAAAAAAGCCGGCGTGACGCTCTCCAAAGCCGACGCCAAGGCCATTAAGAAGGTCGTCAAAAACATCCCCGCCGTCAGTAACTACGACGTCGTCGTGATCGGCGCGGGCGGCGCCGGGTTCTCCGCCGCCATTGAAGCAAAGAACGCCGGTGCCAACGTTGTGCTTCTGGAAAAGATGCCGGCCGTGGGCGGCAACTCCCTCATTTCGGGCGCCGAAATGAATGCCGCGCGCAACTGGGTGCAGCCCAAACTCGGGATCCTGGACGACAGCGCCGAGCGGCACGCCGCCGACACCTTTAAGGGCGGTGACAAAAAGGGCGACATGAAGGTCATTAACGTCATGACTGCCAACGCCCTTGACGCCGCCAAGTGGTGCCGCGACTACCTGGGCGTGCGTTTTGAAGACGACAACCTCTTTTTCTTCGGCGGCCACAGCCGCAAGCGTGCGCTGATTCCGGTGGGCCACACGGGCACGGAATTCATTGCGAAATTCCAGGCCAAGGCCGATGAACTCGGGATCCCGGTGATCACCGACATGAAGGCCGAAGAACTCATCAAGGATAAGACCGGGCGCGTGGTGGGCGTAAAGGCCACCTCGCACGGCGCAACCTACACCTTTAACGCCAAGGGCGGCGTGGTGCTGGCTACCGGCGGCTTTGGTGCCAACAAGGCAATGGTCAAGAAGTACAACCCCAAGATTGATGAACGCTTTAAGACCACAGACGCCCCCGGCACGACCGGTGAAGCGCTTTATATGGCCAAGCGCGCCGGCGCCCAGCTCGTGAACATGGGCTACATCCAGACCTACCCGATCTGCGACCCGATCTCTGGCGTCATTGAATTGATTGCCGACAGCCGCTTTGACGGCGCGATTATGCTGAACCAAGAAGGCAAGCGCTTTGTGGAAGAGCTCGAACGCCGCGACGTGTTGTCTGAAGCCATTTTGAAGCAGACCGGCAACTACTGCTGGGTGCTCTGGAACGACAACATCGGCAAGATCTCCAATACCGTCAAGGAACACCCGACCGAATACGAAGCCTTCACGAAGCAAGGCATCATGGCCACGTGCCCGGACTTAAAGTGCATCGCCGACTTCACAAAGATGCCCTTAAAACAGCTTGAGAGCACCGTCAAACGTGTCTCCTCGATGGCCGGCAAAGGTAACGACAAGGACTTCCATCACAGAGGCGGCTTGATGGACATGAGTGAGGGCCAGTACTACGTGATTAAGGCCGTTCCCTCCACCCACCACACGATGGGCGGCGTGAGAATCAACGAAAAGGCACAGGCTCTCACCGCCAAGGGCCAGGTGATTCCGGGCCTTTGGGCAGCCGGTGAAGTCACGGGCGTCACCCACGGCACGAACCGCTTGGGCGGTAATGCCTACACCGACATCATCGTCTTCGGACGTATTGCCGGTGAAGCCGCGGCCTTTGAAGCGGCGGCACGTTCCGCCAAGTAATGCGGCACATGTAACGCGGGGCTAACGTCCCGCACGCCCCCCGGCAACCGGACATTTTCGGCTGCCGGGTTTTTCTTTGCGTTTTCTCTTTGTGTTGATTTTTTCCGCGGCTACTTAGTGGTGCTTCGGCAGAAAAATTCCGGTCAGTAAGAAAAAACGGCCGGAAAGGAATCACCGAACACGAATGATTTCCGGCAACGAAACACAGGAGAAAACACCATGGCTCAAAAAGTCACCGTCTCGCGCCGCACACTGCTTCAGGGCACGGCCGCCGCTGCCGCGGTCTCTGCGCTCCCCCACGCTGCCGCAACGGCTGAGGCCTCCGAAGACACGGCCCACATCCGCGACTTTGCAATGATCGAAAAGTTCTACGCGGAGTTCCCCAAGCGCATGGCGCGCGTGCGTGCGGTTTTAAACCGCCCGTTGACGCTCACGGAAAAGATCATCTACACGCACCTTTACCATCAGGATGCGATGAAGGACTTTGCCCGCGGCAAGGACTACATTGAACTGCGTCCGGACCGCGCGGGCACGCACGACATCGGCGGCCCGATGGCGATCATTCAGTTTCTGACCTCGAAGAAAGAACGCATTGCGCTTCCCGCGGCCATGGTGTGCGACCATCTCGTGCAGGCTAACCGCGGCGCCATTCCGGACCTGAAGGTTGCCGACAAGGGTAACTGGGAAACGTACTCTTTCCTGCGCACGGTTTCGGGCCGCTACGGCTTTGACTTCTGGCCCGCGGGCTCCGGCATCTGCCACCAGGTGTTTCTGGAAAACTACGACTTCCCGGGCGGCATGATGCTTGTCACGGACAGCCACACGCCCACGGCCTGTGGTCTCGGGATGCTCGCCATCGGTGTGGGCGGCGCCGACCTCGTTGATGCTCTGATGGGCATGGAATGGGAACTCAAGATGCCGAAAATCATCGGCGTCAAGCTCACCGGCAAATTAAACGGCTGGGCTTCTCCCAAAGACGTGATTCTGAAGGTCGCCGGGATCCTCACCACCAAGGGCGGCACGAACTGCGTGATTGAATACTTCGGCGACGGCTGCAAGAACTTGTCTGCCACCGGCAAAGCCACGATCGGCAACATGGGTGCGGAAGTGGGCGCCACGACCACGGTCTTCGGTTACGACGACGCGATGAAGCGCTACCTCACCGCCACGGGCCGCGCGGCGGTTGCTGCGATGGCAGATAAAGTCGCCAAGGACCTGCAGGCTGATGACGCCGTTGTCGCCAACCCCGAGAAGTACTACGACCGCGTGATCGAAATTGATCTCTCGACGCTTGAACCCTACATCAACGGACCGTTCTCGCCGGATGCGAAGATGCCTTTGTCGACGGTCGCTCAAACCGTGCGTGAAAAGGGGTATCCGCAGAAACTCGAGGTGGCCCTCATCGGCTCCTGCACGAACTCGTCTTATGAAGACATCACGCGTGCGGCAAGCGTTGCCAAGCAGGTTTTGGATAACGGCCTCACCTTAAAGACGCCCCTCATGGTTGTGCCGGGCTCTGTACGGATTTTTGAAACGTTAAAGCGCGACGGCGTGCTTGACGTCTTTGAAAAATTGAACGCCACGGTTTTGGCAACCGCCTGCGGTCCCTGCATCGGCCAGTGGCACCGCACGACCGGCAACCCCAAGGTTCCGAATTCCATCATCGAGTCCTTTAACCGTAACTTCGCCGGCCGCAATGACGGGAGCAAAAAGACAAACGCGTTCCTCGCGTCCCCCGAAATCGTGATGGCGATGGCCATTGAGGGTGACCTCACCTTTAATCCCCTGAAGGACTCTGTGCGCGGCAAAAACGGCATGAACTACACCCTCAAAGTCCCGCAGGGAGAAGAGCTCCCCGTGAAGGGCTTTGTGAAGGAAGTGAAGGGCTGCATTCTCCCCGACTACAAGAAGGTGGAAATCAAGGTGAGCCCCGATGCTGAACGCATCCGCCTGCTTGATCCCTTCCCCGCCTGGGACGGCAAGGACATGACGGCGCTGCCGCTTCTCATTAAAGCCAAGGGTAAGTGCACGACCGACCACATCTCCCCGGGGGGCAAGTGGCTTCCGTACCGCGGCAACATTGACCGGATTTCGGATAACCTCCTTGAACGTGCCGTAAACGCCTTTAACGGCGAAACCGGCAAGGTCTGGAATACGGCCACGAAGAGCTACGACACGCCCGCCAAGGTCGCGCGCTACTACAAGAACCACAAGATTGCGTCCGTGATTGTGGGCGACGACAACTACGGCGAAGGCTCAAGCCGCGAACACGCCGCCATGGAGCCGCGCTACCTGGGCGTTGAAGTGGTGCTCGCGAAGAGCCTTGCGCGAATCCATGAATCCAACCTCAAAAAGCAGGGTGTGCTTGCATTGACCTTCGTGAACCCGGCCGACTACGACAAGATCCGTGAAAAGGACCGCATCTCGGTGCTGGGGCTTAAGAACCTCGCTCCCGGGAAGACCGTCACCGTGGAACTCACCCACGAAGACGGAACAAAAGAACGTTTTGAAGCCGCGCACTCCTATAACGCCAAGCAGCTGACGTGGTTCCGTGCGGGCTCGGCCTTAAACGCTCTTCGCGCATAAAAAGAGAGAAAAGCTCCTCCACAAAAATCCCGTGCTCTGACAAAGACTTCTCCTGCCGGCACGGGATTTTTCTTCAGGCAGGTCTTTACCGTTTAAAAGTAAAGACCTGCCTCTTTTTATGCCTGAAGAAAGAACAAAAGCCGATACTTCGCGCCGCAAGGAGGATGTAAGGTTTTTTGTGTCCAGGCGACAATAGCGATTCCGACGACGGTTGGTGCCTTGACGTCTGCGGCTCGCGGTGCGGCGTCTCAGACGATGGCTTCCATCGAGTCTCAGGCGAATGCGGCAATCACGGGCTTGTGGGCCGATGCGAGCTACGGCAAGACCGATTTTGATGCATATCGCACTGATCGTAGCGGCCTGCTCTTCGGCGTTCAGGGGTCAACTGAAACCCTCACGCTCGGTGCGGTTCTGAGCGCAGGTACGGGCAATGTCAAGAGCGACAGTCTTGTTTCTCAGGACTGGAACGACGTTGGCGGCCCGGTTTACGGTGCTTATCGCTTCGGCCCTGCGGCTCTCACGGCCTCGGCTTTGTACGAACGCCACGAGGGCAAGGCACAGGGACAGAAGCGTCATGCAGACGTTCTTGGCGCATCGCTGAAGGTGCCCGCTGATGCGGCGCTTGGCGGCATGACCGTGACGCCGTATGCGGGCTGGCGTGTGATCGACGTTGATCATGCCGATGCTGAGGATCGCGTCGTCGTGCGTAAACAATCCCCCGTCTGAAGACGGGGGCTTTATTGTAACCGCATCACACGGCCCAACATAAGGCTGGTTTACATCAGCCCCTGTGCTGACAGCTGTCGGCACAGACCCTGCAGGTTGCGGCTCGCATTCAAGTCGCTGTGCGCAAGGTGACCACATTGGCTGCATCGGAACCCGTGCTTATGGCGTTTGCCCGGTGCCCCGCACTGTGAGCATGTCTGGCTTGTATAGCGCGGATCCAGGAAAACACACCGGATTCCAGCGGCTGCCGCTTTGTAAACAATCATCTCCTGCAACTCACGGAAAGACCAGCGGTGCAGTCGGCTTCTGATGCGTTTCCCGGCCTTGATGTGATCCCGGATATGCGTCAGGTCTTCCAGGGCGATTAACTTGATACCCCGCTTTGCGGCTTCCTGCACAATCTCTTTGCTTACAACGTTATTGACATGCGTCACATGGCGTCTTTCTCGGCCTGAGGCTTTTTTCAGGTGCTGTCTGGCACTCTGAGAGCCGTTGCGCTGAAGACGCTTTCTCTGACTCATATATCGGTCTCTTTTATCCTTTAATGCTCCTGCTTTCCAAATACGGCCCGTGCTGACGGCCGCAATATTGTTCTCGCCGACATCAATACCCATGATCTCGTCGGCTTTCAGATTCTTTAAATGCTCTTCGCCCGAACAACCTTGGGACTCCACAGCGATGTGAAGCTCCCAAAATGCTTCTTTCCGGCCTCTCCGGGGATGCAGAACAAGGTTGCACTCCTTACGCTTCCCCGAAGCCAGCAACTCTTTTTGAAAAGGGCCGGGGCACAGACGTGCCCGAATCCGACCGCTGATGGTTGAAATTGAAACAGTGCCGTCAGGGAAAAATGTCAGCGTGTTCTTGTCGACGTGAACCGAGGGGTGCCTGAACACCAGCGTCTTGAGCTTCTTGTCCTCACTTTTGAGCTGTGCCGGATGCTTGGCAAGCTCCGTCTTGTAGGCTGCCGACACCGAGCGGATGACGTTACAGGCATACTGGCTGCCGAGATCCGGAAATTTTGCCTTGATCTTGTCATAAACTGCGTGATGCAGCGTGAAACGCTGCCAAAGCCTCTTCGTGCGGTCCGCCGCTACTGTCGGAACTACAAAGTTACACACCTGCGCATAGAGTCTCTGCGTCGCTGCGAGCTTTTCGTGTGCTGCCGGATCGAGTAGTTCCAGCCGAACGCAGGCTGTGCGGACACACTTGCCGCTCCCTTCAACGCGCCTAACGCCGTCCGCGGATGTGTTCAGTCCTTTCGATGTAGCTTTTGATCGTTTCTGCACTGACACTGCCTGCTGTTCCGACGTAGTAAGAAGGCGACCAAAGATGGCCTGCCCAAAGTTCATTTTTGAGTTCCGGATGCCGCATCAGCAGCATCCTTGCACTGGCACCCTTCAATACTCTCACCGCGTCGGCAATGCTGACGGACGGCGGAAAACTGACAAACAGGTGCAGGTGATCCGGCTGAATTTCCAAAGAAAGTATCTCATACTTTCTTTCAGCGCATATACTTTCAAGCAACTCACGCAGAGACTGCGCAACACCACCCCTGAGAACGGATTTCCTGTACTGGGGGCACCATACCATATGGTAAGCTGTCTGATAGACGCAGTTTCTGCTGTAAACGATGCTTAGCATAGTGCGTATGGTACCAATTTTTTAAAATAAAAACAGCCGCGATTCCTCCCGCGTCTGAAGACGCGTGTTTCCTCGCGGAATTTCTATGAAAAAGCCTCGCCACTTTTGATTGTGGTCGAGGCTTTTTCTTATTTGACGCCGTTCAAAACCCAATATTTGTTCTTGTTCGGATTTTTTTCATTCTTCAGTTCAAGCAGCGCTTTTGTTTGGGTTTCACTTGTCTCGAAGGTGGCTTTGCCGTTGGCATCGTAAATCACGGTCAACGAGAACTTGGTCGCGTCGATGCGATGGTCCTTGTTGGATACATTGACATCCGCCTTGTCTGCGAGGAGTATGTCGATTTTTCCGCGACAGCTCTTGCCGTCTCGGCATCCACGCCATCCTTCTCGGCTGATGCGCCAAATGACGTTGCTGACGTCAAGACCTGCATTGGCCATGGCACCGGCAACGACGGCGGTAAGGGTGGTCTTGTAGTTTCCTGCTTCCGAATCCAACTCAGCGCCTGTGCCTCTGCCAAAGAGATCGGTCAGGCTCTTGTATGAGCCCAGATCCATCGGGTCATGGAACGCAGACTTGAACCAATCCACGAAGGCCATGCCGTCCGTGCGCGTGACGATCATTGAGCCCGGCGCATGAATGGAGCAGGCGACAGTGAAGTAGAAGCCCTTGTCGTTTCCTGCGGGAGTCGTTTTGATGGTAACGATGCCGCCGCTCGGGCAAGCGGTTTCCTTTTGACCTGCCGGATACATGTCATTAAGGATGTGTTGAGCCGAAGCAGCCGCCCCCGTCTGGGACTTGTAGTCGAAGATGCCGACATCCTTGCTGTAGCGGGCGAGCGTTTCCTGTTTTTCGATGGTGCTGGCAATGACCGCACGGTTGTGCTCGCATACCTTGACCCGTCCTGATTCCTGAAGGTCGAAATATTTCGGGATGGCGACGGCTGCGAGAATGCCAAGCAGAACGAGCACCAGAACGATTTCAATCATCGTGAAGCCCTGCTTGCGGGGCTGAGGAAGGAGGGTGGTAGCGGGGGGTTTTGTTGGAATAGAAATGGCCGACATGGAGTGGAGCGGGCATGAGAGTTGCAATCCTTTGAGGATACGCAATTTTGGTCTCGAATGCTCTCCCAGTGAGGCGGTTTTGATGGATTTTTTTAGATGCTGCCTGCTCTGTTCCTCCTGGACGGCACTTCTTCCAAGTCAGAATCACAGGGGCTCGGTTTCGGATGTGCTTCCTCTTTGCAAACACGGAATCCCCGGGCGGGGGAACGGGAGATTTCCAGAAAGCAGGATTTGCTTTCTAGCGCGTCGGAGGGGCGTTGTAAGACTTTCCTTCCTGATTACCGTAAAGATCAACATGCGTGGAGTCGACATCAATGATCAGTGCCGGAGTCTTCCTGGCCCCGGCCCTGGGAAAGATGCGATGCTTTCGGTTGGCCCGAAGCAGTGCGTCCAAAAAACAGCAGTTGAGGCGATCAAGATCGTGTCGGGTTATTGAGTTTTCAAATCTGCAGAGGGTTGAGCTGCCTGCAGCATCATTAACCCCGAGTGCGGAAAGAAAGCCTTCGTCTTCTGTGATGACGTCGTGGTCAGCCAAATCCTCAAATCCGCAGATCGGCGACGGGCAGCAGCCCCGTCATCATGGTGGCGACAAACCGCCCGTTGGTGATCTGCACGCTGCGGCCGACCCCATCAGTTGTTGCTGTTTGAGTTGAATTCATGAAAAGGTCTTTTGTTTTGTTTTTTGTGGTAGAAAAATATTAACAGAAAGACCTTTTTTCTTTATTAAAATCAGAATTTAAGCAGCAAATTGAGTGCTGTTTTTTTCAGCGCTCATGCAAAATTCAGGGTAGCGTGTTCCGTTATATACCGTTTGACGGTCTCTGTATCAGCGGGGACTTCAACAGAATGCTGAGGCTTATCAAAAAGCCCGCGGTAACTTGCCGGAATTTCCGGTTCAAACCCAACGGCTTCTTTAATCGTTGCCGCAAACTTTGCGGGAAGCGCCGTTTCCAGGGTCATCATGGGGATACCCGCCCTCTGATGTTCGCGTGCGGCTTTGAGGCCGTCCGCGGTATGCGGGTCGATGAGGACCTTGTCACTCTTCCAGAGCCCGGCGATTGTCGCGAGGCGGTCGGCGTGCGTGCTTTTGCCGGAAACAAAGCCTGAGGCCTTCACGCGGGCAAATTCTTCAGCGGTCAGCGTAAAGCCGCCTTTTTCGGCCACATCGCGCCAGAGTTCCTTCACGCGCGCGGGATTGCGCACGACAATATCGAAGATATAGCGCTCGAAGTTACTCGCCTTTGAGATATCCATCGACGGGGAACTCGTCACATAGGTGTGCGCACTGTCACGCACGCGGTAGGTGCCGGTTTTAAAGAATTCATCGAGGACATCGTTTTCGTTCGTGGCCACCACAAGCTGCCCCAGAGGCAATCCCATTTGCTTCGCAATCCACCCGGCAAGGATATTTCCGAAGTTACCCGACGGCACCGTCACGTCCACCGTGTCACCGGGTTTAGCGGCCACCTGCAGGTAACCCGCAAAGTAGTAGACGACCTGAGCGGCCACACGCGCCCAGTTGATGGAATTCACGGTCCCGATACTGTGCGCGGCCTTATAGGCGTGATCGTTACTCACGGCCTTCACAATGTCCTGCGCATCATCAAATGTGCCTTTGACGGCAATATTGAAGATGTTTTTGTCCGCAAGCGTATACATCTGCGCGCGCTGAAAGGCGCTCATGCGGCCCGCGGGCGACAGCATAAAGACGCGGATTCCTTTCCTGCCGCGCATCGCGTATTCGGCGGCAGACCCCGTGTCGCCTGACGTTGCTCCGAGAATATTGAGCTCCTGCCCGGTCTTTGCGAGCAAATACTCAAAAAGGGCGCCGAGGTACTGCATCGCCATGTCTTTAAAGGCAAGCGTGGGGCCGTCGGAGAGTTCCAGAAGCCAGAGGTTCTCGGCGAGTTTTTTGACGGGCGTAATGCGCGCCGCATCCTCCCCCTCCCGGACGTTACAGTAGACGTCGGCGCGGTACACGGACGCCGTGAGTTTTTTAAGATCCGCCGCCGGAATATCATCCGCAAAGCGCGAAAGGATTTCGTACGCGAGTTCCGCGTACGTAAGTTCCTTAAAGCGCGCAAGATCTTCAACCGTCACTTGGGGGTACGTGGCTGGCATAAAAAGTCCGCCGTCCGCAGCCAGTCCCTTTAAAACAATCGAAGCATAGGTCGCGCCGTCGTTTTCACCGCGCGTGGAAAGGTAGGTCATCGCCATGGGTGTTTACCAGCCAATCAGTTGAGTTCTTCTTTACGCAAAAGGACAATGCGCGCGCAGACGCTCTCAAGCGCTTCAATCGCCGCCACGGCCTTACGCACGTTCCCCTCACGGGCCGAATGTGTCATCAGAACCACGTCGGTACGGTCTTCTCCGATCACCGCTTCCCGCTGCACGAGGCATTCAATCGAAATCGCGTTGTCGGCAAAGATGCGGGAGACTTCGGCCAAGACCCCGGGGCGGTCAACGACAGTGATTCTTAAGTAATAGGAACTCACCGTCTCGTCCATATCAAGCCACGCCACCGACGTGTCGGGCTCTGAAAACCCAAGCACCGGCACCTGGTGCTCTCGTCCGGCGTCAAGCATCCGCACGACGTCGAGCAAATCCGCGATCACCGCAGACGCCGTTGCCCGGCCGCCTGCGCCCGGGCCGTAGTAGAGGGTGCTTCCGACCGCGTCGCCCTTTACAACCACGGCGTTCATGACGCCGTCGACGTTTGCGAGGAGCCTGCGCATCGGGACGAGCGTCGGATGCACGCGCTGTTCAATGCCTTTGGCGGTACGCTTGGCAATCCCGAGAAGCTTGATGCGGTAGCCGAAGTTTTCAGCGTAGGCAATGTCTTCCTGCGAGAGCGTGCTGATGCCTTCCTCACTCACCTTTTCAAAGTTAATGGGGGTACCGAAAGCAATGGAGGAAATGAGCGACAACTTGTGCGCCGCATCCACCCCTTCCACGTCAAACGTGGGGTCAGCCTCGGCGTAGCCCGCCGCCTGTGCGGCGGCCAGGGCTTCGGCAAAACTCACCCTCTTTTCCCGCATCATCGTGAGAATGAAGTTACTCGTGCCGTTGATGATCCCGACCACCCACTCGATGCGGTTGGCGGCAAGACCTTCGCGCAGGGCCTTAATGATCGGAACGCCCCCGGCCACGGCCGCTTCATAGGCAACAATGACGCCCTTGGCGCGGGCGGCGGCGAAGATTTCGTTGCCGTGGTGCGCCAAAAGCGCTTTGTTGGCGGTAATGACGTGCTTTCCGGCGGCAATCGCGGCCAAGATGTAGCTTTTGGCCGGTTCAATGCCGCCCATGAGTTCGACCGCAACGTCAATTTCGGGGTCGTTTACGACCGCATGCCAGTCACCGGTCACGGTGGTTTCGGGGCCCACCTTGGCGCGGGCCTTCTCGAGACTGCGGCACACCACGGTCTTCACGCGAAACTGCACGCCGCTTCGCTGCGTCAAAACCGCCGTGTTTTCCTTTAAGACATCGTAGACGGCGCCGCCGACCGTGCCGAAACCGGCCAGACCGATCACCACGGAGCGCTTGGCTTCGTTTGCTTCACTCATCACAAAAACTCCTCGTCATTACCTTTGGCGGGGGTGCCGCCCGTGCGTGTTATTCGGCCTTGGCTTTTTTAAGCTGCGGATTAAACGCGTCCGGGTCAATAAGCCCGTCCTTACGGAACATCTGCTTGATGCCGTGCAGGGCCTGACGCGTACGGTATTCGTTTTCGATCAAGGCAAAGCGCACGTGATCGTCGCCGTACTCGCCGAACCCGATTCCGGGGCTCACGGCGACCTTGGCGTCTTCAAGAAGGCGCTTGGAGAATTCCAGGGACCCCAAATGCAGGTACGGTTCCGGGATCTTGGCCCAGATGTACATCGAGGCCTTCGGGCACTCCACGGGCCAGCCGATTTCGTTTAAGCCCTTCACAAGGAGATCACGGCGCTTCTGATACTTTTCGCGCACTTCCTCTACGCACGTCTGATCGCCTTCAAGCGCTTCAATGGCAGCGACCTGCAACGGCGTAAAGGTGCCGTAGTCGTGGTAACTCTTAATCCGCGCAAGGGCATGCACGAGATCCGGGTTACCGACCATGTATCCAAGGCGCCAGCCCGCCATGTTGTAGCTCTTACTCATCGTGAAGAACTCAACGGCAACGTCCTTGGCGCCCGGCACCTGAAGAATCGAAGGCGCCTTATAGCCGTCAAAGCAGATGTCGGCGTACGCAAGATCGTGCACGACCCAGACGCCGTAGCGCTTGGCGAGCGCCACCACTTTTTCAAAAAATTCCAGATCCACGCACTGCGCGGTGGGGTTCGAAGGGAACCCCAGAATCATCATCTTCGGGCGCGGCACGGTTTCCACGATGGCGCGCTCCAGTTCCTGCAGGAAATCCACGCCCGGAATCATTTTCACGGACCGGATGTCGGCGCCCGCGATAATGGCGCCGTAAATGTGGATGGGATACGAGGGGTTCGGAACAAGGACCGTATCGCCGCGGTCGCAGCAGGCCAGCATCAGATGCGCGAGCCCCTCTTTGGAGCCGATCGTGACGATTGCTTCCTTATCCGGATCGAGGTCAACGTCATAGCGCCGTTTATACCAGTTGCACATCGCCTTTCTGAGGCGCCAGATCCCTTTGGAGACAGAGTAGCCGTGGGTGTTTTCTTTTCTCGCCGACTCAATCATCTTGTCGACGATGTGCTGCGGTGTGGGACCATCAGGATTACCCATGGAAAAATCGATGATGTCCTCACCGCGGTGACGTGCTGCCATCTTGAGTTCGCCGGTGATGTTGAACACATAAGGGGGCAACCGTTTAATGCGCGGAAATTCGGTATTCATGATTTTTCCTTTTCTCAAAAAGTTCTGCTTAATCTCGTTGATTGGTGCGGGACAGGTGATCCCGTCCCGTGCAACTCTTAATCTACAGATTTTTAGACGTCTCGGGCGCGTGTTTTCTAAGTCAAAGTGCCTAAAAATCAGCATCTTCTGGCTTTCGGGCCGAAAAATATCTGTCTCTTTCCCTTGGCCGCCCGCTTTTGTTGTGCCGCAAAACCGTGCCGCTCCCGCCCAATTGAGGCAAAATCCGTCTCAATGCGGGTATTAAAGGCCCGCGCTGATGACAAAATTGGCGGAGACTAAAAATGAACGTCGGAGATAACCTCCTTCCCCTGACTGCCCCGAGCACCGCGGGCACCTTTGATTTGGCTGAGCACAAGGGCCGCTGGGTTGTGTTCTACTTTTACCCCAAGGACAACACCTCGGCCTGTACGCTGGAAGCGCGGACCTTTTCCTCAGCCAAAGACGAATTCGCCGCTGAGGGCTGCGACATCGTGGGCATCTCGCGCGACACCGTGGGCGTGCATCAGGGCTTTTGCAAACGCCAGGACCTCACCATTGAACTCGCAAGCGACAAGGAAGAAGTCCTCTGCAACCGTTTCGGCGTGATTAAAGACAAGATCATGTACGGAAAACCCTGCCGCGGCATTGTGCGCTCGACCTTTCTCATTGCCCCGGACGGGACGCTTGCCCGCGAGTGGAGAGGCGTGAAGGTCCCGGGCCACATCGAAGCGGTGCTTGCGGCCCTCAAGGACGCCAAAAAAGCCGCGAAGTAACGCGGACATACTTTTCACAACAAACCGGTAAACACCCGTCAACTACCCCTGACTGAAGTCAGAGGCTTGGCAACAAGTCTTGGTTGACTAGCCTCAGTCCATTTTCGGACGGACTCCGTTGGTTGGGAATCCGTTCCGTCGCAAGACGGGACGCAAACAGGCACCGCGGGATGTCGATCCTAGTCCCGCGCTCTGCGGTCTGCGGTTAAAAGCTCTGAGAGGTAGGAGCAGTGCTTCAGACAACAAACCCCTTCCAACATTGGCGAAGGATCACCACCGACCGCAAGGTCGAGCAGACGGAGCCCGTGAGGTATCCGTCAATGGAGAACACTTTGAAAGTTTTTGTGTTGAATATGCGCGGGCAACCGCTCATGCCGTGCTCCCCGCCCAAGGCGCGTAAGCTCCTTCGGCCGGGAAGGCCGTGCCTGTGCGCCGAACGCCCTTTGTGATTCAACTGACGGTGCCGACGGGCGAAACCAAGCAGCCGATCACCTTGGGTGTGGATGCGGGCTACAAGCACGTCGGCCTGAGCGCAACGACCGCCAAGGAAGAGTTGTTGGCTTCCGAGGTCGAACTGCGGCAGGACGTGACGGGCTTGCTCTCGGATCGCTTGGCACTTCGCCGCGCCCGACGCAACCGCAAGAGCCGCTACCGTGCGCCGCGGTGCGCCGTCTGGACGGTACAAAGATTTCTGCCGGTATTTCCTACAAGAAACTTTCGCTTCTTGAGAAGCGAAAGATGTTTTTAACTGAACTGAGAAAGGAGGACCGTGATTCCTCCCGCGTCTGAAGACGCGGGTTTCCTCGCGGAATTTCTATGAGCGTTTTTCTCTCCCAAATCCCCTGCTACGGCATCACGGCTGAAATGACCGAAGCGGGCGCGGACCTTGGCCGCAAGGCGTCCGACGTTATCCGCAGCTACTATCCGGCCCCGATCGGAGAGAAACTTCTCAAGACCAAGAAACTGCGCATCGTGCATCACTTTGATGCGCTTCCGGCACGCATTAAGTACGCCGCCGACAGTTCGGGCTTTGATCACGCCGCCTGGTTTGATGAGGAGGAAGACGCCGTGTGGGTGGACGCCCGTCACGCCGACGCCCCGGACTTTATGGCCGAAATCACGGCGTGCGCGGCCTTTGCCCGAAGCGAGCCCGATGATCCGGAACTCTCCGAGAGCCTCACCCGGCATCTCACAACGGCCGATCTTCTCGACATTGAAGGAACCGGTACCAAAAAGGTCACGGTCTTTCATCTGGTGGAAAAAACGCTTGCGGCCCTGGAAGGCCTCACGCCCGCAGATGCCCCTTACTATCAGACGCTCAGAGTTTACCGGCTCGCGTTGATCGGCCTCACGGACTTTCAGATTCCGATCGCGGAACTCTTGTCCGACAAAAAAGCGGCTGCCTGGATTAAGTCCCGCAAGCCCCCGAAACTCTCTGTTTTTGAAGAACTGCGGTTTTCTGCGGCCCTGGCGCTCATGCGCGTTAAGACTTGGGCAAAAGCTAAGGACGATGATGCCCCGGTCTTTATTCACCGCCAAAAGGTGAGGCCCGATCCCCTGGCGATTCCGGGTGTCCCCGCCCGCAACGTCGCAAGCTTCACCCAATCCGTCTTTCCGGCGCCCGAAGCCTTTTTCGGCGAAAAAGCCGCGGAAGAAATCGCCCGGACCACGGACTTTGTGGCGCCCGGCATCCGTATGGGTGACCCGGTGAATCACTGTCTTGACGTGAGTGACGTCGACCTTGAGCCCGCCGAGATCACGGAAGCAAGTAAACCCCTTGCGGGTTTTGACGTGCGGCCCTGGGCCTACTTTAAGGGCGAGTGCTGCCGCGGAGAGAAACTTGCGAAGGACTCGTTTTTAGCAGCCCTTTTCGGGCGCTTTTACGCGCCGCAGCTCAATGAATACGCCGACGGCGTCATCATTCCGAGAGCCACCGCCAAAGTCAGACGCAAGGCCGTTTTGACCCACGTGCAGGTGGCGCCGCGCCTGGACTGGGCGGAACTCACCTTCAGCTCCGGCAGCAAAAAAAGTGCGGCCGGGTGCTTTTTCACGGCGTTTGCGGGCCTTTGGTGCATGCAGGCCGGGAAATTAAGAGCCCGCACACCGGTAAACCTTGACCTCATTGTCTGGGCTGAAAAAGTTGAGGCGGTTTCCTCTGAAACGGGACTGAAGGCCTTTGCCCCCGCTGCAGGCGGCAAAACGTCGGATGCGTACGTTGCGGGCATTGCTGAGGTCACCGCCAGCAGCACGGAAGGCATTTTGGGCGGCGAAAAGTACCTAAGGCTGACCTGTAAGACGCATGCGACGGGGCGTCCCGCCGTGATTGACGTCCTCGTGCGAGAAAGCCTTTTTGCTGCGCCGGTGACAGAAAAGATGCGCGTGAAAATCACGGGGTGGCTCATTGCCGGGGAAATGGAACTCATCGACGCCGTGCCCGCTCAACTGCGTGACTTTCCGGAAAAAGACGACATGGTTGCTGAAGGCCTCTCGCATCCGGGCGTGCGGCGCAGACTACGCTTAAGAGGCACAACGCTTGATGTTCTGAAACTCGCCGCCTCAACGTCCGCACGCAATGTGCTTCTCCGCAGAAAGGTTTACGAAGGGCTCACGCACATTGCGCAGAAGTCGCCCGCGGCCCTGGCGATGGCCGCCATCATAAACCACAAGCACCACGTTGATACGCTCATTGAGGATGAGTTTCATTCTTACCGGGAACTGGGTCGTGCGGTACTTGCCGCGGTCCCGCAGGCCGCGGGGCTCCTGGGCTTTGCCCCGGACGTAAAACTCGGATTAAAGCGCCTTATCGGCGCAAATCTTGAGCGGCAGCTTTTCCTCTGGACCCGCATGCCCAAGGCACTCCTTAAGTATTCCATCCCCTTTAAGGACTATGCGCCCGGCACGATGAGTAAAGAGGCACAGATTGAACTTAATGTTCTCACGACTGCCGCGGGCCTGGGCGACATGTTTGTGCCGCGGGAAACCGCGCGCCGCATTGCGCTCGGAATCGGCACGCAGGCCGACAACGATCTTGCGCTTGAGATTTTGTCGCTTGCCGTTGAAACGCCCTCGGGGATGTTGGACGCCACAGCCTTTTCGACCCTGGGGCCCGAAAGCCTCTCAATGAGCGACACGGAGCTTGTGAAGCGCTTTAAGGCGCTCTGCCGGGAAGACGCTTCACCCAGGAATCTTCTGACGCTCGTTTTGGCGCTTGCGCGCGGCGGCCGTGAGGCCGATCCTCAGGCAATGCTTCTGGGGCTCAAAATCATTGAGTTCGTTTCGGAAAAAACGGCGCTCCCCGTGCTGCAGGACATCCGCTCGATCTTTGAAACGGGACTGACGCCCGAAGAGAAAAAAGAGTTCCCGACCTTTGACATCAAAGCGGCGTTAAATCTTGAGAGCCTGCCGGAACTTAACTTTGACAGCTTCACGACAACAGTGAGCGACCCCGCAGAGAGCATGCTCTTCAGTTACGCGGGGTTTGTCAAGGAACTCACGCAGGGGCGCGATGAGGCGGCGCTTTTTCAGTATCTCGACTTCATGATGGAGAACGCGGCTGCCTTTTCCGATCCCGTGATCCGACTGCAGAAAGAAGCCGAAGACTCTCCCTATGAATTCTGGCAGTGGGTGGACGCTGATACCGCGGAACATCCTGCGCCCGTGCCGCGGCTTTTGGTCGTGGCCGATAAGGTGCAGGGAGCTCACGCGCAAACCGGCGTCAAGGGCGCCATGCGCGGCATGTACCCCTTCTTTGCCGCGGGCACCGGGGCGCTCATCAAACCCATGAAAGCGATACAGACCGAAAACGAGGCAATGGGACAGTTTGTCACGGAACTCATGAGTCCCGCGGCCGATTCTGGCGCCGTGATCGTGCACGCTGTGGACGCCCTTTGGGCCGCCAACCGCCCGACCTATAAGCCCGGGACCTGGTGGCAGGCTCAGGTCGCGGGCATTGTCATGGACCTTGGCGCAGGGGCGGATGCCGCCGCCCGCAAAATGGCGGTGCAGGTCCCGAACTTCACGGAACTGATGCCCGGGATGCTCTTTCTGACGGGCCGCATCCTTGAAGTGAACGAACACTGGGCAAGCATTGCGGGTGTGGCGTTTGCGCGCATTTTGATGAAGCTTGAGGGAGAGCTCGCGTTTGACACCTTCCCCCTTTACTGCCCGCAGGCGATGTTTGATGAAAGCCGCAAAGTCGTCAAAGTCGCACCGGGCGAAATGTTCACCGCCGTCGCGATGCTGCAGCTTTATGTCACGCAGGAAGCCTATGCCGTTACCGATGCGAAGAAAACGCTGCATTAAGGCGCTTTCCGCGGTGCTTCTCACAGCGTTTGCCGCAGGCAGCGCTTCAGCAATCGAAAGCCGCCTCACTGAAGCCTTAAGCGCACCGAAGCCGCTGACGGTTTCTGCGGCAGCTCAAGACGCTGCCGCACTGGTGGGGGCGGCGCTTGCCTCCTCGGGCGAAGCCCTCTGGCGCCGTAACCTCGCGTCCTTTTTATCGGGGCGCCCCGCAGACGGCACAGCGGGCGGCATTGCCGCGCTGCGCACGGGGCTCACGACCTTCGGGTTTTCGCCCTCAGCCTTAACGCCCCTGCCGCAAACACTTAAGTCTGAGGACAAAGCAGGAACCCCGGTTTTGGCACTTCAAAACGGCGTCTGCGTGCGGCGGCCGGGAAAGCTCTCTGACGCCCCTGCCCTTTTGATTTCCGTTCCCGTGCGGCCCGGAACAGAAGCCGCGCAGGCCCTCTTATTTTCCCTTGCGCACGTCTGGCAGGAAAAAAGGGCGGCCGTGACCGCCTCACCCGTCTTCTTTTGCGGGTTTAAAGCTTCGGGCGACGCGGGCACGGCGGCCGCGCAGGAATTTGCGGAGGCAGCACAAAAAGCCCTCCCTGCGGGGCTTGCCGCACACATTGAACTCGCGGGCGACCCCCGCTGCTCATACGTGAACTTTTTGGGCTCTCATACGGTGACACTCACCCTTACCGACCGCAGGCTTCACTGGCAGGGGCGGGACACGGGTAAATCAACGGCCGCAGAGGCTCTGAAAAACCTCAAGACAACGCTTGCCTCCGTCACAACACCGTGGAGTGAAAACCGTGAGACGCCGCGCGTGGAAGTGAGGACCGGCGACGTGTCCTGCGCCGCAGGCGTCACGCAGTTTGTAAGGCCCGTCTGTTCCCTCCCCGTGACGATTCTGTCGCGCTCGCGCGTTGCAACGGACAAAACCCGCGAAAAGCTCCTCGCCGCCGCCTTTGCCGCCGTGGAAAAAATGAACGAGATCCGCGCGGGACGCAGCGACTTTGTGCTCGGGTTTGACAATGTTTCGCGCACCCTTCCCGCGGCCGGCGATCCCGCGGGGCCCGCACTTACTGCCTGGCAGGCGGCCTTTGCCGCCGTTTCACAAAGCGTGGTGTCAACGCGCTTTGTGACGGGCGCTGCGGGTCAGAGCGCCCATCAGGGGATAGCGTCGATAAAGCTCGGGGATGCTGCCCATCCCTTAAAAGACACCGCGGCCGATGACGCTTCGCTTCTCAAAGCCCTCACCGAAACCGTGACGGGACTTGACGTCCTTTTGACCGCGGAGAAAGCCCCATGAAGCTTTTTATCGCGGAAAAGCCGTCGCTTGCGAAAGCCATTGCCGAAGAGATCGGCGTGAAAAGCCGCTCCGGGGGTTCGATTGCCTGCAATAACGACACCGTCGTCACCTGGTGCTTCGGTCATCTTTTGGAGCAGGCTGAGCCCGATGAGTACCTCCCCGACGGCATTCCGCTTACGAGCAAAGGGAAAAAACGCTGGCGGCTCAAGGACCTCCCGATATTTCCGAAAGAATGGGTGGTGGAACCCAAAAACGATGCGGGCGTCACGCGCCAGTTAAAGCTGATCGGGGAGCTGATCGGACGGGCTGAAACGGTTGTGAACGCGGGCGACCCGGACCGTGAGGGGCAGCTTCTCGTTGATGAAGTGATTGAGCATTTCGGCTGCACAAAACCGGTGGAGCGCTTCTGGGTTTCCGCCGTTGACCCGGCGTCGATCCGCAAGGGCCTCAAAGACCTCCGGGAAAACGCGCGCTACGCCGGCATGCGCGACGCGGCACGGGCGCGCTCCAGAGCCGACTGGCTTCTCGGGATGAATCTTTCGCGCGCCTATACGCTTTTAAATAAGGTTCCCCAGGGGGAAAACAACCTCATCACCGTGGGGCGCGTGCAGACGCCGACGCTCACCATGGTCGCGCGCCGCGACTATGCCGTCCGTAACTTCAAACCCGTCCCCTACCTCGTGATCGGCGTGGTCCTCACGGCCAAAGACCGCACCTTTACCGCGCGCCACAAACCCCGTGACGACCAGAAAGGTTTGGACGCGGAAGGCAAGTACTTCATTAATCTCGATCTGGCCCGGGCACTTGCTGAAAAACTTAAGAGCGAAACCACCGCTACGGTAGTCTCTGCTGAAACCAAACGCCGGAAACTGCAGCCCCCCAAAGCTTATTCGCTTGCCGACATCCAGGTCGAAGCCAACCGGACTCTGGGGCTTTCCGCCGAAGACACCCTTAACATCTGTCAGTCGCTTTATGAAGTGCATAAGATCACGAGTTACCCCCGTACCGACTGCGGGTACCTGCCGGAATCCCAGCACGCCGAGGCCCCGGACGTTTTAAAGGCGATTGCAGCGACCTTCCCGGCGGCAGCCGCAGCCTGCGCCAAGGCTGATCCGAAATTGAAAAGCCAGACCTTTAACGACAAAAAGATCTCGGCCCACCACGGCATTGTGCCTGTAGCCAACACCGCGGACTGGTCGCGCCTTAACGACCGGGAAAAAGCGGTGTACCGGTTAATCGCCAAGCGCTACATCGCGCAGTTTTATCCGGTGCACACCTATGACGCCACCGAAATCGTCTTTACGATCGGCGGCGAAACTTTTACTTCCAAAGGCAAAGTCATTATCGACAAGGGCTGGAAGCTTCTTTACGAAAAGCCCGAAAAACCGGTGAAGGCTGAGGAGCCCAAAGACGCGGGTAAGACAGAATCCGCCGAAGACGATCAGACGCTTCCCAAACTCAAAAAGGGGGAAACGGCTCAAGTGAACGAAATCACCACGCGCGAAGACAAAACCAAGCCCCCGCTTTACTTTACGGAAGGTACGCTCATTGCCGCAATGGAAAACATCTGGCGCGCCTTTGAAGACGAAAATCTGCAAAAGCAGCTCAAAGACGCCGGAGGCATCGGGACACCCGCGACACGCGCCGCGATCATCTCAGAACTCAAACGCCGCGGGTTTCTCGAGACCGAAGGCAAAAAACTGCACTGCTCCACGGTAGGACGCAACCTTCTTTTAAAGGTAAGTCCCAAGATCCGCAGTGCGGTGATGACCGCGCGGTTTGAGGAAATGCTCAAAGAAGTTGAGGCCGGGAAGGCCGGTGTAAACGACTTTGTCGCACAGTACGAGGCCTTTATCCTCACGGAAATCAATGAGGCCAAACGGCAGGCCTGGGGTGATCCTTTTTAAAGGCGAATTCAGGCACGGCTTCCCGGCTTTTGTTCCTTTGAATTGCCTTGATTTTCCGTACGGCAGAATTTGCCCCGGACTGCATCTTTCCACTCTTCCGGATTGCTCGGAGCAACATCGGAATACCTGAGTTTTAAAGCAGAAAATCGACAAAACCAGTAACCACAAGGTCTAACGGCTGGTTTTGATTATTTTCTTGTTGTACTTCTACCGCTGTCCCAGTTCACGGAGCATGGGTACGGCGGAGCGATTGGTGGGGAAGCGGGTGCCGAGGCAGGAGGCAAGTTCCGGCCTCGAGCACACCCGAGGCGGCAGCGACAGGCCGCAGGCCTGCAGGATGTCAGCTTTGTGGTTGCGTGCTTTGCCGGCAACGTACTGAGCACCAAGTTCTTCTTCTGTCAGCAACTCATTTCCTTTGCGCAGCTTCGGACCAAAGCCGCACCGGTAGAAGGTGATTTGGTTGTCATCGATGATTTGAGCCATCACGGTTGAGTCGTGCAGTTCACGGCACAGTGTGTCAATGCTGATTGGCGTTCCCTGCTTTTTCAGTTTGTCCTGCAGCAGCCTCAGCAGCAACAGGGCCAGTACACAAGCCGTAATATGGCCGTAAATATGGCTGGAAGTCCAGACATACATCGGGCGCAAGCCGATGTTGGATTTCATGATCCGGAAGCACGTTTCAATCTGATTCAGGCAGTGGTACATCGAGGCGATTTCCTTGCCCGTTTTCAGTATCCGTTC
>NZ_LT635859.1:328871-559868 GCF_900128485.1 Duodenibacillus massiliensis
AGTACGAGATCGTTGATTTGCCGATCGAGTACTGCTCCACGGCTTCAGAGATGCTGAGCTCCTTGCTCAGCAGGCGCGCTACGACGTTGTCTTTGAACTCCTGCGAATATCGCATGTTTTGCCACTCCATGAAAGGTTGAAGGGGTGGCGAAAGTTAGTATGACATCTAATGGTTACACGGCACGCGTTGCACGGGTGATTGCTGCCTCGACCGGCGCGGACGTCTTTGAAGTGGAAACGGCGGAACCCTATCCGGCCGGTTACCGCAAAACAACGGATGTCGTGCAGGAAGAGTTTGACCGCAAGATTTACCGTGTCCTCAAAAAGCCGCTTCCGGACCTCTCCGCTTACGACACGGTCTTTATCGGGCCCCCGATCTGGTGGGGGCGTATTCCGCCGTTTTTATACAAGGCACTGTCAGAGGCAGATCTCTCCGGCAAAACCGTCGTGCACTTCGTAACGCACGGCGGCAGCGGCTTCGGAAGTTCAGACCGGGAACTGCGTGAGATTGCCCCAAAAGCCCGGTTTTTAAAGGGCCTCGCACTTTACGGAGAAGAAGTCGAAAGCTCAGAAGCCGAAATCAAAACCTGGCTCAAAGAACTGAAATTCATAAAGTAAGCCCGGCCGCAGGCATGAAAAAAGCAGGAACAACGCCTGCTTTTTTCGCCCTTTAAGAACGCATCAGTCCGGAAGAAGTTTTCCGGGATTGAGAATCCCCTTGGGATCAAGCGCCTTTTTGATTTTCACCATCACCGCGACTTCCGCGGGGTTTTTAAGTTCAAGAAAGTGCGCGCGCTTTAACTGCCCGATCCCGTGTTCAGCTGAAATCGAGCCGTTATGCGCCGCAACGCGCTCGTAGACCGTTTCCCGGATCCCCTCTTCGTTTTCAAAGGCAAGCGGCGCGGGAACCGAGCCCACGTTAAAGTGCAGGTTTCCGTCCCCGAGGTGCCCGAAGACCGACGGATCCACCCACGCAAAGCGCTTTTGCAGTGCCGTGAGCGTCTCTTCCACAAAATCCGGAATCTCACTGATCTCAAGACTCACGTCGTTATGGAGGTTTCCGCCGACGTGGGCGTCTGCGCTCGGAATGGACTCGCGGATTGCCCAGAAGCTCTTGCTTTCCTTTTCGGACTGCGCAAGAAACGCGTCCACCGCAACGCCGTCTTCAAAGGCTTTTTCCAGCACGCTTTCCAGGGGATGGCCCTCGGGCTCACGGCTGTAACTTAATTCAATAAGACTCCACCAGGGAGCGCCCGAGACGTCCCCGGGAACCGTCACGGCGTCAATTTCTTTGCCGACGCGCTCAATGCATTTGGCCTGCATGAGTTCAAACCCGGTCAAAGCCGGGCCCGCGGCTTCTTTGACGCGCTTTAAGAGTTCACAGGCAGAACGCACGTCGGGCGTCCCCGCGAGCGCCGTAAAGCGGACCTTCGGGAGCGGAAAGAGCTTCACAACCGCGCGGGTAATAACACCCAAGGTCCCTTCGCTTGCCATGAAAAGGTGCTTTAAGTCGTAGCCGGTGTTGTCTTTTCTCAAGCCCCGGAGCATGTTCAAAACCGTGCCGTCCGCAAGCACCACTTCGATCCCGAGCACCAGGTCACGGGTGTTGCCGTAACGGAGCACCGCCGTACCCCCCGCGTTCGTTGCGAGGCACCCGCCGATACAGGCCGAGCCCTCAGAAGCAAAACTCAGGGGGAAAAGCCGCCCGTGCGCGCGCGCCGCTTCCTGGGCCTTCTGCAAAATGACGCCCGCGTCCACGACCATCGTATCGTTGACGGCATCGATTCTCTCGACCTTATTCATGCGCTGCAGCGACAGCAAGACGGCCTTGCCGTCAGCCGTCGGAGTGCCGCCCCCCACAAGACTCGTGTTTCCTGACTGCGCCACCACCGGGACATTGTTGTCGTTAGCCCACTTTAAAACCGCAGAGACTTCGGCGGTATCAGCCGGTTTCACAATCGCCAGGGGCCTGCCGTGAAAGCGGTTGGTCCAGTCCGACAGAAGGTTTACGGAGGCAAAGGGCTCATCTTCCACCCATTTTTCACCCACGATTTCAGAAAGCGCAAGGCGCGCAGAATCAGCGGACATGGTCAACCCCATCCTGATTGAGTAAGTATTGAGAGAAAATCTGACGGTGAGCGGCACCCGCCGCCCACGACTGAGACGGGCAACTTAAACGTAGTTGCCCGAAAGCATGGCGAGCACGCGGTCGCAGTGCGACACGCGCGCGGTCTCCTGACGGCTGCAGGCCTTTGCCTGCACCTGACCTGTGGCACGAACCCGGCTCTTACCGGCGGCCTTACGAACCTTGACGCTGCCGTCGGCATCGATATAAAACTCGACGGCACTTGACCCCATCGTCAGGCCAAGGAAATCACGCACGTTCTTCGGAATAGTGACCTGGCCTTTGATTGTCAGACGATTGCTCATTTTGATGTTCACCTCTTTTAGCCTTGTTCGCCGACACGGCAGGTCAGGCAATTTGTGAGTTAAATCCACCTGCGGCACTTTGTCCTCTCCCGGCGACCGCCCGCCGATTTTTCTTCACTTCGAAAGTCAAAAAAACCGTCCGATCCATTTCGATACCGGACGGTCTCATCGACCCGCTTGGTTGTTTTCCGGCCGCGCCGGAAAGCCGCATCCGCTTGAGCGTTTCCACCTTGCCCGGGTAAGGCAGGTTGGCGTGAGAATCACTCTCACCTCGAATTGTCCGCTTATTGTGACAGGGACAAAGTGAAAACGCAATAAGGCAATGCGCCTAGCGAAAAAGCTTATTTGCCTTCGGGAACGAGTTTTTCAACGCCGTTCATGTAGGGGCGCAGCGCCTCGGGCACCGTGACCGAGCCGTCGGCGTTCTGGTAGTTTTCCAGAACCGCAACGAGCGTGCGGCCGACGGCGAGCCCTGAGCCGTTTAACGTGTGCACGTACTGGGGCTTACCGTTTTCATCCTTAAAGCGCGTGCCCATGCGGCGGGCCTGGAAACCCTCGCAGTTGGAGCACGAACTGATTTCACGGTACGTGTTCTGTGCAGGAAGCCACACTTCAAGGTCATAGGTCTTCGCAGAGGAAAAGCCCATGTCCCCGGTGCAAAGGAGCACCACACGGTAGGGAAGTCCCAGCCGCTGAAGAATGTCTTCGGCGTTTGCGGTGAGTTCCTCAAGGTGCTTGTAGCTGTCTTCAGGACGGACGATTCTCACCATTTCGACCTTATCAAACTGGTGCTGACGGATCATGCCGCGGGTGTCGCGCCCGTAGGCACCGGCTTCACTTCTAAAGCACGGCGTGTGCGCCGTCACAAGAATCGGCAGGTCCGAGGCCTTCAGCATCTGCCCGGACACCGAGTTCGTCAGCGTCACTTCGGCGGTCGGAATGAGGTACAGCGGATCGCCCTTACCCTGCTGACCGCCCTTTTTGGCGGCAAAGAGGTCTTCTTCAAACTTCGGCAGCTGCCCGGTGCCGCGCATCGTGTCGGCCGTGACGATATAGGGCGTGTAGCACTCGGTGTAGCCGTGCTCGCGGGTGTGGACGTCCAGCATGAACTGCGCAATGGCGCGGTGCAGATGCGCGACCTGCCCCTTCATGAAACAGAAACGTGTGCCGGAAAGTTTCGCGGCCGTATCAAAGTCCATCCCGAGGGGAGCGCCCACATCGACGTGGTCCTTGATCGGGAAGTCAAACGTGCGGGGCGTACCCCAGCGGCGCTGCTCCACATTGTCGCGTTCATCGCGCCCCGTCGGAACGGATTCGTGCGGCAGATTGGGGATACTCATGAGGAGCTCATTTAACTGATCGCGAATCGTACCGAGACGATCCTGCAGTTCGTTTAACTTTTCAGGAATCGCAGCGGCTTCGGCCATCAGATGCGAAGCATCCCCGCCGCTTTTCTTGGCGTTGCCGATTTCCTTGGAAAGCTGATTTCTCAGAGCCTGCAGCTCTTCGGTCTGCGTCTGCACGGCCTTGCGTTCGTTTTCGAGCGCATTGAATTCTTTTTCCGGAAATGCAAAGGGACGCGTTGCAAGGCGTGCAATCACGTCCGGGAGCTGCTTGCGCAGCATATTGATGTCGAGCATGGTCTTCCCTTCTGAGCTCAGTAATTCTTTTTTGTTGAGACGCCGCGCAGGCGCTCAAACACAGTGAAACTGAAATTTTTGCGCGTTTAGCCTAAAAGTGCAACAAAAACGGGCAGTATCCGCTGGTTATGAGCGCGCCTTGAGCGCTTTTTTTCGGGCTTCATCGTTAAGCGCCTTTAGTCGCTCCATCTTTTCTTTAATCTTGAGTTCCAGGCCCCGGTCCGTGGGCTCGTACCAGTGCATGTCCGCGATCTCAGGCGGCAGATACACTTCGCCCGCGGCAAACGCTCCCTCTTCGTCGTGCGCGTAGCGGTAGCCCTTGTGATACCCCAATTCCTTCATAAGTTTTGTGGGAGCGTTTCTTAAGTGCATCGGCACGGGGCGCGTGCCGTCTTCCTTCACGAAACTTCTCACCGCGTTATAGGCCGAATAAACCGCGTTACTCTTGGGGGCGACCGCGAGATACACCACGGCCTGCGCGATCGCAAGTTCACCTTCCGGAGACCCCAGACGCTCATAAATGTCTGCGGCTTCAAGGGCCAGCTGCGTCCCTCTGGGATCAGCCAGCGAAATGTCTTCAATCGCCATCCTCACCACGCGCCGCGCGATGTAGCGGGGGTCGCAGCCGCCGTCCAACATCCGGCACATCCAGTAAAGGGCAGCGTCGGGGTCGCTGCCGCGTACGCTTTTATGCAGCGCACTGATCTGGTCGTAAAAGTTCTCCCCACCCTTATCAAAGCGCCGTACGGTTGACGGAAGCGTCTTACGCAGAAAGTCCGCGTCCACGGTTTCCATGTGGCGGTCTTTGGCCATTCCGGTCGCAACGTCAAGGGCATTTAAGAGCCTTCTGGCGTCACCGTCCGCGAGATCAATCAGAATCTCCCGGGCTTCGGGCGTAATCGACACCCCCTTAACGACTTCATTAAGCGCCCGGTCGATGAGCTCATTTAACTCATCGTGCGAGAGGCTCTCCAAGACATAAACCGCGGAGCGTGACAAAAGAGCAGAATTAACTTCAAAGGAAGGGTTCTCTGTCGTTGCGCCCACAAACACAAAAAGCCCGCTTTCCACGTGCGGCAAAAACGCATCCTGCTGGCTTTTATTAAAGCGGTGCACCTCGTCGACAAACACAAGCGTGGGTTTGCCGGTTGCAGTCATATGGGCTTTGGCAGCCTCCACGGCCTCACGGATTTCTTTGACGCCGGAGAGTACCGCGCTGATCGCGATAAAAGGGAGCCCAAAGGCATCAGCCATCAGGCGCGCCAGCGTCGTCTTTCCCACCCCGGGCGGCCCCCAGAGAATCATCGAGTGCGGCCGGTGCGTTTCAAACGCCACTCTCAGAGGCTGCCCCGGCCCCAGAAGTTTCTTCTGACCGATCACCTCATCAATCGTACGGGGTCGCAAACGCTCTGCCAAAGGCATCATCGTATTTTCTACGGGCGCTTTTGTACTCCGCGGAGCTGTCACCGCAGGCATTGCGTCATCGCCAAAAAGATCACCGGTCGTCATAAGAAGAGAAAGTTCCTCGCGCTGAGACTGAGCATCTTAACGAAAAGGCGGGCCGTGCGCCTGCCTCTAAAACTTTCAGGCAAAGAAAAACCCCCGAGACCGTTTTGATCCCGAGGGTTTTAAATGGTAAAGCCCGGCAGTGTCCTACTTTCACTGGAAATACAACCAACTATCATCGGCCCAGAAGCGTTTCACTGTCCTGTTCGGAATGGGAAGGAGTGGTACCGCCACGGTATGGCCGCCGGGCAAAGCCTGTTGTCTCAGAAGTTCTTCAATTGAACTCCCGTGACGAAGTCTTTGCAAAAAGAAGTAAGCGTCGGAACGCGATTATTTGCATTCACTGCGCTTCAAAATCCATTGTCCGTTTCTCAACTGCCTTACATTAGGCTTAGGCAGCACGGTTATAGGATCAAGCCTCACGAGCAATTAGTATCAGTCAGCTCAACGCCTCACAGCGCTTGCACTCCTGACCTATCAACGTCCTGGTCTCGAACGACTCTTCTGGGAGGTCTAGCCTCCGGGAAGACTTATCTTCAGGCAAGTTTCCCGCTTAGATGCTTTCAGCGGTTATCTCTTCCGCACATAGCTACCCGGCTGTGCCACTGGCGTGACAACCGGTACACCAGAGGTGCGTCCACTCCGGTCCTCTCGTACTAGGAGCAGCCCCCGTCAATCTTCCAGCGCCCGCGGCAGATAGGGACCAAACTGTCTCACGACGTTTTAAACCCAGCTCACGTACCTCTTTAAATGGCGAACAGCCATACCCTTGGGACCGGCTACAGCCCCAGGATGAGATGAGCCGACATCGAGGTGCCAAACACCGCCGTCGATATGAACTCTTGGGCGGTATCAGCCTGTTATCCCCAGAGTACCTTTTATCCGTTGAGCGATGGCCCTTCCATTCAGTGCCACCGGATCACTATGACCTGCTTTCGCATCTGCTCGACTTGTCGGTCTCGCAGTCAAGCACGCTTGCGCCATTGCACTATCAGCACGATTTCCGACCGTACCTAGCGTACCTTTGTACTCCTCCGTTACCCTTTAGGAGGAGACCGCCCCAGTCAAACTGCCTACCATGCACGGTCCCGGAACAGGTTTACTGTCCGCGGTTAGAACCTCAAACAAATCAGGGCGGTATTTCAACGTCGGCTCCCCAAAGACTGGCGTCCTCGGTTCTCTGCCTCCCGCCTATCCTACACAGATCGGTTCAAAGTCCAATGCAAAGCTGCAGTAAAGGTTCATGGGGTCTTTCCGTCTAGCCGCGGGGAGATTGCATCATCACAAACATTTCAACTTCACTGAGTCTCGGGAGGAGACAGTGTGGCCATCATTATGCCATTCGTGCAGGTCGGAACTTACCCGACAAGGAATTTCGCTACCTTAGGACCGTTATAGTTACGGCCGCCGTTTACCGGGACTTCGATCAGGAGCTCTCACCCCATCACTTAATCTTCCGGCACCGGGCAGGCATCACACCCTATACGTCGACTTTCGTCTTTGCAGAGTGCTGTGTTTTTAGTAAACAGTTGCAGCCACCTATTCTCTGTGACCTCTTCATGCTCGGAGTGTTTCACTCTTCACACTACAAAGGCACACCTTATCCCGAAGTTACGGTGTCAATTTGCCGAGTTCCTTCTCCCGAGTTCTCTCAAGCGCCTGAGTATATTCAACTCGCCCACCTGTGTCGGTTTACGGTACGGTCGACATTAAGCTATAGCTTAGAGGCTTTTCCTGGAAGTTCATCCCATCACTTCACTGCAAAATGCAGCTCGATGCTTTGTCTCGGAGATTCGCCGGCGGATTTGCCTGCCGGCCTCCTACACGCACAAACCGGGACATCCAACACCCGGATGATGCTCAAAACTCCGTCCCCCCTTCGCACTTAACGTCGGTGCAGAAATCTTAATCTGCTTCCCATCAGCTACGCTTCTCAGCCTGGCCTTAGGGGCCGACTCACCCTGCTCCGATGAACGTAGAGCAGGAAACCTTGGGCTTACGGCGAGCGGGCTTTTCACCCGCTTTATCGTTACTCATGTCAGCATTCGCACTTCTGATACCTCCGGCATGCGTTACCACACACCTTCGCAGGCTTACAGAACGCTCCCCTACCACTTGTACTTGCGTACAAATCCGCGCTTTCGGTTACAGACTTAGCCCCGTTACATCTTCCGCGCATGAGGACTCGATCAGTGAGCTATTACGCTTTCTTTGAAGGATGGCTGCTTCTAAGCCAACTTCCTGACTGTCTTAGCCTTCACACTTCGTTTTCCACTTAGCCTGTATTTGGGACCTTAAACGGCGGTCTGGGTTGTTTCCCTTTTGAGTCCGGACGTTAGCACCCGGTGCTCTGTCTCCCGTGATTCAACTTCCGGGTATTCGGAGTTTGCCATGGTTTGGTAAGACGCCATGTCCCCCTAGCCATAACAGTGCTCTACCCCCCGGAGTCAGTCACGAGGCACTACCTCAATAGTTTTCGGGGAGAACCAGCTATCTCCAGATTTGTTAAGCCTTTCACCCCTAACCACAGCTCATCCGCCGGTTTTGCAACACCGGTCGGTTCGGTCCTCCAGTGTGTGTTACCACACCTTCAACCTGGCCATGGTTAGCTCATCTGGTTTCGGGTCTACGCCTTACGACTCTATCGCTCTGTTCGAACTCGCTTTCGCTGCGCCTCCCCTACTCGGTTAAGCTTGCCGCAAAACGTAAGTCGCTGACCCATTATGCAAAAGGTACGCAGTCACCCCGTAGGGCTCCTACTGTTTGTATGTATGCGGTTTCAGGTTCTATTTCACTCCCCTCCCGGGGTTCTTTTCGCCTTTCCTTCACAGTACTGGTTCGCTATCGGTCGATCATGAGTATTTAGCCTTGGAGGATGGTCCCCCCGTCTTCGGACAGGATGTCACGTGTCCCGCCCTACTTATCGTCTTTTTAGTACCATGCACCGGACTTCGCATACGGGGCTGTCACCCACTGTGGCCGGCCTTTCCAGACCGTTCTGCTGTCACCATGCATTATCAAAGACTAGGCTGCTGCGGTTTCGCTCGCCGCTACTGCCGCAATCTCGGTTGATTTCTTTTCCTGCAGTTACTTAGATGTTTCAGTTCACTGCGTTCGCCTCACAAACCTATGTATTCAGTTTGTGATACCGGTTACCCGGTGAGTTTCCTCATTCGGACATCTGCGGATCAAAGTCTTTTTGCCGACTCCCCGCAGCTTTTCGCAGGCTTACACGTCCTTCATCGCCTATGATCGCCAAGGCATCCACCACATACACTTAGTCACTTGATCCTATAACCCTGCAGCCTTTTGCCCGCAGAGTATTCACGTGACTGATTTCGTAACGTGCTGTTCTCTTGGTTAATTCGTTGAGATTCTCGTTCAATGAAGATTTGAAACTCAGTTCAAATGCAATCACATCCCGTTTCAGCGTCTCATCAACGCTGAAATTGAACGCTTTACTTCTTTTTCCAAATTTTTAAAGAGCTCGGTGCATCTTCGTACTGAAGACACTCCGTTTAAAAACTCTCATACAAGAGCTTTTGAACTGAATGTCTGGTGGAGACAAACGGGATCGAACCGTTGACCCCCTGCTTGCAAAGCAGGTGCTCTCCCAGCTGAGCTATGCCCCCGCGTGTTTCATGCACTGCGTTTGGTGGGTCTTGATGGACTCGAACCATCGACCCCCGCCTTATCAAGACGATGCTCTAACCAGCTGAGCTAAAGACCCAACCGCATTACAACTTCAACAGACTCAACCGATAAGTGTGGGAACTTCCTTCTTGTGCTGCAGTCCCTTTCGGAAACTTTCTCTAGAAAGGAGGTGATCCAGTCGCACCTTCCGGTACGACTACCTTGTTACGACTTCACCCCAGTCATGAAACCCACCGTGGGCGCCGCCTTCCTTGCGGTTGGGCAAACGTCTTCTGGTGAACCCCACTCCCATGGTGTGACGGGCGGTGTGTACAAGACCCGGGAACGTATTCACCGCGGCATGCTGATCCGCGATTACTAGCGATTCCGACTTCATGCAGTCGAGTTGCAGACTGCAATCCGGACTACGATCGGTTTTCTGGGATTGGCTTCACCTCGCGGCTTCGCTGCCCTCTGTTCCGACCATTGTATGACGTGTGAGGCCCCAGCCATAAGGGCCATGAGGACTTGACGTCATCCCCACCTTCCTCCGGTTTGTCACCGGCAGTCTCATCAGAGTGCCCTTTCGTAGCAACTGATGACAAGGGTTGCGCTCGTTGCGGGACTTAACCCAACATCTCACGACACGAGCTGACGACAGCCATGCAGCACCTGTGCTCAGGTTCCCTTGCGGGCACTGCCTCATCTCCGAGGCATTCCTGACATGTCAAGGCTGGGTAAGGTTTTTCGCGTTGCATCGAATTAATCCACATCATCCACCGCTTGTGCGGGTCCCCGTCAATTCCTTTGAGTTTTAATCTTGCGACCGTACTCCCCAGGCGGTCTGCTTCACGCGTTGGCTTCGTTACTGAGAATTAAATTCCCAACAACCAGCAGACATCGTTTAGGGCGTGGACTACCAGGGTATCTAATCCTGTTTGCTCCCCACGCTTTCGTGCATGAGCGTCAGTTGCGTCCCAGGGGGCTGCCTTCGCCATCGGTGTTCTTCCACATATCTACGCATTTCACTGCTACACGTGGAATTCCACCCCCCTCTGACGTACTCCAGTCGGACAGTCACAAATGCAGTTCCCAGGTTAAGCCCGGGGATTTCACATCTGTCTTACCCAACCGCCTGCGCACGCTTTACGCCCAGTAATTCCGATTAACGCTTGCACCCTACGTATTACCGCGGCTGCTGGCACGTAGTTAGCCGGTGCTTATTCTTCAGGTACCGTCAGCACTCCGGCATATTACTCCGGAGCTTTTCGTCCCTGACAAAAGCGGTTTACAACCCGAAGGCCTTCTTCCCGCACGCGGCATGGCTGGATCAGGGTTGCCCCCATTGTCCAAAATTCCCCACTGCTGCCTCCCGTAGGAGTCTGGACCGTGTCTCAGTTCCAGTGTGGCTGGTCGTCCTCTCAGACCAGCTATTGATCGTCGCCTTGGTGAGCCTTTACCTCCCCAACTAGCTAATCAATCATCGGCCGCTCCGTCTGCGCCGGGCCTTGCGGTCCCCGGCTTTCACCCTCAGGTCTTATGCGGTATTAGCCATCCTTTCGGACGGTTGTCCCCCACAAACGGACACGTTCCGATGTATTACTCACCCGTTCGCCACTCGCCATCAGAGAGCAAGCTCTCCATGCTGCCGTTCGACTTGCATGTGTAAGGCATGCCGCCAGCGTTCAATCTGAGCCAGGATCAAACTCTTCACTTGAATCCTGCTTTTTGGTCGTACTCAAATCACTCGCAGAAACTGACTGAGATAAATCTCAATCATTTCTTTGGCTTAAAGTCTGAGTACTTCCGATTTTTTTGCGTTTCCATGAAGAAACTGCATTTTTCAGAAGCACCCACACTTATCGGTTCGTCTGTTTCAGATTTTTAAAGAGCGTTTGTTGCCGTTTCGTCGGCGACAAGGTTGCGTATATTACACAACCGTTTTTCGTTTTGCAAGTCCGTCGGAAATTTTTTTTGTTTTCTTTCGGCTTTGCGCCTTCGTCTTAACGGCGAAGGGTGCGCATTATGAGAGCCTTTTTTACGCTTGTCAAGAGGCTGACGTGAAAAATTTTAAGGCCCGGATTTCCGCTTTTCGCCCTCTTTCCCAAGTGTTGTATTTCTGCTGCACCTCTTACACAAGACGTTGATGTGCGGCCGCAAGTTCCTCTGGCGTATTGATGTTGGCAAAGGCTTGCAAATCCCCAAAATCAACCCAGACGCAGCCCGCGCTCTCAAGCCACCCCCGCACGCGGTGCTCCCCCTTTGCAAGGTACTGAGCGAGCGAACTGCGGGCCGTTCGCCGCATCATCGCAGCCGTGGGTTGCGGAAATCCCCCCGCACGGACGGCCGCACAGGCTTTGTCCGGACGAGCAACAAGCGCCGCGTAGAGTTTTTCAACCATATCCGCCGGAAAAAAAGGCACGTCGCACGGGATACTGACGACATAGTCGGTGGTGAGCGCGTCCATTGCCGAGAGCCACCCGGCCAAAGGCCCCGGAAAATTCTCCAAGCTGTCGGTAACGACCGTCAGGCCCAGTGCGCGGTAAGCCGCGAGATTGCGGTTGGCGCTTACGACGACATGAGCGCACACGGGCATTAATTTCTCTGCCGCCCGGCAGACCAAAGGCTTACCCTTTAAGCAAACGAGGCCCTTGTCTTCACCGCCCATCCGGGTGGCGCGGCCTCCCGCAAGAATCACGGCTCCCACATTGTCCAGATGCACTTACTCACTCCTTGGTTTACGGCAGAACGTGCAAAGCATACCTGCCGAAATCAGATGTGTTATTGTGGCAAAAAACAGCGCACAGGACCTGCAGCATGTCAGTCGCCCTGTGCCCGTCACAACGCCACGAGTTTGTCAGAGCAGAGGTTGTTCACATGCCTTCAGATACTGTCAGCATCACCGTCGAGGAAGCTCGCAAAGATATCCTCAAAAAGGTTTCACGCAACATCTCCGCGGTGCAGAAACCCTTAAGAGACATTGTGGGATGCATTCTTGCTCAGGATGTCGCAAGCCCCATTGCCGTTCCCGCCTACACCAATTCCGCCATGGACGGCTTTGCCTTTAAGGCCAGTGACCTGCGGGGTAAAAAAGAACTGACGCTCACCGTTGCCGGCACGTCCTATCCCGGCCACCCTTATAAGGAACGCATCAAGACCGGCCAGTGCGTGAAAATCACCACCGGAGGCGCCGTGCCCGCGGGGTGCGACACCGTGATTGCCTTTGAGAAGGTGACCGATAAGGGAGACACCGTTACGTTTGACACGGCGGTGGTGCGCAAAGGCGACAATTTGAGGCTTAAAGGCGAAGAAGTCACGGTCGGGCAGACCGTGCTTGCCAAAGGCATCCGCATTAATCCCGCGCACGTTGCGGTGCTTGCCTCCCTCGGGTATTCGGAAGCCATGATTTATGAGCCCTTCCGCGTGGGGCTCATTGCCACCGGCGACGAACTCATCTCCCCGGGGCGTCCCTGTCCGCCTGAGAGGCTTTATAACGCCAACAGCCATTTCCTCGCGGCGCTTCTGAGAAACCTCGGCGTTGAAGTCACCGACTTCGGCATCATCCGCGATGACCCCAACGCCATCCGCCAGGCCATTCTCTACGCCAAGCAAAACTGCTCTCTCATTATCTGCACCGGGGGCGCTGCGGCGTCCGCAACGGACTTCACGCACCAGGTCGTCGAGTCTCTCGGAAAAATCTGCCGCTGGACCGTCAATATGCGCCCCGGGCGTCCGATGCGTTTTGCGGTGGTGGAAAGAAGGCCGCTTTTCATGCTCCCGGGTAATCCCGTCGCCGCCTTTGTGACATTTCTGGAATTTGTGCGGGGCACGATTCTTTACATGCAGGGGCAGGATGCCCCCGACTGCTGGCCGCACAGCATCACGGCGCGCGCGGGCTGCGACATTAAAAAGAAACCGGGCCGCGCGGAATTTATGCGCGCCAAACTGGCGATCAACGCCAAGGGCGTTCTCACGGCAACCCCGCTGAAAAACCAGGGCTCAGCCGCCACCACGGTATTAACGGAGGCTGACGGCCTGATTGCGCTGCCTCATGAAACGGACTTCGTGAAAAAGGGCGAACCCGTGACGGTGCATCAGCTCACGCTTCTGATGAACTGACGGCTTTAACCCTCACACACAAAAATCCCGCCCCCGGCAACAAGCGCCTCGGGCGGGATTTTTTTATTGCTGGTTTTCTTTGGGCCCGTTTTTCCCTTGGGGCCTTAAGAAAAAGCGCCGCGGCTGGTGGTTTTTGCGGCGTGCGCCGCCCCGCCTTCCTTCCCGCGCGGGCGGAAAGCAGTCCTGGCACGTCGGCACGCACTTGGGGTCGCCCTCCTTAAAGTCCGTGGGCAGAATCGGCGCCGTATCAAGAATTTCGGGCGCGGGCTCTTCGCCGGCTTCCTGCATCGCGAGCATATCCCGCGGATCCATCTGCGAGGGAACGATCACGCGACCCTCCAGGTCAACGATGCCGCGGTAGCCCACCCCCCGGACAATCATCCCTTTGTAGCGCCCGTACTCATGGTCTTCGTGCTGATGTCCGTGAAAGAGCCACCGCACGTGAAGCCCCTGCCCGAGCCGGTCAATCGCGGCAAAACCCTTTTTATGGCAGCCCGCGGCTTCATGCGTCACAAGGACGTCGGCTCTCTGACGCAGGAGGTTGTCGTAAACCGACGGGAAGATTGACGTTCTGTGGCGTCTCGGAAGTCCCCCGTGCCAAAGCGTGCCGTGCCCGGCGCGGCGCACGAAACTTGCGGCCGACCGGTAATGGGGATCACCCTCAGGCATCCAGATCTGCCCGCGGAAAACGCCGCCCAGACCGGCAATACGAATCCCGGCGACATTGGCTACGCGCCCGTGGAGATTGTGTTCTGCCAGGGGCCCTTTCCAGAGTCGCTCGTAATACTCTTCGGAGTCGGAATCGTGGTTACCCGGAATCCACCAGACTTCGGTGAGTTCCATCGCGTCTTTGAGCACCACATCCATCGGCGCATAAGGCTGCATGTCACCCAAAAGCACGATCGCCTTGGGGTGCCACTTTTTCACCGCTTCGTTGATGTGATCAAAGCTGCCGTGTGGGTCGCCGCAGAAGAAAATCAGCGGCGTTTCCTTCTTTCCTGCGGGTGAGCGCACGTACCGCCGTCTGCGGTTACTGCTGATGTTGCCTGTCATCGCTCACCCCTTAGACGCCGCCCGCACGGTCGGCACTGTAGGCGGCAAGCGCCGCTTCCAGTTCCCGCAGCACGCTCTTTTTAAGGCTTTCCGGGGCCATCACACGGGCGTGCGCCCCATAGTGCAGAATCTGCGCAACAAGCTCGGTTTCGTTGGTGTAGGGAACCCGCAGCTCCACCGTGCCGTCTTCGGCGGTCAGAACCTGCTGATCAGGGTGCCAAATTTCGTCGCGCACGTAGGCGCCCATCTGCGCGTCAAAGTGAATAACCGCAACCTGGACTTTTCCGCCGGAAAAAATGCCGAAGCCGCTGTCCAAAGCTTCAAGGTCCTTCATCGGCACGGCGCGACAGTTTTTGGCGCAGGGCTCCGCCGCGAGAATGTACTCAAGACTGAAGGTCCGAAGCTCATCGGTGAGATGGCACCAGGCCTGCAGATACCAGCGGTTTTTGTAGTTCACAAGCCGCACGGGCGAAATCTCACGCATCTTTTCGGTCTGCGAGGATTTGGTCCAGTAGGTGATGCGAAGCCGCGTCTTGTGCGCAAGCGCGTTGCCGATCATCTCGAAAAAGGGCGAGCGGTGTTCAATCACCGAGGGCAGAATCACCCGCACGCGCTTTAGGAGTTCACGCGCGGAAATGCGCTCTTCCTGCACAAGCGACAGCAGGCGCGACTTCATCGCCTTCATGTCAGGGGCCAAAAGCCCGGACTTTTCGTTTTCCACCCGGTCAAAAAGCTGCAGCGCCGTCATCAGGGCCGTAATTTCAACGGGGGAATACCAGGCTGAGGGAAGCGCCACCTTGCGGGCTTCTTCGCGCGCCTCTTTTTCCAGCCCCAGCGCCCTTTCGCGCACGTAGCTGTAGGAATTGGTCTTACGGCTGTAGACAATCGGGGCCTTGAGTTTTTCGCGCAGATAACGGAGGTCACGCTTTAGGGTCGGAACCGAACAGCGCAGTGCCGCCACCATTTCCGGTAGCGACACCTGCCCTCTTTCATGGATGAGCTGATCGATGCGGAACAACCGCATCTTAAAGTTCATGTGGGTATACATTGACAATTGCGGACTTTGGCCGGACCGCAATTGTCGGGAGTCAGGGCAAAGCCGATAAATAACTAAGGTCTTCTGATTATACCTTTAGTCGACCGGCCCGCCCGAAGAAATCCCGCGGCCCTCAGAAAAGTGCCGTACGGTCTTCAAGCACCGTCGTCTCAGGCCCGGTTTTCACCGTAAAGATCCCTTCGGGCAGCGCGTGATTCGTGACAACGTCGGTGAGCACAAGCTGCGTTCTTCCGCCAAACGCATCGGTGAGAACCAAAACCGCCGGAAGGCCTGCAGCATCAAACCCCACCACGGCGCTTACGAAGGCAGCGTCCTGAGTCTTTGGTTCGGCCTTTACTGCCGTCACGGCGCCCTCGGGCGCCTTGACTTCCGTGAGCGTGAAATTTTCAAGTGCCTCAGCGCGTCCGAAAAGAAGCGCCGCAGGCGCCCCGGAGACCATTGTTTCAGCCGACTTTACGGTGAGCTGATCAAGGTCCTTGTCGTAGAGGCGGATGGTTTTCCCGTCACTTACGATGTCCTGCACGTAGGGCTTTTCCGTCTTCCAGGCAAAGCGTGAGGGCCGCTCAAAGGCAAAGCGCCCGGTACTCGGCCCGTCAATCACCTGCCCGGCCTTATCGGTCACGGTCTGCGTAAAGCGCCCCGAAGCGGTTTTAGCCTCCGTCACAAACCGCCGCAGTGCGTCACGGGCCGCTGTTTTCTGTGCAAATGCCGGAAGCACCACCGCGCAAAGCGCGGCCGCGGCAAGCGTTCTGCGGGAAAAAAGCACGGTCATAAACCCTCCCTGTTTTTCACGAGAATTTCACGCTTACCCGCGGCATTGGGCTGACTGACGATTCCGGCCTGCTCCATCGTTTCGATGAGATTGGCGGCACGGTTGTAGCCGATATTGAGCCGCCGCTGAATAAAGCTTGAGGTCGGGCGGTTCGTTTCCAGCACGAGTTTTACGGCCGCGTCGTACAGGGGATCTTTTTCCCCCGAGCCGCCCCCGGCGCCCTCACCGAACCCGCCGGCACTGGTTTCAGCGGCATCGCACACGCCTTCGATGTACTGGGGTTCGCCCTGCGCCTTTAAGGCGTCGACCACACGGAGCACTTCGTCTTCGTTCACCATACAGCCCTGAATGCGCACAAGGGCTGAGGTCCCCGGCTGCTTAAAGAGCATGTCGCCGTGCCCCAAAAGATCCTGCGCACCGTTTTCATCCAGCACGACCGAACTGTCAAAGCGGCTTGCCACGGCAAAACAGGCGCGCGCCACGACGTTCGCTTTAATAAGTGGCGTCACAATATCCACGCTCGGGCGCTGCGTGGCAAGCACCAGGTGAATGCCCGCGGCACGGGCTTTCTGCGCCAGACGCACGATCAAGAGTTCAATCTGCTTGCGGTTAACGAGAATGAGGTCCGCCAATTCATCAATAAAGCAGACGATGTAGGGGAGTTTTTCAAGCACCACATGCGGCTCGGGATTGTCGGGCGAGACCTGGAAGGGATCCATCAGGGGCTTTCCTTCCTTTTGCGCCGCCTCCACCTTTTCGTTATAGGAAAGGAAACTGCGCACCCCGAGGTGACTCATGAGGTTGTAGCGCCGGTCCATTTCCTGCACAAGCCAATTGAGGGCATTTGCCGCCTTATTCATGTCGATCACGACCGGGCAAAGGAGGTGCGGAATATCCCGGTACATCGAAAATTCGACGGTCTTGGGGTCAATGAGAACGAGCCTTAACTGCGTGGGATCGCACTTATAAAGAAGCGACAGAATCATCGCGTTGATGGCAACGGACTTACCCGAACCCGTGGTACCGCCCACCAGGAGATGCGGCAGACGCGCGAGGTCCGCGACCACCGGCTGCCCGGCGATGTCTTTACCGAGCGCGAGCGTCAGGGGCGACGTACTTTCCGTAAAGGCTTTGCTGGTGATGAGTTCTTTCAGGTACACCGCAAGGCGCTGCTGCTTGTTGTTGGGGATTTCAAGCCCCATGTAGGGCGTACCGGGAATTGCGGAAACGACGCGCACGGAGTGAACCGCGAGCGCGCGCGTTAAGTCCTTGCGGATACTTTCAATGGTGCTGCCCTTCACGCCTTCGGCGAGATCCAGCCAGTACTGCGTGATCACCGGTCCCACGCGGGCACCGACGACCTTGGCCTGAATCTTGTAGGTTTTGAGTTTGCTTTCAATGAGGCGGCTTGTCATCTTGACGGTGTCTTCGCGCACGCCGTTACGTTCCGCGGGCGGGGCATCCAAAAGCATCGTATCGGGCGCAATGCGGCCGCCGGCGGCTTTGGCAGCAGCGGGCTTGGCGGCAACCTTCACGGTCTTCGCGGGCTTACCTTCAATTACCGCTTCCTCCGTGAGTTCCCCGTTATCGGGCACACCCGCATCGCTTTCAAGCGAGGCTTCCGGGGCCGGGGCGGGCGCGTCTTCGGTGAGCATCACGTCCCCGGGCTTGGCCTCATCTTCCTCATGCGTCTCTTTTTTCACCGGACGGGCGCGCTGCACAAATGTCCAGAAGGCGTCCATCGCCGCCCCGAGCTCTTCAGCGAGCTTAAACCATGAAAAGCAAAAGGCCATTGCGGCCGCACAAGCGGTCAATACCACCAAAATGACGGTTGTGCCCCAGACGCCGAGCCACGGGGTGATGTTGCTTGCGACGTACTGTCCCACAAGGCCCCCTGCTCCCATCGGAATGCCTTTACCAAGGTAGCCCAGCTGCAGCGTTTCAAGGCCGCTTGAAAGAAACAAAAGAAGGATGAAACCGCAGGTAGCGGTCACCGGCGCAAAACGCGCTCTCTGCGGCGAGACAAGCGCATTTTTAAGCGACACAAGCCCGAACACGATAAGCGCCGCCGGCACCCACCAGACAGACCGCCCGAAAAACCAGAAACCGGCGTCAGCAAACCACGCGCCCGCCAGGCCGCAGAGGTTCGCGGGAAGTTTGGTGCCGGTCACTGAAAACCCTGGATCGGTCGGACTGTAGGTAAGAAGCGCCGCAGCGGCAAGAACGCCCGCGGTTAACGCAACCACCCAGCCCACCTTGAGCACCAGCCCCTTAATCAACGCCGAAACGGCGGCAAAAAGCCGGGCCCGTGCCGCGCGTGCCGCCTCCCGGTCGACCTCACGCTGCGCACGTTCCTGTGCCTCTTTGTTTTCACGCCATTCGCTGGCAATTGCGGGTTTTTTCGTCTTTCGCATGATGCGCTGATTATAGGGGTGCGGTTTTCCGTCTTCACGGTTCAAAGACCGCTTGAAGCGCGGGATTTTTTTCTCAATTCGTTTCAGTGTCCGGCATCGTGCCGGACTTCGTCAATGAGCGCCTGCACATCGTCATCGTTTCTGAGGCCCATTTCTGCGGCCACACCACGGAAAGTCTTCTGTGCGCGCTTAAGCGCCGCAGCCGAAGCGTTGCAGATCACGGTTTCACCGCGGTCATTTTCGGTAAAAAGGATTTTGTCGCCGGGTTTGAGTCCGAGGCTTTTTCTCACCTCAGCAGGCACCGCAATCTGACCGTTTGCAAAAACGCGGGCAAGATTCATTTACAAAATCTCAAGACTTCTTGGAATCCTTGAATTTCATCGAAAGCCTCAGAGCGGCTACACTCGGAAGGAAGAGTTTTCCGGCTGTCGGAAAACTTCCTGTTAAATTGGAATTTAAACCATGACCGAAAATCTCATCACCAACGTCACCGACGCCACCTACGGCGAAATCGTCGAAAAGTCTGAACTCCCCGTGTGCTTCATCGTGGGCGCACCCTGGTGCCAGGACTGCCGCCGCATTGCCCCGCTCGTGAACGAATTTGCCCGGCGCTACGCCGGACGCGTTCTCTTTGCGTACGCCTACTTTGACGAAAATCCGTCGATTAAGGCGCGCTTTGAGGTGCAGCACATTCCGAGCATCTTCATCATCAAAAAGGGCGTGATCGAAGACCGCCTCATTGAACCGAAGGCAATTGCCCCCTTCCGCGACTTCATTGAGTCGCATCTGAAGTAATTTTTGCGGGACACGGGTCGTGCTCAGAGGCCACAGCGGCGCCTTCACCCTCGCCGGCTTTTTACTGACGCTTGCAGGGACGGCGTTTGCGCAAAACGCGGGCACGGCCGAGCCGGCTCACGCCGACGGAATTTTAAATGTCGGCATCGTGCGCTACATCCGGCCCTCGCCGCACGAGGCGGTGATCGAACCCACGATTGCGGCTTTAAAAGCCCGCTTTGGTGCGGCCAACGTCGCAACCGTGACTCTCACAATGGATGAGCTCACGCGCGCTATCCGCGACAAAAAAGTCGACGTCTTTATCGCGAGTGCCGGTTTTTACCGCTTTAACGTCATCCACGGCGCGCGCGACCTTGTCACGCTCGCAAGCCGCGCCTACCCTGATCCCAACCACGGCGACGGCTCGGTTTTTGTGACGCTTGCGTCCACCCCTTTTGACACGATTGAGTCCCTCAAGGGAAGCCGCCTGGTTGCTGCCACACCCACAGGGTTTACGTCTCTGAGAATCGCTCAGGGGGAACTCGCCGCCCGGGGCTACAACCCGGAAAAATTCTTCCGGCAGAGTTTTTTCACGGGACCGGGAAACACCGAGGCAGCCGTTGAGATGCTCAAAAGCTACAAAGCCGACACCGCGGTCTTTCGCCTCTGCTGGCTTGAAGACTACCTCAAAGCCCACCCGGAAGAAAAAAAACTCTGGCGCGTCGTGGAACCCAAACCCGATTCCGGACGGTGCCTTGCCTCCACCGATCTTTACCCCTCCTGGATTGTGGCAACAACGCCCGCCACGCCCCCTGCGGTCTCGCGCATTGTGACGGAAACACTTCTTGCGATGCCCGAAACCCGAGAGGGGCAGTACTGGAGTGTGGCCACGGACTTCAGCACAATCGACAACCTCTATAAAACGCTAAAAATCGGTCCGTACCAGTTTCTGCGCGAGTGGTCGGTGACGCGCTTCTGGGAAACGTTCAGGCTCCCGATCTTTCTGGTCATAGGCCTTATCGTGGGCCTCATTTTCCACAGTGTGCGCGTCACGCAGCTCGTGCACCGTAAAACGCGCGAACTCACCGAGGCCCTTGCGCGCGAAACCGAACTCAAGCAGGAAGCGCAGCAGGCGGGCGAGCGCATTGCCCTTTTGCAGCGCTCAGGCATCATCGGGCAGATGTCTTCCATGATTGCGCATGAGCTACGGCAGCCCTTAGCCGCCCAGGATCTTTTCGGAAAGTCACTCGAAAAGATTCTCACGCGCGCCGGAGCCGGTGAGCAAACGCTCTCGGTTTTGGCCCGCATGATGAAGCAGACCGAGCGTATTGCGGCGATCGTGGAAAACGTCAGAAACTACGCCAAAGTCAAAACCGTCAAACGGACCCGCATTGATTTACGCAGTGTGGTTGAGCGGGGCATCGCCTCGTGGCGGGCCTCCGGCAGAAGCGACAAAGTCACCGTGAAACTCACGGCACTTGAACCCGTGATGATTGACGCCAATGCCCTTGAATGGGAACTTGTGGTGTTAAATCTCATCAAAAATGCCGCAGAAGCCCTTGCCACCACCAAGGACCCCACGGTTTCGGTATCGCTGCTGCGTAACGACGCCGGAAACTTCGTACTGACCGTGGCCGACAACGGCCCGGGCGTCCCTGAAGAAAAGCTCAAGGCCTTCGGCAGCCCCGTTACGTCCGGGAAAACGAACGGCCTGGGCCTGGGCTTAAGCATTGTGAAAAGCATCGTCGAAAATCACGGGGCCGCGATTCGTTTCCGCAACCACCCGTTAGGCGGCCTTGAAGTGGCCGTCATGATTCCCGCAACCGACACCGAAAGCGCAAAGGACACCGCATGACAACCGACATCACTGCCGTAAAGGAAGCCGCCCTTGTGAGAATCTGTGACGATGACACGGATCTGGCGGCGGCGCTTGAGCTTTACCTCACGCTGGAGGGCTGGAAAACGGCGGTTTATCACGACGCCAAAAGTTTTTTGACCGGTGACAGACCGTCGGTGCCGGGGTGCCTCATCCTTGACGTCCGCATGCCCGGGCTCACCGGCATCGAATGTCAGCGCGTCATGAAGGAGCACGGGGTGGATCTGCCCGTCATCTTTATCACCGGGCACGGCGACATCGATATGGCCGTGCAGGCCGTTTTGGAAGGCGCCGTGGATTTCATCCAGAAACCCGTTGATGAAGAGCGGCTTTTAAAGGACATCACCAAGGCCTGTGAGCGGTCCGTGCAGAAAGTAACGGGCTCGGTGTCAGCCGACACCGCACGCGAGCGGCTTGCTGCATTGACGGCCCGTGAAACGGAAATTGTGCGTCTTATTGCGCAGGGGCTCGTCTCACGCGAAATTGCCGAGCGCCTCGGCATTGCCTTAAGAACCGTGGAAGTGCACCGGGCATCGGCCCTGAAAAAAATCGGCACGCACGATCCGGCCGTGATCCGCCGCATTCTCGTGGCGGCCGGAGCGTAATCATCATGAAAACGACGGCCGACGTTTTGGTCACCGAAGAAAACCGTACGGGCGGCATTCTCGTTGTGACCGGCGCAGAAACGGTGCCGGCGAACCCCGTCACGCGCCTTGCGTTTTTCTCTGACGCCGCCTGTGACCGGGGACCCGTTATCCGCCGCTTTGTCGAGTGGTTCAACCTCTGGGGGATGCCTCTCATTGAGACCCGCGGCAAAGAAGGCGCCTTTGAACGGGCCTTTACGATGACGGTGTGGCCTGCGGTGAAACCCAAGGGCCACGGCCCGCAGACCGTGCCCGAAACAGCGCGGGAGATTGCGGCTCTCACAGAGGTTTTAAACGAGCGCAAACCGCGCCTCATCATCTTTCTCTCCTGCTACCTCTGGCAGGCTGTGAACACTGAAGCGGCGCTTCCCCTGGTTGAAAAAAGTCTCGGGCGAAGGCTTGATGCCGGCCGAAGAATCAGTTCGACGCGGCTGGCTGCCTACGAGCAGCACTTTGAGCGCGCCCGGATTCTTGCCCTGCCTCTGCCTTCCAAAAACACGACGGACGCCTTTGTCACGGCGCTGGCGCAGCCCGTGCAGCGCTTTTTTAAGGCAGCGGGCCTAGCGTCCGTGATGAAGACTGATGCGGACGCCGAGCGCGCTGCTGAGTTTCTTGTGCTTGACCGTGAGGCAAGCATTCAGTGCATCAGGGCGGGCCTGCACATTTCAGTCGAAAAAGCCGCGGCGCTTTTTGAGAGTCTCGCGGGCGACGTGTGGGAAAAGGACGCCGCCGGGCGCCTGCTTTTAAAACGCCGGTCTCAGTAACGCCAAAGGCTCCCGAAGGAGCCTTTGTGTGCCGGCATTAAACCGGATTAATACCCGAGCTTACGCAGCGCGGCGATACGGTCTTCGCACGAGGGGTGCGAGGCAAAGAGACTGCCGATACCGCCTGAGATACCGAAGCCCTTCACAGAACCCGGCAGTTCCGCAGGCGTCATCGTTTCAAGGCGCTGCAGTGCGGCAATCATCGGTTCAGACGAACCCAAGAGTTTTGCGGAGCCTGCATCGGCGTGGTATTCACGCCAGCGGCTGAAGGCCGCGACAACGATACCGGCAAGAAAACCCAGGACGATATCCATCACAATGCTCGTGATGAAGTAGCCGATACCGGGGCCTTCTTCTTCGTTACGCAGAATCTGACGGTCAACGACCCAGCCCACAATGCGGGAAATAAAGACCACAAAGGTGTTCATCACGCCCTGCACCAGCGTCATCGTCACCATGTCGCCGTTGGCGGCATGGCTGATTTCGTGACCGAGAACGGCTTCAACTTCCTTCTGATTCATGAGGCGCAAGAGGCCCGTGGAGACGCAGACCATGGAGCTGTTTTTTGTGGCGCCCGTGGCAAAAGCGTTGGGTTCACCCTCGTAGATACCGACTTCGGGCATCTTGATGCCGGCCTTATCCGACAGCTGACGGATCACGCCCACAAGCCACGTTTCAAGCCCGGGCTGGGGATTGTCCGTGTCAATCATCTGCACGCCCATGCTCATCTTGGCCATGGACTTACTCATCAGAAGCGAAATGATCGATCCGGCAAAGCCCACGACAAAGGCAAAGACCAAAAGCGACGTGATGTTCAGGCTCTTGCCGGCCATCTGGCCGAAGTTAATCCCGGTCAGAAGGCTCACCACATTGAGCACAATGCCGAGCATCACCACAATGGCAATGTTGGTCAGAATAAGAAGTGCAATACGCTTCATAGTGAAAAAGGAAATTCCTCAAATAAAAGCTCCGGGCGACACACCCGAAACTCCCGTTGTTCTGATAACGCGCGGACAAAGGCCCGCACTCACCGGACACTTACCGTACCGGTTGATGCCGCTAAGTGTAACGGCAGGGTAGCCGCGCAAAGTTTTCACCGGTGCCTTTTTATTAACAAATTGTGTTTCAGCCCGGACTAAGGTTTACCGCTGCGCCCAACCTTTCTTTCGCAGAAACTCAAGCACAAAGGGGCGGCGCTCTTTCCCGAGAATGGCGGGAAGCGTCTCAGCCCAGCTCACGTCCTTGCTGCCCGCCGTGCGGTTTTTGTAGTAGGCGCGCGAAACAGCGTCGTAGGCGGCCATCACGGCCGGGGCGGGCTCACTGTAGCTGTTTTCCATGACGGTGACTTCCAGAGGCAGGCGCGGCTTCAATTCATTCTTTTCCGCAGGGTACCCGAAGGCAAGCCCCAGAACCGGAAAGACGTTTTGAGGCAGCGCGAGAACGTCGTCCGCGCGGGCAATGCCGTTGCGGATGCCGCCCACAAAGACACCCCCGAGCCCGAAGCTCTCCAAAGCGGTCATCGCGCTTTGCGCGACAATCCCTGTGTCGACGCACCCGAGGATCAATTGCTCCGTCCAGCCGAGGTCGGCTCCCGCCACCAGTTCAGCATTTCGGTACATGTCCGCGCAGAACACCCAGAATTCGGGCGCCGTGAGCACGTGCTTTTGGTTGCCGGAGAGTTCATAAAAGGCTTGGCGCTTGGCGGCATCCGTCACGCGGATCACGGTCACAAGCTGCAGAAAGCTTGAGCTTGATGCCGCAAAGGCCGCTTCAAGGATTGCTTTTCTCACGCCCTCAGAAACAGTTTTGTCTTCGTAGGCACGCACCGAGCGGTGCACCTTCATCAAATCCACGGTTGCATTGGTCATTTTTCTCTCCCGAAATCCTTACGGCGGGGCCGTTTTAACGGTCTCAAAGCAAAATAGTGCCGGCCGATTCCGTTATTATTGCCGCACTATGGCAAAGAAACCTTTTTACGATACACGCGCCTGGGCTGACGAAGACGATGACGAAGGGTACGACCGGCCGTCAAAGTCTCAGCGCAAACGCGACTGCGATGAACTGCAAAGCCTCGGCAAGGACCTCACGGGCTTAACCGACGAGCAGCTCTCCTTAATCGATCTTCCCGAAGACACGGCGCTTGCAATCCGCGACTTTCGCGCGATGAAAAGCTTCGGAGCACAGCGGCGTCAACTGCAGTTAATCGGCAAACTCATGCGGCAACTCGATGCCGAGGCCGTTAAAGAAGCCATTGCCCGCGCTACCGGCGACTCCCGAGCGGCGGCTGCCGCGCACAAACGCGCGGAAAAAGCCCGCGAAGAGCTTCTCACGAAAGACGAAGCGCTCACCGCCTACGCTCAACTCCATCCGGCACTGGAAATTCAGCGCCTGAGGCAACTCATCCGTCAGGCCCGAAAGGAGCGCGATGCCGGCAAACCCGCCAAGGCCTTCCGCGAGGTCTACCGCGTCTGCTACGCCGAGGAGCTCCCACCCCTCACGCTTGAAGCGCGCAGTGAAGAAGACGAAGAAAACTGATTTTTTCCTTTGGGACGCATTTCAATGTCTGTGAAACGCACAACGGAAAACGAGCTCATTGTCGGGCTCGTTTCGATTTCTGACCGGGCCAGTGCCGGCATCTACCGTGACGAGGGGATTCCGGCTCTGGAAGCCTGGCTTACCGACGCCGTCACAACGCCTCTCTCCCTTCATAAGCGCCTCATCGCCGATGAGCGCTACGTGATTGAAAACACCCTGCGTGACCTCGTTGATAACGAAGGCTGTGACCTCGTTCTTACCACGGGCGGCACGGGTCCGGCCCTACGGGACGTGACGCCCGAGGCAACGCTCGCCGTCGCCACCCGCGAAATGCCGGGATTCGGCGAACAGATGCGGCGCATTTCGCTGCACTTTGTTCCCACGGCCATTCTCTCGCGCCAGGTGGCGGTCCTTCGTGAAATTCCGGGGCACGCGGCGCTGATCATCAATCTCCCGGGCCAGCCCAAGGCGATTTCCGAGACGCTCGGGGGCTTTTATGACGATGACGGGCACGTCATTGAACCCGGTATTTTTGCCGCAGTCCCCTACTGCATTGATCTGATCGGCGGCCCCTACATCGAAACGGATCCGGACGTTGTGAAGGCCTTTCGCCCCAAGAGCGCCCGTAAGCCCGAAGCGGCGCCTGCGAAAGAACCCCCTGCGGCGGTTTCCGAGACACCTGCCGCACCGCAGGAAGCTCCGCAGCACGCGCCTCAAATGCCACAGGCTGCCTCCGCGGCTGCAGCCGCCGGCCACGTCCCGGGTTTCCGCGGGCCTGAAGCGGGTTTAACGCCCCCTGTACAGGCACCCCGCGCGCCGCAGAGCGCGCAGAATCCGGCGCACGAAGCCCCTGTGCACGAGCGGCGCGATGACCGGCCGCGCATGAGCCCTGAAGCCATTGCCCGCCGCTCCGTGCAGCGCGGCGTGCCGCTTTTTAACGAGCGCCCCCAGCGCCCTGCGGAGCAGCCTCTCAAAGTTTTTGTAAAAGACTCGACCTCTGACGGCGACATTCCCTGCACCGTGATTTGGCTCCACGGCATGGGTACCGACGCGCATGACTTTGAGCCGTTTGCGCAGGAACTCATTGACTTCGGGGGGCCGGCAGCCCGGTTTTTGTTCCCGCAGGCGCCTGTGATTCCCATTACGGCGCATCAGGGCTGGCGGGGTACCGCCTGGTTTGACGTGCTCTCCATGGATTTTGAAGGACCGGAAGATGAGCGCGGGATCCGCGCCATGCACCAGAAGGTGACGCAGGTCATCAACGAAGTGCTCTCCACGGGGCAGGATCCGCAGCGGCTCTTTATCGGGGGCTTTTCGCAGGGCGCGGCGATGGCGCTTTACAGCGGCCTGAGGCAAACGCGGCCCCTCGCCGGAATCATTGCGCTTTCGGGCTTTTTGCCGCTCGCGCAGACGTTGCCCGCTGAAATCACGGCCGCGGGCCGCGCGACACCGGTCTTTATGGCGCACGGCGCCTTTGACAGCATCGTAAGCCCCATGGTCGCCCGCAAGAGCGCCGATGTGGTGGAAAACTGCGTGCAGACCCTCATCTGGCGCGAGTACAACATGGACCATGAACTCTGCCCCGATGAACTCACGCACATCGCGCAGTTTATGAATACGGCTTTAGAAGGCTGATACGCCTTTTTGCCGTCTTCTCTTCCCGCCTTTTCCTCCAAGGAAAAACGGCGGGAAATTTTTGCTCAGCGTTTGCCGGGCGCGTCTTTTGTCTTTTTGACGGCCGGGTTCTTCTGCTTTTGATCCTTGCCGTCCGTGGCACGGTCATGGGCGGCCTTGGCCGCATCAGTGTACGGGTTTTTAACGGCATCGGAAAAGTCGTATTCGTCGCGCATGATGTTCGTTGTCCTTGCGGGATACGTTGTCGGGAAATCTTTGGGGGCTGTGCTTTTTAACAGCGGGAATTCATCGTCCGGCATCGGAAAGTCCAGAAAGTCCGCACCGTAAAAAGGCTGCGAGCGAAACACCGTTTCTGCGGCCCGCTTTGACCGGATCAAAACTGAGTCCCGGACTTTTGCCGGACACGGAGCTCAAAAGTCTCTCAACGGCGGCCCCGCCGGTTTTTGCAGTTTCCAGATCCGCGTACACCACGAGCGCTTTTCCCGAAAGCACCGCAATGAGATCCTCCCGGAGAAACGTTGTCTAGCCTGCGCCCCTCGGAGCAACGAGAAAGAGTCCGGCGCGTGAGGTGAGAATGTCAGGCTCAAAAAAGCGCCGGGCCAAAGCCAGAGCCAATTCGGGACGGTGAGAAACCGGCATTACGCAAGCCGCACGGACCAGAAAAAATTCAGAACCCCCGATTCTACGAAACCGCTTGCCCGCCTACACGGTTTTGCGGACCGTACTTTCAGACCATGCCCAGCTCTTCGTCAAGTCTCCTCTCTTTGACATGAGTACGGGGTACTTAGTGGGTTTACCCCTGCATAATCCCAACGTTAAGTTTCGCATCAGCTCACAATCGGGTTAAGTCCCTGAAAAGAAGGACTTTCCCCTTTGAGGGCGACACAAACACAAGAACTGCCTGATACACAAAGGCATCAGTCAAAGCAGGAGAATGAAGATGTCCAATACGGATCTCACCCGCCGCGGGCTCTTAAAGAGCTCGATTCTCGGAGCAGCCGCCGCGGGCGCTGCCGGTTTCGGCATGACCGCCACCGCGGAAGCGGCCCCGGCCAAAAAAATGAGCGGCACCTATGACGCGATCGTTCTGGGTGCCGGCCCCGCAGGCCTTATTGCCGCCATTACCGCGCACGACATGGGCGCCAAGGTCTGCGTCATGGAAAAGTGCGACCGTCCCGACGGCAACGCCATTTACGCCCTGGGGTCAGTCTGCGGCTGGGGTACGCGTCATCAGAAGGAACAGGGTATCACCGATACGGCCGACGCCTTCTACGCGATGATGATGGACATCAGCAAGCAGATGGGTGATCCGGCCTTAAACCGCACCTACACCGACAACATTTCCGCAGGCATTGACTGGCTCGAAAAGGATATCGGCGTTAAGTTCGGCAAGATCCGTCCGATGCCTTATCCGCGTCTCGGCCGCACCTGCCGCGTGGTGGGTGATAAGAGCAAGGGCATGACCGGGGGCGCTGCGCTCGTTCAAAAGCTCCTGGAAGCCTGCGCCAAGCGCGGTATTGAAATCAAGTACCAGCATAAGGCCGTGGAACTTCTCACGAACGAAGCCCTGCAGGTCACGGGCGTCAAGGTTCAGACCCCGACGCGCCAGCTCTACTTCCGTTCACGCGGCGGCGTTCTGATTGCAACGGGCGGCTTTTCCGCCAACCCCGGCCTCGTTGACCAGTACATCGGCGGCTGGGCCACACGCATGGTGCTTCGCGGTTCCCGCCACACCACGGGCGAAAACATTACGCTCACGGCTCCGCTTTTCACGAAGTTTGTGAACATGGATCAGTTCCACTCCGGCCCGATCCTTGGGAAAACCCACGTGAACCCCGCCGATGTTCTCAATTCCGGCTACGGCGTGCAGGTGAACACTTCGGGCGTGCGTTACATGGATGAAAACAACACGTACGTCATTAAGGCCCGTACGACGGCGCAGAAGACTTTGGACAACTACGCCTGGGTGATCGTTGACAGCGACTGCTCGGTGCTGGACCGCGTCATTCCGAAGTTTGATACCTTGAACAACCCCTACGGCAAGGCCGATACGATTGAAGAGCTCTGCAAGCAGGTGAACCTCCCGGTTGCCAAGGTCAAGAAGGTTGTGGACCAGTATAACGAAGCACTTAAAGCCAACAAGCTCGACGAGATGGTTCCGCCCTGCAACTACAAGAAGCCCCATCCGATTGCCAAGGCCCCGTTCTACGCCGTTCCCTTCCAGGGCGGCATGACCGCGACCTTCGGCGGTCCCTTGATCAACACCAAGGCTGAAGTGCAGAACTTGGACGGCGAAAGCATCAAGGGCCTGTACGCTGCGGGTAACTCCGCGGGCGGCATCTTCTTTCACAACTACGCGGGCGGCGCTCAGCTCGGTGCCGCGACCGTGTTCGGCCGCATTGCGGGCGCTGAGATGGTGAAGCGCGCCAAGGCTGCCAAGGCTAAGAAGATCTAACCCAGGGGAGAATTTGAAATGATGATGAAGACTTTTGCTGCCGCTCTCGCCCTTGCTGCGGGTCTTATGCTCGCCGACGGCTCTGCCGTTGCCGCTGAACAGACCCTCCAGCAGTTTCACGGTAAAAACTGGCCCGTTGCCAAAGACGGTTTCGTTCAGAAGAACCAGTGCCTGAAGTGCCACGTTTCCTACGAAGCGCTGGCAGAACAGACAAAGAACGTCACCCCCAACCCCCATGTGTCGCATCAGGGTGCCGTGGACTGCCAGGAATGCCATCAGGCCAATAAGCCCTTTAAGGACGTGAAGCTCATGTGCAACGACTGCCACAACTTCACGCTGAAAAAGAAGTAATCGGCATACATCACCGGCCGGAGGACACTAATCCGGCCGGTCAAAGAAAAACCCGGAGCGCTTTTTACGGCGTTTCCGGGTTTTTTGTCGGTCTTTAAAAACGCGGCTTACGCGTTTTTAAAGTCAACGAGGATTCTCAGCATCCGGCGCAGGGGCTCTGCGGCGCCCCAAAGGAGCTGATCGCCCACCGTAAAGGCGCTGATAAATTCCGGGCCCATCGCGAGCTTACGGATGCGGCCGATCGGAATACGGCGGGTGCCGGAAACCTTAGCGGGCGACAATTCCGCAATCGACTCTTCCTTACGGTTTGGAACCACGTAAGCCCATTCATTGGCGTTATCAAGCAACTTTTCGATTTCCGCCGTGTCAAGGTTCTTTTTGAGCTTGATGGTGAGAGCCTGGCTGTGGCAGCGCATGCTTCCCACGCGCACGCAAAGACCGTCAACGATCAGAGACCCGGCGTCTCCCATAGCAGGAAGCCCCAGGATTTTGTTCGCTTCAGCGCCGCCTTTCCACTCTTCGCGGGACTGACCGTTACCGAGATCCTTGTCAATCCAGGGAATCAGCGACCCGGCCAAGGGGGCGCCGAACGCCTTCTGCGGGAAATCAGGCTTTAAAAAGGCCTGGGTCACGCGGCGGTCGATCTCAAGAATCGAAGAGCCCGGGTGCGCAAGCTGCTCGGAAACGGAGGCATTGAGGTAACCCATCTGCGCGAGAAGCTCACGCATATTCTGGGCACCGGCGCCGCTTGCGGCCTGATAGGTCATGGAGGTGACCCAGTCCACAAGCCCTTCACGGATGAGGCCATCCAGAGCCAAAAGCATCAGAGAAACCGTGCAGTTGCCGCCGATGTAGTCTTTAATTCCGGCCTTAAGGCTCTTTTCAATGACCGGCATATTGACGGGATCGAGAATGATCACCGCATCTTTTTCCATTCTGAGGCTTGACGCCGCATCAATCCAATAACCCGTCCAGCCCTCAGAGCGCAATTTCGGGTGAACGCTCTTTGTGTAATCGCCGCCCTGGCAGGAAATGATGACGTCGCATTTGGCAAGCGCCTGAGTGTCGTTGGCGTCAGAGAGCACGGGCTCGGCGCCCGCGACTTCAGGAGCGGGTTGCCCGGCCTGCGACGTCGAAAAGAACACCGTTTTTTCGACGTGCCGGAAGTCGCCCTCTTCGAGCATGCGGCCCATAAGGACGCTGCCCACCATACCGCGCCAGCCCACCATACCGAGAATCATGATTGTTTCTCCCTTTTTTTGAGTACCGAGTTTGCGTGTGAGAGGGCAACCCGCAGGCTTTAAAGCCCTGTCGCAGACATCTCCCAAAAAAAGCTGCGGCAGCACCCGCGGGATATGCCCCGGTGAAAAATTATTTCAGTGCGTCGCGCACGGCGTCGCCCATTTCCGAGCAGGAAACCTTGCGGCAGCCTTCGCTCATGATGTCGCCCGTGCGAAGCCCCGAAGCGAGGACCGCTTCCACCGCCCGTTCGATCCGGTCGGCGTTTTCGGCCATCCCGAGGCTGTAGCGGAGCATCATCGCAGCGGAAAGAATCGTCGCAATGGGGTTCGCGATATTCTTGCCCGCAATGTCCGGCGCCGACCCGTGGGAGGGCTCAAAAAGGCCCTGGCCCTTGTCGTTGAGGCTCGCGGAGGCAAGCATCCCGATCGAACCCGTGAGCATCGAGGCTTCATCACTCAGAATGTCGCCGAAGATGTTGCCGGTGAGAACGACGTCAAGGGCTTTGGGAGCACGCACGAGCTGCATGGCGGCATTGTCCACGTACATATGTTCAAGCGTCACATCGGCAAACTCTTTGTCGTGCACGGCAATCACCGTGTCGCGCCAGAGCTGGCTCGTTTCAAGGACGTTGGCTTTATCAACGCTCGTGACCTTGCCGCGGCGCTTGCGGGCCGCTTCAAAGGCAACGCGCGCAATGCGTTCGATCTCAGGCACGCTGTAGCGCATCGTGTCAAAGGCTTCAGGGGTACCGGGGAACTGGCCGTCCACCGCCGTGCGGCGGCCGCGGGGCGTACCGAAATAAATGTCGCCGGTCAATTCGCGAACGATCAGAAGGTCCAGGCCGCTTACAACCTCAGGACGCAGGGTTGAGGCACCCACAAGTTCCTTAAAGCACTTGGCGGGCCGAAGGTTTGCAAAAAGCCCGAGGTTCTTGCGTAACCCCAGAATCGCCTGCTCGGGACGCAGACTCCGCTCCAAGGTATCGTACTTAAAGTCCCCCACGGCGCCGAACAAGACGGCGTCGCTTTCCTTGGCAAGTTTGAGCGTTGCTTCCGGCAGCGGATGCCCGTGGTGCGCGTAGGCGACGCCGCCCACATCCGCCGTTTCCATTTCAAAGTTTTCGCCGAGGGCCTTTAAGACCTTGACGGCCTGATCCACAATTTCCGGACCGATCCCGTCACCGGGGAGCACTGCAATCTTTTTCGTCATTTTTTATCTGTCTTTACGTCAAAAGTTCTTCACTGATTCAGCATCTTTGCAAGCCACGGCTTTTCGGCAAGGCGCTTATCCTCAAACGCACGGATCTTGTCCTGGCGCGTGGAAAGCGTGATCCCGATGTCGTCAAACCCGTTCATGATCGCCCAGCGGCGGAAAGCCGAGATTTCAAAGGGCGTGACGGTGCCGTCAGGTTCCGTCACGGTCTGCTTGTCAAGATCGACCGTCAGACGGTACCCCTTGGTCTTTTCGCAGTCGCGGAACAGACGGTCAATCACGTCTTCAGAAAGCACCACGGGCACAAGGCCGTTTTTGAGCGAATTGGAATAGAAAATATCGGCAAAGCTCGGCGCAATCACGCAGCGGAACCCATACTGCAGCAGGGCCCAGGGCGCATGCTCGCGGCTTGAGCCGCAGCCGAAGTTTTTACGCGCGAGAAGGATCTCGGCGCCCTTGTAGCGCGGGAAGTTGAGCACAAAGTCGGGATTGACCGGGCGCTTACTGTTGTCCATCCCAGGCTCGCCCTTATCGAGGTAGCGCCACTCGTCAAAGCAGTTGGGGCCGTAGCCGGTGCGGTAGATCGACTTTAAAAACTGCTTGGGGATGATGGCGTCGGTATCAACGTTGCTGCGGTCAAGCGGAACCACAAGCCCCGTGAGAGTCGTAAATTTTTCCATGATGAATCGTATCCTTACCGGGGCTTAAAAGAGTTTACTCACGTCCACGAAGTGGCCCATCACCGCCGCGGCGGCTGCCATCGCGGGACTCACCAGATGCGTTCTTCCGCCCTTACCCTGACGGCCCTCAAAGTTGCGGTTGGAGGTTGAGGCGCAGCGGTCCCCGGGATTGAGGCGGTCTGCGTTCATCGCAAGGCACATCGAGCAGCCCGGTTCACGCCACTCAAAACCGGCTTTCTTAAAGATCTGATCAAGCCCTTCTTTTTCTGCCTGCAGGCGCACAAGGCCCGAGCCCGGCACAACGAGAGCCTGCTTCACGCCCGGCGCGACGTTGCGGCCGAGTTTGGCGACAACCGCGGCGGCCATTCTGAGGTCTTCAATGCGGGAATTGGTGCAGGAACCGATAAAGACATGGTCCGGCGCAATGTCGGTGATCTTGGTGCCGGGCTTTAAGTCCATGTATTTAAGGGCCCGCTCCCAGCCTTCGCGCTTCACCGGATCGGGCTGGTCCTTGGGATCGGGCACCACGCCGTCAATTGAGGTGACCATCTCAGGCGACGTCCCCCACGTGACCATCGGGCGGATGTCTTCGGCCTTCATTTCAACGACGACGTCAAAGTGGGCGTCTGCGTCACTGACGAGGGTCTTCCAGTAGCTAACGGCCTTGTCCCAATCTTCGCCCGTGGGCGCAAGCGGTTTGCCGCGCATGTATTCAATCGTCTTTTCATCGACGGCAACAAGGCCGCTTCGGGCACCGGCTTCAATCGCCATATTGCAAAGCGTCATGCGCTCTTCCATCGAAAGCGAGCGGATGGCGCTGCCGGCAAATTCAATCGTGCAGCCCGTGCCGCCTGCGGTACCGATTTTGCCGATGACGGCAAGCGCAACGTCCTTACCGGTGATGCCCGCGCCGAGCTTACCTTCCACGCGCACGAGCATGTTGCGGTTTTTCTTCGTAAGAAGCGTCTGGGTGGCAAGCACGTGCTCGACTTCCGAGGTGCCGATCCCGAACGCGAGCGCCGCGCAGGCGCCGTGGGTGGACGTGTGGCTGTCGCCGCACACCACGGTCATGCCGGGGAGCGTCGCGCCCTCCTCGGGCCCCATGACGTGAATGATGCCCTGGCCCTTATCCATGAAGGGGAAGTAGGCGGCACAGCCGTACGTGTGAATGTTCTTGTCAAGCGTTTCCACCTGAAGGCGCGCAATCGGATCGGTGATGCCGTCCATGCCCTTCTCCCACCCCGTGGTGGGCGTATTGTGATCGGCCGTTGCCACGATCGAAGAAATACGCCAGGGTTTGCGGTTTGCCAGGCGCAGACCTTCAAAGGCCTGGGGACTTGTGACCTCGTGCATCAGGTGGCGGTCAATGTAAAGCGTCGTCGTGCCGTCGTCTTCACAGTCAACGACATGTTCATCCCAAAGTTTGTCGTACAGTGTTTTTGCCATGGGGTTTTCTTGTTTTTTGTTGGGTTAATTCGGCGGTCACTCCGAGAATGTCCGCTTTTTTCGGGAACGCAAACTGAGGCTTGCGCCAAGGGAGTTTCAGAAGGCCGTCTCCGCAGTATGCACTTTAGGCGCAAAGCGCGCAAACATTCAGTGTCCGCAGGAGTTTTTCGCCTCTCAAAAATACTAAAAACTACCTAAAAACAGCCCCGAAAACAGCCCGGGGCCTGTACTTTCAGACGTGTTATCCGGGCTGGCTGCTCCGCCGGATGCCGGAAACCAATCGGAAACAAATTGCTCACAAATCTTCTGAGCCCGCCCGCGTAAAATCGAATCAACAGGATGCCCGGGCATCTTCCGACCCATTTACTGCCGGAGACAGTCGTGAAACTACATTCAGCAGCGGCCGCTGCCGCCCTCGCCCTTGTTCTCACCGGCTGCTCCACGGTCGTGGAATTCGCAAGCGACATCGAAGGGGCCCGTGTCACCAGTGCCGACGGCACAACCGCGGGCATCACGCCCGTGCAGGTCACCTACGACAACGATGCGCTCGATGCCGCGCGCGGCGCCGACGGCTGTGCGGCGATTGCCGGCGTAACCTACACGTGGCCCTCGGGTGCAAAAGCAACGAGCGCCAACCCCATCCGGCTTTGCGGAGAGCAGTCAACGTTTCGCGTGCATCTGGAGCGCCCCAAGGACGCACCGGGCCTTGAAACAGACCTTAAAAATGCGCTCACCCGGGCGCAGCAGAGAGAGGCGGCGCTTAAGGCCGCATTGGCCAGAGAACAGGCCGAGCGAGACTTCTACTTTATGAACCGCATGATGTGGGCGCCGATGATGATGCCACCGCCGCCTCCCCCACCGCCGCCACCGCCCCGTCCGCCGCGTCGGTAAAGCTTTGCGCCGTTAAAATACGGGACTTCCTTCTTTTTGACGGCTTTTCAAAGAAGACCATGATTGTTCTCGGCATTGAAAGTTCCTGCGACGAAACCGGTGCAGCGCTCATTAACGATAAGCACGAACTGCTCGCGCAGGCCATTCACACGCAGATTGACATGCACCGCGCCTACGGCGGCGTTGTGCCGGAACTCGCTAGCCGCGACCATATCCGCCGCGCGATTGCCCTGATGGATCAGGTGCTTTCTGACGCGCACCTCACAAAAAAAGACATTGACGCGATTGCCGTCACTGAAGGCCCGGGGCTTGCCGGTGCCCTTTTGGTAGGGTCCTCCGTTGCGCATGCCGCGGGCTACGCCCTGGGCGTACCTGTAATCGGCGTGCATCACTTGGAAGGCCATCTGCTTTCAGCGCTATTGAGCCCCGAAAAACCGAAGTTTCCGTTTTTGGCGCTTCTCGTTTCCGGAGGCCACACGCAGTTTATGAAGGTGACGTCCTTCGGGCACTATGAGCTTCTCGGGGAGACGCTTGATGATGCCGCGGGCGAAGCCTTTGATAAGACCGCGCAGCTTTTGGGCGAATGCTATCCGGGGGGACCCGCGGTGTCGCGCCTCGCGGAAAACGGCACTCCCGGCGCCATTGAACTGCCGCGGCCGATGCTGCACTCGCCGGACCTCAACTTAAGTTTTGCAGGGCTTAAAACCGCGGTCTTAACGACCGTGCAGAAGGCCCCGGATCCCAAAGACGAAACCTTCCGCTCTAATCTCGCGCGTGGCTTTGTGGACGCCGTGGTTGAGGTGCTTACCGCCAAAGCCGCCAAAGCCATGAAGAAAACCGGCATCAAGGATCTGGTGGTCGCGGGCGGCGTCTCCGCGAACAAGCAGCTTCGGGAAGGCCTCATCAAAACGGCCGCCAAACTCAAGGGCCGTGTGTACTTTCCGCCGCTTGCGCTTTGCACCGATAACGGCGCCATGATTGCCGTTGCCGGCATGATGAGGCTTGAAGCAATGACGCCCGAAGAACGCGCCAAGGCGCTTCACCGCTGGGCGTTTTCCGCCAAGCCCCGCTGGAAACTCTCGGAAGCTGCCCGGCCGGATAAAGCGTAAGTACCAAAAGCCGCTTTCCGGGCCGCGTTTGCGATTTGCTTTTTTTCAAAATCTCCGTAAAATGCGCAACTCCGATTCAGAGCGGTTCGCCGCAAAGAAGCGGAAACAATTTGGGAAATGCCGGTGTAGCTCAGCTGGTAGAGCAGCGCATTCGTAATGCGAAGGTCGGATGTTCGATTCCTCTCACCGGCACCATTTCCTCATCCCTTACGGGAAGACAAGAAGCCTTGGCGAAAGCCGAAGGCTTTTTTGTTATCCGCTGCAGTCACCCCGACATCAGCCGCGGATCCTTTGCCGCAGCGGCCGGCAAGCCGTTGAGCTTCCGTGTTGCAGGGATTCGAACCGTCACGGTCTTCATCGTCAGCCGCCGCACCGTCTGACGTTTTGCAGATTGCTGCCTCAGTCCGAGACATACACTCAGACATACATTCGCACCCGCAGGTCATATCAGCCGAAAAGGCTCTTCAACTTACGGCTCAGTTAATCTGCCGGAAATCCCGCTGCTTCACAAATCCGGACAAATTTTTTGCTTTCCGTGCCGGCTCTTGCGAGATTACTTTTTGCTGGAGTCCCTGCTGTCAAGCCACTTGAGATACAGTCCGAACGCTGTAACACCGCACCCAACCAAAAGCACAAGCCAATACGTAAGACTCATCTCTGCCTCTCTGTTAATTCAGAACCCGAAAGCACAAACACAGCAGCTCTCCGGCATCAGCCCAGTTCGGCGTCCGTCAACTGCATCAGCTTGCCGGCCAGAGCCCCTGCTTCTTCAGCATACGGATCAAAAACGGTCACGGCCTTCATCGAGCGCAGCCACGTCATCTGGCGCTTCGCGAGCTGCCGCGTTGCGGCCTTGGCGCGATCGAGAAACGCTTCCCTCGTGCACTCCCCGAGAAGATAATCCACAGCCTGCCGGTAACCCACACAGCGCATGGCCGGGGACTCCCGGATAAAGCGCGGCGACTTCATGAGGTTCTCAACTTCATCCAAAAGGCCTGAAGCCACCATGGCGTCAAAACGCCCGCCGATCACCCGATGCAGGTGTGCTCTGTCGCCGGGCACAAGGCCCACGGTCACAATCGTCGGGTCGGGTTGAGCCTCCCCCTTTTGATAATCCGAAATCGCCCGCCCCGTCTGACGGTAAATCTCCAGCGCCCGGCTGATGCGCTGGCTGTCGTTAACCGCGAGCCGCGCGGCGGTCACGGGATCGACCTCCGCAAGTTTTTCGTGCATCGCGGGCCACCCGAAGGTTTTGCCCTCTTTTAAGACGGCAGCCCTTACCCCGGGGTCAGCCGAAGGCAGTTCGTCAATCCCTTCCCGTAAGGCTTTGGCGTAAAGCATCGTTCCCCCGACAATAAGGGGAAACCGACCGCGCGCGTGAATTTCATCAATAAGCCGCAGGGCGTCGGTGCGAAAGTCGGCCGCACTGTAACTTTCATCGATTTCACGGATGTCAATCAGGTGGTGCGGACAGAGGGCAAGTTCTTCGCGCGTGGGTTTGGCCGAGCCTATGTCCATGCCGCGGTAGATAAGGGCTGAGTCAACCGAAATGATTTCAACGGGGAGCTTGCGGGCCAGGGTCAGGGCAAGCGCGGTTTTGCCGCTTGCCGTGGGCCCGAGAATCATGAGCGCACGCGGCTGCATCACTGACCCCGCAGGAAAAACTTATCAAGCTCTTCAATCGTGATTTCGCGCCAGGTAGGTCGCCCGTGATTGCACTGATCCGCCCGCTCCGTCATTTCCATCTGCCGCAAAAGCGCCTGCATTTCCGGCAGCGTCAGAATCCTGTGCGCCCTCACCGACCCGTGACAGGCCATGGTGGAGAGGCACTTGTTGCGGAGCTCTTCGGTTAAGGACGTCACACCAAATTCCGCCAAATCCTGCAGCACGCCCCGAACGAGCCCCTCCGCGTCGGCGCGGCCGTCCGCAAACACCGCCGGGATACTGCGCAGCGCAAGCGCGTCTTCGCCGGAGCGGCTCACCTCAAGCCCGAGCTTTGTGAGCGTGTCGCCCGCTTCTTCAAACGCGGACATTTCCGCGGCCGTCACCCGAAAGACCACAGGGACCAGGAGCGCCTGCGTGGAAATCGATGTTTTGGCTTCGCGCTTTAAGCGCTCGTAGTTGATGCGCTCGTGCGCGGCATGCATGTCGACAATCACGAGTCCCCGGTCGTTTTCAGCGAGGATATAAATCCCCGCAAGCTGCGCCAGGGCCTTGCCGAGCCGGTAGTGGGGGAGCGCTTTTTCCGCCTGAGGTTCGTCCATTGCCAAAGGCACGTTCCCGGCGTAGGCGGGAGGCTCGGGGACTGACTGCTGCTGAGGCACCGTAAGCATGTCTGCGGCCGTGGTCTCAGTGACAACGGGCGCTGCCGGACGCTCTAAAGGCGCCGGTGCGGCGGGCTTCTCAGTCTGCGCTTCTTTCGGTTTGGTCGCAAAGACGTTAAGCCACTCCGAAGCGGACAGGGGCTTGGGCTTCGTACCGAAACTCTGTCCTGTCTTTGCGCGGAAATTTTTCGGGAAAGAGGCTTCGCGCAGGGCGGCGGCCGACGGTTCATTAATCTGAGGACTTCCGCTCTCTGCCTGCGGTAAGAGTGATGCACCGCTCTCCCCGGTTTCACAGCTTCTGGCAAGCGCCTCGGAAATCGCGCGGCTCACGAAACTGTGCACCTGCGCGCTGTCACGGAACCGCACCTCGGACTTTTGCGGGTGAACGTTGACGTCCACCTTCACCGGGTTGATTTCAAGCATGAGGCAATACAGGGGCTGCACGGCGCCGTGCAGGACGTCCGCGTAAGCGGTTCTCACCGCGTGTTGCAGGACTTTGTCCCTCACAAAGCGGCCGTTTACGAAAAAGTACTGATCGGCCGTGCGGGCTTTGGCCGCGCGCGGCAGCCCGGCAAACCCCGTGATGCGCATGTCAAAACCTTCGGCGGCAACCGCGCGGCTGTTGACCTTAAAGTCCTGGGGCATCACGGCAAAGATGCGTTCTTCCTGCGTTTGTGCTGGAAGAATCAGGGCGCTTTTACCGTCGACCGTCACCCGGAATTCAACCTCGGGGCTTGAAAGCGCCATGCGCTCGATCTGTTCCACAACGTGTGCGCTCTCGGTTCTCACCGCCTTTAAAAACTTACGGCGTGCCGGGGTTTTGTAAAAGAGGTCTTCGACTTCCACGGTAGTGCCGGTGTCCCCGGGCGCCACCGTAATTTCACCGGCAGGCGTGATGCGCTGCGCGGTGCTCATGCCGGCCGTACGGCTTGTCAGCGTAACGTCAGCCACCGAGGCAATCGACGCGAGCGCCTCACCGCGGAAACCGAAACTCGCGACCTTCTCAAGGTCCAGGAGATTACTGATCTTACTGGTCGCGTGACGCGTGAGCGCGAGGCCCAGCTCCTCCGGAGGAATCCCGCAGCCGTCGTCCGTGACACTGATCCGTTTGATGCCGCCCTCTTCCAAGCGCACCTGCACGGTTTTGGCACCCGCGTCCACCGCGTTTTCAACGAGTTCTTTAACGACCGACGATGGGCGTTCAATAACTTCGCCCGCGGCGATTTGGCTGATGAGCTGATCAGGCAGTGCGTGAATATGGCGCACTTCTCGGTTTTCCGTGGTCATGAGGGATGAGTCTTTTCCGTGTGATCGGACGATTATACGGTCACCGGTTCCCTGACTTTACTGCTCTTGGAGTTTCCTCAGATCCGGATCCGTCATAAGCGAAACACGTCCCCCAAGCAAAGTGAGCTCCTCTGCGGTTCTTGCATACTTCATTGAAGAAATGTCATTGGCCTGATCGTAAAAAGAAGATTTCGTCAGTCCCAAAATGCCGCATACCGTGTCAAACATCATGTCGTTTGTGAAAGGCTTTCCGGCATTTTGTCTGAGATTTGCTTCAATTTCGGGATGCGCACGGTTGAAATCCCGGGAAAACAAAAACCACACAGGTATCTGAGCCATGGACCAGGTGAAATGATCCTCATTGTGACCGTAGCTGACAAGTTCCCCATGGTCACTCATCAAAAAAAGCCCCTGAAAATCCGAGCGCTTCCGCACGATTTGGCTGATTTCTCCGACAACGTGATCCGTATAACGCATGGCATTATCGTAGGCGCCGTCCCGTCCTGAATCATCCCAGTGCCGAAACTCGGCCGGATACCTGTTTTTATAATCAACGTGGCACCCCATCAAGTGGATAATCACAAGCGTTTTTCCGGTATCAGCCAGCGGAATTCTTTTAAGATAGGGCAACAAGTCCCCGTCGGGAGAAAGTTTGTCGGAAGCCGCACCGTTTTCTCGGAGCCAAATCTGCTTTTGCGCGTCAGAAGCAATAACACTGGTCGGCGTGTCATAAAAACCGAACCGGCTTTGGTTGGAAATCCACCAGACATCAAAACCCGCCGCCTGCGCCATCTGCACGATGGACGGACTCAGAGCCAAAGAGGAATTTCTGAACTGGTTCTTCGCTGTCAATGCCTCACTCAATGCCGGGACGGTATTGACGCGGCAGGAATACGCATTTCGAAGCAGCAAAACATCTCCGCTCCTGACAGCGTTATCCAACCATGGCGTTGTATTCTTTTCATAGCCGTATGCTGACATGCGTGTACGGGTCATGGATTCACCCACAACAAACACATACAGTCCGCTACGGGGCTCATGCCCGAGACTTTGCAGCCGTTCATTCAGAACTTGACGCTCTTTTGCCTTGGCACTGTATGACACATACTCATCAAACACCTGTCCGGCATCGAAAAATGCACTCAGTCCCGTATTAAAAATAGTTTTTGAGGTCGCAAATAACGCAAGGACAAGCAGCACTGCCAATGCAATCCTGGTCCCCAATCTCGGCGTCTGAGCAAACGGCGGGCGAAAAACCACCCTCAGAAGCAGTGCAAACAGAAAAAGCGAAAGAGCGGCCAAAACAGCAAACTTTCCCTTAAACGACAAAAATTCAACGCTCTCGGAAAAGTTGGTCTGCAACACGGCCAGTACAGCTGATGCTGAAAGAAGGGCTCCTTCCGTCACCCAGTAGAAAAGAACAGATAAAGGCAACAGCAGGGCAATTGCCCAAAGAACAACTGTGAGCCCCCTTGCGGCAATCCGCAGTACCTTACTGCGCAGAAAGCAACTGGATGCCGAAAGAACCACCAACGCGACCGAGACGGACGCCGCCCAGGAGGTCCCCTCTGCGATGGCCCGGTAGTAAGGCTTGATTTCCCCGTGAAAGGCAGGTGCAAACAGCCCCACCAAGACGGCAGGAATCAGCAACACAGCCCACAGGATCAGGGCAACCAGTAAATCAACCTTATCCTTTCGGAACACCAGCACAAACGCAGCAAGCAGACCGGCCGTCATGAGCGTATGCCCCGGCTGCCCCAGAGCCCAGCGCCAGCAGAAGAAAACTGATGAAGGGTTTTACGAAATGAGCAACTGAAACAACTGACCGAAAACGGGAAAATCCAAGGCCGGAGGAGGGGGGGGGGACGTCGATATGATGCACAGAACACAAACTCAAAAATTCTCAGGTTTCGCTATTTTATAAAAATATAACAATTGCTTACATTGGGATTTCCGCTAGATATCGAAAAACGATATCAGCTGATCGTGTAACACTTCTTCTCAGTTCAGACCAACGGCCGATATCACTGCTCCATGCTGTACCGCTATGATTACGGGCATTCGATTAAACAAACGCCCTGTCTGCGCAATGGATTTCCTCTCCCTCGTTACCGAGCTTTTCACCAACGCCGATCATTTTCTTGTGACGCTCGCCACCGAATACGGCTGGCTTGTTTATGCCGCCATGTTCCTCATTTTCTTTCTGGAAACCGGCATTGTGGTGATGGCGTTTCTGCCGGGGGATTCACTGCTTTTTGTGGCGGGAACCGTTGCGGCTGCAGGCACCATGAGCCCCTGGGGGCTGATGCTTGCGGTCATTCTCGGAGCGTGCCTCGGCAATACGCTCGGCTTTCACACCGGGCGCTGGCTCGGTAACCGCATCTACGACGGGTCAATTCGCTGGATTGATGCGAAGAAACTCCAGAAAACGCAGGTTTTCTACGAAAAGCACGGCGGCAAAACGATTATTCTCGCGCGTTTCGTGCCGATCGTGCGTGCCTTTGCGCCGCTTGTGGCCGGTGCCGCCAAGATGAGCATGGGTCGGTTTGAACTTTATTCGGGCTTGGGGGCCGTCATCTGGGCCGTGGGTCTGATCGGTTTGGGTTACCTCTTCGGCAACATCCCGATTGTGAAGAACAACCTTTCGATGATTCTGCTTCTGGGCGTAATTTCCGCGGCTTCAGGGCCCGTGATCGTGGCCCTGGCCTGGAAGTATCTGCATACGCTAAAGATCTTTCAGCAGAAAAAAGACGCATCAGAGCACTGATTGAGCAAGACTCAGAGCTGACTCAATCGCCTTATCCATATCGTAGTAGCGGTACTGTCCCATGCGTCCGCCGAAAAGCACCTTGGACTGCTCTGCGGCTTTTGCCTGATACTTCTGATAAAGCGCCGAATTACGTGCATCGTTGACTGGATAGTAAGGCTCTGCGCCCGGTGTCCAGGTCATCGGATATTCACGAGTGATAATGGTCTCTGGTTGCGTACCGTGCACAAAATGCTTGTGCTCAATGATGCGCGTGTAAGGTGTTTCACGGTCTGTGAAGTTCATCACCGCGACGCCCTGATAATTATCCGTTGCCAGCAACTCATCCTCAAAGCGCAGACTACGGTACTCCAGATGGCCGAGCTCGTAGTCAAAAAATGCATCAATCGGCCCGGTGAAAAGCACTCGCTCGGCCGAAGCATTGAGCACCTCCCGATCTTTCAGGTAATCAATGCCCAGTTCAACCTCAATCCCTTCGAGCATTCTCTCCACGAGCTTTGTGTAGCCCTCAACCGGAATTCCCTGGTAAGCATCGTTAAAGTAGTTGTTGTCAAAGGTCATCCGCACCGGAAGACGCCGGATGATGGAAGCAGGCAGCTCCGTGCATTCACGCCCCCACTGCTTCTCGGTATACCCCTTGATGAGTTTACGGTAGATGTCCGGCCCCACCAGACTCACGGCCTGTTCTTCAAGATTGCGGGGCGTTGTGATCGTTTTACCGGCTTCAGCCTTTTGATCTTCAATCTTTCGGCGGGCCTCCTGCGGTGTTTTCACACCCCACATTTGGTAGAACGTGTTCATGTTAAAAGGCAGGTTAAAGAGCTCACCCTTAAAGTTGGCCACCGGAGAATTGACGAAATTATTAAAGGCTCCGAACGCATTGATGTAATCCCACACGGCTTTGTTACTGGTGTGGAAAATATGAGCGCCGTACCTGTGAACCATGATGCCGTGCTGCTCTTCGGTGTAAATGTTCCCGGCTAGGTGATTGCGGACATCGATCACTTTGACCTTTTTTCCGGCAGCACGTTTGGCTTCATGTGCAAACACAGCTCCGAAAAGGCCGGCTCCGACAACAAGAAAATCGTACATACGATGTGTCCTCTGCAAAAATCTCAGTTCTGGTTTTTCTGTTTAAATTTGCGTGTGAAATACCAGCGCGCTAAAGCCGGACAATAAAGCAGCAGCAACGCGTAAAGTTTTTTGGAACCCCGCAGGACGCTCACCAAACTCACTTCTTTGTTCCATGTCAGCCAATCCGTGCGCCAGCGCTCGAAAAACCGCATGGCAGCATCATGGCTTAAACGCGCAAAATTCCAACGGTAACCATAAAACGAAACCCGCGGAATGAGTGTTTTGAGGGTAATCCAGTCATCTCTTTCTCTGCAGAAGCGGATGATCTCGGCCCATTCGTCCGCGACGCAGGAAATCTTCTTATCCGACTTAACGGAATTATTGGCATGCTGTCTGTAATGCAGGAATAAGTCCGGCAGAAGCATGAAACGCCGGCAGCAGACAAATGTCTTGAATGCAAATCCCGTATCCTGAAAACTTGCTCCGGGCGTAGGCAAAAACGCAATACCGTTTTCGATCAGCATGGAACGACGGTAAATTGAAGTCCAAATTGCGGGCGGAGCAAAAATAACCTCGGTCTCGCGAAGAGGCGTGAACACAGTATTGAAAGGAACCTTGCGGATTTCACAAGGTGTGTCAACGCCGTCCTTGTAAGACCAATATTGAGACCGGCAGATATCGAGGTCATTGGCCTTGGCTGCGCTGTAGAGCTTTTCAAACATCCCGGGTTCAACAAAGTCATCCGACTCCACAATGCCGATGTACTCACCGCGAGCCATTTCCAGGCCCTTATTCATGGAGTCACCATACCCGGAATTCTTTTTATCAAGCACACGGATACGGCTGTCGCGCGCGGCAAACTCCTGAATGATGTCAAGCGTATTGTCAGTTGAACCGTCGTTAATACAGATAATTTCAATCTCTTTGAGTGTCTGGCCGACAATACTTTCTAAACACTCCCGGACAAAGACCGAAACGTTGCAGCACGGCACCAAAACCGACACCTTGACGGTGTCTGCTCTTTTTTCAGACATACATTCCTCGGGACTTAAGGTTTCAGGCACATTATCCCAAAAGCATCGCGTCTCCGACAGCCACGTCCTTACCGGCCCGCTTCTCAAAGAGATCCAAAAGATCAGGCACGGCGAGCGTCTTTTTCACATCCCCCGGAATATCTTCCACCACGCGCCCGGCATGCATCATGATGAGGCGATTTCCAAAGCGCAGTGCGTCACGCATATTGTGCGTGATCATGAGGGTGGTGAGGTTGTGCTGACGGACGATGCGGTCAGTGAGCTGCAGCACTTTTTCCGCAGTCTTGGGGTCAAGCGCGGCGGTGTGTTCGTCAAGCAGTAAAAGTTCGGGGCGCACAAGCGTAGCCATCAGAAGCGTCACCGCCTGACGCTGGCCGCCCGAAAGCAACCCCACGTGCGCGGTCATCCGGTCCTCAAGCCCCAGGTCGAGTTCTCTCAACATCGCCTTAAAGCGCTCGGTCTGTTCGCCCTGAGAGCTCCAGCGCAGCCCCGGGCGCTTGCCTCGGCGCGCGGCCATCGCGAGGTTTTCCTCAATCATCATGCCCGCGGCCGTTCCCTTCATCGGATCCTGAAAAACGCGGCCGATAAAGCGGGCCCGCTGGTATTCCGGCATCTTCGTAACGTCGGTGCCGCTGATTTCAATGCGGCCCGTGTCAATCGGAAAGACGCCTGCCACAGCGTTTAAAAGCGTTGACTTACCGGCGCCGTTGGAACCGATCACGGTCACAAAGTCGCCGTCTTTGAGCGTCAGATCCACGCCCTGCAGGGCCTTTTTCTCGTTGACGCTGCCCGGGAAAAATGTTTTATGAACGTCTTTAACGATGAGCATTTTCTTTTTTTCCCGGAAGTTACTTCACGATGCGGCGCAGTTTCAGTTTGCCTTTTAACATCGGCATGGAAAGCGCAACGGCCACCAGTACGGCGGTAAAGAGCTTGAGGTCGTTCGGGGGCATCCCGAGCTGCAGCACCACGGCAATCACAAGGCGGTAGACGATCGAGCCGAGAATCACGGCAATGAGGCAGTTTTTAAAGCTTCGGGTGCCGAAGAGCACCTCACCGATAATGACGGAAGCAAGCCCGATCACAATCGTGCCGGTTCCCATACCGACGTCGGCAAAACCGTTGGACTGCGCAACAAGCGCGCCTGAAAGCGCCACGAGAAGGTTGCTGATCAAAAGCCCCAGGATCACCATGGTGTCGGTGTTAATCCCCTGCGCCCGGGCCATCTGGGGATTAAAGCCCGTTGCGCGGATGCTTGTGCCCAATTCCGTACCAAAGAACCAGTAGATGGCGCAGCCCACCAGAATGACGGCAACAAGGCCCACAATGAAAGTGGCCTGAGCGTCCGTGAGCCCCCAGTCCCTCACGAAACTAAAGACCGTGTCAACGCGAAGAAGCGAGACGTTGGCTTTCCCCATCACATGCAGATTAATCGAGTAAAGCCCGATCATCGTGAGGATACCGGCCAAGAGAGCCGGGATCTTGAGTTTGGTGGTTAAAAGCGCCGTAATGACGCCCGCAAGGGCCCCTGCGACCGCCGCGAAGATAAAGGCGGTGCCTATGCCGTAGCCTGAAGCGAGCACGGTGGACGCTACCGCTGCTCCCAGCGGAAACGTGCCTTCAACCGAAAGGTCGGCAATATCGAGCACCCGAAACGTGATGTAGACACCCAGGGCCATCAGGGCCCACAAAAGCCCCTGCGCTACGGTCGGAATCAGTAAGTCAAGCATCGCTTTAGCTTCACTTCAAAAAGAAAGAGTCCCGCTTCCCGCACGCCGGAAAACGGGACGGAGTCAATAATTATTGAACGGTTTTGGCGGTCTTTGCGATCGCTTCAGGAATGGTGATGCCGAGTTCCTTCGCGACCGTCGGGTTTACCACAGCCGTAAATTCCGTCTGGTACTGAATCGGCATGGTTTCGGGCTTGCCCTTCCCTTCCAGAATATCGGCGCCCATGTTGCCTGCGAGTTTTCCGATCGTGTAGTAGTCAATACCGACCGTGGCAAGCGCGCCGTTTTTAAGAAGCGCGGCTTCCCCCGGAATCACGGGGATCTTGGCTTCCTTGGTGATGCGGTAGAGCGTCGGCATCGCTGAGGCCATCACGTTATCAGTGGGCAGATAAATCGCCTGCACCTTACCCACAAGGCTTTGCGCGGTCTGCTGCACGTCGTTTACGCTGGAAACCGTGGCTTCCACGAGTTCAATGCCCTTCTTTGCGAGTTCTTTTTTCGCAAGTTCCACCTGAAACTGCGAATTGATTTCCGAGCTGTTGTAGATCGTGCCGACGGTCTTCGCGCCCGGCACAAGCTGCGTGAGAAGTTCAATCTGCGCCGCAATCGGGTTCATGTCGGAGGACCCCGTCACGTTCGTGCCGGGCTTGGCGTTGTCTTTGACGAGCTTTGCAACCGCAAAGTCCGTCACCGCCGTTGCCACAATCGGAATCGTTGTGGTGGCGTTGGCGGCGGTCTGAGCCGCAGGCGTTGCAATCGCGAAAATCAGGGGGTAGTTGTGCGAAACGAAGCGCTGGGCGATGTTTCTAAGGTTCGACTGATCAGCCTGCGCGTTTTGCTGGTCGATTGCAAGCTTGATGCCGCGCGCCTTTAGGGCGTCGACAATGCCGCGGTTGGCGTCATCCAGTGCCGAATGCTCCACAAGCTGCACGATGCCGATCGTCTGTTCGGCGGGTTTTGCCACCTCCTGCGTCTTTTTATCCCCGCAGCCGGAAAGAACCGCCGCTGCGGCAGCCACCAGAACCGCCGCTTTCTGCCAGCGCTTGAAATGCATGTGTTTCTCCCTCAGAAATTGTTGCAGCGGTTCTCTTGCCCCGCACAAAGGGGCTGAAAGCCCCTGATTTTCTCATTATGCCCAAATCTTGGAAAAAGATGGGGAGCATAAGAAGCCCGGCAGGCCGAGAAAGCAGAAGTTGGAGTTTGTGGGACCGAAACGCCCGCGCGGGCGTCCCCGTAAAGTTACACCGGCCGCCAGCTCTGCTGCGACGCCTGCCTAAGCGGCTATAGTTCCACACGTTGGGAAACTTTTAGTCACGGAAGTTCCTTTATCAAGACAATTATTATTGATTTCGTGTTGTTTTTCAATTTTCTCAGGGAGTCAATTTTATCAACCTCCCACGGAAGGCACGTGTCCGTAAAAAGCGAGGCCTCCGACAAGCACCTTCCTATGATGACGATAAAACCCGAACGTCAGTTGCAACGATCTGTGTGAATTTTCCTTTATTTGAAAGGGCCCTTTCGTATAATCACCGCAACACATGGTGACTGCAGCCGCTTCAAATTCTCGGTCTTGAAGCAGCGCTTTTTGTGCAGACACCCCTTTGAAATTTGGAGTTACTGTAATGTCTGATGTGATTCACGCCCCGGTTCTCATCCTGGGTTCCGGCCCTGCCGGTTATACCGCTGCAGTTTACGCAGCCCGCGCTAATTTGAAGCCCGTCATCATCACCGGTATGGAACAGGGCGGTCAGCTCATGACCACCACTGAAGTTGACAACTGGCCCGGCGCCCAAAACGGCATCGAAGGCCCGCAGCTGATGGCAAACCTTCAGGCTCACGCCGAACGTTTCCAGACGAAGATCGTCTTTGACACGATTCACACGACGCATTTGAACGAAAAGCCGATCCGCCTGGAAGGTGACCTCAACAACTACACCTGCGATGCCCTCATCATCGCGACCGGTGCTTCCGCGAAGTACCTGGGGCTTGAGAGCGAAACCAAGTACCGCGGCCGCGGCGTCTCGGCCTGCGCAACCTGCGACGGCTTTTTCTACAAAGGTAAGCCGGTTGCGGTCGTGGGCGGCGGCAATGCCGCGCTTGAAGAAGCCCTCTACCTCTCGCAGATTGCCTCGATCGTGCACCTCGTGCACCGCCGTGACACCTTCCGCGCCGAACCCATCATGGTTGACCGCCTGATGGATACGGTCAACGAAGGCAAGATCGTGCTGCACACCCCCTACGAAGTGAAGGAAGTGCTCGGTAACGACAATGCCGTGAACGCCCTTGCAATCCGCAACACCGAAAACGACACGGTTGACACGATTACCGTGGACGGCGTCTTTATCGCGATCGGCCACAGCCCCAACACCAAGATCTTTGACGGCCAGGTCACGATGCAGGACGGCTACATCGTCACCGAAACCGATCCGAGAGCGCGTACTGCGACTAACATTAAGGGCGTCTTTGCCGCTGGCGACTGCGCTGACCCGATCTACCGTCAGGCAGTCACCAGCGCCGCTTCGGGCTGCAAGGCCGCGCTTGACGCGCAGCGCTACCTGGAGTCGCTCGGCAAGTAATTCATTGAAAATGAAGGTGTACCTATGGGAAATGCATTTGACGCTTTAAAACCGATGGCTGCGGAACTCAAAGCCCGCCATCGTGAACGAGCTGAAGAAAAACTTCGGCAGGAAAAAGTAGAGCAACGCATTGCCCAGGGTACACTGGATTTTTTAAAGGAAATGAACCGTACGGGCGTGCGCGCCGCGCAGGGCGTAAAGCTCTCCGCAGCGAGTAAAGACGCCGACATCAGCTTTGCCGCCGCGATGAAAAAAGCGGGAGTTGAGCCGCTCGGAAATGACAAACGCGCCCAGCACGAAAAGAAAAAGCCCGCTCCGGTGCCGCAGCAGACAATTGCCGACAACAAAGCGGTGCTTGCCGAATCCTTAAGCGACGAAGCCGATTCGATCGAGTTTCTCGAAAGCGAAGACGGCCTTTCCTTCCGGCGTCCTGAAGTGGGGCCGGATGTGCCGCGCGACCTCAGACGCGGCCGCTGGTGCGTTGTGGGGCAACTCGACCTTCACGGGATGTTTGTGGAAGAAGCCCGCGAAGCCGTGATTGACTTTATCCGCAAGTCACAGACAAACGAACGTCTCTGCGTGCGCATCATCCACGGTAAGGGCAACAGCAACCCGGACCGTCAGTCCATTCTCAAGGAAAAAGTGCGCCGGTGGCTCAAGCAGTTTGACGCCGTCGTTGCGTTTGCCGAACCCTATGAAAGAGACGGCGGCGCGGGCGCGACCATTGTACGCCTCAAGCCCCTGCCGCACCCGAGCGTACGTAACGCCCGGCAAAACGGTTAAAAGGGGTCATATCCCTTCACCGGAATTTCCGGAAAATCCGGATACCCCACTCCCACGAGATATAGCCCTGCAGCGTCAAAAGTGGGCGCTGCAGCGGCTCTTTCCTTCGCTTCAAGCACTTCTTTCATCCACTCAGGCTTCTCGCGTCCCACGCCCACGTAAATAAGCGACCCCACGATATTTCGCACCATGTGCTGCAAAAAGGCGTTTGCGGTGAGTTCAATGCCGATATAACGGCCTCGACGCACAATATTGATTGCCGTCATCGTGCGCACCGGGGTTGCCGCCTGACAGTCCGCTGCACGGAAACTTGAGAAGTCGTGTTCCCCGATAAGGCAGGCCGCGGCCTCGCGCATCCTCTCTTCATCACACGGCCGCCACACCCAGCCCGTGCGCCCGAAATTAACGGCCGAGCGGATCCGGTCGTTCAGAATCCAGTACTGATACGTCCGGCTGCGCGCGGAAAAACGCGCATGAAAACGGTCGTTTACGGGCACAGCCCAGCGGACCGCGATATCGTCGGGCAAAAAGGTGTTAAGTGCCCTCTCCCAGGAAGTGACCGAACGCTCACAGTCCGTATCAACGTGCACCACCTGGCCCGTGGCATGCACGCCGGCGTCCGTGCGGCCCGCGCAGATGGTGCCTGCGGGCTTCGTGAGAAACCGCTTTATGGCGCGTTCCAGCACGTCCTGCACCGTACGGCCGTCAGGCTGCGTCTGCCAGCCGTTATAGTGCGTGCCCGTGTATTCAATACCGAGCGCCGTGCGGAAAGCCGCCTCCGGCGCGTAGGGAAAGCGTTCCTGCATCCGGCTTAAACGCGGCGCACGGCGTCAAGAAGGCGCTCTGCGGCGGCTCTCTGCTCGTCCGTGCCGAAGAGCTTTACTTCACGCAGAAGTTTCTCGGCATCGTCCGGGAACCCCGCATCAATCTTTTGCTGGGCAGCGGCGAGCTTCACGGCCATCGCTTCGGGGCTGTGACCGTCCTCTGCCGTTACCGGGGTTTCCGCGGAAAAAGCCTCGGGCGGCTGAATCTGCATCCCCGAAGACGTGCTCGTGAGCGTAAAGGGACGGGGCTCTTCTTCAGGCGCCTGAGCCTTCACTTCGGGCCTAACTTCGGCAGCAGGCTGCGGAGCCGCAGTTTCAGGTGCCTTCGTCTCAGAAGCCGTCACCGTTGCCGCTGCGGCAGCGGTTGCGGTCGCTGTTGCGGCGGGCGCTGCGTCAAAGCCGCGCTTTGCCGCAGCGTCAGCTTCCATGCGCTTCGTGAGCAACTCATCCATGTTCCGCACCTGCTGCGGCGTGGCCGGTTCCGGCCTCAGAAAGCGGATGGTGCGCTCGGTGCGTTCAAACTCTTCCTTTTCCTTCTTGCGGCGCCAGACAAACCAGCCGCCTGCGGCAGCAGCGATGAGAATAATCAAGAGGCCCCAGAGCCAGGCGCTGCTCCCTTCTTCCTCGGTCTTTTCTTCAACCGCGGGTTGCGCCGTCATTACAGGCTGCGTGTCGGCCGCGGGTTCGGTCTTGGTTGCCTGCGTTTGAGCCGGTTTTGTTTCTTCAGGTGCTGCTGCGGGCGTCAGAGCTTCAGTCGTTGCTGCCGCTGTCGCAGCGGCAGCCGCAGCAGCTGCGGCCGGAGCCGCCGTTTCAGGCTTTGCTTCAGGCGCCGCGGGCTTCATGGGCTCAGCGGGTTTGACAGCGGGCTTTTGAACCTCAGCCGCCGGTTTCTTCGGCGTCCAGGCAATGCGGGCTTGCTTCATGCGCTGATGCGCACGGTTCAAGTTTCGTGCCGAGGGGGCCTTACGCATATCCGCATTAGGCGTCACATGCACAAGGCACCAGGCAACGTCGGTGCCGACGGCATCGACCTGCGCCTGTGTGGGCTCCTTTAAGCGGGCACCGGGTTTAAGCCCGCTGATACGGCCGTTTTTAAAGGCAGCAGGGTTGCGGCGGATCAAAGCCACCAGCACTTCTTCGGTACGCGCCCCCTCATAGCGCGGCACCAAGAGGTTGGCAATCGACCACATCGTCATGCCGGGCTTCACGATAATGGGATCGGCGAGCGTGTACTGCGGCTTATTGGTTGTGGTCTTCGCGGAAGCGGGTTTCACTTGAGGCTTTGCCTTCACCGTTTCGCGCTTAGCGGGTGCGGGTTTTGCGGCAGGTTCTGCCTTCTTCGTTTCAACCGAGGGCATGGCGGCCGTTGACGGGAGTTTCCCTGCCGAGGGAGCAGCCTGCTTTGTCTGCGCCTGAGCTGTCGCCATGGGCGCTGCGGCCGGAGCCGGCGCAACTGCCGGTTCCAGGCGGATGCGGTAGTACTTGGCGGAGAGTTTGCCGCCGTCGTTAAGTTCCACAATGAGCGGGAAGTCCCGTGAGGTCACGGGCTTTTCGCTTTTAATGCGGACAACCCAAGGGGACTTACTTTCAAGCGTCAGTTCCAGGCCCGTGTCGGCCGCAAGCGGCTTCTTGCCGATGCGGTCATAAGTTGCTTCGGGCGCAAGACGAACCACCAGGGGCTCGACCTTGGGATCGACATTGTTGACGGTAAGCCGCGCCGACAGGGGCTCATTTAAACGGGAAGTCACGGAAAGCGTGCCGAGGTCTGCGGCCTGAGCCGAAAAACCGATCGCCGCCAGAAGTGCTGCTGCAGCCGTCAATCGCATATCAATCAATCCTGCTGTGGAAACCAAAGTTCAAAGGGTTACTGCCCAATTTGCGTATTATGCACTGCCGACACGGCTGAAGGCATATTTTTTCAAGAGCTGTCCGCCGCTGTCGTTTCGTTTTCCTCTCCTTCGTTTTTGCTGAAAAACTCCGCACACAGTGCCGCCTTACATTGTTCGGCAAAAAGTTTCTTCCACAGAAGAATTTCGTCCGCTTTTCTGCGCGAAATTCTTTTATAAAAGAATTTCAGGCGGTTTCAGCCCAAAGATTCTTCCATACAAGAATTTCAGACAACAGACGCAAAAGAAAACGGCTCCCGAAGTTTTTCCCCGAAGGGAATCTTCGAAAGCCGTTTTGTGCGAATGAGCGCAGTATTCGCCAACTGTGTCAGGTGTTACTTCAGAGGAGTCACACCTGCTCTGCCGTTCATCGCGTCACGGATTTCTTTGCCTGCACGGAAGTGCGGAACAAATTTGGCCGGGACTTCGACGGTGGCCCCCGTCCGGGGGTTGCGGCCCGTGCGCGCTGCACGGTGCTTCAGACTGAAGCTGCCGAAACCGCGGACTTCGACGCGAACGCCGTGGCTCATCGCGCTGATGATCGTTTTGAGGATCTCGTTGACCGCCTCGTCGGCCTCGCGGTTGGTGAGGCTGCCGTGGCGGGCAAAGACCTTGTCGATCAGTTCAGACTTGGTAAGAGCCCGCATAGACACCACCCTGATTACTTCTGTTCAAGCTTAGCCTTGAGCAGAGCACCAAGGTTGGTGGTACCGGCGGAAGCGTCGCTGTTGACGCGGTCAAGCACTTCGCGGGTCTGCGCGGCATCCTTAGCCTTGATGGAGAGCTGGATGGAGCGGTTCTTACGGTCAACGCTGATGATGAGGGCTTCAACCGTGTCACCGACCTTGAGCTGCGTCGTGGCGTCTTCCACGCGTTCGCTCGAGATTTCGGAAGCACGCAGATACCCTTCGGTGTCGTCACCGAGGTCGATCGTGGCGCCCTTAGCATCAACGGCCTTCACCGTGCCTTTGACGAGCGTACCCTTTTCATGGGTGCCGGCAAAGGAAGAGAACGGATCACCGCCCAGCTGCTTGATGCCGAGGCTGATGCGTTCGCGGTCGGTGTCGATTGCGAGAACCATGGCTTCGACTTCGTCGCCCTTCTTGTACTTACGGACGGCTTCTTCGCCCGGTTCGTTCCAGGAGAGGTCAGAGAGGTGCACGAGGCCGTCAATGCCACCGGGCAGTCCGATGAACACACCGAAGTCGGTGATGGACTTGATCTGGCCCTTCACCTTGTCGCCCTTCTTGTGGCTCTGGTTGAATTCCTGCCAGGGGTTGGCCTTGCACTGCTTCATGCCGAGAGAAATACGGCGGCGTTCTTCGTCGATGTCAAGAACCATGACTTCGACTTCGTCACCCAACTGCACAACCTTCTTCGGATCGACGTTCTTGTTGGTCCAGTCCATTTCGGAGACGTGCACCAGGCCTTCGATGCCGCTTTCGATTTCAACGAAAGCACCGTAGTCGGTGATGTTGGTGACCTTGCCGAAGAGACGGGTGCCCTGCGGATAGCGGCGGGCAATGCCGATCCACGGATCTTCGCCCAACTGCTTGAGGCCCAGAGAAACACGGTTCTTTTCCTTGTCGAACTTAAGAACCTTGGCTTCGATTTCCTGGCCGACCTGAACGACTTCGCTCGGGTGACGCACGCGGCGCCAGGCGAGGTCGGTGATGTGCAGAAGGCCGTCGATGCCGCCCAAATCAACGAACGCACCGTAGTCGGTGATGTTCTTGACGATACCCTTGACAACGGCGCCTTCGGCGAGCGTTTCAAGGAGCTTGGCGCGTTCTTCGCCCATGCTCGCTTCCACAACGGCGCGGCGGGAGACAACAACGTTGTTGCGCTTACGGTCAAGCTTGATGACCTTGAATTCGAGGGTCTTGCCTTCGTACGGGGTCGTATCCTTCACAGGACGCGTATCGACCAAGGAGCCCGGCAGGAACGCGCGGATGCCGTTGGTCATGACGGTGAGGCCGCCCTTCACCTTCCCGGTGATGGTGCCGGTGACGAGTTCGCCGGATTCCAGAGCCTTTTCGAGGTTCATCCAGGCCGCAAGGCGCTTAGCCTTGTCGCGGGAGAGGATCGTATCGCCGTAGCCGTTTTCAACCGATTCAATTGCCACGGAAACGAAGTCGCCGGGCTGCACGGTCACTTCACCGCGGTCATCCTTGAATTCTTCGATGGGCACATAAGCTTCAGACTTAAGGCCGGCGTTCACGACAACGTAGTTGTAGTCAACGCGGACAACTTCAGCGGTGATGACTTCGCCCTGGCGCATTTCCTGCTTGGCAAGGCTCTCTTCAAAGAGCTGGGCAAAAGATTCGGTATTGGTATTGTTGGACATGTAGTTAAATCGTTAATGATCTCGCCCGTCCGGGAGTCTGAAATGTCAGACCGATGGGGCGGTGTTGCTTTAAATTTCCCTAAAAGCCCCCGGCGGCCTTTAAGGCTGAAAAACGGTTCTTTACCGGGGAAGCTTCCGCCACCACGCCATGATCTGATCCACGGTCTCTTCAATCGTGAGATCCGAGCTGTCTAGGATGTGCGCATCCGCTGCCGGCACGCAGGGCGCAACCGCGCGTTCGCGGTCCCGACGGTCGCGTTCGGCCAAATCCCGGGTAAGATTTGAAAGGTTAGCAGAAATTCCTTTTTCAATCAACTGGTTATATCTGCGCATTGCGCGCGCTTCAGGCGTAGCCGTCAAAAAGACCTTTAAAGGGGCATCAGGAAACACCACGGAAGCCATGTCGCGGCCGTCCGCCACCAGGCCCGGGGCCTGTGCGTAGCGCCTCTGCAGGTCAAGTAACTCAGCCCGTACCGAGGGGTAGGCCGCCACAACGCTTGCGGCAAGCCCCACCTCTTCGGTGCGGATGGCTTCGGTCACATCCGCGCCGTCCAAAACAATTCGGCCGCCATTAAAGACGGGATGCATGGTTCGGGCCTCTTCAGCGCAGACCGCCTCGTTTTTCAGGTCGCCCCCCGACTTCATGGTTCTTAAGGCGCAGAGGCGGTAAAGCGCGCCGCTGTCGAGATAATGAAACCCGAGCTTTGCGGCAACACGCGCTGACACGGTGCCCTTGCCGCTTGCCGTAGGTCCGTCGATTGCAATAACGTCAACCATCGTTTTTACTACCCGATGCCCCACGGGCATCACTTTGAGTGAATTAACCGGAAAAAATCAGTGAAATAGGCCGGATAGGTCTTTGCGGTGCAGCCCGGATCGAGAATCACGGTTGTGACACCCACCGTCGCCGCCAGCGAAAAGCTCATCGCCATGCGGTGGTCATCATAGGTGGCAACCGTCACTTTTTCGGGAAGGGGCTTCACGCCGCGGCTCACTTCAAGCCAGTCCGGGCCTTCGGTGACTTCAGCGCCGAATTTGCGCATTTCGGTTGCCATCGCGTGAATGCGGTCCGTTTCCTTCACGCGCCAGGAGCCGATGCCGGTCAACCGCACCTTCCCCCGCGTTTTCAGCGCCATCGGCACGAGCGTCATGGCGGCGTCCGGGATGAGCGTACAGTCCGCGTCAATCCCCTTGAGAATGCCGTCTGCCGGGGCCGAGGCCTCAATGAAGTTTTCGCCCTTCACAATCCGCGCGCCCATCATTTCCAATAGGTCCGCAAAAGCCGCGTCCCCCTGAAGCGCATTTTTCCCGACCCCCTCAACGCGCACGGGACCGCCCGCCAAAGCGCCTAAAGCGAGGAAGTAACTTGCACCCGAGGCGTCGCCCTCCACGGCGTACTGTTCTACCGCACGGTATTGCCCCGGCGTCACGAGAAAGCCGTCGGGCAGTTCCGTCACCCTGACGCCGAACGCGGCCATCATGGTAGTCGTGATTTTGATGTAGGGGCGGCTGATGAGCTCTCCCTCAATCACGATTTTGAGGCCTTCGGCAGGGGCTATCAGCGGCGAAATGATAAGGAGCGCCGTCAGGTACTGACTTGAGACGTTGCCTCGGATATGCACCACGTTGCCGCGCGGCTTCACCGGTGAAAACCGAAGCGGCAGAAAACCCTCATTTTGTTCGCAGGTGATCTCAGCACCAAGTTCCCGCAGGGCTGCCAGGAGGTCGGCAATCGGGCGCTCGCGCATGCGCTCGATGCCGTCAATACGGTAGTTGCCTTCACTGAAAGCCAATGCTGCCGTCAGGGTTCTTGCCGCAGTGCCCGCGTTTCCAATAAAAAGATCCGCGGACTTCACCGGGAAAAATCCCCCGCAGCCCGTGACGGTGCAGGCATCGTCCTTCACATCCACCGCAACGCCCAAAAGCCTCAGGCTTTCGATCATGCGTTCCGTATCGTCGGCCCGCAACAGCCCCGTAAGCGTTGTTCTCCCGTGCGCGAGCGCCGCAAGGATGAGCGCCCGGTTGGAAATGGACTTGCTGCCAGGGAGCCGCACGGTGCCCGAGGCAGCGGTAACGGCCGGTACGGTGAGTTCAGGCGGAAAAACTTTCATGGCTCTCCTTTACTTCTTGGCGGGCACCTGAACGGTGCGGCGGATGTGGCTTGCGCGCGAGAAGATTTCAGTGAGCGTTTCGGCGTCCCCGGTGCGGATTGCTTCGTGAAGAAGTGCAAGTTCGGCCTGAACGTTTTCCAGGCTCTCAAGGAGCGCCCGTCGGTTGGCCAGACAAATATCGCGCCACATTACGGGACTGGAAGCCGCAATGCGCGTGAAGTCTCTGAAGCCAGCGCCCACAAAACGGAATTTTTCATCAGCTTCCGGGGTTTTGGCCATCGCGTCCACGAGCGCATAGGCCAGCACGTGCGGCAGGTGACTTACCGCCGCAAAAATCCGGTCGTGCGTTTCAGGCGTCATCCGGAATAGTTTCGCCCCCACGGCTTCCCAGGCTTTTTCCCAGAATGCCACGGCCTCTAGATTCATGTCATCCGTGGGCGTTGAAATCACCTTGGTCCCCGAAAAGAGCGCGCTGTCGGCGTATTCAACACCGGGCATTTCGCCCCCAGCAATCGGATGCACCGGCGCGTAGCGCGAGAACCGTTCTCCCAAGGCTTTCCGGGCCGCGGCAATCACACCGCACCGGGTGGAGCCGACATCGGTCACCCAGGCCTCCTGCCGCATGGCTTCGGTAATCTCAGCAAACACCCCTTCCATCGCGAGAACCGGAACGGCAACCAAAATGCAGTCGGCATCAGACACAGCGTCGGCCACTTTTGCCGTTGCTCGGTCAGCAATTCCGAGGCTCACCGCTTTTTCTGCGGCACCCATGGAAATATCACAGGCCGTGACGGCGTCAACGACACCGGCCTTTTGAAAAGCCCAGGCGGCCGATCCCCCGATTAGGCCCGTTCCGATTAACGCAAGACGCATCGCCCGTCTCCGCCTTAACTAAGCCCGAGCGCTTTGCGCGCGGCCTGAAAGGCTTCAATAAAGCGCGCGTTTTCCCGGGCGGTTCCCACGGACACCCTGAGCCAGTCAGGAAGCCCATAGCTTTTCACCGGCCGCACGATCACACCGCGCTTTAAAAGTTCGGTATTAAGTTCCGCGGTTTTGGGACCGGTCTGCGCAAGCACAAAGTTGGCGGTTGTCGGCAGGTAACGGATCTCCTGCTCCTTAAAGAAGGTTTCAAGCGTTGCGACGCCCGCGCGGTTTTCCTTGTAGACGCGCTCCAAAAACGCGGCGTCGTCAATGCAGGCCGCGGCCGCAGCCTGCGCGGCCGTATTCATGTTAAAGGGCGGCCGGATGCGGTTAAGCATTTCAATGAGCGCGGGCTGCGCAAGTGCAAAGCCGGATCTCAGGCCGGCAAGCCCATAGGCCTTTGAGAACGTCCGCGTCACAACGACGTTTGCATACTCTTTCACCCATTTCAGAGAATCAGTTCTCTCTTCAGGCGCGAGGTAATGGCAGTAGGCTTCGTCCAAAACCACAATGCAGTCGCGCGGGATCTTTGCCAAAAACGCATCAATCGCGCTTTCGGTTAAGGCAAGCCCCGTGGGATTGTTGGGATTGGTGATAAACACGAGCCGCGTTGTCGCGTCAACGGCTGCGGCAATGGCGTCTAAATCCACTGCAAAGTCTTTGGCAGGCACGCACACGCAGCGTGCACCGTTTTCCTGTGCGGAAAGCTCATAAACGGAAAAAGAGTACTGCGAGTAGACGCAGCTTGTTTCAGGCGTGAGCACCAGACGGGCAATGAGGCCCAGGATCTCGTCTGATCCGTTACCGCCGATCACCCAGTCGGGCGTGAGGCCAAAGTGCTTTGCCACCGCCTCACGAAACACACGGGCGTTCCCATCGGGGTAGCGGGAGACTGACGTCATCACCGCTTCCACGGCTTTTCGCGCGCTCTCGGGCATCCCCAGGGGATTTTCGTTACTCGCAAGCTTCACAATTTCGTTGAGTTTGAGACCGTATTCCTTGGCGGTCTCTTCGATGGGTTTGCCCGCCACATACGGGGAAATCGCGGCAATGTGGGGCTTTACTTTCAATGCGTCATTCATGTTCTTTCTCCCTGATTTTTTTCCTGTTGCCGGACTTAATAATCTTTGGCCTGCGGGTAGGAGCCGAGCACCTTAAAGAAACTCGAAACTTCCTTCATTTCCGCCAGAGCCTGCGCGACCTTGGCGTCTGTAGCGTGTCCTTCCACATCCACAAAGAAGTTGTAGTCCCAGGCGCCGTTTCTTGCCGGGCGGCTCTCAAGCCGCATCATCGATACGCCGTTTTTCTCCAGGGGCTCGAGCGCATGAAAGAGTTGCCCCGCGCGGTTGGGAACCGAAAAGACGACACTCGTTTTGTCGCTCCCGGCACTTCCCTTAGCCGCCACCGCGTGCCCGAGCACCAGAAACCGCGTGCGGTTGCGGGGATCGTCCTGAATACCGGCCGAAACAATCTGTAGCCCATAGAGTTCCGCGGCGCGCGTTGCGGCAATCGCCGCCATCTTCGGATTTTTGGAGGCCTCAAGCGCGGCCTCCGCATTACTTGCAGCCGGAATGGTTTTAACGCCCGGCAGGTGCGTGCCGAGCCACGCGCGGCACTGCGCCAAAGCCTGCGGGTGCGCCGAGACCACTTCAATGTCTTCTTTTTTCCCTGTGAAATTCATGAGGTTGTGCGCAATCGGAATGTGCACTTCCCCGATAATGGATAAGGGTGAGGAAAACAGAAGGTCCATCGTGCGCGTCACGGTCCCCTGGGAGCTGTTTTCCACGGGGACGACGGCGTAAAGCGTACGGCCGGATTCGGCCGAATGAAAGACTTCGTCAATACTTTCGCAGGGGCGCGCCTCGATGTTGCTTCCGAACTGCTTTAACACCGCCATTTCGGTGAAGGTCCCCTGGGGGCCCAGATAAGCAACCGACGGCCGGGCTTCGAGCGCCCGGCACGCCGACACAATCTCAAGGTAAAGCGTTGAGAGAACGGAGTCCGGCAAAAGGCCGCCCAGCCGGCGGTTTTCCGCGAGAGCCCGCTCCACCACCTCACGCTCACGTTCGGGGCGGTAGACGGGGGCCGTTCCCTTGGCTTTACCGACGGATTGCGCCAACTGCGAGCGCCGCACGATGCAGCCGACGATTTCGCGGTCCACGGCGTCGATTTCTTTTCTCAGGCGCTCAATTTCCTGTGTGTTTTCTGCTGTCATCGGCTGCTGTCCCTTGGTCTTGGATTATCCGTGCCGCGCGGCAAAGACGGTCATGAAATTGGCAAGAGCCTGCGCTGCCTCCTTGGGCTGCGCGTTGTAGAGCGACGCGCGGATGCCGCCCGCAAGGCGGTGGCCCTTAAGGTTGGTGAGCCCGGCGTCCGCTGCCTCTTTCACAAAAAGCTCCGTGAGCGCTTCTTCCGCGAGCGTAAAGACCACATTCATGCGGCTTCTTGCCTGCGGGGCAATGGTGTTGATATAAAAGCCGTCACTCTTGTCGATCACGTCATAAATGAGGCCTGAGCGCTCTTTGGCGCGGCGGTCCATTTCGGCAATGCCGCCTTCTTTTTTGAGCCACCGCGTCACAAGACACGCCATGTAAACCGCAAAGACGGGCGGCGTGTTGTAGAGGGAATCGGCCTTGGCGTGCACGGCGTAGTTGAGCATCGTGGGGCAGGATTCCGGGGCGAGGCCCAGAAGGTTTTTGCGGACAATGACAACGGTAAGGCCCGCCGGACCGAAGTTTTTCTGGGCGCCCGCAAAGACCAGAGCGTGCTTGGCAAAATCAATCGGGCGCGACAGGAAATTGGAACTCACGTCGCTTACCAGAGGCACACAGTCCGGCACCGGCGGAATGTAGTTAAATTCCAGGCCGTTTACGGTCTCGTTCTGGCAGTAGTAGAGGTAGGCCGCGTCGTTGGGGACCTTCACGACGTCCGCGGGCGGCACGCCGTGACCGTAGTCACTCGTGATCACATCCACGTGGCAGAACTTGGCAGCTTCGGTGGCGGCCTTCTTGGACCAGACGCCGTTAACGATATAAGTGGCTTCCGCAGCGGCTCCGAGAAGATTCAGAGGAACCATTGCAAACTGCAGGTGACCGCCCCCCTGCAGAAACAAAATATCGTGCGTTTCAGGGATTGCGAGGAGCTCTCTGAGGTTCGTCCGGGCTTCTTCATGAATCGCCGAATAGGTGGCCCCGCGGTGACTCATTTCGAGAATACTCATCCCCTGCCCGTGAAAGTTCGGCAGTTCACGCGAGGCTTCTTCCAGAACCTCCAGCGGCAGCACCGCCGGGCCCGCTGAGAAGTTATACACACGGTTCATAGAAATTCCGCGAGGAAACCCGCGTCTTCAGACGCGGGAGGAATCGCGGCCCTCCTTTCTCAGTTCAGTTAAAAACATCTTTCGCTTCTCAAGAAGCGAAAGTTTCTTGTAGGAAATACCGGCAGAAATCTTTGTACCGTTCAGACGGCGCACATCGAATGCACCCGAGGAGCGTCTGCCAAAAATAAAGCCGACTTCCCCTTTGCACAGCACCTTGTCAAAGAGCCTGAAGCCGTGCACTAGGTACGGAGCCTGATGGCGCTTGCGCACACCGCCTTTGAGAATCGTCAGCTTGTGGATCTGGCGATTGTGGCGGCGCGTCTGTTTCTGAAACAGGTATTCGCCCCGACGTTTTGCGTCGAGGACGCCAGCAATGCAGAAAGCGTCCGCGCAATGCGTCTTCGGCAAGCCCGCGACGATGCGCTTGTGTTTGGTCAGATACCCGTAGGCATTCGTGACAGGCAATTCGGGATGGCGCTCGCGCAGGCGGTTGAGCACCGTCCAACGCATGATGCCCATGAAAGTCTCTGCCCTGAAAGAAGCGCCGCGCCGGGGACTGAACTGCTTCAACTTGCCTGCGTGATACGCCTTGTGGCACGCCTCGCACAGCGTGATGAGGTTGCCCGGCGCGTCGCCTCCCGTTTTCCGACTCTCAATGTGATGCACGTTGAGAATCAGATCTTTCGATCTGCCTTTGCAGGCTTGGCAAACGTGACCGTCGCGGAACAGCACATATTCGCGCACGTTCCAAAAGCCAAGCTGCTCGCCCTGCTGATAGCCTTCGCCTTCAATCTCCGGGTTTTTGATCTTCTGCATATCGAACGCCGCCGTTTCTACGGTAACGGAGGTGACGGGCAGAAGACGCAAAACAGCCTCGATGCGCGAAAGATGGGCACGGATGCGGTTTTCAACGGACGGCGCAAGCCAACCCTTGTGCTTTGATCGAACGCGATTGTCAAAACGCGGCGCACGGCAGCGGGTCTTGCGGTTGCGTCGGGCGCGGCGAAGTGCCAAGCGATCCGAGAGCAAGCCCGTCACGTCCTGCCGCAGTTCGACCTCGGAAGCCAACAACTCTTCCTTGGCGGTCGTTGCGCTCAGGCCGACGTGCTTGTAGCCCGCATCCACACCCAAGGTGATCGGCTGCTTGGNAGGCTCCGTCTGCTCGACCTTGCGGTCGGTGGTGATCCTTCGCCAATGTTGGAAGGGGTTTGTTGTCTGAAGCACCGCTCCTACCTCTCAGAGCTTTTAACCGCAGACCGCAGAGCGCGGGACTAGGATCGACATCCCGCGGTGCCTGTTTGCGTCCCGTCTTGCGACTGAACGGATTCCCAACCAACGGAGTCCGTCCGAAAACGGACTGAGGCTAGTCAACCAAGACTTGTTGCCAAGCCTCTGACTTCAGTCAGGGGTAGTTGACGAGGTTTCTCCCTTCACGTTTACTCTGACTGCCGCGGGTTAAAGCGTGACGTCCGCCCTGCAGTCGGCAAGCCGGCCTTTCGCCATGAAAGACCGGCTTTGGGGTTTACTTAGTTGTTGTCGGTAGTGTCTGACGGTGTGTCAGGTGCGGTCGTTTCGTTCTCCGCCGTTTCCTGATCCTCAGCACCCGTCTGAGCGGCTCCCGCTTCACCGTCACCCTCGCCGCCTTCGCCCTCGTTATCGAGGTCGTCTTCGGCCACGCGCACGATGTGAATGAGCCGGTCATCGCCCCTCACATCCATGAGCGTCACGCCCTGTGCGGCGCGCCCGGTGACACGCACGTCGGAGACGGGGCTCCTCACGATGTTGCCCGACTCCGACAAGAACATCACGGAGTCATTTTCGTGCACGAGCACTGCCCCGATCACGCGGCCGTTACGTTCCGTCGTGGCAATCGCGATCATGCCCTTGGTGTTTCTGGCGTGACGCGTGTATTCGCTGATCGGCGTGCACTTACCGTAGCCGTTTTCGCAGGCTGTGAGAACCATCTGCGTGTCGTCTTCAGCCACCAAAAGGGCAATCACACGGTCTTCGCCCTCAAGCCTCATGCCGCCCATACCGCGGGCCGTACGGCCGAGGCTTCTCACGCAGGCTTCATCAAAGCGCACGGCTTTGCCGGCGTCCGAAAAGAGCATCACATCGTGCTTACCGTCGGTGATGGCAACCCCAATCAGGCTGTCACCTTCATCGAGACTGATCGCAGCCTTGCCGGCGCGCTTCACCTGCTCGAACTCGGTAAGCGGTGTCTTCTTCACAACGCCCTTGGCGGTTGCCATAAAGACGAAGTGATCAGCCTCAAAGGCGGTCACAGGAAGCGCAATCGTGATCTTTTCTTCGGGCATCAACTGCAGAAGGTTCACGATCGCCTTGCCTTTACTCGCGCGGGCGCCTTCCGGAATGAGGTAGACGTCAAGCGAATAAACGCGGCCGAGGTTACTGAAGCAGAGCACCTTACCGTGGGTGTTGGCGACAAACACCTGTTCAATGACATCGCCTTCCTTCATCTTCGCAGCGCGCTTACCCGTGCCGCCGCGCTTTTGTTCACGGTATTCGGCGAGCGCCAAGCGCTTGATGTAGCCCTCACGCGAGAGCGTCACAACGACGTTTTCGTTGGCGACAAAATCGAGGGGATTGAAGTTCGGGTCGCTTGAATTATCGATTTCAGAGCGGCGCGCGTCGCCCCACTTCGTCTTCAACTCTTCAAGTTCCGCGTCCATGATCGCCATCACGCGCTCGGGGCGCGCGAGGATATCCAGAAGATCCGCAATCTGAGCGTGGCATTCGCGGTATTCGTCGTTTAATTTGTCCTGCTCAAGGCCCGTCAATTTCTGCAGCGCCATCTGCAGAATCTTGTCGGTCTGAACGCCGCTTAAGTGGTAGCGCCCGTCCTTATCAAGCCCGCAACCGGCTTCGGCGTCCTCGGGCATGTAGGCCGACGGGTCACCGACACCGGTGAGAAGCGACGTGACGAGCGCCGATTCCCAGGCGCGCGCCATCAGCTGCTGCTTGGCAATTGCAGGGGTCGGCGCCGTCTTAATGACGTTTAAGAACTCATCGATGTTGGACAAAGCCACCGCCTGGCCTTCCAAAATGTGGCCCCTCATACGGTTTTTGTTGAGCCTGAAGATCGTGCGGCGGTTCACAACCTCGCGGCGGTGTCTCAAAAACGACTCAATGATCTGACGGAGGTTTAATAGGCGCGGCTGGCCGTCCACGAGCGCCACCATGTTCATGCCGAACGAGGTCTGCAGCATCGTGAGCTTATAGAGCTGGTTGAGGATCACCTCGCCAAAAGCGCCCTGCTTAAGTTCCATCACGATGCGCACGTTCTGCGACGACTCGTCACGAAGTTCCGAAATCCCTTCGATCTTCTTGTCGTGCATCAGGCGGGCGATGGTTTCAACGAGCACCTTCTTATTGACCTGATACGGGATGTCGTCAACGACCAGAACCTGGCGCCCTGTCTTCGTTTCTTCGTAGTGCGTGTGCGAGCGGATCACAACGCGCCCGCGCCCGGTGCGGTAGCCCTCGTGCACGCCCTTGAGGCCAAAGATGATGCCCCCCGTGGGAAAGTCTGGAGCGGGCATCTTGGCAATCAGTTCGTCAACACTGGCGTCCGGGTGGTGCAGAAGATGGCGGCACGCGTCCACGGTTTCTCCGAGGTTGTGCGGCGGGATGTTCGTTGCCATACCGACCGCAATACCCGCAGAACCGTTCACCAGCAGGTTCGGAAGTTTCGCAGGGAGCACCACCGGTTCTTTTTCGGAGTTATCAAAGTTCGGGACAAAGTCGACGGTGTCTTCCTCAAGGTCGTCCAGCATGGAGTCCGCAATCTGCGCAAGACGGCACTCCGTGTAACGCATGGCCGCCGCCCCGTCGCCGTCAATGGAACCGAAGTTACCCTGGCCGGAAACGAGCGGATAGCGCATCGAAAAGTCCTGCGCGAGGCGCACCAAGGTCTGGTACGCGGCCTGGTCGCCGTGCGGGTGGTACTTACCGATCACGTCACCCACAACACGCGCGCACTTTTTGGTGGGGTTATTGAAGGTGTTGTTGAGCTGGTGCATCGCGTACAGAACGCGCCGGTGCACGGGCTTAAAGCCGTCACGCACATCAGGAAGAGCACGGCCCACGATCACACTCATGGCGTAATCGAGGTAAGCCTGCTTCATTTCCGTTTCCAGCGTCACGGGAAGCGTTTCAAGGGAATAGGAAATCGGCATGCCGTTGGCTTCGCCGTCGTTGATCGATCCGCTTTCGTCGTGATTCTGATTGTCGTTGGTGTCCTGATCCATACTGAGCTCTGTTTGTGTCTGACAACCCTAAAAATGCCGGAAAAGATTCTTTGCCGGCGGAAAACGATTTATTTTACCGTTTTAGCCCGCGTTTCTCCTCACCCGTTTCCGCGTCCGTAAGGCCCTCAAACAGGGCTTCACCGTTGAAAAGTGAGACACGCAGACTGTGCCGACACACAAATCAGGCCGATTTCTACCACATTGGCCGTTTTTTAGGGCACAATGGCATAAGTCAGAACTATATCTGCCGCAGGCGTAGCACTGCGCCCGCGGCTCATCTTCCCGTTTTTCGGGTCCGGCGGCCGTATTTCCCGCCGGTGTGTGGACGCTGCAAACAGTGCCTATTTTTTGAAGGAAAAGGAAATGAAAACTTCTGTCAAGATCGGCGGTCTGATTGCCGCGACTTTGATTGCGACGACCGGTGTTAGCACGGCTGCTCCCGTGAACCCCTACGTTGTCAATTCCACCAACGCCACCGTCATGAATCCGTTCGGCCTTTGCTGGCGTACCGGTTTCTGGACTCCGGCTCTGGCTGAACAGGCCGGTCCCGAAGGCGCCGGCTGCACCTGCGACAAGGACATCCTCTCGGCGGAAGCCTGCGGCAAGACCGCTGCGGCTCCGGTGACCGCTCCCACAACCGCCAAGGTGACGCTTTCCGCCGATATGCTCTTTGGCTTTGACAGCGTGAACCTCTCCGCTGCCGGTCAGGTTCTTCTTGACCAGCTCGTGAGCCGTATGGCCGGCATGGACCTCGAAGTCGTGCTTGCCACCGGTTACGCTGACCGCCTGGGCTCCGAAGCCTACAACCAGAAGATCTCCCTCGCACGCGCCGAATCCGTGCGTGACTACCTCGGCATGAAGGGCGTTGACACGACCCGCATCCAGACCGAAGGCCGCGGCACCGCTGATCCGGTTGTTGACTGCCCGAATCCCAGCAAGGCCGGCGACATCAAGACGAAGGCTGATCTCATTGACTGCCTCGCCCCGAACCGCCGCGCTGTGATCGAAGTGATCGGTACGCGTACTGTTGAATAAAGATTCAACAGTCTCGGTTGTTTTATTCCGTAAAGCGGCAAGGGTTTTACCTTGCCGCTTTTTTTATGCAATCTCAACAACTGATCGCTTAACAAATTTCAATTATTGGCTTTAACTTTAAAAGATAAAATGTTCTCTTGGTTCAAAAAAAATCTTTGCCTGTATCGGGATACGAATACCTAGCTGAACATGCAGGAACCTATGATCAGCTTTTCACACCTATCGCAGCTGAGCACTGCATAACCAATATCAATCAAAAAATTGTGTGGCAAATGTGGTGGCAAGGGATGCATACACTGCCTCCGATTGCCAGAGTTTGCATAGAAAGCTGCTCCAAAAACTGTCCTCCTGGATACAGACACGTAATCATAACAAAGGATAATATTTCAGATTTTATTGTTATTCCGGACACAATCAAAGAAAAGCTTTCTCGTGGTTATATCTCAATCACACATTTTTCGGATTATGTAAGAGTTTGTCTCTTAAACAAATTTGGAGGAATTTGGGCTGACTCTACAGTCTTTTTCAGGGCACCCCCACCAGAGTTTGTCACATCATCAAACTTATTTTATTTTCAATCACCATCTTGGTTTATTTACAACCAATCCATACCTCAAAACTTAGCCAAAGGTTATTTAAATCTTCCCTCGTCTGTAGGCACAATCCACTCAGGGTCTTCTTGGTTCATTGCAGCTGCCCCGCAAACATACACACTATCCTATACAAAAAAAATACTAGAAAAATATTGGGAGGAACAGAATAAATTGATCGATTACTTTCTTTTTCATGCGGCAATTTCTTGGGCCATCACAAGCAAGAGTGAATGTCGTGCTGAATTTGATTCGATGCCAAAATTATCCAATATCGCTCCGCATCTACTTCAGTTCTCACTACTTGAAAATGAAGAGCTTATTCTTGATATTTTTAAACAAAGTTTTTGCCACAAGCTGACATGGAAACGCAAGATTAGCTCTTGTCAAGAAAAGAAAATACTCGCCTCTCTACAATCACTGGGGAAAATCCTTCAGAGGTAAAAAAAATGAAAAATCCGTTATCCTTCATCTTCAATCTTCTACAAATCAACAAAGAGAAAATTGTATTTTCAAACTTTGATGGCAGAGGATACGGGTGCAACCCAAAATATATAACCGAAGAACTACTAAGGCGAGGAGTTCATTGCAAAATTATTTGGCTAAGCGATGACCCTGCCGAAACATTTCCGGACAACGTATGGGTAAAAAAATGGAATAAAATTTTAAGAATATTCGAATGGAGCACTGCAAAAATAATTGTCAATAATGTCAGAATGGGAAAATATTTCGACAAAGGCTTCCATAAAAAAAATGGCCAAATATATATTCAAACCTGGCACGGATCAATGGGAATTAAGAAAATGGAAGCCGATTGCAAACATCTGACATCAAAATACATAAAAAGATCTCAGTTAGATTCCTCCAAAATTGACTACTTGCTATCAAATTCAACCTGGCTGTCTGAAAAGTACAGAAGCTCTTTTTTCTATTCAGGGGAAATTATAGAGGAAGGAAGTCCGAGAAATGATTTATTTTTTTCTGCTAATCGAAAAGAAACTGCCAACAAGATAAAGCAACTTCTTGGAATTAGCTCCGCATCGAAAGTAGCGCTATATGCGCCAACATTTAGAGATGGCAATGGCAATAGACAGATCACAGTAAATCTCCAAAATCTAAAACATGCTCTAGAAAATAAATTCGGGGGCGATTGGAAGATAGCTTTACGTCCACCCCCGAATCAGCCGCTTAATATAAATGAAGAAAATGAAGCAATAAACGTTGCTCACTATCCAGACCCACAAGAACTTTTATTAATAGCAGATTGCCTAATAACGGATTATTCAAGTGCTGCCTATGATTTTATGTTATTAAGGAGACCCGTTTTTCTCTTCGTCCCCGACTACGACCATTATCTGTGCACAAGAGGGCTCTACTACCCACTAGCAGAAACTCCTTTTTCAATTTCAAAAAATAACGCAGAACTATCCAAAAACATAGAATCATTTAACCAGGCAGATTACACATTAAAAGTCAATAGTTTTCTAAAAGAAAAGGGATCCCGTGACTGTGGTCACGCATCCAAAGCTATTGTAGACATCATAATAAGAAATATCGGGAAATAATAAAATGAAAAACGTAGCAATTATTTTAGCTGGCGGCTCAGGAAAACGGACGGGGCTAAGCAAACCAAAACAATTTATCAAAATTGCCGGCAAAATGGTGATTGAGCACACCATACAAGCCTTTGAGCAACATAAAAACATCGATGAAATTGCAGTTGTGGTTTCTACATCATGCTACGCCGAAATGGAAGACATTATCTGTCGCAATAATTGGCATAAGGTCAAAAAGATTTTAAATGGCGGCTCAGAAAGATTTGAATCCAGTCTTTCGGCCATAAAAGCTTATGAAAAAGAAAAAGATATAAATCTAATTTTTCACGATGCCGTTAGGCCTCTCGTTTCTTCGAGAGTAATCAGTGATGTATGTGACGCGCTAACACAATATTCAGCAGTAGATGTTGTAATCCCTGCTGTTGATACTATTGTTAACGTTAGTAGCGATAAAGATTTTATAAAAAACATCCCTGATCGAGCCTTTCTGTATCGAGGACAAACGCCTCAAGGGTTCTACCTCCCTACAATTAAGAGCGCCTATGATCTCGCTTTGAAAGATAAAAACTTCCAAGCCACAGATGACTGTGGCGTAGTAGTGAAGTACCTACCTAAAACAAAAGTAAAACTGGTCTTAGGCGAGGAGACAAATCTTAAGTTGACTCACCAGGAAGATATTTTCCTTTTAGACAAACTTTTCCAGCTTAAAACCAATACTCCAGAAGAAAGAGATCTCTGCAGTCTCAAAGATCAAGTCATTGTGATTTTTGGCGGCAGTTCTGGCATTGGCAAGGACATTGCTGATATCGCAAAACGTTATTCTGCCAAAGTCTATGTATTTTCAAGATCCTTTGGCAATGTAGATGTTGCAAAGCGAAATGATGTCCGTGATGCTTTAGAAAAGGTTTTCTTACAAGAGGGATGCATTAACTTTGTAGTTAATACTGCTGCAATTCTTCGGAAGGGATGTCTTGTCGGAACGAATTCTCAAGAGATTAAAGACCTGATTGATATCAATTATTTTGGCGCAGTTAATGTCTCGGCAGAAGCTTATAAATACTTAGCCATGTCTCAAGGACAACTTTTGCAATTTACTTCAAGCTCTTACACAAGGGGAAGATCCGGCTACGCCCTATATTCGTCAACAAAAGCTGCTGTCGTTAACCTTGTGCAAGCCCTTGCAGAAGAATGGGCAAGTAAAAACATCCGAGTGAATTGCATTAATCCCCAACGCACCAACACTCCAATGCGACTGGCTAATTTTGGAATTGAAGACCCAAAAACATTGCTGAATTCCAAAGATGTTGCCAAAGCCTCTTTGCAGACTCTTCTGTGCAATACCACAGGCGAAGTTATAGACGTAAAACTGCCAAGTTAATGTAATACAGCCATTGTTATGTAACCTTTACACCAATGGCTGTAAACACTACAAGCAACCGCTATACTGCCGCCTCACCGGTTTCTCCGGTGCGGATACGGATCACCTGCTCCACATCAAACACAAAGATCTTGCCGTCACCGATCTTGCCGGTACGTGCACTCTTTTGGATGGCTTCAAGGCACCGCTCGACGAGGTCATCGGCGACAGCGGCTTCAATCTTTACCTTGGGCAGAAAATCCACCACGTATTCGGCGCCGCGGTAAAGCTCCGTGTGCCCCTTCTGACGGCCAAAGCCCTTCACTTCCGTCACGGTAAGTCCGTTCACACCGATGTCAGCGAGTGCCTCACGCACTTCATCGAGCTTAAAAGGTTTGACGATAGCGACAACGAGTTTCATTTTTTATGTCCTCAAGGAAAATTAAATCTTTGCTGTAATCGGAAAGCGCCAGTCGCGGCCGAAGGCAAGCGCTGAAACTTTGGGGCCCAGCGGGCTCTGGCGCCGTTTGTATTCATTTCTGTGAATCAATGTCACGATGCGGTGCACGAGACTCTCGGGTAACCCTGTTTCTCGGGCAATGGTCTTTTCATCCTCGCGCTTTTCCATGTAGCGCGCAAGAATGGCATCGAGTTCTGCGTAATCCGGAAGCGAATCCTGATCGGTCTGCCCTTCGCGGAGCTCAGCGCTCGGCGCACGCGTAATGATTGTTTCAGGGATGAGTTCAAAACCCGCTTCCCTGTTGATCTCTCGGGCCAGGGCCCAGACGCGGGTTTTAAAGACATCCTTAATGGGCGCAAAGGCCCCCGCCGTGTCGCCGTAAAGCGTGGAATACCCCACGGCCGTTTCGGACTTGTTTCCTGTTGTGAGCACCAGTTGCCCGAACTTGTTGGAATAGGCCATGAGCAAAACGCCGCGGATTCTGGCCTGCAGGTTTTCTTCGGTCACATCGGACTTTCGATCCTTGAAGTCCGCGGAGAGCTCTGAGACAAAGGCAGCAAAAAGCGGTTCAATGGGCCGCACGACGTAGTGGATGCCGAGGTTGGCGGCAAGCTTCTCTGCTTCCGTGACACTTAAATCCGCCGTAAACCGTGTGGGCATCATGACGGCATGAACGTGCTCTCTTCCGAGGGCCTTCACGGCAATTGCGGCCACCACGGCACTGTCGATGCCGCCTGAGAGCCCGAGCACCACGTCGGTAAACCCGCTCTTTCTCACATAGTCTCTGACCGCGAGTGTGAGCGCCTTATAAAGCTCTCCCTCCGGTTCTTCCGCCGAAACAGGGACCGCCTCATAGCTTTCGTCCGTCTCAAAAACCGCAAAGTCCTCATCAAATGCTTTCAGACGAAGACCGATGGTGCCGCGAGCATCCGACGCAAAACTTGCCCCGTCAAAAATGAGTTCGTCCTGGCCGCCGGTGCAATTCACATAAATAAGACCGAGCCCTGCGGCTGCGGCATGTCCTACGACAGTGCGCTCCCTCTGACGTGCCTTACCTGCTTCGTAGGGGCTTGCATTACAGGCAACAAGGATCTCGGCGCCCATGGCTTTGGCTTTTTGAGCGACGTCCGGGTACCAAAGGTCTTCACAGATGCAAAGACCGACTTGCACTCCCCCAACCGTTGCGATCGTTGTGTTGTTGCCTGGCGTAAAGATGCGGGTCTCGTCAAACACACCGTATTCGGGATGATGCTGCTTGCGGCAAAGGGCCTCGATGCGGCCTGCTTTGAGGACCGCAATACTGTTAAAGCGATGACCCTCTGCGACTTCCGGCACGCCGACCAGGACGGCCAGATCCGGGAAGTCTGCGAGTTTTTCCGCCAGCCGCTGAAGTTCCGCCCGGGCCTTCGCGCAGAAGTCGTCTCTTAAAAGCCAGTCCTCCGCGGGGTAGCCCACAAGGCTCATTTCGGGCGTCACAAGAAGCGAGCAACCCACATCGGCCGCCTTTCGGGCCGCCGACAAAATTTTCTCAGCGTTTCCCCTAAAGTCACCGACTTTTGGGTTCATCTGATAGAGCGCGCACCTTATCGGTTCTTTGGTCTGCATGGCGTTTTGTGAAAGAAGTCTCAAAGCAAACAACGGCACAGATGACACAATAGCGAAAAGCCCGCCACAAACAAAGAAAACGAGAATTCTCTGTTCGCCGCGGGCTTTACCGGGAGCTCAAAACCGAAAATTAAGCGGTCTTGGGCTTCACGTCCATTTCTTCGTAGGCTTTGGCACCGGCCATGATGAGTTCTTCGGCATCCTTGGCAGTCTTCCAACCCTTCACCTTCACCCACTTACCCGGTTCGAGATCCTTGTAGTGCTCGAAGAAGTGACGGATCTGATCGAGTTCGTCTGCGGGAACGTCGTCAGCGGACTTCCAGGTGGAATAACGCATACAGACCTTGTTGACGGGCACTGCAAGGATCTTCCAGTCAATACCGCCTTCGTCTTCCATCACGAGAACGGCGATCGGACGACAGCGGATCACGGTGCCGGCGGTAAGCGCAAAAGGCGTCAGAACACACACGTCAACCGGGTCACCGTCATCGGCAATCGTCTGCGGAATGTAGCCGTAGTTGCAGGGATAGCGCATTGCGGTACCGACGAAGCGGTCCACGAAAAGGGCGCCGGACTCCTTGTCCACTTCATACTTGATGGGATCGGAATTCGCCGGAATTTCAACGATCACGTTAAAGTCATGCGGCACATCACGGCCGGCAGTCACTCGGGCAAGACCCATTTTTATGACACTCTGCTAAAAAATTCTGTGAAAGAAACGCATCCGGCCCGTCAAACAAGGCCCCATAAAAGATGATGCATTCCGAAAGGGGGCGTATTTTAGTGCAAAAGGCGCCGCAACGGAAAAAAGGAACCTGTAATTACAGGCAATTTTGCAAATTTCCGTTGCACCGCCTTACGCGTAAAGGTTTGCGCAGATGTGGCCTCTCACGCGCTCATCGTCCGTCCCGGTGATTTCGATGTGCTCGAACCCAGCTTCTTTTAAGCGCTCAGCACAGCGGGGATGAATCGTGACCGCGGCGCCCTTTAAGAACCACTCGCGCGCGCCGGGCACAACCTTTACGGCATGAAGCATCGTTGCAACTGAGTCGGAACTCGTGAGGTACACAATGGGAGAGGGGCCGTTGACGGCCTTCTCCAGATCCCGGATCTGCCGGGGATTCAATTCAATCGGCACACGCACGTAGCAGGCGAGCTTTTCAACGTCTGCGCCCAAAGCAATCAGCTGGTCGCTTAACCACTCACGCCCGGTCTGCCCGCGCGCAATCAAAACGCGCATCGGAACGCCCGTCTTTTTAACGAGCGCAAAAAGTGCTTCGCTGCCGGAGTGCTCAGCGTCACCCTTGGGGAAGAGAACCTTGACGTCATCCCCCCAGGCTGCCTTAATGACTTTAGCCGTACCTTCACCGACTGTGGCAAGCGTAATGTGCTCGGGCCAGCGGCGCACCCAATGAGCGACCGCAGCGACTGCGGCAGGAGAGGCCATCACCACCATCTGGACGTCATCGAGATGCGCAAAGCGGTCCGAAACGATGTCCTGATCCTCGGGCAGCGTGATCGTGAAAGCGGGCCAGCGCCAGACTTTCTCAACGCCGTCGGATTCCAAAAGATCGGCCAGCCGGTCGTTTGCCGCGCCGGGGCGCGTCAGAATCACCGGCCGCTGCTTGTTTTCAACAGAACTCCCTGACATTCTTCTCTGTGTTTGGATTGTTAACGAGCTTCTGACTCAGGCGGCCGTTTCTCTGAGAACTTTCTCAAGAAGCGCACGCGCACCCTGCTTTTCGAGTAATGCCACAACTGTGGCGGCAAGGCCCTCGGGATCGGCAAAAGCGCCTCGGGCCTCGGTCCGGATGCATTCCCCGGTGCGGTGGTCGCCCACGTGCGCTCTGAGCCACAACTCGCCCTTATCAACAATGCAGTAAGCCGCCAAAGGCACCTGGCAGGAGCCGCCCAGCGCGCGAGAGACAGCGCGCTCGGCCATCGTACAGGCACGGGTTTCGGTGTCGTTTAAAAACTGAAGGGCTTCAAGGATTGCCTTGTTGTCAGCCCTCACTTCAATACCCAGGGCGCCCTGCCCCGGCGAAGGAAGACTCTCAGCCGGTTCAATGAAATGGCGGATACGATCCGATAAGCCCAGACGCTTTAAGCCGGCACCTGCCATCACGAGCGCATCAAAATCACCCCGATCGAGCTTCGAGAGGCGCGTACCGACGTTACCGCGGATCGAAGCCACGTTTAACTTCGGAAAGCGCGAACGGATCATGAGTTCACGGCGAAGGCTCGCGGTTCCGACCTTGGCGCCGTCCGGCAGGTCTTCAAGACGCTCGTACCTAGGGCTTACAAAGGCGTCACGCGGATCTTCGCGCGTACAGACTGCGGCAAGCACGAAGCCTTCGGGGAGCTCCATCGGCACGTCCTTTAAGGAATGCACGGCAAGGTCTGCTTCACCCGCAAGCATCGCGGCTTCGAGTTCCTTCACAAAAAGGCCCTTGCCGCCCACCTTGGAGAGGGTCTTGTCAAGGATCTGATCGCCGCGGGTGGTCATACCGAGAATATCCACCTGCGCCTTCGGATAGTGCTTTCTGAGCCTGTCCTGAATATGAAGTGCCTGCCACATCGCCAGCGGACTTTCACGCGTGGCGATAACGCAATGCTGCAGATCAGCCATGAACCTTTTCTCCTTTGCTCTTTCTTTTTGCGCCGGACCTTTCTGTACTCCGGACGCAGACAATTTAGGAATTGTATCAAGCCGTCATTGCGCAAACCTTACTGCCCGCGGCCCTGCGGAAAAGCACCCGCAGAATCTTCCCGTGATACGGTCAGAAGCACAAAATTCCACAGCTGATCAGGCAATTACACCTAGTTTTGATCGGGTGCTTTTTGCTAGAATGCGCGTTTTTCCACGGATTTTGACCGGATTACCCCGGCCGCACAATCCCTTACCGCGGCAATTAGCCGCACACTGCCGGACTCTCCGCTATGACTCAAGAGCACAACAACTCCGCCGATCCCCTGCACGCCAAGAAAGAAGCTTGGTCAGGCCGCTTCTCTGAACCCGTTTCCGAGTTCGTGCTCCGATACACGCAGTCGGTGAGTTTCGATAAGCGCATGGCGATGGCCGACATTCAGGGGTCGCTCGCGCACGCGGCAATGCTCGCAAAGTGCGGCGTCATCAGCGAACAGGATCTTGCCGACATCCGCCGCGGCATGGCCACGATCACCGATGAAATCAAGACCGGCAAGTTTCTCTGGCAGCTTGAGCTCGAAGACGTGCACCTCAACATTGAAGCGCGCCTTACGGCCCTGATCGGTGACGCCGGCAAACGCCTTCACACGGGCCGCAGCCGCAACGACCAGGTGGCTACCGACATTCGTCTCTATCTGAGGGGCGAAATCGATGAGATCATTCGGCTGCTCGATCACCTTCAGGAAGTACTCGTTGCGCAGGCCCACAAGGAATACAACACGATCATGCCGGGCTTTACGCACATGCAGGTGGCGCAGCCCGTCACGTTCGGGCACCACATGCTTGCCTACGTCGAAATGTTTGAACGCGACCGCGAGCGTATGTCTGACCTCCGTCACCGTGTGAACCGCTCGCCCTTAGGCGCCGCGGCTTTAGCCGGCACCACCTACCCCATTGACCGCGAGTACAGTGCAAAGCTCCTCGGGTTTGAAGCTGTTGCGCAGAATTCGCTGGACGCCGTAAGCGACCGCGACTTCGGCATTGAATTTACTTCGGCCGCGAGCCTCATCATGGTGCACATCTCGCGCCTGTCCGAAGAGCTCGTCTACTGGATCAGCCAGCCCTTCTCCTTTGTGAAGCTCCCCGACCGCTTTACGACGGGGTCTTCGATCATGCCGCAGAAGAAAAATCCGGACGTCCCCGAAACCGCACGCGGCAAGTGCGCGCGTGTGGTGGGCGACCTCATCTCCATGGCCATGCTCATGAAGGGGCTGCCTCTTGCCTACAACAAGGATCTGCAGGAAGACAAGGAACCGGTCTTTGACGCAATTGACACCGTCAAAGACACGCTGCGCGCCTTCATCGAAATGATGGCGGGCGTTGTCCCCAACCGCGAACAGATGCGTAAGGCTGCTGCGGCCGGTTACCCCACCGCCACAGACCTTGCCGACTACCTCACCCGCCGCGGCGTACCGTTCCGTACCGCGCACGACATCGTGGGGCGCGTCGTGCGTCACGCCTCCGAAGCGGGCTGCGACATTGCGGAACTCTCGCTTGACGATCTCAGAAGCTACAGCGACGTGATCACCGATGACGTCTATAAGGTTCTCACGCTTGAAGGGTCTGTTGCCGCACGCAACCACGTGGGCGGCACGGCCCCCAACCAGGTCTTAAAGCAGGTGGAGCGCTGGGAAGCGATCTTTAAGGACCGCCACGCCAAAGACGAAGCGTAAGAAACGTTTCGGCTGAAAACGCGAAAGCCCGGTTTTGACGCCGGGCTTTTTCATGGCTCCAACCTCTAGCGTCCGCCCTTTAAAATACCCCGTTAATTCGAACTCTGACTGCCGCCTGCGGCCGATACCGATGCCCCGCCCCTTCAATGCGCCGACGCTCTTTTCCTTTTTCATAAAACCTGTCGTCTTTTTCCTCGGTTTTCTTCTGATCCTGACAGGGATCCGCTGCTTTTTTTTCACGGAATTCGGTTCAGGCACCCTGACGTGGGATGATTTTTCGCCTGCCTTCTGGATGGGACTGAGAATTGACGCACGATGGCTTTCCATGCTGATGCTTCCGGCCTGGGTACTGTGGCTTTTCAGTGCACGCTTTAAAGCCTGCCGTACGGCATCCGTTCTTTTGGGGCTCTTGGGCGGCGGTGTAATGCTCCTTTTGGGATTCGTCAACGTTGAGTTTTTCCGCTTTTACGGCACCCCCATCTCCACCGTCATCTTCGGACTTTTTCAGGACGACACCAACGCCATTATTGCTACCCTGGTTTCCGATTGGCCCATCCTGCAGTACAGCCTCTTCTTTTTAATCTGCACGCTGCTGCCGCTTGTCTTGGCGTGGTACCCCGGCGTCCGGTACACCCCCGGCGGATGGATCCGCTTTTTTTCCGCAGCTGCTTTACTTTCCGTAATTCTTGGGGTGATGCTCAGAGGAAGTCTCAGTACCTTTCCGCTTCGCTATGAAAATCTCGCTGTCTCAACGCACCCTTTCATCAATCAATGTGTTCCCAACGGTGCCATCGGGCTATATGAAGCATGGAAAGGGCAAAAGGCACTGTCGTTTAATGACGGCCCGGAAGGAGGCCTGAAAAAACTGGGCTTCCCCGACATCAATGCCGTCAATAAGGTACTCGGCACCCCTGAGTCCCGGTCGGTTTCTCCTGCTCCGGCGGTCAAGCCCCACGTTGTGCTCGCTGTAATGGAATCCATGGGCCGAGACGAATTTGAAGCGCATGTCCCCGGAAAAAACAACTTGCTCGGAAGGCTGAGCGGTGAACTCGATGACGCCTGGGTTTTCCGAAACGGACTCACAATCGGCAGCGGAACATTTCCGGCACTGGAAGGCATCTTGTTTGATACGCCCTATACACCGCTTTCGCAGAGCCGTTACGGACACAAACCTTTCCCGTTTGCCAAAGTCATGGCCTTTAAAAATGCCGGTTACAAAGTCGTTTTCCTGAGTGCGGGCTTTGCCAACTGGCGCGGCCTTAATGAAACACTGCCGCTGCACGGCTTTGACAAGGTGTTCGGCGCCTCCGACATCATGGCGGCGTTTCCTGAAGCCCAAACCGGTACTTGGGGTGTCGGTGACGAATGGATGTTTAAGTACGCCCGGAAACTGCTCGCTCAGTCAGACGCAGTAAAACAACCTTTACTTTTGGTTTTATTGTCCACGACCAATCACCCGCCGCACAAAGTACCGGACGGGCGTGCGTCACTGCCCGTGGATCCGGATCTGCTCCCTGCGGTTATTGTCCGGGACAAAACCAAAGACGAGTTTGTTCAGGAACTCAGAACCTATCAATATGCAACCGACTGGCTGGGCTGGTTTATCGGTGATACCCGCAAATCAGGGCTTCTTTCAAAAACGATCATTGCTGCAACGGGCGACCATAATGCCCGCTTTACCTATCCTGCAGCCGGGGCGTGGCATCATCACCTCGGGGTCCCTGTGCTTTTTTGGGTTCCCGAAGCGGTCAGAACCCCCTTAGGAGATGTTGACCAAAACCGCTGGGTCACACAACGGGACATCTTTCCGACTTTGATCGGATTATCACTCGGGCAAACTCCGGCCGCTGAAGACGGCCAGAACCTCGCCCGGCCGACAAGAAAATTCACCTACGGCTTTTTCGGTATCGGCAAATACGGCTTTTCCATCGGACCAGCCGGCATTGCCACCGTTGAAGAAGCAGGAAAAACAAATTGCTTCCGGTTCAGCAGCGACGTACTCAAACCCGCCGTGTGCACAGATACACTCCGGGCGCAGGCAAGATTCAGTGCTGCTCAGCGCGCCAAAGTGGATTGGAATATCCGGTCGGCCCTGCTGAAATAAAAAGGAATCTTTCAGAACGAGCTCTGTTGTCTCAACACCAGAGCTCTTCCTGCCAGTCTGTACTCAGAAATCGGCAAGTCCTGCAGCACACAGCGCAAGAACCACGATACCGAAGACAATACGGTACCAGCCGAACACGCGGAAGTCGTTCGTACTCACAAAGCGCAGCAGCCACCGCACCACAAGGATGGCGGAGAAAAAGCTCACCACAAAGCCTATGGCAACGGACGGCAGCACATCAACAGAGAGCACCTCACGGCTTTTATAGAGGTCGTAGACCGTTGCGCCGAAAATCGTCGGGATCGCAAGAAAAAACGAGAATTCCGTTGCAGCCTTGCGCGAGAGACCCAATACAAGTCCCCCGATAATCGTTGCGCCCGAGCGGCTGGTGCCGGGAATAAGGGCAAAACACTGCATCAGCCCCACGCCCACCGCGTCCTTCCAGGTCATGTCGTCCATGGAAGCCACGCGCGGCGCCTTGCCGCTTTTTTCATGAGCACGTTCAATCCAGAGAATCAGAATGCCGCCTACGATAAGGGCCGCTGCTACCGCCGCAGGATTAAAGAGGTAGGCTTTAATCGTTGAGGAAAGGAGTACCCCGAGGAAAGCCGCCGGAATAAAGGCGATCACGGTGTTCACGGCGAGCCGCTGTTCTTTCCCGGGCACAAAGAGGTTTCTTAAAATCGCGAAAATCCTCTCCCGGTAGTGCCAGCACACGGCAACAATGGCGCCCGCCTGAATTGCAATGTAAAAGGTGTCCGCGGAGGACCCCGTGTGAAACCCGATGAGGTCACCCGCGATGATGAGGTGCCCGGTGGAACTCACCGGCAGAAACTCCGTGAGCCCCTCGACAACTCCTAAAAAAGCCGCCTGAAGCGCTTCAATCCACTGCATTCTCTATCCTCAGACCGTTTTGTTGGCGGGTTTAGCTTTGGCTTCACCGACAGCAGCCTGAGCGGCAACAGCGGTTGTTCCGGTACGCACGGCAGAAACGTCAGTCGGCTTGATATCGGCGCGGATCGGCGTTGCGAGCACCTTGTCAATACGGCGCCCGTCCATGTCGGCAACTTCAAACTTCCAGCCGGCCCAGCGCACAACGTCGCCGGTCTTCGGAAGCCGCGCGAGAAGCACCATCATCATGCCGGACAATGTGTTGTAACGCCCCTGCTCTTCTTCGGGCACCGCCTTAATCTGCAGGCAGTCCTTTAATTCGGGGACGGGAATGATGCCGTCCAAAAACCACGAGCCGTCGTTGCGGGGCACCGCCCAGGCGTCATCCGTCGTTGCGGGCTTAAATTCACCGACAATCGCTTCCAGAAGGTCGCGCGGCGTAACCAACCCCACCACGCCGCCGTACTCGTCCACAACGAGCGCAAGTTGCGTATCCGTCACTTTGAACTGCTCCAGCAATTCCATCCCGGAAAGGGATTCCGGCACATAAGTGGCCGGCGTGAGGTTACTCATGAAGTCGGGTTTTCCGCCCTCAAGCATCTGCTGCAGCAGGGAGCGCGTCGTACAGTAGCCCTTGATGTCATCGAGGCTGCCGCTTGCGACAATCAGGCGCGAACTCATCGAAGTCTGCACCTTGCGGACGTTTTCTTCCTGGCTGTCTTCAAGATCGATCCATTCAATGTCCGCGCGCGGCGTCATCAGCGACCCCACCTGACGGTCGTCTAAACGGAAGACGTTACGCACCATATCGCGCTCAGACATGTCGATGACGCCTGATTCACTGCCTTCTTCAATCATCGCGTGAATTTCTTCTTCCGTGACGCTTGCCTGGTCTTTCCCGGACTGACCAAAAAGCTTGAGCATGCCTTCGGTGGAAACGGAAAGAAGCTTCACAAAGGGGCTCATCACGACGGAAAGGAGCTTCAAAGAACCCGAGACACGGCAGGCAACGGTTTCGGGATTGACCTGTCCCAGGCGCTTGGGAACCAGTTCACCGAACACAATGGAGAAGTAAGTGACAAGCACCACCACCGTCACGATGCCGATGAGTTTTGAAGTTTCCGGCGAAATGCCGAAGCCCATCAGAAAATCCGCAAGGGGTTTTGCAAGTGCCGACTCGCCCACAATACCGGAGAGAATGCCGATGGAGGTGATCCCCACCTGAATGGTGGAAAGCGCCCAGGTCGGGTCACTCTGGAGTTTCAACGCTGTATCGGCCCTCTTGTCTCCGTCCTCAGACATCACCTGCAGACGCGCACGGCGGCTCGTGACGAGCGCAATTTCGCTCATCGCGAAAACACCGTTCATAAAAAAGAGAAAGGCCAAAACCAGGACATCAACCCAGCTGCTCATACGACGATGATCTCAAAGGAATAAATCAGAAAAAGCGAATGATAAAAAATCCCGGCGCCAAATGGCTGACAGAAGCGCCATCCGCACCGGGTTTTCTTGTTTCTTAATGCAATCAGAAGGGGAGCTTGAACCCGGGGGGCAGCGGCAACCCCGCCGTGGCTTCCTTCATCTTCTGCTGCGAAAGGGCCTCGGCCTTGTGCGCTGCATCATTAATGGCAGCTGCCACGAGGTCTTCGAGCATTTCCTTGTCATCAGGATCGCCCGAAAGAAGCTTCGGATCGATTTCAACGCGCCGGGCTTCGTGCTTGCAGGTGATCGTGATTTTCACGGCGCCCGCACCGGCTTCACCGGTCACTTCAATGTTGCCGAGCTCAGCCTGAAGGCGCTCAACGTTTTTTTGCATTTTCTGGGCCTGCGCCAGCAGTCCCTGAATGTTTCCACGCATAAGTCTCTGTTTCCTTAATTTCAGCGTCCGTCATATCCCTCACCGAGGCATCAATGACTTTCGCCTGTAGTAGCTGCACGCATTTTTGCACAAAAGGATCACTTTTGAAGGCCGTGATCATCGCAAGACGCGCCTTTCGCCGTTCCGTTTCCACTAAAAGTGAGACGCTTGGCTCATCCTGAGATCTTTCCCGCGGCGCAAAATGCACGGCAAAGGGGTGTCCGAGCGCTTTCTCGAGGGCCTCACGGATTTCCTGCTGAATGGCTTCGTTGACCAACGTCTGTGAGGCAACCGCCAGGAGCACGTGATGGTCATCGAGCTCATCCACGGCGCTTGAAGCGGCCACTTCTTTTGCCAGTCCCTTAAGACTGGTTCTGCACAGCAGTTCGCGCCAGTTAAGCAAAAGCGCCGAAGGGTGGACTTCCTGCGGAAGCGGTATCACCTCAGGGCTTTTGGTGTGCAGTGACTTAACCGGCGCCGTGCTCTCCCCCGTCGTCCTCCCAGGGCGGCGGCATATCCGAAATGTTGGGTTCGACAATGTCGGGTTCATGCACCGCCGGTGGTTCAGCGATTTCAGGAGCAACCTGCGGTTTAGGTTCTGCCGGCGGAACCGGCGCCGCGGCCGCAGTAGCCGTTGCCGCAGGAGTCGTTGCCGTTTCCTTCTTTTCCGGTACCTTAAGGCCGAGGCGCGTTCCCGCCGGCCTAAACGCCATCATCCGGAGAATGGCCATCGTAAAGCCGGCATATTCGTCCGGCGCGAGCGGCATATCGTTGCGTGCCTGCAGTGCAATCTGGTAATCGAGCTGCACTTCTTCCGGGGTCATGGCTTTTGCCAGAGCCCTGATGCCGGCAGACGTCGTGTCTTCATCGTCCAGAAGTTCCGGCACACGCTGTACCAAAGCCACGCGGTGCAAAAGCCCCGCCATCGCCCGCACGGCTTCCGTGTAGGAGAGCCCTTCGGAACCCAACTTTTCGGCTTCAGCAAGCGCCGCCTGCGTGTTGCCGGAAGCCACATGCATCATGAGGTCAACAAGGGCCTCGTCCCCGATGACACCCAGCATTTCACGCACAGATTTAAGTGTCACGGGGCCCGCTGCATAAGCAATTGCCTGATCCAGAAGGCTCAACCCATCGCGCATGGAACCGCGCGCGCATTTACCGAGCAACAAAAGGGCTGATCGTTCGGCTTCGATTCCCTCTTGCTTGAGAATATTTTCCATGTGATCGGCCACGGCCTGCGGCGACATATTGCGCAAGTTAAATTGCAGGCAGCGGGAAAGCACCGTCATCGGCACTTTCTGAGGATCGGTTGTAGCGAGAATGAACTTCACATACTCCGGCGGCTCTTCCAGGGTCTTTAACATGGCGTTAAAGGCATGCGTTGTGAGCATATGCACTTCGTCGATCATGTAGACCTTGTAGCGGCCCTGCGTGGGAGCGTACATCGCGCGCTCCAAAAGCGCGGTCATCTCTTCAACGGAGCGGTTGGAGGCCGCGTCGATTTCGATGTAATCAACGAAACGCCCTTCGTCAATCGCCCGACAGGCTTCGCACTTGCCGCAGGGGTGCGAGGTCACGCCCCCTTTGCCGTCTTCTCCCGTGCAGTTAAGGCACTTCGCAAGAATACGGGAGAGCGTTGTCTTACCCACGCCGCGCGTGCCGGTAAAAAGGTAGGCATGATGCAGACGGTTTTCGTCCAGTGCATGCTTAAGTGCCGCAACAACGGCATCCTGACCGACCATACTGTCAAAGTCATGCGGACGCCATTTGCGGGCAAGTACCTGGTAGCTCATGAAAACGATCCTGAAAAGGTGACCTCAGCAATACCCGGCTGGCTTTACGCCGAGCATCGGTTGCAGCGGAGAGTTTAAGGCACGCAACGGCCGATCGGCAGATTTTTGAAGATACAAAAACGGCGAGCCTTATCCTCGGCACTAAAAGACTTCCGCTGTGGCTGCTTCGTTCCCGACCTGACCAGGTTCACAGAGCTTTCATGCGAGGGGACCCGCCGAGCGAGCATTATATGTGAAAACTATTATTTCAACAATGGCTGAGCTGTACAAAAATAGCCAAACACTAGTGTTTTTCATTCATGCTATTGCTTGTCTCATTATTCAAAGAAAGCATTATCGAAACTTACTGATAGCCAATAAAAGCATTGAAAACAGAGCACCCTAGCCAAAACTAGAGATCAAACCATCCAAAACAATCCAAATTATTTTTACTTAAAACTATCTGTCGTTTTTTTCAAAATATCTCCTCCAAAAGTTTTCGGTAGTCAACTTCTCAAGTTGGGTTTCGTATTTCTTATTACAGCATCTGAATTTCATAAAAATTCTCAACCCCATACAAAAGTTCCGAAAAAATGACTTGATAATTTCTATTTTATTATGACGAAAGCATGTCATCACGCCCGCATCATTGTTATAACAATAGCAATCACGATAAAAACATGTTAACTTCCAAGTTAATGGCTGCCATTTTTTTACAAAAGCTCTGCTCCCTAAAAGAAAACGAGGCAACAATGCACAATTTAAAGATATCTTTCTCATTGGACTCATCCAAAAACGCTTCTTCAACATCTTCTGAGGAAACTCTGTAAAGGGAATAACATGATCAAATGCAGGGATATCCTGCAACTCCCCTCTAAACTTCTCCCCCGTCATGTCTTCAGCAAATAAGTTAGTTTTACACAATATATCCTGATACGCTTTATAGGTTGCATAGGACAAAGCATAGTTATAAGAACCTACGCACCCTCTGTTTTGAGATACAAAAAGTCTGAACCAGGATCTCGCAGATGCTCTTTTGGCGTAAATTGAAATAATCAACTGAGAGCGAGCAGACAAATATTGCGTAAACACTGATTCCTTATTTGAAAAACTGTCAACCCATGTAGACACTCCGAGGAGCGTAATAATTTTTAAATTATTTTGCAGAGAAAAAAGAATATCATCACCACGGACAAAAAACGGAAAGGGATAGTGACTAATGGATTTCACAGAAAACGAAAAAAAACACCAGGCCCCATAATTAGCCGAGTACCCAAGGCTATCCATTACTGTTAAATCGTCAATAGAACCAGCATTTTTCTTTTGAAAAACACCAAACCATCCTCGCTCGCTCCAACGCCCACCTGCTTCCAATACCGTGACAGGAAAATTCTCATCAAATAAAATTCCGCTTATGCCCATTGATCGATCATCAACAACATAAGACCAGTAAGCATAAGTTCTTTTAATACTTTCCTCATGGCAACTAGCATCATCATCCATAAAAAGACAATGGCTAAAACCATTATCTTTCAGATATAGCAAACCTCGAGCAAAGCCCCCCCGAACCTCCAACATTTGTATTAGGTATCAAATAGACTTTGTCATTACTTTCCAGTTCATGCCTAGTCAAGTTTTTAGAATTATCAACTACCACCAAATAAATATTTGAATATCTCGTATCGTTTAAAACATCTTGGCAAATACGATGGACCGCAGGTATCACGTATTTTTTTCGATTGAAGTGTGTTATCACCAACCCCAACTTAATGTCTCTTCTAGTTGGTTCGTTTGTAAAAAAACCACCACCAGATATCTCACCATCACTGATAGCTGTAACACTGACAAAAACCAGTCCTTGCTCCAGGCCTTCCCAAAACGGCATGTCAATGCAAGCCTCATCTGCTTCCAATGATACCTGGTGATCTCCCAACCAAAGAATCGGCTTATACGCCTTTTGCAAACCAAATCTGACGATAAACTTACCGCTACCTCTTATCTTCATAAAAACATGATTAATTCCACATTCTTTTTTCCATGTTTTTACGGATAAAGAATTGAAAAACGTATTAAATAATTCTTCCTGCCCCTTTCTAAAATACAGTGTTTTATTCCTTTTATCACAAACTGCATTGCCGCGGTAGAAAAGATCATGTGCTTCTATGCCTTGATCTTGTTCAAAAGTTATATTTTGGAGAATCATTTATTTAAATTTACTCAAAAAAGGCAGGACAAAGAGCTTTTAATCTTTAGCTTGCAAAAAAGGAGAAGACGTATCCCGCCCTCTCCTATTTTGTACCACTGAATTATACCAAGGCTCTGTTTTGATTATTGAGCACCGAACCACTTCTGATAGAGCTTCTGATAGGTTCCGTCCGACTTCATCGAGCGCAACGCATCATTGACTTTCGTTGCCACAGCTTTATTACCCTTCTTAACGGCAAAACCGAAGTATTCGGCATCAAGACGCGTCTTCTGAAGCGTCAGGCCCTTGGCGGCCTTCGGGTTCTTCACCATGAAGTAGCCGATCACCGGACGGTCCGTGATGACGGCTTCACTGCCTCTCATCTTCAGATCCATGAAGGCTTCGGCGCCCGTATTAAAGGCCTTGATTTCAGCGCCCTTAATGGTTTTGGCAAGATCCGCGCCGGTCGTTCCGATCTGAACGGCAACAACCTTACCTTCGAGGCTCTTTAAGTCCTTGTAGGTACCGGACGATTCCGTGCGGACCAAAAGGCCCTGACCTGCCTGATAGTAAGGATCACAGAAGTCAACCTTCTTCTTGCGCTCTTCCGTGATGGTGATGCCGGATGCCGCGATATCAATCGTGCCGGAAAAAAGCGCCGGGATCAGACCGTCAAAGCCCATGTTGACGATTTTGACGTCGTAGCCCGCGCGCTTGCCGATTTCACGGATGAGGTCCATGTCAAACCCGACATACTCACGGGTGTGCGTATCCATGAATTCAAACGGCGCAAACGTCGGATGCGTCCCGACACGCAGTTCTTCGGCCGCCTGAGCAGCAAAAGACGTTACGGCTGCAGTCAACACAGCGGCCACAGCAAAAAGTTTGTTTTTCATTGCAAGAAATCTCCTGCACAGTATGAGAAAGGAACAATCATCTTTGTCGCCTGCCCTGCAGTTATTCCCGCCTGCAGCACATCGGGATTCGTGAAGGAAATATCCATGCACGACCAAACTCTAATTTTGCCTTGAGTCTTCCCTCTTCTCCAATAGGCCTTTATCCCTACTTCAGCCTCACTGTGTCTACCGATGCTATAGGCTATCAATCTTGTCTGAGCCGCAGTTTTTTTGTATAGTGCATCTCACATTTAACGCATCGGGCCCGCATGCTTAAGAGCAGTTCCGTGAGCCCCTTGATTCGAGAGGTTCTGTCTGTCCCTGCTTATTCCCATACCTAGCGAAGAGCCGCAGCATTCATGGATTTCTGCGGAAATGCGCGATCAGGGCGCAGAAACGTCTCCCCAAATTCCATCTTTTTTACAGGACATCAAAAATGAGCGAAAACATCCGTGTCGTAAACGACTCCAACTTCGACGCCGAAGTCAAGCAGGTTGCCGACAAGCCCGTGTTTGTTGACTTCTGGGCTCCGTGGTGCGCCCCCTGCCGTATGCTCGGCCCGCTTCTTGAGGAAGCTGCCGACACCTACGCCGGTAAGGTTGTCGTTGCCAAGTACAACGTTGATGAAAGCAACCAGGTTGCCACCGAAAACGGCATCCGCGGCATCCCGACCATCCTCGTTTACAAGAACGGCGAAATCATCGGCCAGCACACCGGTGCCCTGGGCCGTGCCCAGCTCACCGCCTTTATCGAGCAGTACTGCTGATAAAATGTCACGGCGCCGTGCGATGCGGCGCCGTTTTCTTCCCGCCTTCCGGGAAGTTCCCTGCGTTAAAAATCCGCTTCCTCACACAGTGGCCGTATACGGCTTCTGAATCCGGATACGGCGGATTCACTCTTCCCTATTATCAAAAATGCATCTTTCAGAGCTCAAAACTCTGCACATCAGCCAGTTGCTTGACATGGCGATGGAGCTTGAGATCGACAATGCCCAGCGCATGCGCAAACAGGAACTCATGTTTGCGATTCTCAAAAAACGCGCCAAAGCCGGTGAACAGATTTTCGGCGACGGTACCCTTGAAGTCCTTCCCGACGGCTTCGGTTTTCTGAGAAGTCCCGATACGAGCTATCTCGCCTCCACGGACGACATCTACATTTCGCCCTCCCAGATCCGCCGCTTTAATCTGCACACGGGCGACTCCATTGAAGGCGAAGTGCGTACGCCTAAGGATAACGAACGCTACTTTGCGCTTGTAAAGGTTGACACCGTCAACGGTCAGGCTCCGGAAGCCGTCAAGCACAGGATGCTTTTTGAAAACCTGACGCCGCTTTTCCCCAACGTCCCGCTGCAGCTTGAACGCAACATGCGCGGTGAGGAAAACCTCACGGGGCGTCTGATCGACATCATTGCCCCGATCGGCAAAGGCCAGCGCGGCCTCATCGTTGCAAGCCCCAAGTCCGGTAAGACGGTTCTGATGCAGCACATCGCGCACGCCATTACCGCAAACCACCCCGACTGCGTTCTGATCGTTCTTCTGATCGACGAACGTCCGGAAGAAGTGACGGAAATGCAGCGCTCCGTCAAAGGCGAAGTTGTGGCTTCCACCTTTGATGAACCCGCCACGCGCCACGTCCAGGTAGCCGAGATGGTCATTGAAAAAGCCAAGCGCCTTGCTGAAAGCAAGAAGGACGTCATCATTCTTCTTGACTCCATTACGCGTCTTGCGCGCGCCTACAACACCGTGATCCCGAGCTCCGGCAAGGTCCTTACGGGCGGCGTTGACGCCAATGCCCTGCAGCGTCCTAAGCGCTTCTTCGGTGCGGCCCGCAACATTGAAGAAGGCGGCTCGCTCACGATCCTTGCAACGGCCCTGATCGACACGGGCTCGCGTATGGATGATGTCATCTACGAAGAATTCAAAGGCACCGGCAACATGGAAATCCATCTGGAACGCCGTCTTGCCGAAAAGCGTGTGTACCCGGCCATCAATGTGAACCGCTCCGGTACGCGCCGTGAAGAGCTACTCCTGAAACCCGACGTTCTTCAGAAAGTTTGGGTTCTCAGAAAACTTCTTTACGACATGGATGAAATTGAGGCAATGGAATTCCTTCTCGATAAAATCCGCAGCACGAAGAGCAACAACGAGTTCTTCGACATGATGCGTAAGGGAGGTTAGTTCCATGTCCAGTGTTTCCGCCGCGGCCCCAAATTCTCATTGGCCTTATCCGCGGTTTATAGCGCACCGCGGCGGCGGAACACTGGCCCCCGAAAACACGCTGGCCGGATTCCGGGAAGCCCGGCACTTCTGCTTTCAAGGCATCGAAACCGATGTCATGCTCACCGCGGACGGCGCTGCCGTCCTCTCCCACGACCCGGTTCTCGGGCGTGTCGTTAAGTCCGCATCCCCTGTTGCAAGTCTCTCGCTCAAAGAAATCAAAACGCTTGACGCGGGCTCACTGACCGCACAAAAATGGGCCGGAGAACGGATTCCGACCCTGGAAGAAGCGATTGAAACATGCGAAGCCAACGGGCTTTTCATGAACATTGAAATTAAGCCCGCGAGCGAAAGCGCAACCCAGGCAACAGCTCAGGAAACCGTGCGGATTGTGAGGAAACTCTTTGCAGGAAAAAGCCTTCCCCTGCTTTCTTCGTTTTCAAGAAACGCCTTGGCAGCGGCTGCCGTTGAGGCGCCGGAAATTCCGAGAGGCCTTCTTCTTGAAGGAATCCCAACTGACTGGAAAGAGGTCTGCACGAAACTTGCCGTTAAGACCGTGCATCCTGACTGGCAGTCCGTTACTCCTGACTTTGTGGAAGAAGCGCATGCCATGGGGCTTGGGGTTATGTGCTACACAGTGGACTCACCGGACACGGCTGACGCGCTCTTTACTCTCGGCGTTGATGCGGTCTGCACCAACCGCCTCGACCTCTTTGCCAACTGCCGTTAACCCGCCTCAGAGCCGCTGAGGATTTCCCGATTCAATGAAGAAGAAGGATCCGGGATAAAAGCGCCGCACAATGAAACGCTCGTCGGTTCTCGGACGCTTGATGATGTCTTTGGCACGGTCTTTCAGAAGCGGCTGATACTTCTTGTCATCCACGTCAAAACGCAGCAGCTCAAAGCGACAGACCATCGATTTTCCGGCGGTTACAGGCATGTGCCCGTAATAGGAAATAAGGGACGCCACACCCTGAGAAGCTCCGACCGTCTTTAAGCAGTCATCGGGCTGAAATCCCAGCTTATCAAGCTGAGCACGCACGGCCTGTCCCACCGGTTCATAGCTGCGGTTTTCGTTTACGGCCTGCGTGAAAAGGTTCACGACAACAATCCAGAGCACCACCATACCGACGGCCGAAAGCCAGGGGCCATTCCAAAGAACGGGCGAGCGACGCTGCAGACGCTTGTATCCGACCCAGCACCAGGCAACCGTTGCGGTTAAAGCCAAAAGAATTCCGAGGAATCCGGCTTCCGATGCCTGCGCGGTCGGCGCAAGATTAATGATGGACTTAGCCATCTTGGGCGGAAAGCCCATCAGCCAGGCAAACCAGTAAGCCCATACACCGAGCAGTCCGAGCGTCGTGATCGTAAGAGCAAAGCCGTCGAGCATGCTCTGAAAAGAGCGTTTGGCGGAGATAAGCCCAAAGGCCGCCACCGTGCAAAGCGGGGCAATAATAAGGTTTAAGAGATCTTCCGCACTGAGGCTTCCCGACACCAAAAAGCCCACAAACCACACCGAGAGAAAAACAGCCGGTAAGGCCATGAAGGGCGCCGTCTTGTGCTTTCGCCACTTCACGAAGCCGAGAATGGCAAACGGCCACACTGGGCACAGGTACCACAGCACATGACGGACAAACCAGTCCAGTTCCTCAAAACTGAGAAACCCGAAATATTCCACCTGCTTCTGGGCCCAAAGAAGGAAGTAGTCGCTGATCACTTCCGACGAAGTCACCCAGGCAGCCAGCGGCCAAAGCGAAAACAAAAGAACAGTGACCGCCAGCGTGATGATCAGTTTCTTATCGGTCTTTCCCCGCGTAGGGAGCATCAGAAAACTGAAAAGGCAGGCTAAAAGCGCCGCAATCCCCAAGATGAGACTTGCCGTAAGCATCAGACCGGCACAGGCAACACCTGCCAATGCCGCCCCAAAATAGGGCCTTGTAAGTGCCCAGGCGCAGGAGAAGAAAGCCAGAGAGCAGAACGCGAGTTCTGCGGAATCGTATGTCGGCTCTCGCAAGCGGATCACGAGCCCGAACAAAGCAATGAAAAAGAGTGTGGCGGCATCAGCGACCATGCGTCCGTAATCCCGGTAAGTCGCTTGGTCTGCAAAGATTGTACCCAAGGGCTGTGCTTCTTTACGACGCGCCAGATACCAGGTTCCGTACCAAATCGAAGCGGTTGTGATGGCAAACCACAGGCAGGCCGTAATTCTCGCTGCCACCACGGGGGTAAATTCATTCCCCAGTAGCCGCATCAGGATAGCCCCCGCCCAAATGGAAAGCGGGCCGTGATCCGTGATCACAAGACCGGAAGCCATAGGGAAAAGCCAGGAGACGAAGTCACCGTGCGCCATCTCCCAAAACTGTCCGAAAGCGGCCCCTTCTCTCACGGTCCAGACAGCTCGGTCAAAGAGCCCCGGAACAATGAAGAGAATCAGAATCGCCAGCAACAGAAAACGCGGTAGCTTGGCAGCAGCCGTTGAGCTGACGTTGGCGGGAATCGGGCGAAGGTCAAGCATGAACTTTCCAATAATCGGGGAAAAGCAGGGCCGGAACAGCACAGGGCAATAATAAGGTGCTCAACGCCATGAAAAAAGGGCAGCCGGACTCAAAAATTATGATTTTGCGTCCTTCTGCCCCTTTTTCCGAGAATTTGCGTCGGTCAGACGCAAACCTCAAAGAGCCCGAAATTACTTGGCCTTTGCCTTGGCAGCAGCGGCGTTGAGTTCCTGGTTCTTCGCAGCGAACTTGGCGCGGAACTTTTCAACACGGCCGGCTTCAACGATACGGGTCTGAGCACCGGTGTAGAACGGATGGCTTTCAGAAGAGGTATCGAGCTTGAAGAGCGGATAGGTCTTGCCGTCGATTTCGATGGTCTCTTTCGTCTGAACAGAGCTCGAAATGATGAAGGTCTTGTTGATCGAGAGGTCAACGAAGGCAACCTCACGGTACTCGGGGTGAATATTGGGTTTCATTTGATAAAAATTCCGATTAATTAGTCGGTCGCCCTGGCTGCCTTGCGCGCCTGCCGCTATATATCAAGCCGTCTGCTGACGGAGCGGTCTTACGACGGGCATGCGCCCACGTGCCAAACCGGGAAGGGGCGTATTATCAGCAATTTCCAGCATAAAATCAAGGAAGACAACCCTGTTTTTTCAGCTTTATGTCCTGGGGAGAGTAACACCAACCTGCCCCTGATACTTTCCGCCTCTGTCCCGATAACTCGTTTCACACTCCTCATCCCCTTCAAAGAAAAGGACCTGTGCACAGCCTTCATTCGCGTAGATCTTAGCCGGCAAAGGCGTAGTGTTTGAAAACTCCAAAGTTACGTACCCTTCCCATTCCGGTTCAAACGGCGTCACGTTCACGATGATGCCGCAGCGGGCATATGTGGACTTACCCAAACAAATCGTCAGTACGTTGCGGGGAATTCGGAAATATTCAACGGTACGGGCCAGCGCAAAGGAATTGGGAGGAATGATGCAGACATCACTTACAACATCCACAAATGAGGCCGGATCGAAATCCTTCGGATCAACGATGGTCGAATTGATGTTGGTAAAGACCTTGAACTCGTTGGCACAGCGGATGTCATAGCCGTAAGACGATGTCCCGTAGCTGACAATCTTTCGGTTGTCGACATAGCGCACCTGATTAGGTTCAAAAGGCTCAATCATGCCCTGAGCCGCCATCTTGCGAATCCATCTGTCTGACTTAATACTCATTTTTTCAAATCCGATCAAAATAAACTGTCCTACCGGACATCAGGCTGACTGAATCTTGTCTTCTGTGGGTTTTTGCACAAACTGAATGTTGTAGAGGTGAGCGTAAGCCCCCTTCTTTGCGAGAAGTTCTTCATGCCGCCCCATCTCGCAGATTCTGCCCTCTTTAATAACGACAATTTTGTCTGCACCCATAATAGTTGACAGACGATGCGCGACGACAAAAGTCGTTCTACCCTTCATCAAACGGTCCAACGAAAGCTGGATATATTTCTCACTTTCAGTGTCCAGCGCACTTGTGGCTTCATCCAGCAGAAGAATTGGAGCATTCTTCAATAAAGCTCTGGCAATGGAAATTCTCTGCTTCTGTCCACCTGAGAGTTTTTGGCCCGCAGGACCAACCGGGCTGTTTAAGCCTTCGGGAAGTTCGCGGATAAAAGGCGTGAGATATGCAGCATCCGCAGCTTTTCTTATGTCCTCTTCTGACACGTTTTCCATGCCATAGGCAATGTTTGCTGCAATCGTGTCATCAAAGAGCACAACATCCTGACTGACCAACGCTATCTGCTGTCTCAAGCTCTTTAAAGTAACAGTGCTTTGCGGAATGCCGTCAAAATAAATTTCGCCTTCCGTCGGTTGCCAAAATCGCGGAACAAGATTAATCAGTGTTGTTTTTCCAGCACCAGATGCACCTACAAAAGCGATCGTCTCCCCGGGCTTAACGTCGAAAGAGACATCCGTAAGGGCCTGTCGTCCTGCTCCCGCATATCGATAGCCTACATGTTCAAACCTCACACCGCCCAAAAGACGAGGCAATTCCATATTGCCTGGATCTTTTTCTGTCGCCTCATCCATCGTTGTGAACAGGCTTTCTGCGGCAGCCGATATTCTCGCAACAGAACCATTGAGTGCAGAAAGCTTCTTAACGGGATTCATTAATAAAAGCAGGGCAGACAAAAAAGTAATGAAATCGCCGAGTGTCAAATGTCCTGCCTGCGCCTGCAACAGTGCCACGATGACAACGATGGAAACACCGGCCATTGTGACAAACTGGGTTAGTGGCGTTCCTGCTGCAGTCACTGCCTGCATACGCATGGACAATTTATACAAGAGTTCATTAACACCGCGAAACCGCGTCTGCTCCTTTTCGTAAGCATCGTAAATTTTGATGATTCGCTGTCCTTGATATGCCTCAAGAACCGTGTTCATCATGTTCCCCAGCGCCGTCTGTGTCTGCAGACCATATTTCTTGGTCTTTTTATTAACCCACCGAAGAATGACTGCAATCAGCGGTGCCACCACAAGCGTCACCAAAGTTAACTTCCAGTCATGCCATATCAGCAAGCCCAACAACGCCACCAGTTGCAACGAGTCTCTAACAATTGTCGTCAGAAGCTGTGCTGCTCCCCCTAAAGCTGTGCTTGCTTCGTTGATGTACTTAGACATCACAATGCCCGAAGTGTATTTTTGATAATTAGCTGCCGGCCAACGGATCTCCTTCTCAAACATTTCACAGCGGATCTTGAGCAGCACCTGCTGAGAGACTTTTTGCAGAAGATAGGAGCTTCCAAAAGTCGAGCCTCCCTGCAAAAGAGCCACTGCAATCAAAGCTGCCGGCGCCCACCAAAGAGCATTGACATCCTTGGCATAAAAACCCTGGTCAGTCAGTTTTCCCATCAAAACAGCAATCATCGAAGACGTCAGTGCTGTTATCACCATAAAAAACATGGCTGCAATGACTGTCTTGGCATAGGGAACCAAGTAATTAAGCAACCTCGCATAGATCCCCGGGATGCGTTTAAGCCATCCTTTCTGCCAGGAATAATGTCCGCCTTGGAGCACCGATATGGTTTGCTCAGCGGTTGCTTTTGCCTCAGCGGAAGCGTTCAAAGGCATTTCGCTCGCCCAAAGTGATAGTGTCGGAACGCATTGTACATTGCACTTTATCAGAACCTTTCTGAGGGACTCTGAGGGACTCTTATAATCGACCCGTTGGCTTTTACCTCTTCTACCTCTGAAAGCACCTCATTATGTCTACTGTTCTTTGCAGAATTCCCAATCATGTCGGAGATTGCTGTATGTGTCTGCCGGCCCTGAGGCTACTGGAAGCAAGCGGTTTTACGCCGGCACTAGTTGGGAAACGCTGGGCAGAAGATTTGATGTCAGGGATGGGCTGGCGCTTTGACCCCATTGAAGGGCACGTCACAGAAGACATCAGTCGCATTCGTTATTTAGCAGATAATGCTCAAGCCACCTGCGGTCTGCTTTTTCCAAATTCTTTCGGCTCAGCACTCCTCTTTAAGTTCGCTCCAATCCAAACTGCGGGCCTCAAAACCGACTGCCGCAGTTTTCTTCTTGACACAAAAATCCCAGAACCTCCGAAGATGCATGAGGTAGAGCGCTTCTTCTATGTTGCGCACGAAGCGATCAAGGCATGGGGCGGAAAACCCGCTTGGGATAAAGCGCCGAAAAGCCTCGGCCTGATGCTTTTAAAGCGTCATGAAGCAGCCGCCAGAAACCTTATGGAGAAGTTCCACATTCCGGAACGCTACGCCATACTCGCCCCTGTTGCTCGCGGTCTGCAGGACGGCAAAGTCAAACAGTGGCCTCACTTCAATGCCTTAGTGTCACCACTGAAGTCTATGGGTATTGAGCCGATCATTTTTCCATCTCTGCGGGAAGAGGAAGCCGCAAAACAGGCGTGTCCCGATGCCACGATCTTGCCCCCGACTTCATTAGGAAATTTTGCAGCCCTTGTCAAACATGCTCAGATCGTTGTTGCCAACGACTCAGGAGTCAGCCATATCGCTGCGGCTCTAGGGGTCAAACAAATTACGCTGGTTGGAGTAACTGATTCCTCAAGAACTGGTCCCTGGAATCCGTTAGCTAAAGTACTTGGCTCGTATGGCTCTTGGCCAACTGTTGATGCAGTCATTCAAGCCATGGTAGCCATAGTTAGCTCAAAGTAGCCTTACAACCTTAGTGGAACTTAAATTCAAAAGGCTGCCCCATTTTCTGTTGTTTTTTAATTCGCCTGTCCAGCAAAAAACGAGTTAATCCATGTCTAATCCAAAATGGAGCTTTTTGGACTGATTTTTTACTCCGACTACCTATGGCTGATGCAATATTCTGGTTTTGTGTCACGAGAACAGGATCTGTTCTCCAAACCTGAAATTCATTTGCCAAATCAAACCACAGCGAAAACAAAAAATTGTCAACAGGCGCCGGCAATCTCTCAGAAAGCTCTAAAGCCCTCTTTGCTGCCCTTTTGGAGATAAGATAACACTGAGTGCCAAGTGGCATAGGGTATAACGGCTGTACCAGCCGCATCAAATCATCTATGTAAATAATCTTTTGACCAATGCGTCCTTTTTGGCATGACTCCAAGCAAGACAATTGACAAACGTCAATGGAACTTGGCAACCAATCATCTGTTTTCATATATTTTGCGGCCAAATCAGAAACAACAATATCATCCTCCATGCACATTGCCCATAACTGATCGGATTCCACTAAACGTCTCCAGCACTTTCTGTGACTCAGAAAACAACCAACTTCACCTCTAGTTATATTTCTTGTAAAACGAACTTTTGTCGCAAAGTGATCCAAAGGATATGTCCAGCTTTGGATTTCATCATCTGTCAATACACTTCCATCTACAGCAGGCATCCTCTCAAACTCAATGTCAAGTTGCTCAAGACGATTAGCCGTTTCCTTGAGTCTTTCTTTTGATCTATCTAAATTAATTACAAATCGAAGCATCTCCCACTTCCTCTCAAAACTTTAAAAAATTCGACTCTTTGCGCAGAAGTGCTTCTCAGTCTTTCCCTGCCAATCCTTTTAACGGATTTACTAATCGATCTTTAATAACCTTTGAAAAACGAGAAGAATTAAAACTATCTTTTACCAGCGAACCTTCTCGATGATATAAATGGAAAACTCCTGTTGAAAATCTTCCACTTTTAATCCTAACACCAGAGTTAATCATACGAACAGCAAAATCTGAATCATCCAATCCCCACCCATGAAAAGATTCATCAAATCCATTTACTCGATAGGCATCTTCACGAAAAAAAGCCATATTACAACCCCGAAAAATTTTCCAGTTATAAGGATTTTTATATCTGAAGCTCCAATCAGGAGGGAAAACAAACAAGGTTGAGAGACGATTAATTTCACCTGTCAATCTAGCCTTTAAATAATCAATCATATGCCAGCCAAGCAAATCTTCTTCTCCCTCCTCAACTTTATTAGTCAAGTCCGGCGATAACAGGCACCGATTTCCCGCAACTGCCCACCCCCTTTCCATTAACTCTCGATGCTGGGCCACAAAATTCCGCCTAGGTATACAGTCACCATCTAAAACAACTATATACTCCCCACTGCTTTTCTTAATCCCATTATTACGGCTTTGATTCAATCTAAAACCATCATCATTCTGCCAAGCATGAATAAGCCGCAAAGGACTCCGTGACTTCCACTTCTCAATTATTTTACGAGTCTCAAAACCACTACCATCATCCGCAACCACAACTTCAAAATTGTGATCAGTTTGCTTAGACAGCCCCATCAAAACCAAATCGAGCGCCTTTGGTCGGTTATAAGTCGTTACAATAACCGATATTAAAACATCAAAGCTTTCCATCATTCTTATCCAAGTAATACAAACGCACGTACTTTGTCATTGTATAAAAATAATGATTCACGGAAAAAATAAAACCAAGCCTCCCATCCAAGAAGCCCATATTTAAAAAATAAACTTTAAAAAAAGCCCACGCCGGCCTAAGAACAATATCCAAGAAAAAATGCGCCCTCTTCCCCTCAGAATAATTTTGTTTTGCCATCAGTCGCGTATAGCGATCAAATTTACCGAAATACGAATCCCAGTTATCGTAAGTAAAATGCAACAAAACACCATCGTTAATTTTCTCTTTAGAATATGATGTTTCCAATTTTTCATGGACAAGACCAATATACTCAGAGTTATCTTTAGGGAAAAGTCTTACTACCCAATCGGGCCTAAGAATTCCATGAGTAGCTTTATTAAAACGGAAGCAGTTATTCCGCCTTACTTCATAAGCTTTTTTTTCTCCTTTATTGATCTTCTCAAGCACAGAATCAGCTAACTCTTGCGTAACTCTCTCATCAGCATCAACAACTAAAACCCAGTCTCCATTGCATCGATTTATTCCAAAATTCCGTTGACTAGACCAATCACCGTTCATTGACCGGACAAAAACTTTTGCTCCGCAAGAACGAGCTTTAGAAACCGTCTCATCTGTGGAATGATCATCTATAACCACTACTTCATCGGCAAATGCAAGTGTCTGAATACAAGCCTCAATATTGTTTATTTCATTCTTCGCACATATCAAAGCAGAGAGCATTTCACTATACTCCTTGAACTTTCTCACTCAATACACATATCCCGCGCCGATCACGCCGTCCTGGGCTTTAAGCATCTGCACAAGATCGTCTGTCGGTCTCACGTAAAACTCGGGCCGGATTTCACCGGAATACCCCTGGGTGAGCACATCAATGCGGCAAGCCACGCCCTCTTCGCTTCCGGTCTTATCTGTAGAAAGGACCTTCGCAACATCCTTAAGGTCCTTGGTAGCCGAAAGCGTGATGTTAAGCACCGCGCCCTTCCTCGCCCGCATCTCTTCCATCGTCTGCACTTCGCTCGCGGTAAAGGAAAGTTTCCCGGTAACGCCGTTTTCATCACGCCTTGCACGGCAACGCCCCGTAAAGACGAGCACTTCATCGGTCTTTAAAAGCTTCTTGTAACGGTCAAGGGCCTCAGCGTAAATAAAGACGTCCTGGCTTTCTTTGCCGTTACTGATCGTGAGAATCCCGATCTTGCCGCGCTGCCCCATCAGCACGCGCATGTCGGTTACAAGCCCAGCGATCGTAAAGTTCTGCCGGCTGTCTGCGAGCTTTTTATAGGGCGTCGCAAAATGTTCCGTTTCCTTTTTGTACTGGGCAAAAAGGTCACCGGTGAGACAGAAACCAAACGCTTCAATTTCCTGTAAGAGCTTTTTGCGTTCACCCCAGGGAATCGCCTTTTTCCAGCTCACAATACGCTCGGCTTCCCCGTTTTCATCGGCAAAGAGACTCCCCTGCCCGACAGAAGCCGCAACGGTCTGCGCTGCCTGCAGTGCCTGACTTACATTCTCAAAGTAAAGTCCGCGGTCAGTGGAAATGGAATCAAAAGCACCGGCACGCACAAGCTGCTCCAGGATCTTACGGTTCACAGTGGGCACGCGCGCCGCAAGGTCAAAGATGTCCAGGTAAAGCCCGTTCATCTTCCGTTCGTTAATGATGTCTTCAACGATGTTTTGCCCCAGCCCCTTAATTGCTCCGAGGCCGATACGGATGGTTTTGGCGTCAGGGACCGTAAAGAACCAGTCGCTCACGTTCACGTCCGGCGGCAAAAAAGTCACGCCGCAGTTACGGGCATCGTCAATCAGCGTGCGCATCTTGTCGCCCTGATCCATCACAAGGCACAAGTTCCCCGCGAAAAAGCACGCCGTATGGTGGACCTTCAAATAAGCCGTCTGCCATGCGACATACGAATAGGCTGCCGCGTGCGACTTATTAAAGCCGTACCCTGCGAACTTTTCCATGAGGTTAAAGATTTCGGTCGCGGTCTCTTCGCTCACATTACGCTCTGCGGCACCCTTAATAAAGACGGCACGCTGCCGCTTCATTTCCTCGACGTTTTTCTTACCCATGGCGCGGCGCAGAAGGTCAGCGCCGCCCAGGGAGTAGCCGCCGATAGCACGCGCGACCAGCATCACCTGTTCCTGATACACCATGATGCCGTAGGTTTCACGCAGAATCGGTTCCATGCGCTGATCCAGATACTCCACCTTCTCGCGCCCGAACTTACGGTCAATAAAGTGCGGAATCTGATCCATCGGGCCCGGACGGTAAAGAGCATTCAGAGCAACGAGATCTTCAAGGCAGTCCGGTTTTGCCTGCCGCAGCTGTTCGCGCATGCCGTCGGATTCAAACTGAAAGACGGCGCCGGTGTTGCCGGTCTGAAAAAGTTTCAGGGTTTCCTTATCGTCAACCGGAATTCGCTCGAGTTCGAAGTGTTCGCCCGGATGGAGCCTGTCAATGTACTCAACGGCTTTTCCGAGAATCGTCAATGTCGTAAGCCCCAGGAAGTCGAACTTCACGAGGCCCACGTTTTCGACGTCTTTTTTGTCGTACTGACTCACCGTGTTTTCAGGACGGCCGTCTGCGTTATAAAGCGGACAGAAGTCCGTGAGTTTTCCGGGAGCGATCAGGACGCCCCCCGCATGCATGCCGAGGTTGCGCGTGATGCCTTCGAGTTCCTTGGCGTAACTCATGAGCTCCTTGTACTCGGGCTGCGCTGCAAGCGCCGCAAAGTCCGGTTCCATCTCCGCGGCTTTCTCAAGCGTCACATCAAGCCCCGGCTTTTGCGGAATGAGTTTGGCGAGGCGGTCCACCTCGTTATAACCCATGTTCAAAACGCGGCCTACGTCACGCACAACAGCCTTGGCGCCCATAGCGCCGAAAGTGACGATCTGGCTTACGGCGTCCGCCCCGTAGACGCGCTTCACGTACTCAATCGTGCGGTCACGGTTATGCTGACAGAAGTCCACGTCAAAGTCAGGCATCGAGACGCGCTCCGGATTCAGGAAGCGTTCGAACAGCAGCCCGTAGTGCAGGGGATCGAGGTCCGTAATACCGAGGCAATACGCGACAAGCGATCCTGCGCCCGAACCACGGCCCGGCCCCACCGGCACACCGTTACGTTTGGACCAGTTGATGAAGTCCTGCACGATGAGGAAGTACCCGGGGAACTTCATCGTGATGATGGTCTTAAGTTCGTAATCCAGACGCTCCATGTATTCAGGGCGTTTGGCGTCACGGATCTTCTCGTCCGGATAGAGAAACGCGAGGCGCTTTTCCAACCCTTCCTTGGAGAGCTTGACCATGTAGTCATCAAGACTCATGCCGTCAGGCGTCGGAAAGACGGGGAGCTGGGGTTTCTGCAGCACACCGTCCAAGTTACAGCGCTGCGCAATCACCACGGTGTTTTCAAGGGCCTGAGGGATGTCGGAAAAGAGTTCCCGCATCTCCTCTTCGGTCTTGAAATACTGTTGCGGGGTGTACTCCCGCGGCCGTTTGGGGTCTGCCAAAACGTAGCCCTGCGCAATACACACACGCACTTCGTGCGCGGTGAAGTCCTCTTTTTTCAGAAACTGAACCGGATGAGTGGCTACAAGCGGCAGCTTCTGCGCGACCGAGTGGCCTGCCATCTTCGCAACGAGCGCATCGTCGCCTTTGCGGCCCGCTCGCTGCACTTCCAAGTAAAGCCGCCCGGGGAAAGCCTTCTTTAACTGCTCCGTGACGGCGTCCGCCTCCTCAGGTGTCTTCCCCATGAGAAGCCGCTCGATGATTCCTAAGGGGCCGCCCGAAAGGCAGATGAGGCCCTTACAGTTTTCGGGCGTGAGCCACTCGAGTTTCAGTTCCCCGCGTCCCAGATACTGGTTTTCCATCCAGGCCTTGGAGAGCAAGAGGCAGAGCGACAGGTAGCCTGTGTGGTTCTGGCAGTAAACCGTGAGCCTGTAGGGTTCGTTGCGTTTGCCGGCAATGCTGTTCGTGATCCATAGATCGCACCCGACAATGGGCTTTATGCCGTCGGCGATCGCGTGCGTGTAAAAGCGCAGCCCCCCGAAGACATTCATGTTGTCCGTGATCCCGAGCGCCACCTGGCCGCGTTCGGCCGCGGTTTCCAAAATCGGATCAAGCCTGACAATGCCGTCGGTGATCGAATATTCAGAGTGAAACCGCAGGTGGACAAACTGGTTGGACATAGTCGCTGACGGAAAACTAAAAAAGGAAGCGAAAGGAAGCGGACAGTCAGATGCACTCTCTGTCCGCCAAGGAAAATGAAACGGTGCAGAGGGGTCAATCTACACCGTTTTATCTTAACGTTAGTGCTTCAGAGGCTTAAAGCGCAGGCGGTGCGGACGCGCGGCTTCTTCGCCCAAGCGCTTACGCTTGTCGGCTTCGTACTCGTTGTAGTTGCCGTTAAAGAACACCACCTTACTGTCGCCTTCAAAGGCAAGAATGTGCGTGGCAATACGGTCAAGGAACCAGCGGTCATGAGAGGTCACCATCGCGCAGCCCGCAAATTCAAGAAGCGCTTCTTCGAGAGCACGCAGCGTTTCAACGTCCAGGTCGTTTGAGGGTTCGTCAAGGAGGAGAACGTTTCCGCCCTTTAAAAGCGTTGCGGCAAGGTGTAGGCGCCCTCGTTCACCGCCTGAGAGCACACCCACGAGCTTTTGCTGGTCGCCGCCCTTAAAGTTAAAGCGGCCGAGATAGGCGCGCGCGGGCATCGAAAACTTTCCGACCTGAAGGATGTCCTGGCCGTCGGCGATCGCGTCAAACACGGTCTTATCGTTCGGGAGCGAATCGCGAAGCTGCGCAACGGCCGCCAACTGCACGGTGTCGCCGAGCACGATTTCACCAGAGTCCGGTTTTTCCTTGCCGTCGATCATCTTAAAGAGCGTCGACTTACCGGCGCCGTTGGGACCAATCACACCCACAATGGCGCCCGGGGGCACCGTGAAGGAAAGGTCGTCAATTAGCAACCGGTCGCCGAACCCTTTGGAGACGTGATGAAACTCAATGACTTTGTTCCCGAGGCGCTCTGCGACCGGAATAAAGATTTCATTCGTTTCATTGCGGCTCTGATATTCGTAGCTTGACAGCTCTTCAAAGCGGGCAAGACGGGCTTTGGCCTTCGCCTGCCGGCCCTTGGGGTTCTGGCGGACCCATTCGAGTTCGTGGGCAATCGCCTTGGAGCGCGACTCCTGCTGGCGCTTTTCGATTTCCAGACGCTTTTCCTTCTGCTCGAGCCAGGAGGAATAGTTCCCCTTCCAGGGAATGCCCTCGCCGCGGTCAAGTTCAAGAATCCATTCGGCCGCGTTATCAAGAAAATAGCGGTCATGCGTTACGGCAACGACGGTCCCAGGGAAGCGGTGCAGGAACTGCTCAAGCCACTCCACGCTTTCAGCATCGAGGTGGTTTGTCGGTTCGTCAAGAAGCAGCATGTCGGGCTGCGACAAAAGCAATCGGCACAATGCCACACGGCGCTTTTCGCCGCCCGAGAGGTGCTTGATCACCGCGTCCCACGGGGGCAGACGCAAGGCGTCCGCGGCAATTTCCATTTGTGTTGATGCGTCCGTTCCAGCCGCCGAAATAATGGCTTCAAGTTTGGCCTGTTCGGCCGCAAGCGCGTCAAAGTCCGCATCGGGCTCGGCGTAAGCCGCATAGACTTCTTCAAGGCGCTTTTGCGCGGACATCACTTCGCCCATGCCCTCTTCGACGCAGGCTCTCACCGTCGCTTCGGGATCAAGCTGCGGCTCCTGCGGCAGATACCCGATCTTTAAGCCGGAAAGCCACGTGATTTCCCCGTCGATATCCTTATCGACCCCTGCCATGATTTTGAGCAGGGTTGATTTTCCGGCGCCGTTTAAGCCCAGAACGCCGATCTTGGCGCCCGGGAAAAACGAGAGAGAAATATCCTTAAGAATCTGACGCTTCGGGGGAACGATCTTGCTCACCCGATTCATAGTCATGACATACTGGGCCATGCGGAGAAATCCTGAAGAAAACTGAATTAAGAAGATCACGGGCGCCTGCCCGTGACGAGACTGACAACATTGTAAACGAGACGCCCTCGGGTTCAGCCGCCCGCGATACACAAAAACAGCGGCTCATGCCTTGTAAATTCAGGGGCTTTTAAGTTTTCATACGTCAAACGCACGGTAGAATGCACGCATCTTTTTTCGTGCATGACACCCGGTTTCTTTGTATGCAGTCCTTGTTTCGTCTGATTTTCTGCCTTGCAGCGGGCATTGTCAGCCTATCCGCTGCAGCTCAGGACGAGCTCAGTTTTGAAGGTACCGTGATCAATGCAACGGAAGACACGCGGGCCGCGGAAGACCTTCCCGCCACCGAGCGGGAAGTGGCCCCGCCCGCGGATATCTGGGACCGCATCCGCCGCGGCTTTCAGATGCCGGCCATGAACACCCGGCGCGCCAAGCAGGCCTTAAAACTCTATGCCCGCGATCCGGAATATATCCGCCGCGTCACGGAGCGCGCCGGCAAATACCTCTACCACATCGTTGAAGAAGTCGAACTCCGGGGGATGCCCACGGAACTCGCGCTCCTGCCCTTCGTTGAAAGCGCTTTCCAGCCTGAAGCCCTTTCTTACGCCAAGGCCTCGGGCCTGTGGCAGTTCATGCCTACCACGGGAAGCATCTATTCCCTGCAGCAAAACCTCTGGAAGGATGAGCGGCGCGACGTACTGGAAAGCACCCGGGCCGCCTTGGACTACTTAAACCGCCTGCACACGCTTTTCGGTGACTGGCAGCTTGCACTGGCTGCCTACAACTGGGGCGAAGGCAGTGTCTCTCGGGCCATCCGCCGCGCCAAAGCCCGCGGGCAGAAAACGGACTACGTGCATCTCCGGATGCCCCGGGAAACCGCCTGGTATGTGCCCAAACTCATGGCGGTACGTGAAATCATCGAGCACCCCGAGCAGTACGGCGTGACGCTACCTGACATCGAAAATTCGCCTTACTTTGTGCGCATCACCAAAAGCCGCGACATTGACCTTGATACCGCGGCGCGTCTGGCGGAAATGGAGCCCGAGGACTTTAAGCTCTTAAACCCGGGGTTTAACCTTCCGGTGATTGTGGCAAGCCACAACTCCTACATTCTGCTGCCCATTGACCGCGTGGCGGTCTTTATGGATAACCTCGCAAGCTGGGTCGATACCGGAAAACCGCTTTCTTCCTGGGCGCTTTATCACACGCAGGCAGGTGAAACGCTTTTGGACGTCGCGAACAAAACCGGCATGACAGAGGACGACCTGCGGCGCATCAACCGTATTCCCCGGGGGCGCCGGATTTTGGCGGGCTCAGCACTGTTGGTGGACGCGGGAGGCCAGGATGCCCCAGCCATTTCTGAAGACGAATTAAACGCGAGCCTCAAACTCTCGGAACCTGAAGTGCGCCGCATCGTCTACCGTGTCCGCAGAGGCGACACGCTCTACGAGATTGCCGCGCGGTTCGGTGTGACGCAGAAGTCACTTCGTACCGCAAACCGCCTGCGCACCTCACAGCTTCGCATCGGGCAGCGCCTCATCATTGTGGTGAGCCCCAAAGCCAAGCGCTCGCGCTCGGCCCTCTCGCGGGCGGCGTGCAACCGCAAGGGGAAGGTAACGTATTCCGTGCGCCGGGGTGACACGCTCTCTTCGATTGCCCGCCGCTACGGCACAAGCATTGCCCGCATTAAAAACATCAATTCTCTGGCAAGTTCCCGGCTTCGCGTTGGCCAATGCCTCGTGATCCGCCGATAATGCCGGAACCGCCGACTTTTTAGAAAAAGGAAAACTGCTATGGGTTTCTTATCCGGTAAGCGCCTTCTGATCACAGGCGTCCTCTCCAACCGTTCGATTGCCTACGGTATTGCCAAAGCCTGTCACCGTGAAGGTGCGGAACTTGCCTTCAGTTATGTGGGCGAGCGCTTTAAGGACCGCGTTGCCGGTTTTGCCGCCGAATTCGGCAGTGACCTCGTGCTCGAGATGGATGTGAGTAACGATGAGCAGATTCAGGCAGTGACTGAGAGCCTGAGAAGCGCCTGGGGCGGTCTCGACGGCTTTGTGCACTCGATCGGCTTTGCGCCGCGTGAAGCGATTGCCGGGGACTTTTTGGGCGGCCTTTCCCGCTCGGGCTTTCACACCGCGATGGACATTTCCGCCTACTCGTGGCCGGCTCTTGCGAAGGCCCTTTTGCCGCTCATGCAGGGCCGTCAGGCGTCGATTCTGACGCTTACGTATCTCGGAAGTGAACGCACCGTTCCCAACTACAACACGATGGGACTTTGCAAGGCTGCCCTTGAAGCCGCAACGCGCTACCTTGCGGGGTCGCTGGGGCCTCAGGGAATCCGCGCCAACGCCATCTCCTCGGGCCCCATTAAGACCCTGGCTGCTTCCGGCATCAAGGACTTCTCCAAGATCCTTGACTACATGGAAAAGACCTCGCCCCTGCACCGCACCGTGACGATTGATGAAGTGGGCAACACCGCAGCGTTCCTTCTGTCGGATCTCGCAAGCGGCATCACCGGCGACACGATCTACGTGGATGCAGGCTTCCACACGGTGGCCGTAAGCCCAGATTGCGCCGGCTAGAATCAGCAAAGGGTTGCCGCCGCGTGCGACAACCCTTTTCATTAATCAACTGCTCTGATGATCTCTCTGTGGGCTGTCAGCCGATTTAGCCAAACCTTGGCCTTCACATAAGTGCGATAGGGGTGATGACGAATCCACCAAGGGGATCGCGAAAGCTCACTAACCCTGTTTCCTATTGTAGATACGATAGTTACTTCATCGGTTGTAACCAAGGCTGGAATTACCCGATATGCGAAAACTCTGTTAGTAAACGGACTCAAAGGGCTAAACAGAAAATCGTCAACCGGAGCGACTATTGTTTTTGAAAGATCCAATGCCTTAGCTGCCGCTGGCGAGGATATGAGATAAGCGAAAGCTCCCGATAAAAACGGTTTAATCTGCCTGATTAATTCGTATTTTCTTCCCTCTATCATTCGCTCACATTGGGAGGTTGCGTCTACCATTTCACTCTCATGGCAAAGACCAAAGTGCAACAACTGAGCTTCTTCCGGTATCCAATTTTCGCTAGCGGCAAAAGCCAGGAACTTCGGAGATAGCGTTACGTCATCTTCAAAAATCAATCCCCAACGCTCACCGGAATCAACCAACCTCTGCCAACACTTTCTGTGACTTAAGAAACAAGCCACTTCTCCGGGTTTCAACTCTCGGGGATAAACCACCTTTGAAGGATCATCAACCGCAGGGACATGGGATGCAATTTCTTCCGGAGCCATGGCTTGAGCATCAACAGCGGTCACTCGTTCAACGCTTAAACCGATTGCCTTGACCTGCTACTGCATTCGGCTCCACCGATCTTGCGCCCGGTCCAAATTAATTACCATTCCCAGCATCTGACAACATCCTTAAACAGTTACAGGCCCGCTGTCACAACCCCGCCTTCTTCTTAGCCTTCTCTTCTTCCTTTGCCTTACATTCGGCGCAGATCCCGTACATCGAAAGCGAATGGCTTTCCATCGTAAAGCCCATCTTCTCTGCAACCTGTCTCTGACGCCGCTCGATCTCGCGGTCCACAAACTCTTCCACACGGCCGCAACGCGTGCAGACAATGTGATCGTGATGATCACCATCATCCATCTCGTAAGTCGCCCGGTCTGAGCCGAAATGGTGACGCACGAGAATGCCCGCCGCCTCAAACTGCGTTAAGACGCGGTAGACGGTCGCAAGGCCCACATCCAGGTTTTCCTTGAGAAGCTGCTTGTAGACGTCTTCCGCACTCAAATGCCGCTCTTCGGGGTTTTGCTGCGCTCTCTGAAAGATTTCCAGGATCTTCATGCGGGGAGCCGTTGCCTTCAGTCCCGCTGTTTTCAGTTCTTCTTCCGGCTCTCTGATACCGTAAGTCATTGCCATAGCTCTTAATCTCTCCAGACTGCGCGGGGATCTGAACAAAAATCACACACACCGGAAAAACAGGGAACACTTTCTCCGGAGAATACAAATAATCACGTACCCGCTCCTGATACCCGCTATCATACAATGTTGCCGTGTCTCGCCGACACACTCTTTTTGACTAATCCTGACCTCCCGGAATTAAACCGAATGTCTCTGCGCACAACCCTTGTTGTCCTTACGGCTGCCGCTGCCGCATTTACCGCCGGCTGTAACTTCAACAGCTATGTTTACCGGCCCGACGTGCACCAGGGTAACCTCATCACGAGCGAAATGATTGAGCAGCTTGAGCCCGGCATGTCCCAGGCGCAGGTGCAGTTTCTCCTCGGAGAGCCTTTGATTCAAAGCCCTCTGCATAAAGACCGCTGGGACTACACCTACTATTTGAACCCCCGCCGCGGCGACATTCAGGTGCGCCGCGTCACGATTTATTTTGATGACGCGGGCCGCATGACAAAGGCCGAACACAAGGCGCTTCCCACCGAAAGGCAGGCCGACGAAATGATCCTCGGGCGTGAAACCGACTTTAATCCGGCCCCCTAAGGAAACAACACAAAAACTATGACACCGATTTCCATTACCGTCACGGGTGCCGACGGCCGCATGGGGAAAATGATCCTTGAGGCGGCAGCGGCCGCTTCTGACATCACGGTTGCCGCGGCGCTTGTCCCTTCTGAAAGCGCTTCTCTGGGGCAGCCCGTTCCCGGCACAAAGCTCACCTACACCGATGACGCCGAAAAAGCGTTTTCCGTGAGTGACGTGGTGATTGACTTCACGCGTCCGGCGGGCACGATGGCCTACCTTGCGCTTTGCCGGAAACTTAAAAAACCCATTGTGATCGGAACCACGGGTTTCAGCCCCGAGGAAAAAGCCGCAATCGGCGCTGCAGGCGAAGAGATTGCCGTTGTCTTTGCCCCGAACATGAGTAAGGGTGTGAACGCCGTCTTTAAGCTTGTTGCCGAAGCCGCCCGTGTCCTTGCCGACTACGACTGCGAAATCGTTGAGATGCATCACGCCAAAAAAGTCGATGCCCCTTCGGGCACCGCGCTTGAAATGGGGCGCGTTGCCGCCAAAGCGCGCGGCGTTAAGTTTGAGGACGTTGCGGTTTTGTCGCGCGAAGGCCACACGGGCGAGCGCAAAACCGGATCGATCGGGTTTGCCGCGCTCAGGGGCGGCGACGTTGTGGGAGACCACACCGTGATCTTTGCCGGGCCCGGTGAGCGCATTGAAATCACGCACCGCTCAGGTTCCCGCGCGGGTTACGCCGCAGGAGCTCTGGAGGCAGCACGCTTTGTTACAGAAAAACGCACGGGACTTTTCAGCATGGCTGATGTCCTCGGCATTACGCTTTGATACCATTACGCCCGACGGAAAAAGCCGGCGCTTTTTCCAAGGGAACTTTTTACCAGCAGGAAAAAATCAGTCATGAAAGAACAACTTGATCAGTTGGAAAACTCCGTTCTTCAGCTTCTTACGGCCTACGCGGACGCCAAGAAGGAACTTGAAACGCTGCGCGAGGAACTCGCGCGCAAGGACGCCGAGATCGCGCAGCTCAAAGCCGACGGCAGCGCTGTCGAAGACCGCATCAGCAAACTCGTTGCCGGTCTTGAATCCGAACTGCCCCGCGCCTAAACCCAATTTCGGGAGTTGATCCATGCCCCGCATGACGCTAAAAATTCTCGGCCGCGACTACCTCTTCAATGTGTCCGAAGATGACAGCGCAACACTGCAGGCGGCCGCTGATCTGATCAATTCCAGAGCTCAGCGGCTGCACACCGCCGACACGACGCTCACGGCTGAGCGCCTTGCCGTGACGGCGGCTCTGGAAATCGCCTTTGATTCGATTTCCGGACGCCTCGGCGAAAATCCCGAGGACGCAGCCTGCGCCGAACGGATGCTCGGACTGCGCTCGCGCTGCGAAGCCGCTCTGAAAAAAGACTGACAGCCTTCTGAAGGCTGTCCCAAAGAACACCCGCGAGAAGGTTTTGTCTTCTGTGCGGGTGTTTTCCTTTCCACGCCCGGCATTCTCCGTCCAAACAGCACTTTTCCCCTGAGAAACCACAGTCGGGACTCGGAGCCGTCACTCTCCAGTGCCGCACGCCTAAGCCCTTCCGGTCAGGTCCTTTTTTGCCACGATTCGCGTTTCTCCCTCCGCTCTCCCCCGCTCTTTTTTCGAACGGCATCACGTTGGGATAAGCCACATTTGCCTATAATGACCTTACCCTGCGGGTGTTTCAATAAGGGCTCCAATGTTCCTAACCTATGCACTGTGTGCAAGGCCGCTTAAGCCAGAGAGCCGATAGTGCACCGGGCACGCGTTGCCTGGTCCGATTTCCGCTCCGACCGCGGCCACCTGGACTTTCGGTCTAGGCGACGTAGCCCGAAACACTGTGCGGGGTTTTTCTTTTTTCAAATTCCGACATGGGTTAAGCGTCATGTACTGGCTGATGAAAAGCGAACCGGGGGAATGCAGTTTTGAGTATGTCTGCGGCCTGCCCGAGCACAAAGTCTCCTGGTGGGGCATCCGCAACTACCAGGCCCGCAACTTCATGCGCGACAAAATGACGGTGGGGGACGGCGTGCTTTTCTACCACTCAAGCTGTGCCGAACCCGGTATCGCAGGCATTGCCGAAATTGCCTCGGAAACCTACCCCGACAGCCTGCAGTTTGATCCCGCCAGCGAATACTTTGATGCCAAAAGCACGCACGAAAAGCCGCGGTGGCTCGCGCTGGACGTGAAAGCCGTCACGCGTATCGACCCGATTCCGCTCTCCGTCTTAAGAGCCACCCCGGAACTTGAGGGCATGCTCGTGCTTTCCCGCGGCAACCGCCTCTCCATAACGCCCGTTGAGGAACATCACTGGCGCTACATCATGGATCACCTCGTTAAAAACGCCCGCAATGTCGCTTGAACTCATTGCCGCCCTTTTGGTGCTCGGGGCCTGCACGGGGTACCTCGCGGGCCTGCTCGGAATCGGCGGGGGCATGGTCCTCACCCCCTTTCTGACGCTTATTTTGTCGATGGCGGGCGTGCCTGACACAGTCGTCGTGCACGCCGCGATTGCCACCTCCCTTTCCACGATTCTTTTTACGTCGCTTTCTTCAGTGAGAGCGCACAACAGCCGCGGCGCGGTGCTCTGGAAGGTGGTTCTGTGGCTTGCGCCCGGGATTTTGGTGGGCGCGGCGTTAGGCGCCAAGATTTCGAGCCTTTTGCCCACCTTCTGGATTTCGATTGTCTTTGCGGCGTTTGTGGGCTTTTCAGCACTCAAAATGTTTCTTAACGCCAAACCCAAGCCCACCCGGCAGCTTCCGGCTGCGCCGGGGCTTTTCGGCGCGGGCACCGGGATCGGCGCCGTATCGTCTCTGGTCGGCGCCGGCGGGGGCTTTATTTCCGTACCCTTTATGGTCTGGTGCAACGTCCCGATGCATAAAGCCGTGGGGACCTCTGCTGCGCTCGGTTTCCCCATCGCGTTTGCAGGAACCCTTTCCTACATCTGGGCGGGCTGGGGCAATCCTGAACTTGCCGGAACCGAGCACATGCTGGGCTACATTCACTGGCCGGCACTTCTTTCTGTTGCCGCCATGAGCGTTCTCACCGCCCCTTTAGGTGCCAAAACCGCCCACAGTATTGACACCAAGCCCTTAAAGCGGATTTTTGCGTGCCTGCTTTTGTGCCTGGCAACCTACATGCTCGTACGGGCCTTTATTTAAACGATTCTCTCCGGAGACCATACTGTGTCCACAAACCCCCTTCCTCCCAAGCGCCTTGATCCGGAAACAACGGCTGCGCACCTTTTTCACCTGCGTCAGACAGTGCCCCTGGTGCACTGTCTCACCAATCAGGTCGTGCAGGAAATTACCGCCAACGTCCTTCTTAGCGCGGGCGCATCTCCCGCGATGATCATTGCCAAGGAAGAAGTGAGTTCCTTCGTGCGTATTGCCTCAGCGCTCCTTGTGAACGTCGGCACCTTAACGCTTGAGCAGGCTGAAGTGATGCACTTGGCCGTTGACGCCGCCAACCGCGCGGGCGTTCCCTGGGTTTTAGACCCCGTGGCCGCCGGCCTTATCCCATGGCGCGACCGCATGATTAACGGCCTTTTGGAACTCAAACCCACGGTAATCCGCGGCAACGCCTCTGAAATCATGGCCTTGGCGGGCGCCGGTAAGGGCGGCAAGGGTGTGGACTCCACGGATTCCAGCGACGCGGCGCTTTCGGCCGCCCAAAATCTGGCCGCAGCGCGCGCGTGCATCGTCTGCGTCACCGGCGAAACCGACTACATCACCGACGGCCGCACCACGCTTTACGTCACGGGCGGCAACCGTCAGGCAACGCTTGTGGTGGGCACGGGCTGCTCGCTCTCGGCGCTTGTCGCAGCCTTTATTGCCAAAACCGAGCATCCCCTTGAGGCCGCGGCCGCTGCCTGTGCTTTAGCCAAACGCGCCGCCGAGCAGGCCGCGGGCGTCTCCTCGGGACCGGGAAGCTTTAGGACCGCCTACATCGACGCACTGCAGCTTCTGCAGGCCAAGGACTTCTATTAATCGTTCGCAAAGGGCATGCTTTTCCGGCACGCCCTTTTTTAAAACGCCGCCCCCTATGCCTTCCACACACCCCATCGATCTTTCGCTTTACCTTGTGCTCGACCCCGTGCTCTGCGGCGGGGAAGACGGCATGATTGAAACGGCGCGCGCCGCGTGCGCGGGCGGCGCCACCGTCGTACAGTTACGGGCCCCGGGCTGGAAAAAGCGGCAGCTCGTTGAGTGCGGCAGGGCGCTGAAAACAGTGCTTGCTCCGTATCACGTCCCCCTGATTGTGGACGACGATGCAGACGTCTGCCTTGCTGTAAATGCCGACGGTCTTCACGTGGGCCAAAGGGATCTGACGCCCGAAGACGCACGCGCGATTATCGGAGGTGACCGCATTCTGGGGCTTTCCGTCACCACCCTTGCGGAACTGACGGCCGCCGACACGACGCCCATCGACTACTTCGGCGTGGGCCCGGTCTTTGCGACCCCCACCAAGACGGATGCCGAACCCGCCTGCGGGTTGGATGGACTTCAGGCGATCACCCGTGCGGCAGGGCTGCCGACGGTGGCAATCGGCGGCATCAAGGCCTTTAATGCAGCCGACATCGTCGCCTCGGGCACGGACGGCATTGCGGTCGTGTCCGCCGTCTGCGGGCAACCCGATCCCAAGGCGGCAGCCGAAAAGCTCCTTGCGATCGTCAAAGCCGCGCAGACAACCCCGTAAAACGCACACTCTGTTACCGCACAAAGGGTGTTTCTGAGAGCCCCTTTGCCCGCCGCCTTTGTACAATGCTTTGCATCGAGATCAACCCCGGCGGCCCGGCAATGGCAGAGAAAAAGAAAATTCCGACGGCAAAAATGCCGATTGAAGACGCCAAGTGCGTGCTTCTCGTGCGCTCGCTTGAAGAAAGCGCCACCCGGGAGGGCGTCAAGGGCCTTTCCTCCGCTGACTTTGCCGAAGCGGGCCTGAAGGCCGCGCACGCGCTCGGAGAAAAAGCCACCGCCGCAGAGCTTTTAGCAGAGCGCGCCCGGCGGGTGCTTGCGGCCGCCAAAGACAAGGGCCTTAAAACCAACGTGGCAACGCGCGCGCTTTTAGCGAGAACGCTTGGCGTACTTTTCGTCATCGCCGCCTTTTTCGCCGGCGCCCTGTTTGACCGAATCGCCAGTCCCGCGCGCATCGTCAATCTCCTCTCGCCCCCGTACTGGACGGTGATTGTCTGGAACCTTCTGATTTACGTCCTGTTGCTTTTGGGGGTCGTGGGACTTTTAGGACGCAAGATTGACGGGCAGGTAAACCTCCCGTTGCGCACAACGCTTGTGCGTCTTGCTTCCGGCTTTTCCTTTGCCGGGCTTCACCGCGGCTGGAAAGGAGCGTTTCTCAAGATGTGGCTCTCCGTCACGGCGCCCCTGGTGCGTTACACGGTCTCGGAACTTCTGCACGCCGCGGCGCTCTTTTTTGCGCTCGGCCTTACCGTAAGCCTTTTGGTAAGAGGCTTCGGCACGGCCTACTGGGCGGGCTGGGAAAGCACGTGGCTCGCAGATAACCCCGCTGCCGTCAAAGCCTTTCTTGATCACACCTTCGGACTTATTCCGGCCGTCGGAGGCCTTCCCGCGATCCCCGACGTTGACATGGTCGAAGCCATGCGCTCAGACCGCCTTGCTTACCTTAAGGAACCCGCAACAGCCGCTCCGTGGCTCATCCGCCTCATGGTGATCACGGCGGTCGTGATCGTCATTCCGCGCCTTTTCTTGGCGTTTCTTGCACGGCACCGCATTAAAAAATTCCGCGCCGCGGTACCGGTCACGCTCAACGACACCTACTATGAAACGGTCTTAAGTCAGTGCCGGCAGGATGCGGCGCTCGGTCGCACCGTGATTCTTGCGCCGCAACCCCTGATTGACCGGCAGGGTACGGCACTCAAAGCCTTTGAAGCCGCCTGGCCGGATAAAAAAGGCATTGTCCTTGTGCCCGTGGACTTTGATAACGAAGCGCTCCTGATTCCCGAAACGGCGGCTGACGCCGCTGACGGGCGCAAAACGATTGTGCTTGTGTGGCTTGATGCCGCACACACCCCCGAAGACGACGTGCACGGACAGGGCCTTGAGATTCTCAAAGCCCAGTGCCCTGAGGATAAAACCGCCTTTGTGGTCATCATTGATGCCGCCGAATTTTCGCTCACGTTTGCGCGCTATCCGGAACGCGTCCGGGAGCGTGAAAAAGCCTGGCAGACCTTCTGCGAAGCGCATCAGGTGCGCGCCTATACGCTCACGGGGGCCGATGCCGCTGCCGGCATCGTTCAGAAGCTTCGCACCCAGGCCGCCGGCCGGGCGCTGATTACATCCAAGGCATAAAGCCATGACCACTGAGATTCATGACGCCACGATCAACCTCAGCATCGTGAGCCACACCAACATCGGCAAGACGACGCTGGCGCGCACCCTCTTAAACCGCGATATCGGCGAGATTGCCGACCGCGCGCACGTGACGGTGACCGCAGACCCCTACCCCTTAATTGACGTTCCTTCCGGCGCACGGCTCATTCTCTGGGATACTCCGGGGTTCGGTAATTCCGTGAATCTTGCCAAGCGCCTTGAGGCGCGCAGCAACCCCCTAGGCTGGTTTTTGGGTGAAGTCTGGGACCGTGTTGCCAACAAGTCGCAGTGGCTCAACCAAAAGGCACTTTTACACGTCAGAGACATCACCGACGTCGTTCTCTACCTCGTCAACGCCGCACAGCTGCCCGAGGCCGCTCCCTACGTCGCCGCGGAAATGAAGATTCTGAAGTGGATCGGCAAGCCCGTCATCGTGCTTTTAAACCAGATGGGCGAACCAAAGCCCTCTCGCGAAGAAAGGCTTGAAGTGCAGCGCTGGAAGGATGCGTTAAAAGGCTGCGATATCGTCAAAGATGTTCTTGCCATGGACGCCTTTGCCCGCTGCTGGGTGCAGGAGTTTGCCCTTTTTGAAAGTATCGGCAAAGCACTTCCTCCCGTGTATGAAAAGCCCTACGCGGAACTTAAGGCCGCCTGGCGCGAGCACCGCAAAAAGGCCTTTTACCAAAGTGCGGAAGCCGTGAGCGCCTTCATCAATGCCCGCGTGAGCGATGAAGCGCAGGTCGAGGACATTTCGCTTCTGGACCGCGTGCGACTTTTCGGCAAATCCGTGGGGCTTTTTAAAAACGCCGATATGACGGGAGACCCCGCCAAAAAAGCGCAGACCGAACTCGTGCACCGCGCAGAAGACGACTTTAATACCCTCGCGCGAGAACTTTTGGCTGTAAACGGCCTCACCGGTCAGGTCGAACCCAAAGAGCTTTTCGGGAGACTCAAAGCCTCCTGGCATCAGGCTTCGGCCGGTAAAGAAGCAAAGGCGGGGCTTGCGGGTGCCATCGGCGCGGGGGCCGCGGGCGGCCTCTCCGCAGATCTCATGACCGGGGGGCTCACGCTCGGCACGGGCGCACTGATCGGCGCCATTCTCGGCGCCGCGGGTGCCGTCGGAGCCGTTCATATGTACAGCCGCAAAAAGGAGCAAAACGGCGTGACCGCCGCCTGGAGTCACGCGGCGCTTGAAGACTTCATGCTGCAGTCGGTACTTTTGTATCTGGCCGTCGCGCACTTCGGGCGCGGCCGCGGCAACTGGACTGAAAGCGAATATCCTCCTGCCTGGAAGGAAACCGTCGAAAAGGTTCTCAAAAACCATCAGGCCGAGGACAAGCACCTGCCGATTATGGTGCAGCCGGTGCTGGAAGAGACGCTGAAAACGCTCTACCCGGGGATCGTTCTCTGAGAACGGGAATCCGCCATCCCTGCAGTTCGTGCTACCTCTGCAGCCCGCTCCTGTCCGAAGGACCGTTTCCGTCCGGCAGTTGCCCGTTACATGGAACTAACCGACGAACCATTGCCGGCAGCAACAACCTCGAAAAGCTTTACCTCGCAGGGGAATTCGGAGGCAATTACCCGGTTCGTCAAACGCAAAATCCCCGCCGGGCACCACACCCAACGGGGATTCGTTCTCAAGGAGGAGAAACTCTCTGATTACTTCGCTTTGCGGCAGGCGCGCTTGGCAGCGGGCTTGGTGTCGCAGGAAGCGGCATCAGCGTCGGTGCGCATCGCGCGGATGAACCACAGATCCTTGGCAAAGCCGCTCAGGAATTCTTCAAACTGAGTCTGAACCTGGAAGTCGTCATTTTCAGCAGCTGCATCGCGGATTTCTGCAGCGAGCTTCTGCATCGTCTTCATATCGGCTTCAATCATCGCCACGGCTTCGCTGCAGCAGACCGTCTTGAAGGTCCCTTCCTTGATGACGGACTGAGCAAGGGAGTCCTTGAGCGTGGCCACCGGGCTTTCATCGCGCATCTTGAGGATTTCAGCCACATCATCGTAGGCATCGAAGGCGCGGTCGTAAAGAGCTTCGGTGTATTCGTGAACTGGCTTAAAGAGGTGACCGGTCACATTCCAGTGAATGTTGTGCAGCTTCACGTTCCAGACCAGAAGGGAAGCGATGTAGGAGTTAAGAAGCTTGGTCGTATTTTTCATGCTGGGGTTTCCTTATCGTTATGGCGGAGCTTACTTCTTCCGGGACGGGAGTTTCTGCATCCGTTCTTGAGTTACCCGGATTTTTACACAATATCTATCGTTAATCAATTCTCGATAGTATTATCGTATTAACAAGCCTCTCCCTGCATTATGGTCACAGGACTTCCTCCCTCACCGTTTTTACTGCCGGGCCTGATGAAAACGCCGCCCAAGGGCAGCGTTTTCAGGTTGACCCGCGTCAGTTTTTTGGGCCTTCCCGTTACGGTACCATTTCCTGGACTTCGTCCTTTTTGACGGGCTTCACGAGGTCTTCACGCTTCACACCCAGGTACATGGCAATTGCTGCGGCCACGAAGACCGAGGAGTAAATACCAAGGCAGATGCCGATCGTGAGCGCGAGCGAAAAGTGGTGCAGCGCCGGGCCCCCGAAGAAGAACATCGAAAGCGTCATGGCAAGCGTTGACGTATGCGTGATCACCGTTCGCGAAATCGTTGCCGTGATGGCGGAGTTGATGACCTCAACCGTTGAGGTGCGGCGCATCTTGCGGAAGTGCTCGCGCACGCGGTCGAAAATAATCACCGATTCGTTCACGGAATAGCCGAGCACCGCGAGCACGGCCGCAAGCACCGGCAGTGAAAACTCCCACTGCATGATCGCAAAAATACCGATGACGATGATGACGTCGTGCAGGTTTGCGATGATCGCCGCGACGGCAAACTTCCATTCGAAACGAAACGCGAGGTAGATCATGATGCCGATCACAACCAAAAGCAGCGCCGTCGCGCCGTCGGTTGCGAGTTCCTCACCCACCTGCGGCCCCACGTATTCGTTGTTAAGAAGCTTTACGCCCGGGTCTTTGGCGCTTAACACCTTCATGAGTTCCTGCGCCTGCTGGCCCGAAGATTCACCGGCCTTCATCGGAAGGCGGATCATCAGGTCGCGCGCCGTGCCGTAATTCTGCACGGCCGCTTCGACCTTGAGTCCCTGCTGAATCTGGCCCCGGACTTCCTCAGCCGACACCGCCTGCGGGTAATTCACCACAACCTGCGTACCGCCCGTGAATTCGATGGAAAACGCCAGGCCGTGCGCAAAGATCCAGTAGACCGCCACCGCAAAGGAAATGAACGAAATCGCATTCAGAATATGCGAAAAGCGCATAAACGGAATGGTTTTGTGAATGCGGAAAAATTCCATTTTCTTTTACTCCGAATCCGTTTACACCCTTAAGCCTTCGCCTTCTCGGCGTCGGGCTTCCAGACCTGACCGATATGCACGCGGGCGAGTTTCTTCTGTCGCCCGTAGATGAGGTTGATCATCGCGCGCGAAACAGTGACCGAGGTAAAGATCGAGGTCATGATGCCCAGGCAGTGCACCACGGCAAAGCCTCTCACCGGGCCGGAACCGAAAATCAAAAGCGCCAGACCCGCGATAAGACTCGTGATGTTGGAGTCAAGAATCGTATTAAAGGCCGTATCGTAACCTTCGCTGATCGCGAGCTGCGGCGTTCGTCCGACTCTCAGTTCTTCACGTACGCGTTCGTTAATCAGAACGTTTGCGTCAACGGCCATACCCAAGGTAAGCGCAATAGCCGCGATACCGGGAAGCGTGAGCGTTGCCTGCAACATCGAAAGGATGGCGATAAGGCACATGACGTTGCAGACAAGGGAAATCGCGCTTACGACACCGAAGACCTGGTAGTAGAGCATCATGAAGATCGCAACCACCGCAAAGCCGTAGAGCGTGGAGCGGAAACCCGCTTCAATGTTGTCGGCACCAAGGCTCGGCCCGATCAGACGTTCTTCCACGATTTCCATGGGAGCAGCAAGTGACCCGGCACGCAGCAGCAGTGCAGTGTCCGTCGCTTCAATCGTTGTCATACGGCCCGAAATCTGCACACGGCCGCCGCCGATTTCCTGACGGATCACGGGAGCGGTCACCACTTCGCCCTTACCCTTTTCAAAAAGGATGATGGCCATGCGCTTACCGACGTTGTCGCGCGTCACATCGCGGAAAATGCGGGCACCCTTATTGTCAAGCGTGAGGTTTACCGTGGGCTCCTGGGTTTGCGAATCAAACCCGGGCTGCGCGTCGTTTAAGTTTTCACCGGTGAGAATCACGCGGCGCTTCACAAGAATGGGCCTGCCCTCGCGGTCCATGTACTTTTCGTCGCCGAAGGGGACGTTACCCTGCTGCATCTGCGCATAGGCTTCGGGCGAATCGTCCACCAGACGCACTTCAAGCGTGGCGGTACGGCCGAGGATGTCCTTGGCCTTTGCGGTATCCTGCACACCGGGGAGCTGCACCACAATACGGTCGGCGCCCTGCTGCGCGATCACGGGTTCGGCCACACCGAGCTCGTTGATTCGGTTGTGCAGCGTCGAGATATTCTGCTTTAACGAGTATTCCTGAACGTTTTGAATCGCTTTCTGCGAAAGTTCCGCAACGATCATGAGTTTGCCGCCTTCGTCAGCCTCACGAAACGACAGATCGGGCTGCGTCTGACGCATCACGTCCATGGCGCGGGCGCGCTCCTCAGCGTCATTAAAGAGCACCTCAATGGTGTTGCCGGTACGGCTGATCCCTGCGTGGCGGATGCGCTTGTCACGAAACTGCGTTCTTAAGTCCGCAGCCGTCGATTCCGCACGCTTCTGAATCGCGGTACGCATATCAACCTGCAGCAGAAAGTGCACGCCGCCCCGGAGGTCAAGGCCGAGGTACATCGGAAGCGCGTTGATTTTCAAAAGCCACGAGGGCGTATTGGGCACAAGGTTCGGCGCAACGATATAGCCCGGATCGGTTTTGTCGGGGTTCAGGGCCTTTTCAATCACTTCGCGGGCGAGCAGCTGCTCTTCACCCTGCGTCGGATCAAAACGCACGCGCACCGTGTTTTGCTGAGCGCCCTGCTCATAGAAAACACCGTTGGGAGTGAGCTTGGCATCGGCCAGTGCCTTCTCCACGTTTTTAAGGACCGTCTCATCGACTTTGACGGTGGACTTACCCGAACTCACCTGCACGGCAGGCGATTCGCCGTAGAAATTCGGGAGCGTATAAAGCGCCGCCACAATGAGCACAACGGCAATCAGGATGTATTTCCAAAGAGCGTAGCGGTTCATAGGAAATCAAACAAAAACAATCCGCCGGGAGCTTAAAAATGTTCTCAACGGAAACTGACGGAAAAAGGCAGACACGGCGTTACACGCGCGCTACCGGTAAAACGCGAAAAGGGCGCCTGCCGCCGTCAGTGGTCGGAGGGCGCCCGTTTACGCGGGAGCTTTTTGTTGGGCGGCTCAAAACGGCCGCCGCAAAAAAGCATCAGATCGACTTGATCGTTCCCTTGGGCAGAACCGTCTGAACGGCACCGCGCTGCATCGTAATCGTCACGGGCTTGTCGTCCACGCGGCTGATTTCGATCACGATGTACTGGTCGTTAAGATCCGCAATACGGCCGGCAATGCCTCCGAGCGTCAGGATCTCATCACCCTTGGCGAGCTCCGAACACATCTTCATGTGTTCCTTCTGGCGCTTTTGCTGCGGACGGATGAGGAAGAACCAGAAAACAACGAAAATCAGAACAATCGGAACAATCTGCATGAGCAGACCGCCGGCGCCGCCGGCTGCTGCATCGGCCGTCTGGGCCATTGCATCGGAAATCAGGAACACAACTTTCCCCTTAAGGTATGTATGTAGGCTGCGCCCGTCAAAAGCGCAGTGCCCGCATTATACGGGCTTGCCGCGGACCGCCCAAAAATAAAGTTGCAAACAGTTGTGGACGGATTTCACTGCAAAAGCCGCGCCCCCATGCAGTAGCATAACTGAAATTATCATAAAGCCAGTTATGACGATGCACTTTACCGGCCGACAGACTGAACTTGCTCACCTCCACGCCGCCCGCGAACGCGTTTTCCAGGGGGCCTCAGAAATCAGCTTCAGACCGGCCGCCGCGGTATTGGCAAAACCTCGCTTGTTCTCAAACACTGCGGGAACCAACGCGCGCTTTACCTGTATGCCGCAAACGTAACCGAGGGCCTTCTCACGCGGCGCTTCACAGGATTTGGGCGGAGGCACCCGCTTCTTTGCGAATCGGCTGACGCCTGCCGCAGAAAAAAAGACCGGTGTCTCAAACGAGTCCGGTCTCTGCATTTTTTGGGTAGATCAAGCGCCTTAGGGCGTCGTTGCGGGCCGGTAAAGTCCTGTCTTTTCATCAATGCCCGCCATCAGATTCATCGCCTGCACGGCCTGACCGGCAGCGCCCTTCACAAGGTTGTCTTCCACGACAAGAATCACCAGAAGGTCCCCGCCCTGCGGACGGTGCACGGCAATGCGAGCAAAGTTTGATCCCCGCACACTGCGTGTTTCAGGCGTTGATCCCGCAGGCATCACGTCAACGAAGGGTTCGTCCGCATAGCGCTTTTCAAAAAGCGTCTGCACATCAAGTTCCGTGCCGGGCTTACTAAAGCGCAGATAAATCGTCGAGTGAATCCCGCGGATCACCGGAAGCAGATGCGGCACAAACGTAAGTCTCAGATCCTTGTTGCCGGACAGAAGCCCTAACTGCTGCTCGATTTCAGGCCCGTGGCGGTGCCCTGCAACCCCGTAGGCATGAAAGTTATCAATGTTTTCCGCGGCAATGAGTGAAACACTTGCCTTTTTACCGGCCCCGGAAATCCCGGACTTGCTGTCGGCAATGATGCTCGTGAGGTCAAAGGTGCCCGGATGCGCCTTTTCATAGGCCATCAAGGGAGCCAAGCCCAGTTCAATACTTGTGGGATAGCAGCCTGCCATCCCCACCACACGCGCGGTTTTCATGGCCTCACGCATAGTCTCGGGCTGACCGTAGACGGCTTCGGCCAAGAGTTCCGGGCAGGCATGATCGAGCTTATACCAGCGCTTAAATTCTTCAGCGTCCTTCAGGCGAAAGTCCGCTGCAAGGTCAATGATCCGCACGCCTTTACTCACGAGTTCACGCGCGGCATTCATCGCCACGCCGTGGGGCGTAGCAAAAAACACAAAGTCGCAGACGGTGAGATCTGCGGCATCGGGCGAAGAAAACTTCAGATCGTCCAAAAACCCCCGCAGAAAGGGAAAGAGTTCGGTGACAGATTTACCGGCTTCGGTGCGCGAGGTAATCGCGGTGATTTCCACGTCACTGCGGTTAGCCAGCAGGCGCAGCAGTTCACTTCCCGTATAGCCTGTTGCGCCCACAATCCCGACTTTGATTGTCTTGTCCATTCTGTTTCCTTCCCGTTTTGCGTTTTGAGCGGATACAAAAAAGCCGCCAGCGGCCATAGACCGAAAGCGGCTTTTCGTTTTTGCCCTCTCGTTTTCTCCCGTACGGCGCCGATCGGTGCAGTATACGGGAGAAACGCAGGTCCAAACAATATCAGCGCTTGCTGAACTGCTTGGCGCGGCGGGCACCGCGCAGACCGACCTTCTTACGTTCAACTTCACGGGCGTCGCGCGTGACGAGGCCGGCGTTGGAGAGAACGCTCTTCAGATTTGCATCGTAGTCGATCAGAGCACGGGTAATGCCGTGACGCACAGCGCCGGCCTGGCCGGATTCACCGCCGCCGGTGACGTTGACCATGATGTCAAACGTTTCGACGTTTTCGGTGAGCTGCAGCGGCTGCATGACGACCATACGGCCGGTTTCGCGCTTGAAGAAATCGTTGAGTTCACGACCGTTGATCACGATCTTGCCCGTACCGCGCTTGATGAAGACGCGAGCCACAGAGCTCTTGCGGCGGCCGGTACCGTAGTTGTAGTTGCCGATCATCTTTGTCTTCCTTAAATATCAAGAACCTTGGGCTGCTGAGCAGTGTGCGGATGCTCGGTGCCGGCGTAGATCTTCAGTTTCTTGATCATGGCGTAGCCGAGCGGGCCCTTCGGAAGCATGCCCTTCACAGCGATTTCGAGGGCACGGCCCGGGTGCTTGGCCTGCATTTCCTGGAAGGTCGTTTCATACACGCCGCCCGGATAGCCGGTGTGGCGGTAGTAGGTCTTCTTGCCGGCTTTTTCGGCAGAGAGCTTGATTTTGTCGGCGTTGATCACGACGATGTAGTCGCCCGTATCGACGTGCGGCGTGAATTCGGGCTTGTGCTTGCCGCGCAGACGAGCGGCAATTTCGGTGGCAAGGCGGCCGAGCACCTTGTCACTGCCGTCGACCACGTACCAGTCGCGCTTGACTTCGAGCGGCTTGGCCGAAAAGGTCTTCATTATTTTCACCTAATGGGTTGTGACGCAGCAATCAGACTCGCACTAAGGATGGCGCCCGTGCTTTAACGCGGCGGAAAAGGTGCCGCGACTGTCCGTCACTGAATCGTTTCTACAAATAGTCAGATGCCCGATTCTTCCGGACACCGAGAATGTGTTTTGCTGACGTCTGACGGTCATTATTGCCGCCGATTCAGTGGAAACGGGGAAATCTGCGGCGGCCGACAAAAAATCAGGGGGCGAATTTTACCTGCAAACGCCTGCGTGCGCAAGAGCCGCAAAAACCCTGATTTTTAAAGGCAAAAGAGGCGCCTAGCGCTTTTTCCAGCGGGTAAGCTCATCGACGGCTTCCTTAAGGTACGCGGGCATTGTTTCGTCCTTTGCGGGCCGCCCCGTCTTATCCTGAAACTCAAGCATTCCGAACTTATTGATGAGCACGATGCGCTCGGGTTCCACAAAGGCGTTTGAGCAGTAGATTGTCGAATGAAACCAGTTTTTGCGGCGGTTTTCGCTCCAGAGCGATTCGCCCGTCGTGTAGTCAGTGGTCGGATTGGTGCAGCCGAGCGCCTCAGGAATAAGCGTTGCCGTGAGGTCCGCGGAGGACGTCACCGCGTCCACCAGCCTGCCCGCTTTTCCCGGCCAGTGCACGATGAGCGGCACCTTGATCTGCGCGTCCGTGTAGTTGCCGTTATGCCCCCAGTAGTTCAGTTTATTGTCGTTAAATTCCTCGCCATGATCCGAACTCACCACGACGATCGTGTTTTCCAGGAGCCCCTTTTCCTTAAGGTACCCCGTGACGCGCGCGAGTTCTCCGTCCGTCCAGTAAGCCGAATTGCGGTAGCGGTTAAAGTACGGCACGGGATCCGTGTCGTTCCTAAACAACCCGCGCTTGAAAGCGCGGGGTTTCCTGACACGGTGCAGGCTTTTCCGTAACAGCCAAGGTTTTTGAGGCCTTGTCTGCCCGGGCGTCCCCTGCACCACAGGAACATTTAAAACGCAACCGCTCTACGGGTACGGGCTTCATCAGCTCGATCCGTCGGTTCCGGCGAAGGACTGCTTCGTCTTGCCGATTCGCTGGTTTGTACTGCACTATCGATCCGGCGTTCCCTGAGACTTGTTTGAGCCTCGCAAGCGCTGATTGCTCAGCCTTCAGATCGTAGCTGTCAGTGGCGGGATCCGCAAAATACAGGTTCATGGCGGCCGCGACATCGCGGTCCATGTACCAGCCCGTGTCTCCCAACTGATGACTTCTCTCCCAAAGAGCCTTCTTACGGTACGTTCCCGTTTCGGGATCGTGCTGACTCGGGCGCAGTTTCCGGGGACTGACTTCCACCACACAACAGCCGGCGCTTTCAGCCTTACTTGTCATCCGGGTTATCAATCCTGCAATACCGCTTTTGCCCAAACTCTTGCCGTATCCGGCTCTCTGAAATGCTTTGTATGAGTTCTTCTCCACAATGACGGTGCCGGCCCTGCCGAACACCTGGTTAATCACTTCGCCGTGCAGGCAACGGCGGGTTTCCGCCTGACGGCGGTACAGATCCGCAAGTTTTGCCTTTGTTGCCTTATAGGTCTTGGATTCCTTCCAGACAATCTTTTTTCCGGCGGCTTTAACGGTGCCGTCCGCGTTGTAGCACTCCCGATTTGTGTCTCTGCGGGAGCGGTCCATGGCACGTAAAAGACGCGCAATCTCCTTTTCCTGAGAGACAGTGCCCGCGCTCACCAAAATCTTCTGCTGCCACTCGGGGCTGTAAAAAGTCATGGTCCTCGGGCCCGGATCAACAGCCACCTTGAGATCCTTGGGAGCATAAACGTGCTTGACGGGCGGTACGCCTTCGACAATGAGCTGAACAAAGTAGCGCATACGGCCGCGGATCATCCGCCGGACAAGACGGCAGTATTTGACACGCTTAAAGCCGGACGGATCTGTTGCTGAAAGAAGAGCTTCTTTCTGCCAGGCATCCGGCGCTTCAGCCTTTATCACCAGATCCAGAACCTCGAGCGTCCACGTCTTAGCCTTCCAACGCAACCCTGTTTTGTTTGATTTTCCCTCAACGCTGTGCAAGCCCCGTTTAGCACTCTTAAACCGCGGCTGACCGCCCTGATGAAGCAGCCAGCGCTCAATGCCCTGCCAGACACGTGTGGCAATTTTCTGCGCTTCGTTGATGCCGATGCGCTTTGTAAAGCCGCCCTTGGCACGGTGCTCTTTCACGACATCATGCAGGGCATACTCGGAAAGGAGAGCGGACTTCTGAATTTCCTTAAACCGCTTGTTACGGTCTTTGCCCTTGGGCATCGCGGCCGTCAGCTTCCATGCTTCAGTGCTTTTCATGGCGCGCACGCGTTTCTTTGCTGTTCCAAGAACAGCATTGAAGAGCTGGCGTGCATCGGAGAAGTAGGTCTCCAGTGCACTTTCCTGATCCTCTCCGGTTTTCAGGCCCAGCTCGATGACAAAGGACGGTGTGCGCGATTTCATAGCGGCTGAATATACCTTAAGCGAAAACTATGTGCATGGTTTGGCTGCGTTTGGGCCAAGATTAAAAAATTTCGAAAGCCCGCATTCCTCCCGGGGCTCAAGCCCCGGGCTTCCTGCGGGAAATTCTGTGAGCGGCCACCCCGGTACCATCAAAAAGAGGAGCGTCAGAACGAAGACATGCCCGGTGAGAAACACAAAGAAGTACGCGTACTGCCAGAAGGCCCAGTCTTCGGTACCCGTAAAGTAGCGGCTGCCTGTGACGGCTGCGACAAGCGCCGTAATCAAAGCCGCACGCAGCAAAAAGCCCGCGCCCGCACGGTCGGCGCCGAGCATTTCCCATAAGCGTTTCTGCATGGTGTTTTTTGTTGCCCGCGCGAAAACGGCCGGCCGGTGTCTCAGAAATAAAGGTGCCGCATTGTAGCGGCTCGCGCTTAAATCCCCGAAGCGCCGCGCCAAAGCCCGCGGCAGAGGCTTTCGGAGCACTACCCCCCCCCCGCGTTTTCCCGCTCCCTAAGGAAAAACACGTGTAGTAAAAAACACAAATACCGCACTGCCTTAAGTCAAAAAGATGGCCCTCTGACTCGCCAATTGAGTCGGCTCAGCGTATTGTGTACCGTGCATTCGGCCTGAAGTCAGGGCTTTTGTCCTGAAAACTCTCGCTCACATGCTGGGATGCCGCACTTATCTATCCGTTTTACAGCGGCATCTGGCTCTGATGTTCTTTTGTTATCGGCAGAAACGTTTTTTGCCGGAGAAGCGGAGCAGGATAATTAGGAGTTAGAAATGGCAAGTGGTATTGTCAAATGGTTCAACGACGCCAAGGGTTTCGGTTTCATCACCCCGGACGAAGGCGGCGAAGATCTTTTTGCTCACTTCTCTGCAATCGAGATTGAAGGCTTCAAGACCCTCAAGGAAGGCCAGAAGGTGACGTTTGAAATCGTGACCGGCCCCAAGGGTAAGCAGGCTGCTCACATCAAGCCCGTGAAGTAATTCACGTCTCGCTTTCGGCAAAAAAGCGCCGGTTCCGTTTCGGGAATCAGCGCTTTTTTCTTGTCCGGCAAACGCGGGAAGGCCCAAAAAACCTTCCCGTTTTTTTTGCGCTTAGAGCTTCGCGATCAGCTCATCACCGAACCCGGAGCACGTGAGCGTCACGGCGCCTTCAACGAGCGCCGCCAAGTCCGCCGTGACGCGCCCCGAGGCAATCATGGCGGCCACGCCCTTTTCGATGAGATCAGCCGCTTCGTTCCAGCCCATGTGCCGCAGCATCATCTGCGCGGAGAGAATTTCCGAGCAGGGATTGGCGATATTTTTCCCGGCAATCGCGGGGCCCGTACCGTGCGTGGCTTCAAAGATCGCGACGGTATCAGAGAGGTTTGCCCCCGGGGCAATGCCGATGCCGCCCACCTGCGCCGCCAGGGCGTCGCTCACGTAGTCACCGTTCAGGTTCATGGTGGCGATGACGTCGTAGTCGGCGGGCGCAAGCAGGACCTGCTGCAAAAAGGCGTCACAGATGCAGTCCTTCACCACAATCATGCGGCCCGTCTTCGGGTTTTTAAACTGGCACCAGGGGCCGCTGCTGATCACTTCGGCGCCGAACTCGCGCTTGGCAAGGGCATAACCCCAGTCACGGAAAGCGCCTTCCGTAAACTTCATGATGTTGCCCTTGTGCACCAGAGTGACGCTCTTACGGTCATGATCCACCGCGTACTGCAGGGCTTTACGCACCAGGCGTTCGCTCCCCTCACGGCTTACCGGTTTAATGCCGATGCCGCTCGTTTGGGGAAAGCGGATCTTTTTAACGCCCATCGCGGTCTGCAGAAATTCAATCACCTTTTTGGCTTCGGGGGTATCCGCCGCCCACTCAATCCCTGCGTAAATGTCTTCGGTGTTTTCGCGGAAAATCACCATGTCGACTTTTTCCGGGTGCTTCACGGGAGAAGGGGTACCTGCAAAGTAGCGCACGGGTCTGAGGCACACGTAAAGATCGAGCGTCTGGCGTAGCGCAACGTTGAGGCTTCGGATACCGCCGCCCACCGGTGTTGTGAGCGGCCCCTTAAAGCCCACCTTAAACTGCCTCAACGCTTCAAAAGTTTCTTCGGCGATCCACGTGTCCTTGCCGTAAATCTTTGTGGCTTTTTCGCCCGCATAGATTTCCGTCCACCAGATACGGCGGCGTCCGGCATAGGCTTTTTCTACTGCTGCATCCACCACCTTTTTCATCACGGGCGTGATGTCCGCCCCGATCCCGTCGCCCTCAATGTAAGCCACGATCGGGTTATCCGGCACCACAAGACGCCCGTCCGTATCAACGGTTATGGCACTGCCCTGCGGCGGAACCTGAATATGCTCAAATGCGCACATATGGGATATTCTCCTTAGAATAGAGCCTGGCCGCCCGTTAACGCAGCCGAAGTCGAATTTTTTAATTATGGCGGCTCAGCTCATTTTCTTCCTATGCAATTACGCTTACTCGTTCTCGGAACCCTGATGCTTTCGTCACTGGCAGCCTACGGTGACGACAACGTGCGCATGGAAGAAAAAACCGTGACGGTAAACGACAAGGCGCTTACGGTGGAAGTCGCCCGCACGATTGAAGAGCAGCGTAAGGGCCTGATGTTTCGCACGGAGCTTGCCGCCGACCGCGGCATGGTCTTTGTGTTTACGCCCGTGCGGCCCGTGGCGATGTGGATGAAAAACACCCTCATTGACCTCGATGCCGCCTTTTTGGACGAAAAGGGCTGCATCTTCCGGATTGCCTCGATGAAGGCGAAAACGCTTGATCTGCACCGCTCGAAATTGCCTGCGGCCTATGTTGTTGAAACAAACGGCGGGTGGTTTGACTTTCACAACGTAAAGCCCGGGGACTGCTTTGCCGGAATTAAGGAATTAAGGCCGCGCCGATAGCTGCGGCGTGCGCCCATAAAAAAGACGACCCTTGAGCCGTCTTTTTTACTGACTGCGGGTTTCGATTCCCCGCAGTCACCGGATTAAACGTCAGCCTCTTAGTGGCAGCCGCCGCAGCAGCAGAACGTTTCCGCACGGCTGCCGCAGCCGCAGGGAGCGCCGTTAAAGCGGTCTTCCACAAATTTCCAGTTGACGAGCTTATCGAAGAACGCCGCGATGAACTTCGGACGGGCGTTGCGGTAGTCGATGTAGTAAGCGTGTTCCCAGACGTCAATCGTCAGAAGCGGCCTCATGCCGTGGACGATGGGGTTGTCGGCGTTGGAGGTCGAGAAAATATCGATCGTGCCGTCTTCCTTTTCCACCAGCCACGTCCAGCCGGAACCGAAGTTGCCGGCCGCAGCGGCGCTGAAGGCTTCCACAAAGGCTGCCACGTCACCCCACTTGGCGACAATCGCGTCACGCAGGGCACCCGCGGGTTCACCGCCGCCGTTGGGGGTCATGCACTTCCAGAAGTAGTTGTGGTTGTAGACCTGAGCAGCGTTATTGAAAATGCCGCCCTTGGCCTTCAGAATGATTTCCTTTAAAGGCTTGTCTTCCCATTCGGTGCCCTTGATGAGCTTGTTGAGGTTCGTCACATAGCCCTGATGGTGCTTGCCGTAGTGGTACTCAATCGTTTCCTTGCTCATCACGGGAGCAAGCGCGTCCATGGCGTACGGAAGATTCGGCAGAATAAATTCGCTCATTGTCAGTCTCCTGAATTTCTCATGAAAACCGGGCGGCCGGGCAACACGCCCCGTCACCGGCACCGGTTAAGTTGGGCGCATCATAGTGCCGGATGGCTTAGAAATGCCTTATGGTTTTGCCGACTGAAAAAGCAGGTAACAATTTGCCGGTATCGGCTAAGCGGGAGTGCCTAAAAAATGAGCGATTCCGACCTATTTCGCCGTGCTTACCACGCGGCTTACGGCCTCGCCCCGGGCAAAGCGCACAGTCAGGCTCTCCCCGACCGTGAGTTTTGCGGCATCGCGCACAATTTCCCCCTTGTCGGTGACCGCGAGTGCGTAGCCACGCGAGAGAACCGCTTCGGGCGCCAGGGCCTTCAGGCGCTTGGTGAGTGCCGTCTGCCGCTCACGCTTAAGTCCCGTTTCTCCGACAATGAGGCGCTTTAAAAGGGCCTCGCGCCCGGCCAATTCCGTGCGCATCAGCGTCACGTCAGGCAGGGAATCGGCAAGTCTGCGGGTGAGTGCTGTCAGCGCGAGCCTCTTTTCGGGAACCTGGTTTTGAAGCGCTGCCTCAAGCCTTGCGGACAAACGCGCAAGCGTAAGCGACTGAGCGTCAAACGCGGGCCGCGCCCTGATAAGTCGCGCCGACGCCTCAAGATACGCCTTTTCTTTCTGCGCAAAAACCGTTACGGGGAGCCCGGCCACACGGCTTACCGCATAGTCAAGCCGGCGCTCCGCGTTTTCCATCTGCCGCTCAAAAAGGCGCTCCAGGCGGCTTGCCCTTTCAGCGCGGTAAAGCGCATGCATTACGGTTTCCCTGAGGCTGCGCTTCATCACGGCAAGAGCCCCGGCAATGACGCCGTCGGCCGCCTTCCAGTTTTCCATGGCTTTGGCGGCCGCCGCAGTGGGCGTTGCCGCACGAAAGTCCGCCACGAGGTCTGCGATCGTCGTGTCGGTTTCGTGTCCCACGCCCGAAATCACCGGTGTATGCAGTTCCGCAATAACCCGCGCGAGCGTTTCTTCGTTATAGGTCCAGAGGTCAGCGAGGGCCCCCCCGCCCCTCACGAGCAAAATAACGTCACACTCGGCACGAAAGTCCGCGTCCCTGAGCGCCGCGCAGAGTTCGGCCAAAGCGCCCTCTCCCTGCACCCGCGCGGGATAAAGGATGATGTCAACGGCAGCGCCCGCAAGCAAAATCGTGCGCACCGCGTCACGCAATGCCGCGGCTTCGGGACTTGTGACAATGCCGATGCGCCTCGGGTACAGGGGGAGCGCTTTTTTGCGCGAAACGTCAAAAAGGCCTTCGGCAAGAAGCTTTTCCTTTAACGCAAGAAAGCGCGCATAAAGGTCACCCTCGCCCGCCCTTTTCAGGCGCTTTACCACGAGGTTCATCTGCCCCCGGGGCGCATAGATGTTGATTTCGCCCTCAGCCACAACACTGTCGCCGCGCGCAGGGACAAAATCCAGGCGCGAAGCTGCCCCCCGAAAAAGCGCGCAGCTGATGTGCGCGTCTTCCCGGGCGTCCTTCAGATCAAAATAGATGTGTCCGGAGGGCGCTCGCGAAATTGAGTGAATTTCTCCGGTGACTTTGACCGATGAAAAACCGGCGGCGAGCGCCGATGTGATGCGGCGCAAAAGCTGCGCCACACCTTCGGCGGCGGGCCTGACGGGTTCAGCTGCGCCGTACCCGGCCCAGAGGTCAAAGTCGTCAAAGTTTTGCATCAGTTATCTTGCGGAGACAAAAACACCGCCCGAAGCAAAGACTTAAGGCGGCATTTTTTACAGAGCGTCCGGGGCCGGATTAACGGCGGCGGTTTTGCTGCGGCTGCGCGGCACCCGCACCCATCGGAGGACGGCCCTCGATGTGGCGGAACGTGATGCGGCCCTTTGTGAGATCGTAGGGCGAGAGTTCCAGGGACACTTTGTCGCCGGCCAAAATGCGGATGTGGTGCTTGCGCATCTTGCCGTTGGTGTACGCGATGAGTTCATGACCGTTGTCAAGCTTGACACGGTAGCGGGCGTCGGGCAGGACTTCCAGAACCTGGCCGGCCATTTCAATAAGGTCTTCTTTTGCCATAAATCCAAAGCACTGCAGGCGGCGTTTTGTTGTCGGTCCGGCTCTGCAGCTTACTGTGTTTGTCTTTTTGTGCGCACCGATCCCGAAAGGGGCCGGACCGCGCTTTTGGCGCCCGCCGCATTTGTGCGCAGGCGCTGAATTTTTGATTTTAGACTGTTTTTTGTGCGCACGCGAGTACCCACCGCGAACTTTTTTGCTGGAAAAACCGTGTTCACCCTCCCATTTTGTCCGCAATGCCCGGATTTTTACGCCCGAAATTTTCTCCAAAGGCCCGCTGAATCTCTAAAATGGATTCTCTGCGCCGGCACCTGCCGGGCGCGGCAAAGAATCAGAATCCCCGGGAGCCACTTCCATGAAACACGTCCTTCTGGCCTATTACAGCCATGCCGGCCACACCGCCCGCATTGCCCGCCGCATTGCCGAAACCATTGAGGCCGAAGGCAGCCGCTGCGACGTCGTAAGCATGATGGAAGCGGTGCGCGAGGGCGTTGACTGGGATAAGTACGACATCGTGATCGTGGGCTCCCCCATCGTCTACGGTGTCTATAACCGCGTGGTCTGGGAGTTTGTCTCCGCCTACCGCGACCGGCTTGAGTCGATGCCCAACAGTTTCTTTAATGTGACGGTGGTCGCACGCTCCCCCAACAAAGCCCGCCCTGAAGGCAACCGCTACCTGCAGAAATTCGTGAAGCGCTCCCCGTGGAAGCCCCGTGACCTCAAGTGCTTTGCCGGCAAGGTCGACTACCCCAACTGGAACTGGTTTGACACCCTCATGATTCAGATCATCATGAAGATTACGAACGGCCCCACCAATCCCAACACGGTCGTTGACTACACCGACTACGAGGACCTTAAAAATTACGCCCGGCACTGCTTAAATCTTGATGTTGAGCAGGGTTTTGCCAAGAAAGCGTAACGCTCATTAACACGATTCCAAGGTCCGCTGCAGTTCATTGTGCGGACTTTTTCTTTTTCGTCTTTGCCCGCTTTTTTGATAAAAGGCACGACTGCTATCGTCCACCCCGTAGCCAAGCTATGGGTTTCAGTGTCAGAATTGCCCGCTTTCCCCGATGTAACTGCCCGGCCGATTGTTCTGCCGGGCTTTTTGGACTGACGCCATGGTTCTTACCATTGCATTGCTTCTATTCTTTCAGCTTGCGGGCACGGCCATCGTGACCGTCACGGGACTGCCCATTCCCGGCCCCGTGATGGGCATGCTGCTTTTTCTTTTTGCGCTGATGGTCAAGGACAACCTTCTGCAACAGACGCTGCCGGTGGTTAACGTTCTTCTCGCGCACTTTTCGCTGCTCTTTGTGCCGGCAGGCGTGGGCATCATGCAGCACGGCGCCCGGCTTGCCGCCGAGTGGCTGCCGATTGCCGCCTCCATTGTCATCTCAACGCTTCTGGCGATGGCCGCAACGGCGATCACGGTCCGCATTGTGATGAAAGTGATGAAAATTCAGGGGTAACGCATCATGTGGGACTCACTTCTTACCTCTTTACTGGAAATCCTCCAGGAAGTCTGGAGGCGCGAGCAGGCTGAGCCGTCACTTTGGCTTGCTGCAACGCTTATTGCCTATGCCATCGGCATGTGGGGCTATAAAAAGAGCGGTTATAAGCCGATCTGCACGCCGCTGCTGACCGCCATCGTGATTGTGGTGACTCTTCTTTTGGTTTCCGGCACCGACTACAAAACCTACCTTGAAGGCGGTCAGCACATCAACTTTCTGCTGGGACCCGCGACCGTAGCGCTTGCCGTTCCCCTTTACGAGCAGCGTCTGAGGCTTGCAAAACTGTGGCTCCCCTTAACCTGCGGGCTCATTGTGGGCGCGGGTACCGCGATTGTCTCGGGTATTGTGATTGCTTCGGCGCTCGGCGCGAGCAAAGAAACCGTCATCAGTCTGGCGCCTAAAAGCGTCACGGTGCCGATTGCCATGGGTGTGAGTCAGCACTTGGGCGGTATTCCGGCTCTGACCGCGGCACTCGTCGTGATCACCGGTGTAACGGGCGCTTTAATCTGTAAGCCCGCGATGGCGCTTCTCAGAGAACATAACGATGCGGTGCGCGGTTTCTCAATCGGCCTTGCCTCGCACGGCGTGGGTACGGCAACCGCCTTTCAGATGAGCCGCGATACGGGTGCATTTTCCGGCCTTGCCATGGGCCTTTGCGGCCTGCTGACGGCCTTTATCGCTCCGCCACTTTTACAGTGGACGTTGCCGCTTTTCTTTGATTAACCGGAAGGCATTTACACCTAAGCCCGCGACGGAAAACGCCGGCGGGCTTTTTTGTCTGCAGCTGTCCCTTGCGGCCATCGGATAGGAGGCGGGGCTAGGCCCCGCCGTCCTTCCACACCACCGCCCGTACCGATCTGGTAGGCACTGCTCACGCAGTGTTTTACGGCGGTTTTCATAGTTTTACCTTCTCATACCGTTAACTCGGTGCATACCGAGCCAACACCATCCATTCTTCTTCAGAATACCATTGGTCAGCTTGGTCGAGAGAATTTGGCTGTGTGCAACCCGCTAGGCGCCTTTTCGGGTATTGGCCCATTTATGGGCCGTCTCTTCATCGCCTCGTTGAAATGAGCCTGCGTTAAGGCCGTTAAGCCGCCGGCTTCCATCAGTTGCTCTACGGCATCGTTCAGAATGGCCTGTTGCTGGTCGGTAAATTTTACGGTGTCGTTTATTTTGGGTGTACAGTGTGCCACGGTGATTCCTTTCGCGCCCTACGGGAGCACTATTAGCCTGGACACAAAGCGCACAAAAAAAGCGGACCCGAGCCCAAAACTCAGATCCGCTTTTCCCGCTTCGAAGGCTTGCGCAGATTAGCCGCCGAAGAACTTCTTCATCTTTTCAATGAAGCCGGTGCTTCTCGGGGAATGCTTGTCCTCACCCCCTTCAGACAACGACGCACCGAATTCCTTCAGGAGGTTCTTCTGCTTCGTGGTGAGGTTCACAGGCGTTTCCACGTACACGTGCACGTAGAGGTCGCCCTTCACATGCGAGCGGACGTTGGGGACGCCCTTGCCGCGCAGCCTCAGAATCTTCCCGGACTGGGTGCCCTCAGGAATCGTGATGCGGGTTTCCGTGTCCATTGTGGGCACGGACACTTCGCCGCCCAACGCTGCCGTCGTAAAGCTGATCGGAAGGTCGGCATGCAGATCGTCGCCTTCACGCTGGAAGATGTCGTGGGGCTTAATCATGACCTGCACGTAGAGGTCACCGGCGGGGCCGCCGTTTACACCCGGTTCGCCCTTACCGGCAAGGCGGATTCTCTGGCCGTCGTTAATACCCGCAGGAATTTCGACTTCAAGCGTTGTGACTTTCTTGACGCGCCCCTGGCCGTTACATTTCGGGCAGGGATCGGTGATGATTTCACCCGTGCCGTTACAGTAGGGGCAGGTCTGCTGCACCTGCAGAAAGCCGCTGCTCATGTTGACGGTACCGGTACCGTGGCAGTGCGGGCAGGGTTTCTTCGTGGTGCCTTTCTTTGCGCCCGTGCCGCCGCATTCGTCACAGGTCTCCCACACAGGAAGCCTGAGATCCGTTTTCATGCCGTGCACGGCCTGCTCAAGCGTTACTTCCAGGGAATAACTCAGATCGGCCCCGCGGTAGACACGAGGTCCGCGTCTGGCCTGGCGCCCTGCGGCACCGCCACCGAAAATCTCGCTGAAAATATCGCTGAAGTCGCCGGCGTTAAAGCCTCCCTGGCCGAAACCGCCGAAGCCCCCGAAGCCGCCCGCTCCGCCTGCGGCGCTCGGGTCGACGCCGGCTTTGCCGAAGCGGTCATAGGCGGCCTTCTTCTGGGGGTCGGAGAGGACCGCGTAGGCCTCACCCACCTGCTTAAATTTTTCCTCGGCCGCCTTGTCACCGTTATTGCGGTCGGGGTGATACTTCATGGCCAGTCGCCGATAAGCTTTTTTGATGTCCTCATCGGAGGCGTCGCGGGATACGCCCAGTACCTCGTAATAATCCTGATCAGCCATTTTTTAACACAATCCCTCGTGTGCTGTAGAACAAACGAAAGGCCGGAAGGGCTTGGATGAGCGTCTTCCGACCTTCACGCAGGGCTCACCGCCCGCGTCTGAAGCGGGGCACTTGCGTACCCCGCGCACCGTGCTTATCAGTGCTTGACTTCCTTGAAGTCGGCATCAACGACATCGTCGTCATTGCCGCCCTTCGGGGCTTCGCCGCCCGCGGCACCCGCGGCCTGACCGGCCTGAGGCTGAGCCTGCGCGGCCGCTGCCTTATTGAGCTTTTCGCCCCCTTTCTGCGCGGCAGCCATCAGGCGCTCCACGGCCTTGTCGATTGCGGCCTTGTCTTCGCCCTTGACCTGCGCTTCAACGTCTTTGACCGCTTCTTCGCAGGCAGCGCGGTCAGCGCTTTCGACCTTGTCACCCAAGTCTTTGAGCATCTTCTGAACCTGTGCAACCGAGGCGTCCGCGGTGTTACGCGACTGCGCGAGCTCAAAGCGGCGCTGGTCTTCAGCCTTGTTGGCTTCGGCGTCAGCCACCATGCGCTTGATCTCGTCTTCGGACAAACCGGAGCTCGCCTTAATCGTGATCGTGTTTTCCTTACCGGTCGCCTTATCCTTGGCGCTCACGTGCAAAATGCCGTTGGCGTCAATATCAAAGGTCACTTCAATCTGCGGCAGTCCGCGCGGAGAAGGCGGAATCCCTTCGAGGTTGAATTCACCCAAAAGCTTGTTCGAAGCCGCCATCTGGTGTTCACCCTGGTAGACCTTAATGGTCACGGCAGGCTGATTGTCTTCCGCGGTCGAAAACACCTGCGAGTGCTTGGTCGGAATCGTGGTGTTGCGCTTAATCATCGCGGTCATCACGCCGCCCAGCGTTTCAATACCAAGCGTCAGAGGCGTCACATCAAGAAGCAGCACGTCGTGACGGTCACCGGTCAAAACCGAGCCCTGAATTGCAGCGCCGATAGCCACTGCTTCATCGGGGTTCACGTCCTTACGGGGTTCCTTACCGAAGAACTCGCGTACCACTTCCTGCACGCGGGGCATACGGCTCATGCCACCCACAAGAATCACGTCGGAAATATCCGAGGTGCCGGCCTTGGCGTCAGCCAAAGCCTTCTTCACCGGTTCAATCGTGCGCTGAACGAGGTCTTCGACGAGGCTTTCAAACTTCGCACGCGTCACCGTAATGTTCATGTGCTTCGGACCGGTAGCATCTGCCGTGATGTAGGGCAGGTTCACTTCCGTTTCCTGACGGCTCGAGAGTTCAATCTTGGCCTTTTCCGCGGCGTCCTTTAAGCGCTGCAGGGCGAGGATGTCTTTACTCAGGTCGCACCCCGTGTCCTTACGGAATTCGTCAATCAGGTACGTGACGAGGCGCTGGTCGAAGTCTTCGCCCCCGAGGAACGTATCGCCGTTTGTGGATAGCACTTCAAACTGCTTGTCACCGTCGACGTTGGCGATATCAATCACCGAAATATCAAACGTGCCGCCGCCCAAGTCGTAGACCGCGATCTTGCGGTCGGAATTGCCGGCCTTATCCAGACCGAAGGCCAAAGCGGCTGCCGTCGGTTCGTTGATGATGCGTTTGACTTCCAGACCCGCGATACGGCCGGCGTCCTTAGTTGCCTGACGCTGGCTGTCGTTAAAGTACGCAGGCACCGTAATCACGGCTTCCGTCACGGGCTCACCGAGGTAATCCTCAGCGGTCTTCTTCATCTTACGGAGAACTTCAGCGGAAACCTGCTGCGGAGCCAACTTCTTGTCAGCAAGAACCTGCACCCAGGCGTCGCCGTTATCAGCCTTCACGATCTTAAAGGGCGCACGGCTGATGTCCTTTTGGACTTCCGCATCATCGTAGCGGCGGCCGATCAGGCGCTTCACAGCAAAGAGCGTGTTCTTGGGGTTCGTCACAGCCTGACGCTTTGCAGGCGCACCCACCAGAATCTCACCGTTTTCAAGATAGGCAACGATCGAGGGCGTTGTGCGGGCGCCTTCGGAGTTCTCAATGACGCGAACCTTGTCGCCTTCCATAATGGCAACGGCCGAATTGGTTGTACCAAGGTCGATACCGATAATCTTTGACATCTTGTTTCTCATCCTCTTGTCTGCACCCTGTGCGTGCCTGATGCCCACGGCTGAGTACGAACCTCAGGCACCGCAGCTACCGTTTTTTACCTTCACTGACGGCAACCGGCACAGCGTGCTGTTTAAAACTTGTTGTGCCTTCGGGGACAAGCCCCATCGGCTGATAAGCCCTATATGGGGACGGGGTGATTTTTTTCAACAGGCGGAAAAACGTTTTGTTGCAATGGCTCGAAAAAGTAACACCCGGCCCCGCCGCCGCAGGGCCCGACACGAACGCCGGGCAACAAAAAAGGCACCCTCCCTTTGAGAAAGATGCCTTCTGCCGTCAAACCTAAGATTGACGCTTAGCCCTGAACGACGCTTACCATCGCGGGACGCAGCACGCGGTCGTGAATCATCCAGCCGCGCTGAAAGACTTCCGCCACGCACCCGGCGGTTTTACCTTCGGTTGCGGGAACCATGGCAATCGCCTGCTGCGTGTTGGGATCAAACTTCTCGCCCTTGGGGTCGATTGCGCGCATACCGCTCATTTCCAGAGCGTGCACAAGCTGCCGGTGGGTGGCCAAAATGCCGTCACGCAGAGCGCCCGCGTCTTTAGCGGACACTTCAATCGCCTTTTCAAGGCTGTCGACAACCGGGAGAAGGTTCTTTGCAAACTTTTCAATCCCGAACTTCTGAGCCTTCTGCACGTCTTCAGCGCAGCGGCGGCGCGTGTTGTCCATTTCTGCGACGGCGCGCACGTAAAGGTCGTAGTGCTCTGCGGCCTTGGCGTTGGCTTCCTCAAGGGCCTTTGTGGCCTTGGTGAGTTCGTCAACCTCAGCTTTGACTTCAGCGGCTTCAGCCTGCGGCTTTTCACCGCAGGTGCAACCGCACCCGCAGCCGCAGCCGCCCGCGGCGTCACTGGCTTCAGCCGCTTTCTTTAATTCTTCCGCGGCTTGGGTTTCCGACTGCTGCGTCGGTTTTTCGTTCATGTCGGCCATTTTTTAAGTGGACTCCGAAAAATTCATTACCTGTATCAGGCAATATGGAGGCTTTCTGCCGGTTTTTCAAGCCCCGGCAACGGCGCTTTTCACGATGGCGGCGTAGGCGGCAACCGCTTCGGGCTGCGCGTTCATCGCGGGGATGTAGTGGAAGGTCTTTCCGCCCGCAGCCAGAAAGATTCCCTTTAATTCGTCCCCGATCTCTTCAATGGTCTCCAGGCAGTCCGCGGCAAAGCCAGGGCAGACGACGTCAAGGCGCTCAACCCCTTCAGAGGCCAGGCGCTTTGCGGTATCAATGCTCGCGGGCTCAAGCCACTTTGCGCGCCCGAACTTTGACTGAAAAGAGAGCGTCCACGCATCTGCCGGTAAGCCGAGTTCTTCGGCAATGAGCCGTGCCGTTTCCCTGCACTGCGCTTCATACGGGTCCCCGCGGTCGGAACTTGCCTGAGGAATGCCGTGAAAGCTCATGAGAAGCTTTCCTTTTTCACCCAGGGGCCCGACGGCAGCCCAGTGGCGCCGCACGTCGTCGGCGACAGCACGGATGTAGGCGGGATTGGTGTGATAGTGCTGAATGCTCACGGTCTTGCCGCGCCAAGGGTGCTTTTTGCGCACGGCTTCCACAGCGTCATAAACCGCGGTCGTCGTCTGCGTTGCAAACTGCGCGAACAAGGGAAGAACAACCAGACGCTCGGGCCGGATTTCATCCAAAAACTTCGGAAGCTCATCGACCACCCGGTGAGTGCCGTAGCGCATCGCCCAGCGCACTTTCCAGCCCTCACCCAACGCTTTTTCCAAGGCCTCTGCTGTCTCAGCGGTGACCGCCACCAAAGGCGCCCCCTTTTCCGTCCACACGGTTTTGTAGCGCGCGGCCGAGGCTTCAGGGCGTTTTCTCAGAATAATGCCGTGCAGGATGGGAAGCCACAAAAGCCGCGGCATTTCCACGACGCGGGGATCTCCCAAAAATTCCGCAAGATAGGTTTTAAGCGCCTCTTTGGTGGGCGCAGCGGGCGAGCCCGTGTTAACCAAGAGCACCAGCGTCTCATTGGGATTTGCTTCAGGCATGTTTTGACCTTGGCTGCCCAGCGGGCAGGTAAGAGAAAAGCAGTTCACGCGTTGTTGTATTTGTCAGTGCGCAGGACGAAAGCGGCAAACCCGCCGGTTTATGCCGGTTGCCGTCTGTTATCTGCCGCCATTTTGCCGCTTTTCCCTTAATCAGGGCTTTTTATGCTTGAACAGGCGCGCGTCGTAAGCCTCTGACTGTCACGATGATTAACGCGGCCAAAAGGCTCATTTCGAATTTTCCGATCACCTGCCCTGCAACGTAGTCCAGAGACCCGAAGGCAAGCGAGAGGAAGAGAACCGAATCGACAACGCTTCCGGCAAAGCCCGACGCGACAATCGCCCAGGCCGGAAAACGCCGGCGCATCGGCGTGTAGACAATGAGGTCAGCCGTTTCAGAAAAAAGAAAGGCCGCGCAGGAAGCGATCACGAGGCTTGCGTCACTTAAAAAGCCGGAAAGCGCAGTGCCCGCCAAAATGCAGTAAAACGCCCAGCGTGTGCCGAGGCAGTGATGCACGGCGTCACGCAAAACGAGCGCAAGGCCCGCGAGCAAAACAGCCGACGGCGCCATGAGACCGGGCAGAACCGGCACCAGGCAGGGGCCGTCCTTGAGACAGACAAGCCCCACATTCATGACCACCCAGTTGCCGAGCGGAATCGTGAGGATAAATAGGACAGCTGAGATAAGTCCCCAGAAACGATGCGTCTGAGGGTACGCGGCAATATGCGACATATTGTTTGACTCCCGGCCACAGACGGTGCGGAGAACCGAAGCGGCCTTACGTTAACCAAAGCCCGAAGTTTCCTTCCGGGCGATGCGGACGCCATTTTACAAGACCTCAGCCGCCTGCGAAACCGTTTTTGTGTTGCACTGTCACGGTTTTGTCATGAAAACTCAGGCGTTTTGTCACAGTCGCGCCTCAGACTGCGCCCCGTACCAAACGGGAATCAAATCAAAAATGCAAGAGTACTACCTTGTTTTGCTGGTCTTTCTGGGTGCTTTAGCCCTTTTTGACCTCTTTGTGGGCGTCAGTAACGACGCCGTCAATTTTCTGAATTCGGCCTTAGGCTGCCGCATTGCCTCTTTCCGCACCACGATGTGGGTCGCGGCCGCAGGCGTCATGCTCGGCGCCACCTTTTCTTCGGGCATGATGGAAATCGCCCGAAGCGGCGTCTTTCATCCGCAGATGTTCAGCTTCACCGAAATCATGTTGATCTTTTTTGCCGTGATGGTGGCTGACGTTATTTTGCTTGATACGTTTAACTCCCTGGGGCTTCCGACCTCCACCACGGTGTCGATCGTCTTTGAGCTTTTGGGAAGCGCCCTCGCCGCTGCCTGCATGAAGCTCATTTCCGAAGGGGCGTCCCTCACCGAAGTCGCCGCCTACATCAACAGTTCCAAAGCGCTCACAATCATCTCCGGGATTCTCATTTCCGTCGTGGTCGCGTTTGTCACGGGCGCGGTGGTGCAGTACCTCGTGCGACTCGTCTTTACCTTTCACTTTGAAAACGCCTATAAGCGCTACGGCGCGGTTTTCGCGGGCTTTGCCATCACCGCCATCGTTTACTTTCTCGTAATGAAGGGCGCCAAGGGTTCAAGCTTCATGCGTCCCGAATGGATCCGCTTCATTCAGGAAAACACGCCCGTGATCGTCGTGTCGCTTTTTGTGGGCCTCACGGTGCTTTTCCAGATTCTCATCACGTTCCTCAGAATCAACATCTTCAAGATCGTGATTCTCTCGGGGACCTTTTCACTCGCGTTTGCCTTTGCCGGCAACGACCTCGTGAACTTCGTGGGCGTGCCGCTTGCGGCGCTTGACAGCTATCAGACCTGGAGTGCCTCGGGGGTTGCTGCGGAAATCTTCATGATGGATGGGCTCTCCAAGCCCACGCAGACCCCGACGTATCTTTTGCTGCTTGCGGGCCTTATGATGGTTTTGACGCTCTGGTTCTCGCGCAAGGCCTACCGCGTGATTCAGACCTCAATTAACCTATCCTCCTCCAATTCCGGTGAGCAGGAGCAGTTTGGGTCGTCGTTGCCCGGGCGCGTCATCGTGCGGGCCGCCATGGGCTGCGGCAAGGTTCTGCATCAGATCATTCCAGTACCGCTGCAGCGGGGCCTCAATTCCCGCTTTGAACCCAAGGCTCTTGCAAAGGGCGAAGCGCCGCTACCCTTTGACTACGTGCGAGCAAGCGTAAACCTTGTGGTGAGCGCCGCCCTTATTGCCTCCGCTACAAGCCTCAAGCTTCCGCTTTCCACCACTTACGTCACCTTCATGGTCGCGATGGGTTCAAGTTTCGCGGACGGCGCCTGGGACCGTGAGTCTGCCGTTTACCGTATTTCGGGCGTTCTCACCGTCATCAGCGGATGGTTTCTGACCGCGCTTTCTGCTTCGATGCTTGCGGCCTTTGTTGCCTGCATCGTCTTTGCGGGCGGCGAGGTCGCAGCCGTCATCCTTGCCGTGATTGCAATTGTGCTTCTTGTGCGCTCCAACCTCAAGGCCAAGGACGGGGAAGAACTCAGAAACGACCATCCGAAGGCTTACGACAGTGCGGCCGTGCGGGCGTTGCTTGACACGAAGACCGGCGAAAACCTCACCGCGGCAACGGCACTTTTTGCCCGGATCGTGGAAGACTGCTTAAACGAAAAAGAAAAGGATCTGAAGCGCAACAGGACGCTTGCGGCCGAACTCTTTGACAACTTAAGCCGCGCAAGAAGCCTTTACTACCGGATGAGCAACACCGCCGCGAAATCCTCCAAGGCCGACTTTGACGCCCGTTACTGCTACTACCGGTCCTTCACCAACATGCGCGAAGTGGGCCGGAGCCTGCAAAGCCTTGCCAAGCAGTCCTACGACCATGTTGCGAACCGCCACCGCGGCTTCACGGGCAGCCCCCGCACGGATCTTGAGGCGTTTGTCGCAAAGCTCACAGCGCTTACCCAGGCAAGTTCCGGGCGCGCGGATGTGATGGCCTTTGCGAAAGAGGGCCCCGCGCTACTTGACGAAATTGACGGACTGCAGCAAAAGCTCCTGCAGAGCATTCCGCGGGAAAAGATTTCAATCCGCGGCTGCGAGCTCTATCTCTCCATCCTTCTGATGGCCCGTGAGATTGTGAACCACTACACGATTTCCTCGGTGCTGCAGAAGCGCCTGGACGCCGCAACCCTGCCGCAGAAGTAACGCGCTTAAAAAACGGCAAGACGGCTGAGATCCTTCGATTTCAGCCGCCTTTTTTTATATTCTCAGATAAGGTATCGGCAACCTGGGCATCGAATTGAGAACCGCTTCCCGGAGAGACCATTTCCGCGATGTTACGAAAATGGCCATCCCGGTCATACCCGTTAATTTGCCTATGACTGCAGTCAGTCAAACGCGTGCGCGTCAATGCCCCTTGCCCTTAAAAGGTTCACGATGCGCATGAGTTCTTCGTCGGTTGCCTTCTGAAGGGCCTTATCCGGTGTATCGCGCGAAATCGTGTAGACATCAACGCCCGCCGGTTTAATCGCGGCCACCGCATCCACCCAGGGGAGCACGTACTTGTCGGTCGTGTTGTCCACGTCCACGCCCTGCCAGGCGCCTTTTAAAAACATTGACTGAATCACGCACTTTCCGCCGCAGGCCTTCATGCGGTCAATAAGGACGTTGACGTCATAGCGGCACTGCGGCCTGTCCACCAAATTGATGTAGTCAGGATCGACAGTATCAAGTTTCAGGCACGCCTTATCGAGTTTCATCACCGCTTCAAAAACGCGGTCGTTCGTAAGGTGCGTGGCGTTTGTGAGAAGACAGACTTTAGCCTCGGGAAACCATGTGTCACGCAGTGCCTTGACGTCCTCAGCAATCTCGGCAAAGTGCGGGTGTGAGGTGGGTTCGCCGTTACCGGCAAAGGTGAGCGCATCAAGCGTTTCACCGGCCTCTTTCATCGCTTTGAGGCGGCGGTTAAGTTCTGACTTCACGAACTCACGCGCGGGGAGCTTTTTTTTCGGAAGCGTATCGGCGTTAAAGCCGCACTCACAATAAATGCAGTCAAAGTTACAGACCTTACCGTCCTCGGGAAGCAGATTAATGCCGAGCGACCGCCCGAGTCGGCGGCTTTTCACCGGCCCAAAAACGGGGGACGGATAAATGATCGTTGCCATCGGCCTTTCTCCTCTTTTTTCTTTTAAGCCGCTTTAGATTTGTTAAGCACCAAGGCGCAACAGCGCGAGTTCCGCCCAATACGCGGCCCCAAGGGGCAGCACCGTGTCGTCAAAGTTAAAGCGCGGGCTGTGCAGCACGTGGTCGCTCCCCGGATTCCGGTTACCGATAAAGGCAAAACCGCCCGCAACCTTCTGACGCAGGAAGGCAAAGTCTTCGCTTGCCATCTCCGGGCGCCCTTCGGTCACAACGTGCTCGCTTCCGACCACGCGGCGGGCCGCTTCGCGCATCGCGGCAACCGCTTCCGGAGTGCTCGTTAAAACCGGCGCCCGCGCCACAACCTTCACGGCAATGTCTGCCCCCGTCGTGGCAGCAATACCCGCGCAGACGGCCTCAATCCGCGACCAGATTTTCTTACCTGTTTGGGCATCAAAAAAGCGCGTGCAACCGCCCAGTACCGCTTTTTCCGGAATGACGTTGCAGGCAAAGCCGCTCTGAAACTTCGTGACGCTGACAACCGTCGTTTCCGCGGGATCGGCGTTTCGCGACACAATCTGCTGCAGCGCCTGCACAAGAAGGCTCCCGGCGTAGACGGGATCAACCGATTTATCGGGTGCTGAGCCGTGGGCGCCTTTCCCGGTAATCGTGATTTCAAAGAAGTCGGCGCCCGACATGGCGACGCCCGGGAGCACCACAAAGGTCCCCGAGGCTGCCCGGGGCTGATTGTGCATGCCGTAGATCTCATCGCACGGGAAGCGCTCAAAGAGGCGGTCCGCGAGCATTGCTTCCGCGCCCCCGCGGCCTTCTTCAGCGGGCTGAAAAATAAAGTTCACGGTCCCGGCAAAATCACGGTGCTGCGAGAGCCACTTCGCCGCGCCCAGAAGCATCGTCATATGCCCGTCGTGCCCGCAGGCGTGCATTGTTCCTTTATTTTGAGAGGCGTAGGCGCAGCCCGTTTCTTCGGTAAGCGGCAGCGCATCCATGTCGGCTCTCAGGCCGATCGCGCGCCCTTCTCCCTTCGTGCCCTTTAAAACCGCCACAACCCCGTAGCCGCCGACGCCTTCGTGCACGTCAAGCCCGAAGCTTTTAAGTTTCTCGGCCACAACCGCAGAGGTCCTCTTTTCCTCGCGCCCGATTTCAGGGTGCGCATGAAAGTCACGGCGCCAGGCTGTGAGTTCGGCTGCAGTCGCGCGGATATCATCCAAAAGAGACATGTTTAATTCCGGAAAATTTTTTTGGTATCCGCGAGTCTAGCGAAGCACCGCACGGGCGGCGCTTAAGCGTTGCACTCTGTCACACGCAAAAAAAGAAAACGGCCGGAAACAGACCGTCTCCGACCGCTTGCGCCGCGTACAACCCGCGAAAATCAGTTTTCGCGGGCCGAGGCGACCTTACCGTGCATCGCTGCCCAGGTCCACGGGGTCTTGAGCCACTCAAGCACGAGCTTTTCTTCTTCGGGCGTGATGCTGCCCATCTCGCGGGCTTTGTTCACGACCTTATTAAAGGCAATCACTTCAAAGGTGGTAAGCCCGTCTTCGGCAAAAAGCTTCACGGTCTCAGGGATCCCGAAATTCGTAATCGACATCACCTGGGTGACAGTGGCACCCTCGTCACGCAGCCCTCTGATTGCGTCAAGGCAGGAAAGACCCGTCGAGATGTGGTCTTCAAGGAGCAGCACGTTCTTACCCTTCACGCACCCGCCTTCAATACGCGAGCGGTTGCCGTAGGTCTTGGCTTCGCGGCGCACCATGATGGCGGGCAGCCGCAGGCGGTAGGCGAGCGCCGCCGCGTGCATCGAACCCGCGGCCTCAACGCCCGCGACAATATCAAAGGAGAGATCAAACTCCTCCACACGGCTTGCCATCGTTTCGATGACGTCGCTCCAGGCTTCCGGATAGTAGAAAAGCTTGCGGTTATCGACGTAGACCGGCGAAATGAGACCGGACTTCAGACGCATCGGCTCTTCGGTGAGAAATTCCACGGCCTTGGCGCGGATGAGGCGCTCGGCCATGATGTCTTCCGCGATGCTGCTTGTGTAGCTCGGCTTAAATTTGTGCGCCATCGTTACTCTCCCTTATCCAGACCGAGAGCCTTGCGGCCGTTTTCGGTAGCAATTTTCACCAGGGCATCAAAGTCATCAAAGCGGCAGCCGGTGGCAAGAAGCTGCAGTTCGTGCCACATGTCCCCTGCGCTCCAGGGCACCATGGCATCACAGACGTTATCAGTCCCCAAGGCCACCGTGACGCCTGCCGGAACAAGCTCATCCACCGGCGTCATCGAATTGTGCATCGGGCCGATCGACTCGGTGCGCGCCGTATCAATCCAGGCCGTGGGGCAGCAGACCATCATGACCTTGGCTTCCTTTAAGAGGCTGTAGAGCCGCTGACGGTACATCTTGGAGTGTGCGCCGATTGAAATACCGTGAATCGCAACAACCTGCCCCTGCATGCCGTGCTCAATCGTCTTGTGAGCAAGCATCTCGGTCTCGTATTCGCTTGAGAGATTGAACTGGTCCACGTGCGCGTGCACCATCTTGCCCTGCGCTTTGGCGGTCCCGAGCAAAATGTCAAAAGCTTCGGCGGCACGCCCGAAGTCGCGTTCGTCGCGCTTAGGCAACCCCCCGATGATGTCGACCATCTCAGAGCCGATATCAAACCAGTGACGGGCCTGAGGATCAATCACGCCTTTCAGAGTCTGATTGGCAAACTTCACCGTGATCTGATCCTTGTAGTGCTCGCGCGCTCTCCAACCGGCCTTAATGGCTCGGTCCTGCGTGAGCGGATCAATGTCCACAAAGGTCGCGCAGGCCTTGCAGCCCTGCTTGATCATCAATTCAAAGAAAAGGCTGAAACGACGGTAGAAATCTTCTTCCGTGGATTCAGCCTTCAGACGATCAAGTGCATCCCACTTCTGCTGCAGCGTGCAAGTACGGCGCATTTCCAGAATTTCAGGCGACAGGGTAAATGCACGGTCCGCATGCGCATGGGTGTTGACCCAGCCGCCTGCCTTCATAATGGCGGGCTCAATCATGTCGCGGACGGTACGTGCCTGTTCGTTTGTCACGTCAGTCATGACTCTTTCTCTCGCTTCGTTTCGTTAAAAAAACCATTCTGTTAATTTTCTCACTTTTGGGCCGATGCTGCCCGTGTGAGGATATTGAGCTTTACGTCGGGCGCAAGAAGCGTAAGACGCGGCGCAAGCCCCTCACTCACCCACGCGGTCTTTTCGTCCGGTGACAGTAAAAACGCCCGGATTTCAGGGTGTTCTCTGAGGTAGGCAAGCGCTTTTTCGCGCCCCATGGCAAAAAGCGCCGTGCACCAGCCGTCGGCTTTGGCGCCGTCAGCGTCCACAATCGTCACGGAACTGAAGGACACGGGCACCGGGCGTCCGGTCTTGCCGGAGAGAATATGCCCGTAGGTCTTGCCCTCGGCGTCCATGTAGCGCTCGTAGTCCCCGGACGTAATCACCGATTCGTTTTTCGCTTCAATGACGGCGAGCGTTTCGCCGCGGTCAGCCTTCGGGTCCTGCACGCCCACGCGCCAGGCGCGCCCGGAAGGGGCACTGTTAAGCAATGCAACGTTGCCTCCCAGATCGACGATTGCGCGCACCGCACCCGCTTTTTTTAAGTCCTGCGTGAGCGCCGTTCCGATCCAGCCCTTGGCGATCGCGCCGAGATCAATGTTTTGCCCGGCGCGGATTTTCACGCGGCAGGTGCCGTCTTCGCGTCTCTCGGTTTCAATGCCCCGCCAGTTGACGTGCTTTTTGGCTTCGGCAATCGCGGCGTCCGAAGGAACCTTGTCGCCCCCGAACCCGATTTTCCAGACGTTGACAACCGGGCCGATCGTGGGATCAAACGCGCCTTCTGAAGCCCGGGCAATCGCTTTTGCCTGATCCATCACATCCGTGATGCGGCAGTCCGTTACAACCCATTCACCCGCTTTTTTATTTAACTCCGTCATGGGACCCGCGGCATGCACGGTAAAAAGCGTTTCATAGGCAAAAAGAGCTTTTTCAAAGCGCGCGGGCAATGCATCCGCCGTTTTTTGATCTTTGGCGTAGAAACTGCCCTGAATGAAGGTTCCCATGGAAAAGCCGGTGTACTGCGCAGAGGCTTCTTCGGGATGAGCGGATTGGGCAGCCGTTGCTGCCGCCGAAAATAGAAAAAACGGAAGGACTGCGGCCGCTAAAGCCGCGAGCTGTGCTTTGCAAAATAGGAAGTTCGTCTTCTGCATGCCGCCACCCGTTTCGGGAGAAAGGTTCCCGCATTCAGCAACCGTCCGTGCGGTTACCCAAAATAAATTCGCGGGATTCTAGCAAAAGCAGCCGTTTCTTTTTCGGTAAAAATCAGTTTCTCTCAGTTTCAGAGCCTCAAATGCGCGCAGCAGGCGTTTCGGAGCTAGCCTTTTTTGTTGTCAACCATTTTTCGACAGATCACCATGGCTCAGTTTGATATCTCCGGGTCCGTTGATCCGCTTTTAAGCGTCACCCTCAATAAGGGCGAAAGCCTTTTTGCCGAATCCAACGCCATGGTGGCGATGGACGGCACTTTGTCGCTCTCAGGCCGCACCAAAGGCGGCTTTTTTAAGTCGCTTGCGCGCAAGTTTTTAAACGACGAAACCTTCTTTCAGCAGAAAATCACCGCCGAAGACGAGGGCGGCCGCGCGCTTCTCGGAAATTCCGGGGGCCTTTTTGTAATGGCAACCGAAAGCGAAGGCCGTGTGGCCGTAAGCGGCTTCGGAAGCGTCCGTCGCATTGATATCGCCGACGGCCAAAAGCTCATCGTTGATAACGGGCACCTCCTCGCCTGGGAGAAGTCCCTTGACTATGAGTTGTCGATCAACACATCCCGCTCGGGGGTTCTGGGCAAACTCGTCTCAAGTCAGACCACAGGCGAAGGGATTGTTCTGAAATTTAAGGGGCCTGGCGCGGTCTACGTCTGCTCCCGCAATAAGGGCGGGTTCCTCAACTGGGGGTTTTCTCAGATGCCCGAGGAAAAAGCCGTCAAAAACGAATAAGCCGGGCACGAAAAACCCGCCTCAGGGAAACGCTTCCCGGGCGGGTTTTCTTTCATCAGGCGGAAAAATTCACCCGATTACTTGGCCTTTGCGAGAGCCTGATTCACAGCGGCGATGATGCCCTTGGAGGAGTTGGAGGCACCCGTCACAGCGTTCACGCCTTCCGTGCCGTTATTGGCAACGATCTGCTTGGCGAGCTTCTTTTCGGCTGCGCCCACGAGCATGGCGGTTTCACCGTGCTTGACAACCTTGACGGAAGCAACCTTGCCGCCCTTCACCTGCACCTGAACGGTGATCTGGCTGGCGTTGCCCTGGCCCTGGCCTTCATAGGTGCCGTCCTTGTAGGAAGCAGCGTTCACACCGGCGCAGAGCATGGCGGCAGCGGCCGCAACGATAACCTGTTTGATCATGGCTTAAAAAATCCTCAGAAAAACCACCGTACCCGTCGACGGGCACTGATTTCAGTCGGCCCGCTTTAAAAAGCGCGCCCTAAAAACGCGTTTTTCCCGGCGGGTTGATTCACAGGCCGCAATAGTAATGGGTTCGCCCCGTTTTTAGGTAACGATTTCACCCTAATTTGTGTCAGTTTCCTAAGCCCGTGAGGGAAAATCCCGAGTGTTCAGGGCATCAAAAAAGGCGCCCTCCGCAAAGGAAAGCGCCTTTTTCTTTCACCATTTATTTTCCGCGGACCGCGACTAAACAGTCCTCAGGCGGAAAAACCTCAGGTTAGTGAGCCTTGGCGTAAGCCGTGGCAGACTGACCGGCGATACGGCCGTAGACGATGATGTCGGCCTGAGCATTGCCGCCGAGACGGTTGCCGCCGTGCACGCCGCCCGTGACTTCACCGGCTGCGAAGTAGCCCGGGATCACCTGGCCGCGGAAGTTATAAACCTGAGCCTTGGTGTCGATCTTGAGACCGCCCATCGTGTGGTGCACGGCGGGGGTCACGACGATCGCGTAGTAGCCCGGCTGGTTAAGCGGACGTTCCATCTTGGTACGGCCGCAGCAGCTGTCCTTACCGGCAGCCTGATCCTTGGCGTACTGTGCCATCGTGGCCTTGAGGGCATCAGCCGGAACCTTCATCTTGCCGGCGATTTCTTCAAGGGTCTTACCCTGAAGAACCATGCCCGGGCGCTTGACGTAGCCTTCGATGGCCTTGAGGCTCTTACGGACGGATTCATCAAAGAAGAGGTAGGCGTGGCTGGTGGGCTGCTTCAGAATGGCGGCCGAGACCTTGTCACGGGTGCTCAGTTCGTCGTAGAAGCGCTTGCCGTTCATGTTGATGAGCACAGCACCGTTACCGCGGACAGCTTCCGTGACCATGATGCCGGAGTGTTCGTTAAAGGTCGGGTGGGTCTGAATTTCAGGCAGATCCACGAAGGCTGCGCCGATCTTTTCGGACAGAAGCAGGCCGTCGCCCGTGGCACCCGGATGGTTCGTGGTGGCAAAGCCCTTCAGACGCGGAACGATCTTGGAAACGAGGGCGTTGTTGGCACCGAAGCCGCCGGCGGCGTTCACCACGGCCTTGGTGTTAATCGTGTAGACCTTGCCGTTTTCAAGGTTCTTCACCTTGACGCCGACCACTGCACCCTTCTTGTTCTGGATGAGGTCGACAACCTGGCTTTCGGTTCTCAGATCGATCTTACGGGCCTGAACGGCGTTATCGAGAGTCTTCACGACTTCGGGGCCGACAGCTGCGCCACCCGTGGGACGGTGGCAGCGCTTGTTGGTAGCGCCGCCCATGAAGCCCACGTCGTTGAAGTCACCGCCGAGCTTAATCAACCACTGCACAGCGGCGTTGGAATTCTGAGCGAGAACCTTGACGAGTTCGGGGTTGTTCTTGTTGTGACCGCCCTTCATCGTGTCCTTGTACATCTGTTCGATGCTGTCTTTGATGCCGAGCTTGGCCTGCTGCGGGGTTTCAGCCGCATTGATGCCGCCCGTGGCGCGGACCGTGTTGCCGCCGACAAACGGCATCTTTTCAAGAACGATCACCTTGGCGCCCAGATCGTGCGCCGTAACGGCAGCCGCCATACCGGCACCGCCCGCACCGATCACGACGACGTCGGCGTGCTGAGCGGCCTGAGCCGCACCGAAGGCTGCGGCAAGCATGGAAGCAATTACGAGTTTCTTCATTATGTTCCCCTCCTCATCGGGAATTGTGACGGCCCGGATACCTCTTTGAGGGTACCCCACGGGCGCATTTTTTTCATTATATCCGCGTGCATCGGCACAACCCCTTGGGCAAGTCCCCTCTGTTGCACAAAGTGCCACGCCGACTTTCAGAAGATTTTGATGCGGATCAACCTTTGCGGAACCATTTACCGGCAAGACGCGTCAATGTCCCTTCCGGTTTGGCCTTGGCCTCCGTTACGCCCACGTTATTGGCGTGCGGGGTAAAGCCCGAGAAAAAGGTAAAGATGTGTTCGGGCAGATAAAAGAGGTCGCCCGGGGGGTTGCCTCTCGGGAAACCAATGTGCCCGCCCTCTTCGGGCTGCTCCAGATACACGTCGGACGATACATCCTTTTCCCCGGGCAGAGCCCACACCGGCAGAAACGGATCATTTTTGGCGTTAAGCATCAGAAGCGGCACCTTCACACCCGTTAAAACCGGCTTGGCCGAACAGCGCGTCCAGTAGTCCATCGCGCTTTTAAAACCGTGAATGGGCGCCGTGTAAATCGAATCGAAGTCGTAAAGCGTCGAGCAGTTTTTCACCACGTTTTCGTCAATAAGGTCCGGAAAGCGCCGCGCTTTTTCCAGAACCTTTTCCTTGAGCGTTGACAAAAACATCTCGGCGTAGAGTTTATTGGCGCCAAGCGACACTATTTCGCTACCTGCCACCAGATCCACGGGTGCGCCGACGCTCACCGCGGCCGTCAGAAACGAAGCGTCGCTGCCCAAATCCCCAAGACACTTTGAAAGCTGGTTTCCGCCCAGACTCACCCCCACGGCATACAAGGGAGCCTCCGGGTAGCGCGCGGCCACCGTCTTTAAAGCCCAGCTGTTGTCAGCGGTGTCACCGGCAAAATAAGCGCGCGGCAGGCGGTTCGGGAGCCCTCCGCAGCAGCGGAAATGCGCAACCACACCTCTCCAGCCCTTGTCCGCGGCGTAGCGCATGAGGGCCTCCGCGTAGTGGCTTTCCGAAGATCCTTCAAGCCCGTGGAAATGCACGAGAAGAGGTGCCGTCAGGTCTGAGGGTTCGGGCGTTGCCCAGTCAAAGATCATAAAGTCGCCGTCGGGCATATCAATGAGCTCACGGCGGTAGTGAATCTCAGGGCGCGGGAAAAACCGCGCAGGTATCACGGTCTGCAGATGCGCGCCCGGAAGCCACTTGGGCGCTTTGTAGTCGGGAGTCAGAATCGGCATGGCGGAAATGTCTTCTCGCAATTAGCCCGCCTCGGCGGACCAAGACAAAGGATGGGGTGATTCTAGAGCGGCTCATTGACAAGAAAATGCTTTTGCCAGGATAACTTCCCGCAAAGTCCGCGATACATATAATCCCTTAAGCAAAAGAACGGCTTTGCACAAATTCAGACTTCGCAGTAAAGTAAAGCCCGTTGCCGCCTGAAAAAGTCATGTTTTTTCAGGGTGCATGAACAAAATTTTGGAAGAAACGATGCTTAACCGCGCCGCCCGATTTTTTTATTACTTTTACTTTTTCTGCACACCGGCGGAAGGAGTGAGAGCGCGCACGAGTTTTTAAGCACGACTTCGAAAGAACCCCGACCGCCTGGCCATCAAGACCCGGCGGTTTTTGTTTCTCAGGCCGGGCGAAAAGAACCCGGCGGTGTTTGGCAAAACGATTTTTTAACCGACACCGAAAGAAAGGACTGAAACATGCGCTACACAACCGATGACCTCCGCATCAAAGAGATCCGGGAACTTACGCCTCCGGCACACCTCATCCGGGAATTTCCCTGCGAAGAAGTCGCTGCCGACACCGTGCACCGCGCGCGTCTTGCCGCGCACGACATCCTGCACGGTAACGACGACCGATTGATTGTTGTGGTGGGACCCTGCTCCATTCATGACCCCAAGGCCGCGCGCGAGTACGCCGAGAAACTCGCGGAAGTGCGCCGTAAGCTGCAGGGGGAACTTGAGATCATCATGCGTGTGTACTTTGAAAAGCCGCGCACGACGGTGGGCTGGAAGGGGCTCATCAACGACCCCGACATGGACGGCTCCTGCCGCATCAACCACGGCCTGCGAATTGCCCGTGAGCTCATTCTTGACATCAACAACATGGGACTGCCCACGGGGGTTGAGTACCTCGACATGATCACGCCGCAGTACATTGCGGACCTTGTGAGCTGGGGCGCCATCGGCGCGCGCACCACGGAAAGCCAGGTGCACCGGGAGCTCGCAAGCGGTCTTTCCTGCCCCGTGGGCTTTAAAAACGCCACCAACGGTGCCGTGAAGATCGCCGTGGACGCCATCGGCGCGGCCGAACACCCGCACTCCTTCCTTTCCGTTACCAAGGGCGGCATCTCCGCCATTGTCACCACAACCGGCAATGAAGACTGCCACATCATTTTGCGCGGCGGCAAGGAACCCAACTACGACGCAGAGTCCGTCAAAGCCGCCTGTGAGCTTTTGAAGGCCGCCGGTCACCGCGAAATGGTGATGATCGACGCCTCGCACTCCAACTCCAAAAAGATCTGCCGCAACCAAATTTTGGTGGTGGACGACATCTGTGCGCAGGTTGCCGACGGCTCCAGTGCCATCATCGGCGTCATGATTGAATCCAACCTCGTCGAAGGCCGTCAGGACATTACGCCTGATAAGCCCCTCACCTACGGTCAGTCGGTGACGGACGCGTGCCTCGGGTGGGATGACACCGTGAAGCTGCTTGAGAAGCTTGCGCGCGCCGTGCGCGACCGCCGCAGCCGCAACTGCTGATACCTCTGGCAGCAGGCGCAAAAAAGCCGGCGAAACCGTTTTGGGTTTCTGCCGGCTTTTTTGTGCGCGGGCCTCTTTAGTCCACGCCGCGGGCTCTGTCGCGGTAGAACTGCTCGCGCCAGGCGCCAAAGCGCCCCTCATCCAAAGCCTGCCGGATTTCTTCCATCAGATGCACGTAAAACGTGAGGTTATGGATGGAATTCAGACGCGCGCCGAGGATTTCGTTCACCTTCTGCAGATGGTGCAGATAGGCGCGTGTAAAGCCCCGGCAGCAGTAGCAGCTGCAACTTTCATCGAGCGGCCGCATGTCGTCTTTGTATTTGGCATTGCGGATTTTCACGTCGCCGTAACGGGTAAAGAGCCAGCCGTTGCGGGCGTTACGGGTAGGCATCACGCAGTCAAACATATCAATGCCGCGCGCCACCCCTTCCACGAGGTCTTCGGGCGTTCCCACGCCCATCAGATAACGGGGCTTGTCTTCGGGCATCTCGTGGACGACTTCATCCATGATGTGAAGCATCTCTTCCTTGGGTTCACCCACGGAGAGGCCCCCGACGGCATAGCCGTGAAAGCCGATGTCTTTGAGCCCGGCCAGTGACTCACGTCTGAGTTCCGGAAACATCCCGCCCTGCACGATCCCGAAAAGCGCATTGGGATTTTCCAGGCGGTCAAATTCCTCGCGGCTGCGTTTGGCCCATCTGAGCGACAGACGCATGGATTTGGCGGCTTCTTCTTTGGTTGCGGGCCTGTCGCCGATCATGTAGGGCGTGCATTCGTCAAAGACCATGGAGATATCAGAATTGAGGGTCTTCTGAATCTGCATGGAAACTTCAGGCGTCAAAAAGAGCCGGTCGCCGTTAATGGGCGAAGCAAAGCGTACGCCCTCTTCGCTGATTTTCCTGAGTGCCCCGAGGCTAAAGACCTGAAAGCCGCCCGAGTCGGTCAAAATCGGCTTATTCCAGTTCATGAAGCGGTGCAGACCCGCGTGCTTTTCAATAACTTCCAGGCCGGGACGAAGCCAGAGGTGGAAGGTGTTTCCGAGAATAATCTGGCTCCCCATCTCTTCGAGTTCGTTCGGAGCCATGGCCTTTACGGTTCCGTAGGTGCCCACCGGCATGAAAATCGGTGTCTGAACCACCCCGTGGTTCAGCGTCATGCGGCCGCGGCGGGCCTTACCCTCGGTTTTTAAAACTTCAAAGGAAAGACTCACGGTATTTACTCCTTGGCGGTGTTGTCCGGCCGAGCCCGGTCTTTTTCCGGGAGCTCAAAAAAGCAGGCGTCGCCGTAACTGAAAAAGCGGTATTTGTTGTCCACGGCGTGGCGGTAGGCTTGCATCACCCGGTCGCGGCCGACGATAGCCGAAACCAGCATCACGAGCGTGGACTTGGGAAGGTGAAAGTTCGTGATCATCACGTCGATCACGTCAAACTTATAACCCGGCGCAATAAAAAGTTTCGTGTCCATGGCGCCCGCGCGGATGACGCCCGGCGCAACGGCAGCGCTTTCGAGCGCTCTAAGGCTCGTTGAGCCCACCGCAATCACACGCCGCCCCTCACGCTTGGCGCGGTTTACTTTTTCGGCGGTCTCTTCGCTTACGGTGAGCCACTCGGAATGCATCGTGTGCTCTTCGAGGTTTTCCTCACGCACGGGCTGAAAGGTCCCCGCGCCCACGTGCAGCGTCACAAAGGCTTCGTCAACGCCTTTGTCCTTAAGTTCTGCCAGGAGTTCCTTCGTAAAGTGCAGGCCCGCGGTCGGTGCCGCCACCGCTCCCGGGCACTTGGCGTAGACCGTCTGATAGCGCCCGGCATCTTCGGCCTTGGCTTCACGTTCGATGTAAGGCGGCAACGGCACTTTGCCGAAAGCGTCAAGCACAGCGAGCACCGGCTCATCAAATTCAAGCAGAAAGAATTCCCCCTGACGGCCCGTGACGGTCGCGCCCGCTTCTTCCCCCTTATCGTTGACCGCAAAAAGGCGGCTTCCGGTTTTGGGCGTTTTGCTGGCTCTGAGCATACTTAAAGCCGTCTTTTCTCCGGTGACGCGCTCGATCATGAATTCAACGGCGCCTCCGGTGTCTTTGTGACCGCGCAGGCGCGCCTTAATCACCTTGGTGTCGTTCATCACCAGAAGGTCGCCCGGGCGCAGAAGCTTTTTGACGTCGGTGAAGTGAAGATCCTCAATCACGCTGTCCGTAACGTGCAACAGGCGCGAGGCCGTGCGGTCTGCAAGCGGATACTGCGCAATGAGTTCTTCGGGAAGATTGAAGTCGTAGTCGGACAGATGCTGACCGACCAGATAGTCTGGATGCAGTTGAAATGCCATGATGGCTTTACCGGCCAAATAAAAGAAAGGCGCCATTTTAGAGATTTCGTGCGGCTTTTCCTCTGTTTTTTCTCAGGTTTTACCATAACAGAAATATTTGGAAACAAACACACATACCAAAACAATGCCAGCACAATTGCGAATGATTCTCATTTACTGTATAGTTTCACCAACTGGGAAACAAAGCGCGGCGACACCGCAAACGGTACCTTTGGGGTCGGTACCGGTCGCCGGCAACTACGTTCAGATCTGTTTCTCCTGCAGTCTGGACGATGTTTCTTGGGGTTCTTCTGACGCGGTAACGGGATTTTCAGGCTCCCGTTACCGCTTTTTTTCGTCCTTTGCGCTTAGTTCGAAAGTCTAGTTGCGAATGATTCCCATTATGTGTAAAGTGTCGGCAACCGGGAAACACAGGCGGTGACACCGCAAACAACGTCAACGGGGTCGACGTTGGTCACCAAGGCCTTGCGTTTCAGGATTGTTTCTCCTGCAGTCCGAAACATGTTTCTTGGGGTTTATATGTTCGCGCTGACGGAACTTTCAGGCTTTCCGTCAGCGCTTTTTTTCGCGGTAATTCTGACGGGCGTGCGCGTCCGTTCTCTAAAATAGCCAAAGAAAGTCGACGAAGAAGCGTTGTCTGTCCCGTCCGGGTCGATTTTCCTTTGTGCGGCAGGCGCACCGGAGGAAACACCATGCAGTCTGGAATTCTCTCGCTCACCGACATCATCGGCATCGCCGCCTTTGCCTTTGCGGGTATTTTGGCCGCTGACGGTAAAAAGCTCGATCCGGTGGGCGTTTTTGTGATGGCCTTCACGACCGCTTTCGGCGGGGGGCTGGTGCGCGACATCATCATTGACAACCGGCCGTTTTTCTGGGTCGCGCACAGCGGGTACGTGTGGCTCACGATTTTTATCGCGGCCTTTGCCCCCTCCCTTTTAAAGCACTTCAGGGAGTTCCTCCCCTATTCCGTCTTTATCTGGTCGGACGCCGTGGGCCTGGGATTTTTCTCCGCGGGCGGCACGGCGTTATCGCTGCAGGCGGGGCTCCCACCCCTGCCCGCCGCCATCCTGGGCGTGTGTACGGGTGCTTTCGGCGGCATGATCCGCGACGTCTTTTTAAACCAGATGCCGATGGTGCTCTCTGACAAACAGCCCTACGCTTCCGCAGCGTTTCTGGGCTGCTGGATTTATATCGCTTTGGTGTACTTCGGCGCGGACGATGCGTTTTCCCTCATTTTGTCGAGCCTTCTGATTGTGGCCGTGCGGATGCTCTGCTGGTACAAAGGCTGGAACATCATCCGCTACCGTGACGGGGACGAGCCCAAAAAGGCAACGGATCAAAAGCCCGCCGTCACAAAAACCGGCAGCCGGCCCGATCCGTCGGGTTAAATACCGTTTGTGCCGTCGGCAGCAATGCGGTCGCGGTTGGCGGCACCCCGACGGGCCTCATGCGGCTCATCCTCCGCGTCATGCACGACCTTAATCGTTGACTGAAAGACCTGAAGCGACCCCAAAACACCGAACATCAGAATCGCAAAACCCACGACCATCGAAAGTGTCGGAAGTTCCCCGCGCCAGATGAGCGCATAAATCACGGCAAACACAGACTCAAAGACGATGAACTGGCCTCCGAGTCCCGCAGGCAGCCGCTTACTCATGCTGTTCCAGCAGATCATCGCTATCCATGAGCAGAAAAGGCCGATCACAAAAGCCGTGGCAAAGAAGGTCCAGGGGGCGGGCCCCCAGACGGACACCGTCGTGTCCATAAAGCCCATGGGCCAGGCAACGATTCCAAAGAGCACCATCACCAGGGGCAACACGGTCACGCCCTGCAGTGCCGTCCACGCCCCCGTTGAAAGCCGCGTGTGCTTTAAGAGCCACTCGGCATTCATGATGGAAAACCAGGTCCAGGAGATGACGGCAGCGATACCGAAACCGACACCCACCCAGTATTCGGTGCCGCCTTGGGCGCTGGCGGTCACGGCGCGTTCAAATTCGGAATAGTTGGCAATCACGAGGCCCACGAAAATGATGCAAAGCGGCGGCAGAATCTTTGCCCAGGGCAGTGCCGCGTCACTGCCGGCATTGCGGAAATTCGAACCGATCGCAACAAGCACCGGAATCACGGCCATAAACATGCCTGCAAGCGGCGCTCCCGCGAGACGAATGCAGACGGTAAGAAGGCAGTAAAAAAGAACGTTGCCGAAAAGCGGAAGCTTAAAAGACTGCCAGACGTCGGTGCGGGTAAAGCGCTTTAATTCCCGCCGGTAGACATAAAGAAACGGCAGCGAAATAAGACCGAACGCGATAAAGCGCGAAAGCGCCACCAGTACCGGGTTATAGTCCGGCACGACCAAAGGGGCGATGTAGATTAAGCCCCAGAGAGCACCGCTTGCGATGCCCAGTAAAACACCCGTCAGCATGACAAAAAACACAGTTTCCGAACGCCCGCCTTTCACCCGTGCGTTCTTTTTCTGCTGATGCGGCCGCTTTCTTTGATGAAGGAGGGAGTCGTTAGTGAAAGCGCCGTCCTTAAGGCCCGCTTCCCGCGCCGCCGGCGCAGACCGTGGAAACCCCGCCTTAAGAAATCAGGTGAGCGTGAAAATTACCTGCATTTTCTGCGGCTTCCGGCTCCGGATGAAAGCCGCCGCCCGACACGGTTTTCTTAAAAGGCGACGGATGGTAGCACTGTGTTTTGCCTAGGTAAAGTACCTTAGTCAAAAATTTCCCGTAAAGACGGCATTTTCCGGACTGGGACTTACCCTTAAGCCGCAGAAACGGGACGAAAAAAAAAAAAAAGAAAAAAAAGCCCGGCCGAAGCAAAGAATTGCTGGACCGGGCCTCATGCCGCAGAAAACCGTTACGGACGGTGCTTCACCACGTGCTTTGTGGTTTTGCCGTCAGCCTGCATCTCCTGCGCGACCAGAATATGGCCGCTTTGCTCACAGAAAAGCCGGATATCCGGCACGGCGTGGGGATCATCGGTGAGAACTTCCACGACGTCCCCGGCCGCTTTTTTCGCAAGCGCCTTTTTGGTTCTTAAAACCGGCAGGGGACAGGCCATCCCCCGCAGGTCAAGCACTTCGGCCTCCATCACGCTCAGGCGAGCTTTTCGCCGATAAACGTGCGGGCTGCCTTCATGGCGTCGGCCAGTTTGGCGACGTCAGCGGCGCCGGCCATCGCCATATCGGGCTTGCCGCCGCCCTTGCCGCCCGCGACGGCCGCCGCGGCGTTGACAAGTTCTCCGGCCTTGATGCGGCCCGTGAGGTCTTTGGTGACACCGGCGCAGAACTGGATCTTGTCGCCTGCGACCGCAAGAAGAATCACGGCACTGCCGAGCTTGTTTTTGAGATCATCCATCGTGGTTCTGAGGCTCTTGGCGTCCATGCCTTCAAGCACGGCAACGAGAACCTTGACACCGGCGACGTCTTCGGCCTTCGCAACCACATTGGCGCCCTGCGCGGCCGCGAGCTTATCCTTGGCGGCCGTCAGTTCCTTTTCAAGTTCGTGGGCGTCGGCGATCAGGCGGTCGATCTTACCGGGCAATTCTTCCGCAGGCGTCTTAAAGCGTGCGGCGCTTTCGGTAAGCAACGCGGCATTGTGCTGCATGAGTTTCAGGGCATTCATGCCGGTCACGGCTTCCACGCGGCGCACGCCTGCGCTGATGCCGGCTTCCGACACAATCTTGAAGCACCCGATGTCGCCGGTGCGTGCAACGTGCGTGCCGCCACAGAGTTCCCGCGACGTACCGATATCAAGCACACGGACCGTGGCGCCGTACTTTTCACCGAAAAGCATGACGGCACCGGCCTTCTTTGCTTCTTCAATCGACATTTCACGCGCAAGCACCGGGGTATTGGCAAGAATCTCGGTGTTGACGATGTCTTCGACTTCAGCGATCTGTTCGGTCGTCATGGGCTTGTCGTGCGTGAAGTCAAAGCGGGTGACCTTGCTGTTCACAAGGCTCCCCTTCTGCGCGACGTGGGCGCCGAGCACTTCACGAAGCGCCTTATGCATGATGTGCGTCACGGAGTGGTTGCGCGCGACGGCTGCGCGCGTTGCCTGATCGACCTGCGCGTCAAGCACGTCGCCAGCCTTAAGGCTTCCTTCCTTGATGTGCGCGGCATGCCCGAAGACACTTTCCTTGATGCGGAAGGTGTCCGTGACCTGCAGCAGCGTCGTGCCGTTTTCAAGGATACCGACGTCACCGACCTGGCCGCCCATCTCAGCGTAAAAGGGCGTCTTGTCAAGCACCACAATCACGTCGTCGCCTGCAGCCGCTTCTTCAACCTGCGCACCGTTACGGTAAAGCGCAAGGACCTTGGCCTGCGGTTCGTCCAGGGTCTTGTAACCCTCAAACGTATTGTTTTCACCGGTGTAAAGGACTCCGGCCGCAACCTTAAACTTACCGGCAGCGCGGGCCTTGGACTTTTGTTCGTCCATTGCCTTATCAAAGGCTTCGACGTCAACCTTAAGACCGCGTTCGCGGCAGACGTCGGCGGTGAGGTCAACCGGGAAGCCGTAGGTGTCGTGCAGCTTAAAGGCGACATTGCCGTCAAGCACGCCGTCCTTGGTTTCGGCAATGGCGGCTTCGAGAATTTCCATGCCGTTGCTTAACGTCTGCAGGAACCGTTCTTCCTCGCTCTTAATGACTTCGGCAATGCGCGCATCCTTCACTTCAGGATAGGTGTCACCCATTTCCTGCGCGACGGAATCAACGAGCTTATAGAAGAAAAGCCCGCGGGCGCCGAGCTTGTAGCCGTGGCGGATGGCGCGGCGGCAGATGCGGCGCAGCACGTATGCGCGGCCTTCGTTACCGGGCTTGACGCCGTCAGCAACGGCGAAGCTGCAGCAGCGAATATGGTCGGCAATCACCTTAAGCGAGGGCGACTGCGGATCCACGTTTTGCGCTCCGGCTTCTTCCACGGCCTTTTTCGCGGCGGCCATGATGTTCTGGAAGAGGTCGATGTCGTAGTTGGTCGGCACGTCCTGCAGCACGGAAGCAATACGCTCAAGCCCCATCCCCGTATCGATGTTGGGGTGCGGCAGGCGGTTGAGTTTGCCGGTCGTGTCACGGTTAAACTGCGTGAAGACGAGGTTCCAGATTTCCATGTAACGGTCGCCGTCTTCATCCGGGCTCCCCGGAGGGCCGCCCTGCACGGACGGACCGCGGTCATAGAAGATTTCCGAGCACGGACCGCAGGGACCGGTGTCGCCCATCATCCAGAAGTTGTCCGACATGTAGCGCGCGCCCTTGTTGTCGCCGATGCGGATGATGCGCTCGGCCGGCACGTGGATTTCGTTCAGCCAGATGTTGTAGGCCTCATCGTCCTCGAAATAGACGGTGACCCAGAGGCGTTCCGGCGGCAGCTTATAAACGGTCGTTAAGAGTTCCCAGGCCCAGTGAATCGCTTCGTGCTTGAAATAATCGCCGAAACTGAAGTTTCCGAGCATTTCAAAGAACGTGTGATGACGCGCCGTGTAGCCGACGTTATCAAGGTCGTTGTGCTTGCCGCCGGCGCGGATGCACTTCTGAGAGGTCGTTGCGCGGTGCAACGACTTATCAAGGCCCAGGAAGTTGGCCTTGAACTGGTTCATACCGGCATTGGTAAAGAGCAGCGTCGGATCGTCCTTGGGAACGACCGGGCTTGACTTCACAATCGTGTGGCCCTTGCTCTCGAAAAACTTGAGGTACGCCTGACGAATGTCGGCGGCCGTCATATAGGTACTGGGTTTCATAGTACTCGCAATAAATTCGCGCTTAAAAAAGCGGAAGCCGCCCGTTTAAGGGCGACCGAAAACCTGTGCGGTACGGGCGGTTTGTTTTTCAACCAATGCTGCCCCGGCAAAAAGCGAAGCGCCGTCCGCGAAAACGATGAATTTTAACCGTTAATTGCGGCCTCAACCACGGCGAAAGGCAAAAGCCCGAAAGAAAAACGGGCCGTTCCTTTCAGAAAATCCGCCCGTTTGTGTTTTTTTCAGGAAGCCTCAGACTCTGAGCGCATCGGCAAGGCCCTGCGCAAGCGTCTGCGCCTCGGCCTTATCCCCCGTCTCCACCATGATCCGGAGCAGAGGTTCCGTGCCTGAGGGGCGGATCAGCACGCGCCCGCGCCCCGCGAGCGTTTTCTCTGCCTCAGCAACCGCCGCAACAAACGCGGCATTACCCTTCCAGTCATAGCCCTTTTCAATACGCTTATTGATGAGAACCTGGGGCATGAGTTCAAGCCCCGCCAAAAGTTCAGCAAGCGTCTTACCGGTGTCTCTGACGGCAGCCAAAACCTGAAGCGCGCTCACGATGCCGTCGCCGGTACTCTGCCTGTCAAGCGCAATGATGTGCCCGGAGGATTCTCCCCCGAAAAGCCAGCCGCGCTTGGTGAGTTCTTCCATCACGTAGCGGTCGCCCACCTTGGCGCGCACGAAGGGAAGCTTCATTTCACCGAAGCGCTTTTCCAAAGCGTAGTTTGTCATGAGCGTGCCGCAGACACCGTCAACACGGCCCTTTCGGCCCCGGTCGCAGACGATGGCGTAAAGAAGCTCATCACCGTTATAAAGGTGGCCTGCGGCGTCAGCCATAATGAGGCGGTCGGCGTCCCCGTCAAAGGCAAGGCCGTAGGCGCAGCCCGCCTTGGCGGTGCGCTCGGCCAGGGTATCCGTGTGCGTCGCACCCACACCCTCGTTGATGTTAAAGCCGTTGGGACTGACGGCGTCCGCCGTCACATCAGCACCCAACTCATGAAAAACGGCGGGAGCGACGTGGTAGGAAGCGCCGTTGGCGCAGTCGAGATAAAGCTTCATCCCCTTAAGGTCGAGCCCCGCGGGGAACGTGCTTTTACAAAATTCAACGTAGCGGCCGGCCGCATCATCGAGCCTTCGGGCTTTGCCGAGATTGTCGCTTGCCTCACAGTGAAAGCCTTTGTCGATTTCGGCTTCAACGGCAAGCTCCACGGCGTCCGGAAGTTTTGTGCCGGCAGCGGAGAAAAACTTGATGCCGTTGTCGCAGTACGGATTGTGGCTTGCACTGATCGCAACGCCGGCTTCAAGTCTCAGAGCCCGCGTGAGATAGGCAACCGCGGGCGTCGGAATGGGCCCGGAGAGAACCGTATCCACGCCGGCAGACGAAAACCCCGCCTGCAGCGCGGCTTCCAGCATGTAGCCCGACACCCGGGTGTCCTTGCCGATTAAAACCGTCGTTTTGCGTCCGGCATTTTCCCTGCGGATCACGCGGCCTGAGGCCTGCCCCAGAAGCATCACAAAGTCCGGCGTCATGGGAAAAGTTCCCACCGTGGCTCTTACACCGTCCGTGCCGAAGTAGCGTCGCGTCATGTTGTTCTTTCTCTTTTGGCGGATTCAAACTTCTAGATATTAATCCTTAAGACGCACCTCTGCCGCACGCACGGCCGCCAAAACGTCAAAAGCTTCCTTCGTTTCCCTCACGTCGTGCACACGCACCAGCTGCGCGCCGCGCTCAACGGCAATCAGGGCCCCGGCAACCGAACTCACAATACGGTCGCCAGCCTTGGCTACGCCCGTGACGGCCCCCAGGGACGACTTACGGGAAAGCGCCATCAAAAAGGGCCTGCCGAGTTCCACGAAATGCGCCGTTGCCGCAAGAAGCTCAAAGTTCTGCTCCACGTTTTTCCCGAAACCAAAGCCCGGATCAAACATGACCGCCGCGGGGTCTGCGCCGGCGGCAAGCAGCACCTTTTCCTGCGAGAGCAGAAAGTCGGTGACTTCGCCGATCAAGTCCGTGTAGGACGGGGCCTTCTGCATGGTGCGGGGCGTCCCCTGCATGTGCATCACAATGAGGCCGCAGCCGCTTTGGGCGGCAGCCTGAGGCGCCCCCGCCTCACGAAAACCCCGGATGTCGTTCAAAATCTCGGCGCCTGCGGCCGCGGCTTCCCGCATCACTTCGGGTTTACTTGTGTCCACCGACACAATAAGTCCCTCTCGGGCCAGCGTCTTTACCACCGGAATCACACGGGCGAGCTCTTCTTCAAGCGAGACATCCGCCGCGCCTGGGCGCGTGGATTCGCCCCCGACGTCGATGATGTCGGCGCCGTCAGCGGCAAGTTTTCTGCCCCAGGCAACGGCCGCCTCGGTTGTGGCGTGTTCTCCGCCGTCAGAAAAGGAGTCGGGCGTCACGTTCACAATCCCCATGATGCGGGGGCGGGTCAGATCGAGCGTGCGGGTTCTGAGTTTCCAGGCAACCGCTGCTTTTGAATTTTGCATTTTCTCTTGTCCTTTCACGGAAAAAGGACGGAAAGCGCACGGCACTCCGTCCTTTTGCCGGGGCCTGCCGGCCCCGTCTTCACATCCTTCTTACGCCGCAGGCGGCTGTGAGCCGTTATCCTGCGCGGACGCAGCAGCTGCAACCGCAGCGGGAGCCGCCGGCTGCGCGGCCCCGGCGGGCTGCGAAACCTTCGGTTCACGCGGGGGCTTGCCTGCCATGATGTCGTCGATCTGATCGGCGTCAATCGTCTCCCATTTGAGAAGCGCCTGCGCCATGGCTTCAACCTTGTCGGCGTTGTCTTCAATGAGTTTACGCGCAGTTGTGTACTGCTCTTCGAGGATGCGGCGGATCTCGTTATCAACCGCACGCATGGTTTCCTCAGAGATGTGGCTTGTGCGCGTCAGAGACCGCCCCAGGAAGGGATCCCCTTCGTTTTCGGCGTACACCATCACGCCCATGCTGTCGCTCATACCGTAGCGCGTCACCATGTCGCGCGCCATCTGGGTGGCACGTTCAAAGTCGTTGCTTGCGCCCGTGGTCATCTGATGCATGAAGACTTCTTCGGCGATGCGGCCGCCGAACAAAATCGCGATGCGCGTCAAAAGGTACTGTTTGTCGTAGGCGTAGTGATCTTCTTCCGGAAGCTGCATCGTCACGCCCAGGGCTCTGCCGCGCGGGATGATCGTCACCTTATGCACGGGATCGGACTTGGGCATGAGTTTGGCTACGAGCGCATGACCGGATTCGTGATAGGCGGTGTTGCGCTTTTCGTCCTCGGTCATCACCATGGACTTACGTTCTGCGCCCATCATGATCTTGTCTTTGGCAAGCTCAAAGTCGTTCATATCGACCACACGGCCGTTACGACGTGCGGCAAAAAGCGCAGCTTCGTTCACGAGGTTTGCGAGATCGGCGCCTGAAAAGCCCGGTGTGCCTCGCGCGAGAATGTCAGCGCGCACGTCCTGCGCCACAGGGATCTTTTTCATGTGAACGTTGAGAATCTGCTCACGCCCGCGAATGTCGGGCAGCGGCACCACGACCTGGCGGTCAAAGCGGCCCGGGCGAAGGAGCGCCGGATCCAGCACGTCAGGGCGGTTTGTTGCCGCGATCACGATGATGTTGGTGCCGGTTTCAAAGCCGTCCATCTCTACGAGCATCTGATTTAACGTCTGCTCGCGTTCGTCGTTGCCGCCGCCCAAGCCTGCGCCACGCTGACGGCCCACGGCATCGATTTCGTCGATGAAGATGATGCAGGGCGCGTTTTTCTTGGCGTTTTCAAACATGTCGCGCACTCGCGCGGCACCCACACCCACAAACATTTCCACGAAGTCAGAGCCTGAAATCGAGAAAAAGGGCACCCCCGCTTCACCGGCGATGGCTTTCGCAAGAAGCGTCTTACCGGTCCCGGGAGGTCCGACGAGCAAAATGCCGCGCGGAATATGGCCCCCGAGCCTCTGGTACTTCGAAGGGTCCTTGAGAAAGTCCACGACTTCCTGGACGTCTTGCTTCGCTTCATCGCACCCGGCAACGTCGTTAAACCGCACCTTGTTGGCGGTGTCGTCAAGCATTCTTGCCTTACTCTTACCGAAGGAGAAGGCGCCGCCCTTGCCGCCCTGCATCTGACGCATGAAGAAAATCCACACGCCGATCAAAAGCAGCATCGGGAACCAACTTACAAAAAGCGTCTGCAGGAAAGACGGTTCCTCTTCGGCCTTACCGTAAACCTGCACGCCGTTTTTACGCAGATCGTCCACCATCCAGAGGTCGCCCGGACTGGTGATCGAATAAGCGGGCCCGTCGGTGGGCGTCACGGTGAGCTTTCTGCCCTGCACGTCCACGCGGCTGATGCGGCCTGCCTTGGCGTCAGCCATAAACTGCGTGTAACTCGTCTGTTCGGCCGCCGGAACCGCACGTTCGCCGTCAAACTGCCGAAACACGGTAAAGAGCACAAAGGCGATCAGCACCCAGATCGCGATGCGCCCCAGCATCCTGTTGTCCAAAATTGTCCTCTCAGTCGTCGGTATTTTTGCCGTCACCGGGAGCGCTCAAGGCGCACAGACGGCTTCATTTTGCACGTAGCCTAAACGAAATCGGGCGTTTTGTCGTCCAAAGCCGCGAATTTCCAAGCTTTTTTGTATCCGGTCGTTAAGCGTTCTTCTTTGCGGGTTTAAGTCCCCGCCCCACCACATACATTTCCGGACTCGTATCGCGGCTTGCCTCGGGTTTGCGCTGCTTCACCGTCTTAAAGACGCGCTTGCAGCTTTCCACAAACTGCGAGTAGCCCGAGCCCTGAAAAACCTTCGTTACAAAGACCCCTTCGGGTTTGAGGTTCTTTTCGGCAAATTCAAGCGCAAGTTCATTTAAAAGAAGGCTCGCGCCCGCGTCGACCATCGCTACGCCCGAAAGGTTCGGAGCCATGTCGCTGATCACCACATCGGCCTTGCCGCCCTCCAAAAGCGCATCCAGGGCGTCCGCCACTTCCTGCTCCCTGAAGTCGCCCTGCAGAAAATCCACGCCCTCAATGGGCTCCATCGGGAGAATATCCATCGCAATCACGCGGCCGCAGAAGGTGCCGTCAGGGTTTGTGAGGCGCTTTCTTGCAATCTGAGACCAACTGCCCGGAGCGGCGCCTAAATCCACCACGGTCATTCCCGGGTGAAAGATCTTTTCCTTTTCGTCAATTTCCAGCAACTTGAAAGCCGAACGCGCACGATACCCCTGCGCACGGCTCATTTTGACGAAGGGATCGTTGATGTGACGCTCGATCCAGGCACGGTTGGAGCGGAGTTTTTTCAGTGATTTGGGCATAGACCAATTACAATAGCGGGACAAAAAAGAGTGTCTTTTTCTTAGGAGAAAGCTTTTTATTATGGCCGAACTCATTTTAGAGCGCGACAAGCGTCTCGAACTGCGCGGACAGGCGCATCACCTCAAAGCCCGCGTTCTTTTGGGCGCAAACGGACTTACCGAAGCCGTCGAAAAGGAAGTAAGCCGCGCGCTTGACGATGCGGGGCTCGTGAAGATTCACGTTCCGGGCGACGACCGTGAGGAGCGCACCGCCATTTACGAAGCGCTTGCCGACAAGCTCGGCGCAGCGCGCATTCAGGCAATCGGCAAGATGCTCGTTCTCTGGCGCCCGCCCGTTGAAAAAGAAGAAAAGAAACCGGCCTTTGAACCGGCTCCTTCAAAAAAGAAGGTCGCCGTGAAAAAGCCCGGCATGAAAAAGACGGCCAAAAAGCCCGTCATCATTCATGCCCGTCCGAAGCGCAAGACCCTCACGAAAAAAGCAGCGCTTGCCAAGTGCTGATTCCTGTCTGAGTGAGATACGCCAAACGGCATCCGGTTTTCGGGTGCCGTTTGTTTTTTCCTGGCAGCTATATCTGCGCCCGGCTTAATCCGCGTCCAGAGCCGCCGTCAACGCGTCATGCAGATCTTCATCGAGCTCATCGCAGGTCACGGCGGCAGCGATCTGATAACCCAGAAGGCTGATGCAACGCTCCGCGTAACTGTCAAATTCCGTTTCCAGAAGCTTCCAGCCGACTTTTTCACGCTCCACGCCAAAACACGCCGATGCGAGAAAAAGCAGGTACGACAGACTCTCACGCACGCGCCAGGCGTCTTCTTTGCTCTGAGAATCGAACGCTTCCGTGAGTTCGTCAAAATATGGCGTCAGGAATTCGCGTTCCGTTACCTTTCTCAGGCTTTTGACTGCCTCCGGCCACAACACAGAACAAACCACCTTGGCTTCCTGAGCGTTGCTGAGCAACACCTCAATGTCCGCGTCCCGAAGGTCTTCCTCTTTTTTCAGCGTTTCAGCAAAGTCATCCCGACGCTCAGCCCAAGCGCGCCGCATGAGCGGTACAAGACTTGCAAATGCCAGAACAATATACGGACGCAGGCGCGAACCGACTTCTTTTGTTCCGTTCAGGATTTCTTTGGCGGTTGATTCAAAAAGCTGCGGCATGTCCGGATCATCCGGCCATTCATCCTCATCAAGCCCGTCATCCTCTTCCTCATCTGCTTCGTCCGTGTCTTTCCCGTACGAATCGAGCATGTCCTCCAGGTGCGGCGCCACGAAAAACGTCAGAAGAACACTGAGGGCCGAGGAAAAATCCCCGGCTTCATCTTCGGCCTGTGCTTGTGGCAACCCGCGGGCGACGAATGCCTCAGCCACCACAGAAGCAATCACAGCAGACATCTCTTCGGGTGCGGCATCCTTAAGTGCTTCAGAAAACTGTTTTCCGAGCAAACGCATGGCAATACGCGCAGTCACAGAAACCGCCGTGCGCAGGTTAACCGCCTCCTGCCGCTTTCCTTCCCGGCTGTGCCACAATCTGACGCCCTCGGATCGGGTTTCGCCGCTTCCAAAAAGAAGGCGGTCCTTCTCCGGAAACACCTCATTGAGCACGCCGTAACAGGCGAGATCCTCATCGTCGGCAGGGGAAGCCGCTGCTTTATCTGCCCGATATGCCGCTTCAAGCGTGCGGCCGACAAGCAACCTGTCAATTGTGTTCAGAAATGTTCCGGCCAAGTCAACCGCCACAGCCGTCATTTCGTGCGGCAATGCGCGAAAAGCCGCTTCAAGATTTTCCCGGCTGACACCGGCATCCTTAATAAAAAATCCTTTGTAAGAATCGTCTTCCATTTTTCTCTTCCCGCCCGACAGCCGATTGTTATTGCAGTGGCACGAGACTAACACGGCAAGGCCTTTTTTTCCGCGCCTGCAGCGAAACATTTGCCGAATGTGTCGGTTTGTCACAAATCTGTCACAAAACCCCGTCAGACTCTCAAAAATATCATAGACCCGTCATATTTGTGCCTGTGGCACAGCTCTCGCGATGGACAACTTTTACCTTGTCATCCTGGCTTTTCTGGCGATTCTCGCCTGTTTTGACCTCTTTGTGGGCGTCAGTAACGACGCCGTCAACTTCTTAAATTCAGCCCTGGGCTGCCGCATCGCCACCTACCGCACCACAATGATTGTGGCAAGCCTTGGTGTGCTTCTCGGAGCCACCTTCTCTTCGGGGATGATGGAAATCGCACGAAGCGGCGTTTTTCATCCGCAGATGTTTACCTTTGCGGAAATCATGGTGATCTTTTTTGCCGTGATGGTCAGCGACGTGCTGCTGCTTGATACCTTCAACTCCCTGGGGCTTCCCACCTCCACCACGGTTTCGATTGTCTTTGAACTGTTGGGCAGCGCCATGGCTGCGGCGCTTTACAAAATCCTCACCGCCGACGGGTCAGTGGCGGGCCTGGCTGAATACATCAACAGCGCCAAGGCGCTCACCATTATTTCGGGCATTCTGATTTCGGTGGTCGTCGCCTTTATCGCGGGCATGGTCGTGCAGTACATTGCGCGCCTTATTTTCACCTTTCACTTTGAGCGGATGTACCGCCGCGTGGGCGGCCTTTTCGGGGGATTCGCGATCACCGCGATCTTTTACTTTCTGGTGATTAAGGGGGCTTCGGGCTCTAGCTTCATGCGCCCCGAATGGATCAGCTGGATTAACGCCAACACGCAGACCATTCTTCTCTCGCTTTTTATCGGGCTCACGGTTCTTTTTCAGATCCTCATCCTGCTTTTTAACCTCAATATCTTCAAGATCGTCATTCTGTCGGGGACGTTTTCGCTTGCCTTTGCCTTTGCCGGCAACGACCTTGTGAACTTTGTGGGTGTGCCTCTGGCGGCTTTAGACAGCGTGCGCGACTTTATGGCAAACGGCACGGATGCCGCAACGTACCTGATGACAAGCCTTCAGAAGGGAAGTGCCGCGCCCACGTTCTTCCTCTTACTCTCGGGCAGCATCATGGTGGCAACGCTCTGGCTCAGTAAAAAAGCCAAACGCGTGGTGCAGACCTCCATCAACCTCTCTTCGAGCCAGTCGGGCACGCACGAGCAGTTCGGTTCGTCGCTGCCCGGGCGAATGATTGTGAGAAGCTCGATGACGCTCGGCCGCGTTGTGCGCCAAATTATTCCGGCCCCCGTGCAGGTGATGCTGCACTCGCGCTTTAAGCCCCGGGCAATCAAGCGCGGTGAACCCGTGCTTCCCTTTGACTATGTGCGTGCCTCCATCAACCTCGTTTTAAGTTCAATTCTGATTGCTTCGGCAACGAGCCTCAAGCTCCCGCTTTCGACGACCTACGTCACCTTCATGGTGGCGATGGGCTCAAGCTTCGCGGACGGCGCCTGGGACCGTGAGTCGGCGGTCTACCGCATCTCTGGCGTTTTAACGGTCATCAGCGGGTGGTTCCTGACGGCACTCACAGCCTGCACGGTCGCGGGCGTGATGTGCATGCTCGTGATGATGGGCGGGGAACTGATGTGCTGCGCTCTGATTCTTCTCGCCGTCACGCTTCTTGTGCGCTCCAACTTCTTTGGTAAGAGCAGCGCCGACACTGTGATCGTGGCCCCGAAGGCCAGCGACTGCAATTCCGTGCGGGACGCCTTAAACAAGATGGTGGGCACGTATCTTTCCCGCACCGTGGATATTTACAGCGACACCGTCACGAGTTTTCTTGACGACAACGAAACGGGCCTGCGGCACTTAAAGACGGACGCCACCTCGCTATTTGACAGCCTCTCGCAGCAGAGAAGCACCTACTACGGTATGGCGCAGGGTACGGGCGGCGCAGACACCAAACTTGATCAGGATGCGCGCTACTGCTTCTTAAGAACCTACACCAACATGCGTGAAGTGGGGCGCGGCCTGCAGCGGCTGACAACCACCGTTAAGGAGCACGTTGCCAACCGTCACCGTGTTTTCCATGGTGAGTCAAAGCGCAATCTTTTGGCGCTTGTCAAAGACCTGCAGCGCCTGAGCCAAACCGGCGAAGGCAAGCATTCCCTGGAAGCCGTAAGCCTCTCCGCCAACGACATCATCAGCGAAATCGACGCGATGCAGTCGGACCTTTTAAAGTCCATTTCCCGCGAAAACCTCTCGATGCGCGGCTGCGAGCTCTACCTCACGTTCCTGCAGTTTGCCCGTGAGCTCGTGAACCGCTACTCGATTGTCGCGGTGCTGCAGAAGGAATTAAACGACCTCTGTGACGAAAACGACCGCCGCAAAGCCAAGGAAGCAACGGAACAGAAAACGACTGCGGCCACGCCCGCAGCCCAGCCCTCGTCGGGGCGCAGAATTCTGCAGGCGCTGCATCTGACGCCGCGCCAGCCCAAGGTGCCTGACGGGCAGAGCAACACGCCTGAAGGAAAGGCCTGATGCCCGCGCACTTTAAAGCCGTCCTTTTTGATCTGGACGGCACGCTCGTGGACAGCGCACCGGACCTTGTGGCGGCCGTCAACAGCCTCAGGCGTAATCTGGGGCTGCCGGAGATCATTTATGAGGCCTTAAGGGGCCGAGCCGGGCACGGAATACGGGGCCTTGTGTGGAGCGCGCTGAGAATCCGTAAAGAGGATCCCCCCTTTGCAGGGCTTTCAGACGCGTTTCTCACGCATTACGAAGCGCATATCCATGACGGCACGCACCCTTTTGCGGGTGTTGAGGCAATGCTCACGGCACTCACCCGACGCGGCATTGCCTGGGGCATTGTCACGAATAAACCGGAGCGCCTTGCGAAAATTGTCGTCGGCAACAACCCGGTGATCTCCGAGGCCCGCTGCGTGATCGGCTGGGACACGGTCGGGAAAATGAAACCGGCTCCGGATTCCCTCATTTTGGCCATGAAAACGCTGGGGGTTATGCCGTCCGAAGTTTTGTACGTCGGAGACGATGCGCGCGACACACTTGCCGCACACAACGCCGGCTGCCGCGCAGCCGCCGCCCTTTGGGGCTACACAGCCGGCAACACCCAGCCGGCTGACTGGGGATCTGACTTTCTCCTTAAGAGCCCCGCAGAGCTCCTTAACCTTCTCTCAGAGCCCGTCGCCGGCTGACCCGAAGACAAGCTTTTTGAGTTCCTCCAGGCGGTCGCGGTACATCGCGGCCTGCTCGAAGTCGAGATTTTTAGCGCACTCAAGCATCTTCTTTTCGGTTTCCTTGATGCGCTTGGCAACGCTTTTTTCATCATCAGGATTGACGTCGGCAAAGACAACCGCCGATTCTTTCTTGGCCTGATCCGGACCCTTATAAACCCCGTCGATGATTTCACGGACTTCCTTCACCACAGACCGCGGCGTAATGCCGTGCTCCTTGTTGTAGTCCTGCTGCTTGGCGCGGCGCCGTTCCGTCTCTCCGATGGCTTCCTTCATCGAGTCAGTCATCTTGTCGGCGTACAAAATGGCCTTGCCGTGCACGTTACGCGCGGCGCGCCCGATGGTCTGAATGAGCGACCGCGTTGAACGCAGAAACCCCTCTTTATCCGCGTCCAGAATCGCCACAAGCGAAACTTCCGGAATGTCCAAGCCCTCACGCAGGAGGTTAATGCCCACAAGCACGTCAAAGACGCCGGCACGAAGGTCGCGGATGATTTCCACGCGCTCCACCGTATCGATGTCGGAATGGAGGTACCGGACCTTGACGTTGTGTTCGCTTAAAAACTCGGTGAGCTCTTCGGCCATGCGCTTGGTGAGCGTGGTGACCAGCACGCGGTCCCCGACCTTCGTGCGCTCGGAGATTTCGCTTAAAACATCATCGACCTGCGTTGTCGCGGGCCGCACCTCTACTTCGGGGTCCACAAGCCCCGTGGGACGCACGACCTGCTCGACGATCTGAGAACTCTTTTTGAGTTCCCACTCCGCGGGCGTTGCCGACACAAAGATGCTGCGGCGCATCTTGCGCTCAAATTCGTCAAAGCGAAGCGGCCGGTTGTCAAGGGCCGAAGGCAGACGAAACCCGTAATTGACAAGCGTCTCTTTTCTTGAGCGGTCCCCGCGGTACATGCCGCCTAACTGCCCCAGCATCACGTGGCTTTCATCGAAAAACATGAGGGCATCGCTGGGGAGGTAGTCAATAAGGCACGGGGGCGCCTCCCCGGGCGCAAGGCCCGTCAAATGCCGCGAATAGTTTTCAATGCCCTTGCAAAAGCCCACCTGATCGAGCATTTCAAGGTCAAAAAGCGTTCTCTGCTGCAGGCGTGCCGCTTCGATTTCCTTGCCGGCCGCCCTGAGTTCGGCAAGCCGCTCCTTAAGCTCCGCCTTAATCGTGCCGATTGCGTGCACGATCTCGTTTCTCGGAGTCACGTAGTGACTTGCGGGGTACACGACAAAGCGCGGCACCTTCTGGCGCACCTGGCCCGTTAAGGGATCAAAGAGCACGACGGCATCCACCTCATCGTCAAAAAGCTCAATGCGGACCGCAATTTCAGCGTGTTCGGCGGGGAAGACATCAATCGTGTCGCCCCGTACCCGAAACGTGCCGCGAAGAAATTCGAGGTCATTGCGCTTGTACTGCATTTTGACGAGCTGCTTGATGAAGTCTTCGCGCGTTTTGGTGTCGCCCTGCCGTAGAATCAGACGCATCATCGTGTAGCTTTCGGGCTTACCGATACCGTAAATTGCAGAGACCGTCGCGACGATGATCGTGTCACGACGCTCCAAAATACTTTTGGTGGCGGCAAGCCGCATCTGCTCGATGTGTTCGTTTACCGCCGAATCCTTTTCAATGAAAAGATCACGCGCCGGAACATAGGCTTCCGGCTGGTAGTAGTCGTAGTAGGAGACAAAGTACTCGACGGCGTTTTCCGGAAAGAACTCACGCATTTCCGAATAAAGCTGCGCGGCCAGCGTCTTATTGGGGGCCATGACAAGCGCCGGCACCCCCACGCGCGCGATGACGTTGGCCATCGTGAAGGTTTTGCCTGACCCCGTGACGCCCAAAAGCGTCTGAGCGGAGAGCCCTTCTTCCACCCCTTCCGTGAGTTTTTCAATGGCAGGGCCCTGGTCACCGGCCGGATCGTAGGGCGAATGCAGCCTGAAGGGCGAATGCTCAAACGTGAGAACCTTATCTGTCATCGCTGTTGCACTAAAACGCAGTACCAAACGCAGAAACGGTTAACTTTAGCACCCGGCGCGTCCGATCGCCTCAGGAAGACGCAATTTTCTTTTCGTTGAATTTCAGTTACTTAGCCTCAGGAGCCGAATTTATTTCTAAAAATCGGCTGTAAGGACTTGCCAAGAGTGAAAAACGCCTGTATAGTTCGCGTCCTGCATTCCCCGATAGCTCAGTCGGTAGAGCAACGGACTGTTAATCCGTGGGTCGTTGGTTCGAGCCCAACTCGGGGAGCCAGAATTCATAAAGGTCCTGATACAAACGTGTCAGGACCTTTTCATTTGTGCTTGCCGCACCCGCTTCTCCCAAAATTGTGCGTTTTCTCTGTAACTAGCGCACGCACGTAGAAGGCCGCCATTACGACGGCCTTTTGCGTATCCGGGCTCAGTCATCAAGGTCCGGCGGCAAATCCCCAGACGACGCTCGGGAAATGTTGCTTGCAACGCCTGTGCCAGGGGTGTAGACCCCACCAGCTGATTCAACGCTCAAGTAGCACCACCGTGTAAGCGGACTATCTCTTTGGTCCGCCGAATTGAGTTCTCGGGATCAATGGGCTTGAACTGTTGCACGACATACTAAAGTACCCACCAAACGACATTAATTTTGACCCACCTCGAGGGGGCGTCGTGAGGTACTTTTACAATGACGAGAAAGTCGAGGATCATGGGTTCCGTTGTTCATCACAACGGAGGTTCCAAAACCATGATTACCAAAGAATGCCGTCTTCTTGTGCGGCAACTTGTTCTTGAAGAACACAAACCCATCCGCCATGTCGCCCGGATCTTGGGCATGGCACGCAACACGGTTAAGCGGTGCCTGCAGACGGATACCGACCAACCCCGCCGAGACACCCGCAGTCAGGCCGGCCGCTTTCTGGCCGAGCACTCCGACGAGGTGCGAAACAGCTTCTACACGTGCGAGAGCCGCTGTCCACCACTGCAGAGTTTGTTGCGTGAGACTTACGGCGTTGACATCCCCCTGAGAACGCTTGAGCGGTTTTGCAAGCCGTTTCGTGAGGCTGCCCGAGCTTGCCTGCAGCAGCAGGCTATTCACGGTCGCTACGAGACTGCTCCGGCACAGCAGTTGCAGATCGACTTCGGCGAGAAGGTTGTTCGGTTGGGCGGGAAGATGACACGCCTGCACTTTTTTGTTTGCAAGCTCGGTTACTCACGCCGATTGTTTGCCAAGGCCTATCCGTCTGAGACCCAGACTGCCTGGCTGGACGGGCTTGAGTCGGCCTTCCGCTACTTCGGCGGTCTGCCTTACTGCATCGTGTGCGACAACGCTTCCAGTCTGGTTCGCAACCACTATGCCAAGACGGCGGTCGAACGCTTTACCGAGCGCTTCTACCAGTTCTGCACCTACTACGGTCTCAAGCCGATTGCGACCGCCGTGTGTAAGCCTCGCAGCAAGGGAAAAGTGGAATCGGGGGTGAAGTATCTCAAAGGCAATCTGGCCGGCGTCAACAAACCCACCATCGAGGATTGGAACCTGTGGCTTGAGGCTTGGTGCCGATCTTCCGACGAGCGCAAGCTCTCGACGGTGTTTGACGGTCCTCGGACTCCTGCCCAGAGGTGGCAAATCGAGCTCCCCAAAATGCGTGCGCTCAGTAAGCCGCCGATGATCCACACCTACGTGGAGACTCGCAAGGTCGGCAACAACGACGGTCTTATCCGTGTTGACAACAAGTACTACCGAGTCCCCCAACATCTTGTCGGAATGAAGGTGCAGATTCAGATCGACGAGGCAACGATTTCTGTGTTGCAAGGGGGTGTTATGGTAGCCACACTCGATAAGACCGCCGATGTATTTAACCCTCAAGCTCAAAATCTGTCAAACGGTGAGATCGAGAAGGATGCCTACGACAAGAGTCGGGACAAGCTTGCCGAGGATCCTCAGTGGCAAGCTTACAGTGAGCACCGCAGCGCTCTCAGCGCCGATACGCGTGCCTATGACGACAGCATCGGCTGGACCGAGCCCAAGGAGCAAGAGTGATGAGCCGTGAATCTGATGAGAGGCTCTGCTCTCTGGCCGATCGTTTGCGTCTGCCCTATCTGCGCGACCACATGACCGAAGTTCTCGAGAATATTGCGCAGGCCAAAATGACGCCCCGTCAGGCTATCGAGTACGCCTTCGGCAAGGAAGTGCAACAGCGTGAATGCAATCGCTTCAAGCAGTTGCTGCAGTCGGCGCATCTGCCGACGATCAAGAAGCTGGAAGATTTCGATCTGACGGCGCAGCCGTCTATCAACCCCGGGACTATCCGTGAATTGGCCAGCTTGGAGTGGATTGACGCCGGCGAGAATGTCGCCTTCTTCGGCGTTCCTGGTGTGGGTAAGACGCATCTGGCGATCGGGCTTGGCTACAAGGCCATTGAGAGCGGTCGGTCCGTGCGTTTTTACACGGCGGCCAATTTGCTCGCCACGCTTGAGAAGGCGTCAAGAGAAGATACGTTGGAAGCGAAGCTGCGGGAAATCAACAAGCCCCAGGTGATCATCATCGATGAGATTGGCTACCTGCCGTTCTCGCCGTCGGCAGCACATCTTCTGTTTCAGTTGATCAACCGCCGTTACGAGAAGAAGAGCGTGGTCATCACGAGTAATCGACCGCCCTCGGAATGGAGGCTCATCTTTGCCGACGAAGCGGTGGCCGCGACGATCCTCGATCATCTTCTGCACCACAGCACAGCGTTAACCATCACGGGAAGCAGCTATCGATTGAGGGAGCATCGCCGTCAGGCCCTGAACAAGGGGCTTTTAACCAAGGACAATCGTCCCGAGTCGTAACAATAACGTTACGCTGTAACGTTACAGCAATTTTTGAAGAGATTAAAAATGATGAAAGATCAAAGTGTTAGTGATTCTGTACGTGAAATTTTAGAGAGCGTGCGGGAGAGTGACCTTCAGTTGCCGTCCATCCGTGCCATCCGAGCCAAGATTGGGAAGGGCTCGCTGGGGACGATCTCGGAGGCAGTGAATGAGTGGAAACAAGAAAAGCTTGTCCAAAAGGGCGAACTTCCGTCAGGGTTCGAACAACGTGAAGCCGAAAATATCATCAAAGCAGTATGGGAAGCCGTGGCCCCGATGATTCGGGCCCAGGTTGAACAGATCGACAGCCGCGCCAAGGCGCGGCTTCAGATCGAACACGACGAGGCAAGCCGTGTCAGGGAGGCCGCCGACGAGGCTCTAGCCTCGGTGGAGAAGAAGGAGCGCCGACTCGAAGAACTCGATGAGCAGGTGCGTGGTTTGCAGGAAGATCTGGCCAAGCTCAAGGGAGCGCTCGAACAGGCCAACACGGAGAATCTGCGCCTTGCAGCAGAAAACACCCAATTGCACGAAGCCTTGGATAAATCGCTTCAGGAGGAAGCCAAAGCACAGGCGTCACTGCAGTCGATGAAGAGGCTGTTGCCGTTCCTTGATCCCAAACACTTGGACAAGGTCTGCGTTGGGTAGCTTTGAATAAACAACCGGGGGGGGGGCGGCGGCCAAGAACGGCATTTGACGCGCCTTCCCCCTCCACGGCCTGCCGGCCGTGGAGGGTCGGCACGTCAAATGCCGTTCTTTTGTCCCTTTTGGAGGTGGGTCAATTTTTATGTCGTTTTGAGGGTCAATTCTTATGTCGCTTGACAGGGCTTGAACTCAAGTCGTCCGCCTCTGTAGCGATAAACGCGGAACTTCTCCAGTCCGGAGTGCTCCTTTTTAAAGTCCTCTTTGAAAACAATCTCCCAGCAATCCTTCTTACCGTTGACCGGCAGGCACTTACCGACAGAGCGGGAATTCCCCTTGCTGCGGGCAGGACGCTTCTTAACGGGATTCTTGTACGTCATTGCGTCCCTGTTCTTGGCTGAACCGTTGATGATCAGGGGCGGCAGTTCCGGAAGCGTAATGTTGGGCATGGTGTGCTCATAGAAACCTGTAGAGATGTTCTTTTTTGCGCAAAATATCGTTGTTTGCCATTGATTTAAAACAAATCTTTGGCGATTAATCTATGAATGTATCTATACGCGCACAATTTGGGCTTCTTTTCTTCAAAAAAACCACGCTGTAAGCACAAGGCACTATGAAGCCTCAGTAAAACCGTTCTAGCATGACGGTTACCCGGTTTTTTCCGCATCCACCGAAAGGAAAAAGCGTGCCGGGGCGTTTTCTGAGGTCAACACAAACGGCCCGCGGAAAACGTTGGCTGTTACGTTCTGAAGGCCTGGTTCACAGCCTTTGCGCCTGCAGAAGCAGTCAAATTCGTGCGGTCTGCGCCGGACAACCCCGATGCCGGTACCGTCTGCACCGTTGGTTTACATGCATTGCGAAAGAAGTTAAGAAAAATGAAAACTCTGGCCTCCGTCAGTCAGTTCTTCGGCAAGACTTTTGCCCTCTGGGTGCTTGTCTTTGCCGCCCTCGCGTTTTACTTTCCTGCAACCTTTAAGGTTTTTCTGCCCTACGTCTCGATTCTTCTCGGGATTGTGATGTTCGGTATGGGTCTTACGCTCTCCGTGGGCGACTTTAAGGCCGTTTTAACGCGCCCCCGCGACGTCTTCATCGGTATTGTCGGTCAGTTTGTGATCATGCCCGCAATTGCCGCGTTTCTCTGCTGGGCGATGAACCTGCCGCCCGATATTGCCGTGGGCGTCATTCTTGTGGGCTGCTGCCCGGGCGGCACCGCCAGTAACGTGATGACCTTCCTGGCCCGAGGCGACGTGGCGCTTTCCGTGACCATTACGAGCTGCACCACGATTCTCGCGCCGCTTGTCACGCCGTTTTTGATTTACTTCCTCGCCAACCAGTGGGTGGAAATCAATCCGCTCGCGATGTTCTGGTCCATCTGCCAGATCGTGCTCATTCCGATCGCTTTGGGTGTGGCCGTGAAGTCGCTCTTCGGTCGTAAGGTGGAAGTGGCTGTCTCGGCGCTGCCGCTGGTAAGCGTCGTGGCCATTGTGCTGATTCTGGCAGCTGTCGTTGCCGTGAGCCGCCCCACGATTGAGAAGGCAGGCCTGCTCGTTCTTGCCGTCGTGATTCTGCACAACGGTCTCGGACTTTTGCTCGGCTACATTCTCGGCAAGGTCTTTCACATGGAACTCCCGAAGTGCAAGTGCCTTTCCATCGAAATCGGTATGCAGAACTCGGCCCTTGGCGTGGCGCTTGCAACGGCGCACTTCGCGACGATGCCTCTCGCGGCACTGCCCGCTGCGGTCTTCAGCTTCTGGCATAACGTCTCCGGCCCCATCATGGCCACGGTTTACCGCCGCATGAATGACAAGGCCGGTGAACCGGTTGAATTCAAATAACGGTTCACCCACCAAGGCGGCGTCACACTGACGCCGCCCGAATACGACGAAACGCCCGATTTCTTTGCGGAAACCGGGCGTTTTAGTGTGCGTTAAGCGTACGCTTTAGAGCGTATCGCCGAACCACTTCACGTAGATTTTCTTGTACGTACCGTCTTCACGCACAGCCTTTAAGGCCTTGTTGAGACGTTCACGCAGGGCATTACCCTTTTGCACGGCAAAGCCGTAATCGTCCTCAGAAAGGATCACCGGCACTTCCCTTAGGTTCAGGTTGCGCGCAGCCTTCTGAGTGAGGAAGTATTCGTTCACGGGCTTATCGTTCACCATCGCCCAGCAACCCTTCTGATTGACTTCCAAAAAGGCTTCCGCAGCGGAATTAAACGTGCGGATCTTCGTTCCCTTGAGACGCTGAGAGAAGAGTGCCCCGGAGCTGCCGATTTCAACGCAAAGGGTTTTGCCTTCGAGATCCTTCGCGCCCTTAATCTTGTCGACGTTATCCTTGTGCGTCATGATCGAGAGACCGCTCTTGTAGTAGGGGTCCGAGAAATCGACCTTGGCTGCACGCTCGGGCGTAATCGTGAGTGCGGATACCGCCACATCAATGGAGCCCGAAACAAGCGCCGGCACCAGGCCGTCTAAGCCCATCGAATAGATCTGCACGTCAAACCCGGCCTTTTTGCCGATGGCGTTGATGAGATCAATGTCAAAGCCGACGTACTTGCCGGACGCTGAATCCAGGAATTCAAAGGGGGGATAGACCGTCTCACTGCCAACACGCAGGGTTTCGGCGTTGACGCTCACGACAACAAGCGCGGTCGCTGCTGCGACCGCAATCTTCTTGATATTCATACCGTAGGTTCCTTTTCCTATTGTTGTACGGGATTATTTCGGTGCGGCTCATATGGCCGCTCGAGAAGCCATGAGTCTACGCATCCCGGGATAAAAAACCATACGGCAAAATGGCTAGGAACAAACCCTTTAGGCAAAGAAAAACCCCCGAGACCGTTTTGATCCCGAGGGTTTTAAATGGTAAAGCCCGGCAGTGTCCTACTTTCACTGGAAATACAACCAACTATCATCGGCCCAGAAGCGTTTCACTGTCCTGTTCGGAATGGGAAGGAGTGGTACCGCCACGGTATGGCCGCCGGGCAAAGCCTGTTGTCTCAGAAGTTCTTTAATTGAACTCCCGTGACGAAGTCTTTGCAAAAAGAAGTAAACGTCGGAACGCGATTATTTGCATTCACTGCGCTTCAAAATCCATTGTCCGTTTCTCAACTGCCTCACATTAGGCTAGGCAGCACGGTTATAGGATCAAGCCTCACGAGCAATTAGTATCAGTCAGCTCAACGCCTCACAGCGCTTGCACTCCTGACCTATCAACGTCCTGGTCTCGAACGACTCTTCTGGGAGGTCTAGCCTCCGGGAAGACTTATCTTCAGGCAAGTTTCCCGCTTAGATGCTTTCAGCGGTTATCTCTTCCGCACATAGCTACCCGGCTGTGCCACTGGCGTGACAACCGGTACACCAGAGGTGCGTCCACTCCGGTCCTCTCGTACTAGGAGCAGCCCCCGTCAATCTTCCAGCGCCCGCGGCAGATAGGGACCAAACTGTCTCACGACGTTTTAAACCCAGCTCACGTACCTCTTTAAATGGCGAACAGCCATACCCTTGGGACCGGCTACAGCCCCAGGATGAGATGAGCCGACATCGAGGTGCCAAACACCGCCGTCGATATGAACTCTTGGGCGGTATCAGCCTGTTATCCCCAGAGTACCTTTTATCCGTTGAGCGATGGCCCTTCCATTCAGTGCCACCGGATCACTATGACCTGCTTTCGCATCTGCTCGACTTGTCGGTCTCGCAGTCAAGCACGCTTGCGCCATTGCACTATCAGCACGATTTCCGACCGTACCTAGCGTACCTTTGTACTCCTCCGTTACCCTTTAGGAGGAGACCGCCCCAGTCAAACTGCCTACCATGCACGGTCCCGGAACAGGTTTACTGTCCGCGGTTAGAACCTCAAACAAATCAGGGCGGTATTTCAACGTCGGCTCCCCAAAGACTGGCGTCCTCGGTTCTCTGCCTCCCGCCTATCCTACACAGATCGGTTCAAAGTCCAATGCAAAGCTGCAGTAAAGGTTCATGGGGTCTTTCCGTCTAGCCGCGGGGAGATTGCATCATCACAAACATTTCAACTTCACTGAGTCTCGGGAGGAGACAGTGTGGCCATCATTATGCCATTCGTGCAGGTCGGAACTTACCCGACAAGGAATTTCGCTACCTTAGGACCGTTATAGTTACGGCCGCCGTTTACCGGGACTTCGATCAGGAGCTCTCACCCCATCACTTAATCTTCCGGCACCGGGCAGGCATCACACCCTATACGTCGACTTTCGTCTTTGCAGAGTGCTGTGTTTTTAGTAAACAGTTGCAGCCACCTATTCTCTGTGACCTCTTCATGCTCGGAGTGTTTCACTCTTCACACTACAAAGGCACACCTTATCCCGAAGTTACGGTGTCAATTTGCCGAGTTCCTTCTCCCGAGTTCTCTCAAGCGCCTGAGTATATTCAACTCGCCCACCTGTGTCGGTTTACGGTACGGTCGACATTAAGCTATTGCTTAGAGGCTTTTCCTGGAAGTTCATCCCATCACTTCACTGCAAAATGCAGCTCGATGCTTTGTCTCGGAGATATGCCGGCGGATTTGCCTGCCGGCCTCCTACACGCACAAACCGGGACATCCAACACCCGGATGATGCTCAAAACTCCGTCCCCCCTTCGCACTTAACGTCGGTGCAGAAATCTTAATCTGCTTCCCATCAGCTACGCTTCTCAGCCTGGCCTTAGGGGCCGACTCACCCTGCTCCGATGAACGTAGAGCAGGAAACCTTGGGCTTACGGCGAGCGGGCTTTTCACCCGCTTTATCGTTACTCATGTCAGCATTCGCACTTCTGATACCTCCGGCATGCGTTACCACACACCTTCGCAGGCTTACAGAACGCTCCCCTACCACTTGCACTTGCGTGCAAATCCGCGCTTTCGGTTACAGACTTAGCCCCGTTACATCTTCCGCGCATGAGGACTCGATCAGTGAGCTATTACGCTTTCTTTGAAGGATGGCTGCTTCTAAGCCAACTTCCTGACTGTCTTAGCCTTCACACTTCGTTTTCCACTTAGCCTGTATTTGGGACCTTAAACGGCGGTCTGGGTTGTTTCCCTTTTGAGTCCGGACGTTAGCACCCGGTGCTCTGTCTCCCGTGATTCAACTTCCGGGTATTCGGAGTTTGCCATGGTTTGGTAAGACGCCATGTCCCCCTAGCCATAACAGTGCTCTACCCCCCGGAGTCAGTCACGAGGCACTACCTCAATAGTTTTCGGGGAGAACCAGCTATCTCCAGATTTGTTAAGCCTTTCACCCCTAACCACAGCTCATCCGCCGGTTTTGCAACACCGGTCGGTTCGGTCCTCCAGTGTGTGTTACCACACCTTCAACCTGGCCATGGTTAGCTCATCTGGTTTCGGGTCTACGCCTTACGACTCTATCGCTCTGTTCGAACTCGCTTTCGCTGCGCCTCCCCTACTCGGTTAAGCTTGCCGCAAAACGTAAGTCGCTGACCCATTATGCAAAAGGTACGCAGTCACCCCGTAGGGCTCCTACTGTTTGTATGTATGCGGTTTCAGGTTCTATTTCACTCCCCTCCCGGGGTTCTTTTCGCCTTTCCTTCACAGTACTGGTTCGCTATCGGTCGATCATGAGTATTTAGCCTTGGAGGATGGTCCCCCCGTCTTCGGACAGGATGTCACGTGTCCCGCCCTACTTATCGTCTTTTTAGTACCATGCACCGGACTTCGCATACGGGGCTGTCACCCACTGTGGCCGGCCTTTCCAGACCGTTCTGCTGTCACCATGCATTATCAAAGACTAGGCTGCTGCGGTTTCGCTCGCCGCTACTGCCGCAATCTCGGTTGATTTCTTTTCCTGCAGTTACTTAGATGTTTCAGTTCACTGCGTTCGCTTCACAAACCTATGTATTCAGTTTGTGATACCGGTTACCCGGTGAGTTTCCTCATTCGGACATCTGCGGATCAAAGTCTTTTTGCCGACTCCCCGCAGCTTTTCGCAGGCTTACACGTCCTTCATCGCCTATGATCGCCAAGGCATCCACCACATACACTTAGTCACTTGATCCTATAACCCTGCAGCCTTTTGCCCGCAGAGTATTCACGTGACTGATTTCGTAACGTGCTGTTCTCTTGGTTAATTCGTTGAGATTCTCGTTCAATGAAGATTTGAAACTCAGTTCAAATGCAATCACATCCCGTTTCAGCGTCTCATCAACGCTGAAATTGAACGCTTTACTTCTTTTTCCAAATTTTTAAAGAGCTCGGTGCATCTTCGTACTGAAGACACTCCGTTTAAATGTTTTCAGTTCTCACTGAAAACGCTTAAACCGGGCGTCTGGTGGAGACAAACGGGATCGAACCGTTGACCCCCTGCTTGCAAAGCAGGTGCTCTCCCAGCTGAGCTATGCCCCCGCGTGTTTCATGCACTGCGTTTGGTGGGTCTTGATGGACTCGAACCATCGACCCCCGCCTTATCAAGACGATGCTCTAACCAGCTGAGCTAAAGACCCAACCGCATTACAACTTCAACAGACTCAACCGATAAGTGTGGGAACTTCCTTCTTTTACTGCAGTTCCTTTTCAGAAACATTCTCTAGAAAGGAGGTGATCCAGTCGCACCTTCCGGTACGACTACCTTGTTACGACTTCACCCCAGTCATGAAACCCACCGTGGGCGCCGCCTTCCTTGCGGTTGGGCAAACGTCTTCTGGTGAACCCCACTCCCATGGTGTGACGGGCGGTGTGTACAAGACCCGGGAACGTATTCACCGCGGCATGCTGATCCGCGATTACTAGCGATTCCGACTTCATGCAGTCGAGTTGCAGACTGCAATCCGGACTACGATCGGTTTTCTGGGATTGGCTTCACCTCGCGGCTTCGCTGCCCTCTGTTCCGACCATTGTATGACGTGTGAGGCCCCAGCCATAAGGGCCATGAGGACTTGACGTCATCCCCACCTTCCTCCGGTTTGTCACCGGCAGTCTCATCAGAGTGCCCTTTCGTAGCAACTGATGACAAGGGTTGCGCTCGTTGCGGGACTTAACCCAACATCTCACGACACGAGCTGACGACAGCCATGCAGCACCTGTGCTCAGGTTCCCTTGCGGGCACTGCCTCATCTCCGAAGCATTCCTGACATGTCAAGGCTGGGTAAGGTTTTTCGCGTTGCATCGAATTAATCCACATCATCCACCGCTTGTGCGGGTCCCCGTCAATTCCTTTGAGTTTTAATCTTGCGACCGTACTCCCCAGGCGGTCTGCTTCACGCGTTGGCTTCGTTACTGAGAATTAAATTCCCAACAACCAGCAGACATCGTTTAGGGCGTGGACTACCAGGGTATCTAATCCTGTTTGCTCCCCACGCTTTCGTGCATGAGCGTCAGTTGCGTCCCAGGGGGCTGCCTTCGCCATCGGTGTTCTTCCACATATCTACGCATTTCACTGCTACACGTGGAATTCCACCCCCCTCTGACGTACTCCAGTCGGACAGTCACAAATGCAGTTCCCAGGTTAAGCCCGGGGATTTCACATCTGTCTTACCCAACCGCCTGCGCACGCTTTACGCCCAGTAATTCCGATTAACGCTTGCACCCTACGTATTACCGCGGCTGCTGGCACGTAGTTAGCCGGTGCTTATTCTTCAGGTACCGTCAGCACCCCGGCATATTACTCCGGAGCTTTTCGTCCCTGACAAAAGCGGTTTACAACCCGAAGGCCTTCTTCCCGCACGCGGCATGGCTGGATCAGGGTTGCCCCCATTGTCCAAAATTCCCCACTGCTGCCTCCCGTAGGAGTCTGGACCGTGTCTCAGTTCCAGTGTGGCTGGTCGTCCTCTCAGACCAGCTATTGATCGTCGCCTTGGTGAGCCTTTACCTCCCCAACTAGCTAATCAATCATCGGCCGCTCCGTCTGCGCCAGGCCTTGCGGTCCCCGGCTTTCACCCTCAGGTCTTATGCGGTATTAGCCATCCTTTCGGACGGTTGTCCCCCACAAACGGACACGTTCCGATGTATTACTCACCCGTTCGCCACTCGCCATCAGAGAGCAAGCTCTCCATGCTGCCGTTCGACTTGCATGTGTAAGGCATGCCGCCAGCGTTCAATCTGAGCCAGGATCAAACTCTTCACTTGAATCCTGCTTTTTGGTCGTACTCAAATCACTCGCAGAAACTGACCGAGATAAATCTCAATCATTTCTTTGGCTTAAAGTCTGAGTACTTCCGATTTTTTTGCGTTTCCATGAAGAAACTGCATTTTTCAGAAGCACCCACACTTATCGGTTCGTCTGTTTCAGATTTTTAAAGAACACCGAAAACCTGTCGTTGGTTGCGGAGGGAGGATTTGAACCTCCGACCTTCGGGTTATGAGCCCGACGAGCTACCGGACTGCTCCACCCCGCGATCCGAGTTTTCGCTCTGCCTCATCAGCAGAGAAAGCGCATATTACAGAACGATTTTTCTGATGTCAAGCTTTGCGCCAAAAATTTTTTAAGCGCCTTTTGCGGCCATTACCTGAATTACGCCACCGCCTGAGGTTTTTCGCCTTGATTTACAGCGGTTTTCCGAAAGCCAGCCAACCCCGACGGCCCCGCTCTGTTAAAATGCACAAACAACACTTAGTACTTTCGGCCTACGCCGCACACCATATGCTGACAGCCGCTTGAAAGTTTGAAGAGGCTGTCGGAAAATGTGCGTGCATTTTTCCCCTGCGGCAGAGCATTTTGCCGCCATTTATAAACAGTAAACCGCCATGCTTTACAAACTTGCCAAGAGCGTTCTCTTTCAGATGCAGCCTGAAACTGCCCACCATCTGATCATGGAGAACTTGGACTGGGTCACTTCGTTCGGTCTTCATAAGCTGCTTACCCACACGCCCCCGGAAGATCCGGTGGAAGTGATGGGCATCCGCTTTCCCAATACGATCGGGCTTGCGGCCGGCATGGATAAGGACGGCGAGCGTGTAAGCGCTTTCGGTGCCCTCGGGTTCGGCCACGTCGAAATCGGCACGATCACGCCGCTCGCGCAGCCCGGTAACGCCAAGCCGCGCTGTTTCCGCGTGATTCCCGCCGAAGGCATCATCAACCGCATGGGCTTTAACAACGAAGGGTGCGACAAGGTGCTCAAGAACTTAAAGAGTGCCGACGCCTTTAAGCTCAGAGGCGGTGTTTTGGGGATCAACATCGGCAAAAATGCCGTCACCCCCATTGAAAATGCGGTGAGCGACTACCGTATCTGCCTGCAGAAGACCTATGCCAAGGCCGATTACATCGCCGTCAACATTTCAAGCCCCAACACCAAGAATCTGAGGACGCTCCAAGGCGACAAACCCCTGTGCGAACTGCTCGAGGCCCTTAAGACCGAGCGTGAAAAGATCATGGAAACGCAGGGTCTGGCCTACAAGCCCATCGCCGTGAAGCTTGCGCCCGACCTCGATAACGATGCCATCCTGCGCGCCGTGGACCACATTGTGAGCTACGGCATGGACGCGGTGATTGCCACCAACACGACGATTGATCACTCCTCCGTTCAGGGGCTGCCCCACTGGGAGGAAACGGGCGGCCTTTCCGGTAAGCCCCTGATGGAGCGCTCCACCGAATGTCTGCGCCTCATTACCGAGCACCTCAAGGGCGAACGCCCCGTGATTGCCTCGGGCGGCGTCATGACCGGGGAAGACGCCGTCATCAAGATGCAGGCCGGCGCCGCACTCGTGCAGCTTTATTCGGGCTTTGTCTATAAGGGACCGGCTCTGGTGGCTGAGTGCGTGGAAGCCGTTGCCAGGTGGCGCGCTGAACAAAAGCACTGACATACATTTTTTCTGAGCCGGTTTCAGCAGTCTGATTCCGGCTCTTTTTCTCCGAAATATCCGATACTTCGCTCATGGTTGGGTGCGGTAAAATCGCCCGCACCTTTAAGAGAGGTCTGACGGCGCGGCTTCCTGCCGCAAACCGACAAACGAAAAACGCCGCAGCCTCTGAAAACCCCAACACAACAATTACAGCGACAGCCATGTTGTCTTCCACTCTTCCTGTCCGTCCCGCCTTTTGGAACGTACCGCTTTGGGCCGAAATCGGCGTTTACATCATCGGACTCATCGCCGTCATCGTCTGCGCGGCAGGCATTATCCGTGTGATCAGGGAGCGCCGCGCGGGAGCTGCGCCCGAAACGCCTGAAGGCCCCCGCAAGCGGCGCATCGCAAATCTTTTCTGCGAGGTGCTCGGACAAAGCAAAGTCATGCGTGGCGCAAGCGGCAAAGCGCATCTGGCGATTTTCTGGGGCTGCATTTTCCTTTTCTGGGGAACGGCCACCGCCACGCTTGACTGGGACGTCGGTCACTATGTGTTCGGGCAGCAGTTTCTGACCGGACGCTTTTATCTTGTCTACAAGCTCATCCTGGATACGGCCGGCCTTGCCGCTTTAATCGGCCTCGGCTACGGCGCCTGGCGCCGCTTTGTGGCGCACGACGAGCGGGTGGAAAGCAACGGGCGCTTTGCCTGCCTTATTGCAAGCCTTGCCGCCATCATCATTACGGGCTTTTTCGTTGAAGCCCTACGCCTTGCGGTGCAGCAGCCCGCCTGGCGTGAGTTTTCTCCCGTGGGTAACCTCCTTTCCCAGCTGTTTGCGGGCAGCACCCCGGATTTTCTGACCACAGCCCATCTCTTTCTTTGGGTTGTGCACGGGCTTGCCTCGCTGATTTTCATCGCCGCGGTGCCGCTCACGTTTTATTCGCACATCTTTAAGACGCCGATCTCCATTTTCTGGCAGAAAGTGTCGCCCGCGGGTGCCATTGCCAAAATCGACAACATCGAAGAGCAGGAAACGTTCGGCATTTCCAAGTACGAGCAGTTCACCTGGCGCGACCGCGCCCGCTTTGACGGCTGCACCGAATGCGGCCGCTGCCGCGGCGTGTGCCCGGCCGTCAAGGCTGATACGCCTCTGGATCCGAAGTCGCTCATCATGACGCTCCGAGACAGAATGCGCGATGCGGCAAACGACAAGGAACTTATTGGGGGGCTCGTGAGCCGTGACGCGCTCTGGAGCTGCACCACGTGCGGCGCCTGTGCGCGCGCCTGTCCCGCCGACATTCCGATTCCGGATCTCATCGTCTTGATGCGCCGGCATCTTGCGCTTGAAACAGGCGAATTCCCCGAAGGGCTCGCCGGCGCCCTGGAAAACACCGCTTCGGTCGGTAACCCCTGGGGCATGGACCCGGGCAGCCGCCTTGCGTGGGCCAAGGACCTGGATGTGCCGGTTGCCAAACCCGGCGTTGCCTACGACGTACTCTACTGGGTGGGGTGTTCAGCCAGTTACGACCGCCGGGCGCAGAAAATTGCCCGCGCCATGGTGAAGATTCTCAAGGCCGCCGGCATTCACTTTGCCGTAATGCAGGAAGAGCGCTGCCACGGCGACTTCGCTCGCCGCGCCGGTGAGGAATACCTCTTTCAGACAGCTGCCGCCGAAAACATCGAAAACCTCAGAAAGTATCAGTTCAAGGAACTCGTTGCGGCCTGCCCGCACTGCTTTAACACCCTTAAAAACGAGTATCCCCAGTTTGAGGGCGGCACCTTTAACTGCGTGAGCCATACGGTTCTCATTGACCGGCTCATCACCGAAGGCCGCATCAAGGTGAGTAAATCGCAGTTTTTCACCGTGATGCACGATCCCTGCTATCTCGCGCGCATGAACGGCATCACCGCCGAACCCCGCCGGGTGCTCGAAACCCTCGGCGCACACCTGCGCGAAGCCAAACACAGTAAGGCCGATACGCTTTGCTGCGGCGCGGGCGGCGCTCAGATCTTTATGGACCGGCCGGCCCGCATCAACGTGATCCGCCTGAAAGAACTCAAGGACACCAAGAGCGAAGTCGTTGCAAGCGCCTGCCCGCACTGCCTCACGATGCTCACAAGCGCGCAGGCTCAGCAAAAAGAAGGCGACAAGGACGAAGTTCTCTTCCTTGACGTCGCGGAAATCGTGGCCCAGCAGCTCGAAAGCGCTGCCGCCGAAGAAACGTCCGGAAGCCAGCGTCATGGCAGCTGATAAAGATTCAGACATCAAAACCGTGCAGGTTCTTGACCGCGCCGTCAAAATTCTCGACGTGGTCGCTGCCGGCTCGGACCCGGTTAATTCCAACCGCATCGTGCAGGAAACCGGGATTCACGCGTCTACCGCACACAGGCTTTTGTGGAGCCTCACCGAGCTCGGATTTCTGGAGCACACGACGGAAAACTGCTGGCGTCTGGGCCTGCGGTTTCTCGAGTACGGCAACCGCGTGCGCCGGGCGCTTCCCGTGCGCACTGCAGCCGTTGACGTGATGCGCTCGCTTTACGAAAAAACGCAACTTACCGTCAACCTTTCGATGCGCTCGGCGGATTCGATCATGTACATCGATCACGTCTACGCGCCCAAAACCGGCGTGCGGTTTTCCCGCCAGGTGGGAGCCGTGGCGCCGATGCACTGCACAAGCGGCGGCAAACTCTTTTTAAGAGAAATGACGCCCGAGGATCTGAGCGCCTACATCGAGCGCACGCATCTGGCACCGCGCACATCGCATTCGCTTGCCACCCGCGAAAAACTCATCATTGAACTGGACCGTATCCGCGAAAGAGGCTGGGCCGAAGACAACGAAGAGCTCGAATACGGCATCCGCTGCATCGGTGCGCCGATCAGGGACGAAAACGGCCGCATCACGGCGGCCGTCACACTGGTCTCTGACACGGAGATCAAACGTAAGCCCGAATTTGTGGACCTGCTCGTTAAGGGCGCGGCGCAGATCTCGGCGGCACTTGCCTCAGCGGCGCAGCCCGCCGCCTGATTTAAAGGCAGGACTCAAAGCGGCAGAGCTCAGACGGGCACTGCCGCTTTTTTCTTGTCAGAAACCGCGCTCCTTGTTGGCGGCAAGCGCGGTCTTTACGACGCGCCGCGCCAGAGACGATGTCGGATCGATGATGTAGACCGTCTTACCTGCGCAGTCAAAATCCCCTTCATCCAGAATCAGCGGCAGCTCCGTGCAGCCCAAAATGAGCACGTTGCAGTCATAGGTCTTCACCAGGTACTCGGCGGCGCTGACGAGGTCCTCGCGGCAGATGCCGTCGGTAAATCCCGCCTTGGCGCCCTTGGGCCCGTAAATCGCCGCCATCACGCGCGCCTGATGCGCCTCATCGGGCACAAACATGGGAATGCCCATCGCTTCAGCTTTCTTCGAGTAAATGCCGGTGCGCACGGTGCCTGTCGTCGCCATCAGACCAACGCGGGCCTTATCGCCGAACTTTGCCTGAATTTCGTTGAGGCACGACTCCTGCATGTCGATGAAATTCACATCGAGGTGACGCCGCATGTAGGGCATAAAGGCGTGCGCCGTATTGCACGGGATGATGACTGCGTCACAGCCGTCGGCCTGCAGGGCCTTGGCGCAGCGGTACAGTGCGAGCGTGGGATCGGCTCCGCCCTCCAAAAGCGCCTTCGTCCGGTCCGGAATCTGGGGATTTTGCTCCACCACCAGACGGATATGTTCCTGATCGGTTGTCGCGGGCGTTGCCTTCACAATCTTGTCGTAGAGGTCCACCGTTGCAGCGGGTCCAAGGCCGCCGATAAGTCCCACCTTGTAGGGTTTCTCAGGCAGCGCATCACACGTTGAAAGCAGCTTTTCCGCGTAGTCTTCAACGGGAAGAGGCCCGCCCTTGGCGCCGCAGGCATCCACCACGGCGATGCTCACCTCGGCCGCGAGCTCATCAAACCAGGCATGCGGGCACGCACAGGTAAAGGCGGCAATTCTCACGCCCTTTGCGGCAAGCGCTTCCACCGCGTTAAAAAGCTCAATCTTGCGGTCGGCAAGCTTCACCCGTTCGTCCGGCGCATCCTGCCGCATGGCCGTCTCTTCAATCACAACCTTCACGAGCGGATCTTTTGCAATGAGTGCGGCTTTCAGAGCCGTTGCCTGCTCCGGTTTGGCGCCGGCCACAATACCGATATATTTCATTTCTTTCTCTCCTGCACTTTGTGTCTGCAGTGTTTTTTCCAGGACGCTCCCGGCGCCCGGCTGATCGGGTCATGATACCGCCCCTGATACGAAAAAACCTTCGGTTTTTTCCGAAGGTTTTGCCTCTGACGGGTCTTACATCAGCTCGTAAGGAGTGCTCTTGGCAAAGACCGCCTGATACTCGGTTTCGTCCTCAAGCCAGCGGCGCATCCTGAGCATATCGTCGGCGCGCTTACCGTTGGTGGCGGAGTCAAGCACCACCATCACAAGGCGGTGCCCGGCAAATTCGCTCTGCACCACCATGCAGCGGCCCGCTGCCGTCGTAAAGCCCGTTTTCTGCAGTCCCACATTCCAGCGCGGATCACCGATCAGACGGTTTGTGGTCTGAAGGCGAAGTTTCGAAATCCCGGCGTTTAGTAGTGCCGTGGGCGTTGTCGATGCCTTACGGATCACGGCATAGCCGTGTGCTGCCGCCGCCAAAAGCCCGAGATCGCGGGCCGTGGAAATATTTTCGTTGGAAAGTCCCGTGGGATCGGTAAAGCGGCTGCTTGTCATGCCGAGTTCCGCAGCCTTCTCGTTCATTGCCTTCACAAAGGCTTTAACACCCCCGGGATACGTGCGCGCAAGCATGTGCGCGGCGCGGTTGTCGGAGCTCATAAGCGCCGCCTGCAGCGTGGCTTCACGCGTTAAAACCATTCCGTTTCTGAGCTTACTTTCCGCGCGCGACTTCACGTAATCGGCGCGCGTCACCCGCAGTTTCGCTTTCATCGGCAGTTCGCTTTCCACAATCACCAGAGCCGTCATCAGTTTGGTGACGGAAGCGATCGGAAGGCGCACATCGGCATTTTTCTCAAAAAAGACTTCACCCGAGTCCTGATCGGCCATATAGGCAACGGAACTCGAAAGTTCCAGCGGATCCGGTGTATCGCGCAGGCCCGCGAGCATCGCCACCGACGGTCTCTGGCGCGTAAAGCGCGCACGGGTGCGGCGCTTGGGCGTTTTCACCTGGGGCTTGGCAGGCGCATAAACCGAGGCGGGCCGCAGGCTTGCAACGGCGTCGCCCGTGGCGGCGGGCGCGGCAACGGCCGAGCCTGCCAGCACAAAAGCAGCACTGACTGAAATCAACAATTGACGGAAAAACACGCGGAGAGCCCCGAAAAAAACGCGCCCGAAAACGGCAAAAACCTTGTTAATGCTAAGGAAAAATTTCTTCAAAATCAACCAGATTAACAATTTTTTAAAGTCGGCGGATCGACTCCCAGACCTTGGTGAGGCGCTTCACGCTCACGGGCATCGGGGTTCTCAATTCCTGAGCAAAGAAGGACACCCTCAGCTCTTCAAGAAGCCAGCGGAAGTCCGTGAGCCGCTCATCGGGCTGTCCGCGCCGCTCGGCCAATTCCCGGAAGTACGGTACCGAAAGGCGGGTGATGTCTGCCATGCGTTCGGCGTCTTTTGCCGGATCATTGCGGATTTTGTCCAGACGGCTGTTGACCGCCTTCACGTAGCGCTCGTAATGCCTGAGTCTGTCAAGCCCCACCACCAGGAGAAAGTGTTTCGGGAAAAGCCCCCGCAACTGATTTTTGATGTCCTTGACGGCCTCGGGCCAGGCCTTGGCGCCCTGCAGTTTTTTGGGCACGAGCGCGAGTTGCGCCGTCACCGCTTCAAGCGTGCGGGCAATTTCCTGGCCGATGAGCGTGAGTTTTGTCCGCGCCTCGTCCTTGCGGTGTCCGAACTCTTCGGCGTTCACGGGCCAGGGTTCAGCCATCGCGCAGGTCTCAACGGCCGCTGCCACCACGTCGTCGCGGAGCGCTTCAAAGCTTTCAAAGGCGGCGCTTACCTCCTCAATGACACCGGCCTGCATCTGCACACGGTGCAGTCCCGAGAGGTTCTTTTCGAGGTACTTCACCTGCTCTTTCATCTGAATGATGAAAAGGCGCCGCAGCCCCGCGCGGTGCGCGGCCTTTGCCTGCAGCGGATCATCGAAGACTTCCAGGGAGCACGCGTCTCCCCGGTCGACTAAGGCCGGGTGCCCGATCAGAGTCTCACCCCGGCGGCTGATCTCCATAAGTTCAGGCAGTTCCCCGAAATTCCAGACCGTGATGTTGTCGGCCAAATCTTCGGCAATCGATTCATCGGCCTGCGCCACGGTCTGAAAACTCTTTTGAGCCTCCTCTCCGAGCTCACTTCTGAGTTCGGCAAGGTTTCGGCCCATACCGAGCTGACGGCCGTGCTCATCAACAACCTTAAAGTTCATGATGAGGTGCTTGGCGAGAAACTCGGTTTTAAAGTCTTCCCGCTGACAACGCACGCCGGTCTCTTGGGCAATATCGTCGATCAGGGCATCAATGAGGGTTTTGGAGCCGACCTGAACCCCCTTGGTGCGCTCGAAAAAGCCCGCGGCGTACTGCTGCAGCGGCACGCAGTGCCGTCTTAAGCGCTGCGGCAGGCTCTTTAAAAGACTCTGCACCTTTTCCTTGAGCATACCCGGCACCAGCCACTCGCAGCGCACGGGATTAACCTGATTGAGCGCGAAAATCGGCACCGTCATCGTGACGCCGTCGCGCGGTGCACCGGGTTCAAAGTGGTAGGTAAGCCCCATCTCAACCCCCGCAACCGTCACCTTCTTCGGGAAGAAGTCCGTGGTGACCCCCTGCGCATCGTGGCGCATGAGCTCTTCCCGTGAGAGGTAAAGCACCTTTTTATTGTCTTTTACCGCCTCTTTGAGCCACGCTTCAAAGCCCGTCTGATCCGTCACGTCCTTGGGGATACGCTCATCGTAAAAAGCCACAATGAGTTCATCGTCGACCAAAACGTCCGGACGGCGGCTTTTGTTTTCAATGTCGCGGATTTCCCGCACAAGCTGCATGTTGTGCCGGAAAAAGGCGGCGTTACTGTCAAAGTCCCCGCCGACGAGCCCCTCGCGGATAAAAAGTTCTCGCGCGAGCACCGGATCATGCCGGGCAAAGGAGACACGACGCTGCATGTAAACGGGGAGCCCGTAGAGCGTTCCCCTTTCAAGCGCCACCACTTCACCGCGTTTTTTCTCCCAGTGCGGTTCCGTCCAGCTCTTTTTGATGAGGTGCGCCGCGGCCCTTTCCACCCACTGCGGCTCAATATCAGCCGCGCAGCGGGCAAAAAGCCGGCTTGTTTCAACGAGTTCCGCGGCCATGAGCCACTTTGCGGCTTTCTTTGCCAAACCCGAGCCCGGCCACACCCAGAAGTGAATGCCGCGGGCACCGAGATACGGGGGCGCCCGGAAGTCGGCGTCAAGCTGCCGGCAGCCGAGGTTACTCAAAAGCCCTGTTAACAGTGCCTCGTGAATCTCTTCGTAGCGGGCGGGCTTGGTGTTCACGGTCCAGCCGATCTCGCTCGTAAGTTCACTTAACTGCTTAAAAACGTCGCGCCACTCGTGAAGCCTTCGCGCAGAAATAAAGCGCCGGTGCAGCTCTTCGGTAAGTTTCCGGTTGCTTTCTTTTTTGGCGCGTGCCTCTTCGTACCAGCGCCAGATTCTGAGATAGGACAAAAAGTCGCTTTTTTCATCCTTAAACATCTTGTGCGCGTTGTCGGCGGCGTCCGGCGCATCCGCAGGCCGCTCTCTGGGATCCTGAATCGAAAGACCGGAAACAATCACAAGCGCTTCAGCCAAAGACCCCTTCTCATGCGCGGCAAGGAGCATCCGCGAAAGGCGCGGGTCCACCGGAAGACGCGCCAGAGTCTTACCGACCTCGGTGAGGTTTCCGATGTCGTCCGTTGCGTTTAATTCATTGAGAATCTGATAGCCGTCGGCCACCGCGCGCGCGGGCGGCGCCTGCACAAAGGGAAAGTCCCGGACTTCGCCGAGTTTTAAGGACTTCATCCGCAGAATCACCGCCGCAAGGTTGGAGCGCATGATTTCCGGATCGGTAAAGGCCGGGCGCCGGGCAAAATCTTCTTCCCCGTAAAGACGGATACAGATACCGTCGGCCACACGGCCACAGCGGCCGGCACGCTGATTGGCCGAAGCCTGACTCACGGGCTCAACCAAAAGCTGCTCCACTTTGTTGCGGTAGGAGTAGCGCTTGATGCGCGCCAAGCCCGTATCCACCACAAAGCGGATTCCGGGCACCGTAATGGAGGTTTCCGCCACGTTTGTGGCAAGCACCACGCGTCTTAAGCCGCCCGGTCGAAAAACGCGCTCCTGATCCTGCGCCGAAAGCCGTGCGTACAGGGGAAGAATGTCAATCATCCCGGGGCGGTGATGCTTGGCAATCACTTCCGCGGCTTCCCGGATTTCACGTTCTCCGGGCAAAAAGACAAGAATGTCGCCGCGGCCTGCCGTCTCCAGTTCATCAACGGCATCGGCAACCGCGTCCATAAGCGTGCGGTCGTCTTCCTCGTCGAGGTCTTCCACAGGTCTCCAGCGGATTTCCACCGGATACGTGCGGCCTGAAATCGTAAAGACAGGGACCGGATGCTCGGCGTCTTTACCGAAGTGCTTGGCAAAGCGCTCGGAGTCAATTGTTGCGGACGTCACAATCACTTTGAGGTCAGGACGCTTTGAGAGAAGGCGCTTTAAGTACCCCAGCAGAAAATCAATATTGATCGAGCGCTCATGCGCTTCGTCGATAATGATTGTGTCGTATTTTTTGAGCAGCGGATCGGTCTGGGTTTCCGCAAGGAGAATGCCGTCGGTCATCAGCTTGATGGTGGCGCCGAGCGAAGTGACGTCGGTGAAGCGCACCTTGTAGCCCACCACCTCACCGGGCTCGGTGTTCAGTTCCTGAGCAATGCGTTTAGCGATGGAACTTGCGGCAATACGCCGCGGCTGAGTGTGACCGATAAGCCCCTTTTTGCCGCGCCCCGCCATCAGACAGATTTTCGGAAGCTGCGTGGTCTTCCCCGACCCCGTTTCACCGCAGACGATGATCACCTGGTTATCTCGTATGGCCTTCACAAGCAGATCACCCTGCTCACTTACGGGCAGTCCCGGCGCGAGCTCAAAAGGCGGAATCGGGTTGCGGGATTCTTCAAAACTTAAGCGCGCTTTTGCCGGTGCCGCGGGTTTTCGGGCTTTTTCATGATCCGCCCGGCGGGCTTTCTGAAGGGGCCCTTGGGCCGGCATCTCACTTCTGCGGTTTACCGGCGCGCGCTGCGGCTGCTTTTTCTCTGTGGGCTGCTTTGCTGCCGCACGGCCCGTCTTCACTTCATGCACGGCCGTTTTTTCGGGCTGCCGGGCCTTTTTGAGCTGATCCGGTTTCTGCGGGGTCTGAGGCTTTGCCGCTAACTTGGGCGCAGCCGCCAGAAAAGTGGCCTTCCGGCCCTCAATAAGGCTGCGCAAATCACCGAACGGACGGGCCGAGGCTGAATCTGTCATAAGGAATTGAAAAAACGGGCGAAATAACAGAAGGCCGCCATTTTAACGAAGTCGGGGAAGGTCCAACCACGAAACAAAATCCGAACTTCCGCAGACTCCGCGCAACCGTTTCGCCCTTGAGGAAGGCGATATCCGGGATTCGGTGTTGGCAGAGTTCCGCCGGATCACAGTGCCGCCGTTGCGGCGTCTGTTGAGTACCGAAAACTGCCAAAAGTTAACGCCCGCAAGTCTCGTAAACAGGCGGGCGTTGGAGGACGCGATGAGCACTAGAAACCATCGCTTACCTGCCATTCTACTCAGACTCAGATGCGAATTCGGCGTAGGATGCGCTTACGGTCGACAGCTGCTGGCTTTACGGCCGTTTTGCACACAGCAAGGAAACACCATGCCGACAGAAGAAAATCACGCCGCAGAGACGCAGAAAGCCGTCCCCGCGGTCACAGAACCGGCCGCCGCCGACCTCTCACGCTGGGTGGCGTGGCTGCGCTCGGCCGCGCCCTACGTGCATCTTTTCCACGGCAAAACCTTTGTGATCAGCTTTGCGGGCGAAGTGGTGGCCGACACCAAGCTTCTGAACCGCCTCGTGATGGACGCAAGCCTTATTGCGAGCCTCGGGATCAAGCTCGTGCTCGTGCACGGCTCGCGCCCTCAGATTGAAGAGCTGATGCAGTTAAGGGGGCTTGCGGGTGAATTTCATAAGGGCGTGCGCATCACCGATGAAGCGGTTTTGGAATGCGTGAAGGAAGCCTGCGGCGAAACGCGGTTTGACATTGAAGCAGCGTTTTCCCAGGGGCTTCCCAACACCCCGATGCAGCACTCCCGCATCCGCGTGGTCTCCGGCAACTTTGTGACCGCCCGCCCCATGGGCATTATTGACGGCGTGGACTTCCGGCACACCGGTCTTGTGCGCAAAGTCGACGCCCAGAGTATTGAAGACGTCTTAAACCGGGGCTTTGTCGTGCTCGTGAGCCCCTTCGGCTTTTCCCCCACGGGCGAAGGTTTTAACCTCACGACCGAAGACGTCGCCACGTCCATCGCTTCTGCCATCAAGGCCGACAAACTCATTCTTCAGGTCGGGGTTGCAGGCGTTCGTCCTGACGGGGTCATGGCCCCGGAACTCACGGCCACACAGGCCGAAAAACTGATCGGCGACAAACGCGTCGACGCCGAAGACGTCTACAACCTCAACTTTGCCCTTAAGGCGATCCGTAACGGCGTGAGCCGCGTGCACATCGTCCCCTGGATGGTTGACGGCGCCATTTTGGCCGAGCTTTTCACGCACGACGGCGTGGGCACGATGATTGCCGAAGAGAATATGGAAAGCATGCGTGAGGCGGTCGCCGACGACGTGGGCGGCATCATGAAGCTGCTTGAGCCCTTTGAAAACGAAGGGATCCTTGTAAAGCGCCCGCGCGAAAAGCTTGAGCGCGAAATCAGTCACTTTACGGTTTTGGAACACGACGGCATCATTTACGGCTCGGCCGCCCTCTATCCCTATCAGGAAGCTAAAATCGGGGAAATGGCCGCCTTTGCCGTGCATCCTGCCTATCAGGGCAGCGGCGATGGCGACAGGCTTTTGCGCCGCATCGAGCAGCGGGCCCGCGAACTCGGGCTCACGCGGCTTTTTGTGCTCACCACGCGCACATCGCACTGGTTTATCAATCACGGGTTTGAGGCTGCGGACCTCGAGAGCCTTCCGATTGAAAAGCAGCGCATGTACAACTGGAACCGGCGCTCACAGATTTTTATCAAGCAACTTTAAGGAATAACGACCATGGCACGCACCGTGCACTGCATCAAACTCAACAAAGACGCCGAAGGGCTCGATTTTCCGCCGGTTCCGGGCGAACTCGGCAAGCGCATCTGGGCTGAAGTCAGCAAAGATGCCTGGGAAGACTGGAAGAAGCTGCAGACGATGATGATCAATGAGTACGGTCTGAACTGCGCCGACCCCAAGATCCGCAAGCATCTGATGGAGCAGTGCGAACGCTACTTCTTCGGCGAGGGCGTGGAAGCCGTCCCCAATCATGTGCCTGTGGAAGAAAAGAAGCCTGAATAATTCCGCTTCCCTCCAAAGCAAAAGCCGGCGAAGACTCGACAAAGGCGTCTAGCCGGCTTTTTTGTCTATGCGCTTAACGGGCCTTGAAGGTCTTCACGCCCTCTTCCGTTCCGAGCAACAGCACATCCGCCCCTCTCCGGGCGAAAAGCCCGACCGTCACGACGCCCGCCATCGAATTAATCTTGTCTTCAAGCGCCTTGGCGTCCGTAATCGAGAGCCCGTGCACATCGAGAATCCGGCAGCCGTTATCAGTCACAAAGTCCCGGAGCACCGGGCGCCCGCCCAGGGCGGCAAGTTCCCGGGTTAAAAGGCGGGCAGCCATCGGGATGACTTCAACGGGCAAGGGAAAACGCCCGAGCACATCGACTTTTTTACTTGCGTCAGCAATGCAGACAAAAGTGTCGGAAGCCGCGGCCACGATCTTTTCACGGGTGAGCGCGCCGCCGCCCCCCTTGATCATTTCAAAGTCCGCGTTGATTTCATCGGCCCCGTCCACGTACACCGAAATGCGGTCTTCGAGCGTATTGAGGTCAATCACCTTAAAGCCCAGGGCTTCCAGTTTTTTGCGGGAGCGCTCGGAACTTGACACACAGGCGGACGGCTTTTTCCCGGCTTCTTTGAGAGCATCAATAAAAAAATCCACCGTGGAACCGGTACCGACGCCAAGCACTTCGCCGTCGGTGACATAGTCAAGCGCCGCAAGGGCGGTTTTGCGTTTAAGATCGTTCTGATTCATCTTTTAAATCCTCTGCGGGGCGGTGTTTAACCGTCTCAACAGAGCGAATTTTGGCAAACGCGGGCGCAGATTGGAAACCATGGCAACAGGACACAACGAAACGGACACCCCAGAGGCTCAGTTTCTCGCGCATCAGCTCATGCAGCCGGTGACGGCTGCCGACAATTACGCGGCGGCTCTCCTGGAACTCCTTCACGGCGGGCGCCTTACCCCCGAAAAGCTCGAAGAAGGACTCGCCAAAATTAAGTCGCAGACAGAAAAAGCGCTCGGCACCGCCAAGGCCCTCCGGGCACTCACCCGCGCGCAGACAACGGCTGCGGGCCGTGCCCTTTTTTCAGAGGCGTTTAAGGCGGCGCTTACCCGCGTGCAGACCCTTTTTCCGGCCTTTTCCTGTCCGGCCGAAGGCCTTTGCGGTACGAACGTTGTCTGCGACCCGGTCCTTTTGGAAGAGCTCCTTTTTAATCTGCTGAAAAACGCCGCAGAAGCCGCTTCTGACACGGGCAGCAGTAAAGCCCGCGCAGCCGTCACGGTCTCGGGGGGCACCCTCGTTTTCACGCTCACCAACCCCGTTGCGGACGCAGACGAGGCGTTCACCGCCGCGCAGGGACCTGCGGCCGCAAACCGCAAAAAAGGCGGCAGCGGCACGGGACTCATCGTCGTGCGGCGCATTTTGGAGGCCTGCAGAGGACGCCTCTCACTGACCGCTCTTTCCGAAGGACAATTCAGCGCAACCGTCACGTTTTGTGTCGCCGGATACAGCCCGCGAACCGTTTCTAATAAAAACTAACCCTTACGCGTAAACCCTCGGTGCGGTACAATAAGAAACACGACCGATTGCTATTGTTCCAGGAGTTTGATTTATGGCTTTCCCGGATTACTTCACCGAGCCGCAGCAGCCTTTGGGCACTGTTTACGTTGTCGACGACGATGAGGCCGTCTGCGATTCCGTGCGCTGGCTTCTGGAAGCCGGCAACTACAAGGTGGAGATTTTCGACAGCGGCGAAAGCTTTATCGCAAAGTACGATCCGCAGGCCATTGCCGTGCTGCTGCTTGATGTGCGCATGAGCGGCATGAGCGGACTGGAAGTCCAGGAACACCTCATTGCCCGCAAGGCAGACCTTCCGATCATCATTCTCACGGCCTACGGCGACGTGCAGATGGCCGTCAACGCCCTGAAAAAGGGTGCCGTCGACTTCATTGAAAAACCCTTTGACCATGCGGCTCTGAGGCAGCTCGTGGAAAAAATGCTCGGTGAAGCACGCCGCAGACGCAGTCTCAACGAGCGGGAAGCCGCGGGGCGCCAGAAACTTGCCAAACTCACGCCGCGCGAACGTCAGGTTCTGGAGCGCATCGTTGCCGGGCGCCTTAACAAGCAGATTGCCGATGACCTCGGTATCTCCATTAAGACGGTGGAAGCCCACCGCGCCTCCATTATGGATAAAACAGCCTCCGGCACCGTTGCCGATCTGATGCGTGTGGTGATGGATTCGGGCGAGCGGCTCTGAAGCCCGCCTGACAACGACTTAACGCAATCCGGCGCAAGAAAAACAAAAAACGCCGGATTTTGTTTGGCTTTCCTTTAATGACCCAGGTTTATTTTCTGATTCCGGGCTTGCTGCTGCCTGAAGCGGCGCGCCCCTTTCTCTCAGCCGAAACGCTTGCCGTTGCGGGACGCATCACACGCGCTGCGGCGGGCGACGCCGTCACGCAGGTGCTCACCGCCGGCCCTGCGGCAGCAAGTGTGCATCTGGCGTGGCTCTGGCGGGTGCTTACGCGAAAGCCCCTGCCGTTTGCCTCAGCTCCCTACGCCTGGCTTATGGATCAGGGGCCGGAACTTTCGGGCGAAATCTGGCGCATGCACTTTGCTCACGATGACGGCACGGCACTTACGGACCTGGACGGCCGCATCACAAATGACGCGGCCGAGAGCCTTGCGCAGTTACTCAGAGCGCCTCTTGATCAGGCGGGCTTTGTGTTGCAGCGCTGGGATCAGACGTTTTACCTCACCCGCAAGACGGACTGGGGCGTGGAAGCGGCCGCCTGGCCCGTGCTGCGCGCAGGAGTCATTAACCGGGATTGCACCCTGGCCGCGCGCACTGATGCGGCGCCCGACGCATTACCGAAAGCGCAGGAAACGGTGAGAACCATCAACAGCCTCTTGGCCGGCGCCCGCATCACAACAGACGGTACCCAAGTCAACTTCACCTGGATCGACGGGGGCGGTCACGGCGGGCGCTTTTATCCGCCCACCAAAATCCGCAGCGTCCTCACCGACGACCCGGCTGTTTTGGGCTGGGCTCAGGAAGCCGGGATTCTCAACCACCGCACCGGAAAAGCCAAGGACGCAGAGACCTGGCCCGGGGATGCCCCTCCGGGCGAATGCATTGCCGTGCTTGAGGACCTTTACGAGCCGTGGCTCACGCGCGACTGGAAAACCTGGAGTGAAAAACTTCCGGCGCTTGTCACGCACATCGAAACGCTTGCTGCCGCCTCCCGCATCAAAAACTGTGATCAGGCGCTTGTTGTTGCCTGCGGCACGACGCACACGGTGTCGGTTCCGGTGAGACTTCCCGGGGCCGCCGCACGCGCCTTAAGCCTTTTGGAGCGCCTCAGGGGAAACAGCGGGCTTACTGCCGAAGCCTGGCTTTTCGAACCGGATTAATTCATCATGACCACTCTTTTTCAGCTGCGTCCTTACGACAAGCAGGCGTTTGAAACACTGGTGCACGGCGGAGTACTGCGGCCCGTCGCGCAGGCTCTCGCGGCCCGCGGGGTCACCTCAAACGAAGACCTGCGGGAAGACTGGAAGGCGATGCTCCCTCCGTCAGCGCTTGAGGGCACCGAAAAAGCAGCCCGCCTTTTAGCCGACCTCAGGGAAAAGAAGGGCCGCGTCATCATCGTTGCCGACTACGACTGCGACGGGGCAACGGCCTGCGCCGTGGCGATGAAGGGGCTCACCCTCATGGGGATTGCCGCCGACTACATCGTCCCTGACCGCTTTAAGCTCGGCTACGGGCTTACACCCGAAATCGTGGACATGTGTGCGGAGCGCACGCCGAAACCCGATCTCATCATCACGGTTGATAACGGCATAGCAAGCATTGAGGGTGTGGCGCACGCCAAGGCGCTCGGAATCGACGTTTTGGTCACCGACCACCATCTGCCCGCGGATGTGCTGCCCGAGGCAGCCTGCATCGTGAACCCCAACGTAAAAACAAGTACCTTCCCGAGTAAGTCCCTTGCCGGCTGTGGTGTGATGTACTACGTGCTTCTTGCGCTGCGTGCGGAGCTGAGACGCCGGGGTGTGTTTACAGCAGAAACGCAGCCGAGGCTTGATGCGTTAAGCGACCTCGTTGCCTTGGGGACGGTCGCTGATGTCGTGAGACTCGACAAAAACAACCGCATTCTTGTGGCGCAGGGGCTCGGACGCATCCGCCGGGGCCTTGCCGCCCCGGGCATTTCCGCGCTTTTTACCGTCGCGGGCCGCGACTGGCAGAAGGCTTCGGCGCGCGACATTGCCTTTGCGGTCGCCCCGCGCATCAACGCCGCAGGGCGCCTCACGGAAATGGGTGTCGGTATTGAATGTCTTTTAACCGACAACCCCGATCACGCACAGCTCTGCGCCGAAAAACTTGAGGAACTCAACAAAGAGCGGCGCGGTCTGGAAGACACCATGCAAAACGACGCGAGCGAATACGTCGCGCAACTTGACTGGCACAGCCGTGCCACCGTCACGCTTTTTGACGAGAGCTGGCATCAGGGTGTGGTGGGACTTGTGGCAAGCCGCGTCAAGGAAAAAATCCACCGTCCGGTGATTGCCTTTGCCTGTGACGGCGAGGAAGAACTCAAGGGGTCGGGGCGCTCAATCGAGGGAATTCACCTCAGAGATGCCCTGGATCGGGTGAGCAAAATTGCCCCGGACGTCATCGTGCGCTTCGGCGGCCACGCCATGGCCGCGGGCCTTACGATCCGCAAGGAAAACCTGCGGCGCTTCAGCGCGCTTTTTGAGCAGGCAGTCTCCGAAATGTACGACGCCTCCGTCTTTAACCGCGTGGTGCTTGTAGACGGCGCGTTAAGTCCCGAAGAGATCACGTTTCCTCTGGTGGAAGCGATCAGCGCGCGCATCTGGGGGCAGGGCTTTGAAAGGCCCCTTTTTGCCAATGACTTTACGGTGCTTTCGCAGCGCGTTTTAAAGGAAACGCACTTAAAGATTTTGCTCGAACTCGGCGACATGCGCTTTGACGCGATTTTTTTCCGCAGAAACACACCGTTGCCGGCCAAGGTACGCCTGGCGTACCGCCCTGAAATCAATGAATTTCAGGGGCGGCGCACCGTGCAGCTCGTCGTTGAAGCCGCTGAAGGCGCTTAAGCTTTCATTTTTCGAAAGAAAAACGCGCCCCGCGGGCTTTTGTAAGCGGCCCTGCTCCCTTATAATTCATAGTTTCTCCGCACGAAAAGCACTTTTTTGAAAGAGGCCGGGTTCACGCGTGAATCCGCCCGTGCGGACCGTTTGACAAATACATATTTGTAGGGACATGATGGAAGCCGAACGCATCAACCACATCACGAACCTCTGTGAAGATTTAGCTCACCGTCTTGCTGAGCTTAGGGGGTATCTTTGACGTCGACCGCAAGGAGCGCCGACTCGAAGAAGTAAACCGCGAAATGGAAAATCCGGATCTCTGGAACGATCCGGAACACGCGCAGAAAATCAGCAAGGAAAAGAAAACGCTTGAGGATCTGTGCGGCAGTTTCAAGCGTCTCACATCGGGCATTGCCGACGCCAAAGAGCTCTTTGAGATGAGCCTGGCCGACAACGATGAAGCCGGCGCCGAAACGGTTGCCGCCGAAGTCGAAGGCTTTGAAAAAGACGTTGAAAAGCTCGAATTCAAGCGCATGTTCAATCAGCCGATGGACAGCGCCAACTGCTACCTCGAAATTCAGGCGGGCGCAGGCGGCACCGAAGCCCAGGACTGGGCCTCGATGCTTGAGCGCATGTATCTGAGGTATGCCGAACGCTCCGGGTTTTCCGCCAAACTCACCGAAGAAACCGAGGGTGACGTCGCAGGGATCAAAGGCTGCACGATCTTTATCGAGGGCGAATGGGCCTACGGCACGCTCAGAACTGAAACCGGCATTCACCGTCTGGTGAGAAAAAGCCCCTTTGACGCCAACGCCCGCCGCCACACGTCCTTTGCCAGCGTCTACGTCTACCCCGAGGTCGACGATTCCATTGAAATCACGATTAATCCGGCGGACCTTCGCGTTGACGTCTTCCGCGCTTCCGGTGCGGGCGGCCAGCACGTGCAGAAAACGGAATCCGCGGTGCGCATCACCCATATTCCGACCGGTATCGTCACCGTCTGTCAGGATGACCGCAGCCAGCACAACAACCGTGAGCAGGCCATGCGCCAGTTAAAGGCCAAGCTTTACGAAGCCGAACTCAGAAAACGCATGGCCGCGCAGGAAAAACTTGAGGAAAGTAAGAGCGACATCGGCTGGGGACACCAGATCAGAAGTTACGTTCTCGATCAGTCCCGCGTTAAGGATCTCCGGACCAACGTTGAAACCGGCAACACCGGTGCGGTTCTGGACGGCGACCTGGATCAGTTTATTGAGGCAAGCCTCAAGCAGGGCATTTAACCGGACGGCCCAAACGGACACAACAATTTTTCGGAAAAAAGAGAAAATGACCGAACAGAACAACAAGAATCAAGCCCCGGCAGCCGCGGCAGAGGATGAAAACCACATCATCGCCGAGCGCCGTGCCAAGCTCGCACGCCTGCGTGAAGCCGGTGTCGCCTACCCCAACGATTTCGTGCGCAAGGACCTTTTCGGGGACCTGCGCGCCAAGTTTGGCGACAAAAGCCGCGAAGAACTCGAGGAACTTAAGCCCGAAGTCGCCGTTTCCGGCCGCATGATGCTGAAGCGCGTCATGGGTAAAGCTGCCTTTGCGACCATGCATGACTTCACAGGCGACATGCAGTACTTCATCACCCCGAGCGAAGTGGGCGATGAGGCGTTTGCGCAGTTTAAGGCGATGGACCTCGGGGACATTGTCGCCGCCCAAGGGCGCCTTTTCCGCACCAACCGCGGAGAGCTCTCGGTGCACGTCACCAAAATCCGGCTGCTCACAAAGAGTATCCGGCCGCTGCCCAATAAATTTAAGGGCCTGCAGGATCCGGAACAGTGCTGCCGTCAGCGCTACGCCGATCTCATCATCAATCCGGAAAGCCGCACGCGCTTTGAAACGCGCTCCAAGGTTGTGGCTTCGATCCGCGAATACATGCAGGCGCACCGCTTCATGGAAGTGGAAACGCCGATGCTCAACCCCATCCCGGGCGGCGCCAACGCCAAGCCCTTTGTGACGCATCACAACGCGCTTGACATGGACCTGTTCCTGCGGATTGCCCCCGAGCTTTATCTCAAGCGCCTCGTGGTTGGCGGCTTTGAGCGCGTCTTTGAAATCAACCGGTGCTTCCGTAACGAAGGCATCGACACGCGCCACAACCCGGAATTCACGACGATCGAGTTTTACGCCACCTACTGGACGTACCGCGATCAGATGGAATTTACGGAAAACCTCCTGAGAACCGTGGCTCAGAAGGCAACGGGCTCGATGGTGCTCAACTACCAGGGCACTGAAATTGATCTTTCGAAACCCTTTGCGCGGCTCACGCCCGAACAGGCAATCATGAAGTACGCGCCGCAGTACACGCCGGAAAACCTCACGGATGAGGCGTTCCTCAGAGCAGAACTTAAGCGCCTCGGAGAGCCCCAGCCCGACTGGGTCGGCATGGGGGCGCTCGTGATGGGGCTATTTGAAGCCGTGGCAGAGTCCAAGCTCATTGAGCCCACGTTCATCATCGACTACCCGGTCGAGATTTCGCCTTTGGCCCGCGCTTCCGACACCCATCCGGAACTTACCGAACGGTTTGAACTCTTTATCTACGGGCGCGAGACCGCCAACGGCTTTTCCGAACTCAACGACCCCGAAGATCAGGCGCGGCGCTTCCAGGCGCAGGCTGACGCCAAGACCCACGGCGACGATGAAGCCATGTACTACGATGCGGACTTTATCCGCGCGCTCGAGTACGGGCTGCCGCCGACCGCGGGCTGCGGTATCGGCATTGACCGCTTCGTGATGCTTTTAACGAACGCCTCCACGATCCGCGACGTGCTGCTCTTCCCGACGCTGCGTCTTGAAGCGTAAGCCGCAAAGGACGATTCATGCCGGTTCAGTTTGACGGCGTGACGCGAGAGCCCCGGCCCGCCGGGGCTCTTTTGCTGTCGGTTAACGGGCAGAGAGCCGGCCTTGTCACACGCGAAAACCTCGCCTTTATCGAAAGACTCGAAAAGCCTCTGGCATCCGCCTTTTCACTGAAGGGAGAAACCCTCACGCTCACGCTTCCCGCGGCTTCCGACGCGTTTTTGGCTGACCTCGCAGCAGCGCTCTGGCGGCGTCACGCGTTTTTTCAGTGGCGAAATGAAGCGCTTGACGTGTTGGCCGAAGACGACGCAACGGTCATTGCGCACGCCGAGCGCGGCCTTTTTCGGTTTCTCGGGCTCACAACCCGCTGCGTTTATGCGGTTGCCTCCACCCCTTCAGGAAAATTTTGGCTCGGCAAAAGAAGCGCGCATAAAGCAATTGATCCGGGGCTTTACGATACGCTCGCTAGCGGGCTGATTGCCGCAGGCGAAACCGTGCAGGAAGCGCTCATCCGGGAAACCGCCGAAGAGTCGGGACTTACGCCCGAAGTCTGTCAGTTTCACCCCGGCTGTGCCGTCACGTTGATTGAACGGCGCGTCAGGGAAGGATGGATGCGGGAAATCACATACACATACCGCGCAGAGGTCGCTGAAGACGTGACGCCCCAAAACACCGACGGCGAAGTGGAACGCTTTGACGCCGTGGATACTGAAGAGCTCAAAGACTGCGCACGGCGCGGGCTTCTTACCTTTGAGACCGTTGAGGCGCTCACCGTCCTCGGACTTCTTCCCAAAACCAAACAACAGAACACAACACCGTGAAAATTGCCACCTGGAACGTAAACAGCATCAAAGTGCGCGCCCCGCAGGTCTGCGCGTGGCTTCAAGCCTCCCGCACCGACGTGCTCGCGATGCAGGAAATCAAAACAACAGACGACCTCTTTCCGCGCGACGCATTTGACGCCGCAGGGTACGATACGTATGTCTTCGGGCAGAAGACCTATAATGGGGTGACGCTTGCCGTCAGACGCGAAACCGTCGCAAAAGTCGAGGATGTCGTCACTGGGATTCCGCATTATCCGGACGAACAGAAGCGCTTTATCGCCGCGACAATCACAGGTAAGGACGGTGCCCTCGTGCGGCTTGCGGGCGTTTATGTTCCCAACGGCCAGGCCGTGGGCTGCGACAAGTACCTCTATAAGCTTGACTGGCTCTCGGCACTGACCCACTGGACGCGCGCTGAAATTGCTGCCGGCAATCCCCTCATGATTGTCGGAGACTACAACATTGCACCTACGGACGCCGATGTCTGGAATCCGGAGAGCTGGAAAGGCAACATTTTGGTGAGCGAACCCGAGCGCAGTGCGTTAAAAACACTGCTTGCCGCCGGCCTCACCGACACGTGGAACCTGGAACTGCACGACCCCGAAACCTACTCCTGGTGGGATTACCGCCAAAGCGGTTTTGAAAAGAACCACGGCCTGAGAATCGATCTGATGCTCGCTGCCGAGCCGCTGACGCAGCGCATTAAAGACGTTGCGGTCGATACGGCCCCGAGAGCCACCGAAAAGCCGAGCGATCACGCACCGGTGGTGCTCACGCTTTCAGCCTGATTCTTATCCGCAGGTACAAAAAAGGGAACCGTTTTTTAGCGGCTCCCTTCTTTTTTATCCGGCAGTCAGCAAAGACTACGGAACATTGAACTTAAAGTCGTGGCACTGAGCGCAGAAGTTTTCGCTCTTTTCGTGGCCCAGGTGGCAGTTCGTGCACTCGAGCTTATCCTGGTAGTGCGGAGAGGTGTGCGGGTTGTGGGGCTTGACGTTTTTCGTCTTATTCACCAGAGCCTGCGTCGGATGGCACTTCGTGCAGGTATTGATGTCGGGCGGATCAAGCTCGGCGGGATTGCCCTTACCGTGACACATCTCGCAACTCACCCCCTTTGCGACGTGGCGGTCAGCCAGAAACTTATCAGCGGCCGAAGCCTGGCTCACAGCCATGAGGCCGGCGCTCACTACAGCCAACGTCATCAGAGCAGTACGCAGCATTTTCTTTTTCTCCTGAATCGGGGGATTTCTCTTTTATTCTGCAGGGCGCATTATGGGCTTATGCGAAACTTAAAGCCATAACAAAAAAGGGCGTCCCTACTGGGGAAATCACTAGGAGAATTATGCGGACCTTAAGCTCCTAGGAGTTTTGCCCGCGGTCAGTCGCGCTCGTCAATCCAAATCTGAAGGATCGCCTCAAGGCGCGCTTCGGTGGAAGCCTGCGGGTCATCGTCAAAATCCGGAAGCGCCAGAATTTTGGCGTGCAGTTCCGTCATTCTGAGCGTTGTCGGGTCCAGGTCCGGCTCATTGTCGTAAAGCTCTTCGGCAATGGCGCGGCTGTCGGTCCATTTGAGTCCCATGATTTTCTCTCCCAGGCAAAAAGAAAAAAGCCGGTGCTCACGAAAAACACCGGCAGCGGCCGAAAACGGCTTATTCGTTGACGAGATTGCGGTTATTTTTCGGAATCTCGATGGTGATGTCTTTGTCACCCATCACGGTCTGGCAGGCAAGGCGCGATTCGCTTGTGGCGCCGAAGGCGTTGTCGAGCTGATCGTACTCGTCGTCGGAGGGCTCACCGAGGCTCTCAAACCCCTCCTTCACAATCACGTGGCAGGTCGCGCAGGCGCAGTTGTACTCGCAGGCGTGCGGCAGATTGATGCCCGACTTATTGAGGCTCTGCGCGAGCTTTTCACCCGTTTTGACTTCAATTTTGGCGCCCTGCGGGCAGAGTTTTTCGTTCGGAAGAATCGTTACAAAAGGCATGGTTAATCTCCTGATAATTTGTGTTTTTAAATCTTGATGTCACTTAAGCTTTGGCCGGCCAGGGCCTGACGGATCGAGCGGTCCATGCGCCGTGCGGCAAAGTCGCCCGTGACGCGTGTGAGCTCATCAAGCGCCTTTTTAATGGCGGCGGCGTCCGTCCCTGAAGCGGTCTTTTTAAGTGCCGCTTCAGCTGCATCAATCGTGCGGCGCTCGGCGTCATCCAAAAGGTCTCCGTCCTGAGCCAGGGCCGAATCCGTGGATTCGATGAGACGGTCGGCTTCCACGCGGTTTTCACGCAGTTCCCTCTCGTGCATGTCGCTTTCAGCCGAGCTCGACCCGTCTTTAAGCATCCGCACGATATCCTCGTCACTTAACCCGTAACTCGGTTTCACGGTGATGGAACTTTCCACCCCGGTGTGCTGTTCGCGGGCTGAGACCGACAAAAGGCCGTCGGCGTCAATCTGAAAGGTCACGCGGATGCGGGCAGCACCGGCTGCCAGCGGCGGGATCCCGCGCAATTCAAAGCGCGCAAGCGACCGGCAGGCGTCCACCACTTCGCGTTCGCCCTGCACCACATGAATGGCCATCGCGGTCTGTCCGTCCTTAAAGGTCGTGAAGTCCTGCGCCATCGCCACCGGTATTGCGGTGTTTCTGGGAATGACTTTTTCAACGAGCCCGCCCATGGTTTCCAGGCCCAGGGACAACGGCGTGACGTCCAGAAGCAGCCAGTCGTCGCCTTCGGCAACGTTACCGGCAAGCTTATTGGCCTGCATCGCTGCGCCCACGGCCACCACCTGGTCCGGGTCGATGTTGCAAAGCGGCGCCTTTCCGAAATACGCATCAACGGCCTTGCGCACGCAGGGCATGCGCGTTGCGCCCCCCACAAGCACCACGCCCTTAATATCGGCGGCGCTTTTTTTGGCGTCCTTTAAAACGTTTCCCACGGCGTCCGTTGTCTTTTGCACAAGCGGAAAGACCATGTCGTCAAAAGCCGCGCGGGTGAGCGTTTTTTCAATTGTGCGGCCGTCGGAGAGTTCGAGCTTTAAAACCACCGCATCGGTGTCGGTGAGCGCTTCGCGCGCTTTTTTCGCCGCGAGCGTGAGCCTGCGTTTGTCTTTGGGCGTGAGAATCCCCTCGCCCTGACCGGCAACGCCTTCAAGCGCCCAGCAGACGACGCGGTGATCGAAGTCATCGCCCCCCAAGGCGGAGTTGCCGCCCGTGGCGAGCACTTCAAAAACACCCTTGGTGAGTTCCAGCAGCGACACATCAAAGGTGCCGCCCCCGAGGTCATAGATGAGATAAAGGCCTTCCGCGGCGTTATCAAGCCCGTAGGCGAGCGCCGCAGCCGTCGGTTCATTCAAAAGCCGCAGAACGTTAAGCCCCGCCAGACGCGCCGCGTCCTTGGTAGCCTGGCGCTGCGCGTCGTCAAAGTACGCAGGCACCGTAATCACGGCCCCCACAAGCTCCCCGCCGAGGCGCGCTTCAGCGCGCGCTTTCAGGGCCTTTAAAACTTCAGATGAGACTTCCACGGGGGTTTTCACGCCCGCCGCGGTTTCAATTTTCACCATCCCTTCGCCCGGCACAAAGCGGTAGGGAAGCGTGATGTTCCCGGCGATGTCTTTAAGCCCCCGGCCGATCAGGCGCTTGGCTGAACTGATGGTGTTTAAGGGATCGTCGGCCTGCTCGACCGCGGCCTGCCAGCCCGTGTGCACGGTGCCGTCGGCGAGATACCGGACAATTGAAGGCAGAAGCGCCCGCCCCTCATCGTCGCGGATCACTTCGGCTGCGCCGCTTACGACGCTTGCCACAAGGGAATTAGTGGTGCCGAGGTCAATACCGACCGCAAGCCGCTCCTCGTGCGGCGCCGCGGACAAACCCGGTTCGGCAATCTGCATGAGCCCCATGATCAGAATTCCTTACGTACATCACTGCCCGCGAGTTCCGCGCGCATCTTTTCAATAAACATGAGGCGCCGCACGGACTGAACCGCCGCGTCATTGTCCCTGGCGTCATCAAGCGCCGCAGCCAATACGCCGATTTCCTTCGTGCGCGCGGCGTCCACTTCGGCGATCAACTTGTCCCGGGCCTCACCCTGCGCTTCTTCAGCGGCTTCCCGCCACTGCATCTGCTGCATGAGAAAGGCCGTGTCCATGTGCGTGTCGGTTTCGCTTTTGATGTCGCGGCCCCTGAGTTTCAGCAATTCCGTAGCCCGGGCAACCGGCGTCATCAAAGCATCGCGCGCTTCGTTGATGCGGCCCGCCCACTGCTCGGCCACGCGGCGCTCGGCGGCTGAGCGGTCGGCAAAGCGGTCGGGGTGCACCGCGGCAATGGCTTTTTTCCAGCCCGCTTCAACCGCGGCCGGATCAAGCCTGAACTGCTCGGGAACCCCGAGCAGTACAAAAGACGTCATCTGCATGATCAAAAATCAGACGTGAAAGGACTTACCGCACCCGCAGGTCTCTTTTTCCTGCGGATTGTTGTACTTAAAGCCTTCCTGCAGGCCCTCCTTGACATAGTCAAGTTCGGTGCCGTCAATGTAGGGAAGACTCTTTGCGTCAACAATCACCTTGACGCCGTGACTTTCCCACATCTGATCATCGTCGTTCACGGCATCGGCAAACTCAAGCTTATAGGCCATCCCCGAGCAACCCGAGGTTTTTACGCCGAGCCTTAAACCAATGCCCTTGCCGCGCTTGGCAAGATAGGCTGCAACGTGCTTGGCGGCGGCTTCCGTTAGTGTGACTGCCATAATCCTTTACTCCTGAAATCCGGTGTCCTGCGCGGGCTTACTTTGCCTGCTGCTTCTTCTTGTAGTCGTCAATGGCGGCCTTTACCGCATCTTCGGCGAGAATCGAGCAGTGAATCTTCACGGGCGGAAGGGCGAGCTCCTCGGCAATCGCGCTGTTGGAGATCTTGGCTGCATCGTCCAGGCTCTTACCTTTCACCCATTCGGTCACCAGAGAACTCGAGGCAATCGCCGAGCCGCAGCCGTAGGTCTTAAATTTGGCGTCTTCAATCACGCCCTTGTCGTTGACCTTAATCTGCAGGCGCATCACGTCACCGCAGGCGGGGGCCCCCACCATACCGGTGCCGACGTTGGCGTCATCCTTGTCAAGCGTTCCCACGTTGCGGGGATGCTCGTAGTGGTCCATCAGTTTTTCGCTGTAAGGCATTTCTTCTTCACTCCGGAAAATTCGTGATTTTCCCCGGACGCGCTTTATAAAGCAGAGCCCGGGGTACGGTCAAAGACTCAGTGTTCGCTCCACTTCACCTGGGCCATGTCGATGCCCTGCTGGTGCATTTCCCACAGGGGCGAGAGCTCACGCAGCTTCGCGACTTTTTCCGTGAGAAGCTTCACGGCAAAATCGATTTCTTCTTCGGTCGTAAAGCGCCCGAGCGTAAAGCGGATCGAGCTGTGCGCAAGTTCATCGCTTCTGCCCAGAGACTTCAGCACGTAACTCGGCTCAAGCGAAGCCGAGGTGCAGGCAGAGCCAGAACTCACCGCCAAGTCCTTGACGGCCATCATGAGGCTTTCGCCTTCGATGAAATTGAAGGACACGTTAAGGTTGGAGCAGACGCGGTGCTCCATGTCGCCGTTAATGACGATTTCGGGGATGTTCTTTTCGATCCCGTCCTTTAAGCGGTCACGAAGAGCGGCGATACGCTTGATTTCCTCGGCCTGCTCCAGGCGCGCGAGGCGGTAGGCTTCACCCATACCGACAATCTGGTGCGTAGGCAGCGTGCCAGAGCGCATGCCGCGTTCGTGTCCGCCCCCGTGAATCTGCGGTTCGATACGAACACGGGGCTTGCGGCGCACGTAAAGGGCACCGACACCCTTGGGGCCGTAAACCTTGTGACCGGAAAGGCTCATGAGGTCAATCTTGAGTTTTTCCGTATCCAGGTCCATCTTGCCCACGGCCTGCGTGGCGTCGCAGTGGTAAAGCACGCCGTGCCTGCGGCACATTTCGCCGATTGCGGCAATATCCTGAATGACGCCGATTTCGTTGTTGACGGCCATCACGGAAACGAGCGTCGTGTCCGGACGGATGGCGGCTTCAAGCTTGGCAAGATCGAGAAGGCCGTTTTCCTCAACGTCCATGTAGGTCACTTCAAAACCTTCGGTTTCAAGATGGCGCATGGAGTCAAGCACAGCCTTGTGTTCGGTCTTGACCGTAATGAGGTGCTTGCCCTTATCCTTGTAGAAGTGCGCAACCCCCTTGATTGCGAGGTTGTCGGCTTCCGTTGCGCCCGAAGTCCACACGATTTCACGGGGATCGGCGTTGATGTAGCGGGCCACTTCGGCGCGCGCTTCTTCAACGGCCTTTTCGGCCTCCCAGCCGTAGGCGTGCGAGCGGCTTGCGGGGTTACCGAACTTTTCGCACAGGTAGGGAATCATTTTTTCGGCCACGCGCGGATCCACCGGGGTCGTTGCCGAGTAGTCAAGGTAGACAGGAAGCTTCAGGGTCATTCGTTGTTACTGCGGCCTTTTGTTGCCGCATCCTCATGGATTAAAAGTGTCTTCTGATGAAAAACGGGTTCTTCAAAAAAAATCAGTGCGCGGGCATTCTCACCCGCACGGGCGACTCATTGGCGGCCTCGGCGGCATGCGCGTGGCGCGCTTCGTAGCGGTCGCGGATGTCGGAGAGCGTCTGCGTATTTAAAAACTCGGCCATCCGGTCGTTTAATTCCGACCACAGACCGTGCGCGAGGCACTCGGCTCCGCCGCGGCAGCTTGCGCCCCCGCGGCACTGCGTGGCATCAACCTTACCTTCCACCGCAGAGACAATTTCTCCGGCGGTGATTTTGTCGGTCGGCCGTGCCAGGCGGTAACCGCCTCCGGGGCCGCGGACGGACTGCACCAGTTCGGCGCGCCTCAGCTTACAGAAAATCTGTTCAAGATAGGCCACTGAGATCTGCTGGCGGCGGGCAATGTCACTTAAGCGCACCGGGCCCGCGTCACCGTAGAGGGCCAGGTCGATCATGCTCGTCACCGCAAAGCGGCCGCGTGTCGTCAGTTTCATAATCGTGTCGCTCAGCCTCAAAAAAATAAATAGCCGAGTAATTTTGTCAGGAATGATACAGATTCCGGCAGAAAATAGCTGACTAAAACTGTCAGGTTTAGAAAAACCCTGCTTCCGAACTAAGACTTGTTACGGTGTCCTCCTCCGGCTTTATTACAATGTTCTGCTAAGACGAAAGGTGCGCCGGACGTAAGGGCGCGCCTTCTTTGTGTTCGGAGAAACAAACCATGAGAAAAACGACGCTTTGTGCCGTCCTTTTTGCCGCTGCGTTCGGCGTCCACTGCGCGCAGGCCGCCCAGACCCTGCGCGTTGCCACGGAAAGCACCTTTCCGCCCTTTGAGTACGTGAACACCAAAACCGGTGACATCGAGGGCTTTGACATGGACCTCATCCGGCTGCTCGCGAAAAAAGCGGGCTACAACATCGAAATCGCCAACATGGGGTTTGATGCGATTGTCCCGGGCATTCTCACAAACACCGTTGATATCGGCGCCGCGGGCATTTCCATTACGCCGCAGCGCGCTAAGCGCGTTCTTTTTACGGATCCCTACTACACCTCGGGGCTTTCCTTCGTGATCCGCGCTGAAGACAAAACGAAACTCAAAAGCATCAAAGATCTCGACAATCAGCCGATCTGCGTGCAGATCGGCACCTCGGGCGCCATGCGTGCGGCCAAGATCCCCGGCGCCACGGTCCGTACCTATAACGGGCTCAATGAAGCCTATACGGAACTCTTAAACGGCGGCTGCCGCGCCGTGCTTAACGATAAGCCCGTAAACGGCTACTTCATGGCCAAGTCCAATAAGAGCAAGCGCTACCACCACGTCACCGACGAGAGCCTTAAAGCCGAAGAGTTCGGGTTTGCCGTGAGTAAAGAGCGCCCGGAGCTGCTTGAAAAGCTCAACAAGGCCCTAAGAGAAGCCCGTAAAAACGGCGAGTACCAGGCGCTTTACACGAAGTACTTCGGGGAGTAATCCGCCCGCCGTATGCGGTGTAAGCCGCACGCGGCGCGATTCTTCTTTATGATGCGTTGATAAGAAAGCCCGTTTCCGGGACGCCCCGCGTTCCGGGGGCTTATTTCGTCCGCTGTTTTCACTGTTTTTCTGCGTTCTCGGCCGCGGCTGAGAGCCAATCTTGGGAGCCACACATGGAGTTTGATTTTTCACTGATTACCGGGTCGCTGCCCCTGTTACTGCAGGGCGCACTTGTGACGCTGGAAATCACCGCGCTCTCCGTGGGCCTGGGACTCGTATTCGGTCTGATTGCGGCGCTCGCGCAGATTTCCAAGTTTGCCCCGCTGCGGCTTTTGGGCAAGATCTACGTGGACTTTATCCGCGGCACACCGCTTCTGGTGCAGATCTTCATCATCTACTTTGCCCTGCCCGTCATCATCGGCCAGCGCATCGACCCGTTTGTGGCGGCCGTGGCGGCCTGTTCCATTAATTCGGGCGCCTATGTGGCGGAAATCTTCCGCGCGGGCATTCAGTCGATTGACATCGGCCAGATGCGCGCGGGGCTTTCGCTCGGGATGAACTGGTCCATGACGATGCGCTACATCATCCTGCCGCAGGCCTTTAAGCGCATCATTCCGCCGCTTGGAAACGAATTTATCGCCATGCTCAAAGACTCGTCCCTTGTGTCCGTGATCGGCTTTGAAGAGCTCACGCGCTCGGGGCAGTTGATCATTGCCGAAACCTACGGGTCACTGGAAATCTGGTCGGCCGTGGCGGTGATTTACCTCGTGATGACTCTGACCATCACGCGCCTTGTGAGTTTCCTTGAAAAGCGCTTTAAGACGAGCGACGCACGTTAGAAAACTTTCAGGCAACACGCAAAAGGCCGCATTCCTTTTTTGGAAACGCGGCCTTTTTGTTGGGTGGGCGCTTTACGCCTCAGAAAAGTTTGCCTGAGGCAATGTCCCAGGCGGTCTGCACGAAAAGAACCGCAAGCACGATGAAAATGATCGGCCGCACGATGCGGCTGCCGTTTTTAATCACAAGGCCCGCGCCGATGTAGTGGCCCGCGATGCTAAACAGCGCAGCCGCAGCACCGAGCACCCAAAGCACTTCGCCAGAGGCGGCAAACGTCACAAGGGCCGCCGTGCCGCTTGCAAGATTCACAGCCTTCATTTCGCCCCCGGCGTTACGCACATCAAGCCCCGCAAAAAGGGAAAAGCCGATCAGCATAAAAGTGCCCGCACCGGGCCCGTAAAAGCCGTCGTAGATCCCGCAGATAGCGGACACCGCAACAAGCATGACGATGCGCCGCTCAAAAGGCATCTCCCGGCGTTCCGCCGCGAGCGACCCCGACCGAAAAAGAAGAAAACCGGCCACAAAAGGCAGCGCCGCCACCATCACAATGAGAAAAATATCCGCCGGCACTTTAAGGGCAATCAGAGCTCCGAGTGTGCTCCCCGCAAGCGCAGCCGCCACTGCGGGCACGGTCTGCCGCCAGTGCATGCAGCCCGCGCGCGCAAGCCTCACCGCCGACACGGCCATCCCCACGCAGCTTGAGAGCTTGTTGGTGCCGATTGCCATATGCGGGGGCACCCCGGCAATGAGGTATGCAGGCAGCGTAATGAGGCCTCCGCCTCCGGCAATCGCATCCACAAAACTGCCCAAAAACACCAGCGGACAGACGATGAGAAAAAGTGTGAGATCAAGCTCAGGCACGACAAAACCTTCCTAAAGATCAAGGCGCGGCACGGCCTTTAAAAGGCGCTTTGTGTACGCAGCCTGCGGGTTGCACAAAACTTCTGCCGCGTCACCGGCTTCCACCAGGCGTCCTTTTTCCATCACCGCCACGCGGTCGGCAAGATACTCCACCACGGCAAAGTTGTGGGTAATAAAGAGGTAGGCCACACCCGTCTCTTTCTGAATCGCCTTCATGAGGTTCAAAATCTGCGCCTGTACGGAAACGTCAAGCGCGCTCGTCGGTTCATCACAGATAATGAGCCGGGGATTGGCGGCCAAAGCCCTTGCAATGGCAATACGCTGGCGCTGGCCGCCCGAAAACTCGTGCGGCAGGCGCTCTGCCGCTGATGCAGGCAACCCCACACGCTCCAGAAGCCCGGCGGCGCGCTTTAAGCGTTCTTCCTTCGTTTCTCCGATGCCCAGCGCCCGCATGCCTTCGGTGATGCTCTCCCCCACACTCATACGGGGATCGAGGGAACTGAAGGGGTCCTGGAAAATCATCTGGTTTGCGCGCCTCAATTTCGTGAGGTCTTCACCCTTGGCGGTCAGCGCTTCAATACCACCGCAGACCACACGTCCCATGATACGCACGTCTCCTTCAATGAGTCGCAGCACGGCTTTTCCGAGTGTTGTTTTCCCCGAGCCAGACTCCCCGACCAAGGCCACGGTTTCCCCCTCACGGACCGTGAGCGTCACGTCATTGACTGCCGGCGTGAGAAGCGGCTTTTTAAAGAGCCCCCGCGACTTTACAAAAGTAACCGAAAGGTGTTCTGCCCTCAGCACTTCGTGTGAGCCGGTTTCGGTGAGAGGGCTTTCCGTCACATCAGCGTGAGCTGCGGGCAGCCTTCCGGGATTAAGGCACCGCACCCGCCGATCCGGATCCCCCTTGACCGGCACCTGCGGCACAGGCGCTTTACGGCATGCTTCCCTGGCTTTCGCGCAGCGGTCTGCAAACCGGCAGCCCGCAGGCATCTCGTTTAAGTTGGGAACGCGTCCGGCGATCCCCGAGAGGCGCTGTCCGCGCTTTGCTGTTGAAGGCACGGCGGAGAGGAGGCCCGCGGCATACGGGTGCAGGGGCGAGGCGAAAAACGCACTGCAGGGCGCTTCTTCCACGATCTCTCCGGCGTACATGAGCGCCACTCGGTCGGCATAACGCTTTACGACCGCAAGGTCATGGGTAATCAAAAGAAGCGCGAGATTTCGCTCTTTCTGCAGGTCCTTTAGGAGATCAAGAATCTGCGCCTGCAGTGTGACGTCCAGTGCCGTTGTCGGTTCGTCGGCAATCACCACGTCGGGGTTACCGGCGAGCGCAATGGCAATCAACACGCGCTGCTTTTGCCCGCCCGAAAGTTCGAAAGGGAAAGCGTCAATGCGCTCTTCAGGCTTGTCAATTCCGACGCGCGTGAGCCACTGAAGAACCTTTTGGCGGACAACATCTTTTCCCGGGTTTTCGTGCAGCCGGATCACTTCGGCTATCTGCTCGCCCACCGTCATCACGGGATTTAAGGCGGTGGCTGGCTCCTGAAAGATCATCGCCATTTTGGCGCCCCGCACGCGGCACATTGCATCTTCGGGCAGGTCCGGAAGCGACACACCGTCAAGCACCACGTCACCGGCACTCACACCGGCCTGCGCGGGCAACAGGCGCATGAGCGCAAGAGCCGTCAATGACTTTCCGCACCCGGATTCTCCCACGAGCGCAAGCGTCTCGCCGGGGCTGACGGTAAAGCTGATGTCCTTGAGTGCCGTGACTTTCCCTGAAGGCAGGTAAAAGTCCACGGCAAGTGATTTCACGTCGAGCATGGAGTGCTTCTTTAGTATCCGTTAAGTGAGAACGATAACAGAAGGAAAAACGCACGAGAAAGAACTTCTTGAAGCGCGAAAAAAGTCCGATTTGCGAGAAGTGTTGCCTTTTTCGTTTCCCGGGCACTTACTGAAAACTATGCCCCCGATTCGAATCACTTAATGCAAAGCGGCGGCTTGTACTAAAAAATTCCGGCAGAAACGTCTGCCCCTCATGTCTCAGCCGCAAAGGGAAACCACTGAGTTTGCATTAAATGCCATACTACCTTTCGCCACCCCTTCAACCTTTCATGGAGTGGCAAAACATGCGATATTCGCAGGAGTTCAAAGACAACGTCGTAGCGCGCCTGCTGAGCAAGGAGCTCAGCATCTCTGAAGCCGTGGAGCAGTACTCGATCGGCAAATCAACGATCTCGTACTCGCTCAGGATTGCCAGAGAGAGCAAGCAGGTTGCGGCAAGCTGCCCGACGAAACCGCAGCACCCGTCCGCCCGCACCAGATCCGGACCTCGGATCAAACACGTCCCGCACGGCCGAAGCAAAGAGGTTCGCGCACAAAACAAGCGTCACCATGAAAAGAAAACAGGCGGCCAGATTCCACCAGATCATGGGGCTGCGGCTCATCTCAACGGCTGCTGCATTAATCATGGTGCCGAAACTGTCGATCGTCGGATCAACCCCGACCCCCACGTAACTTAAAACCGCTTCGTAAAGCACAATCCCCGAAAAGTCGAGCACCGCCACAATGAGCACAATGTGCGTGACGTTCGGAAGCACGTGGCGCGCCATGATGCGCCAGGGCGAGACGCCGAACGACTTGGCGGCGGTCACAAAGTCCATCGCCGCCACCTTCATCGTTTCAGCGCGCAAAAGTCTTGCGAGCGCAGCCCACCCCGTCACACCCATGATGACTGCCAGAAGAAAAAGCCGCACGTCCGCGCGCTCAAGCCCCGTTTCGTAGAGCTGCGGGTTTTTGTCGATAAAAACCTGCACCATCAGAACTGACGCAGCAATCAGAAGCACCGAGGGAATGGACGAAAGCGTCGTGTAAATGTACTGGATGACGTCGTCGGTCTTACCTTTAAAGTACCCGGCGGCTATACCCAAAACAACCGCAAAGGGAAGCGCGGAAAGTGTGGCGAGAGACCCGATCACAAAGGCCGTTCTCACCGACTTTAAGGCTGTGTAGAGGACGTCGTTACCAGTGGCATCGGTGCCGAAAACATGCCGCATCGGCCAGATAAACATAAGAATGACCGCCAAAAGCACGGCGACCTGCACCACCTGCACCGCAGGCCGCGCGGGATTGGTGCGCGCCGTAACCTTCACCAGGCTCAGCGTAAAAGGCGTTTTGCAGACCGCCTTATGCGCGAGCGCCAGGATAATCCAGAGCATTGAGAGCGCAATCACCCCCGTTAAAAACCCCGCAAAAAAACGTTTCCCGAGCTTAAGCCCCGCGCCCTTTTCGGGCACGTCAGGCGAAGCCCCGGTAAGCCTCTGATAGTCACGCACGCTTTTACCATCCCTGATGACCGTTGTTTTGTCAAAGTCGTGCAGGGCAAAAGGCGCTGAGTAACTTCTCTCGCGTCCCGCAATGTGCGGCAGCACCAGGGTGTCTAAAAGCGACACGGTCTTCGTGTCGTAGGCAACGGTTGCCTCAGCTGTCTGCTTCGGGAGTTCATTTCGCCAGTGCACGCTGTCGGCAAGCGCCAAAAGGAAAAAGAGCAGCAGCACCGTGCCGCAGGCCTGGGCCGCGGGGCGGATGAGCACTTGTTTCCATTTGGCCGCAAGTTCCGGGGTTTTCGCGGCATAAACCGCAAAAAATAGAACTGCGGCCGCAAGAAACCACATCACAAGATCGGTGTAGAGAACAACAATTTTCACTTTGCCGCATCCTTTACTTCAGCCGTATTCTGGGGTCAACCACCGTGTAGGCCACGTCCGTGAGAATGAGCCCGAGAATATAGGCAGCCGTTCCCAAAAACACCATCGCGCGCACGACGGAAAAGTCCTGGGCGTTAATCGCGTCAATCGTGTAGGAACCAAGCCCCGGAATTCCGAAAAAGTTTTCCATGATAAGTGACCCCATAAAAAGCATCGGGATCACGGCCACGGTACTGGTGATCACCGGAAGCATGGCGTTACCGAGCACATGGCGGAAAAGCACCCGCATTTCGCTTACGCCCTTGGCGCGGGCCGTTCTCACGTAGTCTTTTTCGCTTTCTTCAAGAAACATCGAACGGTAAAGAAGCGCTTCGCCGCCAAGGCGCGTAAAAACGCCGATAGCGACCGGCAGCACCAGAAACGCGGCCATGGCAAACCCCTCGGAAAACCCAGAGACCGGCACCCATCTCAGGGTCTTAGAAAAAAGCCACTGCCCCACGATGATGTAAAAAAGCGCCGAAATGCTCATCACCGTGACGCTCATCGCCACACCCGCCCACTCCAGCCGCGTTCTTCTCACCATCACCAAAATGAGCGCAAAACTCACCGATACAAATACACCCAGCAAAAAGGTCGGGAGGGCGAGCGCCAAAGACGCGGGCGCCCTTTCCTTAATTTCGGTATTGATACTGCGGCCGGTGTCCGAGAGCCCGAAGTCCCCGGCCAAAAGAGGCGCTGAGCGCCGGAAAAAGATCGTTTCCGTGAATTTCCCGGTACCTTCGGCCGCACTGTTAAAGATAAGCGGCACGTCGTAGCCCCGCTCCTTTTTCCAAGAGTCAATTGCCTGCTGCGTCACGTAGCGCCCGCCGATTGAAAGCCGGGCCATATCATCCGGCGTGTTGACGGCAAAAAAGAGGGCAAACGTAAGGGCGTTCACACCGAGCAGAATGAAAAAGCCGTAGACAATGCGGCGGAAAATGTAGCCGATCATTTATTTCCCTCCGCAATACGGCCGGTCACGGAACGGCGCGCCCTCACATAATTTCTCACCGCCCAAACCAAAAATCCCGCCGCCAAAAGAATGATGAGCGCCGGCCAGAGAACGGGCGTATTCCACGCGCGGATTTTTTCAGCCCGCGCTTTTGCGTGAACGGCCATGTACTGCACGTTATCCCGCACCGTCTGCGTGGGCTTGGCGTTTTTCACCCAGCCGTGCAGAGCCGCAGCCTGCCGGGGGTAGTAACCGAAACTCCACGGGGCCTCGGTCTGCGCGATCCGGATCATGCGGTCAATCAAAGCAGCTTTTTCCGGACCGTTTTCTTCCGTACGCATTTTTTCAAAAAGCCGATCAAATTCGGCGTTGCAGAAATTACTCGCATTTTCGCCTCCGGACGTGCTTCCCACTTTACTGTTGGGGCCGTACAGGAGAAAAAGAAAGTTTTCCGCATCCGGATAATCCGCGATCCACCCCCAGTAATAAATCTGGGCCGTGCCGTTCATCATCTTGTCCTGAAAGCGGTTGTAGTCGGTGGCACGGACTTCGAGCTGAATGCCGATCTTGGCAAACTGCCGCGTAAACCACTCAAGAAACGCTTTGGAGCCCGGGGCCGCGCTCTGCCAGTCAAAATTAAGCACAAGGGGGCGCCCCGTCTTCACGTCGCGCCCGTCGGGGTAACCGGCTTCACGCATCAGACGCCTGGCGTCCTCAATACTGCGGCGCACAATGCGGCCGTTTTCGTCCTTACGGTAGACAACCGGGTTAAAGGCCGCAGGCCCGTCTGCGCGGTAACCGAAAAGCCCGGGCGGCAGCGGCCCGTGCGCGGCTTCACCCTGCCCCTTTTCAAAGATCGCAATCTGCTCTTCCCAGTCAACAGCAATAGAAATAGCTTGTCTCAATTTTCGGTTGCGTTCGCGCTCGGCTGCCGTTTTTCCAGCGCCCACCACGGGGTCAAGCCAGTTAAAGCCGAGGTACCAGAGATTGGCTTCCACGGTTGTCGGGAAAACAAGCTCACGCTCGGCGTAAAGCTTTGCCTTATCCGCGTCATCTCCCGCAGCAACCAGATACCCCTGCCCCACATCCACGCGCGAAATCTGCGGACTGTCGTAATAGCCCTGCAGGAATTTTGTGGTCACCGGAACCGCTTCCTTTTCAAGCGTCATCACGATGCGGTCAACAAAGGGAAGGGGCTTGCCGCAGTCCTTTAAAAGGCCCTTTGCCTCATGCTCCGGCTCACCCTCACACGGATAGGGCACAAAGCGAAACTCGGGGTTGCGCTCCAAAACGTGCTCCCGGTTTTGCCGCGAAGAAACGAGCCGGTAGGGGCCTGTGCCCACAGGCCAGGCCTCAAGCGTGACGTTGTTCTTTTTAAGGAGCGGGTTGGCCCCGTAAAAGGCGGTTGCTTCCCACGGAACCGGTGCAAAAAACGCCATCGTGAGCCAGTTGGCAAACTGCGGATAACGCCCGTAGACCGTGATTTCAAGCGTATGGCTGTCGCGGGCTTTCACTCCCTCAACGGTAAAATCCCGGATATCGGGCGCCGGACGTCCGGCGGCTTCCGCCTCCTTTAAGGCTTGGGCAAAAGTTTCGGAAAAGGCCTTTAACCCCACGATGTGCGAGGACAAAATCCCCAAAACAGGGCTTACGGTGCGGACGTCACCAATGCGCTTAATGCCGTAGACGTAATCGTCGGCCGTCAGTTCCCGCGTCCCTTTTTCCGGAAGGTCCAGGGGGTTGGTGAGTTTTTCCGCCACCGCATCGGTTAGCCGGTGATAGCGGTAGTTGCCGGCCGCGTCTTTCGCAAAAGCCGGGTGCAGTGCGTAGCGGATCCCTTTTTTAATCGGAATCACGTAGCGGGAGAAGGCACTGGCGGAAACATCCGCCCCTGGCGCAAGTTCCCGGCCGTTTTTATCAAGGTAAACAGGAGTGACCACGCGCTCCGCCGTTTTCGGTATCACTTCATAAGGGCGCTTCAGATAGTGGTAACCGTAGGGCGGCTCGTAGATCGTGTAGGTGTAAATCGTCTCGTCGCTTGAGTAGGAGACCTGGGGATCAAGCGTCTTGGGGCTTCTCCCCGAAAAGCTCGAAAAGAGCGTGTTCTCGGCATAGTCCGCAAGGGGCCTGGGGTTATTAACCGGGCGCGAACAGCCGCAGGCAGTAAGGACCGCGACCACTGCCGCAGCCGTCAAAAACCGTTTCAAAGTGCATTTTTGCGTTGCAAAGCGCATCTTTTTCGCCCGAAAACAATGGCAAAACCCAAATCTTCTGTAGTATTTCGGCTCATCCGGCCGAAGGCTGACGCCAAATTAGCACGACTTCAGCCAGACAAGCACAAATTTTCTGCCACAAAACCTCATGCCGAGTCCAGTTTTTACCCTGCCCATACGCATCTACTGGGAAGATACCGATGCGGGCGGCATTGTTTATCACGCTAATTATCTGCGCTACATGGAGCGCGCCCGCGGTGAATTTTTAAGAAGCGCGGGGTTTGAGCAGCGCCGCATGCAGGAAGCCGGCATGCCCGTGATTGTTGTGGCGGACTTGTCACTTAAGTACCGGCGTCCGGCAAAGCTCGATGATCTTCTCACCGTCAAAACCCGCGTCAAACTCATCCGGGCCGCCTCCGTCGTTTTTGCGCAGGAAGTCTGGCGGGACGATACACTGCTGGTTTCCGCCGAAGTACGCTGCGCCGCGGTTGACCCCGAAAAAGGCACGCCCGTCACGATTCCTGACGCATTGTCCGAGGCCTGCCGCCGGATGCTTGCCGAGGCCGAAACAACAACCGATACCGAAAACAAATAAAAATGAATCCGTCTTCTGCCGATCTTTCCATCGTCACCCTGGTGATGAACGCAAGTGTCGTCGTTCAGTGCGTGCTGGGCATTCTGGTTCTGGCGTCTCTGATGAGCTGGGCCACGATTTTTTCAAAGGCCATTGTTCTTTCGCGCACGGCGCGCCAGACCGAAGAATTTGAAAAGCGCTTCTGGTCAGGCGCTGATCTCGCAAAACTCTTTGAGTCCGCCACGTCGCGCCACGACAGAACGGGCGCGGAAGAACGCATCTTCGTTGCCGGCATGGCCGAATTCGTAAAGCTTGCCGGCAAAGCCGAGGTCGAGCAGCTCTCGGGCGTGCGCCGCGGCATGACCGCCGCCTTTCAGCGTGAGGTCGATGACCTTGAGCGAGGGCTTCCGCTTCTCGCCTCCATCGGGTCGGTCTCCCCTTACATCGGTCTTTTCGGTACGGTCTGGGGCATTATGAATGCCTTCACCGGGCTTTCAACGCTTGACAACGTCTCGCTTGCCGTCGTGGCCCCGGGCATTGCCGAAGCGCTCGTTGCGACCGCAATCGGCCTTTTTGCCGCCATTCCCGCGACGGCTGCCTACAACTATTTTGCCAACCGCCTTGAGCGCATCACCAACCGCTTTGACAGCTTCAGCGAAGAGTTCTTAAACATCCTCTCGCGTCAGACGGCCTGACACCCCTGAAGGACAGACAATCATGGCACTTAAAAGCCTTCAGACGCGCAAGAAACGCCGCATGATGAGCGACATGAACGTCGTTCCCTATATCGACGTGATGCTTGTGCTCGTGGTGATTCTGATGGTCGCCGCCCCTTTTGTGAACCCTTCGGTCATTAATCTGCCAAGTGTTTCCAAGGCTTCCGCCGCACCCGCCAATCCCGTTGAAGTCGTGGTGCACGCCGACGGTCACCTCTCGCTTAAAGTCCAAAATGGGCTCAGGCCCGTTGACATGACGGCTCTCATTGCCAACGTGCGTTCGGCGCAGGCCGATGCCGACACGCCGGTCGTGATCGCCGCCGACCGCGATGTGCGCTACGAGCAGGTCGTGAACGTCATGAAAGCCCTGCAAAACGCCGAAATCAAGCGCGTGGGCCTCGCGCTGAAGATTGAGCGCACGAAATGAGCGAAGGCAATCAGGATAAGCGCGAAGATCCGCAGGATCTGCAGTCGGACCGGACTCAGACGGACAATGAGTCCGGAGATCCCGCGCGCCTTGCGCCCGCCAATTCCCGTCTGACGGATGTACCGGCTGGCGTCATTGCGGCGGTGGCTGTGCACGGGCTCCTCTTTTTCGCGCTCTTTAACGTCTTTCAGTGGAATACGGATACCGAAACGGTCTACGCCGAACTCTGGGCGCCGGAAGACGCCTCCGGCATGAGCCTCAAAGGCACGACGCAGGAAACCGAGGAAGAAGCTCCTGACAACAAAGCGGCACCGGCGCCGGAAGAACCCACGGCCGAAGAACTGCAGCTCAAAAAAGAAGCGCAGGTGAGACGTGAGGCGCAGCGCCTTGCCGACGAAAAGGCGCGCGCCGAAGCTGAAGCAAAGGCGCAGACTGAAGCTCAGAAGCTTCTTGAAGAAGAGCGCCGGGAAGCAGAACGCAGAGAGGCCGAGCGTCTCGAGGCTGAGCGCCTGGAAGCTGAAAAACGGGCCGCCGAAGAAGCTGAACAAAAGCGCCGCGAAGAAGATATCCGTATCGCTGAAGAAAAGCGTCTGGCGGAAGAAAAGCGTATTGCCGAAGAAAAACGCATCGCCGAGGAAAAACGCATCGCTGAGGAAAAACGCATCGCCGAAGAAAAGCGCCTCGCTGAGGAAAAACGCATCGCCGAGGAAAAACGCATCGCTGAAGAAAAGCGTATCGCCGAAGAAAAGCGCCTCGCTGAGGAAAAGCGCATCGCCGAAGAGAAACGCATTGCAGAGGAAAAGCGTTTGGCGGAAGAAAAACGCATTGCGGAAGCCAAAAAGCGTGCCGAAGCTGCCCGCCGCAAGCGCATTGCCGAAGAAAAACGCCGGCAGGCGGAGCTCGCTGAAGAAATGCGTCGGGCCGAACTCGCCCGCATCACCGGGGCACCCGCCGTTACTTCGGGCCGCGTGGGCTCAACGCGCGGCACACCGGGCGTTGAACGCTCGATGCAGGGGAAACTCTCTGCAGCGTACGCCTCACGCGTCATCAGCTGCATCCGGCCCTTTATCCTGTTTTCCGTTCCCTCGGGCATTGCCAGAGGCACGCATGTGGCCGTCTACAGCGTGAGACTTCTTCCGAACGGCAAAATCGCCGAAACCCCGCGTATGACGCAAAGCTCGGGGCTTCCCGCCTTTGACCGGGCCGTGCGGCACGCCATCAGCCGCTGCAATCCCTTCCCGCGGCCCCTTGGCAACACCCCGATGCCGCGGCGCATGGAGATTTCCTTCGATCCGGTTGAAGACGCACAGCCCTGAAAAATGCAAAAACCGAAGCTAAACACAATATCCGCTTCGGTTTTTCTTTATTCTCGCGGCTTTATTTCGGGAGCGAATCCACCACCGCAAGCCACTCCGTGAGGGCTTTGTTGCCGGTGGCCATATGCCGCACGTCATCGAGCCTTGCAAACCGCTCGGTGCCGCCTGGAAGCGTCACCGTGGGGACGTCACGGGAGCACTTAAACGTATCGGCAAAAGCGTCAATATCAACGTAGCGCACGCCGTCCTTCTGCACAAAGCGCGCGATCGTCTCGCCGTTTTCGCCGCTGATGACATCATCGTCAATCTCAACCCACTCATCATTGCGCCGCGTCACAAGCCACAGCCAAATAAAGGGCCAGACGGCAAACAAAAGCCAGAAGGGCGAGGTAAGGAGAAACGAGAGCCAGCCCGAGCCGCCCCTGGAGTCCTCGAAAAGAAAGATGCTGCCGATCACGCCCCAGGCAATCCACGCCAGCCACATGGTGCGGGACCGGGCCTTACTCAGTTTTTGTTTTCGTCGCTGCATTGTTCAATCTGTCGGTTAATCTCAAGTACCCGTGCCCGCAGCTGGCCGCATCCGCCTTCAATATCCTGCGCCGCACTGTCCCTTATCGTAGCGATGATCCCCTGACGGCGCAAAATTGTGATGAGATCCTGCATGTGAGCATTTGACGGACGCTTAAATCCGGTGCCTTCCACGGGATTGACGGCGATAAAGTTCACCATCGCGTAGCGCCCCTTGATAAGTTCGGCAAGGCATTCGACTTCTCGGGCAGAGTCGTTCACACCCTCAATCAGTGTCCACTCAATCTGCGCCGGGTACTTGGTGCTTTCCGCGTAATCGAGCGTCATCGCCAAAAGGTCTGCGGCTGGAATTTTCGGCGCCTTGGGTAAAAGCTCGCGGCGCTTCATGTCGTCCGTTGTATGAAGCGAAAGAGCAACAGCCGGATGCACGCCGTTGGTGCGGATCGCATCAAAAAGCCTCGGATCCCCCACCGTTGACACCACAATTTCCTTGTGCGCAAGGCCCAAAACGTCGCCGAGAAAATTCACCGCCTCCAGCACTTCCTTCAGGTTGTGGCTGGGCTCACCCATCCCCATCATCACAACCTTTTTAATATCGGGCCGGATTTTGAGGGCTTCGACAACCTGAGCGACAATTTCCGCGCTCCCTAACTGCCGCACAAGGCCGCCCTTTCCCGTCATGCAGAAGCGGCACCCCACAGCGCATCCCACCTGCGTCGACACGCACAGCGCACGGCGCGGCAGCAGGACGCTTTCAATGCACTCTCCGTCACTTAACCCCACGATAAGTTTTAAGGATTCCGCCTGCTCACTTTTTACGGGCAGCACTTGCGTGAGTTTTGTGAGCCGGTTGCGGATTTCTGTGAGTTTTGCTTCCAGAGCGGCCGGGTAGCGCGCCGAGTCCTTGGCCTCCCAGGGGCCGAGCCCCAGCCAGGCACGGTAAATGCGGCGGATATGACGGGGCCCTGCGCCGAGCGCGCGCAGTTCGTCTTCAAAGTCCGAGAGTGAGAGGCCTTTTTGCATCAGAGAATCGCAGCAGGATCGGGGATGTTGATAAAGTCGGTTCAGCCAATTAACGGCATCTAACGAGAAAAACTCTGTGTTTTAGCTGCCTGCTCCTCACCAACAGCGTAGCAAACAGGTTTTTCAAATATCTAAACCGGTTTGTGACGGTTAAATTAAAAATTCCATCCATTGATTTTCAATGGTTTTTTACTTCGCTCAATGAGCCGATTTTATCAACACCCCCAGGAATGCCGCTTGTTATTTTTTCCAAGCATATCTGCAGGATTCTAACCATTAGCACAGCCATTGGTTTTGATAGACTTCGAAGCTCAGTGGTACCAGCCGTACCAGAGATCACATGCTTCACGTTGTCAAAGTCCGCATCTACCCGACAGAGGAACAGCAACAGTTCCTGCGCGGGCAATTTGGCGCCGTGCGTTACTGCTACAACAAAGCCGTCGCCATAAAGAATCATTGCTATAAGGTTCATGGCGAGAGCCTCAGTGTTATTAAGGACATTAAACCGCTGCTGACGAAAGCCAAAAAACTACACAATCACTGCTGGCTTAAGCAATACGATTCCATGGCGGAGCAGGAAGCGGTCCGCAATGCAGATAAGGCCAAAGGCGGAAGGGCTGTCCGTCTCTGCTCGCGGAGGCTGTGTAAGTCACAACGACAGTTGTGCTGTAGCCGTTGAACCGAGAAGCCCCTCAATTTATTAAGGGGGAGCAGTCACCTGGTACGGATGATTTTCTTGTGCGGCCGATTATGCGGGAAAACCGTCCGCGACTGCAAGCGCTGCCGGGTTCGTCCAAGATCTCAGAGCCCGAGCTCCTGAATCTTTCGCGTGAGCGTGTTGCGCCCCACTCCGAGCTTTTGCGCTGCCTCCACCTTGCGGCCGTGCGTAAAGTCAAGTGCCGCGCGAAACACCGCGCACTCAAAATCGCGGGTAAATTTCGCCATTACTTCCGGAGCTCCAGTAGTCAGTGCCACGCGGATTTCGTCTTTGAGCGCCGATGTCCACTCGCCCTCGGCACCGCCCTTTACGGCATCCTTTGCCGCCTCACCCCGCAAAAACTCGTCCGGTAAGTCTTCGGTCCGGATCCACTGGCTCGGGGCCATCACGGTAAGCCAGTTACAGAGATTCTCAAGCTGCCTCACGTTTCCCGGAAAAGGGAAACGCCGTATAAAGTCCAGCGCTTCGGGCTTTAAGTGCTTGCGTTCTGTTTTGAGGTTTTTCGCGGCCTCAGCCAAAAAGTGATCGGCCAAGGCCGCAATGTCTTCAGAGCGCTCGCGCAGGGGCGGAAGCCTGAGACGAATCACATTTAAGCGGTGAAAGAGGTCTTCACGGAAAAGGCCTTCGCGCACGCGGGCCTCCAGGTTTTGGTTCGTAGCGGCAATGACGCGCACATCACTTCTGATTAACTGACAGCCCCCGACGCGGTAAAAGCACCCGTCCGACAAAACGCGCAAAAGCCGCGTCTGCATCTCCATCGGCATGTCGCCGATTTCGTCCAGAAAGAGCGTGCCGCCCTTAGCCTGCTCAAAGCGCCCGTACTGCAGGGAGTTTGCCCCAGTAAAGGCCCCCTTTTCGTGGCCGAAAAGTTCGCTTTCAAGGAGTTCCCTCGGTATCGCTGCCGTATTGATCGCCACAAACGGTGCCGAGCGGCGCGGCGAATGATTGTGAAGGGCGCGCGCCACCACTTCCTTACCGGTACCGGATTCGCCCGTCACAAGCACTGTGACGTTACTTTGAGAAAGCCGCCCGATTGCCCGAAAGACTTCCTGCATGGCAGCGGACTGTCCGATGATTTCGGGCACCGCCTCCCCTGTCTCAGTCTGTGGCGTCTCCGAGGCCCCCGACTCTTCGCAGGCACGGCGCAGAAGTTCAATCGCGCGGTTGATGTCAAAGGGCTTGGCGAGGTACTCGTACGCTCCGCCCTGAAAGGCGTTCACCGCACTGTCCAGGTCACTGAAAGCCGTCATGATGATGACCGGCACTTCCGGATGCTCTTTTTTGACGGTGTGAAGGAGCTCCATGCCGGACGTCCCCTTCATACGGATATCACTTAAAAGCACTGAGGGCGTTTCGGCCTGAAGCGCCGCAATGACGTCAGCGGCATCCTCAAACATCCGGAAAGGCAGGTTCTCGCGCTGCAGCGCCTTTTCAAGCACCCAGCGGATGGACCGGTCATCGTCAACAACCCAAATGGCTTTCATAGAAATTCCGCGAGGAAACCCGCGTCTTCAGACGCGGGAGGAATCGCGGCCCTCCTTTCTCAGTTCAGTTAAAAACATCTTTCGCTTCTCAAGAAGCGAAAGTTTCTTGTAGGAAATACCGGCAGAAATCTTTGTACCGTTCAGACGGCGCACATCGAATGCACCCGAGGAGCGTCTGCCAAAAATAAAGCCCACTTCCCCTTTGCACAGCACCTTGTCAAAGAGCCTGAAGCCGTGCACTAGGTACGGAGCCCGATGGCGCTTGCGCACACCGCCTTTGAGAATCGTCAGCTTGTGGATCTGGCGATTGTGGCGGCGCGTCTGTTTCTGAAACAGGTATTCGCCCCGACGTTTTGCGTCGAGGACGCCAGCAATGCAGAAAGCGTCCGCGCAATGCGTCTTCGGCAAGCCCTCGACGATGCGCTTGTGTTTGGTCAGATACCCGTAGGTATTCGTGACAGGCAATTCGGGATGGCGCTCGCGCAGGCGGTTGAACACCGTCCAACGCATGATGCCCATGAAAGTCTCTGCCCTGAAAGAAGCGCAGCGCCGGGGACTGAACTGCTTCAACTTGCCTGCGTGATACGCCTTGTGGCACGCCTCGCACAGCGTGATGAGGTTGCCCGGCGCGTCGCCTCCCGTTTTCCGACTCTCAATGTGATGCACGTTGAGAATCAGATCTTTCGATCTGCCTTTGCAGGCTTGGCAAACGTGACCGTCGCGGAACAGCACATATTCGCGCACGTTCCAAAAGCCAAGCTGCTCGCCCTGCTGATAGCCTTCGCCTTCAATCTCTGGGTTTTTGATCTTCTGAATGTCGAAGGATGCGGTTTCAATCACGATTTTGGTGATCGGAAGCACTCGGCAAACCGCTTCAATGCGCGATATGTGCGCCTGAATGCGGTTCTCCACGGACGGCGCAAGCCAGCCCTTGTGCTCCGATCGAACGCGGTTGGCAAAGCGTGGTGCGCGGTAGCGGGTCTTGCGGTTGCGTCGGGCGCGGCGAAGTGCCAAGCGATTCGAGAGCAAGCCCGTCACGTCCTGCCGCAGTTCGACCTCGAAAGCCAACAACTCTTCCTTGGCGGTCGTTGCGCTCAGGCCGACGTGCTTGTAGCCCGCATCCACACCCAAGGTGATCGGCTGCTTGGTTTCGCCCGTCGGCACCGTCAGTTGAATCACAAAGGGCGTTCGGCGCACAGGCACGGCCTTCCCGGCCCGAAGGAGCT
>NZ_LT635859.1:559873-565842 GCF_900128485.1 Duodenibacillus massiliensis
AGCTGACGCGCCTTGGACGGGGAGCACGGCATGAGCGGTTGCCCGCGCATATTCAACACAAAAACTTTCAAAGTGTTCTCCATTGACGGATACCTCACGGGCTCCGTCTGCTCGACCTTGCGGTCGGTGGTGATCCTTCGCCAATGTTGGAAGGGGTTTGTTGTCTGAAGCACCGCTCCTACCTCTCAGAGCTTTTAACCGCAGACCGCAGAGCGCGGGACTAGGATCGACATCCCGCGGTGCCTGTTTGCGTCCCGTCTTGCGACGGAACGAATTCCCAACCAACGGAGTCCGTCCGAAAACGGACTGAGGCTAGTCAACCAAGACTTGTTGCCAAGCCTCTGACTTCAGTCAGGGGGAGTTGACCTCGGTGTTCCTTTCGTTTGTTTCAGGCGGCTTTTAACGGAAAAAGCAGCCGGAAGTCCGTGCGCCCGGGTTCGCTTTCCGCCTCAATCGCCGCTCCGTGCTGATCAACGTAGGTTTTCACAAGCGACAACCCCAGCCCCGTGCCGCCGTCTCTGCCCGTTACGAGCGGGTAGAAAATCTTTTCGCGGATCGCCGGATCAATGCCGGGCCCGTTATCGATCACTTCCACGCTTAAGGCCATGCGCCAAAGTTTTCGCTGAATCGTCACCTGCCGGGCAATACGGGTTTTAAGCGTGATCTCGGCACGTCCCTCGTCAATGAGCGTATGCATCGCCTGCACGGCGTTACGCATCAGATTTAAAAAGATCTGAATGAGCTGCTCTTTGTCCCCGGTGATTTCCGGTGCCGACACGTCGTAATCCCGCCGGATCACAAGGCCCGCCGGAAATTCCGCGGTGAGAAGATTTCTCACGCGCTCCAGAACCTCGAGAATATTGACTGGTCCCACACGCCTTTCCCTGCGGTAGGGCACCAACAGCCGGTCCACGAGGCTTTGCAGGCGGTCGGCCTCACTGATGATGACGGCGGTGTATTCCCGCTCATCGCTTGTGGCAAGCTCGGCGTCGAGGAGCTGCGCCGCACCGCGGATGCCTCCGAGCGGATTTTTCACTTCGTGCGCGAGGTTTCGCAAAAGGGCCTTGGTGGCCTCGTTCATCCCCGCCTGCTCTTCCTCACGCACCAGCTGCATGGCGTCGTGCACGGCGGTGATTTCCAGCACCCGATAGCCCTCGCTTCCCGCTAAAGGCGAAAGCGTTGCGTAGACGGGCTCGGGATCGGTCATCGGACGGCAGAGTTCCGCGACGGCTCCGTAGGGCGAAAACTTGTCGCCCTGCGCAGGCAGATGCGAGAGCCACTGCGTCACCGCGGGTAGCCACTGGCCGATACCAGACCCGGTGAGGTTGCGGCGCGAGACACCGAAAAGCATTTCAGCCGCGGCGTTACACCAGGCGACAACGCCCGTTTTTTCCAGCACCACAACTGATGTTGCCAAAAGATCGGCGCCTGCACAAAGCCGCACGTCAAACGTGCCGCACGGCTCTTTGGTTCTCAACACAATCTCTGCCTTTATGCCGTAAAAGAGGAAAGAAAAGGCGCAAGCGGCTGATGTCACCACTGCGCCTTTTTTTGCGTTCATCTGCCGAAGGCGGGCCGCGGAAAAACCTTGCCGCGGCACCGTCCTTTCAGCGTGAGCGCCCTATATCAGCCGGCGTAGTACATATCGAATTCGCAGGGTTCGATGCTTGCGCGGTAACGCGTGACTTCCTGCATCTTCAGCGCAATGAAGCTGTCGATGAAGTCGTCGCTGAAAACGCCGCCGCGAGTGAGGAACTCACGGTCGCGGTCGAGGTAGTCAAGGGCCATGTCCAGGCTCGAGCAAACCGTCGGGATCTTCGCGTTTTCTTCGGGCGGCAGATCGTAGAGGTTCTTGTCGGCCGGATCCCCCGGATTGATCTTGTTCTGAATACCGTCAAGGCCAGCCATCAGCATCGCGGAGAAGGCGAGGTAGGGGTTGGCCATGGGGTCCGGGAAGCGCACTTCCACGCGGCGGGCCTTGGCGCTCGAGACGTGCGGGATACGCAACGAGGCCGAGCGGTTGCATGCCGAGTACGCAAGCTTCACCGGGGCTTCAAAGCCCGGGACCAGACGCTTGTAGGAGTTCGTGGTCGGGTTGGTGAGGGCGTTTAAGGCACGGGCGTGCTTGATGATGCCGCCGATGTAGTGCAGGGCGAGCTCGGAAAGACCGGCGTAGCCGTTGCCGGCAAAGAGGTTTTCACCGTTCTTCCAGATGGACTGGTGCACGTGCATGCCCGAGCCGTTGTCGCAGCTCATGGGCTTGGGCATGAAGGTCGCGGTCTTACCGTAGGCAGCCGCCACGTTCCAGATCGTGTACTTCATGATCTGCAGCCAGTCGGCGCGCTGCACGAGCGTGGAGAAGCGAGTACCGATTTCGCACTGACCCGCAGCACCCACTTCGTGGTGGTGGATTTCACAGGGCACGCCCTGCTGCTCCAGAAGCGTCACCATTTCGGCGCGGATGTCGGTAAGGGAATCAACCGGCGGAACCGGGAAGTAGCCGCCCTTAAAAGGAGCGCGGTGGCCGAGGTTGCCGCCTTCAAATTCGATCTTCGTAGACCAGGGGGCTTCTTCCGAGCCGATCTTAAAGAACGTGTGATCCGGGTCGGTGCTCCAGGTGACGCTGTCGAAAATGAAGAATTCAGGTTCCGGACCGAAGAAAGCCTGATCACCGATCCCGGTGGACTTCAGATACGCTTCGGCGCGCTTTGCGAGAGAGCGAGGATCGCGGGCATAGCCCTTGCCGGTGTCGGGTTCAGCGACGTCGCAGGTCAGAATCAGCGTGTTCTGTTCGCGGAACGGATCCATATGAGCCGTGTTGGGGTCGGGCATCAGGATCATGTCGCTGGCTTCAATGCCTCGCCAGCCGGCCATCGAGGAGCCGTCAAAGGGCTGACCGTCTTCGAAGGTTTCTTCCGTGAGCTGATGAGCGGGAACGGAAACGTGCTGTTCACGGCCGCGGGTATCGGTCAGGCGGTAATCGACAAACTTAACATCGTTGTCTTTGACCATCTGCAAAACGTCAGAGGGGGACGTCATATTCTTTCTCCTCGAATCAAAGGGAAGTGTTTTACGTTATCTGTCGCGGCCGGGCCCGAAATCAGCTCACCCGCTTCGTGTTGTCCGAAATAAAGCAAAAACCGTGCCAAAATGAAATTCGCGTTTTTTGCACCTTTTTGCAGCGCCGGCACGCTCGCCATGCACAAAGAATGATCATAATGCACCTGATTGGTGCTTTGTTGCTTTTTGGTGCGCACCTTTGCGGCAGCAACAGTTTTTACCAAAAAAGCGCGCAAATTCCGCCGGCTTCCTTTAATATGCACGATCCAGCGTGTGGGGGTGTTCCGGTTTCGACGGGGTATAGGACGCTGCACGATGCATGTCGAGGTCTAGTCACCTCGTAAAACAGCTAGACACAAATAAACGCCAACAACGAGCGTTTCGCTCTCGCCGCCTAAGGGCCGCGGGCGATGCACCGGATGGTCTCTGGTCCGGGTCGGGTAAAACCGACAGCATCGTCATTCACAGGGACTGGACTGATGCGGTGTCGCGACGCATTGGTCGAGATCAAGCGACTGGCTGATGACCGGCCCGCCCGAAGGCAGGGTTGTCAGTAAGACTTAAATTTCCGGGCTAAACATGTAGATTCGGCGGAAAAATTGCTTCGGACGCGGGTTCAATTCCCGCCACCTCCACCAGGAATACGTCCCGGGTTGTCCATGACAACTCGGGTTTTTTATTTTCTTTCAAAGATTTAGCCCTGAAATTCGCCCATGGTCGTCCACCGATGTCCACCCCGGTTTTCGACGATTTTTAGCCAAAATTGTCTCTATTTTTTGGATTCTTCGGGCATATGTGTGGGTAGTTAGTCCACCGTTTTTGGGCAACGAGAGCCTGTTAACAAATACGGAGAGAGCCCCCGGTAATCGCGTAGCGAAATACCGAGCACGGCCGCAGGCCGCGCACAGGTATGCAGCGTAGCGAGTACCGGGGGCTCTCTCCGTAACGGCCGCCGAATAGGGGCAGGGCGAACAGCACGACTGCCGGCCTTTCTTCAGATTTCATTAAAAAAAAGCCATTCACAGTCTTTAAAGTTGTGGCTGTCAACACTCACAAAATAAGGACCGGAATGGCTCGGGACACCACTTTATTCAAGCATCTTCTCAATGTCAAAGGCACCGTCATCGAGGACATCGAATTCTTCCACGAAACTGACGGTACAAAATCTGCAGTGGTCCAGGTTCACGCCACCCGGGGATACCGTTGCCGGTGCCCGCACTGCAACAGGAAAAGCCCCAGGTACGACTCTGCTCGAAACGATCAGGTTCGCCTTTGGCGCGCCGGTGATTTAAACGGCATTCGTGTCTATCTGCAGGCTGAGAGCTACCGTATTTGCTACCCCAAACACGGCGTCGTAACCGCCGCCGTGCCGTGGGCCTTCCATGGCTCGCGCTTCACCAAAGACTTTGATCTGACGGTGGCCTGGCTGGCCCGCAGTCTGCCCCGCAGCATCGTATGTAAGTTCATGCGCATCGACTGGAAAACAGTAGGTCGCTGCGTTGAAAGGACCAAAGACTTTCTAGAACCTGACAGCTCGGCGCGCTTCGATAATCTGAGAGCCATCGGCATTGATGAAACCAGCTACCGTAAGGGACACAGCTACATCACCGTTATCGTCAATCACGACACCAATACCGTTGTCTGGGTGTCCAAAGGTCACGGCAAAGCAGTCCTCTCAGAGTTCTTTAAGTTGCTGACCCCGGAGCAACGCGCCGGCATCAAAATTATCACCGGCGATGGTGCCCGCTGGATCGATGATTGCATCCGGGAGTTTGTCCCTCATTGCCAGCGTTGCGTGGATCATTTCCATGTCGTTCAGTGGGCTAACGAAGCTGTCGATAATGTCCGCAAAAAGGAGTGGCGCGAGGCAGCCAAGGAGGTCAGGCAAATCAGCAAGCAACTCAAAAAGAAACGCGGCAGGCCGAAGGCTGACGATAAAACAAGGGAAGAGTTCAATCAGGCCAAACAGACCGCAGATGAAATCAAATCTGCACTGTATGCCCTCGGCAAGGCCCCTGAGAACCTGACGGAAAACCAGAGGCATAAAGTGGAGCTGATTGCACGGACAAGCAAAGTACTGTTCCGCTGTTACACCAGCAAGGAGGCCCTGCGTTTAATCCTGAAAATGACTGATCCGCAACAGGCTTCCCAGGAGCTCAAAAGTTGGTATTACAGGGCAAGGCACAGCCGTATTGATGAGCTTAAAAATTTGGCCGCCAAGATACGCCGCCACGAACAAAACATACTCAACAGCATCACGCTAAAAATGAGCAATGCACGCGTCGAAGCCGTCAACAACAATATCAAGCTGATTATTCGGAAAGCCTACGGGTTTCGTAATGTTGAAAATCTCAAGGCAATGGTGCTTTTATGCTGCTCAAATTTGGTAATCCCTTTGCCAAACCATGCTGTCTCCGGAAAGCCCGCTAAACAACAGCCTTCCGGTGTAGTTGCTTGACTTTTTTACCCACAACTATGCACGAATAGCCGAAAAAATTGAACTTGTGAGACGGCAAAGCGGACTTTATGGGCTGGACCACGCCGTAACAAGAACGCAGAAAATCATCCTCAGTTGCTTTGGCATGAATGAAGATGATGTCCGCAGGGGTGCAGCATCGATAGCAGCGTCACTGGCCGCAGCGGCCGCCAATCAAAAAGACAACAATGAACCCGAAGAGGACGATGATGCCGAGAATGAAATCTGTGACGTCGATTGAAGCGAAAATTGCGTTGGCGCAGGAGAAGCTCCTGGCGGCGGAAGCTCGATACAACGCATGGGCTGAAAAGTTGCTTGCCCTGCAGAAAGAAAAGGAAGAGGTGCAGGCAGCCAACATCGCCGCGGCTCTCAGAACCAGCCGGAAGACCTATCAGGAGCTGATGACCTTTTTGGGGAAATAATCACCCGTGCC